>NZ_JARYTH010000003.1:0-447460 GCF_029911965.1 Pseudohongiella sp. SYSU M77423 | reverse complement strand
ACTACTGTCTATAAGACTTAAATAATTAACTCAATAATTAACGCAGTTGCTTACCTTTGATATCTTTACGAAATGACGCAAAAACACCTCGGCAAGCACCCACCTCTATTACTTAATCTCTGTCTTTTAAAGAACCTTTCCTCGAAGCCTTCGTGGCTAAGAGGCCGCGTATTATACGCGTTTGAATCAGTCTGGCAAGGCTTTTTTCGAACAATTTTTTGATCAACCGTCGATCAAAATTCCTTACCGGGCCTGCCTGCTGAAGTTGCCCTTCAGCTGTCAGGGGCGCGCATTATGCCACAGTTTTTGATGCCTGCAAGCGATTTTTATGACAGCACTGTCATTTTCTTTAAATCGCGCCGCAACACTAGCAAATACGTAATAGATGAAACTGCTTCTTGCCGCGCTTGAGGATAATGAAGCGACCAAAGCGAGCCTGCTCGCGACCTATGCTCGCCTCAAGGTCGGAGATCTTTTCCCCATTCACTGACACGGCACCGGCATTAATGAACTCCCTGGCGACACGATTGGACTGCGCCAGCCCGCTGTCCACCAGGGCCTGAACCAGCGTGAGCGCTTCGCCACCGATATCTGTGGCTGGCAAGCCATCCAGACGCAGCTGCTCGAAATCTTGTTCCCGCAGATCATCCAGCCTGCCCGAGAACAGAGCCGAACTGATTCGCTCGGCCGCCTCTACACCTTCTTGCCCATGGACCAGTCCAGTCACCTCGCGCGCCAGAATGCCCTGCGCCTGCGGCCGACCGCTGGCACCCACATCGGCGGCCTCGATTTCATCAATCTGTGCCGGCGTCAGAAACGTAAAGTAGCGCAGAAATTTATAGACGTCCGCATCTGCGGCATTTAACCAGAACTGATAAAAAGCATAGGGAGATGTCTTTTCCGCGTTCAGCCACACAGTGCCCGTTTCAGTCTTGCCGAACTTCTGTCCATCGGCCTTGGTGACCAGCGGCACTGTCAAGCCATACACCTGCCCCTGATAAAGCCGGCGGGTCAGATCAATACCGCCGGTAATGTTGCCCCACTGATCACTGCCACCGACCTGTAAAGTACAGTTGTGCTGGTGATAGAGCTGCGCAAAATCATAGGACTGCAGAATCATGTAACTGAACTCAGTAAAGGAGATGCCTGAGCCCTCTCTTTCGATGCGTTGCTTGACCGACTCTTTCTGAATCATTGCATTGACCGAAAAATGCTTGCCAACATCCCGTAGAAAATCCAGCACACTGAGCTGCTTGGTCCAATCCAGATTGTTTACCACCACTGCCGATGCAGCACCGCAGTCAAAGTCGAGAAACTGCTCCAGCTGCGCTTTAAGGCTGGACACCCAACCGCTGATCACTTCAACAGAGTTTAACTGCCGCTCGGCCGCCTTAAAGCTGGGGTCACCAATCATGCCAGTCGCACCGCCGACCAGAGCCAGGGGTTTATGGCCGGCCAGCTGAAAGCGGCGCAGCACCAGCAATGGAACCAGATGGCCAATATGAAGACTGTCTGCCGTCGGGTCAAAGCCGCTATACAGAGTGCGGCTACCACCCGCCAGGTGCGCTTTTAATTCATCTCCGGAAGTAGTCTGGGCGATCAAACCACGCGCCTCCAGATCGGCAACAATTTCCACTTTATTTACAGACATATCGGTCATTCCAATCATCGAGTTTCTACAAGGCGGACAATTCTACACCATACGTTGGAATAAGACTTGACCTTGCCCGTGAAAGCCTTAAGAATTGGGGGATAATTTGGTCCGCCAGCCAGTAATATCGAGACAACAAGAATTCCATGGAACCGATACACCAAAGAACAACCGTACCTCGCAAAAAGCCAACGCTTCAGAAGCGATACCAAGCCAGCGCCATACCCGGGCCCCAGCAGGGCAAGCGTCTCAGCCTGAAACAGATTCCCCGACAGCATATTGTGCTCGCGAGCATACTCAGCGCAGTGCTGTTTGCCGTCACAACAATGATGCCGGAAGAGTCCGCCCACGGGGACAGACTGGCATCCGACCAGCAATTGCCAAGACTGGCTTCGATGCAGAGCCAGCTGGCAGATCAGGTCGGGCCGCAACCAATGATTGGCCCCATGCAGCCTAAAAATCACGGCTGGACGGAATTGACGGTCGCCCCCGGCGACACACTTTCATCTATTTTCAACGAAGTGGGCCTCTCGGCTCAGGAGCTGCACCGGCTGATCGACACCACAGATGAAGCCACTGTGCTGAACCGTCTTCGGCCTGGCTATCAACTGAGCTTTCACATTCCCAGCCCCGGCGAACTGCGACAACTGCAGGTTCTGACGTCCCCACTGGAAGGCTTTGTCTACAAGCGCTACGACGCACGTTATGAAGTTGAGCCGGTTTTGCGGACTCCAGATATCCGGGAAGTCGTCAGACAGGGCGAGATATCAGACAGCCTGTTCCTGGCCGCACAACGAGCCGACATCCCCGCCAATGTCATCATGGGCATGGCCGATGTGTTTGGTGGCGTAATCGACTTCCTGCTCGATCCGCGACAGGGCGACCGCTTCAGTATCATTTATCAGGAAAAGTATCTCGACGGCGAATACGTCGGCCCTGGTGAAATAATAGGTGCACAATTCATCAACCGCGGTCGCGAGCATATCGCGGTCCGATATGAAAACACCCAGGGTGAAAGCGGCTTCTTTAGCCCAACTGGCGAAAGCATGCAGAAGGCCTTCCTCAGGAACCCGCTGGATGTATTCAGAATCAGCTCCAATTTCAACCCGAACCGCCGCCACCCAATTCTGAACACCATACGTGCGCATAAGGGCACCGACTACGCAGCACCGACTGGAACACCAGTACGCGCAACTGCGGACGGCACTGTAACCTGGGCAGCCCGTAATGGCTCATTTGGCAAGCTGGTCGTTATTGAACATCACGGCTCCTACGAGACCAAGTACGCGCACCTGAATGACTATGCCGATGGTATTCGCAAGGGCAGCCGGGTCAGACAAGGCCAGGTAATTGGTTACGTTGGTGCCACTGGCGGCGCCACTGGCCCGCACCTGCATTATGAATTCCTGGTGAGCGGCGTTCACAAGGACCCACGCACTATCGTCGATCAGCTGCCCCAAGCCGTTACACTGGAGCCTGCTGAAATGCCGAGATTCCTGGAACGTTCACGAGCAATTATTGAGCGCTTCCCACCATCCAGTGCCGACAGTCGCCTGCTGACACTGGCCGGACCAGCACTGCCGTCGCTGGAACACTAGTGAGCAACCGGGCGGATCCTTCGGGTTCAGCCCGCCACGGGCCGGCCGGGCTTTATATTGGGCTTATATCCGGCACCAGTGTCGACGGCATTGACTGCGCTCTGATTGAAACCGGTCCTGAGGGTACCCAGCTGCTGGCCACGCAGGCGCTCGAGTACTCGCCCGCGCTTCGCTCAAAGATTCTGGCCATCTGCCATGATGGACAGGTATCACTATCGGATCTTGGCGACACCGACGTCGCAATCGGCAAGGCCTTTGCGGCGGCAGCCAATGCGCTGATGCGACAGGAAGGACTGACCGCAGGTCAGATAGTCGCCATAGGCAGTCATGGACAGACCATCTATCACCAGCCGCAAGGCACTCACACCTTCAGTCTTCAGCTGGGGGACCCGAACACCATCGCTGCACTTACTGGCGTGACAACAGTTGCCGATTTTCGCCAGCGCGACATGGCGATGGGAGGTCAGGGTGCGCCGCTGGCTCCCCTGTTTCATCAGCACTTCTTTCATTCTCCAGGGCAGCACACCCTGGTGCTGAATATTGGCGGCATGGCCAATATTACAGTTGTGGATATGAATCCTGCTGCCTGTCCAACAGGGTTTGATACCGGTCCCGGCAATGTCCTGATGGATCTGTGGATAGAGCAGTATTGCGGCAAGCCCTACGATGCTGATGGCGCATGGGCCGCCAGTGGTCAGGTGCTGCCAGCACTGCTTTCGGTCTTGATGGCGGAACCCTATTTCTCGCTACCAGCCCCAAAAAGCACCGGTCGAGAATTGTTCAACGCTCGCTGGCTTGGGAGTGCGATGCAACAGGCTCTGCAGCTGGAGGGCGTCGCCAGCTATGCACCAGAGGATGTACAACGCACTCTACTGCAGCTTACAGCTCTCAGTATCGCCGAAGCTGTCGCGGGCTGCGTAGACCAATCAACAGATGCAGGCATAATCGCAGTGTGTGGTGGAGGCGCCCACAATCGCAGCCTGATGTCGCAATTGCAGACCGAACTCCCGACCTATCAGGTAGTCTCCAGCGATCATCTCGGTATGCCGGCCGACTGGGTAGAGGCTGCGACCTTTGCATGGCTGGCCAGCAATACTATCGGCGGCATTGCCTTAGACTGCAGCAAACTGACCGGATCACGCAGCCCCGTGATTCTGGGTGGTATTTATCAGTCGGAGAGATAGGTCGTTTCAGATGGAGAACGACGAGCCACAACCACAGGTAGTGGCTGCCATTGGATTGTTGACAACAAAACGTGAGCCTTCAAGATTCTCGACATAGTCGACGCGCGCGCCGACCAGATACTGATAACTCAATGGATCAACCAGCAGGGTTGCCCCCTTGTGATCCACCACGGTATCTTCGTCCCCAACTTCCTCGTCAAAGCTGAAACCGTACTGAAAACCTGAGCAACCGCCGCCGGTTACGAATACGCGTAACTTCAGGGATGGCTTGCCTTCTTCCTCGATCAGGCTTTTTACTTTGTCGGCCGCGTTATCTGTTAACGCAATAATGACCGGATCGTGTGTCTGTACCGTGGACATATTTCAACTTACTCAAAACAACTGCAGAATATTTCTCACGAAATTATGGACATATCCGAGTATTTTAGTCAACTATTGTGCAGCAGCTTCAGCTGCCCTGGGCGACACTGGAATGGGCGCCATCATCGTGCGTCAGGGCTCTCAATTGAGACTTAGCCTCATCACCGCAGACAAGACTGCCGTTCACCTGGGCGCCCGCCACCATTTCCAGCAATCGATACTGCACCGAGCCAGTAATGCGGGCTTTTGCTGCAAGTTCAAGGTGGGAGGCAACTTTGACGTCACCTTCTATTTCGCCATTAACCACAGCGTTGGGAACGCTGATGTTGCCATTGACCCGTCCTGTCTCTGCTATTCGCAATACGGCCGCGCTATCATCGGCAGCCTTGATGTCCCCAACCACCAGCCCTTCGATAATCAACTCCCCCTTGAAGGCAAGGTTACCGGTCACCTCGGTATCTACCGAAATCAGCGTATGTGCGTCGGTTCGACTTTTGGATACCAGCTTGTTGTCATTCGATTTGAACATGAACGGGCCCCTGTTGTTGCCATTCGGCATTGATAGACGAAGCAGGCAGTGTCGCGCTCGCATCCGCAACACTTATTTCTGCCGCTGTCGGTACAAACCCCTCGGGCAACACAATGCTGCCGGAAAAGCGATACAGATAGTTAAAGCTTGCCTTCAGCTCCTGAGGCAGCACTGCGATGGTATCCAGATCAAACGATTGCGGCTCACCGGCCAGCTCACCATTGATAACTATGTTGGCTTCTACGTCCACCACAGCATCCTGATTGCCATGTACTGCAACCAGTAATTGATAGGCGTAGCCACGTTCTACCTGCGCTACATCCGAGAGCTTGAACTGAACAATAGTCAGCGCGGGCGTCGCACTGCTTGCCAGGCTCATTACCTGTCGGTAGAGCCCGTTGTCACGCTGCAACTCGATATTGCTTTCACGCAGGGACGCGATTGTCGTCTGTGCCTGGCTCAGTGCCTGCTGATCAAGTTCGCGATTGCGTTCACTGACGGCGAGCTGTGCCTGCAGGTTCGTTAGCTGGGTGGCATTCTCCGGCTCCATCGCGCGCAATTGGGCGAGCTGCTGCGCCAGTTGCTGGCGATCGTCGCTGCCATACCAGTAGCCAGCCGCAGCGGCCAGGGCAATAATAACCAGAGCAGCCAGACCGAGGATATACGGCTGCCATGGCCGATACCTGACAACCCGCATCCGATATTGCTTGCTACCCTTGACGGCCCCAGGCATCGCCAGTCAGCGTGTCGTTTACAGTAACAGCGACAGCGTGTCCAGACCGCTGCGCTCACTGAGACCAAACATGATGTTCATATTCTGCACCGCCTGCCCGGAGGCACCTTTAACCAGATTGTCGATGACCGATAGAACCACAATGGTATCGCTGTCAGCCAGATAGTGAACAGCTATCTGGCAACGGTTCGAGCCTTTGACATTGCGTGTAGCTGGATGGCTACCAGCTGGCATCACATCTACAAACGGTTCATCGCGGTAGCGATCTTCAAACAGACTCTGTAGTTGCTGCGCTGTCACATCAGAGGTCGGCCTGGCATAAAGAGTCGCATGAATGCCGCGAATCATTGGTGTCAGATGTGGAATAAAGGTCAGATTAACATCCGTGCCTGCCGCATTTCGCAAACCCTGAGAAATCTCGGGCAAATGACGATGCCCCGCCACGCCATAGGCGCTCATCGACTCTGATGCCTCACACAGGAGACTGCCCACTTTGGCGCCGCGGCCAGCGCCGCTGACACCCGACTTGGCATCGGCAATCAAATGCGCTGGATCTACCAGGCCTTTTTCCAGCAAGGGAATGAGGCCCAACTGCACAGCTGTCGGATAACAACCCGGAACAGCAATCAGCTGTGCATCGCGAATCGCGGCACGATTGACTTCGGGCAGGCCATAAACAGCCTTTTCGATCAGCTCCGGGCTTTCATGCTCCTCTTTATACCACTTCTCCCAAAGCTCGCGATCTTTCAGGCGAAAATCGGCCGACAGGTCGATTATCCGCACGCCGCGCGCCATGAGGCTTGCCGCACTTTTCATCGCAACGGTATGGGGTGTGGCATAAAACACCACATCGCAGGCAGCCAACGCATCATCGTCAGGAACCGTAAAGCGGATATCAAGATACCCCCGCAAATTAGGGAACAGGTCTGCTACAGAGGTCCCCTCAAGCTCGCGCGAGGTGACAACGTCTATTCGCACGTCATCGCGAAGCGCCAGCAAGCGCAGCAATTCAACGCCTGTGTATCCGGTGGCACCGACAATTCCGACTTTGATCACAACTTTCTCCTGATCCCAATAATGGCTTTGTTCCGTATTCTAACACCAGCGAGCAGCTTTTTGCCGGATGCGGCTGTACTCAGGCTGCTGCCATCTGCATAATCGTGAATTCATCAATCCAAGTTTTTGAAGGACAGACATGGCCTGGCTGGAAGCATTTCATTTGATCTCGGTAATCTGCTGGTTTGCAGGTATTTTTTATCTGCCGCGGCTATTTGTCTATCACGCCATGAGCGACGACCCCATCAGCAAAGAGCGCTTTGTTATCATGGAGCGCAAGCTGTACAGGGGCATCATGACGCCATCTGCCGTGGCCACTGTGTTCTTCGGCGCCTGGCTGATCTATAGCGCACCGGATTTTTATCTGCGCCAGGGCTGGTTGCACGTGAAGCTCGTCATCGTTGCCCTGCTGATCGCTTACCACATCAGCTGCGGCTGGTTCTGGGCACGGTTTCGCGACGATCGCAACACTCATAGCCACAAGTTCTTTCGCATCTACAATGAAGTGCCAGTGTTCGCCCTGGTCGCGATTGTCATCCTGGCCGTGGTAAAACCGTTTTGAGCAGGTCAGCGCATACAAAACCCATGGTGCTGTGTCTGAGCGGACTGGATCCCAGTGGTGGTGCCGGCATTCAGGCGGACATGGAGGCAATGCTGATGACCGGCTCACACTGCCTGCCGGTCATTACATCACTGACGGTTCAGAACACCCAGAACGTGCAGGCCACACAGCCCGTTAACGGCGAAATATTGCGTCACCAGGTCGAATCACTCCTGTCCGACCTCAGCATTTCGGCAGTCAAGATCGGCCTGCTTGATGGTCCCGACAATGTCCGTGTGGTGGCGGACATTCTCAAGCAGTTGCGCGACGTCCCAGTGGTTGCGGACCCGGTATTGATCGCGGGAGGCGGCTATGATTTTGGCGCCGTCGATATTATCGACCTCTATCTCGAACAGATCGCTCCTCACGCCACCATCATGACTCCCAATACCCATGAACTTTTCCGGCTCGCCAAGGGATCTGATTCTCAGTCAGAGGCGGCCGAAAGATTGCTGCAGGCCGGTGCGAAACATGTACTTGTGACGGGCGGTCACGAACCCGGCGAGCTGATCACCAACCGCCTCTACTCTAGCCAAAAGGGCGACGAACCCTCTCAGTGGCAATGGGCACGCCAGCCCGGGGAGTATCACGGTTCCGGATGCACACTGGCCGCAGCGTTGGCGTCGTATCTTGCTCAGGGCCATATCGTCACAGACGCCGCCAGCCTGGCGCAGGACTTCACCTGGCAAGCCATCAAGTACGGCTGGCAGCCTGGTGCCGGACAGCTCATTCCCAATCGCCGGTATCCGCTTGAGATATGATACGGCCGCCTGCTTTGCTAGAATGGCGGGCGGTGCAGACAACCCAGGATTAAACTTTTGACCGACCAGCAGGCGCAAATGCTTCGCGGCGTATATGCAATCACTGACGCAAAGCTGCTCGGCGAGAAGCGATTGCTTCCTGCAGTCGAAGAGGCCCTGGCAGGTGGTGTGAGCCTGGTCCAGTACCGTAACAAGAGTGCAGACTGGTCAGTGCGACTTGGCGAAGCGACGAGCCTGCAGGCCCTCTGCAGCAAATTCGGCGCAATGCTGCTGATCAACGATGACATTGAATTGTGCCTGGCGGCCGGCGCAGCCGGTGTGCATCTTGGCCAGAGTGACACCAGCCTTGTGCAGGCCAGACGCACACTCGGCCCGGATGCCATTATCGGCATCACCTGCCACAATCGGGACGAGCTTGTAGTCAAAGCAGAACAGGAAGGTGCAAGTTATATTGCTCTTGGCCGGTTTTTCCCGTCAGAGACCAAACCTGATGCACCAGCTGCAAACCTGAATGACTTGCGACGCGTAAGACAGTTGACGACTTTGCCAATAGTCGCGATTGGCGGTGTCACTGCTGATAATGGCGGCGCTTTGCTGGATCTTGGTGCCGACATGCTGGCAGTCATTCATTACCTGTTCGCCAAGCCAGATGTAAAAAAACGAGCCGAAGCCCTGGCCCAATTATTTGCCTGACAGAACATCCAGACAGAAGGATTAAACCCGATATGACTGAATCACACGTACCCCACCACGACCCCAAACGCTCTGCGGCCCTGTTCGAAGAAGCTCAACAGTATATCCCCGGTGGCGTTAATTCACCGGTCCGGGCATTCCGCGGTGTGGGCGGCACGCCACTCTTTTTCAGTGGCGGACAGGGTGCTTACCTGATAGACGAAGACGAAAACCGTTACGTAGACTTTGTTGGCGCCTGGGGCCCCATGATTCTCGGCCATTGCCATCCGTCCGTCATTCAGGCACTGCAGCTGCAGCTGAACAAGGGCCTCGGATATGGGGCCTCAACAGCAGCGGAAGTAGAGATCGCCAAAACCATCTGCAAGCTGGTTCCGTCCATAGAAAAGGTCCGCCTGGTAACCTCCGGTACAGAGGCAACCATGAGCGCCATTCGCCTGGCACGCGGTTACACCCGCCGCGACAAGGTGGTCAAGTTTGAGGGCTGCTATCATGGCCATGTTGACGGATTGCTGGTCAAAGCCGGTTCAGGGGCACTGACACTTGGCGAGCCTGACTCTTTGGGTGTGCCGACATCGTACACAGATCAGACCTTTGTGCTGACCTACAATGATATCGACGGGATGCGCGAGTTATTCGATCAACGGGGCGAGGAAATTGCCTGCGTCATTGTGGAGCCAGTAGCCGGCAACATGAACCTGGTACCACCAGTGCCCGGATTCCTGGAGGCGATGCGCGAGCTTTGCACCAAGTATGGCGCAGTGCTGATATTTGATGAAGTCATGACTGGATTCAGAACCGCACTGGGTGGAGCCCAGTCGGTTTATGGTGTGACACCCGACCTGACTACATTGGGCAAAGTTATTGGCGGAGGCTTGCCGGTGGGCGCTTTCGGTGGCAAGGCCGAGATCATGAATTGTATTGCTCCACTCGGTGGAGTTTACCAGGCCGGCACACTGGCGGGCAGCCCGCTCGCAGTGGCGGCTGGCCTGGCCATGCTGACAGAGATCCAGCGACCCGGTTTCCATGACCAGCTGACCGCACGCACCGCGCAGATGCTGGCCGGCCTCCAGGAACTGGCAGACGCCGCTGGCATACCCTTCACAACCAATCAGGTGGGAGGCATGTTTGGATGTTTCTTCTCGGAGGAAGAGCAGGTAACACGTTTCGACCAGGTCATGGCCTGCAACGTGGAGCAATTCAAGCGCTACTTCCATTTGATGCTGGAAAATAACATCTACCTGGCGCCATCTGCTTTTGAAGCTGGTTTTGTTTCAGCTGCGCATGGCGACAAAGAAATCGAACTGACTCTGGCAGCTGCCAAAAAAGCTTTTGCCGCTCTGTGACACATCAGGAACCAAAATCAGGAACTATCAATGACAACATATGACGTGTACGGCATCGGCAATGCGCTGGTCGACAAAGAATTCGAAGTAGACGACAACTTTTTTGTCGAAGCAGGTATCGAGAAAGGCTTCATGACACTGATGGATGAGCACCCCCAGCAGGTCATTCTGGACCTGCTGAGCCAGCGCTATCCGTTGAAAAAGCAGGCCGGTGGCGGTTCCGCTGCCAACACGCTATACGCCGTAAGCCAGTTTGGTGGTAAAACATTCTATGCCTGCAAAGTAGCCAATGATGAGACAGGCGACTTTTACGTAAGCGCCCTTGGCGACCATAACATCAGCACCAATCTGGGCGCTCAGCGCGAACCTGGTATGACTGGCCGCTGCCTGGTCATGGTGACACCTGATGCTGAACGGACCATGCTGACACACCTGGGCATCTCATCGCAGGTCTCCCCGTCAGACGTTCAGGAAGAAATCGTGGCTCAGGCCAAATTCGTATATATCGAGGGTTATCTGGTTACATCTGATTCGGCGCGCGCGGCTGCAAAAAAACTGAAGGCCTGCGCAGAGCAGCATGGCGTCAAGACGGCATTGACCTTCTCCGATCCTGCGATGGTCGAGTATTTTAAAGATGGGGTTAATGAAGTGCTTGGTGATGGCGTCGACCTGCTGTTCTGCAATGAGCAGGAGGCCAAGATCTGGGCCGACGAAGACGATTTCGAAAAAGCCTGTAAAAAAATTGCCACAGTGGCCACTAGCTTTGTGATTACACGTGGTGCCAGAGGCGCGTTATTATTCGATGGTCAGAATTACATTGATATTGCGCCACACAGCGTCAAGGCGGTGGACACAAACGGGGCGGGAGACATGTTTTCCGGTGCATTTCTTTATGGCATCACACAGGGCATGTCATTCCAGAAAGCCGGTGAACTTGCCAGTCTGGCATCAGCAACGGTGGTCACTGAGTTCGGCCCACGACTGGATCCGGAGCAGCACTTACGCTTGCTGGAGAAGTTGAACTAGGACTTGTTTTCAGCGGGCCACTGAGTGTAGGCCCGGATGGCAACTTGCCCGGCCCTGCAGGCGTTTAGCCAGCGGGCCGGGCAGCACAGTCACGATTCAGGCACGAAGATCGTCGACGAACTTCTTCACACCATCAAACCAACTGGTTTTCTTTGGAGACTGCTGACCTTCGGTATCTCCGATGGTCTGGAACTCCTGCAGCAATTCTTTCTGGCGGCGCGTCAGTTTGACTGGCGTTTCCACCACAACCCGACACAGCAGGTCGCCCGGGCCACCACCTCTGACAGAACTGACGCCCTTGCCACGCAGACGGAATAATTTCCCGGTTTGTGTCTCGGCAGGAATTTTCAGTTTGACACGGCCATCGAGAGTCGGGACTTCAAGTTCCCCGCCCAGAGCCGCGTCAACGAAACTGATCGGAATTTCGCAGTGCAGGTCTCGGCCTTCACGCACAAATATCTTGTGAGGGCGCATGTGAATCTGCACGTACAGGTCGCCGGGAGGTCCTCCGTTTACACCGGCCTGACCTTCGCCGGTGAGCCGGATTCGGTCACCCTCATCCACGCCCGCAGGCACTTTAACCGAGAGAGTCTTCTGCTCTTCAACCTGACCGCGGCCGTGGCAGGAGTTACAGGGATCCTTGATCTGCTTGCCACTGCCATGACAGCGTGGACAGGTCTGCTGCACAGAGAAAAATCCCTGCTGCATTCGAACCTGACCCAGGCCGTTACAGGTTGAACAGTCAACGGGCGCCGAACCTTTTTTGGCGCCTGTGCCGTCACAGCTATCACAGGTGACCGCGGTTGGGATGCGAATCTTGACCGTTGTTCCCTTGACGGCGTCTTCCAGATTCAGCTCCAGGTTGTAGCGCAGATCCGAGCCCTTGCGGACACCGCTGCGGCCGCCACCAGCGCGGCCGCCTCCACCAAAGATGTCTCCAAAGATATCACTGAAGATATCACCGAAATCACCGGCTCCATGAGCACCACCCTGCTGGTTAACACCAGCGTGCCCGTACTGGTCGTAGCGGGCACGTTTATCCGGGTCGGACAGCACTTCAAATGCTTCGTTGGCCTGTTTGAACAGTTCTTCCGACTCTTTGTTGCCGGAATTCCTGTCAGGGTGATGCTTCATGGCAACGCGCCGGTAGGCCTTTTTGATATCGGCCTCCGACGCATCGCGGGCTACACCCAGTACTTCGTAATAATCTTTTTTCGACATAGTCCGTCAGCCAGTATCTTATTTATCGTCCTTCACTTCCTCGAACTCCGCATCCACTGCGTCATCCGCACCTGAGGACTTGTCGTTGGCTCCAGCGTCATCAGCACCAGCATCTGCAGCTCCGGCGGCACCCTGCTGCTCAGCATACATCTTCTGAGCCAGGCCTGATGATGCTTCGGTCAAGGCTTTGGTCTTTTCCTCGATCTGCTCAAGCTCGCCAGCTTTCATGGCCTCTTCCAGATCGTTGATGGCAGACTCAATCTTGGCCTTTTCATCAGCGTCCACCTTGTCACCGGCATCAGCAAGTGTTTTGCGGGTGGCATGGATCAGACCATCGGCTGTATTGCGGGCTGTCACCAGTTGCTCAAACTTCTTGTCTTCCGCTGCGTTAGCTTCGGCATCCTTGACCATACGCTCGATCTCTTCGTCGGTCAGACCGCTGGACGCCTTGATGACAATCGACTGTTCTTTGCCCGTCGCCTTGTCTTTGGCAGATACGTTCAGAATACCGTTGGCATCGAGGTCGAATGCTACTTCAATCTGTGGCATGCCACGCGGTGCCGGCGGGATATCGCTCAGGTCGAAACGGCCCAGAGACTTGTTCTGGTTAGCCTGCTTGCGCTCACCCTGCACGACGTGAATGGTCACCGCAGTCTGGTTGTCGTCCGCCGTCGAGAAGACCTGTGTCTTCTTGGTGGGGATCGTTGTGTTCTTATCGATCAACACACTGGTTACACCGCCCAGTGTTTCGATACCCAGAGACAGCGGAGTTACGTCCAGCAACAGTACGTCATTCACTTCGCCTGACAGTACGGCAGCCTGAATTGCGGCGCCCATCGCAACCGCCTCATCCGGGTTAACGTCACGACGTGCTTCCTTGCCGAAAAAGTCAGCGACTTTTTTCTGCACAAGAGGCATACGTGTCTGACCACCCACCAGAATGACGTCGTTGATTTTGCCAACATCCAGACCAGCGTCTTTCAGTGCGGTACGAACCGGCTCCAGTGTGCGCTCAACCAGCGCTTCCACCAGTGATTCGAACTTGGCACGGGTCAGCTTTTGCACAAGGTGCTTGGGACCTGATGCATCAGCAGTAATGTAAGGCAGATTCACCTCTGTCTGCTGTGACGATGACAGCTCGATCTTGGCTTTCTCAGCAGCTTCTTTCAGACGCTGCAGTGCCAGCGGATCGCTGCGCAGATCCATGCCGGACTCTTTCTTGAACTCATCCGCCAGGTAGTCGATCAGACGCAGGTCGAAGTCCTCACCACCGAGGAAGGTATCGCCATTGGTCGACAGTACCTCGAAGGTATGTTCACCATCTGTTTCGGCAATTTCGATGATGGATATATCAAACGTACCACCACCCAGGTCGTATACTGCAATGGTGCTGTCGCCGGACTTCTTGTCCATACCATAAGCCAGCGCCGCTGCGGTCGGCTCATTGATGATGCGCTTGACCTCAAGGCCCGCGATTTTGCCAGCATCCTTGGTTGCCTGGCGCTGTGAATCGTTAAAATAGGCAGGCACCGTCACCACCGCCTCAGTGACTGGCTCGCCCAGATAGTCCTCAGCAGTCTTTTTCATCTTTTTCAGCACTTGGGCTGAAATCTGGGGCGGTGACATGTTGTTGTCGTTCACACGAACCCAGGCATCACCATTATCTGCCTTGGTAATTTCGTAAGGCACCATCTTGATGTCTTTCTGAACAACTTCGTCTTTAAACTGCCGGCCAATCAATCGCTTGATGGCAAACAGCGTATTTTTGGGGTTGGTGACCGACTGGCGCTTGGCGGGCTGACCCACCAGCGTTTCGCCATCTTTAGTGTAGGCGATGACGGACGGCGTTGTACGATCCCCTTCCGCATTCTCAATGACCTTGGCCTTGCCGCCTTCCATAATGGAGACACAGGAGTTGGTTGTACCGAGGTCAATACCGATTATCTTGCCCATAATATCCTCTCCAGAAAACCTTTGATTTCTATATTGGTTCACAGCCGCTGATTTCAAGGGCTGCAGCAAATTTATTTAAGCCCGTTCAGGCTTTGACGCTGACGCCATCGTGACCGCCAGCGCCTGATGGCGCCTTGGCGACCATGACCATGGCAGGGCGCAGCACGCGACCATTGAGTGTGTAACCTTTCTGCATAACCGCTACCACGGAATCGGGCTCTGCCGTATCGCTCTCCATCATGCCCATGGCCTGATGGAATTCAGGGTTGAAGGGCTCACCCACCGGATCCAGCGCCGATACATTGAACTTCTGCAGACAGTTGGTGAAGCTCTTCAGCGTCAGCTCCACACCCTGCTTGAGTGCCGTTACCAGCTCATCATCCTTGTCCGCTGCCGCCTGCAGCGCACGCTCCAGATTGTCAATGACAGGCAACAGTTCAGAGACCAGCTTCTCCTGGCCATATTTGTGCGCTCGCTCTACATCCTGTTCGGCCCGGCGCCGAATATTTTGCATGTCAGCATGCAGGCGCAGAACTTCGCTTTGATGAGCCGCCATTGTCTCCTCCGCCTCTGCCAGGCGGTCCAGTGCCTGCTGCAGGGTCAGCCCGTCATTACCGGCCGCATCCTGCTTGTCTGCGGAGGCTTCTTGTGCGCCATCAGACTCAGTGCCGGCAGCCTGCTCGACGCCCTCGTCATTCGGCTGCAAGTTTTCTTCCTTTGTATCCTGCTTGTTGGTTTCAGGCGTTTGCTCACTCATATCTATGCAACCTCAATCCTCTGCAATCTTGATTCTGTAGCTCATCGAATTTCTGCCACGCGGGCTATCTGCTCAATATGGGGGCGTCGTGATATGATTCAAGGCATCAACACAGCGATTTTTCAAACCAGGCACTATAATCAAATTAAATGCTGATACTTCTGTCCATACGCAACTACGCCATCGCCGAGAGCCTGGATATTGAACTGTCGGCGGGCATGACCGCCATTACCGGCGAAACCGGCGCCGGCAAGTCAATCATCCTGGGGGCCATGAGTCTGATCCTCGGCGATCGTGCCGACCGCGACGCAGTTCGCAGCGGCTGCGACCGTGCCGATATCACAGCCGAGTTTGATGTCTCCCGACTGACGGCAGCGCGCCAATGGCTGGCGGACAACGCTCTGGATTCGGACCATCCGGACCAGTGCCTTATCCGGCGCAGCGTATCAGCCGATGGGCGCTCAAGAGCATGGATCAATGGGGCACCAGTAACCCTGCAGTCGCTAGCCGAGCTCGGCGCTCTGCTGATGGACATACACAGCCAGCATGAGCATCACTCTCTGCTCAAGAAGGCTACCCATCAGCAGCTGCTGGATGATTACGCTGGCCATGCGCCAGCAACGACCAGGCTGCGCGAACTGGCAGAGCAATGGCGCCAGACGCATAAAGAGCTGGAGAGCCTGCTGAATGACAGTAATGAACAGTCTGCTCAACTTGAACTTGCCCGATACCAGCTGGAAGAGCTGGACCAGCTGAACCTGCAGGACGACGAGCTGGACAGCCTCGACCACGAACTTGATGAGTTAACTCACGCCGAATCGCGCCTGGCCAAACTGCAGGCGCTGCTTCAGCTATGTCGAGAGGATGACGAAGCCAATATTGTGCAGATGCTTCAGCACAGCCAGGCACTGGCCGCCGAATGCGGGCAGAGCAGCGCACTGCAGAATATTCAGGACATGCTCAGCACAGCCCTGATACAGGTTGAAGAGGCCGCCAGCGAGATCAACCGTCATCTGGACAGTATCGAGATCAACCCGGAACGACTGAATGAAGTAAACGAACGGCTTGGACAGATTCATCAACTGGCGCGCAAACATAAAGTCAGACCCGAGTCACTGGTCGAGATGCGGGCACAGCTGCAGCAACAACTTCAATCTCAGGCGAGCAGCGCCGAAGCAATCACTCACTTACAGGAAGCAGCCGACCGCTTGCAGCGCGAGTGGCAGGATCAGGCCAGCCAGATTAGCTCCGCGCGCTCAAAGGCAGCCGACCTTCTCTCAGAGGCCGTCAATAAGCAGCTCGCTGCACTTGCCATGCCAGACGCGCGGCTTTCAGTTGAGCTGGTCGCACAGGACAGCGCCCACCCGCAGCCCTTCGGCCTGGAACAGGCGGAGTTTCTGATCAGCACCAACACCGGGCAGTCCGCCAAACCTCTGGCCAAGATTGCCTCAGGAGGCGAATTGTCCCGCATCAGCCTGGCCATTCAGGTAATCACGGCGATGACTTCGGACACACCAACGCTGGTATTCGACGAGGTCGACGTGGGCATTGGTGGCTCAGTCGCACGAACCGTTGGCAGACTTCTAAAGCAACTCGGAGCGCGCAGCCAGGTACTATGTGTGACGCACCAGCCGCTGGTTGCCAGCCAGGCCAATCAACACCTGTTTGTCAGCAAGCAGACGCAGGGCAATCAGACACAATCAAGTGTCTCATTGCTGGGCGATGAGGACAGACTGACAGAAATCGCCAGAATGCTGGGCGGTGACAGCGGCTCAAAAGGCCGACCCAGCGAAGAGTCGCTTGCCCATGCACGGGAACTGACGGCTATCAGTATCAGTTGAAAGAATCGTTAGGCAGATCTCAGGCAGAGCGCTGACACTCAGAGCATATGCCGTACAGGTAGAGGCTGTGATCGGTTATTTCGAAGCCAAATTCGGCGGCAATCTTGTCCTGCCGATCCTCAATGACCTCATCAAAAAACTCTTCCACACGTCCACACTTGTTGCAGACCAGGTGGTCATGGTGCTCGGCTGTGTGAAGTTCGAAAACAGAATGTCCGCCCTCGAAGCGGTGTCGCATTACCAGGCCAGCCGATTCGAACTGGGTCAGCACGCGGTACACCGTAGCCAGGCCGACTTCCTCACCAGCTTCAATCAATGCCTTGTAGACATCTTCAGCACTCATGTGGCGGGTTTCGGAACTTTCCAGCAATTGCAGAATCTTTACCCTCGGCAATGTGACTTTGAGGCCCGCTTTGCGTAGTTCCTGATTTTCTGAGGACATTTTGATTCTCGCACAGTTTTTGGCTAAAGGTGTTATCCTGCCTTGTTTTACCGCAGGCAACTGCATACGCTATTATGCACTCTAATCAGGTGAGTTAAAAGTTTGGACCCGTTATCCATGGTTGATCATATGAATACATCCCGCCATCCAAAATGGCGCTTAGCGCCAATGGCCATCATGGCATGCCTCATCCTGGGCGCGTGCTCTTCCCTGCCCGTGCCACAGTTCCCGGGGGTCTATAAGATTCCAATCGCACAGGGCAATATCATTACCCAGGAAATGGTTGACCAGCTTGAACCTGGCATGACGCCCCGGCAGGTGATCTTTGTCATGGGTTCACCGCTGGTGCGTGACCCATACAATCAGCAGCGCTGGGATTACGTCTACAACTACCAGCCAGGCGGCGGCGAACGTGGCCAGGAACGCCTGACACTGTACTTCGAAAACGATGAACTGGTCCGCTTTGAAGGCGACTTTGAGCCAGGCCCGGATGCTGCGTGGCACAGTGTCAGCGAAGCCCAGGAGGCTTCCTGAGCATTTCCACCAGCTATTCGAAACCACTCAAGCGAAGGGTTTAATTCATGATCAGCGACATCGACAAAACGCTTGAACATGCTCAGCAGATCTGTACACAACAGGGTGTGCGGCTAACCGAGAAGCGCCGTCGTGTCCTGCAGGTTGTTCTGGAATCGGCAGAGCCACTGTCCGCCTACCAGATAGCCGACAACTATAGAGATCTCTACGGAAAGACGCTGTCCGTCATGTCTGTGTATCGAATGCTTAACTTCCTCAAGGACAATGAGCTGGTCCATCGCCTGGAGACTACCAACCAGTACCTGCCATGTTCACATATCCGCTGCCAGCACGACCACGAGGTGCCGCAATTCCTGATCTGCGACAGCTGCAAGGGTGTAGAGGAAGTAGGTATCCGCAAAGAAATTCTCAGCGAGCTCAGCGCCAATATCAAAGACACCGGATTCACACTGGCCCGCCAGCAACTTGAATTCAGGGGTATATGTAGCGCCTGCCAGCGGGCTGGCGCTACACTCAAGCTCAACTGAAGAGCTGGGGGTCAGAAGAACCAGTTAAAGAGATACACCCGGCGCAGGTGTAGCATTGCTTAACTGATCCAGTGTTGGCAGCTCCGGAGCAAACTCCCGGTGACAGGTTTCACAGGTCTCAATCAGTTGCCCACCTGCGCGCTGCATCAAATCTGTATTGCGACTACGCACCGCATTGACCGCACGGGCACCGTCCTGGCTCAGCTGTTCCGCCAACTCCAGCCAGCGAGGATCTGCCGCAAGCTCAGCATCGGCCTGCCCCGTGCCTGGCACTTGCAGCAACTCACCACCAAGCTGAACCTGAAAGGCGAGATGCTCCAGCTCTCGAAAGTCGCGGTCAGTCTGTGGATTGTTCCAGGTAGCGGACCAGTAAGGGTCTGAGGCCTTATTGATCAAGGCAACCTTGATTGCATCAAAAGCGACCGGCAACTGGTTGACCACCGTATTGCCACCGCCATCACCGCCGCCGCCACAAGCGCTCAGTGTGGCCATCAGGGCAATCGCTGCCAAGGTTTTACCTGCAAGCTTTTCATTATTATCGTGCCGCATTTGCCAACTCCTGTCAGTTTAGGATCAATCAGTCAAACCAATGCTATGCGTAACACGCAAGCATTACAACCATTCCCCAGCCGCCCTCAGAACTGACTCGCAAAAGCCCGCAGCGCGTCAACTCCAAGCACGTCAGCCGGTGCCAGTTGCAGGTCCTGTCGTGTCACCTGCCCCAGACTGTCATTCAATGTTGCAAGATGGATATCCTCCTGCGACTTTCGCTCTGCCAGGAAACCCTGCAGACCATCTGGCAGCCGTTTATTCACCACCAGGCCGGCAACATCCACGCCGGCGCGAACGAGCTGCGCATGCAGCTCTATCGTCTCCAGCACGGGCAGGCGTTCCGCCGCCAGAACGATCACAAAACCTGTCTTGCCGGCGTCGGAGAGCGCATCACGCAAGCCCGCAAAACGTTGCTTGCGACGATTTAACAGGCGCCGGATCCGGCTTTCGCGATCCTGGTCCTGCTGTGCGGGTTCATCCCCCAGCGCATTTGCGCCGACACTGGAGTCACGGGCCAGACTCTTGAGGACGGCGCTAAAGC
The DNA here is from genome assembly GCF_029911965.1 of Pseudohongiella sp. SYSU M77423. Taxonomy (NCBI): domain Bacteria; kingdom Pseudomonadati; phylum Pseudomonadota; class Gammaproteobacteria; order Pseudomonadales; family Pseudohongiellaceae; genus Pseudohongiella; species Pseudohongiella sp. SYSU M77423. Next base: position 427,557 of record NZ_JARYTH010000003.1, on the reverse strand, counting down.
TGTCTGCTTTGTCTCGTCTCTTGATCAAACCTTCGGTCCACGCGGACATCATTTCCGGCAATGCCATCAAGCGGGCAGTATGACCTGAAGGCGCCGTGTCAAACACCACCAGATCATAGTCCGATGCCTGTTCAATCACTTCTGCAATACGCTCCAGCATGGCAGCCTCCTGCATCCCGGGGGCATCGCGGGACAGCTCCATGTGCTTGTCAATTTCACCACTCAAATGAGCCGGCATCATACGTCGCAACGCAGCAGTTACCTCCTCAAGGTGGCGATCAACAGTCTTCTCCGGGTCCAGCTCCAGACCGTCCAGCCCTGAAGCCAGCTTTACCGGCTTGGGGCCGATACGTCGATCAAACAGATGCCCCAGATTATGGGCGGGGTCTGTCGAGACCAGCAGCACATTCTTGCCCTGGTCCGCTGCGGCCAACGCAGTCGCTGCGGAAACAGTGGTCTTGCCGACACCACCCTTACCACCAAAAAAAAGAATCTTCCGTGAGCTGGCAAGTTTCAGCAACATTTGATGTGATCCAATGGAGAGTGTTCAAGACCCATGCGGTGGTGCCATTCATGGAAACGGTCGTAGACCACTGGCAGCAGTTCCAGCGTGTAGTAGGCAGCCGGATTCGGTACGCCCAATGTTTCTGCAAACACCATCAGCATAAAAAGATCGTCTTCATCTCTTTGAGCACGCGCAAACGACTGGCGATAGGGCGCCACATAAAACTCTCGCAGCCCTTTCTCCAGCTGCCTGAAAAAGCTGCCGGGCGACTCCTTACTCATGATTTCTCCGTCGATCTTCTTGCGGTGACTTTCTTCGCGCGTTTCGCCCTGAGAAGCCGGGCCTCTTTCGGATCAATGATCAATGGCCGGTATAACTCTACGCGATCGTGGTTGGCGAGCTGGTACTGCTCTGCTGTAGGGTTGCCACGGCCATCGAGCAGACGTGCATAAATCCCTACTCTGACTGTCTCCGGGTCGATTTCCGGAAACTGCTGCAACAGCCCGGAAAGCTCAACTGCCTGCCATGCAGTCGTGCCATCAGGTACCTCAAGGGGCACCTGATGCTGCTGATCCGGCAATGCGTATATCACTGTTACTTCAAGCATAACTACCCGTAGAGTACCCGTGCACGTGCGATGACCGAGTCGACCTGCGAATTGGCCGAATGCTGGAAGAGCTTTTCCATAGCGGCACCCAGCAAGGATCCCGACCACTCAAAATGCATTTCCAGACTGACTTTGCAGGCCGAATCGGACAGCGAGGTAAAGCGCCATGTCGCATCAAAGCTTCGGAACGGCCCCTCAACCAGCTTCATATGCATTGACTCATTGGACACGAGAGTATTGCGAGTAGTGAAACTGTAGCGAATTCCAGCCTTGCCCAGCGTCAGCTTACCCACCACCACATCTTCGTCACGCTCCAGAATCTCTGCCGCAATGCAGCCCTGCATGAAATTGGGATACTGTTCGATGTCGTTCACCAGCGCATACATCTGGGCGGCGGAATAATTGACCAGCGCACTGCGCTCTATGCTTACCATCCTCCGGCTCCCGGCTAGCCCGCCAAAAAGGCAATCAGATCAATAGCGAAATACTTCGCCGCCACTGAATTGATGAATACAAACAACAGCACGACAGGCACAAAGGTGCGCAAAGAGAATGTCAGATAGCGGGCCAGCCCCGAACTGCTGAAACCCGCATCGCCAGAGCTTAGCTCGGCGGCAAAACCGTCACGCCAGCGATAGGCACAGATGATACAGGCAAAGAAACCAACCAGCGGCAGAATCACTTCAGAGAAGGTATCCGCAATCAGATCGAACAATGACTTGGGACCACCGCCATAGGGGATAAAATCCGTCAGCATCGGTGACATGCCGAATGACAGCGCCGCCAGCACGGCACACAGAGTCACCAGTGTTGCCTGCACTAGCACGGCCTTGCGACGTGAGAAATTCAACTCGTCAATCATGTAAGCAATCGGGATCTCCAGGATCGACACCAGAGAAGTTACGGCAGCAAAAAACACAAGTGCAAAAAACACCGTGGCCACCATGCTGGCGCCAAAGTAACCGACCGCATCCTGCATGGACAGGAATATCTGCGGCAGATAGGTAAAGATCAATCCCACGCTGCTGGTAGACAGATCATCCGGATCAGTGGCGGGATTGAAAGCAAAGATAGCTGGCAATATCAGCAGGCCTGCCATAAAGGCAACCGAGGTGTCAGCGATGGCAACCATCTTGCCTGAATTGGGGATATTATCCTCCCGGCTGAAATAGGAGCCGTAAGTAATCATGATACCCATGCCCAGAGACAGCGAGAAGAATGCCTGATTCAAAGCGGCATTGATCACCTGACCATTCAGGCGACTGAAGTCAGGCACCAGGTAGTACTGTACCCCGAGCATTGCATCATCGAGTGTCATGACAAAAAGTATAAGTCCCACCAGCATTAAGGCCAGAGTAGGCATCAGCACACGTGCGAGCCTCTCGATGCCTCCTTTGACACCGCCGAGCAGCACTCCGAACACGAGTATCTGAAGCAGTACAAACCAGGGGAAAATGCCTGGGGACCCAATCATTTCTCCAAATGCGGCATCGGTAGCGAGCTCCGACAGACCACCGGTCAGCGCACGAAACAGAAATATGAGAATCCATACTGTCACGACCGTGTAGAAAACGGCGATCATGAATGGAGTGACTATGGCCAGTTTTCCCGCCCAACGCCAGCCAGTGCTATTGTTGGTCAGGGCAGAAAATGCGCCAACCGGGTTTCGCCGTGTATGGCGCCCGATAGCGATTTCAGCCAGCAATACCGGGAAACAGATCAAGGCGACGAAGAGAATATAGACCATCAGGAAGACAGCACCGCCGTTTTTCGATGCCATGACCGGGAATGCAACCAGATTGCCCAGACCCACTGCCGAACCTGCTGCCGCCAGCACGAAACCCAGGCGTGAACTGAACTGACCCCGATCTATTGCCATGATGTGTCCTCTTGTTGTTGATCTGCGGATTTTAGGGAGTCTGCCCAGCAACCGCAAATATAGGCCGGCAATTTTAGCGAAGGCATGGAAATAAATGTATAATCCGCCGCCATGGCCAAAGCAAAGAAATCCAAAGTCCCCGATACTACCATTGTCCGCAATAAAAAGGCGCTCCACGACTATTTTGTGGAAGACACTTTTGAAGCCGGTATGGCACTGGAAGGCTGGGAAGTAAAAAGTCTGCGCGAGGGGAAAGTGCAGCTGGTGGACAGCTATGTCATTCTGAAAGATGGCGAGGCATCCATTATCGGCTGTCGCATTAACCCGCTGAACAGCGCCAGCACACATGTAGTTGCCGATCCGGATCGCACCCGCAAGCTGCTATTGCACAAGAAGGAGCTGGCACGGATGTTCTCCAGCGTGCAGCAGAAAGGCCACACCTGCATCGCCACCAAGCTTTACTGGAAGGGACACTTGGTCAAGTGTCAGGTAGCGCTGGCAAAAGGCAAGAAGGATCACGATAAGCGTGACACGATCAAGGATCGCGAATGGGCGATTCAGAAACAGCGTGTCGTTCGCCATCAGAACCGTTGAAGCCCGGACACTGATTAATCCATGAGAACCCAGCCCTTCAAGGTGGCGATATTTGACTGGGACGGCACCGTTGTCGACTCCGTCGAACACATCACTGACTGTCTGCATCACGCCGCCACTACCATTGGCTTTCCAGCGCTGGAGCGGGCCGCTTACCGTAACATCATCGGCCTGGGGCTTGTAGAGGCACTGAAACAGCTTTATCCCGGCATAACAGCTGAGCAGATGGGCAGCATGCGTGAGGCCTATAGCCGGCATTTTATGGCAACCTCTGCTGCAAATCAGCGCGTATTTCCCGGGATTACCGGCATTCTGGAAGCACTGCACAGCAGCAACCGCCTCTGCGCCATCGCCACCGGTAAAAGCCGCCGCGGACTCGATCTCGCTCTGCAGGCCAGCGGGCTGGCACACTGGTTTCACCTCAGTCGCTGTGCGGATGAAACACGCTCCAAACCGGATCCCGCAATGCTGCTGGAAATACTGGCACACTTCCAGATCGAGCCAGATGAGGCGGTCATGATCGGAGATACTGTCTACGACCTGGCCATGGCAGAGGCAATTGGTATGCCCGCCATCGGCGTGACCTGGGGCGTTCATGAGTCCGAAGCCCTGGCGGCGCACAAGCCCATCGCGATCACTGGCGACATGGCAGAGCTTCAGGCCCTGCTGCGCTGACAACCACCCACGGTGAAATAAATCAACGGGCTGACCTGTCTTATGTGATACACTGAAAGTCATTTCGGGGCTGATTTGGATTCGACGCCGGTATCAAAATCCGAGGTGCATGCCGAGAGGGTATAGACTCTCGTAAATCAATCTATGCAACTTCTATAGTTGCCAACGACGAAAACTACGCTCTCGCAGCCTAAATAGAGCCGCGAGCGATTGCCACCGGGATGCCTGTAAACCAGTGATCGCAATCGTCATATAGAACAGGATCGCTGTGGAGTGTGCCTGGCGCAAAGCAGCTAAAACTCACCAGGCTCGCCCAAACCGCCCTGCCCGTCGGGCCGGTACGGGTTAACTCAATAGACGACGCTAAGCATGTAGATCCGAGGACAGCGGACTGACGGACGCGGGTTCAACTCCCGCCAGCTCCACCAATTGAAAAGCAAAGGGGCGGTATCGCGAGATACCGCCCCTTTGCTTTTTCAACCCGGGATATGCGCGCTGTTGATCTCAATACGCCCGAGTCCACTCCCGCCACCCCAAAGTTTTGTAATCAGCGGTCGATATCAAAGGATAACTACAACAGGAACCTGTTGCGGAGACTATTGTGTTAAATATTGGCAACAACAAGCTGACCGGCGTTATCCTGGACCGAATAAACACTATCTGTGTAGACTCCAACCAGGAACAGGAACTGATCAATCAGCTTACAACTGTTTTTGCGAGCATCAAAAAGTCGTCCGACCGCGTCAACAAGGCAATGGCAGAGCTGGACGCAATAGGCTGACAACAGCGTAAATGTGGCTTACCTGGGCTGGTTTATTATCACCCATTGCTCATGTCAGGCGTTGAGCACCTCTTGCGTTGGCCCAGGCGGCACGGTCTTTTGCCTAGTCCTACGACACTGGCGCTTTCAGCCAGTCAGTATCTCGAATCTATCGTAATCTTGTGTTTGCCCGCAAACGGCGGCATAGTCGTGCGGGTGATTGATATTGGCAAATTGAACAGCATCGACCCCAGGTAATCGCACCTCGACTACAGGCTTATGTTCCAGCCAGCGGTGCACGGAGCGTCCCCCACTGTCCAGCCAGTCACGCAGATCAGCTCGCCAGTGCCCCGGATTCAACGCCAGGCACAAAGGCTGCCGCTGTGTGCCATCGTGCAACACCGCTATTGTGTCCGGTGAGCACAGGCTGCTCACCAGCTCTAGCGGCAGCAGCGCAGGCAGCAACGGCATATCACAGGGAACAATCACCAAGGGTATGTTGCCTGAGGCGACCGCCAAGATTGACTCAATGCCGCCCAGAGGCCCCACACGCTCCGGTCTCAGGTCAGCAACTACAATCCCCGGCATGCGCCCGTAGATGCTCAGGTTTCGGTTTGCGCTGATAATCACAGAAGTATCTGGCAAGCCGGGACAGCGAAATCGATCCGCAAGCATCTCGACAAATGTGACCTGACGCTCTAGCAGGCGCAGGCCGAGCAGACCTTTATCCTGCCCGCCCATTCGCTGCCCGGCGCCGCCACAAAGAATCGCCAGATCGTATCGGCCGTTGCCGTCAAACATTCAGAACCGTGCCTCTGCCATCAACCAGAACTTACTGGTGTCCCGGGCAAACTGCTCAGCCGTGTAGCGAGCGTATTTGGCTGTTAACGTGTAACGTGGACCTATAGCCCTGCCTAGCTGTATATTCCACTCTTTCCCGTAATCGAGGCCAGATACATCTGCCTGATAGTCATGATGATGCAACTGCAGAGCAAATCCTGCGACGACACCCGATACGCTGAACTGGTTATCCCGCATGCCGGCAGTGGGCGTCGTCAGAAATTTATCTGCCCAGCCCTGAAAAGCGTGCAGTGTCGCCAGTGGCGTCTGCATGGCAACGCCAGCACTGCTGTCCGCGCCCAGCGACTCATGCGCCCAGCCAATCCGCCATCCGGCATGTGTAAGCCCCAGGCCCGCATGATGGTAATTCACGTCAAAACTGGCCGGGTTATTGGCTGCATCCGTTTGCTGTGCAACTTCAGCTCTATAATCCAGCCGCAGATTCTCTCTGGCATCAAACGCCCCGCTGACGATCAGACCCGTGGTTGCAGAGGACAATGCAGCTGCATCGTCGAAATCCAGCGCGATATGATAAGCAGCCACATCAATAGCCGGGCTGACCGTCCAGCGTGCGTTCAGAATATGATGATCGCTGTCCAGCGATGCTGCCGGCACACCTGACTCGGGTCCAAAGATACGTTGAGTATCGTCAACCCAGGCGTAGTTGAGCTGCACCTGCTCAGCGGGTTTATAAGCAACATCAATGGCATCGTAGGTCTGTTCGTTCTGACGCCAGCCGACGCCACCAATCATTCGCTGATTTTCCCGCAGCAGGCGCTGTCGGCCTGCCGTCACGGTCAGCCGGTCACGTTCCAGTCGCAACGCAGCCTGATTAAGATCGGTCCCGTCCGGATCAACAATGACTGGTCGCATTATCATGCCATTACGAGTGTTGTTGAAGCTGTCGTCACCCAGATAACTGACATTGTCCACTTCCACCAATAGCGACAGGCTTTGCCAGCTTCCACTTCGATACGTCAGTCGGGTACGCAGCGTATTGGCCACTGCATCTCTGGGCAGAGCATCGTCGTCAACCTGTTCACTTCGCGCCCTGAATGAAATTGACGTGCTACCTTGCGCCAGCGCTTCGGCGACACTGTCTGAATCTGCAGCGCCTGCCAATGCTGGCGCTGTTGTCAGCATCATGGCAGCAGCGACGTTTCTGCCCAGTGCCATTTTGCTGCGAGACACTTGATGCGATGCCTGTTCAACGGCAGCCCTCGCTTGCTGGGCCAGGGTGATCACTTTGCCCACCACCAGCAGGCAGGGTGTCTGAAGATTGTGCTGTTTTGCCATTTGCTCGATTTCCTTAAGTTTGCAAGTAATAGTTCTCTGATGTGCGTAGCTTCCGTTCTCGATTAGCGCGGCCGGTGTATCGGGCGACATGCCATGAGAGCCAAGGTTCTTCTGAATTCGCTGCAGGGAACTCAGCCCCATGTAAAAGACAAGCGTGCGTTGCGGATCTGCAGCCAGCGAAGCCCAGTCGGTGTCATCCCCATCGTCACTGTGGTGAGCGGTCGTCAGGCAAACGCTATCGGCGACCTTACGCTGTGTCAGCGGAAAGCCCGATGCCGCTGCACAGGCAGCCGCAGCTGTGATTCCCGGCACGACATGTACGGGGATCCCCGCTGCGCGCAGAGTCAACATTTCCTCGCCGCCGCGACCGAAAATAAATGGATCACCGCCCTTTAGCCGGACCACTTTGCAACCACGGCGGGCATGCTTGACCAGCAGCGCCTCGATTTCGTGTTGGGGCACCCGATGAAAGCCCGGCCGTTTACCAACATCCAGCATGACGGCGTCATCGCGCGCCTCTTCTAATAACTGTGGCGAGACCAGACGATCATAGACCAACACGTCCGCCTCTCGGATCAGGCGTAAACCACGCACGCTGATCAGCTCCGGGTCGCCCGGGCCTGCGCCAACCAACCACACCTCACCTACCCTGTGAATATCACTCTGTACTAGTGACAACATACCGCCTCCTCGGCTTCAGCCGGCTGGTTCTCAGCCAATAATCTTTTGATCTCTGGTATGCAGGAACCACAATTGGTACCCGCCCGACAGCATGAGCCGACTTTTTCAACTTCGTCACAACCCGCATCAATCGCAGCCATAACAGTACTTTGATAAACGTTGTGGCAGCTGCAGACCAGGGGTCCGGCTTGTTGTGCAGACTGGTCGGCAGGAATACCCAGCAGTAGCGCCGGCATCGACATGCTCGTTGCAGCAGCGTCCTCTGCCAGCAGTGCGTCAAGCAACCAGGATTCGTCGATCTGTGGAGGCTGGGGGGCTTTGGCAAACCACAGCTGAGCACCGTTTTCACCAGTACCCAGCAATCGCAGGTGTTCGCCGTCATCATCCTCCACTTCCGTCCAGGCTGTGACATGCTCACCCCACAGTGTCCGGCACGTATTCATACTGACAGGTTCGGTGCCTGCCAGCGTTACCACCTGCCAGTCACCCATTTGTCGTCGGCTCCAGTACTGATTTTCCGGCAGTGGCAACGTCGTCCTCGCAATCAGCAAGGCGTGCCACTGAACATTGACAGCCTGCAGTTTCACCGCAATCTGCTTGAATGCCGGCTGCCCAGAATATGGATCGACGCGAGAAGGAGCCAGGGCACCCACTCGTGCCTTGCTGGCAAAACAATCATTCCAGTGGATAGGCATGAACACACAGCCAACCGCCTGACCTGGTTGGGGGCGAGCGCGGACAACACAGTGCCCATGGACGCTGGACACTTTTACAATTGTACCTTCAGCAATATTCAGCTCTGTCATATCCTTCGGGTTCAGCTCAACAAATGGCTCTGAGATATGTCGCTGCAGCCGGGAGCTGAGACCTGTGCGTGTCATCGTGTGCCATTGATCACGGATGCGGCCGGTGTTGAGCACGAACGGGAAATCGACATCAGTCACATCAAGCGTTGCCGGGATGTTGACCGGTACAACATTGGCGCGGCCATCGCGGGTAAAAAAGCGGCCATCAGCAAGCATTCTTGATGTGCCCTGCAGTTGTGTCAGAAAAACGCTTGCCTGGTGAGCAGGGACGGGCCACTGAATAGGTGTCAGCTGGTCGTACTCGGCATTGGACAGTGTGGCTAGCGCACCGATATCAAAATCGCGGCTGCCGTTGTTCTGATGACCGGACAGGGCTGCGTGCTCTCGAAAGATATCGGCTGCGCAGTGGTAATCGAAGGCGTGTCCATAGCCAAGCTTTTCGGCCACCCGACTGATAATCTGCCAGTCCGGCAAAGCCTGGCCAGACAATGGTAGAAAGGCGCGTTGTCGCGAGATACACCGTTCCGAGTTGGTGACGGTACCATTCTTTTCACCCCATGCGGCTGCAGGCAATTGAATGTGCGCCAGACGCAGCGTGTCTGTATCCGCAACACAGTCAGACACCACTACATGATCACATCCGGCAAGGGCGCGAATAATCGTGTCTGATTCGGGCAGGGACACGACCGGATTGGTTGCCATGATCCAGATAAATTTTATTTTGCCATCGGCGACTGCGCGGAACATGTCCACCGCTTTTAGTCCGGGTTTCTCTGGCAGTTTGTCGCTGCGCCAGAATTCACCTACCAGCGCGCGATGCTCTGTATTGTCAATGTCCATGTGCGCAGCGAGCATATTGGCAAGGCCGCCGACCTCGCGCCCACCCATGGCATTGGGCTGCCCAGTGATGGAGAACGGGCTGCTGCCAGGCTTTCCAACACGGCCCGTGACAAGGTGGCAGTAAAGAATCAGACTGGCCTGATCAACGCCATGCGCAGACTGATTAATGCCCTGGGAGAACACGGTTACTGTGGACTGCGTTTGCGCAAATTTCTGATAAAACGCCGCAAGCTCTTCAGCTGTCAAACCACAGCAGCCGGCTATCTCACCAAGGTTGCCACTGCGCGCCTGACTTGCAGCGATCATGTCATCCATGCCATTGGTATGCTGGTCAATGTACTGACGGTCTAGCGCATCATGAGTACCAAGATAGGCAAGCAAGCCATCAAACAGCCACACATCACTGCCAGGTGCAATCTGCAAATGCAGGTCAGCCTGTTCTGCTGTCACGGTGCGTCTTGGATCGATGACAACTATCGTCATTTCCGGACGTTGCTGTTTGGCCGCCATCAGTCGTTGAAAAACAACTGGGTGTGTCCATGCCATATTGGACCCGGTCAACACGACCAGGTCAGCCAGTTCCAGATCCTCATAGCATCCCGGCACTGTATCACTGCCGAATACCCGTTTATGCGCTGCCACCGCTGTCGACATACACAGACGACTGTTGGTATCAATATTGGCGGAGCCCAGAAAGCCTTTGATCAGCTTGTTGGCAACATAATAGTCTTCAGTCAACAATTGACCTGATACATAAAACGCAACCGATTCAGGCCCGTAACGCTTGAGTGTTTTTTCCAGCCGTTTGGCAACTTCGGAGGTCGCATGATCCCAACTGGCCAGCAGACCGTCTACTCGAGGCTGCAGCAGTCGGCTCTGCGATCCAAGAGTCTCTGCCAATGCGCTGCCTTTGACACACAGCCTGCCGCCGTTGGCCGGGTGCTGCGTGTCTCCAAGCAATTCACTGGATTTCGAATCCATTTGAAGACCGCATCCCACACCACAGTAGGGGCATGTCGTTCTGATACTGTTCATGAGGCAGCCCGGCTTGACGGCGCCAACAGCGTGGCAGGATTGGAATCAGCCTTGCACCCATCTTCGATCATACGCAGATAGTGACTGCTGTCTCCTATGTCTCCAAACATCACAGCCCCAACCAGCTGACTGCCACGCCACCAGAGACGTCGATAATGGCCAGTGCGACCATCACGCATTGCCATGCTGCGCAAGGGGGCACTGTTGTCCGGTGACGCCAGCATGCCAGCAGAGAAAACGTCCACACCGCTGACTTTTAAGCGTGTTGGCAGCGGCTGACGCTGGTAATGAGGGAGCACACTGGCATGGTTGTCGACATCAGGCGAGATTCTCTCAGTGCCAGTTGTCGCTTTATATAGCAGCACTGCGGAAAGAATGTCGGCCTGCTGATAGATTGGCGCTACCAGCCCAAACATTTCACTTTCAATCTGGCAACATTCACCCAGAGCGAATACACGCTCATCACTGGTCTGCAACCACTTATCAACGACTATTGCACGCTCTACTACCAGGTCCAACTGACGCGCCAGCGATACCTCCGGAATAATGCCCAGCGCCATGACGGCGGTAGTACACGGCAGGCGCCGGCCGTCAGCGAGTAACAATGCAGAGACAGTCTCACCCGTGGCGTCCGCCTCGAATCTCACGCAGTTTGCTTCTGGATTAAAACCGATTCCACGCTGCTGCAGCGTGCGCCGAAGCAATTCACCAGCTTCACCATCCAGTTGGCGATTCATTGGCCAGGATTCATTGTGCACGACAGTCACTTGCATGCCGCGAGCCTGCAGCGCACACGCCGCTTCCAGGCCAAGCAGACCGCCACCAACCACCACAGCATTTTTGTCAGATTCTGGATTGCCAGCGTCTCGCGAGCGGGCGATAAGCTGCTTTGCCTCCTGGAGCGTACGCAGCGTCATGACGCCATCAAGATCAGTACCGGGGATAGGTAAGCGTGCCGCACGCGAACCAGTTGCCAGAACCAGATAGTCCCAATTCAGTTTCCGTCCACTTTCAGTGGTGGCGCTCTGTGTGTCCAGTTCGATGCTACAGACTGCATCACCGGCGATCAGCTGTATATCATGTTGGCGATACCAGCTCCGGTCCTGCATGGCCAGTGCGGCTTCATCCGATTCTCCGGCAAGCAAGGATGACAGCAGGACGCGGTTGTAGCCGCCAAGCTTCTCGTCGCCAACGATGGTTATGGCAAATTGCCCCGGAGACTTTTCTTCAAGATCGCGGACCAGCCGGGTCGCGGCCATGCCATGTCCAACAATCAGCAGTCGCTTTCTGGATGAGACCAACATAACTACTCCCCGGCTGCGATCCAGACGCGTGAATCACGAACTGTCACAGCGAAGGTCTGCAACCTGACAGAACCATCTTCAAGACATTCTCCACTGCGCAGACAGAAGTGCTGCTTGTAGACTGGAGAAGCCACAACCAGCCGGCCTCCTATATCACCGACAATCCCGCGCGAAAGAACATTGGCGCCACTGAAAGGATCATGATTCTGAACCGCGAAGATTCCATCCCGCGTATTGAATATGGCAACCTGCGCCTTGCCCAGGCGTGCTGCAGCACCTGTGCCCGGGACTATCTGATCGATATCCGCGATATCAAACCAATCGCTGCGCTGCACGGCAGCCGCTTCCATTTGCTGACTCATCACACTACCTCCACGAGTTCTACCTTGTCTTTTTCCTCTGCCCGCGCGGGACGCTTTTGACCGCGCTCGCGCACATAAACGATCTGTTCATCGGGATTGTCGTCGTTCAGGAATGGCCGGAAGCGTTGTAGCGCCACCGGATCTTCGATAGTTCGTTTCCATTCGCACACGTAGGTATCAATGACACCCTGCATTTGTGCCTCCAGTTCAGCGGCTATGCCAAGCGAATCATTGATGATGACGTCCTGCAGGTACTCGAGCCCGCCCTCGAGGTTGTCGCGCCATATTGACGTGCGCTGCAGGCGATCCGCGGTGCGAATGTAAAACATCAGGAAGCGGTCGATGTATCGAATCAGTGTCTCGTCGTCGAGGTCACTTGCAAACAGCTCGGCGTGCCGGGGCCGCATGCCGCCATTTCCACAAACGTAAAGATTCCAGCCTTTTTCCGTCGCAATGACGCCAACATCTTTACTCTGGGCCTCGGCGCACTCCCGTGTACAACCGGAAACTGCCATCTTCAGTTTGTGCGGTGATCGCAGTCCGCGATATCTTTCCTCAACGTAGATGGCCATGCTGACAGAGTCCTGTACGCCGTACCGGCACCAGGTTGATCCGACACAGGACTTCACTGTTCGCAGCGCTTTACCGTACGCGTGGCCCGATTCGAAACCAGCGTCGACCAGATCACGCCATATAAGTGGCAGCTGCTCTACACGTGCACCAAACAGGTCAACACGCTGACCGCCGGTAATTTTTGTATACAGGTCATATTTCTGTGCGACCTGTCCCAGTACGAGTAACTTCTCCGGGGTAATCTCACCACCAGGAATTCTAGGTACGACAGAGTAGCTGCCGTCTTTCTGAAGGTTGGCCAGGAAGTTGTCATTGGTATCCTGCAGACCAACGTGTTTAGGGTCGAGGACGTAGTCGTTCCAGCATGATGCGAGAATGGACGCCACTGCTGGCTTGCAGATGTCGCAACCGCGGCCGGTACCGTGACTTTCAAGCAGCTCATCGAAACTGCGGATCTTGTTCACTCTCACCAGATGGTAGAGACCCTGCCGACTGTAAGCAAAATGCTCGCAGATGTGATCATTGACCTCGACACCACGACGCTTCAGTTCGGCGTCGAGAACCTGTTTGACCAGTGTGGCACAGCCACCGCAGGTCGCTGACGCTCGTGTTTCGGTTTTTAACGCGCCGATTGTCATACAGCCACTTTCTATTGCCTGACACAGGGCGCCTTTCGACACATTATTGCAGCTACAGATCTGGGCCTGCGCCGGCAGGGCATCCACACCCAACACAGGCTTGTTGTCCGAAGGCAGTATCAGGCTGACGGGAGACTCAGGCAAATCAAGTCCATTCAGGGCGTATTGCAGCAACATGTCATAGTCACTGGTATCACCTACCAGCACGGCACCCAACAGGCGGGTAGCGTCCTGGTTGATAACCAGTTTTTTGTAGAAGCCCTTGATGCTGTCTTCAACAACGCACACCCGACTCCCTTCGGTATTACCGTGAGCATCACCGATAGATCCCACTTCTACGCCTAGCAGTTTTAACTTTGTGCTCATGTCGGCGCCACTGAAAGGCTCGCCCTGGTCGCACAGATGGCCGGCAAGTTTGCGTGCCATGTCGTAACCGGGTGCTACCAGACCAAATATGCGAGACTGCCAGAGCGCCACTTCGCCGATGGCAAAAATGGCAGGATCGGATGTCATACAGTGATCATCGATGACAACACCACCGCGATCGCCTATGGTCAGGCCACAGTCTCTTGCCAGTTTGTCCTGAGGACGTATACCGGCTGAAAAGACAACCATATCGGTCTCCAGCTCACCATCAGCAAACACCAGCCGATGCCGGGCCTTATCACCCGCCTCGATACGCTGAGTAGCCTTCGACGTGTGAACATTCACACCGAGTGCTTCAATTTTCTCTCGCAACAACTGACCACCCCGGGCATCCAGCTGCACCGCCATCAGTTGTGGTGCAAATTCAATTACATCGGTCGTCAGGCCCAGGTCTTTCAATGCCTTGGCTGCCTCAAGCCCGAGCAGGCCACCGCCGATGACTACCCCTCGACGACAGCCTTCGGCAGCCGCCTTGATCTGGCGCAGATCTTCCAGTGTGCGGTAAACGAAACAGGCTTCACGGTCGTGCCCTGGGATTGGCGGAACAAAGGGATAGGAACCGCTTGCCAGGACCAGTACATCATAGTCAACGACAGTTCCTTTGTTTCCAGAGACCTTGCGTTCAGCCCGGTCGATCGTTGCTGCCGCTTCGCCAATGATCAGGCGAACACCGTGGCGCTCAAAAAAGGCCAGGTCTGTCAGCGCAAGATCCTCATCAGTGGCGCCGCTGAACCAGCTGCTGAGCTGGACTCGATCATAGGCTGGACACGGCTCTTCACAGAAAACAGTAATCTGAAAATCCTGATCCATGGCGACCAGCTCTTCCAGGAAGCGCTGCCCTACCATGCCATTACCGATCACTACCAGCTGTTTCGTTTGCATCTCTATTCCCCTGCGCTCGTGCGGGCCATTCGATTTTCTGTAAGCCAGAAAACAAAAAAGGCGCTCATCACACGAATGTTCGTGTCATGAGCGCCTTTGCCCGGTGTACTTTTGTCTGCAGTATCTGCTCGCCGTTGAGCAGGACTGATTAAATGAATCCTGCTATGACGCCAGCAATTCCTGTGCCAGATGTTTTGACTACATCAGATCGAGAGTCTCAATTGCCGGAAAATCCTGTGTATAAAGGATCAAATCCTGCCCTTGTCCTTTTGTACTGACTATTCCTGGTTTGCAAAAATCACATTTCCCCAGTCCACTGATGCTTGATTTTTGTGCATGACGCACCAAAAGAATGCGGATTCCTGCCGAATTAGAGACACATACCGGGTCACTGAATTGCAGCCCAATTCCGGATCAAGTTTCCGCCTGGACAATGAGTTAAGTGTGATACCCGTAGTCTTGCCATGGCTCTGGCACACTTCCTGCATTGCCCTTCCTGACATTTGTCGGTAGTCCAATGAAGGGCCAGCCGATCCGATAACGGGCAATGGCGCCCACAGACGCAAGGCACTTAAAACGCCTGACGACTGTGGGCGCTTTTTTATTTATAGCGAGGGGGTTTACCGTGAAGCAGCAAGGAAAACCAGCACAAATTCTGAACCGATTCATCAAAAGTATACGCGCAGTTACATTGTTACTGGGTTCACTGACAGCTGGTGCAGGGACAGCAAGTATTGCTCACGCTGAAACTGGCTGGCCAGAAAAAGCAGAGCTTACTATTGGCTTTATCAAACTGACCGACATGGCACCCCTGGCAATTGCCTATGAGAAATTCTACTTCGAGGACGAAGGTTTATATGTCACTCTCGAGCCACAGGCAAACTGGCGTGTGCTGCTGGATGGCTTGATTGACGGGCGCCTGGATGCAGCCCACATGCTCGCCGGGCAGCCACTTGCAGCGACAATCGGCTATGGCACTCAGGCAAACATCATCACACCGCTTAGCCTGGACCTGAATGGCAACGCCATCACAGTTTCCAACGACATCTGGTCAAAGATGCTGCCACATCTGGAAACCGAGAATGGTGAGGTCAAGCGACCAGTCTCAGCCAGCGCGTTGCGTCCGGTAGTCGACCATTACCGCCAGCAGGGAATGCCCTTCAATATGGGCATGGTATTTCCGGTATCGACGCACAATTATGAATTGCGCTACTGGCTGGCGGCAGCCGGCATTCACCCAGGCTTCTATGCTCCACATAAAGGCGATACCGCTGGAACACTAAGTGCCGAGGTTCTGCTCTCAGTGACACCACCGCCGCAGATGCCTGCCACTCTGGACGCGGGCACGATCCTGGGTTACAGCGTTGGCGAGCCATGGAACCAGCAGGCTATCTACCGCGGAATCGGTGTACCGGTAGTCACCGACTACGAAATCTGGAAGAACAACCCGGAAAAAGTGCTCGGCATGACAGAGGAGTTCGCACGTGAAAATCCGAACACCGCCGTCAGACTGGTAAAGGCGCTGCTACGCGCTGGCAAATGGCTTGATGCGGAGAATAATGCAAACCGGGAAGAGGCCGCTCAAATTCTGTCTCGCAGTGAATATGTAGGGGCCGACTATGAGGTCATCGCAAACTCCATGACTGGCACCTTTGAGTATCAAAAGGACGAGGTTCGATCAGTCCCGGACTTCAACGTATTCTTCCGACATCATGCGACCTATCCCTATTACTCGGATGCGATCTGGTATCTCACCCAGATGCGTCGCTGGGGTCAGATCAGCGAACCCAAAAGTGATGAGTGGTACTTTGAAACTGCAGCAAAAGTCTATCGGCCTGACATCTATCAACAGGCCGCTGAAGACCTGATCAACGAGGGCATTCTGAGCCTTGAAGATTTTCCTGACTTCTCCACCGAGTCCGGTTACAGACCCACTCAGGACGAATTTATAGATGGTATCCCCTACGACGGTAAACAGCCGAATGCGTATCTGCAGTCACTGTCCATCGGATTGAAAGACGAAATATTGTAAGAGGTAGTAACGATGTTGCAACGAGCCCGAGTAATGACCAGCGAACTTCTCAACCGCATGTCTGGCGTCGACATGTCGGCATTGCTCAGGTCGTGGACGCTGACCGTATTTGGCATCATTGCCTTTGTCCTGCTTTGGGAGCTGGGCGCCAGCCGTATCGATACGGCACTGGGTAAATTCCCGGGTCCTCAGCAGGTATGGAGCCAGACCCAGAGTCTGTATGATGATCATGTGCGAGAACAGGAGCGGCGCCAGGACTTTTATGAGCGACAGGACCAGCGCAACGCCGAACGCCTGGCAGCCAACCCGGATGCAGAGGTTCAGTTCCGCGACTACACAGGCAGACCCACGTTCCTGGATCAGGTAAAAACCAGTCTGATCACCGTCGCATTCGGATTCACACTTGCCATGCTGGTAGCGATACCACTTGGCATCGTCTGTGGCCTCAGCAATACCATGTACAGTGTCGTCAACCCGGTGGTGCAGGTATTCAAACCAGTGTCTCCACTGGCCTGGCTGCCGCTGGTTACCATGGTTGTCAGCGCCCTGTACGTTACGGAAAGCCCGCTGGTCAGCAAGGCATTTCTGACCTCCGCCATTACTGTTGCCCTCTGTTGCCTCTGGCCTACGGTCATAAATACAACTGTTGGTGTCGCCAGCGTAGACAAGGACCTGATCAACGTCAGTCGGGTCATACAGTTACCGGCACTTCAGCACGTGCGAAAGATCGTTTTGCCATCAGCCATTCCGATGATCTTTACCGGCATGCGTCTGTCACTGGCGACTGGCTGGATGGTGCTGATCGCGGCAGAAATGCTGGCACAAAGCCCAGGGCTGGGTAAGTTTATCTGGGATGAGTTCCAGAACGGCAGCTCGGACTCACTTGGAAGAATTATGGTGGCCGTGCTCGCGATCGGCCTGATCGGATTTCTGTTGGACAAACTGATGCTGCTGTTGCAGCGCCGCATGAGCTGGGACAAAACCACGGCATTGCGGTAGAGCATCACAAAAAAAGGATAGGAGAGACTCATGAGAAGTTATCTGGAACTCAGCAACGTAAGTATCGAATTCACCTCCAAGAACAGTACATTTCGTGCTCTGGATAAAGTCAATCTGCATGTCAACAAGGGTGAATTCGTATCCTTGATTGGCCACTCCGGTTGTGGCAAATCGACGGTCCTGAATATTGTGGCTGGTCTTTATCAGGCAACTGAAGGCGGTGTCATTCTGGAGGGCAAAGAGATTGATGCGCCAGGGCCCGATCGCGCGGTGGTATTTCAGAACCATGCGCTGTTGCCGTGGCTGACGGTCTATCAAAACGTTGAACTTGCTGTTGCACAGGTATTCAAGGGGAAGCGCAGCCCATCGGAGATTCGGGACTGGATCTTACACAACCTTGACCTGGTTCATATGACACATGCCATGGACAAGTATCCGCACGAAATCTCCGGCGGTATGAAGCAAAGGGTTGGCATCGCACGTGGACTTGCCATGGAACCCAAAGTATTGCTGATGGATGAACCATTTGGTGCCCTCGACGCGCTTACACGCGCTCACTTGCAGGACGAGGTCATGCGCATTCATGCCAGCCTCAACAACACCGTCATCATGATCACCCATGACGTCGATGAGGCCGTGCTGCTCTCGGATAAAATCGTCATGATGACGGTTGGTCCAAACGCGCGTATTGGCAATATTCTGGATGTAGCGCTGCCCAGACCACGTGATCGTCTGGCCATGGCCAACGACACGCAATACAACCACTATCGCCAGGAAGTACTCAAGTTTCTGTATGGCGGCCACAGCCAGCAGGAACTTGCAGCCTGACCAGCCTTAAGTGGCCGGCAGCGCTGGCCAATACTTTGGCAGCTTGACCGCCGGGCACGGTTACGGCTGCAGAATGTCGGCCATCTCTATCACTGAACGTGCCACATCTGTCAGGCGACGGCTCTGGTTCATCGCGGCCTGGCGCAGCGCCCGGTAAGCTTCATCTTCATTCAGCCCTCGATGCTTCATAAGAATCAGCTTGGCGCGTTCGAGCACTTTGCGCTCCTCCAACGCCGATTTGGCTGCATCCAGCTCGGCTCCCATCTCCTGCAGGCGCCGCGCCTGAAATTGCAGCAACTCCATCATTGAGCGTCCCACAGGAGGTTGTTCAGTAACTGAGCTATTGGCGTCTGCCGCGCTGACCGGCACCAGAAAAACGGTATTATCAGGGCCAGCCTGCCTATCCAGCTCTTCGAGCGCAAGCTGATTGCAGCCCAAGAGCTGCCTGGCCTCAGAGAGTTGCACCTGGCACAACTGTTTCAATGCCAACTGAAGTTTCTGTTCAATGTCATGCATGGCATCAATGCGCTCGGTGGCTATCCGAAACCATCGATCAGCCAGCGACTCATCACCAAGACTGCCACCGCGGGCGGCAAGCGCTCGCAGGCCCTTTAACTCAGGAATAATGGCTGCGCTTCCAAGCTCAGACCATAGGCGCAATGAACGCTCATCGGCAAATTGGGCAAAGACTTCAAAGCAGCGCTCCTGGGATTCAACCAGGTGTTGCAGCCGGCTTACCTGATCTGCGGTGAACTGGCGGGCTGCGAAACCAGCCGAGCCGACAGCTCGCTCCTGACCAGCCAGCTCCTTGCCCTGCATGAAATTGAACAGAGCGACCAGGCCTCGCGTAATTGCAGGATCGGACGCGGCATCTGCTGTTTCAAACACAACCCCCAGCAATGATTGAATCACCTGCGAATACGCGTCTGTCACTTTATTCAGCGCAAGCTTTCGCGACAGCACCTGGTCACGCAGCACTGCAATACCGGTCAACAGGTGCACTGCACTGGCTATCCGGCTAAACAGGCGTGCGCCGCCCGGAAACACGCCCAGCTCAGCGTTGGCGCGGCTAAGTGTCAGGTGAAAACTGCCTGTTTCACTGTCAACCTGCTTCTGAATGACCTGCAAACGGTCCTGGTAGTCCTGACCGCCTGAAGCCAGATACACATTCGATGCACCGCGCTCTCTCTGCAAAGCATGCACCAGCGCACCGATAGCTGACACGAGTTCGCCCAGCGCAAGAAAACTTGTCAATCCCTGTATTTCGCACCGTTTGGAGGCAACCAGAAAATCTGCCGCACTCATAGCCAATATCCTTTAGCTTACTTGCTTACCACATCAGGTCATCAGGAATCGGGTAATCCTTGTAAGGATCGTCATCATCCGCACCGTCCGTTGCTTTGTCGGCTCTGAAAATAACCGCATCCGCGAAACGCTCGGCTATCTTGTCCGCTATTGTCGCTGGCACGATAACATAGCGTGTGCCGTCACTGCAGATTGCCAGCATACCGGCAGCCAGTTGGTCCTGCTGCTTCTGGCTGACATAGATCTGTTTGATTTTACTGGTGTTAGGATCCGTGAAATTAAACCGGACGTCACCATCTGTCTTGATACCGCTGTGCTCCAGCATCTGTTTAACCTGCGCCCGCATGGCCTTTTGTCGTTCGGCCTCGACTCGCTGCAGGTTTAACTGTCTGTCGCGCTCGGCTTTCTCCGCACGTTGCTGCTCAATACGAAGCTGTGTGTCATTTGGAGTCGCAACGCCCTTTTTCTGTTTTGGCTGTTTGTTCTGTTGACGCTGCTCTTTCTGCGCCTGCTTGACTTTTTTCTGATCAACCAGGCCGGCTTTCAAAAGTTGGTCGGCGAGTGATTTTGGCATACTAATCGTTCTCTTAGCGTTCCGTTTATGACGTTTATAGCGTTTTCCCCGGGCAAAAACCGGTTTTGAGAAGCCGGGATTGTCGCCATCACCATTATCAGTTCATAATGTGATGACTACCTCGTTGATAGTCTCGTTTATCATGCCCAAGCTGCAACGTCTGCTTGCTATTCTATTCAGCATTATATGCCTGATCACGGTCTTTATCACCGTCAGCGCCGCATCAAAGGCGCGCGAGGAGCGCACCAACCACGCGCTGGCAAGTGATGCCTATCAACGTATTCTGCAGATTGAAAACCTGGTGACAGCCCTGTTCGAGGCCGAATCCAGCCAGCGAGCGCTGCTGGTGACTCAAGACAATGTCTATTTCCTGGAGCATCAAAGTCGGCGGCAAGTGGTCGAGTCCTTACTTGCGCCCTTTCAGACCAACAGTACATCAGGCAATGACAGCACGGCGCAGGAACTGGTATCCCTGACGAATGAGCGCCTGGCGTTGATGGATCGTATCAGTCAGACCCTGCAGTCTAGTGGTGTCGCGGCCGCCGCAGAAAGTCTGCATGCTTACGAAGGTAAGTTTTTGATGGACCAGATCGTTGCCGTAGCTGCGGAACTGACAGCCAATGAGCGGGACGGGCTGCAGGCACGCAGTGCTCTCTCCAGTGACCATACAGATCAGCTTACATGGCTTTTAGCATCAGTGGCTGCTCTGAATCTCATTCTGCTCTCAGGTGCATTTCTGGCGATCAGCAATACGCTTCGCAAAAACTCAACGCTGATGTTCAAAGCGAAAAGCACAACTGATGATATTTCCCATATAAATCAGCTCAGTAGCAGCCTGCAATCATGCAATTCGCTGCCTGAGAGCGTACCGGTACTGCAACACTATTTGCTGCGGCTGTTTCCTTCCAGCAGTGGCGGGATCTATCTGCTTCGTGCATCGCGTAATCTGCTGCAATTATCAGCCTCCTGGGGTGACATCACCGGCTTGCCGGATCCGATCGAACCAAATGACTGCTGGGCACTGCGACTTGGTAAATCACACATCATGCCGGATCGCGGTTCGGCGCTGCCCTGCCCCCACCATGAGTCTGACGCCTCCAGCATCTGCATTCCCTTGCTGGCACAAAGTGACATTGTAGGCCTGTTGACCCTGCGGTTTGAAAACGCCCGATTGCTTGTGGAGTCACAGGTTCGCGCCGAACTGGTCGCAACACATACCAGTGCGGCACTGGCCAGTATTATCCTGCGCGAGGCGCTCCAGCAACAGAGCATCCGTGACCCGCTAACCGGACTTTTCAATCGGCGTTATCTGGAAATCACGCTGGAAAGGGAGCTGACGCGAGCCGAACGCAGTAAAGCCTCACTCAGTATCATGATGCTGGATGTCGACCACTTTAAGTCCTTTAACGATCAGTTTGGCCACCAGGCAGGTGACCATGTACTAAAAGAATTTGGTCAGGTTTTGCGCAAACAGGTCCGGGGGGAGGACATCCCATGCCGCTATGGCGGTGAGGAATTTCTGGTCGCTATGCCCAACACTTCGGCCGACGAGGCCAAAATGCGTGCCGAGGAAATACGACAGCAACTGACAAACCTGTCACTGGCTTTCCAGGGACAGCCGCTGCCCCGCATCACAATTTCAGTCGGTGTCGCAGCATACCCGATGCACGCGAGCGATCGTGATGCGTTAATACACATTGCCGACAATGCGCTGTACAGTGCCAAAAAACAGGGTAGAGACCGGGTAGTGGTTGGCTGATTGACGATCACTTTAACCGGTACTATTGATGATCGACCTGATTGTTGGTGAGTTCTCTGATATGCGGTGCCAACAACTTATTTCGCGCCCAGTTGTAGGCAATAAGGTTTACCACTATAAACACTGGCAGACTCCACTCCACATAGACTAACAACGGATATGTAATCCAGGAAGGCTCCCAATATCCAGCAACGATCCGTGGCAACAGGTAAAAGAGTATGAAATTCGTGATCAAGCAAATTGGGATGAGCAAGTGAAAAAGGGTACTCCTCGGACCTCTTGAAGCGCGGCGAACCGCCTGCTGGAGCAGATAAGGATCCAGTTTTTCTCTTGGCCGGAGCGGCCATGCTTTTCTCAGAAAACTATTCACTTTCCACATCACCGCTCCGGTCTGCTGTTGGCGAAAACTATCTGCTGGAGAGATCCACGTCAGCTGGCCATATGGCAGGACATTCCGTCATCCCGGTACGCCCCTCCTGGAGACGTTGCCAGTGAATAACCAATTGACGCTGTCATCCCAAGTGTAAAACCGGCAACCGCTCCCACTATACCGCCCACGGGACCCGCGACTGTCAAACCTACTGCCATACTGGTGATTCCCGAAGAAAACGCTATAGCAACATCCATTGGGTCGATTAGCTCTCCACCGCCCACCATTCCAACCTCCTGCACACTTAACTCTCTCATCACACTTACTCCCTGTGTATTAATGAAGCCTGCAATAGTGGTATAGACTAGCCAGCAGCACATTGCCCAAAAAAAATCACAACTCAGGCCAAGACAATGCCAAATCTGCTTCCGACATCTGCGCTGTTCCTGCTACTGACAACCAGCACCCTGGTCGTCGCCCAGCCGTCCGACAACACTGATTTTGACCTACAGGCCCACCGCGGCGGTCTGGGGCTGGTGACCGAAAGCACGCTGCAGGCTTTTGCTAATGCGCTTGAGCTGGGTGTCAGCACGCTCGAGCTGGATACTCAGGTAACGGCCGACGGTTATGTGGTTGTCACTCATGATCGTCAGGTGCTGCCACACCGATGCCTGGATACTGCCCCTGCCACAGCTGACGATCCGCAGTTTCCATACGTAGGCAAATACATCAACGACCTGAGCTGGTCTCAGGTCAGAACACTGGATTGTGGCTCACAGCGGGCATCTGCCCATGCCAGTCAACAGACGGTGCCTGGTGCGCGGCTGGTTCTGCTCAGCGAAGTCTTCGATCTGGTCAAGCGTCATCGCGCCTTCGATGTCATGTTGAACATCGAGACCAAGGTCGAGGCTGGTGCACCTGAGGAAACAGCGCCACGTGAGGTCTTCGTGCAGGCAGTCATTGACCAGATCTACGAGCACGATATGCAGCACCAGGTCAGCATCCAGAGTTTTGACTGGGGCGCCCTGATGCATGTGCGTGAGTTGGCTCCTGAGTTGCCCATTATTGCACTGTCCAATGAGCAGTCCTTCCTGCAGTGCGGTATGCCCGGCGCCTCGCCGTGGACTGGCGGCATCGACATGGACGATTTTGACTGCAATCTGCCCGCCGCTGCCGCGTCGTTTGGCGCTGATGCAATCTCTCCTGTGCACGGGCACCCGCAGGATGCCAGCGTGACTGAAGCCAACTACCAGCCTTTCACTACGCCGGAGATGGTCACGCAGGCGCAAACGCTGGGAATAAGAGTGATCCCATGGACCATCAATGACACGGCCACCATGGCACATCTGATAAGCATTGGCGTTGACGGCATCATCACTGATTACCCCGATCGTTTGCGCACCATCCTGGCCACTGAAAATCTTCCACTTCCTGCACCACAGGCGGCTGTTGAACCAGAAACCAGCGACCTTGGCGAGCAATCCATTCTGAGCCTGCAACAACAGATGGCAACTGGCACGCTCAGCGCGGAACAGCTTACCCGGCACATGCTGGGCAGAATCAGTCGGTACGATGATCAGGGACCGGCGCTGAACACAGTCATCACACTGAACCCGGACGCTGTTGCGCAGGCCCGGCTACTGGACGAAGAACGTCAGTTCAGTGGACCGCGCAGCCTGCTGCACGGAATACCGGTTTTCTTGAAGGACAACTACAACACAACGGATATGCCAACGACCGGCGCATCGCGCGCACTGGCTGACTTTACGCCCAGTGCGGAGGCCACGCAGGTCAGGCTGCTGCGGGAAGCGGGCGCGGTGATACTGGGCAAAACCAATCTGCATGAGTTTGCCTACGGCATTACTTCCATCAGCTCGCTGGGAGGACAGTCACGCAACCCTTACGATCCATCAAGAGTGCCAGGTGGCTCCAGCGGCGGCTCGGCTGCGGCTGTGGCTGCCGGTTTCGCCACCATCGCAACCGCATCGGATACCTGTGGCTCAATCCGTATCCCTGCGGCCTTTAACAATCTGGCAGGGCTTCGTCCGAGCAAAGGCCTGAGCAGCATTTACGGCATCATGCCGCTGGCCAGTACGCCTGATGTTGGTGGTCCGCTGGCTCGCCATATCGAAGATCTGGCCATCGTATTGGATCTGACCACGGGTTACGATCCGCTAGATGAGGCAACCACGGTCATGCTGAGCCGCAGTCGTCAGCAGTTCCAGCGTCACCTGCAGACAGCAGATATCGAGGGGCTGCGTGTTGGCCGTCTGAGCAATTATATGGATAGCGCGACTCCCGAAGTTGCACGGATGATGGCGCAGGCTTTCAGCGAGTTTGACCGACTAGGTGCGGAGATAATTGATATTTCGATTGAAGGCATGTCTGCCCTGATCAGTGCCTCAGGCTTGATTGGTCACGAATTCGAAGCTGACCTGAACCACTACCTCCAGACCTTTGGCAGTGTGCGCTACCCGACCTTGCAAAGCATTGTGGACAGTGGCCTGTATCATGAAGCCGTCGCCACCCTGCTGCAACGAAGCGCCGCCGGCGAACAGGACCCGGAAGCCTACCGCCAGGCTCTGGCAGCTCGTCAGCCCTTACAGGCGGCCATTGATTCCGTGATGGCAATGCATGAACTGGACGTGATTGCCTACCCACCCATTGGCGCACTGCCAGTGCTGACAGGTGAGAGCCAGCCAGGCAACAACTGCAGCCTCAGCGCCAATGCGGGCTACCCGGCACTTTCTGTGCCGGTCGGATTTTCTGCGGATGGCCTGCCGATGGGAATCGAGCTGCTGGGCGGCTATATGAGCGATGTACGTCTGCTGTCGATTGGCCACGCCATCGAGCAGGCGTGGCCACAGCGCCGCGCGCCAACATTAGACCAGTGACAACTGAATATTGAATGTCGTGCCGAGGCTTTCATCCGAGGTGACGGACATATGGCCCCGATGATGCTCAGTAACAATAAAGTACGGATACGAGAGGCGCTGTTCAACCGGGCACGCCTCTGCGCCATCGGCGGACGCGAAGAAGGGCTCAAAAATGCAAACCTGAGCCTGCTCGCTCAGCACCTGTCCTTTGTGCTCTATCTTGATCCATATCGAATCAAAAAACTTGCCGATACCGATCTTGATCTGAGGGCGCTGCCCCTCCGCCAGTGAGTCGGTTTTCAGCGCATAGAAGGCACTGCGCAGCACACGCAGGAAGACCTGCTGCAACTCATTTGGATAACAGGCAATTTCCGGTACGTCACTGCCATAGTCGCGTCGAATATCGACATCTGTAAAGTCCAGCCCGTCAACGTCTACCAGTAGTTTTGATGCCAGTTCTATGCTGCGTTCGACGATATCAGGGATCGCAGCGGTCTGTTTGACATCACGGTGACCACGCGACAGATCCAGCAGGTTCTGGACGATAGTATTGGCCTGCCGTGCACTCTGACCAACGACATCAACTTCGCGCAACAGGAAGGTTTTTACATCGCCCAGGTCGCTGCTATCAAGGCGCTCGCGCGAGCGGTCCACGCGCTGCAGTATGGCGTCAATCGGCCTGCTGATATCGTAGGCCATTGCCGATGCAAGTTCTCCCAGTGCCGAGAGCTTGTCCCGCTCGGCAACTTTGTTTTCGGCGTTCACCTGCTTGGTGACGTCGGAAATCAGGATCACGATGCCCGTCTCGTCATTGTGCTTGAGACGGTACAGCGTAATGTCATAGGTGTACTGGCCGCGCTGGCTGTGCTTGAGCTGCAGTGTCTCGCCACGCTCAAGCACGTCATTGACCTGTTCTTCCGTCAGGGTGATTCCAGGATAGGCCTGCCACAGGTTTTCACCCACCACATCCGCGTAGGGCCGGCCAGTAAACTCTTCTGCCGTTTTATTCCATTGGGTGACTTTGAGCTTGTCATTGATACCAACCAGCATCACCGGCATCGAGTTGACGATGCTGGCGATGTAGGCTTCTCGCTTGCGAAGCTGTTCGGCAGTTTCCTGCAACACCTGGGTGCGCTGCGCAACCCGCTCCTCGAGCGTGGCCTTGATCTCGGTCAGCGCCCGGTTGGAGCGTCGCGCCCTCAGGTGAGCTCGAATCAAAAACCCCATGACAATCAAGAGGATGATGATCAGCAGGCTGGCACTGGTGTTGGCAATGTATTGCCAGTTGGTGCGCCCGTCCTCATAGCGAAATACCGCGAAGATATCAGCGTATGCGCTGACACTGACGCTCAACAATGCAAATAGGCCCAGTACCCGCTTCATGCAATCATTCCTACCAATCATGCAGACTTGAAAGGCGCAGATTATATCACGTATGTACGTCAGCGCTCAGCGCCCACCAAGTACGGCATCAATATCAGCAGCGTCATGACGTTCACGCAGCTGGTTTTCCTCTTTGCCCCAGGTTGTATTTACGATACGTCCGCGTCGCACGGCTGGTCGTTCAGCGATCTCATTGGCCCAACGCAATACGTGTGTATAGGAGTGTGCCTCCAGGAACTCGGCAGCATTGTAGACTTTGTTAAGCACCAAAGCGCCATACCAGGGCCAGATGGCAATATCAGCAATGGTATAGCTGTCACCTGCAATAAAGCGATTGTCTTTCAACTGGCGATTGAGGACATCCAACTGTCTTTTGATCTCCATCGTGAAACGATCAATCGGATACTGCCACTGCTCGGGAGCGTAGCAGTAAAAATGTCCGAATCCTCCACCCAGATAAGGCGCGGACCCCATCTGCCAGAACAGCCAGTTAAGCGTTTCGGTCCGTGCAGCCGGCTCTGAGGGCAATAATTCACCAAACTTTTCCGCCAGATAGAGCAGGATGGAACCTGACTCAAAAACGCGCTGTGCGGGCTGTGCACTGGTGTCCAGCAACGCCGGTATTTTGGAGTTTGGGTTAATCCCCACAAACCCGCTGCCGAACTGATCTCCCTCGGTGATGTTGATCAGAAAGGCGTCATATTCCGCGCCAGCATGGCCCAGTGCCAACAGCTCCTCCAGCATGATCGTTGCTTTGACGCCATTGGGTGTACCCAGCGAGTACAGCTGCAACGGATGTTTACCAATTGGCAATGGTTTTTCATGTGTCGCGCCGGCTATTGGCCGGTTGATGCTGGTGAACCGGCCGCCACTCTGTTTGTCCCATTTCCATACAGCTGGTGGCGTGTAACTTGCCGGGTTGTTTTTAGATGGCATAACAGACTCCTTACTTTTTCCCTAACCGGATTACAACAGTGTATGCGTTGTAAAACAATCACTGATGAATACATAACGTTACGCACCGGTTTTCAGCCTGGACTGGACAATTGCACAAAATCGGTGAAGAATGAGTTTAGAGACACGCTGGATTGATTAAACCAATTACAATATTACTATCTGAGCGGGTGTCCTGATTGTCATGATGACGCACGACCAAAGTCAGCTCGATACCGACCAGCAGGCATTGCTGGATCTGGTGGCAGAAGTACTGCCCTCTACTGTCTGGATAGCAAGCGCAGACGGCAAGATCTCCTACATCTCTTCTGATATCAGCGACAAGACCGGCGAACCACCTTCTGTCCTGCTGGGAGATGGGTGGACTCGAACAATTCACCCAGATGACCTGAATGACATTCTTATCAAGTGGCACGCCAGCGTGCAGAGCGGCGCGCCATACGATACTCGGTTTCGCCTCCTGTCTGTCAACTCAGGTGATTATGAATGGCATGAGGCACATGCCCGTGCACAGCGTGATACAACAGGCACCATTATTCGATGGGTCGGCACCACCACAAACACGCACGCTCGCGTTTCAGCCGAAACACGACTGACATTAGATAGGGAAATCGGAGAACTGGAGGCGCGGGTACTTGCGAAAATCAGCCGTGATGATCCGCTTAACGACATTCTGGATGAGATTACCCTCGCCGTTGATCACACAATGTCAGGTGCTCGCTCCTCCATACTGCTGGTCGCGGACGGTTACATCACGCAGTGTTCCGCCCCCGCCCTGCCCAAAGCCTTGTGTCAGGAACTCATTGGGCTGGAAATTGGTGAGTCCGTCGGATCCTGTGGCACTGCCGCCTACAGACGCGAGACTGTCATTGTAACGGATATTCGAACGGATCCGCTCTGGACGAACTACCAGCACATGATTGAGGGCACCCCCCTGAGGGCATGCTGGTCTGTGCCAGTGCTCGATACAGAAGGCAAATGTATCGCCACCTTTGCCGTCTATTTTGACTCCCCAAGGTCGCCAGCCTATGAAGAACTGAAGACTATCGAACGCATAGCGAAATTCGTCCGACTTGCAATCGAGCGCAGCCAGCAACACCAGGCACTGAAGCTTCAAGAAGAGCGACTTAAAATTATTACACAAGGCACCCATGATATCGTCTGGGATTGGGATATCGTGAATGACTCCCTGTGGTGGAGTGACGGCATCAAGGTCCAATTCGGATACGATCCGGCTGAACTGACAGCAAGCTCCGACGCCTGGCTGAAACTGATTCATCCCGATGACCTGCAGCAGCTCCAAATCAGCGTACAACGCGCGTTTGATGGCGACCTGGATCACTGGCAGGGCGAATATCGCATGCGACACAAAGATGGCAAGTACCGGTACGTGCTGGACCGAGGCCATATCATCAGAGATCAGACGGGCAAACCAATCCGTGCGATTGGTTCACTAATCGATATTAGTGAACGCAGGGCCATGGAGGAGAAACTACATCATGCCCAACGGCTTGATTCGATCGGCAAACTGACGGGCGGTATTGCCCATGATTTCAATAATCTTTTGACTGTCATCCTTGGTAACTCAGAGTTACTGGCAATGGAGCTGACATCCAATCCTTCACTCTTGGCGCTGGCTGAGATTACACAAACTGCTGCGACACGCGGCGCGGAGTTGACCAACAGATTACTTGCATTTGCAAGGCGTCAGCCACTTGACCCAAGCGTAACGGACATCAATCGCCTGGTCAGCAACTTTGAACCGCTATTAAGGCGGACTCTCGGCGAAAGTATTGAGATTGAAGTCGTTCAACGTGCCGGCCTTTGGCGCGCCATGGTTGATTCATCTCAACTTGAAAACGCCATTCTTAAC
Organism: Pseudohongiella sp. SYSU M77423; assembly: GCF_029911965.1. Lineage (NCBI taxonomy): Bacteria > Pseudomonadati > Pseudomonadota > Gammaproteobacteria > Pseudomonadales > Pseudohongiellaceae > Pseudohongiella > Pseudohongiella sp. SYSU M77423. The sequence continues at coordinate 397,901 of NZ_JARYTH010000003.1, read as the reverse complement.
CTTGCCATCAATGCCCGGGATGCCATGCCGGCGGGCGGCCGCTTAACCATAGAGACTGCGAATGTCGCCGTCGATGACCACTATGCTGATCTGAACGACTTGAATGCAGGCCAATACGTGCAGCTCGCCATCTCCGACACAGGCGCGGGGATGGATGCCGACACGACCGCCCATGCCTTTGATCCCTTCTTTACAACGAAAGCCACAGGCAAGGGTAGTGGCCTTGGTCTTGCCATGGTGTATGGGTTTGTCCGGCAGTCGAATGGCCATGCCAGGATCTATTCTGAACCTGGGCACGGTACAACTGTAAAGTTGTACCTGCCCCGCTCGTATGAAATTGACCATGACGACGCAGCGGTTTCAAACACATCCGGCATCATTACCGGACATGAGAAAATATTGTTGGTGGAAGACAACGACCTGGTTCGTCGTCACGTGGAAGGCTTGCTGAAATCGTTGGGCTACAGCGTCTTAAGCGCCAGCAATGGCGCAGATGCAATCGTGATACTGGAGCAGGATTCGAGTATCGACATGATATTAACTGACGTCGTCATGCCAGGTGGCATAAGCGGCAAGGTGCTGGCCGACAGGGCCCAGGCCATACGACCGGGTCTGCCAGTTCTGTTTACGTCGGGGTATACCGAGAATGCCATTGTTCACCACGGTCGTCTGGACCCTGGCGTGCAACTGCTACAAAAACCCTTTCGCCGCCAGGAGCTTGCGAGCAAAGTTCGACGCGTGCTCTCCAGCGGCAATCGTTGACTCTTACCAAAGGCTGCGTTTGGTCAGTTGCAGATTGGTTCTCGAACCGTCCGGCTGCTCGATGTGAATGGTGAACGTGTCGCCATCCAGTGTATAACCCAGCGAGCGCATGCCGGTCTCACCGACATTGTTGAAATGCACATGATTGTCCATGATCATGGCCAGCTCCATTTTCATGGGCTCGGGCGTTCGAGGCTGAAAGCCCGGATTGAACTGCTGCAAATGTAATACCAGCGAGCCATCTACTTCTTCAATGGTGATCATCTCGAACATGCTGGTGCCATTGGGACCAGTCATACGGACCATTGCGGCGATGGAGCCACCTTCAGCGCCAATCCAGTTCTCTTCCAGCACATTCGGGCCCAGCTGACCGGCATAGTTGCCCGTCATCCAGTCCAGGTCTTCGATTGTCGCCGCTGGTGGCTGTGCCAGGGCAAAACTCGCGCCCAGCCCCAGAATAGCCGCTGCACACCAGGACGTCAGTTGGGTGATTTTCATGTTGATCTCCATTCGGTTGTTGTTACTGTGCTCAAATCGTATCCGATACGCTCAGCGTTTGACAGTCCACAAGTCACTAATGCCATAATCGGACGCTTGGATGATGATCAACATGGTGGAACAACAATGAAATATCGTTATATAGGCAACAGTGGATTGCGTGTCAGCCCCATTTGCATGGGCACCATGAGTTTTGGCAGCTGGAGCGACGAAGCAGAATCTTTTCGTATCCTGGACAAGGCGTACGAGCGTGGTATCAATTTCTACGATACCGCCGAGGTCTATCCAGTACCGCCGCGCAAGGAGACCGTTGGCGACACCGAGACCATTTTTGGCAAATGGATCAAGACCCGCAACCGCGATTCCCTGATCATCGCGACCAAAGTCGCCGGCGCCGCTTCTGGCTGGTTTGTGCCGCCAATCCGCCACGGCCTGACGGCCATTGATCGTCATCACATTGAGCGCGCCGTTGAAGGCAGCCTGAAACGCATGGGCATTGATTACATTGATCTCTACCAGGTGCACTGGCCCGATACCGTGGTACCGATTGAGGAATCCATGGCGGCACTGGATCGGTTGGTAGAATCGGGCAAGGTCCGCTATCTGGGCACATCGAACGAAAACGCCTATGGACTTACCAAAGCCAATACAGTGGCCCACTACGAAGGTCTGGCGCGCTTCCAGTCAATACAGAACAACTTTTCCTTGCTGCATCGCCGCTTTCTGGATGAGCTCGCCACCGTCTGCCGTCGCGAAAAAGTATCGCTGCTGCCCTACTCGCCCATTGGGGGCGGTGTGCTCAGCGGCAAGTACAATACTGACAATTATCCGGAAGTGGCTCGTTTCAGCGAGTATCTCAAGCTGGAAAACCCGCGCCAGCGTGCCATGGCTGACCGCTTCCTGAATCCCGGTACGCTGGCCGCCACGGCCCGCTATATAGAAATTGCCAAAGAAGCTGGTATCACACCAACCACATTGGCGACTGCCTGGAGCATGAACTTTGATTTCGTGGCATCCACCATCATTGGTGCGCGCACCGCAGATCAGCTTGATGACTCACTGGCGGCACTGGATGTGACCCTGAGCGAAGAAACGCTCAAGGCCTGCGACCAGGTCCATAAAGATATCCCCTACCCCATGGGCTGAGGATATAACACCGTCACGGACGCGAGCAGGCCGGCAGGCCCTCGCGATCCGGCGTCGTGAATGCACATCCATAGCTGTCCTGCGCGACGGCCACAGGATCAAGCACCACATCACCGGCGGGTTTGGGCCCACCATTGACCCAGATCAGCCAGTCGCTCAGCGCAGTGCGAATTTCGTCAGCCGAGAAATCGCAGTGACCGGGCGCCCGGATCGCGCGCTGCACCAGCAGCTCATCATTGCCATTACGAATCGCACCCTGCCGGTAGAGCTGCTGGTGCCGAAACGGCACATAGAAATCACCCAGGGTATGCAGTGTCAGCACCGGGACTGAAAAGTCGCCGTGTATCTCCGGCAGCCAGCGCACGCCATCATTGCGGATGGCATTGACACCGCGGGCAGCCTCTTCCCGCATCATGATGTCATTGAATGACACTTCCATTTCGGTCGGACTTGTATTGTCAGTCCAGCGATAAACACGATCGGCGTTATCGTAAACATTGCGATCGAGAATCCCGCGCACAGAGCCGTCATCCCCTCCGCTGCCCATGACAGTGTATTGATAGCGGGACTGGAAGCCGTACTCAAAGATGGGCCGGTCACCGCCTGTCAGATTCATGGCCATGGCCATCAGGCGCTCACCATTGATATTGGCTGGCTCCCAGGTGGACTGGCCAGTGGCCGGATCAATCACGAACAGATTGCGGACTACCGGACCAGGGGCATCGGGCGTGCCAACCAGCTGTGGGAACTCTGAATATGGCAGATAACTGAATCCGGCCAACGTCATGGCCAGTCGATTGTAGTCCCCCAGCCATTGAAACTGGTTCTGTTCCGCCTGACAGAATGGTGCGGCACCGGCATAGGGCACCGGATACAGGGTGCGCTGCATATTTTCCCACTCTACAGCGGCAGCAGCCGTATGTCCGCCCAGCGACGTGCCGGAAATCAGGTACTGAGCGGGCTCGGCAAGCTGCTGTTGCCAGTCGCGCTGCAGATAGCTGGTAAGCTCACGCGCCAGCTTGTTGGTATCTTCAATACCGGCGCGTACATCATAATAGTTGGCCGAGTAGGATGAAGCGGCCCAGGCATAACCAGCCGCCAGCACTGCCTCGCGAAACGCGGCAGGTGGCAAGGATGGCGCCAGCTCAGCCCCCGTCCCACGATACCCGTGGGTGTACATGACCAGACCGTCGCCGTCCCAGCCAGCGGGGAACTCTGCGGTGTAAACAGCTGAACCCTGCAAACCCTCATAGGTGCCATAAAACGCCCGTGCGCCGGGCTGCGCATCAAAGGCCAGCACAGCCATAGGCGCGAATGTCCGTGCATCATGCTCTCTCTGCCCGGTCATGCCGCCGCCTGCACAGGCGGTCAGAATCGTGGCACTGACAGCCATGGCCAGCAGTTGAGATTTACGGTTGGTTGTGCCATTGAGGGTCATGTCGTAGTTCCTGTCTGAGGCTAGCCGGGAGCTGACATTTGAGGTTCATCGCTCCGGGCAAGCATTATTATTGTGGATGCGGGCCAGTATATGGCTCGCCCCGTCAAATTGCCAATTGGCCCAGCGTCATACGTGACTAAGGGCATGTTTGCATGGGCGACGCTTCGGGTTATGATGCTCGACCTGACTGAGTGACCTGAGCATCAATGCTGATTCAACTGTACCGCCACATCCAGCGCAATATCAAAGAAGACGGCCTGATCGTAAGCAGTTCCCGATTTCTGGTATCGGCCATGCTGAAGCGGGTGGATTTCTCCCGTAACCTGCGTATTCTCGAAATTGGCAGTGGCCGTGGCGCCATTACCGATCAGCTGATTCAACGCATGTCGAACGGTTCAAGTCTGGACATCTGTGAAATCAAGTCTGAGTACAACGACTCGATTCACCGCCTGATGGCATCCCATCCGGATAAACAGGTCGCTCTCTATAACAGCTGTGTGACCCAGCTGCTGACCCGCCCCGGCCACTATGACGTGATCATTTCCTCATTGCCATTGAAGAATTTTGAGGATGCAGCCAGCGCCAACGCCTTCCTGTACCAGATACTGAATGCTGTGCAGTATGGTCTCAGGGAAGGCGGCCTGTACCTGCAATATCAATACTTCAAGAGCAACCAGAGCGATATCGAGCAGGTTTTTGGCAAATCCATGGATGATGTCAGCTTCGTGCCTCTGAATATCCTGCCAGCTTTTGTGTATCAGATGTCCAAGCCAGCAGCCATGGCAACGCCGGCTGTACTCGATCGGGCGCCTCTTAATGAAAGCTCGTGAGTCATGAAACCGTGCAGGCATCCGTCCCACTGAAAGCCAACAACGACCAAGCGGATCGCTGAAACTCCATGGAAAAAGAAAAACTTGAACACCTGAACTTTTTTGGCCTGTACACCTGGCTGGGACTGGTGACGATCTGCCTGTCACTGTACTTCTTTCGACCCGACCTGTTTGAACCCCAGTTTATCCGTCAGTTCTTCAGTGAAAATCTGGTCAGTGGACTGTTTATTTATTTCGTGATCTCTACACTGCGCGGCTTTACGCTGATCCCCTCCACGCCAATTGTGCTGGCGGGCATCCTGGTATTTCCGCCCCTGCCGCTATGGCTGGTCAATCAGCTGGCCGTATACACATCGTCTGCAATTGTGTACTACATGGCACGACATTTACGATTCGATCGCTACTTTCATGCGCATTATCCAAAACAGGTCGCTCAGCTGAGCGGGCTCCTCAAGAAAGCAGAGCTGACGGTGATCTCCACCTGGGGGTTCCTGCCGTTTGTGCCCAGCGACATGATTGTTTATGTGTGCAGTGTTCTGCGCGTCAGTGTCTGGAAAACCCTGTTCGGCATTTCGATCGGGGAAGGTGTTATCTGCGCCATTTACATTTTTGGCGGTGCCTACAGCCTGAATGCTATTCTGCAGTACTTTGCCGGGTGACCTGCGCGGCGGCACCGCCGCGCGCTCAGTCCTTGAAATACACCATTTGATGAGATGTGGCCAGCAGCTCACCTTCTGGTGACCAGACCTCTGCGCTTTGATCGAAGAACCCGTCGCGGTAAGCCTGCGCGCGCGCGACACCCAGAAGGTGTCTGCTGCCCACTCGGCCAAGTGTTTGGCTGTCAGCATGAAAGTATGAAGTCAGTGTTACGGTACCGATGGGAGACCAGCGCTGGCGTCGTATCATGACCCTGGGAAAGAACACATCACAGATGGATGCCAGCGCCGGGAAATCCAGTGGCCGCTCTGGCACATCGCGCACCCAGAGTTGAGATGCGCCATTTTCCCTTTCCGGCTCGGTAAACGTTTTCGGAAGTGAATCGTCGCTATAACGCAGATCGTAACGATGCGTGAACTCCGGGCGTTTGTCCCAGTTCATGGCAGCTACCGATTCCGGCGCCGGCGCATCAGGAAACTTCGCATCTGTGCCGGACCACGTCGGGCGACGAATGGCGAACACAGCTGTCGCCATGGCCACCAGTTTGTCGTCCTGAATGGCATTGATAAGCCAATGCTGTGTGGACCTATTGGTACGAACCGGGCGCGCCTCAATACGGAAAGCCCCATCAGCAATCGGTGCAGCAAAGTGCACGGTCTGCGATACGGGTTCACCTAAACGTTCCTCATGCAGCAGAGCCGCATTCAGCAGTTGCGCCGCAGTTATACCGCCAAATGGCCCGACAGCGTTGGCGTAGCCCGGATGTGTACTGGCGGCAAACATGCCCGGCGCCACGGGTTGCATAGCTATAGCTTCATCCAGCGGATGCATTCCTGTCTCCTGTTTCCCTGTGACCCTGTATCACGTGCACGCGATTACATATGAGCGTCCGACCAGCCCTCTGCAATCATTTCACGTATGACTTCAATGGCTTCCTGGTCATTCTGCACGTAGGCCGATTTCAGAAATTCGTCGGCATCCACACCACTATCGGCACCACTGATGGAGTCGCGCCGGTAACGGAATCGCACCAATAGCTCACCGGCGCCCGCCGACTCAATGCGCGTTACACTCTCGGCATGCATGGGTTGATCGCGACCGTCGATCAGCGTTCTGATCTCCCGGTCTTCGATGACAGTAACCACATCGGTAAACTCCAGTTCACCGGCAAAGATCCGGCGCGTAAACCCCTCAGCATGTTCATCAACAAGCCGACACTTGATGGCCGGATTGAAGTGGCCCGGATAACGTGCGCGAAACAGCAAACCCTTCCATAAGGACTCGCGGGAAATTCGCTGATGATCAGGCTGCCCTTTCTCATTAATGACAATGGTATGTTCGAAATCCAGCACCTGGGCCCCCTTTGACTTAATCGAATGGCAATAATACACAATCAGGCCTGAGCGAGCCCGCTTTCAGCCCTGTCATTTGCAATCCATCAACCCACGGCTTGGCAGCCGCCACCTTGCCCGCGTATTATCCATGGCCTGCCTATAGCACAGTTGATGACCCTGCATGACGTAACAGGAGTAAATACCCATGGCCATCTGGAAGCGCACACCCTCACTGGAACGGCTTGCCGAGAACGCTAAAAACACCGCTGTCGCCCACCTTGGCATAGAAATTACAGAGATTGGCGATGATTTTCTGACCGGGCGTATGCCCGTTGACCATCGCACAGTGCAACCACATCGTATTCTTCACGGTGGCGCCTCGGTGCTGTTTGCCGAAACGCTGGGCAGCATGGCCGCGAATCTGTGCCTTGGCTCTGAGACTCAGGCAGCGGTTGGTCTCGACATCAATGCCAACCATCTCCGCCCTGTCAGCAGCGGCTGGGTGTATGGCACGGCCCGCCCGGTTCATATCGGAGCCACCACACAGGTGTGGGAAATCAAGATCAGTAATGAAGCAGGCAAGGCAGTGTGCATTTCGCGCCTGACCATGGCAGTAATCAAGGCACGTTAGAACCAATTCGGGATTGAATACACCCACCCCCTCGGTTATTGTTTGGCAGCGGCCTAACAATAACACAGGGTACTTAGATGGAAGCTCTCGTCAACACGATCAATAATATCGTCTGGAGTCCGGCACTGGTGTTCCTGTGCCTGGGTGCCGGTCTCTTCTACTCCATCCTCACTCGCTTCGCCCAGCTTCGACATTTCAAAGAGATGTGGCGCCTGCTGTTTCAGGGCAGTGAATCAGCCGAGGGCATTTCATCTTTCCAGGCGTTGGCGGTTTCCCTGTCGGGTCGTGTTGGCGTCGGCAACATTGCAGGCGTCGCGGCAGCCATAGGATTCGGCGGGCCCGGCGCTGTTTTCTGGATGTGGGTCGTGGCATTCCTCGGGGCGAGCACAGCCTATGCAGAATCCACATTGGGCCAGCTCTATAAAGTCGAGGAAGATGGCCAGTATCGGGGTGGCCCTGCCTATTACTTCGAGCGATGTCTTGGACAGCGCTGGCTGGCCGTCCTGTTTGCAATTGCCGCCATTGTGGCCTGTGGTGTGTTTCTGCCGGGTGTTCAGGCCAATGCCGTCGGCAATGCCGTCACTCAGGTTTTTGGCGAGGGCAACATTGTTTCGACCCAGTTTGGCGACGTTGGCACCAATAAACTGGTGGCGCTGGCAGTCATCCTGATGATCCTGGCATTTATCATTTTTGGCGGCATCAAGCGTATTGCCCATTTTACCCAGATCGTTGTTCCGTTCATGGCGCTGGGTTACATCATCATGGCGCTAATCATCGTGTTCATCAATTTTGACCAGATTCCGGGTGTATTTGCGCTGATCGTGGGCGATGCGTTTACTGCCCAGGCCGGTTTTGGCGCGGCAATAGGCTGGGGCGTGAGACGCGGCATCTATTCAAATGAGGCTGGCCAGGGAACCGGGCCGCATGCTGCCTCTGCAGCTGAAGTCGACCACCCGGCCCAACAGGGCCTGGTGCAGGCATTCTCCGTGTATGTCGACACGCTGTTTGTCTGCTCGGCAACCGCATTCATGATACTGATCACTGAACAATACAATATTCAGGGCACCCTGGAAGCCGGTCAGTTTGTCCTGCAGAATGTGCCTGCTGACACCGAGATAGCCTCTGCCGCCTTTACACAGATGGCGCTGTTCAGTGTGTTTGGTAACTTTGGCCCCGTCTTTGTGGGCATTTCCCTGTTCTTCTTTGCCTTCACCACCATACTCGCCTACTACTACATCGCCGAGACGAATGCAGCCTACCTCAATCGCTATTTCAAGGCTCGCATCCCACTGGTTCTGGTCAAAGTTGTGATCATGATGATGGTCAGCTATGGCATGGTGAACAGTGCAGGTTATATCTGGATGATTGGTGACATTGGCGTGGGCCTGATGGCCTGGATTAATATCGTTGGCATCCTGGCCATCTTTTTTGTGTCAGGGCCTGCCATGGCATGCCTCAAGGACTATGAGGAGCAGCGCGCTGCTGGCGGCCCCATTCATTTCGACCCCAGAAAGCTTGGCATCAAGAACGCGACTTTCTGGGAGCAGCGCATGGACAAGCAGGTAAAGCAGGCTGAAGAACAGGCTGATGGTGAGACCCGGCACTGATTTAACATCAGTGCCTTATGCCGGAGCTGAGCTCAGATAACTGGCAATGCCATTGAGCAGCATCTGCACCGATACAGAAATGAGGATCATGCCCATCAGGCGCTCGATGGCCTTCAAACCACGGGCGCCCAGCACCTTGTAAAGTCGCTGCGACATCATCAGGATGATGGCCGTGACAGTCCACGCGCCACCCAGCGCGATCAGCCAGTCAACACTGCGGTCGGGGCCGGATTCGGCGAGTAGAATGAGCGTAGCAAGCACCGATGGGCCAGCAATCAGGGGAACCGCGAGTGGCACGACCAATGGTTCGCCATCATCGTCATCGGAGCCCATGACACCGCCCCGCGACGGGAAAATCATACGTACGGCTATGATCATCAGTACCAGACCGCCGCCGATGGAAACGGCCTCGCGTGACAGGGCCAGCAAATGCAGAATGCCTGGCCCCATGAAGAGAAACAACAGCATAAGCCCCAGGGCGATCAGCAGCTCGCGCAGCAGGACTCGCCTGCGACGTTGCTCAGGCACCCTCGACAGCACGCTGAGGAATATGGGTATATTGCCCAGAGGATCCATAATCAGAAACAGAGTGACAGCAGCAGCGAACGTTTCCATGTACAAGATCACTATGTGTGTAGTGGCTGAAACCGTTATCTTACGCCGGTCTGTAAAAAATTCCCACGGATTTTATGATTACTGCTACCATACCGCCTCATCAGACATGGCTGGCGGATACGTATGCCTGCGCTTTTCAGGGACTGGAGACATTGCGACCACTGGTAGTTGACCTCGACGGCACGCTGATTCATACCGATATGTTGCACGAATCAGCATTGAAGGTGTTCCGGGAATCACCCTGGAGCGCCTTGCTGCTGCCTGTCTGGTTGCTGCAGGGAAAAGCCGTCTTGAAACAACGATTGGCGCAGCGCACCGCGTTCAACGCTGGCGTCCTGCCCTATAACCAGACGCTGATTGACTGGTTGCGCGAACAAAAGCAGCTGGGTCGTGAGATCGTGCTGTGCACCGCATCCGACCAGCGTTTCGCAGAGGCTATCGCTGAGCAGCTGGGGCTGTTCGACAGCGTGCTGGCCAGCGACGGTCAGACAAACCTGTCGGGGCGACAAAAAGCTCAGGCACTGGTTGATCGCTATGGCGAACAGGGATTTGACTATGCAGGCAATTCAACCAAAGACCTGCCTGTCTGGGCCAGCGCGCATCAGGCTGTTGTGGTGAATGCCTCCACGGCAGTCACCGAACGCGCCCAACAGTGTGCGCGCGTAGAGACGGTATTCCCTCCTGCACCCACCGGTATCATGGCCTGGCTGAAAGTAGTTCGTGCTCACCAGTGGCTGAAAAACCTTCTGCTATTTTTTCCGGCTATCGCCGCACACGACCTCAACGACCCGGCGATTCTGGGGGTCCTGGCTTTGGCGTTCTGCTCATTCAGCCTCTGTGCGTCAGCGGTTTACATTACCAATGACCTGACTGACCTGGAGAGTGATCGCCTGCATCCACGCAAGCGCAACCGTCCCTTTGCATCAGGTGCGATTGCAGCCTGGAAAGGTGTGCTGCTGTCACCCATGTTGCTACTCGGCAGCGTTGTGATCGGAAGCCTGGTAAGCATGGAGTTTCTAGGCTGGCTGGCAGTATATTTCCTGCTGACGCTGGCCTACTCATTCGGACTCAAGCGCCTGATGATCGTCGACTGCCTCGTGTTGGCAATGCTGTACACGCTGCGAATTATCGCCGGCGCGGCAGCCTCCGAAAATGCCCTGACCTTCTGGCTGTTGACCGAGTCCGTTTTCCTGTTTTTGTCGCTTGCTTTTGTCAAACGCTATGCGGAACTGAAACTGCAGTCGAAGGCGGGTGCCAGTCAGGCACATGGTCGCGGCTACCTGACCAGCGACGCGCCGCTGATTCAGAACCTCGGGATCAGTGCAGGATTCATTGCGGTGCTGGTACTGGCACTTTACCTGAATAGCGACTCCGTGCTTGGCCTTTACCAGAATACGGCGTTGGTTTGGGCCGCCATCCCTATCCTGCTGTTCTGGATCAGCTGGATGTGGATGCAGGCTAACCGCGGCAATATGAACGACGATCCCCTGGTTTTTGCCGTGAAAGACAAGACAAGTCTGATGGCAGGCGCGGCGTTTGCTCTGGTTCTGGCGCTGGCAACACTGGGGTGGCCATGATAAAACTCAGCTCCTGGGGCCGCCTTAGCCGTCAGCCGCATACCTGTATTGCCTTAAACGACCGCAGCAGCGTGGCAGGCCAGCTTGAACAGTTCCAGCCCGGCATTTGTTATGGCATGGGGCGCAGTTACGGGGATGTGTGCCTGAACAGCGAGGGAATAAGCTGGCAGACTCGCGGTCTGGACCGCCTGATTGAATTCGATGCAGAGACTGGCGTGCTCGTCTGCGAATCAGGAGCCCTGCTAAAGGAAATCCAGGATCTGATGGTACCCCGAGGCTGGATGCTGCCGGTGACACCTGGTACCCAGCTGATCACCGTGGGGGGAGCAATCGCCAATGATGTTCATGGTAAAAACCATCATGTGCACGGCACCTTCGGCGAGCATGTGCAGGAGCTGATTCTGCAGCGCACCGATGGCCAGCTGCTGCGCTGCAGCTCTGCGGAAAATGCCGATATGTTCCGGGCCACCATCGGAGGCCTTGGATTAACGGGCGTCATTCTGCAGGCAAGCCTGAAGCTGCGGCCGGTCGGCTCCGCCTGGCTGGACACAGACACACTGGCTTACCAGTCGCTACCCGAATTTTTTGAACTGTCGCAGGCGTCGGAGGCAGACTGGGAACATACTGTATCCTGGATCGACTGCCTGTCCGGGGACACGCCAAGGGGCATTTTTCTGCGAGCGAACCACCGGGAACAGGTACCCCCTGATCATAAATCACAGTCTTCACGAAAAAAATCAGGCCTGCAGATGCCATTGGTCCCACCAGTGTCTCTGGTCAACCGTCTTAGCCTGCGGCCCTTCAACACTGCCTACTACGCGCTTAACAAACGCAAAGAGGGTGCCGGTATCGCACATTACCAGCCATTTTTTTATCCACTTGATGCAATCGGTCACTGGAACAGAATGTACGGCCCACGCGGCTTCTATCAGTACCAGTGTGTGGTGCCAGAGGACAACATGCATGGAGCGATAGGCGAAATGCTGACTGCCATTGCCCGCAGCGGTCAGGGTTCTTTTCTGGCTGTACTAAAAACATTTGGCAAGCGGCCAGCGGCCGGCCTGCTGAGTTTCCCTATGCCAGGCGCGACACTGGCGCTGGACTTCCCCAATCAGGGGCAAAAAACACTTTCATTGTTTACCAGGCTGGATGACATCGTCAGTCAGGCTGGCGGCCGCCTTTATGCTGCCAAAGACGCACGCATGCCGGCGGATATGTTCCTGCGCGCGTACCCTGCTTTGTCCGAATTCACTAACTACCGAGATCCTGGCATCAGTTCCGACATGTCACGTCGGCTGATGGGCAGTTAAAACAACGGTACGGAGAACTCCACTCATGAGCAGTCCCTCTGCCAATAAAGTACAGCGAATTGTCATCGTCGGCGCCACCTCGGCAATAGCCGAACGTTGCGCCAGATGCTGGGCCGAACAGGGCGCCACGCACTTCTACCTGCTGGCCCGTAATCAGGAGAAGCTGTCGGCAATTGCGGCAGATTTGAAAGTACGACAACCGCAGGCGGAAATCGTCACAGCCGTTGGCGATTTTGTTGACCCTGCAGCCATACAGTCGCAGGTAACTGAAATCATGACGCAGGCGGCAGATATCGTGCTGATTGCGCATGGCAATCTTCCTGACCAGCAGCAGTGCCAGGCCTCACTTTCAGAGACTGCCGAGGCCATACAGATTAATGGCATTTCTCCGGTGTTATTCGCCGAGGCGTTTGCGACATTAATGAGTCAGGCAGATCGTGGCACTCTGGCAGTCATTGGTTCAGTTGCGGGTGACCGGGGACGAAAGTCCAATTATGTTTATGGTTCGGCAAAAGGCCTGGTGACCCGCTATGTGCAGGGTCTGCAACACCGCACTGCCGGCTCCGGGTTTAAAGTGGTGCTGGTAAAACCAGGCCCGACGGACACCCCCATGACTGCGCATCTGAAGCAGAATGGCGCCGCACTGGCCAGCGTAGAGGATGTCGCTGACGACATCGTAAACGGCATAGCAAAAGGCAAACCGGTAATCTACACGCCATCAAAATGGGCGTTGATCATGATGATCATTCGCCATCTGCCACGTTTTATTTTCAACAGAATGGATATCTGATCTCATGCAATTGCAATGGATGCGCCGCAATCCCGCGATGACCGCTGCCTGGTCGTTCGCAATCATTATTGTCCTGCTTGCCGTCATCGGCGCAATTCGTGCGTTTTCGGTAGTGCCGTACTGGGACATGTGGGGTGGCACGCTTGGTTTCTACATCGCCGCTGCGCTGGACGGTAATTCGGCGGCTTGGTGGGCACAACACAATGAGCACCGCATCGTACTGTCGCGACTGTTGTTCTGGCTGGACTATGCCCTGTTCGGCGGGACCAGCGTATTTCTCATCATCATGAACTTCGTGATTGTTGGTCTGGCATTGCTGACCTTTTACCGTATCGTCAGACAACGCATGAGGGATGTGTCTGGCGGCAATCAGTCAGCAGACGTCACGGTATGGGCTGCCATGGCCTTCCTGGTCGCCTGGCTCTACCACTGGATGCAGTGGGAAAATCTGGCCTGGGGATTTCAGAGCCAGTTCTTTCTGGCACAGTTGCTGCCACTGGTCGCTCTTTATTTGTTAAGCGCTGCGCGACAGGCTGACGCGGCGGGGCGCAATCGTTTTGTCCTGGCCTGCATCACTGGGTTTGCGTGTATAGGTACCATGGCAAACGGCGTCATTGCCCTGCCACTGATGACAGTGTATGCCCTGCTCACACGTTTCCCATGGCAGCGCAGTCTGACTCTTGTCCTGCTAACCCTGTTCGCATTATCGCTGTATTTTTATGGCTATAGCTCGCCAGGCAATCATGGGTCGATTCTGGAAACCTTTCTGCGTCAGCCCGATGACCTCGTCTACTATGTTTTACTCTACCTTGGTACGCCGTTCTACTTCTTGACCGGCGGTGATGTCGGCATGCGCTTTGCCGCCGTAGGCACTGCGGTGATGGCGGCACTGACCGTTTACGCTCTGGTTAAAAGTCTGCGCTCTCCGACGCAGAACCTGCTTGCACTGGCGCTGGTGTTTTACATTGCGTACATCGCTGGCACGGCGCTGGGAACCGGTGGTGGTCGACTGGTGTTCGGCGTAGAACAGGCTGCCACTAACCGCTACACCACACCTGCGTTGATGGCATGGGCAGCATTGCTGGTGCTTTTTCTGCCTGCGGTGGAGCGTGCCTGGCGGCAATACCGGCCGGTGGCGCTGATCGCGATAGTCTGCCTCGGCGCAGCCATGCTATGGCGTCAGACACTTGCTCTGCAGCCACAACAGCAAGTGGTATTCAACCGCGAAGTGGCCGCGCTCGCATTGGAACTCAGAGTGAGGGATGAGCAACAGATCAACTCGGTATATGTCATGGACCAGGGATTGTTCAATACCGTTGCAGTCGCTTCGGAATATAATATCGGCATATTTGATCGCTTCCCATGGCGGGATCTGGCACCGCAACTGGGGGATATTGTTCGAGCTGGTGAAGCGGCAAGCTGTCAGGGACATATTGATCAGGTCAGCGCCATTGATGGTGATACCAACTACCTGCGTGTTGACGGCTGGCTCTTCAGCAACACTGAGGACAGCGCGCCTCAACTCATTCAGATACGTAACCCGATCGGAGAAATAAGCGGCTTTGCGCTCACTGGCCAGCCGCGCCCGGACGTCGCCGAAGCAGTTGACGACGACGCTGGACGCTCAGGCTTCCGTGGTTATATTCGCCGTGAATACAGCCAGCCACAAATGATACTCAGTGGTGTTGATGTCGGCTGCGACTTGCAGGTCGACATACCTGCCACTTTGTTAGAGTAAATACAATGACAGCTCAGCCCTCTGAAAAAGACAATTCAGTAAAGTTTGGCACGGAGGCCAGAATAGTGCTCCCCGGCGGCGCCGGCCTGGTCGGCCAGAACCTGGTAGCAAGGCTGCGCGACCAGGGCTTCCACAATATTGTCGTGCTGGACAAACATGAAGCAAATCTGAGCATCCTGCGCCAGGTTCAGCCGGAAATTTGCTGTGAATATGCAGACCTGGCTGAGCCAGGTCCCTGGCAGGAGCACGTTCGCAGCGCAGATGTCGTTGTCATGCTGCAGGCGCAGATCGGTGGGCTGCATTACGACGAATTCATTCGCAATAACGTCACAGCAACCGAGCTGATTCTTGAGTCGATAAAGGACGCTACCGAACAACCCTACCTGGTGCATATCAGCTCTTCGGTAGTCGAGTCGGTAGCCGACGACTTTTATACGCGCAGCAAGCGCGCGCAGGAGCAATTGATTCTCGATAGCGGTATCACTTGTCCCATTTTACGGCCAACACTGATGTTTGGATGGTTTGACCGAAAACACCTGGGCTGGCTCTCACGTTTCATGCAAAAAGTACCGGTTTTCCCTATCCCAAGTCACGGCCGCTATATGCGACAGCCTCTCTACGTTGGCGATTTTTGCGATATCATCATCAGCTGTATTCGCAGCCGCCATGAACAGGGTATCTACAATATTTCCGGGCATGAAAAAATCGACTATATCGACATGATTCGCCTGATAAAGCGGGTTACGGGCAGCAAGACACGCATCATCAAGATCCCCTACCGGCTGTTCTACGCCTTGCTGTGGGTGTGGGCCCTGTTCGATCGCAAACCGCCATTTACTACCCAACAGTTAGAGGCACTGGTCGCCCGGGACGAGTTCGAGGTCATAGACTGGCCTGAACTGTTTGGTGTTCAGTTCACGCCTTTTGCACAGGCACTCGAAGAAACCTTTCACGATTCACGTTACAGCGACATAGTACTGGAGTTTTAAATGCGGATAGCCGTCATTGGCGCCGGCCCGATGGGCCTGGCCGCAGCCTACCAATTGACACGCGACGGCCATCAGGTGGTTGTCTACGAGGCGGATGACCGTCTTGGCGGCATGACGGCGAGTTTCGATTTCTCGGGTCTGAGTATTGAACGTTATTACCACTTTCACTGCACCTCGGACCGCGGCTTTTTGCAGATGCTGGATGAACTCGGCATTGCGTCGTCGATGCGCTGGACTGAAACGCGCATGGGGTACTGGTACGGTGGTTTGTTGCAGGACTGGGGCAACCCGGTGGCCCTGCTCAAATTCAGGGGACTTGGACTGCTCGGCAAACTACGCTACGGGCTGCACGCTTTCGCTTCAACCAAACGTCGTGACTGGCAGCCACTGGATCGTGTCGAGGCCAGTGGCTGGATCAAACGCTGGGTGGGTACGGCGGCCTGGGACGTATTGTGGCGCACACTGTTTGACTACAAGTTTTATCAGTACGCAGACAACCTTTCGGCTGCCTGGATATGGAGCAGAATCAACCGCGTTGGCCGATCACGATACAGCCTGATGCGGGAAAAACTGGGTTATCTGGAGGGTGGATCCGAGACACTGCTGCAGGCGATGGCAGCGGCCATTAAAGCAGCTGGCGGGGAAATCCACCTGTCCTGCCCTGTACAGCAGGTGGTCAGCGCAGACTCCGGTCAGTCGGTCGCAGGGATTCAGCTGACTGGTGACAAATTTGAAGCCTTTGACCGGGTAGTCAGCACCATACCGCTGCCATTTGTGCCAAGGCTGATCCCGGACCTGCCTGCTGAAGTACAACAGCAGTATCAGGCCCTGAACAATATCGCCGTGGTCTGTGTGATCGTCAAACTGGACCAGCCGCTTAGCGACAAGTTCTGGCTGAATATCAACGACCCTGAGATGGACATCCCGGGACTCGTTGAATACAGCAATCTGCGTCCTCTGGATCAGCATGTGGTCTATGTGCCATTTTACCTGCCTGGCGATCATCCCAAGTTTCAGGAGCCAGACAGCAACTTCATAAACAAGGTAAAAAGCTACCTGAGAACAATCAATCCGGGATTAACGGACGACAGCTTTATTGATATACGCGCCAGCCGGTATCGCTACGCGCAGCCAGTCTGTCAGCCGGGTTTCCTGGACAGCCTGCCACCCTACCGCAGCTGCATCGACGGACTGTGGGTAGCAGACACTTCCTACTACTATCCCTACGACCGCGGCATTTCTGAAAGCATAGACTTTGGCCGCAGGCTGGGCCGCGAAGCCGGCAATACCGGGAACAGTCAATGATCAGACAGTTTGCTTCACGTCAATTTCTGATTTTTCTGGCCACCGGCGGCACTGCAGCGCTAGTCAATTTTGTTTCCCGTATCATTTACGACCAGTGGCTTGCATTCTCCACGTCCGTATTACTTGCTTACATGACGGGCATGGTGACTGCCTATGTGCTGGCCCGCGCATTCGTGTTCAAGACCAGCGTTCAACCTCTGTATCGATCGATTGCCTTTTTTGTGCTGGTCAATGTCCTGGCCATTGTGCAGACCTGGGCCATCAGCCTGCTGATGCTCTACCAGGTGCTGCCCGCGTTGCAAATTGACCTGCTCGCGCCAGAGCTGGCGCATGCTACCGGCATCGTGGTGCCTGTATTCACCAGTTACCTCGGGCACAAATACTGGTCATTCCGCTCCGGTTAAAGCTGACAGCCAGCGTCCTTTCAGCATACACTGCAAGGTTCAGTTTTCTGGATTGTTTTGCCAGGTTAGAGCGCTATGTTGTTACCCGTTGTTGCAGTTGTTTCCGGTTTGCTGGTGCTGGTCTGGAGTGCAGACCGCTTTGTTGATGGCGCCGCCAGTGCAGCCAGACATTTCAACGTGCCCGCCCTGCTTATCGGTATCGTCATTATCGGATTCGGTACCTCAGCCCCAGAAATGGTGGTCTCCGCGCTTGCCTCATCGCAAGGTAATCCGGGTATCGCACTGGGTAACGCCTACGGCTCTAATATCACCAACATCGGTCTGATTCTGGGCATCACCGCAGTGCTGGCACCGATTGCTGTAGATTCGCAGGTCCTGCGCCGCACACTGCCTCTGTTGACCATCGTGACCCTGCTGTCTGCTGTGCTGATGCTTGATGACAATATCAGCCGCATTGACGCAATCATCCTGCTGGTGCTGTTTGCCGTTTTGATGGCGCTCACCATCATTCAGGGCATGAAGGATCAAAAACGCCCGGTTCACGATGCCTGGGCGGATGACGTCAGCGAGGCCACTGCCCACCCGATGCCGCTCAAAACGGCCATCATCTGGGTTGTTGTTGGACTCATACTGCTGATTGCCAGCTCCCGACTGCTGGTCTGGGGTGCGGTAACAATCGCGCAGAGTCTTGGTGTCAGCGACCTCATCATCGGCCTGACGATAATCGCCGTGGGTACCTCACTGCCCGAACTGGCCTCATCCATCATCGCCGCTCGTAAAGGCGAACATGACATGGCCGTTGGCAACATCCTCGGATCCAACCTGTTTAACACGCTTGCGGTGGTGGGTATTGCCGGTGCCATCCACCCAATGGCGGTGGGTCACGAGGTGCTGACGCGTGACATGCTGGTCATGGTAGGACTCACCCTGTCACTGTTTGTATTCGGTTTCGGTTTCAAGCGCCGTCAGGGTTGTATCAATCGATGGGAAGGCGCTATTCTTGTGGCGGTTTATCTGATGTACACCGCCTGGCTGGTCCGGACAGCATTTGCCTGACGCGGTGTGTGGTCCTTTTGATCCGGGAACAATAATAAAACATGACACTTCATATCCTGTCGCCAGGATCTCTCCTGCGACCCTTCCTGGCGACCTGCCTGATAGTCATCAGTTCGCTTTTGAATCATACCGCTCTGGCTCAAACACCCTTTACCACTCAGGTAGATGAGGAGCTGCTAAGACAGGTATTCCCGGCTGCCAGCAGCTTTAGCGCAAAAGCAGGTGAACCACCCGTGTTCACCGCTTATGGCACCTCCCAGGGTTCCGAGCCGCCGCCTGTGCTTGGTTATGTCTTCCAGACATCCGACCTGCCACCTGAGGAGATCGGCTTCAGCGCGCCGATTGAGGTGCTGGTGGGTCTGGACAACTCGGCCACAGTGACCGCTATCAAGGTTCTCGACTACCACGAATCATTTCGCTCAAGTCGTGGTGACTTTATGGGAGGGCCGGTTTTCCATGGTCAATTCCGCCAGAAACCACTTAGTGATGACTTCCGCGTGGGGCGGGACATCGACGGCGTTTCCCGGGCAACCATCACTAGCTGGGCAACCACCCGCGGCGTATACAACGCGGCGCGACGTGTGGCCGCCGTTTACCTGCCCGACAGTGGTGTGACTGCCCAAGCCGATGACGCCGAGCGAGTGCGCACCATTCTCGAACCGCTGAGCTGGCAGGACATGCTCGACACAGGCCTGATCAGACAGCTTAAGCACGATTACCCCGATGGCACACAACTGACCTTGTCGATGACCTATATGGGCAATGAAGTGCTGGGTGAAATTCTTGTCGGGCTGGATGCCTACTCGACTGCAGAGCGCGCCGCCAGCGCCCGCTTTGACGACGGCCGGCTGTTTCTGGTGGGCATAGCGGGCAATGCATCCGATCCCTTCCGTCAGGAGCGTTTATCCATCACGCAGGGAGATACCGTTTATCCGATGCCGCGACTGCGCACGGTCTATGCCGGCAGTGCGAACGCCGGCAAAATTGCGGAGATGGAGAACGGCACGTTTGCGGTTGCCATGGTGCTGGATCCAGCGATGGATTTCAGCCAACCGTTTACTGTCTACTACGACCCGGAGAATGGACAGCCTCCTGCCAGTGCAGACGTCGAGATTCTGGGCGTTCAGCGCAATCTGGCGCTGGGGCAGGAAGTGCCTGACCCGAACGCGCAGCTGGCAGCAGACTCGGGCAGTGATACCAACTGGGTACGGGTTGCCGGATTGATCGCCATACTCAGCCTGGTCATGCTCACCTTCTGGCGGAAAAGTGCAAAACTGCGCTGGGTCACGCTGTCTGCAACCCTGGTTTATCTTGGCTTTGTTACCGGCGGATTTCTGTCAGTCTCGCATATCACCAATACCATCAACCTTGGTCCATCGATGATTCTCAGCGATACGCCTTTGCTGATCATGGTCCTGTTTACGCTGATCACAACGCTGATATGGGGGCGCATCTTCTGTTCGACGGTCTGCCCATTCGGTGCTTTACAGGATTTTATTACCCGCTTGAGCCCAAAGCGCTGGCAGATTACCGTACCTGCACACATCCATGACAAAGCGATCTATCTGAAATATGCATTCCTTGGCCTTATCGTGGTGATGGCTATCGTGCAGGGCAGCGTCAGCATTTTTCAGTACTTTGAACCCTTCGGCACACTCTTTTTCTACAGCACCTCACTGGTATTGTGGGCGATCCTGATTGCCATCCTGTTGGCCTCAGTTGTGATCAAGCGCTTTTACTGCCGCTACGTATGCCCGCTGGGCGCCGCACTCGGTGTGCTTTCACTGATCAGCCTGAAACGCATCAAACGCGTCCCGCAATGCACAGCCTGCAAAGTCTGCGAACACAGCTGTCCAACCGGAGCGATCCGCAGGGAGGCAATCGATTTCAAGGAGTGCGTGCGCTGTGACGTTTGTGAAGCAAAACTGATTCAACGCGCAGGGGTATGCCGGCACTCAGTTGAGTCGCTGCAGCTGCGTGGCGTGATAGCACGCGGCTGAGCAGCAACGCCTGTGCCGAGGATCTGATCGATAGACGGTGATTCGCAAGGCGACTCACAGCTCATACTGCACGAGCCAAAACAAAACGCCCCCGGATGATTCAGCCATCCGGGGGCGTTTTTCTTAGGTCAGGTCTGTTCAGATCGATGGTCAGCTCCGGTCAGAACGTACCGTTGATCTTGATTGATACAACTCGCGCAGCCTCAAAACAATAGTTCTCAATCTCGCGGATGCTGCCAGTGCTGATGCGTCCATCATAACGGGTACGAATGCGACACTGGTCATTGTTGGTTGCATTGCGCGCGTCGAAGCGGATTCGAATATTGCTGGCTGTGACAAACTCCAGGAATGCGGTAACGTTCGGATCACCATAAACCGACTCGATATTGTCGATATCATAGCGCTTGATATTGCCATCGAGACGATTGTTCCAGTTCAGGCCGTAATTCATGCGCCACTCCGGGATGTCATGACGGAATCCAAGCTGGAATCGACCTCGATCATAGTCCTGGAAGCGACGGGTGATGCCCAGGAACGGATCGGTAATCTCCGAATCCTTGACATTGAACCGGCTGGTGATCATCAGATTTGGCATGTTGATCATGGCCATACGGATACTGGCGTTCAGCTCCATACCCCACATTTCGCCGTCACCGATGTTGCCATTGGCGGACTGCAGGGAACCACCCTGACGTGTCACGTCAACACGCTCAATGACGTCGTAGTGCTCCATGTAGAAAACGCTGCCATCAATTACGCCGAGGTCATTGGGCAGACGGTATTCACCGCCGACGTTGAAATTCCACACCTGCTCCTGACGCAGGTTGGCATTTCCGGCCATGGTGTTAGCATCATCATCGCGAGTGTCACTGGAAGCAACAAAGTCCGAAAAGCTAAGCTGCCGCACCGCTTTAGTAGCCGAAGCACGCAGCTGCATGCCCGGCATGATGTCGAAACGCCAGTCCAGCTTGGGTTTGACAAAGCTGAAATCACGCTGGTTATTTACATCACCAGTCTGGGTTATCTCAGAGGCTTCATAGATAACAGAGGTTTCCAGCGACATGCGCGGACTGATCTGCCAGTTATGAACAACGAAAGGTTCGTAACGGATCTCTTCAACCATAGAGTCGGCATTGCTCACTGCGACTGGCGTCAATCCACCATGACTGGGCGACCCGGCACCTGAGCCAGCAACACCAAGTTTGAGCAGAGAGTCCAGAGTTGTCTGAGCGCGCTCGACACCAAACTCAACATCCTGTGTTTCAGCAACGCCAAGCGAATACGAGGTACGGACAATCTTCTCTTCCAGAGTGGAGTCCGAGCTTACGTAAAGATCTTTCTGCTCGGAGCCATCAGCAGCTACCTGGAATCGCTCACGTTCACTGAACTCATTGCGCTGGTTGGTAATAAAAAGAATCTTGAAACGATGGTCGTTGGCAAGACGTAGTTCATAGTCTCCGCCTATTTCCCAGTTATTGTTCTCGCCGGGCGTCTCTTCCCGCTGCAGATTTGTCTGCGGTGGATTGACAGTCAAATCGGTAATTGAACGATCAACTTCCAGGGTATTATCGAAGTCGGAATACAGCATGTTGAGGCGAGCGCTGCTGTCGGCGTTGATGTCGTACGCCAGGTTAGCCGCGTAGGTATAGGTATACTGATCGCGTGTACGTTCTTCGACAATCCGGTCGTTTGGTGTGAAGTCGCCAAGAATACTTGATTCGCGGCTGGGACGATAATCGTGGCGCGGCTCTGCCTCAGCGCTTAACAGATAATTCAGCCCACCCTGTGTGCCGTTGACAGAGAACTTGCCACCCGGCTGGACATGGTTATCCATGTAACGATCAGTGTTGATTTCGTACGCATAGCTGCGACTCGACAATGCTTCTGTCAGGACAATATTCAGGATCTGGTCGCCACGCACATCCAGCTCGGCGGAGGTACCACGTATCAGTTCGATATGCTGTACTTTGTCGGCAGAAATACGTTGCAACTGGCTGTTGGCCTCGTTGCTCTTGCCTGCCACGCGTTTGCCGTTAATGAGAATCTGATTGCCTCCGCCACCACCCAGGCCACGGCCAGAGTTGTTATTGGCAAAGTTACCGCCTGTCGGTGACCCGATTCCTGGAATACGATTGATCATATCCTGAGCGGTTACTGGAGCCCACTGAGCAAAATACTCTGATGTGTAGACTACCGTGGAATCTTCAGCGCTGGTCTCCTGAGCCTGCAGCAACACAGGTGCTGCAGCCAGCGTGAGGGTGAGTACGACGCGGGGGAATACAGAAAAACGCATTATTACTATCTCATTATTTTTTAGTTATTGGTTGGTTAAAAACCCGGTAACTTAAGCAATATGGCTGCCTCTGGCAATCAATTTGTATCGGCAAGTTGCGCCAATGTGTTACAATCTTCGATCGTCGATTTAACTGCACAGCGGGCAATCATTGCCTGACTCGATTGATGCTCAATTCCTGAGCTTCCTAATTCCCGGATATTTAATGACTTTTAATGACCTTGGCCTGTCTCAGGCACTTTTGAAGGCTGTTGCCGAACAACAGTACACCCAACCTACTCCCATTCAGGAAAAAGCCATTCCGGCGGTATTGCAGGGCCACGATCTATTGGCCTCGGCCCAGACCGGCACTGGAAAAACCGCAGGGTTTACGCTGCCAATTATCCAGCGTCTGAGTGGCGGAGAAACTGTTGGACGAACACGCATTCGGGCGCTGGTTTTGACACCGACACGAGAACTGGCCGCCCAGGTTCACGACAGCATCAAGACCTATGGCAAATATGAGCGCACGCGAAGCGCGGTGGTGTTTGGCGGCGTCAAAATAAACCCGCAGATCAGTATTCTGCGCGGCGGCCTGGACATTCTGGTTGCGACACCCGGGCGCCTGCTGGACCTGCACCAGCAAAATGCAGTCAGCTTTGATCAGCTAGAAATACTGGTACTGGACGAAGCCGACCGGATGCTGGATATGGGGTTCATCCGGGACATTAAAAAAATCCTCGCGCTGCTGCCAAAGAAACGGCAGAACCTGTTGTTCTCGGCAACTTTCTCGACTGAAATTCAGGCACTGGCCAAAGGCTTGTTGAATCAGCCTGTGGAAATCAATGTGGCACCTGCCAATGCTACTGCAGACCGCGTTGACCAACGTATTCATCCGGTCGACAAGTCCCGTAAAACAGCACTGCTCAGCCACCTGATCAGCAGCAATAACTGGTATCAGGTACTGGTTTTCAGCCGTACCAAACATGGCGCCAATAAACTGGTCAAAATGCTTGAAGGCGATGGTATTGACGCTGCAGCCATCCATGGCAATAAAAGCCAGGCGCAACGGACTCGTGTACTGGAGTTATTCAAAAATGGTGGCCTGCAGGTACTGGTCGCAACCGACATCGCGGCCCGCGGTATTGATATTGAACAACTGCCACATGTGATCAACTATGACCTGCCCGATGTTCCAGAAGACTATGTCCACCGGATCGGTCGAACTGCCCGCGCAGGCTCGGACGGTGAGGCCATATCACTGCTGTCAGAAGACCAGACCAAGCAGATCAAGGCCATCGAGAAAGTCCTGAAGCGCTCATTGCCTCGCACTGTCATCCCTGGTTTTGAGCCCAGCGCGAGACCAGCGGTGGCGGCCGAAGACAAACCGGCTCGAAAAGCACCGGCAGCAAGGCGAAGACGCCCCCAGTCTCGCCCTGGCCGTCAGTCGTCTGAAAATTCACGTTTTGATGCGGACCGTCCGGTCAATCGGCGTCGATAATACCGAGCCGGATAGCCTCAAGGGTTGCTTCTGAGCGGTTGGATACACCAAGTTTGGCATAAATACTCTTGATGT
Source organism: Pseudohongiella sp. SYSU M77423 (assembly GCF_029911965.1). NCBI lineage: Bacteria > Pseudomonadati > Pseudomonadota > Gammaproteobacteria > Pseudomonadales > Pseudohongiellaceae > Pseudohongiella > Pseudohongiella sp. SYSU M77423. The sequence continues at coordinate 373,366 of NZ_JARYTH010000003.1, read as the reverse complement.
ATCCCTTCACGGTATCGGACGACAGCGCGAGCATCTGCGCGCTGTCATCCACGCTGTAACCTTTGCCAATCAAGCAAAGCACATCCGTTTCTCGCGGCGTGAGTCTGGCATCCTGCAGCGCATCGCCTTTGCTGTTGAAGTGCTGAATCAGTCGCTGTGAAGAGGCTGGCGACAGTGGCGGTTGATTCTTCTTGATGCCCTGCAGATAGCTGACAATCCGGGCTCGATCCTGATCCTTCAGGATATAGCCCCTGGCACCTGCCTTGAGCGCAGAGAAAAGGTTTTTGTCGTCGTCATAGATCGTCGCCACCACGACATAGCAGGCACCAGACGCCTGCTGCAAAGCCCGTACGACATCCATCCCACTGCCGTCAGGCAGGCCAAGATCCACCAGCGCCAGATCAAACTGCCCCGTCGAAACAAGCTCCATGGCGGATGCAAGGTTGGCCGCATCGACCACCTGCAGCTCGGGAAATGCCGAATTGACGCACGAAACCAGCCAGGCCCGAGTCTCGGCATTGTCTTCAACTACCAGTGCGCGGGCGTGTTCTGACGACCACATGTTGCGTTTTCCTTGGTCTCAAGCATTGCTTTTCCGTGCCGACTGTAGACAATGACCTGACGGTTGTATACCCCACAATGAGGGGGACGCGAACAGATACCTTGAATACCTGCGGCGCTCCTCGCAGCGTCCAGACCAAAACCGGCTACCAGGATTCACTGACACGTGTTGAGAATCGCGACTTTTTGGGTGTTGTTGCTAGCGGCCGCTGCCGGTTGGCCACAGACAGATGATACCACTGAACTGGAAAGTGCCAGTCAGCTGGTGTTCTCCGGCGCTGGGCTGCCACCGGTCAGTGCCGACTGGCAGCCGACCCGACTGCCATTCAGGGGCATTGATGTCGAGCCTGATGTTTGGCAACAGGCGGTAGAGGAAGGTGCCATCTGGCTGCGTTTCCGGATCGAACGACCGACACAAAGCCCCAACATCAGCCTGCTATTGTGGCGATACAATCATTCTGTAACTGTATATTTCAATCGAGTTGAAATAGCTGGCAATGCCTATCGCGAAGGCAGGCTTACAACAGCATGGAACCGACCTCTACTTGCCAACATTGACGATGACCAGTGGCTGCCGGGAGCCAACGAGGTTTTGATCCGCTTGAATGTTACGGAATGGGGCGGCTTGCTGGCACCGCCTCTGTTGGGTAATAAAGCCGAGCTACAGCAGATTCAGGAACAGCGCCTGTTTCAACAGGTCGATATCAACCGCATATTGCTGGCGTTTGCTTTCTCGATGGGGTTGTTTACGCTGGGCCTGTGGGTGATACGCCGGTCTGATACGGTTTACCTGTGGTTTAGCGGCATATGTTTTGCCTGGGCAACTGGCGCTGCTCACACCGTGATTCTCTACAATCCGCTTAGCTATGACATCTGGCTGCCGGTTGTGCATTCGGCCATGGACCTGACCATCTTTTTCCTCTATGGCTTTATTGGAAGACTTGCGCGTGCCAGACGACCTGCTCGTGAACGCCTGTTTTTTGCATGGACATTGGCAGCCTGTATTGCGCATGCTCTGATGCCAGCGCAGCTGTTCTGGTACAGCGCTTACCTGGCGCACCTGGTCGGTGTGACAGTACTGCTCATTCTGATCGGACGTGTCTCAGTTATTGCGTGGCGCCGGCGCGAGCCAGAGGCGGTCATCCTGTCTGTCGCCATCGTTGGCCAGATAATGCTCTTTCTCACCAATGCCTTTCAGATGTTTTTTGAGGGCGGCTCCGGCTGGGATGGGACATTGGTCTACGCGCACTTTGGCATACCAGTGCTGTTATTGATCTTTGCCGCAGTGTTGTTACATCGGTTCACACAGGCACTGACGGTTGCGGAATCTTTGAATCGTGAACTCGAAAATAAAGTCGAAGTCAGTCGTCAGATAATCGCCAAGAGTTTTGAAGAGCGCAGGTTGCTGGAGATGAAGCAGGCAACCGAACAGGAGCGCCAGAAAATCTATCGTGACCTTCACGATGATGTCGGCTCCCGTCTGCTGTCAATGATCCATGCCAGCGACGATCAAAAAGTAGGCAACATGGCACGATCCACTCTGGAAAGCCTTCGCCAGGCGGTTTCCAGAGCGAACACTCCTGATCAACTGCTGGAGGACATGCTGCATGACATCAACGAGGAGTCAGCGCTCCGATTGCAGGGTGCCGGGCACCTCGTTGACTGGCACCAACCAAACCTGATGCCGGCGCTCATGCTGCCATCGCTGGTGGCATTCAATATCAATCGCATCATGAAGGAACTGGTCAGCAATATTATTCGTCATGCCCAGGCACATGCTGTGAAAATCGATATTGATATATCCGATGACTCACTGGTTATCAGTATCACGGATGATGGCGTTGGATTTGGCGCCAACAACATGACGTCACGCAGTGAGGGCAATGGCCTGAGTAACCTGCGCGCCAGGGCAGTCGAAATCGACGCGCAGATCGACTGGCAGAGCACGCCACACGGCACCCGGACGCGACTGGTGCTGCATGAGCTGAGTCAGCTTATGGACAAAAGTATGCCTGAGTCCCCACCGCTTTGATGGCATCAACAAGCCGCTCCAGACCCAGAACATACGCCGCAGTACGCAGGGTAATTTTCTTGGATTCAGCGAGATCCCAAACCGCCTGACTCTCGGTCTCCATCATTGGTTTCAAGCGGTCGTATACTTCCTGCTCGGTCCAGTAATAGCCTTGCTTGTTCTGTACCCATTCAAAATATGACACAGTAACACCGCCCGCGTTAGCCAAAATATCCGGCACGACTATTACATCATTTTTCTGCAAAATCTCATCGGCATCCGAGGTCACAGGCCCGTTTGCCAGCTCCAGAATCACGCGGGCCTTGATTGCCGAAGCATTGTCACGGGTAATCTGGGACTCGAGCGCCGCAGGTATGATCAGGTCACAGTCACACGCGAACATCTCATCGCGCTCAATCGACTCAATCTTGCCACCGCCGCAAGATTTATCGTAGTCACGAACCGATCCTTTCTTGCGTTTGCGCTCGGCCAGCGCGACCGGGTCCAGTCCCTCTTTGCAATAGATACCGCCCGACGAATCTGATACTGCCACAATTTTCCAGCCGTCTTTATGAAGCATCTCCGCCATCGTGGCCCCGGCATTTCCGAAACCCTGGATCACAACCCGCTTTTCGCACTTGTCGAGATCGAGGGATTTCAAAAGCTGCTGCAGCACGTAGAAACCACCAAGAGCCGTTGCGATGCTGCGTCCCTGAGAGCCGCCTATGGCCAGAGGTTTGCCAGTAATCACCCCGGGCACATGCTGCCCCACCAGCGAGCAGTACTCATCCATCATCCAGCCCATGACCATGGGGTTGGTATACATATCAGGAGCCGGGATATCCCGGTCCGGTCCGATAAGACCCGCGAAGGCATGTACATAGGCGCGTGACAGGCGTTCCAGCTCGGCCTTGGAAAGCTCCCGGGTATCCACTTTAACTGCGCCCTTGGCACCACCATAAGGGACACCGATTACGGCACATTTGAATGTCATCCAGAACGCCAGACTCACTACCTCGTCCATGTTGGCATCAGGATGAAACCTGATACCGCCCTTGGTTGGCCCCCGCGAGCCGTCGTAACGACAGCGCCAGGCCTGGAAGGAGCGGCGGGCGCCATTATCCATACGAATGGTAAGACGTGAACTGAGGACTTCTGCCGGGAACTGCAGGATGTCCAGGATCTCGTCTGGAACTTCGGTGTACTTGGCTGCTTTGTGAAGTTGACTGATAGCTCCTTGCAATGTCTCAGACATACTTGTTTCCCCTTCAGCTGTAGTGAAATTGCGAACCACGTCTCACTATTGTGAGACGATTTACTATCTGTGTTAACGTGCTGCTACAATGATTGGATCATAATAAATTCCGTGCAAGTACAGCGGCCTCTACGATGTTGCCTACCACACCTGCCGAAAAACCCGAACGCCTGTTGATTCTCGACGATGATGCGCTGACCGGGCAAACCATTCTCAATATGGCTCGCATTGCAGGTATTGAGGCGCAATTCACGGACATGCCCGATGAGTTTTTCAGGCTGGTGCAGAGCTGGCAGCCTGACTTCATCGCTATAGACCTCATCATGCCACGAATGGATGGCGTGCAGGTGCTTATCGAACTGGCAAAACTCGACTGTGAGGCTGGGATCATAATCTCCAGCGGTGTGGGTGGACGCGTACTTGACGCCGCAGCCCGCTCGGCAAGCGAACACGGACTCAAGTTACTGGGCGTGCTGGCCAAACCATTCTCACCGGCCAAGCTGAGGGAAATTTTGCGACGGAACTTGCCAGCCGCATCTGCTGACGCTGCACCTGTCCAACAAACCGAGAAGGCGCCATATATTCCTAGCAAAGAGGAGCTGATGCTTGCCTTGCAAAACAGGGAAATCCACGTCGCCTATCAACCCAAGATCAATTGCCGAACCCGTCTGCTGGCAGGCTTTGAAGCTCTCGCGAGATGGCGCCACGCTGAGCATGGACTGATCCCACCCGACACATTCATTCCCCTGGCGGAGGAGAGCGGTCTGATCGATCCGCTAACCGAGTATGTCGTTGCCGAGGCGCTCAGCTGGCTGGCTGCTTTGCCCGACCAGTTTTTTGTGCTCCCCGAGCACCAGTACCTGGTGCGCAGACTGAACGAGGTTTCTCTGGCAATCAACATTTCCAATCGATCGCTGAGCAACCTTAACCTGTTCGAAACTCTTGAAGATCTATGTTACGCGACAGGAATTGCGCCGCAGCGGCTGATATTCGAATTGACCGAGAGCTGCGCGACAGAAGACCCGGTGACGGCGCTTGATGTTTTAACTCGCCTGCGCATGAAAGGGTTTCAATTATCGATTGACGATTTCGGTACTGGCTACTCCTCCATGGTACAGCTGGCACGGTTACCTTTTTCCGAGATCAAAATTGACAGATCTTTTGTGACCACTCTCTCGAAATACAAAGAGTCACGAACCGTTGTCAAAGCCATCATCGACCTTGGGCACGGTCTGGGTCTTTATACTGCAGCCGAGGGCATCGAGAGTTTCGAAACACTGGAATATCTGCGCAGCATCGGCTGCGATCTTGCGCAGGGATATGCCATCAAGGAACCGCTGGACGCCCAGGGCATACATGAATGGTTAAGAAGCCAGCACAGGGATGACGAACAACACCGACTCAGAGTGCTTCACAGCCTGGGGCTGCTTGACACTCCAACTGATGAACGCTTTGACCGCATAACCCGTCTGGCGACTCGTCTGTTCAATGTTCCTGTCGGCCTGTTCAGCCTGGTAGACGAGAACCGGCAGTGGTTTAAATCCCACACCGGCACTGACGTGCGGGAGACCCCGCGCGAATACTCCTTTTGCAGTCATGCCATTCAGAATGATCAGGTCATGGTGGTCGAAGACACCTGGCTTGATACCCGGTTTCAGAATAATCCCCTGGTTACCGGAACACCGCATATACGCTTCTACGCAGGAAGCCCGGTCCGCGCAGGCATGGGCAGTCGGCTTGGCACACTGTGTCTGATTGCTGAACAGCCTAGAACGCTCGATGACGACGGTCGCATGCTGCTCAAGAATATGAGCGTGATGATAGAGAGTGAATTGGCAGGAGACTATCTGGCTCATATAGACCCGATGACGCGCCTGCTCAACCGCCGCGGATTCGATGCGCGCTGTGACGATGTGATCAACATATGCAAACGATCTGGCCTGCGTGCCTGCCTATTCCTTATTGATCTGATCGATCTGAAGCGGTTTAATCAGGAGCATGGACCGGCGGCAGGCGACCGTGCTCTGCGCGAATTCGGCCAATTGCTTGGCAGGGTTTTCCGGGGTTCGGATCTGAGCGCGCGCTACGGCGATGATGATTTTGTTGTCTTACTGATTGATACTGCACCACCCGGCCCGGAGAAGGTTCTGAGTCGCTTCCATCACGCGGCGCAAAGCCTCTATCATCGCATCCCGATTCGTTATCAGGTCGGATGGACAATGCTGGAGCCAGACGACAACATGCAACAAGTGGTCGCACGCGCGAGTCAACGTATGCATGCCCACAACGAAGCAGTCTGACACTGACACATCTGGTTTCGACGCCATTGCTGTGCCAAACTCAGAATCACAAAAATACAAGCTATCAGCGACATAAACAGGTCAGCCATCATGATGAAACTTTACGAAACCCGCGTTGCACCCAATCCCCGCCGAGTGCGGATTTTTCTGGCAGAAAAAGGTCTGCTTGATCAGGTCGAATTGATCGAAGTGGATCTGCAGAAGGGTGACAACCTGACCCGCGAATACGCCGCTCGCAATCCATTAAAAAAAGTTCCGGTGCTGGAACTGGAGGACGGTACCTGTATCGCAGAAACGATGGCCATCTGCCGCTACGTCGAGGAAGCATTCCCCGATACGCCCAGGCTTTTGGGTACAACGGCTCTGGAAAAAGCACATGTAGAGCAGTGGCTACGCTGGATCGACTTCTACTTCATGATGCCTACCGGGATGGCGTTTCAGCATACGACTGGCTTCTTCAAGGATCGCATGACGCCGTACCCTGAATGGGGTGAAGAATGCAAGCGCCAGGCAGCGCGCTTTTTTGATTTCCTTGACAGGTCACTGAGCGATTCTCGATATCTTTGCGGCGATGAGTTTACAGCGGCCGACATCAATGCGCTGTGTGCGCTGGACTTCAACAAAGCGATTCAGCAACGTATAACTCCAGAGCAGCAGAACCTGCGCGCCTGGCATGAACGCCTGTATGAACGCCCATCTGTATCAGCATGAGTGTCAGTCGAAGACGCAGTGAGAGTTAGCAGCGATAACGCTCACTCGTCGCCGACCAGACGACGCGCCAGTACAAGGCTGCGATACCATCGGCGATGTGCATTGGGCACCGCGGTAGGTCGCACCGTCAGCAGGCTTTGTGAAGGCGGATTGTCGGTCTGTTGGTACTGAACCAGGATATCCAGCACTGATTCACGTGCACCATAGGTTTCATAAAGAAACCTGCGCGCTTCATCGCTGAGACTGACGCGGTAGTGGCGTACCAATGCAACGGCCAGGTATTCAGCCGCCTGACTCATATCCTCTTCAACATCCTGAGCCATGGACTCACCCAGAAGCTTTTTATCCTGAGCGCTCATCCCTGGCTCCAGCCCACCCAGATAAGAAGCAAGAGTCGCACTGATGCCACGCTGAACTTCCGGATACGAAAGATGGATGTGTGGTTCAAGAGCAAGAGCAACTTCGATTGCAAGCTGACGTGCTGAATCGAATGTAAGTGGGTTGTCCCGCTCCGCCCGGCGTTTAAACAGTCCCTTGGTTTCGTGTGACTCCAGGTGCTGATGACGCATGTAACGCACCAGGTGCTGACAGACCTCCTTGCGCTCTTCGTCATCCAGTCGAATTACTTTCTCCAGAATATGCACACCGCGACCGCGCGGCCCAATACGCAGCTCAGCGGTATCCAGCTCGACCGAATCCAGCATACGGTTCCAATCTTCCGCTGCAAGCAGAAATTCAGCGTGCAGCTCACCGATCCGACGAAACGAGTCATTTGCGTTGCGATACAGTCTCAATGCGGCAGTCATGATCTCTGCGTACTCACGCAATTGCGCACGGTACTCGACCTGACCATCATTCACCTTCTCGACCAGCAGCTTCATGGTATCGGCAAGGTCATCCAGCGCCGCTATTACGCGATCCGTAAGCAGGTTTGCTGCAACTCCTTCGGGGACGTCCTCATATTTCATGACGTCAACCTCAACCAGCCAGGAAGCCAGGCTCCGAATACGATTACTGCCGGCCGCCTGCGCGATACGGTATCGACTTCGCTTGCGCTCCATTCGGTCAAGCGCCGCGGCCAGCCGCCAGCGGCCTCGGTAATCGAATATCAGCGTGGGTATCTCGCGACCATTGATCAGCTCGAATGCCAGCACCAGCATCGACTCCACGTCCTGCATGGTAATCAACAGCAGATTATCCTGTTCGATTGCAGCCAGGACCCTGGCGATGAAATGCTCAGTGCGTGGCACACCATGACGCAGCGTGGCAATATCACCATGGTATCGATGCCTGAGCACCTCCACCGCCTGCGGAAGTGTCGTGGACAGCTCCGTGATCAGAATATCGAACCGCTGATCCCAGTCACGATGAATATCGCGGATTCGCGAGAAAAGCCCGGCCCTGCGAAAATTGTCGATGTTCGCCAGCATCTGGCTGAAAGCCGGATCACTGGTCAGTTGTTCTGCCGCCATCGCCACACCACCAGGTGACAGATCTACGCGCTGCAGCAGCTGGATGGCTGCCTCTCGCTCACGTATCTCACCCTCATAGCTGGCCACTACCAGGTTTTTTACCGAGAGTATCAAGTCACCCAGTTTATCGATTGCCTCAACAACAGAGCGCTGTGCCTGCTCCGATCTGACGCCCCAGGTACTGTCATAGACAATCTTGGCAATCAGCGCGATAAGCCCGCTCAGAACCGTGAAGCTGACGAAATAGATTAACTGCTGTCTGGACGGTGCCTGACCAAAGCCTATGTAGTAACCGCCGTAAAGTCCCAGTGCAGTCACCGGACCTGCCGTCCAGGCCAGCCCCAGCAGGCTGCGGGAGATTCGCACCCGTCGTACACTACGGGCAATCTGATCCAGTTGCTCAGTATCTTCCCGATTTAGAGAGATACCCTGCTTTACCTGCTTTCTGCGCCAGGACCAGCGCAGCAGATTTGTAATTGATCGATTCAGCAAGTGATCACCCGATTTTCTGGTCTTGGTTCGTGTCGGCAGTATACATGAGCAACTCTGGTGCATCGAACAATGCAATCGCCCTGATAAACCGACTTACTGTGTGGTTATAATGCAGTCCGTATTGAGTAACAACAAATCTTATGACTCTCAGGAGCCAGTTACATGAATAATTCTGCTCAGCCCTCTGCGCGCGCTCGCCTGGTCCGTGTCCTGGTCACTCTCGCCTGCCTGGTCGTTGTCGCGACCATACTTTGGCAGTTATTGCCCAAAGCGGCGTTTTCCAGCGATCTGAGCCAGGTCGGTCAGGGCCGCCCGGCCCTGGTCATGCTGCGAGAGGTAAATTTTGTCGGTGGTGACCGTGTGATAGAGCATATGCTGGAAATTTACCCCGATTACGAGCAAAACATGGTGTTTCTGGTCGTCCATACCGGTAATCCGACGGGACAGAATTTTGCGGCTGAGCATGGGGTCACTGACGGCGATCTGGTACTGTTTGATGCTGAGGGCAACGCTCAGAGTCAGCTATCGCAGCCCTCTGGCACCAACGACATCCGACAGTTTCTGCAGCAGGCCCTGTAAGGGATATGGCTACAGAGATTGAGCGCAAATTTCTGGTCGTTAGCGACAGCTGGCGCGCTCACAGCTGCCGCCAGATCGTTATCCAGCAGGGGTATTTGTGCCGTGGAGCCACCACTGTGCGTGTCCGACGGGCTGACGATGAGGCATGGCTGACGATCAAGGGACCCACCACCGGCATCAGCCGCAGCGAATTCGAATATCGAATACCGCTGGCAGACGCCGAACAGCTGCTCAAGGAACAGTGCCAGGGTCCGCTGATAGACAAGACACGCCACTGGGTATTGTTTGATGGGCATCGCTGGGAAGTCGACGAGTTTCGAGGTGCCAATGCGGGGCTGGTGCTGGCAGAGCTGGAGTTGACATCAGAGAATGCCCGATTCAGTAAACCGGAGTGGCTGGGCCGCGAAGTATCGGCAGACCCCAGATACTCCAACTCAGCACTATCGTTAAATCCTTTGCTGGAGCAATAGGGGCTCAACCCGACACTTCACGCCAGCGCAGACTCAAAATCGCTCCCAGAAGTCCGGCAATCGCCAGCGAAACGATTGTCAGCTGCACCGAGATCACAGCTGCCAGCGCCCCCAGCAGCCCGGTCAACAGTAACAACACACCGATAACCGAGTTGCTGACTGCCACGTAGTCGGTCCGCTTGTTACCGCCTGCCATGTCGACCAGATAGGTTTTGCGCCCCAGCCGGACCCCGGCATGCGCGATGCCCAGCACAAAAAATGCCAGTGGATAAAACCATACGGAGGCCTCACTTGGCAGCCCTGAAACTGACCAGGCCGCTACCGCCAGCGATGTCAACGCTGCCAGACCGCAGGCAACTGCAAACACCTGGCGACTGGAACGGTCTGCCCAGCGCCCCCACACTGGCGAGCTTACCAACCCTGCCAGCCCCTCCGCGGCGATGAATATACCAAGTAATGAGGCGGCGCTACCGAGATCCTCTCTGGCCAGCGTCACATAAAATGGCGCAACCAGACCGGAGCCCATGGCCAGGGCTCTACCGATAACAAACTTGCGAAAGGGTGCGTCTTCGCGCAACAGGGACAAACTCGAAAACGCCTCTGAAAACCCATTCGCCCCCCCATCAGTGGCGCCCGGAAATTCGACTATTCGCGCATAGCTGGCTATTGCCAGAAACCACAGCATGGCAGCCACCGCCAGCAGATCAAGATAGAGGCCGGAAGCGGCCTCGCCCTGCCCAAACGCACCCAGTGCCAGACCGGCGGCAAACGCTGCCAGTCCTGCGATGGCGCTGATCCAGCCAGACAGGCGACCACGACGGGTTTTGGGAATCGTCTTGCCCAGCACGTCCTTGTAGGCTACCGAACAGGCACCACGCGCCAGACTGAACAGTATCAGCAGCCCGGTAACTGCCAGCCCGGCCTGCAGGCCTTCAAGCGTCATACCACACCAGACCATCAGCAGCAGGGAGAAACCCTGCACCGAACCACCTGCCACCCATACCCATTTGCGCACCGCCTGTCGACGGACCACAGCGCCAATGAGCATCTGCGGCAGCATGGAGCCGGACTCACGGATAGGCACCAGCAGACTGATGATCCAGGCCGGCGCACCCAGCTGCATCAACAACCAGGGTAGCGTAGTTTTGGCGCTGGCCAGCTTGTCCGCAATGCTGCTGCAGGTATTGGCCAGCAGAGTGGCCAGGAAATTGCCTGGCGTCTCGCGACAGGCGTCATCACTGATATCCTTGCACACCCGCCCCTCATCATCTTCGGCGAGGCGTTCATACAACAGGGTTTTCCAGTCTTCTTCGGCACCAGCAGCCGTTCTTTGATCGTTGCTCTTAGTCATGACCCGGAGCATAGCCCGATGCGAAGGTGCCGACAAGTTGCAAAAAATACTGGAGCGGCGTAGCTTTAGCAGGTCACTACAGCTTAACCTGAGGTGTTCCATGACAATAAGAACATGCTGGACCCGCCTGACAAGCCGCGTATCTGATTTCACACCGAAGCAACTTACGATCCCTGCTCACAGCCGGCTTCTGCTTCTTGCTATTGCTTCAGTGCTGGCAGCCTGTTCGCCGCCTGCCGATTCCCCGCCCTCTGCTGCATCCATAAACATCGAAATCAATGATCCTGTGTCAGAGTTGCAACTGGCGCTCCTGGAAGCAGAACCAGGTTCCGTCATTACATTGCCCGCAGGCCGTTATGGCTTTGATCGCAGCCTGACACTGAACACTGACGGAATCACGCTGCGCGGCGCCGGAATGGACGAAACGATTCTCACATTTCAGGATCAGGTGGCCGGAGCCGAAGGTCTGCTGGTTAACGCCAGCAACTTTACAATCGAGGATATCGCTATCGAGGACACCCTGGGCGACGCACTCAAGATTGCCAGAGGCGATCATATCGTGATTCGTCGCGTCAGAACTGAGTGGACCAACGGCCCCGATACCAGTAATGGCGCTTATGGAATCTATCCCGTCCAGACACAACACACACTGATTGAAGACTCTGTGGCAATCGCTGCCTCCGACGCTGGCATCTATGTCGGCCAGTCCCAAAACGTGATTGTGCGTGGTAATCGGGCAGAATATAACGTGGCAGGCATAGAGATTGAGAACACAGTTGGTGCAGATGTTTATAACAACACTGCCATCAACAACACCGGCGGAATACTGGTATTTAACATGCCCAACCTGCCGGTCGCCGGCCATACCACCCGCGTTTATGAAAATGATATCCGGGATAACAACACCGCGAATTTCGCACCACCGGGGACCGCTGTTTCCAGCGTGCCGGCAGGTTCTGGACTGATCATAAACTCCAACGACAAAGTCGAGATCTTCAATAACGAGTTCGACAACAATGACACTGCCAACATTCTGATCTCCAGTTATTTCAGTGCTGGGTATTCGGACCGGCAAATGGCTGAAGCTTTCGACCCCTACCCTGAAACGATTTTCATTTATGACAATCAATTCGGCAGCAGCGGCGCATCACCTTCCCGACCGGAACTGGATGCACTGCGGCTCGCCATGTTTGGTGAGCAGGGTCGTCTGCCTGATGTTGTCTGGGACGGAGTCACCCATCCGGAACGGATGGCGGCAGAGTACGCAATCTGTATCGACAATGGCGAGGCTCAGTTACTCAATATAGATGCTGCAAACAACAGTGCCAATCCACACATGGGTGGTGAAGCGCACCAGTGCCGGCATTCGGCACTGCCTGCTGTCAGCCTGCCGACCACCATGGATATGTAAGATCGATGAGTTGGCGTTTTTCATTACTGGTGACGGCGCTGGTTCTAGGCGCCTGCCAGGATCCGTCGGCACCGAAACTGTATGCCCGCGATAGTATTCCGACCCAACTGTCTGACTGGCAGATTGCGCAGGTAGCGGACCGACAGCTGATCCTGAATGCTGCCGTTCTTCCTTACGATCTGGCGACCCCGCTGTTCAGTGACTATGCATTAAAACTCCGCACGTTGTGGCTGCCCGACGGTGCCACTGCCGAGCTGACCGACACCGGCAGCCTGGACTTCCCGGTTGGCACGGTGATCAGCAAAACATTCTACTATCCGCGCGCCCGCGACGCCGCCGACGCCGCGGATGTACAGCTGACCGAACAACGACTTGTTGCATTTGATGGGGCGAGTCTGGCACTGGACCAGGTGCGGCTGATCGAGACCCGACTGCTGGTTCATCAGGCGGATGGCTGGCAGGCACTGCCCTATGTGTGGAATGAGGAGCAGACTGACGCAACGCTGCAGATAACCGGGGCCGTCAAGCGCCTGCGATTACACAGCAACGAAAATCCACGCGCGACGGTTGAATCATTTGCCTACGTGGTTCCCAATCGCAACGAGTGTGCCGCCTGTCACAATCTGGATCAGAATCAGGACACACTCTCGCCAATCGGCCCCTCAGTAGCCAATCTGAATCACGCAATGGTCGCCGACGGCTCTGCGGAAAATCAGTTGGCCGCGCTATGGTCGCGACAATGGCTTGATGAAGAGCCTGCTGTCAACGAGCTGCCTGCCGCGGCAGTATGGCAACCGGGCGCTACTGATAATCTGGAGCAACGCGCCCGAAGTTATCTGGATGTTAATTGTGCACACTGTCATCAGCCTGGCGGTAGCGGCGACACATCCGGCCTGTTTCTGCACTCTGGCGCGAGCAAGCCTCTGGAACTTGGGGTATGCAAACCACCCGTTGCAGCGGGCCGAGGTTCGGGAGGGCGACCTTACTCAATAGTACCAGGTCACCCTCAAGATTCGATTCTGAGTTTCAGAATCGAAAGCAATGAGGTCGGAGTATTGATGCCGGAGGTGGGACGCAGCCTGACCCACGACAGCGGATTGTTGCTGATCGATGAGTGGATCCGGCAGCAGACAGGCAATTGCAGCTAAGGCATCAAAAGCACCTTAGTCCACTATTGCCTGTCTGGCGACCAATCCGGACCCTGCAACTCAGGCAGCGTTTCTGGCTGCCGTCTGCTGTATCTGAAAGTACTCTTCAGGCCTGAACTCATCAACCTCGATGGCATCCATCGCCGCCTGATTGGCCGCTTTTAATGCCTCTCCCTCAGCCTTGCTGATGACCTTTGCTGACACAGCCTGATCAGCCAGTGCGTACGCTGTGCCGCGCGGCAGGTTCCGTTCTTTTTGAGCCTTGACGATTTTCTTCACGATGGGTTGCACTTCTGTGTACAAGCGGAAGGCCTTCAGCAGACGCCCCATACCTGGGGCGTCCTCGGCGAATGGCGCGATTCCCTGCGTCACTCTTGCGTATTGCTCGTTCATTAGCTGAATGGACGCTGCTGCCTGCTTCATGACCTTGTCTGAAGGCCCACGTGACAGTGGGTTCAGGCGCAGGAACAGGGCGGAAGGTCCGCGCAGCCACCAGCCTACAACGGGCACGTCAAAATTCGCGTGAATGCCTTCAAATGCCTCCTGAATCTGCGCCAGGGCGAATTCACAGCTGAACTGCACCAATGGGAGGTCTTCAGGCTTGTTGCCTTCCGCTTTGTAGCGGCGCAGTGCGGCCAGCGCCAGCACCTGCCAGGTCAGTGCATCAGCAAAACGCCCGCCCAGGCTTCCGCGTGCCTTCAGCTTGCCACCAATCAGGTAAAGTGCAAGATCGGCGAGCAGTGCAAAGCGCGATGAGGCCCATGCCAGCCGTCGATAATAGGTGGCCACCGGACCTGATTCCGGGCTGCCGGCGCTGAAACCACGCGTCAGGCCCCGCAGTTTGCTGCGACCAAAATTGCTGGTCGTGTGCCACAACCAACCCAGCAGCTTATTGCGGAATGCCGTTGCGTCGTTGTCTTCAACCGCTTTCACAAGCGGCAGAGCGTAAGGATGACAGCGGGTTGCACCCTGTCCGAAGGTGATCAGCGTCCGCGTCATGATGTTGGCACCTTCCACCGTAATGCTCACCGGTGCACTCGCATAACCGCCACCCAGGATGTTGTTCGGCCCCTGCATGACACCGGCACCGGAAAACACATCCATACCGTCGATCAGGCTGCGCTGCCCGTAGTCAGTGCTGCTGGACTTCAGCAAGGCAGACACCACCGGTGGCTGCTCTCCGGCATCCAGTGCGGAGCACGAGTAGATACGCGCGCCTTCAAACAGGTAGGCAAATGCGGCGATGCGGGCAACTTTTTCCTGCACGCCTTCCATCAGGCCAATCGGAATATCGAATTGATTCCGGATCATCGAGTAGGCGCCTGTTGCCGCAGCGGCAATCTTCATACCTCCAATCGCGCCGGCTGGCAGGGACACGGCACGTCCACCTGCCAACTGTTCCATCAACATGCGCCAGCCCTGCCCGGCATACTCTGGACCACCAATGATCTGATCCACGGGTGCCACCACGTCTTCGCCAATGATGGGGCCGTTGTAAAAGCTCATGCCGATGGGCAGGTGGTGATTGCCGGTGGTCAGGCCAGGCGTGCCTTTATGAAGCAGCATCACTGTAATACCAGGATACTCGCCTTTGCCGAGGAGGTTCTCCGGATCGTGCATTTGAAAGGCCAGTGAGATCAGGTTGGCAATCGGCGCGAGCGTAATATAGCGCTTGCGGAAATTCAGCTTAACCTTGATTACCCCGTCGTCGTCCTTGAAGACCACACCTTCAGCCTTGATGGATGCTGCGTCAGAGCCAGCTGTTGGTTCTGTCAGGCCAAAACATGGCACATACTCACCACTGGCCAGTTTGGGCAGATAGGCGTCCTTTTGCTCCTCAGTACCATAGTGCTTCAGTAGCTCGGCGGCACCCAGCGAATTTGGAATGACTACGAGCGTACCCACGGTGGGGTTGTAAGCGTTGATCTTGGCCATGATGGAGGATATGGCCAGTGTCGAAAACTCTTTGCCACCGTACTGCTTGGGAATCAACAAACCCATAAAACCCTGCTTTTTCAGGAATTTGATGACTTTATCGGGCACTTTCCGGGTTGTAACAACCTCATAGTTGTCGATCATGCGGCACAACTCTTCGACTGGCCCGTCGATAAATGCCTGCTCTTCCTCGGAATGCTGGTTATAGGGCTCAGCCAGCATCTTGCTGAAATCGGGATTACCGGAGAAGATCTGGCCATCCACCCAGACGGTGCCCGCCTCCAGTGCCTGTCGTTCGGTATCGGAGATACGCGGCAGCACATTGTTGTCGCGCATGAACTTCATGATTGCACCAAACATAGCTTCCTCTCACCTTGTCACAACAAATGAACAAAAACGTGTTATCCACATTGTACGCATTAAACGACCGATCGTCTTTATGAATATATTCACTTTTTTACAACACCATTGTTTTTCCGTCCAGGAGTAATAATGGTCGCTCTTGCTAAACTGTCAGTCGCTCTGCTGGGCCTGTGCGTCCCACTAGTGCTCACCGCCCAGAATCTGCAGACTGCCCCATACCCCGCTCCTGCGAACGAAACCCCTGAATACTGGTTCAACAGCGGCCGGCGGGCCCTGGAACAGGCGCTGGCGTTGCACTTTCCAAGACCTATAACACCAATCAGCAAACACCGGACTGTGCCGGCACCATGACAGCCATGATGAGCGGCATCAAGACACGTGCTGGTCTTATCGGCGTTAACCAGCATGTCAATCGGGCCGATTGCGCCTCAGCCATGGGCAATGAGGTACCATCACTGATGCTGCAGGCGGCGAGACATCTGACATCACTGAACCCTCGCTGCCGGAAATGGCACGCGCTGGGCTGGTAGAAGCATTTGTCAGTCTTGGCCCGCTCAGGCAGAATGAGGTAAGGAAGTTCTTTTCAGACTGAGTGAGGTCGCCATGACAGAGACGTCTGCCACGTCAGTACCCGAAGCCGTAGACGCCAATGCCAACAAGTTCCGACACTGGCGTCTGTCGCGTGATCGCGACAATATCATCTATGCCTATCTGGATCGTGAGGGAGAGCGCGTCAATTCGCTTTCCCGCGCCGTGCTTGAGGAGTTTGAGCAGCTTGTCGCGCTGGCTGAGACGTCTTCGCCGCGCGGCCTGGTGCTGATGTCCGGCAAAACCACTGGCTTTGTGTTCGGCGCCGACGTCAAGGAATTTGAAGGTTTCGACGACGCCAGCGCTGTGACACGCGAAATAGAGCGCGTCCACGAGATGTTCAACCGGCTTGAACGACTCAAGTGCATCACCGTCGCCGCAATTGAGGGCTACTGCCTTGGCGGCGGCCTGGAAATGTCGCTGGCCTGTGACTACCGCATTGCCAAAGATGTGCCGTCGACCAAGCTTGGATTCCCTGAGACACAACTGGGTATTTTCCCTGGCTTCGGCGGCTCGGTGCGATCAGTGCGGACCATCGGCGGCATCAAGGCCATGGAACTGATGCTGACGGCTCGCCAGATCAGTGCGCGCGCGGCCCGCTCGATTGGCCTTGTGGATCAGGTGATCGGTCGTCACGAAGAACTGCTCTGGGCGGCCCGTGACGCCGTTCTTAAAGGCAAAAAGCACCGCGGGCCTGGTCTGATGCGCAGCATGAGCAACGTCTGGCCGGTAAGATCGATTCTCGCAGGCCAGATACGCAAGCAGACCCAGCGCAAAGCGCGTCCCGAACACTACCCTGCTCCTTTTCGCTTGATCGATACCTGGCAGACCTATGGCGGTAACCGCAAGAAGATGATGCGGGAGGAGGCACGGGCTGTCGGTGAATTGATGGTATCGCCGACCGCCAAAAGTCTGCGTCGCGTCTTCCACTTGATGGAACGCCTGAAATCTCAGGGCAAGAATGTCGATTTTGCCGTTCGTCACGTTCATGTAGTGGGAGCTGGCACCATGGGCGGTGATATCGCCGCATGGTGTGTTCTGCGAGGCCTGACGGTCACTTTGCAGGACCGCGACATGAAGAGCGTCAGCGCAGCCATAAAGCGGGCCGAGAAGCAGTTCCAGAAAAAACTGAAGGACACTGCAAAGGTCAGGGCAGCGCTGGATCGATTGCGTCCCGATGTCGAGGCCGAATTTGTGGGTCAGGCCGACATTGTCATCGAAGCCATCTTCGAGAACGCCGAAGCCAAACAGTCACTGTTCAAGGATATCGCGCCAAAAATGAAATCAGGCGCGGTACTGGCTACCAATACATCCGCCATTCCGCTTGAGACGCTGGCCAGCGTGCTGGACGACCCAAGTCGTCTTATCGGCCTGCATTTCTTCAACCCGGTCGCAAAAATGCCACTGGTAGAAGTTGTATCCGGGCCAGATACCTCTCAGAAAGAAGCACAGAAAGGAGCAGCCTTTTGCCAGCAGATCAGCCGTTTCCCACTGCCCGTCAAAAGCAGCCCCGGCTTTCTGGTTAACCGTGTGCTTGCGCCCTACATGATGACAGCCCTGCGATTGCATCGCGAAGGTGTGCCAGCCGAGGCGCTGGATGCTGCCGCCGAGGCCTTTGGCATGCCGATGGGGCCTGTCGAACTCGCCGACACAGTAGGCCTTGATGTCTGTCTGATGGTTACCGATGTGCTTCAGTCCGACCAGGAAGACGGTTTGCCTGAAAGCCCGGAAAAAGCATTTATCCAGAAGCTGGTAGATGACGGCAAACTGGGTAAAAAATCCGGACATGGCCTTTACCGGTGGGAAAAAGACAAACCCCAGAAAAACAGCAACAATGTGTCCGGGCACAACCTGGCCGAACTCGCCGAGAAGCTGGTCGATGCCTACATCAACGAGTGCCGCGCGGCACTTAATGATGAAGTAGTCAGTGATGCAGACCTTCTTGATGCAGGCATGATCTTCGGCACTGGCTTTGCGCCGTTCAGGGGTGGGCCACTTTATTACCTGGAACACCAGGACGAGCAATATCGGATTGCATCGCCTGCGAATCAGGAGACATCCGAAAAAACGCCCGACGACAACGCGTCAGAAGAGCCTGAGCAGGAGACCGAAACCCGTGTATAACGCTGATGCAAATACGTCCCTTCGCAAAGTAGTCATTGCTGGCGGCGTGCGGCTGCCATTTTGTCGGTCAAACACGGCCTATGCTGAACTCAGCAATCTGGACATGCTGGCTGACACACTGCAAAAGCTCAGTGACCGCTTCGAGCTGTCCGGTAAAAAGATTGACGAGGTAGTCGCAGGCGCTGTAACCACACACAGCAAAGACTGGAACCTGGCACGTGAGGCAGTGCTGAGCACCGATCTGTCACCGGCCACACCCGGCATTACTCTGCAGATGGCATGCGGCACCTCGCTGCAGGCGGCCCTGATGTCTGCAGCAAAAATAGCCACCGGCCAGATCGACTGTGCGATCGCCGCAGGAACAGACACCACCAGTGATGCGCCGATCGTGTTTCAGCGACGCTTTGCACGCCGCCTGATCAAAATGGGCCAGGCCCGCACCTTCAAGCAGCGGCTTGCAGCCTTCAAGGGCTTTGGACTTTCTGAACTTGCACCACGCCCGCCTGCCAATGGAGAGCCACGAACGGGTCTGTCCATGGGGCAACATTGTGAATTGATGGCGCAGGAGTGGGGAGTGACGCGCGAAGAGCAGGATCAACTGGCACTGGAAAGCCATCAGAAAGCCGCGGCAGCCTACGACGCCGGATTTTTTGATGATCTGGTGAGTCAGTATGAAGGCGTGGCACGCGACAATAACCTGCGGGCAGACTCATCGCTGGAAAAACTGGCATCACTTAAGCCGGCATTCGATCGTAAACACGGCACATTGACAGCTGGCAACAGCACACCACTGACCGACGGTGCTGCAGCAGTACTTCTATGCAGTGAGGAATGGGCAAAAGCCAATAATCTGCCCATACAGGCATACTTGACGGCTGGCCGCAGCAGTGCTGTCGACTTTGTGCATGGCGAAGGCCTGCTGATGGCACCTACGGTCGCCGTCAGTGAATTACTGCAGCAGGCAGGGCTGTCATTGCAGGACTTCGACTGTTATGAGATTCATGAAGCTTTTGCCGCTCAAGCCCTGTGCACACTCAAGGCCTGGGAAGATGATGACTTTTGCCGCTCGCGACTCAATCGAGACAAGGCCATGGGCGCTATCGATCGGGAAAAGATGAATATCAAAGGCGGTTCTTTGGCGTTTGGTCACCCCTTTGCCGCAACGGGTGCCCGCATTCTCGGCTCACTGGCCGCCATCCTCGAGGAGAAGGGCAGCGGCCGTGGCCTGATATCAATATGCACCGCTGGCGGCATGGGAGTTGCCGCCATCGTCGAGCGCCCGTAATCAGGCGCCCGAATGGCTGCTTTGATCGCGCTGGTAGATATCTGCCGATGCCAGCGCAGTCAAATTCAGGATGCCCCTGCCTGACACTGACGGAATCAGGATGTGCACTGGCTTCTCCAGCCCGTTAAGGAAAGGTCCGATCAGGCGGGCGTTTGTCAGCGAACGCAATAGCCCCAGGGCAATACTGGCCGCGTCCATATTAGGCATGACCAGAATGTTTGCACGCCCCTTGATATTGGCGCCGTCAAACACAGTCGCGCGCATCTCAGGATTCAATGCGGTCAACGAGTGCATTTCCCCGTCTATCTGAACCTCTGGCAGTTCCATGCGCAGACGATGCGCAGCGCGCTTCATCTTGATCGCCGAACTATCTTCATAAGTTCCGAAGTTTGAATGTGACAGGAGTGCTACTACCGGTTCGATGTCGAATGACTGCTGCACAAAACGGACAGCATCCTTGGCAATCTCGACAACATCCTCTTCGGTCGGATCCACATTAACAAAGGGATCGGTCAAGAAAAGGGGGCCATCATCCATCAGCAATACACATATGGAAGAGAGGCGGCCTCCCGCCTTGGTAGATCGAATGATGGGCCGAATATCGTGCAGGTGCGTATCAAACCGCCCTACTTTGCCACACACCATGCCATCTGCCTCACCAAGTGCCACCATCAGGGCTGCAAGCACGGTGGTGTTGCTGTGAACAGCTGTTTTGGCTGCCTCGACCGAGACGCCTGAACGGCCGACATGCTGATGATAAAACTGCCAGTAGCGTTCGTGGACGTCAGCTTCCTCAGAGTTGAATACCTGGAAGTCCTTGCCCGGCTCCAATCGCAGACCAATCTTTTTTATCTTGTCATTAATGACCGGAGGCCGGCCGATCAGAATGGGTTTGGCGACCCCCTCGTCCACCACAGCCTGCATGGCAAGCAGTACATCGTCGTTTTCACCCTCGGCATAAACGATTCGGGCCGGGTGTCGGCGCGCCAGGTCTATATTGGGCTGCATGAACAGACGACTGCTGTTTACGTATGCACTGAGCTTGTTGCGATAGGCGTCCAGATCTTCAATTGGTCGGGTAGCGACACCACTTTTCATGGCCGCCTTCACGACAGCCAGTGGCACCTCTTCGATCAGGCGTGGATCGAATGGCTTGGGAATCAGGTACTCGCGCCCGAACTTGAGATCCTCGTCAATATACGCTTTGGCAACTGTCTCGGATACTTCCCGCAACGCAAGGTCAGCGATCGCCTGCACACAGGCTCGCTTCATTTCATCATTGATATGCGTGGCGCCACAGTCGAGTGCGCCGCGGAAGATGAACGGAAAGCACAGAACGTTATTCACCTGGTTCGGATAATCTGAGCGACCGGTGGCAAGAATGGCGTCAGGGCGGGCTTTACGCGCTTCCTCAGGCATAATTTCCGGAATCGGATTAGACATGGCCAGAATAAGAGGGTCACGTGCCATACTTTTGACCATCTTCGCATCCATGACACCTGGACCCGACAGGCCCAGAAACAGATCTGCATCTTTGATTGCATCACTTAAAGTACGATCTTCGGTATCAACAGCGAACTTTTCCTTCCAGGGGTTCATGCCTTCCTGGCGACCTTTATAGATCACCCCATTGCGGTCCAGCATCCGCACGTTATCTTTGCGCACGCCCATGCTCAGCAGCAACTCGACACAGGCAATACTGGCAGCACCCGCACCGGAAGCAACCAGCTTGATGTCTTCGAACTTCTTGTTGACGATTCTAAGTCCGTTATAGACCGCCGCGGCCGCCACGATTGCCGTGCCGTGCTGATCATCATGGAATACCGGAATCTTCATGATGTCGCG
Organism: Pseudohongiella sp. SYSU M77423; assembly: GCF_029911965.1. Taxonomy (NCBI): domain Bacteria; kingdom Pseudomonadati; phylum Pseudomonadota; class Gammaproteobacteria; order Pseudomonadales; family Pseudohongiellaceae; genus Pseudohongiella; species Pseudohongiella sp. SYSU M77423. The sequence goes on along the minus strand of NZ_JARYTH010000003.1, from coordinate 351,465 downwards.
CAGCTTGCGCTCGACCAGGAAACATTCTGGCGCTTTGATGTCCTCGAGGTTTATACCGCCGAATGTTGGCTCCAGCGATGCAATGATCTCAACCAGCTTGTCGACGTCTGTCTCATTGATCTCGATATCAAAAACATCGAGATCAGCAAATTTTTTGAACAATACCGCCTTGCCTTCCATGACTGGCTTGGCTGCCAGCGGCCCGATGTTACCCAGTCCCAGCACGGCGGTACCATTTGAAATAACCGCAACCAGATTGCCACGCGAGGTAAGACGCGCAGCTTCGGCGGGGTCTTCCACGATGGCCTCACAGGCAAACGCAACACCGGGTGAATAGGCACGGGACAGATCCCGATTGTTCGCCAGTGGCTTGGTGGGACGAATGGCCAGTTTGCCGGGGACAGGTTCGGCGTGGTAGCGCAGTGCGCTGTCCTTGAAAGAGTCGTCTGACATGAATTCCTTCCTGATCCTTCACAGTAAAAAGTTAACGACACTGTCGCTGCAATGCCCGCGATCCAGCACACTCTATGATGTCCAACACACTGAACGATCGCTCGAGCATTATAGCTGTCCAGCTGTTCTAAATCGAATGCAAAACTACGGGGCGTGTTTTGGTTTGTGGCCGACCGTCATTCGCCGCATATTCAGTTCAAGCTGGCGTATCGGGCTCATGAATAGTGCATATTTGCTTTATTAATAACCAGTCTCGCTGACGATAGCTGGCAAGGAGCGCCACTGCAGCCCTCCAAGTCATTTCTGTCTATCAGCAGGATAGATACGCAAGCAGTCCCGCCCCGGCGGCATGTATCCATAAATGACAATAAAAATAGAACTTGGAGAGCATAATGAAGTCATTCCGACCCTCAAAGTCACTGCTGCTGACGCTTGGCATAATGGCCGCGCATCAGGCAGTTGCCCAGACCAACGAAAACGCCCGAGAAGGTGATATTGAAGAAGTTGTTGTCACCGGCTCATTTATCCGCAACAGCCAGTTTACCAATGCATCGCCTATTGAGACCATCAGTACGGATGACATATGGCAATCCGGTGCAGCAAACCTGGGTGAGTACATCCGTGACCTGCCCTACATGGAGAACATCGATACCGTTGCCAATATCCTGGATACCGCCGATGGTCAGCAGGATTCGAACTCTGCGCGTTTTAACCTTCGCGGTCTGGGCACAGAATCAACCCTGACCCTGATGGACGGTCGCCGTACCGCCAACGAAGGCGCGGTTGCCAGCTTGCTGCCGAGTATCGCTCAGGAACGCATTGAGATCGTTACCGACGGCGGTGCAGCGCTTTATGGTGCCGACGCAGTTGCTGGTGTGGCCAATATCATTCCGTACAAGGAATATGAAGGTCTGCGCTCCCGTGTCTACTACAAGCGGGATGAACGCGGAGGTACCGAGCAGAGTTCCCTGGAACTGATGACCGGTTTGAACTTCGACAGCATCGGCGTCAACTGGGTGGGTGCTTTTGAGTACTCCAATCGTACCTCGCTAATGGTCGCCGAGCGTCCGCGTTACCTGGAAATCGCGGATCAGGATTCATCTTACGGCAATCCGGGCGCCTGGCGCAGCTGGGGCAGTGTCAGCCCGCTTGGCTCACAGGATCCCAGTTGCGCGACCTTCAACGACGGCGCGCAAGACCTGAGCCAGATCGGGGCGCTTCCCAGTGGCACACCGGCCTCGCTCGGCCGGTGCTTCCTGTACTTTGGCGAATGGCAGGACTTTGCCCGCCCGTCCGTAAATTACACGCTATTCAACAACTTCACCTACGAAGCGACGGACTGGCTGAATCTGGAATTCCAGATGAGCCACAATTACCGTGAGTCGCAACTGATGAGCTCGCCCAGCAACGCGGTGACACCGCGAGCTAACCAGCTTCAGCTTCGAGTTCCGGCAAGCCATCCTGCGAATCCTTTTAATCGCGACGTCATGCCCTATTTCTGGCGTCCATTTACCAAGATTGGCACACTGCCCAGCGTGACTGAGGGCAATGGCTATTTGCGAACTATCTACCCCTACTACACAGATGCCTATAAATTCGGTGGCGACTTTGAAATTGGCGACACGTCCTGGCGCGGTCAGTCCTGGGTGGGTTACCAGCAGTCACGACGCTCCATCAAGGATGACGCCTATTCTCTGTCGCGTATGTCAGCAGCGCTTCGTGGCCAGGGCGGCCCCAATGGTAATGAGTGGTTCAATCCCTTCGGCTCGGCTGATCCTCGCTCACCGTTTTATGAAGCAGGTGTCACTGATAACAGCCAGGAATTGGTGGACTGGCTGCTTGTCGAAAACTTCCACGAAACAGACCGTACCCGCCTGACGTACTGGGATACGGTGTTTGATGGCGAAGTAATCGACTTACCCACCGGTACCGTTCTGGGCGCGGTAGGATTCCAGATCCGCAAAGAGCGTATCTGGAACAACAACTCTCCACTGACAGAAGCCAGGGATAGCCTGACGTCCGATATCACTGCGTACATCAATCCCATCGAAGCACGCGATTCGAATGTCCGATCAGCCTTTGTTGAACTGGAGATTCCGCTGCTGCAGAACTCACCTATCGGCAGCATGGGCATCAAGGCCGCTGCTCGACAGGAAGACTTCTACACACTGGGTTACAAGACCACCAAACCCAAAGTCTCACTGTTGTGGGAACCTCTGGACAGCCTGGCGCTGCGCGCCAGCTATGGTGAGTCATTCCTGGCACCTTCAGCCTCACAGCTGCGCCCAGCGCTGATTGAAAACTGCACAGATGTCACGCATGACAACCCTGACCCAATCACAGGCCTGGTGATGACGGGACTACCAAGCTGTTCGTCGGGCAACCCTAACCTGGGCGCGGAAGAGTCCGAGATTGTCAACGTGGGTTTCAGCTGGCTGCCTATCGAAGGCCTCAGCATCGATCTGGATTATCAGGAGATTGAATACTTTGACAAGATTCAGAGCCTGACCAGTGAAGAGGTCACCACGGTGCAGTTTAACGACTTCCTGGCAGCCACCAACTATACCGCTGAGACTTACGACCCAAGCAACCCCAGCAATCTTGCTGATGGTATTGCCTGGGTACAATCCAACCCGAATCCACTGGTTCTGCGCGACAGCAATGGCGCGGTGAACACCATTATTCGTGCGCCAATCAACTACGCGTCACAGTTTGTTGAAGGTTTTGACCTGCGCGTACGTTATGGTTTCAGCGTGAATGACTGGGGCCGATTCAGCGTCAGCTTCAGTGGCAACTACTACACTCGCTGGGAATACCAGCAGTCTCCCACATCTCCGATCGTCGATGCGCGGGGTTCATCCAACTCCGACACCGCCTTTGCACCGCCAATCTCCAAGTGGAAAGGCAATCTGGGGCTTAACTGGTTCAACGATAACCACTCTGTGGGTATTACGACCCGTTACCTGGATAGCATGATCTACGATGAGACCACATCGACACTGGGCTACAATCTGGCTGATTACCCGGAAATCCGGGCCATCACCAAGGTGGATGCACGTTACTCCTATCGCTTCACGGTCGATCGCTTCCTGCGGGCTGATGCCAATCTGACACTCGGTATCAGCAACCTGTTTGATCGCATGGCGCAGCGACTGCCACAGAACGGCGGTATGGAAACCCGTATCGACGATCCATTCGGCAGACAGTTCTACATGTCGGTAGACTTCGAGCTGTAATCGATTCACCGCAACAAAAAAGGGAGCCCTTCAGGCTCCCTTTTTTGTTGCTCTTGAAATTATGCAGCAATAATTACCAATCAGTTGCTTCCGTATCAGGATCTGAACTCAGAAAAGCAATCAGGTCCTCATGATACTGCTCTGGATATTCAAAGTGCGGGTTGTGGCCGATGCCTGGATACTGATGAATATCAGCGTTCTGCAGCGTATTGGCAATATGCTGTGACTGCTCGGCAAAGTTCGGAGTCAGACGGTCATCCTGACCACCCAGCACCAGTGCTTTGGTATCGATGTGCTGCCAGTCATAAACAACAGGATCGAAGTACAGAATACCCTGCTGCCAGGCGCGAATGCGGGCCAGCTTTGGCCATGAGTCAATCAGGGTCTGACCGTACTGCATACGGACGAATTCCAGATACTCAGGTTTTACTTCGGTATTGTAGTAACGCATATGGTTGGCGAGAATGGATTGATAGCTGGTGCCAGTTCTCACACCCTCTGCAGCCTCATGGATATCGCGCCATGGGCGACCCTGGCGCTGGTCGCTCATGCCAATCTGGTTGACCAGCACCATATGTGTAGTGGTATCCGGATAGGTCATGGTGAAGCGCGCGGCCAGCATGCCACCCATGGAATGGCCCACGATGGCGGTCTGTTCAATTCCCAGATGATCGAGCAGCTTCTTCGCGTCCGCGGCGAACATGCTCAGGTTGTAGGGAATATCCAGTTTTGACGATTTACCGTAACCGACACGATCCGGCACGATCACCCGGAAGCCTGCCTCTGAGAGGGCGTCAATAGTCGGCGCAAAACCAATTCCACCAAAGTTCATACCATGGAACAACATCACATTCTGGCCGTTTGGCGTGCCAGTTGGTGCGACATCCATATACGCCATTACACCTTGCTGGCTGAAGTGTTCGATATCCATGAATTCGACGGGGCGGGGGTATTCAATCTCCTCCATCATCTCCGATACGGGGCCCCAGTCGGCTGGTGGCTCATCTGGAGGTGTATAACCTTCCTGCGCAAACACAGGCTGAAAGGCTAGCCCGGCCGACATCGCTGCAGCAACGCCCAGGCGGGTAATCAGTTTACGGAAGGGCATGTAAGTCTCCTGTTATACTCAATTCTTATAGTTGGTAGTAGTCTCTATCAGGGTAGCTCAGTGTACCTGAAACGGGATCAATTGACAGGTGGCCGCTCAGCGCGCCAGCTTCATGCCAACCCGTTTAATCTGTCCTTCGTCCATTGCAGCGATGGTCCAGACAAATCCCTGCCACTCGAGCTGATCGCCCAGTACTGGCTTGCCACCCATGCGGCGGTTAAGGTACTCGCCAATCGTCTGATCGCTGATATCAGTGCCTGGATGCAGACCATAGACCGGCGCCAGATCGGCAAGTCGGGCGGCGGCGTCCAGAATGAAGTCACCGAAGAACCAGTCATCCATGCCGCGCGCAGGTGCTTCGCTGAACAGCTTGCCCAAAGCCGGGAGATCGTGTTCATGGCCAACAATACACAGAATATCGTCAGCCAGAAGTCGTGTGCTACCGGTAGGGTGCAGCAGCTCACGGCCGCGGAACAGCGCCGCAATCCGCGTGCCCTCGGGCATGCGCAATTTGCGCAGCTCTCGCCCAATGCACCACTTTTCCGCCCCAAGCCGGTAAACAAACAGCTCCCATTCACTGGTCGGGTGTATTTCCAGCCCAGAACGCGAGATCGGCTGCGGCTGTGAAGGCACCTGCACCCGTGCCAGGCGGGTGGCCATTGGAATGGAGGCGCCCTGGACGAGCAGCGATACCAGCACCACAAAGAAGGCCAGATTAAAGTACAGCTGCGACTCTGGCAGCCCTGCCATTACCGGGAACACCGCCAGAATGATGGGCACCGCACCACGCAGACCCAGCCAGGAGATATACCACCGCTCGCGCCATTTGAATCGGCTAAAAAATGCCAGGCTCAGCATCACTGCCAGGGGGCGGGCAATCAGAATCATCCAAAGTGCAAGCAGCATTCCCGGCAATGCGATTGGAAGCAGATCGCTGGGCGTCAGCAGCAGCCCCAGGATCAGGAACATGCTGATCTGGCTAAGCCAGGCAAGCCCATCCAGAACGCTCAGAATGGAAACGCGGCTGCGAAGCGGCCGGTTACCCAGGAACAGACCACACAAATAGATGGCCAGAAAGCCGCTGCCACCGGCGTAGTTGGTCAGGGCGAATAACAACAGCCCACCACTGACTGCGAGCAATGGATACAGACCGTTGGCAAGGGTTGAGCGGTTGATAAGCTTCAACAGCAGCCAGCCACCGGCGATACCGAACACGATACCAAAACCAAACTGCTGCGCCAGTTGTATGGCAAAGCTCAACACCGAGGTCTGACCTGCCTGTTGCACCTGTGCCAGCATGCCAATCAGCGTGACCGTCAGGAAGATTGCCATCGGGTCGTTACTGCCTGACTCGATTTCCAGCGTGGCCTTGACCCGCTCATTGATGTGTTTACCACCCAGCAGCGAAAAAACCGCGGCGGCGTCAGTGGACCCAACGATGGCACCGATCAGCAATCCCTGTAACAGGCTGAGCTCAAATAGCCACGCGGCCACCAGTCCAGTGAGGCTGGCAGTAATGACAACGCCGAAGGTAGCCAATGACAGTGCAGGACCCAGAGCGACTTTAAAAGTAGCCACCCGCGTGCGCATACCACCGTCAAACAGGATAACCGCCAGCGCGAGATTGCTGGCGATAAACGCCAGGGTGTAGTCATCAAACTGGATGCGGCCAATACCCTCTTCGCCCGCAAGGATACCTACGCCGAGAAAAATGACCAGGATGGGAATACCCAGCCGGGATGACAGGGCACTGACCAGCACACTGAAACCCACCAGCAGTGCGCCAATCAGAAAAAGACTGTTGATGGACAGAAAATCCATGCTTACCCCGGACTGTCTATTTAGCGTTGACTATCAGTTTAGCAGGCCAACCGCATCATGCGTGAAGTTGGCCAACGCTTATTTTGCAGACAGTCAGGGTACAGGACAATGCCGGCGGTATCAGGCGCCGAAGGGGTGTCTGAGGATGATGGTCTCATCACGATCCGGACCGGTGGAGATAATATCCACCGGCGCCTCAATCACCTCTTCAATATATTTGATGTAGGCGCGAGCATTTTCCGGCAGCTCCTCCAGAGAGCGAATGCCGACGGTGGACTCGCTCCAGCCCGGCAATTCCTTGTAGATTGGCTTGAGCTGTTCGTAGCGATCAACGGTCATCAGGCCGTTCTGAGCTTCATCCTGGCCTTCATAACCAGTGCACACTTTGATGGACTCCAGACCATCAAGCACGTCCAGCTTGGTCAGACAGATACCCGAAACGCTGTTGATGCGTATGGCCAGCTTGACGGCGGCTGCGTCAAACCAGCCACAGCGGCGATCTCGCCCTGTTGTCGCGCCTTTCTCCATGCCTACAGTTGCCAGATGTTTGCCGACATTGTCGAACAGCTCGGTCGGGAAAGGACCTGAGCCTACACGGGTTGTGTAGGCCTTGGTGATACCAAGCACGTAATCCAGATACAGCGGGCCGTAACCACTGCCAGTGGCTGTGCCACCGGCAGTTGTGTTGGAAGAAGTTACAAACGGGTAGGTGCCATGGTCAATATCCAGCAATGAGCCCTGTGCACCTTCGAACATCAGGTTATCACCGGCCTTGCGGTGAGCGTGAATCAGGTCCACGGTATCTGCCAGCATCGGCCGCACCTGCTCAGCGTAAGCCAGACACTCTGCCAGTGTCTTGTCATAGTCAACGGCGTCGACCTGATAGTACTGAGTCAGCATGAAATTATGGTACTCCATGACTTCACGCAGACGCTCCGCGAAATGCTCAGCATTAAACAGTTCGCCGATTCGAATACCGCGCCGGGCTACTTTGTCTTCATAGGCCGGGCCAATACCACGACCGGTGGTGCCGATCTTGCCGGCGCCAAGTCGCTGTTCACGCGCCTGATCCAGGGCCACATGGGATGGCAGAATGACAGGGCTGGCACCACTTATTTTGAGGCGTTCGCGCACCGGAATGCCTTGCGCTTCCAGTTGTCCGATTTCTTTGAGCAGGGCTTCCAGGCTGACTACCACGCCATTGCCGATAACACAGGTCACGTCTTCGCGCAGAATACCAGAGGGAATCAGGTGCAGAACTGTTTTCTTGCCACCAATCACCAGCGTGTGTCCGGCATTGTGTCCGCCCTGAAAGCGGGTCACCACCGCCGCCTGCTCAGTCAGCAGGTCGACAATCTTGCCCTTGCCTTCATCTCCCCATTGTGTGCCCAAAACAACAACGCTTTTACCCATGGTACTAATCTCTGTGCGATAAATTTCAAACGGTAGTGGATGTCAGTGCGACCAACTGCCAGCCACCCTGCGGCGCGGCAATTATACGATGTGTGCACTGTAATTCATGCAGTAATTCTTCCGAAACAGTTGTCTCGTCGAGCTGTGTGATGACAATCGCACCACTGTCCCTGAGTGCTTCGATCTGGGCCAGCAACGCCGGATCCACGCTTGCAGGCGCCAGAATGCGCTGGCCAGTCGCCATTTCCCTGGCGCTGAGCCGCGTCAGAATCTTCAGATCTGCGTCGAATCCCGACGCAGGGCGTGCTCGCCCGAATACCTGTCCGATATCATCGTAACGCCCGCCTCTGGCGATGGCCTTGCCATATTGGGGGGTGTAAGCCGCAAATACGATACCGGTATGGTATTCATACCCGCGTAACTCCGACAGGTCAAATCCGACTGAAATAGATGGATCGAGACGCTGGCCCAGTGCGTCGGCAATACTCACGACTTCTTCCAAAGCTTCCCGCACCTGAGGTGGAGCGTGTGCCAGCGCTTCGCGCGCCTGATCCAGCACCTCGCGACCACCACTCAGACGCGCCAGCGTGCGTAACATCTGCGCATGATTGGGATTGGCTATCTGTGCATCAACCCATTCATCAATATCATTGTAGGCCTTGCGCTGCATGGCGTCGAACAGTTCGGTCTCCAGCTCTTTGCTAAGACCGGCGGCAGCAACCAGGCTGCGGAAAATACCCACGTGCCCAAGCACAATGTGAATCGGCCCGGCATCAGCCACTTGCAGCGTGCGTGCCATTAGCGCAATCAATTCAATATCACAGGCGACACTCTGGTGACCGAACAGCTCCGCGCCAATCCGGATCGGCACGCGTGATGTGAGTAGTCCCTGCGGGCGGGTGTGCACAACACTGTCGGCATAACACAGGCGCACCGGGCCATTGCGATGCAGGTTTCTGGCATCGATACGGGCAACCTGTGGGGTGATGTCAGCACGCAGGCCCATCATTCGCCCGCTTAATTGATCCGTCAGTTTGAAGGTATGCAGATCCAGATCGTGAGAGGATCCAACCAGAAGTGAGTCCAGATATTCGATCAGTGGGGTCATGACGAACTCATAGCCCCAACTTCGGTACAGATCGAGAATTTCGCGACGCAGAGTTTCCAGTTTCTGGGCTTGCGGGGGCAATAATTCCTCTACCCCTTCCGGCAAGAGCCAGCGGTCAGCGCGTGTCATGATGTCATCCTGTGTTCAAGCATTGCCCGACGAGTCCCGGCCCGTTAATCCGGGCCGGGACAAGCAGTCATGGCGTCTGATCTTCTCTCATGTATCGGAAGTAATCGCTGTCTGGTTCCAGCAACAGCACATCCTGTTTTGAAGAGAACGTATTACGGTAGGAGTTAAGGCTGCGCGTGAAGGCGTAAAACTCCTCATCCTTGGTGAATGCTGATGAGTAAATACTGGCCGCCTGAGCATCGCCCTCACCGCGGATTCGTTCTGCGTCCCGGTATGCTTCTACCAGCAGCACTGCTTCCTGGCGGTCAGCATCAGCTTCGATGCCAATGGCCAACTCGTTACCACGAGAGCGCAGCTGCTGCGCTTCACGCTGACGCTCTGAGGTCATACGCTCGTAAACAGATGAGCGAACGTCATCAGGCAGGTCGATACGCTTTACGCGCACATCAATAACCTCAATGCCGTACTCGTCGGACGCGTAGGTATTGAGCTCCTGGGTCAGCTCCATCATCAGCGCATCACGTTGACCGGACACCACTTCCTGCAGATCACGCTCACCAAACTTGTTACGCAGACCGTCGTTCACCCGCTGCGCCAGCAGCTGGTTGGCGCGTGTCTCGTCGCCAGATGTAGCCGTGTAGAAGCGCTGCACGTCAGAAATCCGCCACATGGCATAGGAGTCCACCAGCAATGCCTTCTGCTCGAGTGTCAGGTAGCGCTGGGGAGACGAATCAACTGTCAGCACCCGTGCATCAAATTTGCGAACGGTATTCACGTAGGGAATCTTGAAATGCAGTCCCGGTGGGATATCTGCCTCAACGATGTTACCGAAACGCAGCATCACGGCACGCTCGGTTTCCTTGACCACAAAAATCGAGTTGGCACCTACCAACACGGCAACAATAACAAATGCTCCAACAAAGATATTCTTCATGTACTGTTACCTCCTAACCGGCAGGTTCTGGACTCGCGAGCGATCCGACCCTGCCTGGGCATTGAGTTCACGCGTCACCTGGTCAGCCAGATCACGCAGCTGCTGGCTGTTCAATTGCAGTCGTCCTGACTGCTGCTCGCCAGTTGCTGAATCCATGCTGCCTGACATCAGACGATCAAGAGGCAGGAACATCATGTTGTTACCGCCCTCCACATCAACCAGCACTTTGCTGGTATTCGACAGAACGTCTTCGATGGCGTCGATGTAAAGTCGCTGACGGGTTACCGATGGGGCTTGTTGATACTCGGTCAGCAATTGCTCAAAGCGGAAGGATTCACCCTCGGCCCGGGCAATCACTTCATCACGGTAGGCATTTGCCTGCTCTATGATTCGCTGCGCCTCACCGCGCGCCTCCGGAATCACCCGGTTGGCATAGGCGAGTGCCTGGTTCTGGGCACGCTGCTCATCTTCACGGGCGCGGATCACATCGTCAAACGCTGCCTGCACGGCAACCGGCGGCTGCGCGTTTTCAACGTTGACCTGAGTAACCATGATACCGGTCTGGTAATTCTCCATGTAGCTCTGGGTGCGTTCGCGAACTTCGGCAGCGACGTCTGCACGACCCTGAGTCAGAACACGGTCCATGGTGGTTCCACCTACCACGTGGCGAATCGCGGACTCGACGGCCTGGTCAAGACCGCGCTGAGGTTCACGAACCTGCACAACATACTGCACCGGATCATTTACCACATACTGCACAGACACAGACACAGTTACGATGTTCTCGTCAGTGGTCAGCATGTCGTTTGAGTAGGAACGGGTATTTACACGCGAGATGTTAACCTTGGTAACTTCGTCGATCAGCGGGGGATTCCAGCGCAGACCGGGCATCACCACTTCTTCACGCAACTCACCGAATCGGAGAACAACACCGCGCTCCGCTTCGTCGATCGTGTAGAAGCCCATTGCAGCCCAGACCACGGCTACCAGTACGATAACTCCGCCCAGCATGCCGGCAGATACGCCGGAACCACCGGAGCCTGAGGAGCCACCACCAGACCGACCACTTTTGCCGCCCAGCAGCGAGTTTACCTTTTTGCTCAGATTACGCAGCACCTCATCCAGGTCGGGCGGACCCTGATCGCCGCCACGACGACCGCCGCCACCACCACTACCACCCCCCCAGGGGTCGTTGTCGTTACCTTTGTTTCCAGGTTCGTTCCAAGCCATCGTTTACTCCATACCCAGCGAATGCCGGTCGATTTTAACGAATTATTGTCTATTAACCCAGCATTACTGCCGGTGATTAGCGCCTGTCGTCTTCCTGCAGCAGCCGTTCGAAGTCGGCACGTGGCATCTTGATCCCGAGCACAACCTGACCCTGCTCATCGACGCGTTCGGCGGTCACGGCCCCACGCGCGTAAAGCTTGGCTCGCAGCCGCCCCTGATCAGGCGCCAGCGTCAAATGCTGATTGACTATATCGTGACCCAGCATTTCGCTGATTGCTTGCAAGAGCAGATCAGCACCTTCACCAGTGCGGGCTGACATCCAGACACGCTGGGGTTGCCCCTGATCGTCACGATCGATGCGCGGTACGAATCCGTCCAGCAGGTCGATTTTGTTCAGGACCTGCACTGTGGGTATCTCATCCGCACCGATTTCTGTAAGAACTTCATGGACCTGTTCGATGTAATAATCATGATCTTCATTGGCGACATCAACGACATGAAGCAGCAGGTCCGCCTGGCTGGTCTCTTCAAGCGTCGCACGAAATGCCTCGACAAGCTTATGAGGCAAATGACTTATGAAGCCAACCGTATCGACCAGAATCGCCTCGCCGAAGGAGGGAACGTCAATGCGTCGCAGCGTCGCATCCAACGTCGCGAACAGTTGATCGGCGGCGTAAATTTCCGCTGATGTCATGCGGTTGAAGAGTGATGATTTGCCCGCGTTGGTATACCCAACGAGCGAAACAATCGGAACCTCGGCACGCTTGCGCGAGCGACGACCCTGTTCACGCTGGGCACGCACCTTCTCCAGGCTCTTGTTGATATTCTTGATGCGCTGACGAATCATGCGCTGGTCAAGTTCCAGCTGGGTTTCACCCGCACCACGCAGGTTCACGCCGCCCTTCTGGCGATCAAGGTGCGTCCAGCCACGCTTCAGCCGGGTCACCGTGTGCTGCAGCTGCGCCAGCTCGACCTGGAGTTTGCCCTCGTAGGTTCTGGCACGCTGAGCGAAGATATCCAGGATCAGGCCTGTGCGGTCAAGCACCCGGCATTTGAGCGCTTTTTCAAGATTCCGCTCCTGGCTGGGGGACAGGGCGTGATTGAACAGCACCAGTGCTGCCTCATACTCCTTGACCGCAGCGGCGATTTCTTCGAGCTTGCCCTGACCCACAAAAGTCCGCGCGTCCGGCGTTTTCCGGCTGCCTTTAATAAAGCAGACTGGATCGGCACCGGACGACCTGACCAACTCTTCAAACTCTATCGGATCTTCCTGTTCTCGCTCGGAATCCAGGTCGATATGAACAAGAACGGAGGTCTCACCTCCTTCAGGACGCTCAAAAAACAATCATGCCCTCGATTCAGGCAATATTACCTGGTGCAGACTCATCGTCATCTTGGTTCAGGTCGCTGCCCTGGGTCGGGATCTTGACCGTTCGGGCCGGGACGACCGTGGAAATTGCGTGCTTGTAGACCATCTGGTTCACGGCGTTTTTCAGCAGGATCACAAACTGATCAAAAGACTCGATCTGGCCCTGCAGCTTGATGCCACTGACCAGGTAGATGGATACGGGAATACGCTCTTTTCTGAGCACATTCAGGAAAGGGTCTTGTAAGGAATGCCCTTTTGACATTGCTATTCTCCTTAAAATTTACGCTAAAACCGTGTTAACCAGCATTTGGGATCCGTCCAGCCGAACTAAGTTCCGTCACGGCCATGTCATCTAAGCGAAGATATGGAGGCAGCCTGGATGGTTTTCAAGACCTTGTCCAAAACGTCGCTGCTTTCACTGTCAAAGTCCGTCAGATCGGCCCAGCCTCTAAGCCAGGTTACCTGCCGTTTAGCCAGTTGCCGCGTCGCAATGATACCTCTTTCCAGCATCTCATCATAGCTGAATTCGCCATCGAGATACTGCCATACCTGACGATATCCCACGCACCGGACCGAAGGCATCGTGGTGTCCAGATCACCGCGCCTGTACAACCGCTCTACCTCTGCCACCAGGCCATCGGCAACCATCTGTAAAAAGCGTCTTTCGATCTTCATGTGCAATACGCTGCGCTGTGACGGCTGGATCGACAGGAACAGTAATGGCTCAGATGTAGCCGGCGAAGCCTGTTGCTCGTGCAGCTCGGACATGGGACGACCACTGACCATAAAAACCTCCAGCGCCCGCTGCAGACGTTGGGGGTCATTGGGGTGGATCCGTTGCGCGGAATGCGGGTCGACCTCGGCCAGACGCTGATGGACCGCGGGCCAGCCCTCTGCATCAGCAATCCTGATAATCTCATCACGCACCGCCTGATCTGCCGCCGGCATGTCTGCCAGCCCATCCCGCAAGGCCTTGAAGTAGAGCATGGTGCCACCAACCAGCAATGGCACTTTGCCTTGTTGGCGGATGTCCTGCATTTCCCGGCGGGCGTCAATGCAGAACTGAGCTGCCGAATAACTCTGCGCAGGATCCAGAAAATCGATGAGCCGGTGGGGCGCCAGTGCCAGTGTCGCCGCATCTGGCTTGCCCGTGCCGATATCCATATCGCGAAATATCTGTGCCGAATCGACGTTGATAATTTCCATGGGCAGTCGTTGGACGAGCTCTATTGCCAGCGCGGTCTTTCCGGACGCGGTGGGTCCCATCAGGCAAATGGCAGGACAGTTTTCGGGCTGAAAACCTGCAAGATCAATTTTGGTGACTGGCATTGGCCTACCTGCCACGCAGGAAAAGTTTGTCCAGGTCACTCATACTCTGGTAGACCCAGGTGGGACGCCCGTGATTGCACTGTCCGCTGCGTTCGGTCTGCTCCATCTGGCGCAGCAGTGAGTTCATCTCGGGGATACTCAATTGCCGATTGGCGCGCACTGACCCATGGCAGGCCATGGTCGACAGCAACTCGTCACGATAGGCACTTATTCGTTCACTCTGGCCGTGCTCGCGAATATCAGACAACACATCGCGTACCAGCTGCTCAACATTTGCGCGGGCCAGCAGAGTCGGTACCTGGCGCACGACAATCGATTCTTCGGCAACTCTTTCCAGCTCGAAACCCAGCTCGGCCAGTGACTGTGACTGCTCCTCAGCACAATCCGCCTCGGCGCGACTGACCGCCAGAGAGACCGGCACAAGCAGCGGCTGAGCCTTGATGCCCTGCGTGTCGCAGGCGGTTTTCATGCGTTCATAGGTGATGCGTTCGTGCGCAGCATGCATATCCACAACAATCAGCCCTTCAGCATTCTGCGCCAGAATGTAGACGCCGTGCAGCTGCGCCAGGGCAAATCCGAGTGGCGGAATTTCCTTGTCTTCACCCAGGCTCTGATAGAGCGCCGCCTGGTCAGCCAAGACGCGACTGTTGCTGCTGGCCCCGCTGTAACTGGAAAAGCGCTGAGCACTGTTTTGCGACACCGGCGCAGAATCAGTATGGAGAATTTCGCCCGTGCTCTGATCAACACGCAAGCCCAGGGATGCCTGCTCAACCGGCTTCTGCCAGTTGTCAGCGCTCGACTGCCCCATGACATTATCGTCGCGATCTGACGAGCCCTGCATGTGATCGCTGGGGCGCACATCGGCCAGGGCCTTGTGTAATGAGCGGAACAGAAAGTCATGAACCAGGCGCTGGTCACGGAATCGCACCTCATGCTTGGTCGGATGAACATTGACATCGACCAGCGATGGCTGCAGCTCCAGGTATAAAACAAACGCCGGATGCCGGCCGCCAAACAGCACATCACGGTACGCCTGCTTGATAGCATGCGAGACCAGCTTGTCGCGTATCACACGGCCATTGACGTAAAAGTACTGCAGGTCTGGCTGACTGCGCGAAAACGTCGGCAAACAAACCCAACCCCACAAACGCAGACCGGATGCTTCCATCTCGATAAAAACAGCATGCTCCAGAAATGCAGGCCCACAGACCAGGCCAATGCGTCGCTGTTTCTCCTGAATAGTCTGCGCGGGCTGCAGTTGATGCACCGTGCGCTGGTTGTGACGCAGGGTCACTCCGACATCAAAACGGCTCAGCGCAATACGTTTGACAACCTCATCAATCCGGCCGAACTCGGTATTTTCAGTCCGCAGAAATTTTTTGCGCGCCGGTGTATTAAAAAACAGATCACGAACTTCAACGCTAGTACCTTGCGGGTGTGGCGCCGGGCTTAGCGTGGCAGTCATTTCCTGTCCTGCTGCTTCGACCTGCCAGCCACCCTCTTCCTGGGCGTGCTCAGACCTGGAGACCAGCATCAGTCGTGAAACCGAGCTGATACTGGCCAGAGCCTCACCACGAAAGCCCAGGCTTTCTATGTTCTCCAGATCGTCCAGCTCGACAATCTTGCTGGTAGCGTGACGGCTCAGCGCCAGCGTCAGGTCGTCGCGGGGAATGCCCGTCCCGTTGTCGCGAATCCGGATCAGCTTGCTGCCGCCCTGCTCGACCTCAACATCTACACGGCTGGCCCCTGCATCGAGACTGTTCTCCATCAGTTCCTTGACGACCGAGGCTGGGCGCTCGACGACCTCGCCGGCCGCAATCTGGTTGGCCAGACGTTGGCTGAGCAGTGCAATGCGTTTCATGGGTAAACCTGTTGTTACGATGCCGGGATGATCAGGATCTGACCGACCCGAATTGTATCACCCCTGAGCTGATTGGCCTCGCGCAATCGCGACAGACTGACCTGATATCGGTCGGCAATACCGGAGAGCGTCTCACCCCGGCTGATGGTGTGTTCGTAAACGGTCGGTGGCGCAGACAGCGCGATTGTCTGCGGCCCGCCGCCCGGAATCAGCAGGCGTTGACCAACATGAATAGTGTCGCCACTCAGGCTGTTGGCGGCACGCAGTTGGGCCAGACCGATATTGTGGCGCTGCGCAATCATGGAGAGACTGTCGCCACGGACCACAACATACTGCCGATCCGGCCCCTGATTATTGGCCTTTTGCCATGCCAGTAGCGAGCCTTCCGGCGGGCGTTCGTAAAAATAGTTCATGACACCCTGGACGATGGCGTCGGCCAGACGCTGCTGGTAAGCAGGCGAGGTGAGTTTTCGAGCCTCGCTCGGATTGGAAAGATAGCCGGTTTCGATCAGCAGTGACGGGATGTCTGGCGAGCGCAGCACCCAAAGATTGCCCTGCTGGGGCTTGTCGCGACGCAGGGTGGCGACCTGACCCAGAGAATTTAAGATGTAGGAGCCGGCCGCCATGCTTTGCTCAATACTCCAGGACATGGAGATATCCAGCAGCGTCAATGCCAGATCATCCTCAAAGTCGCGCAGACTGGTGTCACCGGCGCTGCCACCCAGCAATGCGGCAGAGTTTTCTTTCTCGGTGACCCGACGGATATTTTCGTCTTCGGCGGTGGTTTGCGACAGCGCGTAGACCGTTATGCCCTCAGCTCGGGAGGTGCTGTAGGAATCTGCATGGATGGACAGGAATATGTCGGCCCGATTGTCACGTGCCAGCATCGGGCGCTCCTGCAGCTGCACATGGAAATCTGCATTGCGAATCATTACCGGCTGGTAGCCCGGCAGTGAGCGCAGGCGATCACTGATTGCCTGCGAAATTGCCAGCGCCACGTCTTTCTCGCGGATTCGCCCATCATAGCCGATGGCACCGGGATCGCGGCCACCGTGTCCGGCGTCAATCGCCACGACGATATCCCGGAGGCTCACCGTGTTCTGCTCAACGGCTGCTGGCGTGCTGACCATCTGTGCGGGCGGCGGCACTTCGCGATCAAGCCCGTAAAGATCGATCACCAGCCGGTCGCCAGCCTCAACATCAGGCGGCAGCAAGTAGCTGCTCGGGTTAACCGCTTCGGCCATATCCAGCACGATTCTGGTGTCGGTCTGGTTGCGCGCAGCGCTGCGGATATTGCGCACCGGCACATCAGTCAGGGGAACGCGACCCGTATCGACTCGCAATTGGGAGCGTTCGATGTCGATCACGACACGATGCGGGTTATCAAGTACAAACACTGAGTACTGGGCTGGTTCACTCAGGTCCAGCACGACCCGTGTGTAGTCAGGTGACTGCCAGACGCGCAGATCGTCAATATCAGCGGCCAATACCGAGCCGCTCATCAGAGCCGACAGAAGCAGTAAAACCAGGCGGGACGCTGCAGATTTTCGGTCAGCATGATTCGAACGACAGAAGACATGGCCTCTGACGTTTCTGACATGACACTGGAAAACTGCTGCCTGCGATCGCATCGACCGTAACCCTGCTCATAGCTGCTTCAGCGAGCGGGGCTATGCGGCCACACGACTCGCTCCATAATTTCTCGACCTGCCTGCGTCGTTGCACGACACTGAATCTGCCGTCCGCGCTGTTTCACTCCCGGACCACTGGACAAGGTCAACTCGATGTCCGGCAGCGGCAAAAATCCTTTGCCTTTCTCAGCCCATTCGATCACGCAGACCGCGGGCGGCTGGAAGTAGTCGTCAACGCCCAGGAATTCTACCTCTTCAGGATCTGATAGTCTATACAGATCAAAGTGATAGAGGGGAAACTGAAAATCTTCGTAAGGTTCTACCAGCGTGTAGGTCGGACTTTTCACTGCGCCCTGATGCCCGAGGGCCCTGATCAGTCCGCGACTGAGTGTCGTCTTACCCATACCGAGATCACCGTGCAGGTAGACAACAGCGCCATGTCCGGCAGCAGCACTTACACTTATCGCATTGGCCAACACAGCACCAAACTTCTCGGTCTGGCCTTCTGTTTCAAGATAGTAACTACTCACATTCATACCAGGCTATCCTGCATTTTATTGAGCAGCTTGCGGAAAGTGGCGGGCAGGTCGCTGGCCAGGAGGCCGCGCTCGCCGAATTGCGCCGCCAGCAAATCTGCTGCCTTTGCGTGCAGACACACCGCCAGCCGGGCGGCGTCGGCAGAGGGCAGTCCCTGAGCCAGCAGCGCCACCATAAACCCTGACAGCACGTCGCCCATGCCGCCTGATGCCATGCCCGGATTACCATGCATGCATACATCAATCACATCCGAATCGGGGAAAGCCAGAAGAGATCCCGCTCCTTTCAACAGACAGACCGTACCCGCCAAAGACTGCAACTTGCGAACCGCGGCGAAACGATCAGACTGGATTTCCGCCACGCTACAGCCCAGTAGCCTGGCGGCCTCGCCAGGATGAGGCGTGATGACCCAGCGCGCTCGCGCCTCAGCCGGCGCCAGATCACCCCAGGCCAGTTTTTGCATAGCCAGCAGATTCAGCGCATCAGCATCCAGAACCAGCGGTGCGCCAGCGTCAGCCACCCAATCCAGAATTTCGCGCAATACATTGATTGACCAATCACTTTTTCCGAGCCCGGGGCCAATTGCCAGTGCGCTGGCCTGAGTGAGCAGTGATCGCAACGCTGCGCCCTGCAGGACATGCCAGTCATCCACTGGCTGAACCATTACCTCGGGCTGGCGTACCAGCATCGCTGTTCGATGCTGGCTTCGCGTCAGCAGGGTTACTGTGCCGGCTCCCCCCCGGACTGCAGCGCCCGCCGTCAGGAGCGCAGCACCACCAAAACCGTCATCGCCTCCGACTACCACCGCACGGCCAGCCGCACCTTTGTGGGCGCTCTTTGCGCGGGGTTGCAATGCCTCAAGAGCATCATCAGCGAAAATGGCGCGCGCGACTGGTGGCCAGCTCGCTGTCATGTTACCCAGACGTTCAGGCAGGCCAAGATTGTCGAAGCAATGCCTTCCGCAGTAGTCGACAGCATCCCCGGTATACAGCCCCTGAGTCCGGGCGATGAAACTGATGGTCGCGCTGGCGCGAACTGCCACGTCCTTGACCGACCCTGAATTGGCATTGACGCCGGTGGGCTGATCGATGGCCAGCACAGGAAGATCCAGTGAATTGACACGTTCAGTGGCAGCCAGGAAGTCACCCGTCAGGCCAGCGCGCGCCCCATTGCCAAGCATGGCATCGACAATCACCACTGACGCCGACTCGGAGCGGCAATAATTATAAAAATCATCATTTTGCCAGGGCTTAATGGCGACTTCAGACTGCCTTGCCAGTTGCCACGCCTGAGCAGCAGCACCCTTCAACCTGGAACTGTCGACCATCAGGAACGCTGTCACGTCCAGCCCCTGTTCACGGGCAAGTGAGGCCATCACAAGGCCGTCACCACCGTTATTGCCTGGACCGCACAACACGGCAATCCGCTCGGCATCGGGCCACAGTTTCTGCATCTGTCGCCATGCTGAGGCGGCGGCCTGACACATCAGATCAAACGCATCAATGCCAGAGGCGATGGCTCTGGCATCCATATCCCGAATCTGGTCGGTACTGTAGAGCAGCTCCGCCATGAATGGCCTACTCCATCCGGTTGATCAGTCGCTGAATCAGACGCAGACTGGTTTCCAGCTCTGCTGTTGGAACGTCATCCGTTAACCCAATGGCCCAAGGGTCCTGAAGTGACCGCAAGGCGCTATAGACCTCCTGCCCGTGTTCGGTCAGCTGTACCAGTGCCGAGCGTTTGTGGCGCGGATTTTCAACATAGGCAAGCAGGTCATCAGCCGCCATGACGTCAGTGATTCGCTGCACTGCCTGACGCGATTGGCCAAGCGACCTGGCGATGGAAGGAACCGTGACACCAGAGTTCGACAACGCCACGATACCAATAACCTTCCAGCGGGCGCTTGTCAGACCAACCCGCTCGGCCATTCGGTCACCATCAGCAAGCAATAGTCCGTTAAGCCGGAAAACGGCGCGCACCAGATCCAGAAAGAGTTTACGTTTGGGGGAATGCATCATCGTCGCCGCAGCGCTGCTCGTTTTAATGCCTTGTGTATAGAGGCAGGGTTGATGGGGAACTCGCGCAGATTGCCACCCACAGCGTTGGCTACCGCATTCGCGATCGCTGCTGCCGCAACAGCCGTGGCAACACCCAATGCACTTTGTGTACTGGCACCAGGCTCTGCTTGTTCTGTGTTTTCACTGCTGGCAAGCCACACGGCCTCGACTGCGGGCAAATCCAGCACAGCCGGCATACGATAATGCATGACGTCAATATCGTGCAAACTTCCATTTTCGTCGAACATGACCGCTTCGTTCACTATCTGACGAAATGCCTCGGCCAGCGCCTGCTGAAAAAGATTGTCATCCCCACCGGCTTTTGCATCGGCAGCGCCCACGAACACAGTATATCGCGTGACCCTGACCTGCCCGGACAGGGCATCCAGCTCGATGTCACACACATGCGTGCAGCCCATGGCGTGAGCGATACCCCGCCCACCTGTTGCAGCCACTGGCTGCCGATATTGTTCGTGCTCACTTGCTGCCATCAGCGAGTCGCGCTGCCTGGCATTTTGCAGACGCAAGGCCAGAGGGTCGATCCGCAGCTTGCGTGACAATGCATCCATCGCGGTTTCGGTAACAAGCAGTGCGGCCATAGCTGCTGCTTCCAGATGCAGGTTCTGCGGCGGCGTATTGGCAATAACGTCGTAGGCGATCAGGTTCTGATTCGGCAATTGATAACTGGCAAACGCGAGTGCGCATATTTCAGCTGCCAGGGGTGCCGCCGCTGCCCCCGATTGACAGCAAAACACGGCTTCCGCAACCTTCAGAGTGCCATCATTGAGCGCACCCAGACGAAAGCTGGCAAAAACGGCCGGCGTCAATGAGAGCACCGATGCAGGATGTGACTTGATGCAGACAGGCTGTCCTGTCTGCAGGCGCAACAGCTCGGCCAAAGGCAATACCTGCCTGGACAGCGAACGGGCTGGGGGCGAACTATCGTCGTCGCAGCCGACCCGGTCCTCCCCAGTTTCATTCAAGGCAATGCTGACAGCTGGCTCAAAACCACCAGTCAGCACCGGCAGGCACTCGATTTCATCACCCAGCATGACCTCAGCAAGGGCAAAGGCCTTGTCGGGCTGGCCCTTTCGGGAAGTATGGCGCCGGGCAATATTTGATGGTTGCGCAGGCGCCGGATCAACACCTTGTGTGAACAGTGTCTCATCAAGTAGCGGCGCATCTGGCTCCATGGCCGCACGTACAGAGGTAACAGAGGGTAAAAGCGCATATTCTATATCGATCGCAGCAAGAGCGCGTTTTGCGGTTTCAGCATCCTGCGCGGCCACAATGGCAACCGGCTGCCCCTGATACCGGACCTTGTCCCGCGCCAGCAAATTCCCACACAGTTCTGGGTTATCCTTTGCACTGAGAACCGCTGCAACACCATCCATCTGTGCCGCACAACTCAGGTCCACTCGCAAGATTCGGGCATGTGCGAACGGACTTCGCAGGATTGCCCCCTGCAGGGCAGCCTCGGGCCGCAGCTCCACCTGGCACACTGCTGCCCCCTTTACTCGTGCCAGCGCCGCACGACTGCAACCACCTGGCTCGGTCGATGTCTTTACGGCTTGCGACAAGGCACTGACGATCTGCGGATAGCGCGAACAGGCGCACAGATTGCCCGATAGCGCTTCAGCGACCGCTGAACTGTCCGGCTGTGGATCTTTTTTGAACAGGGCCGCTGCCGCCATCAACATACCGGGGCCGCAGGCTCCACAGCTTAACGCCTGATGTTCAGCCAGCGCCTTCTGCAGTGGGTGGAGCCTGGTATCAGAGCCCAGACCTTCAACTGTGGTGAGATGCTTTCCCTGTACTTCTGCAGCCAGGACCAGGCAGGCACATACCGGATCGCCTTCCAGCAAAACGGTGCAGGCGCCGCAGGAACCACTCTCACAGCCGATTTTAGTGCCAGTCATTCCCAGCACCTTGTGCAGCACCGACAGCAGTGTCTGTCCCGGCTGACAGTCCAGCGTTACCGACTGCTGATTGATCACACATGACACATGCATGCTCATCCGGAATCTCCAGAACGACTGATGACAGATCTCTGCCAGGCGGTTCGCGCTGCACTGATGGCCAGTTCTGACGCCACATGGGCCTTATGATCAGCAGTCTGCATGGAATCAGTGCCACCGCGACAGGCGCCGGCGACCTGTCTCCGAAAACGAGCCAGCACATCGGCTTCAAGCCGATTGCCGATTAACATACTGGCCGCACGTTCAGCCGATGCCGGCACCAAAGTCACTGCGGCCAAAGCGACACGGCAACTGTCAATACGGTCGTCTTTCAGGGTGAGGGCGACTGCGACACCAGCATAAGTTTTACCCAGACTGGAACGTGAAGCTACTCTGGCGTAAGCATCTGCAGTACCTGCGCGAGGTGCTGGCAACTCAATACTGACCAGCAGTTCATCCGTCCGCAGGCAGGTTCGACCCGGTGACAAAATCAATTCGGAAACAGGAATGAGTCGCTCACCGCTGACACTGACAACCCGGCAGCACGCGTCAATTGCCATCAAAGCAGCAGCAGCGTCCGCTGTCGAGGCGGCCTGACAAAGCTTACCGCCTATTGTCGCACGGGATCGAATCTGAGCAGGTCCTGTCGCAGCCAGCGCTTCGGCAAGACCTTGCCAGCTTTTCTGAATGGCCGGGTGACTCAAAGCCTCCTGACAGGTGACTGCAGCACCCAAAATAAGGG
Source organism: Pseudohongiella sp. SYSU M77423 (assembly GCF_029911965.1). Lineage (NCBI taxonomy): Bacteria > Pseudomonadati > Pseudomonadota > Gammaproteobacteria > Pseudomonadales > Pseudohongiellaceae > Pseudohongiella > Pseudohongiella sp. SYSU M77423. The sequence continues at coordinate 328,549 of NZ_JARYTH010000003.1, read as the reverse complement.
CACCGTCAGCCAGAACCGTAACTGATCTCAGTTCGGCAAGGCGTTTGATATCGATCAGAACCGGTGCAGAGCCTGATTGTTTGTCGCCACCGGCAAGTGCTGTAGATGTATCATTCAGGGCGGGCAGGACACTTGTGCCTCCCGCCAGAACCCTGGCACTGCCCCTGTGTTGATGCAGACTGCGCAAAGCTTCAACAATAGATGTGGGCGCCAGGTATTCCATTATGCGCCAATCAGAATCGCAGCAGCAGGGTCACGGAAGCTTCAGTGTCTGTCTTCTCACGGGTCACCGGTACTTCCGTCTGATGCTTTACATTGATCGCAAATTTCATCGACAGATTTGACAGTATGTCTGACTCCAGGGCGGTCTCAGATCGTGCAATGGTGGTGCGCTCACCAACATCGGCACTCAGCGTCTGCAGGAAGCGCGCATTGTCAGACAGGTCCCAGCTATAATCTGCAGACAGTCGGATAATGGCTTCTTCAAAGTCACCTTCGTCACTGTCGGAACCTCTGGAAACACGCATACCAGCACCTACTGTGTAGCTGAGTGTCATGTCTTCGAGATCGCGGAATACAACCTGACCATAACTCACCGATACATCAGACTGGCTGTCGTAGCCACTGAACTTGTCAGTCTCATGAGCCACCCTGGTCATGACAAAATTATCAGGATCGAAGTTGTAGGTGGCGCTACCAACCGTATAGAGTCGCTGCGCAGCCAGCTCGTCATCTTTCGATGAGCGGAAACCATCCAGCGTAAGCCGATAGGACCACTGTTCACGAATGGCATCAAATGCAGCCCGAAACCGCAGACTTTCATTGTCCGTGTTACCTGAGGTGTAGACAGCACCAAGTTCCAACTCGCTGGCCAGGTCCCAGGTCTGGGCCTGCAGGGGCAGCGCAAACAGCGCCAGGGTCAACAGTGCCACTCGCACGCTGTTGCGGTAAATTCCAGGCATAACTTCATCCTCTTGATTGTTCAGGTCTGGCCTCATTAGCGTTGGTCCGATTCAAGTCCGGGAACTGTCATAATCGAACGATGTTGTTGCGAGACCGCGTCAGGTCGATGATTCTGAGCAATTAGGCCGATATTGTCCAGCCAGCAAACCGACTGATTCATGGTGTTTTTTGCGCGAGTTTATGGATACAATGCCAGAAATTAAGATGGCTGGAGTTCATCTGTATGAAAACGCTGATTCTGGTGCGTCATGCCAAGTCCAGTTGGAATGATCAGACACAACGCGACATCGACAGGCCATTAAACGAGCGTGGTCGCCATGATGCTCCCATGATGGCTGACAGAATGCTGGCCCGCGGCACGCAACCGCAGCGAATCATCTGCAGCCCCGCACTGCGAACCGTTTCGACCGCAGAAATTTTTGCCACTCACCTGTCCATTCCCAACGAACTGATCCACATGGAGCGCCAGATCTATCTGGCCAGCAGCGGCCACCTGCTGCACCTGCTGCAACATCAGGATGAAAATATAGACGTCATCATGCTGGTCGGCCACAACCCGGCACTGACAGATCTGTTCAACGATCTGTGCGAATCAGCGCGACTGGACAATATGCCAACCTGTTGCGTGGCAGAATTAACGTTTGAGGTGGACAGCTGGGCGCGCCTGGAGTTTGGCAAAGCGCAGCTCAAGCAGATTGATTATCCCAAAAAAGTCTAGTCACGCCGCTGCTCAGTGCGTCATAGAATAGATCAGAAAATTGACACCGAGCTGATACGCTGTATTTGCATGCCGCGTTGGATAATTCGGGTGGTAGGTGTGCTCCCAGCCATCACCCATATCGCTGTTAAAATTGATTAACACCATTACGCGCCCCATATCATCGAGTATGGCGTGCGTTGTCGCGACACTGGCATCCCGCTCGGGAATATTCTCCGGGTTGCCCAGCGCCGGTATCATCTGCGGCCCATTGGTATCGTAGTAGATACGGAAAATCTCATGGTCCGGCGGCAGCTGAACAATGTCACGTTCAGGAAAAACCATTTGAAACGAGTTTTCGAATGCCTGCCATTCGCGCGTACCCCAGAAGTCATCGATCAGCAGGAAACCACCTCGCAGCAGGTACTCCCGCAGGTTCTGCAACTCGGGCGGAGAAAAGTATGGGCCACCATTGCGCCCGACTTCGAGCATGTACAGGAATGGATACTCGAAGATCTCGTCATCGTCCAGTCGCAGGACGATAGGTTCGGACATTACCCTGATATTGCTAAGCCGTGAGACGCCTCTCAGAAAGTTGCGGTCGGCTGCCGGAAAGTCGACAGACCAGGGACCATATCCGAACCCCCCCCGGTAATATGAGTCGTATTGCACTCTGACAAACGCGAATTCGCCGGCGAGGTCGGGCGCATCTTCAGGCAGCTGCGACTGGCCCGGCGAACGCTCGGGCGGTGGCGCCAGAAGTGGCTGGGCATCAAGGAAAGGTGAGAGCAGCATGCCCAGCAAAGACAACACGGCCACCCACTTAACACTGTATTTTCGAATGGACATTTATCAGCTCAATTGCCAGAGACGACAGGGTGTTCAGCTCGTCAGTTTGGTGTAAGCTGCCAAATAATTCAACCTAAACAATAACAACAGTAACACCGGGAGAACAGCCATGCCCCAGGCATTCACCACTTCGCGAACCCCTTCGATTCTGGCCCTTAGCATTGCCGGCCTGATGCTGACAGCCTGCTCTGGCCCAGAGCAAACGGCCACAGAGTCAGTCAATGTGCAGATGCTTTCGAGCGCGCCGCATCTGGTCACCGGTGGTTCAGCGCTGGTAGAACTTGTCTACGACAGCCAGGGCGCCCTGCCACAGATTCATGTCAATAATGATGCATTTACCTGGCCCGCTCCGGCAGATGCTGACGGTCTGCAGACCGCCAGAGTCCTTATCGAGGGTCTGAAAAACGGTGACAATGAGGTGCGGGTGACCGTTGGCGCGGCCCAGGCTGCCCTTACTCTGGTCAATTATCCGATAACCGGACCCGTCATCTCAGGCGAGCATCAACAGCCCTACCTGTGTCTTTCTGAACTCGCCCCGCGGCAGGCTGAGGACGGCAGTGAACAGCCGCGGCGCTTCGCAATCGGCAACGGAGAGTATCTCGAAACTAGTCAGTCCGCCGGCGACTGCTCTGTACCCACCCGGGTCGATTACCTGTACAAAAGCGTCTCAGACGAAGGCTTTCAGCCGCTGCAAGACCCGACCCGGGTACCCACCGATGTGGCTACCACTGAAACAACTTCAGGCCAGCAGCTACCATTCATCGTCAGACTGGAAACCGGCTCCATTAACCGGGCCATCTACCAGATTGCCACACTGTATCAGCACGGACAGACCGTGAGTGCCGTCGAGCCCGCTCCTGATGGATGGAATCAGAGACTGGTATACACCTTTGGTGGCGGCTGCGAGGCTGGCTATTTTCAGGGTACCAGCACAGGAGGCGTTCTCAGAGAGAGCATTCTGGCGAAAGGCTATGCCGTGGCATCGTCAACGCTCAATGTAAATGCCCAGGGCGGCTGCAACGATGTCCTGTCAGCAGAGACAGCCATGATGGTGAAAGAGCACTTCAGTAAGCACTACGGTGTGCCGGTGCACACGATCGGCAGCGGCGCCTCTGGCGGCGCCATGCAACAGTTACTGATAGCCGGCGCCTACCCCGGCATTCTTGATGGGCTTCTGGTAGGCATGACATTTTCGGATGCGGTCACATATTTCACAGATGCCCAGGAATGCAGCGGACCATGGCGCCAGTATGCAAACAATCCCGATAATGGCCTCGATGAAGCAACACGCACGGTGCTTGGCGGCTGGCCAAACTGGTATTTGTGCGATGAGTCGCTGGGGGATCGACCAGACCGAATTTCACCGTTCGACTGTCCCGCCGAAATTCCGCAGGCCATGCAGTATCATCCCGAGCAGAATCCGGACGGCGTTCGTTGCTCAATCTACGACGGCATGCGTAACATATTTGGAGAAAAGTCCTTTCCTTCGATTCCCACACAGCGCCAGGTAGCCCGCAGCCCGCACGACAACACAGGGGTGCAGTACGGACTGGAGGCACTGAACGCCGGCCGGATCACCAAACAGCAGTTTCTGGATATCAATGAGAATTTCGGCGGCTGGAATATCGACTATCAGCTGACCCCGGAACGCACACAAGGTGACCCGGACGCGATACGTATCGCCTATGAAACGGGACGAATCACCAGCGGAGATGCCGGTCTGGCACGTGTGCCCATCATTGACGATCGCCTCTACCTGGACGATCAGGGAAACTTCCACGCAAGCGTCTACTCGTTCACCACCAGGGCACGCCTGCAGCGGGATAACGGTCATGCTGATAACTATGTCATCCGACGCCATGGCAGCGAAATATCACTGGCGGATGAGAATCTGTCCCTGATGGATGAGTGGTTGAGCAATATCGATCGTGAGGACGAGTCGACCCCCTTGCTAGAAAGAATCGTGGCAGCACGCCCACCGCAATTGCTGGACGACTGCTTTGCCGCTGACGGCGAGCGAATTGTTGAGCCAGCACAGTTCGATACTCAGCAACTGTTTGACAATACTGCCGGACGCTGCAATCACTTGTATCCGCCACATGCGGGTCTGCGACTGGTGGCCGGCGGCCCTCTCAGCAATGACATCATGAAGTGCCAGCTTAAACCAATAGAGATCAGTGATTATGCGGTCACGTTTACTGATGCTGAGATGAATCGCCTGCAGAGCATATTCCCGGAAGGGGTGTGCGACTGGAGCCGGCCGGGCGTGGGACAAACCAGTACCCAAACCTGGTTATCCTTCGGGCCGTCTCCAGTCAATCGCTATCAGCCCTGATCAGGACAGGGCGCCCTTATTTTCAATAGCCTGTGACGGCCGTCTGCACAATAGGATGCCGACGGCCGATAGCAGAACGCCAGCGCCAAGCAGCGTCGCATCACCTACCGCCAGCCCGAAAGTCTCAAGGCCGGGCAAGGCAACTAAAATCCCACCCAGACCTGTCAGCAGGCGCCCGCCAGTGCCAGGCACCCCAGTACGATCCAGAAAACCCAATCCCGGCAGGTAGTCCTGCAAAGCTCCCGCAATCAGCACGATTCCAAGCGCCACAGTTGTCGTACCTGTTATCACCTGCCACCAGCTAGCTTCCAGGATCAATGCCGGATCGAGCACAAAAAAGAAGGGAATAAAATAGATCACACTTCCCAGACGCATGGCCTTGAAACCCGTGGTCAACGACGAAGCGCCAGCGATACTGGCCGCCGCAAACGCGCCAAGTGCCACAGGTGGCGTAATGAATGACAGCATGCCCCAGTACAGGATGAACAGGTGCACACTCATCGGACTGAGACCGCCCTGCACAAGCGCTGGCGCCAGCACAATGGCCAGAAAGATGTAGGCTGCAGTCACTGTCATGCCGATACCAAGTACAAAACTGGTCAGTGCGCCCATCAGTAGTAGCAACCAGATGGAGTCACCCGCCAGATATAACAGGTCATTAACCAGTGTGCCTGACAGCCCGGTGACGGAGAGGGCTCCAACAATCAGACCGACACCAGCCATAATGGCCAGCAGCTCCACGAGCAAGCGTCCAGCTGCCACCAGGAATCGACCTGTAGCCGCCAGGTTCCAGCGATGAACACGCGACAGTTGATTCAGTGCCAGCAGCATGCCTGTCGCAAAATACGGCGCAGCTGCTTCGCGCTGCATGACGATCAACAGGAAAATCAGGACTGCGAATGACGCGATGTAGTACCAGCCATCCCGAAACGTTTCTCCCAGTTTTGGCAATTGCTCGCGCGGCGTGCCTTTCAGGCCGGTGCGGGCAGCGTAGGCATCCACCTGCACAAACAGCCCAAAAAAGTACAGCAGCGCAGGTATTGCCGCCGCCAGTGCTACCGAGGTGTAGGGCACATTCAGAAATGTAGCCATGACAAACGCGGTGGAGCCCATGATTGGCGGCAGCAGCACGCCACCCGTTGAAGCACAGGCCTCGACCCCACCGGCGTAAGCTGGTGACATACCATCCTTCTTCATTGCCGGAATAGTCATCTGGCCAGTCGTTAAAACGTTAGTGATGACACTGCCGCTCATGGAACCCATCAGTCCACTGGACACGATGGCGACTTTGGCTGAACCACCTCTGACATGGCCAAACAGGGCAAACGCCAGGTTAATGAAAAAACGACCACCTCCCGTATGCTGCAAAGCTACACCAAAAATCAGGAAACCGATCACCAGTTGTGCAAAGGCTCTAAATGGCAGACCCAGGATACTCTCGATACTCATCACGTGGTACGAGGCAGTATTGGCCAGAGTTGATGACATTCCAGAGATCGGACCGGGCATCAATTCAGCAAAAACCGGATAAACTGAGAATACCAGCACCAGTCCAAACAGGGTTGTTCCACCGCAGCGACGCACGGCTTCCAGGGTCAGTGCCCAGAGCGCGTAAGCCATCCAGACCGCATGGGTCGGTGCGGCGAACTCCCAGCCATAGTCAAGCATGGTCTCTGCACTGAAAAAGAAGAAAGCACATATCCCAAACGTGACAAGCGACAGGATGATGTCGTACCAGTAGCGCCGAGCTTTGGCGAATGGGGGAAACACCAGAAAACTCAGCGGCAACAACAGCCCAAGCAGAGCATAGTAATAATGATTCTGAACAGTAATCACAAAATCCATCAGTGGCTGTTCAGAAAGCAGTCGCTGTGAATCCATGGCAAGGAAAATACACAGTATCGCTGACAGTGCCAGCAGCCAGCGTACCGCAACTGGCATCTCGGTTGTGGATCGCGACATCAGTCCCAGGTCTCCCATACAGGATCAAAACCGGCTGCCTCGAGCCGCTGGGCACGCAGCTGCTGCCAGTGCTCGCTGAACTCATCGCGGTCCCGGATACCGGCTGATTCTGCTTCCTCCCAGGCTTCGGCCAGCACACGCTGCCGTTCCAGCAATGACTGATTATGCGCATCCAGCTCGTCGGTCCAGACACCGATTTCACGCCAGTAGCGAACCGCACCCGCATGATAGGGAACAACCCAGTCAAACACCTGCCGCTCCAGCTGCCAACCTATTGCACCTGGGTCAGCGTCCTTGAAGTCATCGAAATTTTCATGAATCACTCGGGTCATCCAGTACACCATTTCTTCATCCTGGGTGGACTGGGCGATCAATGCGGGATAGGGATAGGTGCCTGCTTCCTGCGGTTGCTCGTCACTGATGCCGGGACCACGGGTTGCCATATGGCGCGTGAAGTATGGAGCTACCGAATGCATGCCCTGCCAGCATGCCTCATCATCATGAGGCGCAGGCAGCCAGGCAATACCTCTTGGCGAAGCTTCCAGACGCCGGGTCGGGCCGGACACTGTTGTGCCAAAGGCAACATCGACATCGCCATTGATGACGCCCTCCCACATGGCCTCGTAGCCAGGAAAGTCAACGCGTTCAACATCTTCCCAGGTCAAACCGCCGCAGGCCAGGTAGGCCTCCATGGAGATATTAAGCGCGGGCGCCGCCCTGACAAAGGGCACACGACGCCCGCGCAACTCTGCGAAACTGGTAACGCCGGTATCAGCCGCCACTGCAACAGCCTGATTACTCAGGCCGTTGGAGGTCATCAATAACTGCAGCGCCTGTGGGCCCCACTGGGGATCGGCGAATTGATAAACACCTTCCTGCGCAAAATAGGTCGCTACCCCGTTGGCAGAGAACTGGACGCGGTTGCTGACCAGAGGCAGTAGTCGCGACACATCATTCTGACCGGGGATGACCCGCAGCGTAATGTTGTAGCGGTCACGCAACATCGCACCAATCGCGACCGACTGATTGTATCCGGTTGTTCCTAGATTGTAGGCTGTCCAGGCCAGCTGGCGTGGCAACTCCGGTGAGGCGGGCTGCTGAGCCGATACTGTCCCGGCAAAACTCAGCGTCAGTATGAATGGCGCCAGCAGTGTAATGATGCCGCGAGGCCCCTTTGCCCTGTTACAGCGATTACGCAGCATGGCGCTGCATGGTGTGCGGTGCATCGCGACTCCCCCTGATAGTTCTTTTAATTGTGCACAGTACAAGCTTGTCATCGATGTCGATAACATCTAGTCAGAGGTTAGCAGGGACAACAGAGAAGTGAAAGAAATAGCGGAACGATCGGGCGCGGCGCAGGAGCAGGTGCAGGTGCAGGAGCAGGAGCAGGCAAACGTTAATTGTCATCGAAGCCGGGCCTCAGGCGAGACCCGGCTTCGATGTATTAGTGGCAAGCTGGACGCTAGACCAATCAGTTAGTGGCGCGACGACCAGTAACAGGGATCGGACCGAAGTCGGTATCAAACGAACCACTCATCATATCCCCGTCAACTGTGCCGGTGAAGGCCAGCGTCATGGAGGTACCCTGGGCGTCAATGTCGGTAGCAAATGACAGTGTGTCACCGGCGATCGCTACAGAGTGAATCGGGGATGAACCCATATCCTGCGAGCTCATGTTGCCAGTCAGATCTTCATTGATAGTCAGATCGGCGTTCATGGCACCAATGGGTGTATCGATGGTAATTACCCACTCACCCACTGCCGGGTGCGGGCCTGTACCAGCACAGGCTGCCAAAAAGAGTGCTACCAGCATACCCGCTACCAGCTTTCCTGTTTTATTGATCATTATGAGTTCCCCTTCTTTTCAATAAGCATAAAATTAAGATAATTGCTGTACCACATCGCTAAATATGCGGCCCTACTTTGATCCCGAATGGCGCGGCCGTCAACGCCTAATTCGTTGAATTAGACGATTTCCGTGACAGATACCTGGCAGTTTCCGAAAACCGCCAATCGTTCACAATTTTTCTACCAGGCTAACTCCAGTATTTGCATGACCTCATCTGATGATTGGATGCTGCGTGGATTGTTGCGCACGACCGGATGTCGCGCAGCAGACTCTGCGATCCGCGCCAGCTGCTCTCTGCCGACGCCCAGGTCCCGTAGGCTGGCTGGCAGATCCATGCCTCTAACCCAGTCCTGCAGCCAGTCTCCCAATGGTGTCTCGCCGGCACCCATCGCCTCAGCCATTTCACGTTGTTGAATGACTGTTTCCTGCGCATTCCATTTGAGCACCGCGGGCAACATGACACAGGACGTATACCCGTGCGGCACACCACATTGTGCGCCCAGAATATACCCAATGCCATGACTGGCGCCATGGCGCACTTTTCCAAGCGCGGCACCCGCCAGCCACACAGCATGCTGTAAAACTGTCCGCAGCTCATCGTCCTGCGGTGATCGCAGGACATCAGGCAACGACTTTGAAAACAGTCTCATGGCGGCCAGGTACTGCCCCTGCAGGTACGGATAGGCATCCGCAGAGCAGTAACCCTCCACAGCATGATCCAGTGACCTGACAGCTGTAGACAGCCATAACCACATTGGGGTGTGCTGAGCCAGGTGCGGGTCGTAAATAATGGCACGTGGACTCAATCCAGCACCGCGATATCCTTCTTTACTGGCTGTTACCGGATTCAGAATGCCAGCATTCTCGCTGAACTCGGCGCCAGACAGGGTACTGGGTACGGCGATCTGGCAAACAGCACTCCTGGACGATTTATCAGCCGAGGCTCCATAAAGATCTCCCGTACTGCCATCTCCGCGTCGAGCATAACGCAGCAGCTCATCTTCGTCCTGAATATCAGCGTTCAGGCAAAGCTGGATAAGCTTGCAGGCATCCATAATGGATCCGCCCCCGATCGACAGCAGCACATCAGCATCGTGCTGTCTGGCCATCTGCATGGCCTGCCAGACAGCCGGTCTGGGTGAGTGCGCCGGAATTCCATCATGACAGGCTACCAGTCGGTCACCTATGATGCTTCTCAGCTGTTGTTCCAGATTCAGATTGCGTTGCAGCGTTGCAGAAACAAACGCCATTACCCGATTCGCGGACTGCCCGCTGCGTTCCAGTTGCCCAAGCGTGACCGGCAATGATTCAGCCAGCGACATGCCAAAGCTTACCTGTGCGAGGGTAGTCTGAATATACATTCCGGCCTTCACGCAACTGCCCTCATACATGCACGGTTTGCGGCACCTGCAGCTCTGTCTGCCGCATAAAAATATCCTGCAATCCCGCGAAAATTGAAGCAATTCATATTCTGCTATATTCTCTTATCTTCCCTGACACGAATACCTTTCTTAAGCACCCGAAACATTACTTGCCGAGGCCCTCAATGATCGAGCTCACTATCAACGGACAGCAACACTCGCTGGACATCGAACCGGAGATGCCCCTGCTCTGGGCGCTACGCAACGAGCTGGGACTGACCGGCACCAAATTCGGCTGTGGTATTGCCGCCTGCGGCGCATGCACAGTGCATGTGGACGGCCGCGCCGTGCGCAGCTGCGTAACACCCGTCAGCGCTGTGCAAAACACAAACGTTACCACCATCGAAGGACTGGCCCATAGTGCCACTAGTCATAGTGCCGGACAGAGCTCCGTCAGCGCTGCGCGCACAGATGTGCAGAATGCCTGGATCGAGCATCAGATTCCGCAATGCGGATACTGTCAGTCTGGCATGATCATGGCAGTCAGCGCTCTGCTTGACAGCCAGCCCGACGCCAATGAAGAGGCCATAAAAAACAGTCTTAGTAATGTATGCCGATGTGGCACTTACCCGCGCATCAGTCGAGCTGTGCGCGATCTGATCGCGGCAAGACAGGCCAGCCGCAGCCAGGAGGAAACCGTATGAAACTTAATCGTCGTCGTTTTCTGCTTGGCACCGCCCTCGCCGGTGGCGCTCTGCTGGTAGGTTACGCTGCCAGCCGTCCAAGCCGTCAAAGTCTCGCGAATGAAAATCACGCCGCACAGGGCCAGACATTTCTGACCACCTGGTTGCGAATAGATCCGGACAATCAGGTTACCGTCATCGTGCCCCACTCCGAAATGGGGCAGGGCGTACTTACATCGCTGCCTATGATGGCTGCCGATGAACTTGATGCCGACTGGAACCTGGTCCGCGTTGAGCAGGCACCGGTAGATGACCTGTTTGCCAACGGCGTCCTGATCAAAGGCTTCGCCGCCTCAATGGGCTTCAGCGTGCCCGCTCTGCTTGATCGCGGTATGGACGCTCTGACATTGAAAGCCGCTGAAATCATGAACATGCAGATCACCGGCGGCAGCAGTTCAGTCCGCTTCACCGGAGAGATGGGTATGAGGACAGCCGGTGCGGCAGCCCGACAGATGCTGGTGAGGGCTGCTGCCGAGCAGTGGCAGGTACGCGAGGACGAGATTCAGGTCGCCAACAGCGTAATTTCGCATCCCGGATCAAACCGTACCGCGAACTTTGGAGAAATGGCGGCGCTGGCTGCCACTTATGAACCACCTCGCAGTCCGGTACTCAAGCGCCCCGAGCAATTCACGTTGATGGGCCGGTCCCTTCCACGCGTCGATATTCCAGCCAAGGTAGATGGCACTGCCCAGTTCGGGATCGACGCCCGGCCAGAAGGCATGCTTTATGCCGCCGTTACCACAGCGCCGGTATTCGGTGGCCAGCTGCAGCGGGTGGAAAATATTGATGCCGTCATGCAACGCCGCGGCGTGGTCCGAGTGGTCGAACTGGAAGACGCCGTGGCTGTTGTCGCCGACAATTACTGGCGCGCCAGTGAGGCTTTGAAGCAGCTGGTCCCGCACTTCACCAGCACCGAACACGATCAGCGCTCCAGTGCCGACATCTTTGCAGAATATGATGCCGCGCTTGAATCTGGTGAACGTAATGAAGACGTTGCCGTCGGAGACGCGTCCGGGGCGCTGCAGAGCGCTGCCAGCGTTGTTGACGCCAGCTATCGCGTACCCTATCTGGCTCATGCCGCCATGGAGCCAATGAATTGCACCGTTCATTTTGCGAATGGCCGCTGTGAGGTCTGGACCGGTACGCAGGACAATCTGGGCATTCGGGGTCAGGTCGCCAGCGCCGCCGGGCTGGATGAGACAGAGGTGACAGTGCACCCATTTTACCTGGGTGGTGGCTTTGGTCGGCGTTTGCCAACATCAACCAACACCATTATTCAGGCAACACAGATCGCCCGGCAGTTTGACGTGCCCGTGCAGACCCTCTGGAGCCGTGAGGAAGATACCCGCCACGACTATTACCGTCCAGCGGTTGCCAGTCGTTTCCGCGCCGGTTTCGATAACGACGGGAAGCTGATCGCGTGGGAAAATGCCTACATCGGCAAGAATGAACCCGCCGAGGCAGCTCATATTGCCTACCAGATTCCCAACCAGAAAATCGATTATGTGGAAAGCCCGACGCACGTGCCATTTGGTGCCTGGCGAAGTGTGGCGCACTCCCAGCACACATTCTTCCTGGAATCGTTTACAGACGAACTGGCCTGGCAGCAACAACGCGACCCTCTTCAGTTCCGTCTGGACTATCTCAGCGACAAACCCCGACACCAGCGGGTGCTTCGAGAGGCTGCGAGTCGGGCTGGCTGGAACACACCACCGCAGGCTGGCCGCGCGCGCGGCATCGCCCTGCAGGAAAGTTTTGGCAGCATTGTTGCCGAGGTTGCTGAAGTCAGCCTGACCGAGGCGGGTGAAGTGAAAGTTGAAAAAGTGGTCTGTGCCATTGACTGCGGACGAGTGGTGCACCCCGACAACGCTGCATCGCAGGTTGAAAGCGGGATCATCTATGGATTGACCGCAGCACTTTATGGCCAGATCACAATTGAGGAAGGCAAAGTCAAGGAAAGCAACTTCCATGACTACCCAATGTTACACCTGGCACAGTCGCCGGAAATTGAGGTTATAATTCTGGAAACGGAGGGTGCCCCGGTCGGCGGTCTTGGTGAGCCAGCCACCCCGCCAATTGCCGCTGCCGTCACCAATGCACTGTACGCATTGACGGGTCAGCGGGTCAGGGAGTTGCCGTTGCGGCACTATCAGTTTTTGCCAACACCGGAAGAGCGTGGCGGGAATCGCGCCTGATCAGAAAAGATAGAAGGGTCGATGGTCGCGCATTGCGGCCACCGACCCTCTGGAGTCACTCAACCAGGGAGCGGTTCTGTGACATTCCAGTCTGAACCATAAACTGACGGAACTGGTCAAAATCCAGCCCACCCGACTTGTCCTTGTCCAGAATGGTGAACGGCAGAACCATGGACTGACGGGCACCCTCGGGCATTTCTGTCAGGGCAATCTGCCCATCCATGTTGGTGTCCATGTAACCCATGACTATGGAAGTCATGTAGTCATCCACATTGATCTCGAAATCATTTTCGCCGGGCTCGGCGTAGCGGAACGAAACGCCACCATAAAGCATCTCTTCCCAGGTCTGCTCACCAAAGGTGACATCCACGCTGGGATCAGGGTTGCTGAGATTTGCCGTGGAGTTATCGTAGGTCGTCCGGTGAATGATCTTGGTACCGGCTGGCGCTTCGATAGGATCTTTGAACTGGAAGTAACGCTGCCAGTTGAAATCGTAATCAGGCGACGATAGCACCACTTCCTCACGACCATCCGGATAACGGATCGCAAACTCGGACGCCCGGCCTCGATAGTGCGCATGCGGGAACAGGGCATAAATCACTGCATCACGCTGCAGCTCGAAGTAGGCTTCAGCCTGGTGCTCAGCCTCGCCTGCCGGAATCTCCAGCTCCAGGTTCAGAATCGAGTAGTGCTGAAGTACATGCTCCGGCGGTTCGTCCGCGAAATAAAGGCCGATACGCGTCTGGTCGCTGGTTGCACGGCCATAGGTTGTGTAATGCATCTGCGTAAAGAAGGAGCTGTTGGCAGGTACGTAAACACCCGTGTCTTCTGGGTAAATGTAGGTTTCATTACCTGGTACGAACGTCATTAACTGCGGCTGGAACAAAGACTCTCCACTGTCAGAGTCAGCGCCCAGCGTGGAGCTGGCACCAAAGGTTGCAATCGCGTGATGTACAACCTGACGATCGCCGGGTGATATCTGCACCGCCTTCACCCAGACGTCTCTGTCCAGAGGGTTTTTAACCTCAAAGAACTGGTAATCCAGCACACCAGTTGCAGGGATATCAAAGGCAGGTAAATCAACAATCAGATCTGGCTCGCCAAGCTCCCATTCCGTTTCTGCTGCCGGAATCTGCGTCAAGGGGTCTGCCCCTTCGCCACGCGGTGAACCTGCATCTATCCAGCCGACCAGCTGTCGCTTCTCATCAACGCTCAGGCTCAGATCATGTTCAAACTCACCAATTTCCGGGTCTGCGTGCCACGGTGGCATACGGCGCGTGAGTACCGTTTCCCGAATCATCGGTGAAAAGCCCTGCACCATGGCATGGCTGGTCATTGCCCAGGGAGCTATGCCACCAGTGCGATGACAGTCCGCACATTTTTCTATCAGCATTGGCGCAATCGTGTCGCTGTAGCTTGCAGTAGCAGGCTGCGCTGCGTGCCGAGGCAATGGCATTGCATCCGTCATGGCCACCTCGCGGTAGTCTCCGGGCTGCTGCTCCAGCAACTGGGCCACAGAAGCCCTCAGTTCCGGATGCACAGAGCCATCAGCAGCCAGTGCAGGACCGCGATATTTGACTTCCCAGCGATTGGGATCAATCACCAGCGTTTCGCCTACCAGATCGAGCTGATAAGTATGCGCAATCAGTCCGGCATCGTCTGCCAGGATTGGTAATTCAATATTCTGCTGCTCGGCATGCGCCAGCAGTGTTTCCCGGGCCGTGTCCGGGACGGGGTTGATCAGCGCAATCGGAACTCCGCGCTCCAGCCATGGCTGCGCCTGCAGAGTCCGGGCGACCTCTGCTGACTGCCCGGTATCGTGACTGTGTGCCGACAGGATGACGGCGCGGCGTTGACCGTAATAGTGGAGATTGAATGCCTTGCCATGTTGATCCATCAAGGTGAAATCAGCAGCGCGCATCGCGTCCTGATCGCTCGATTGGGCCACCGCTGGGGTGACCGCCAGCGCCAGCATCATGCAGCTGGTCGTCAGCAGGGAATTCAGGGTGTCAGAAAACTTCATGGGAAAACCTCTTACCCAGAACAACAAAAATGAATGGATTCATACACGTTGTACTACAACAGAGACCGCCCATAAACGTCAATCGGTCAAAAGTCACGCAAGGAAACGCGCGACGTTGTTCAGGTTTCCGCGGCGGGACGATAGTGACTGCGGATAAAATCACCCAGCATGGCAAATTCGTCGTGGCGTGTGCTGGCCTTACGCCAGACCAGGCCGATCTGACGATAACTGCCCGGCTCCAGCGGCTCTGTCGCAATCTGGGTATTCTTGAGCAGTGGACTATGGATGGCCATCTCCGGCAGATAGGTGACACCCAGATCCGCATCGACCATCTGTACCAGCGTCAAAAGACTGGTGGCGGTAATACTGCTGACTTTGTCGGCGTTTTTGATGTTGCAGGCTGATAGCGCATGATCGCGCAGACAATGCCCGTCCTCCAGCAACAGCACACTGTCACTGGGCAGCAGGCTGACATTGGCGTAGTCGGCGCTGACGAATCGGCTGCGCTTGTGGTGTGCCAGAAAGAAATGATCATCAAACAAGGGCATCTCCACCACATTGCGCAGCTCATACGGCAATGCAACCAGCAGCAGATCCAGCTCACCCTCCATCAAGCGCTCGTAGACACGCTCGGTAAGGTCTTCTTTCAAATAGAGCCTCAGGTCGGGGTAGGCCTCGCGTAAAGCTGGCAACAGCGCAGGCAGCAGGAATGGAGCGATGGTCGGAATAACCCCCAGCTTCAGCTGACCGGTCAGTGGAGCCTGATTTCCCCTGGCCATCTCCACCAGGTCTTCCAGATCCCTCAATACCACACGTGCCTGCCTGGCGATATCGCGTCCGAGACTGGTGATGGTCACATTCTTGTTAGTGCGATCGACCAACTGAATATTGAGCATGTTCTCCAGTTCTTTGATCGCCACACTGAACGCAGGCTGCGACACAAAACAGGATTCTGCTGCTTTTCCGAAGTGTTCATGATGCTCCAGTGCAACGAAATAGCGCAGCTGTTTAGTGGTCGGCAAATGACTCATAGTCTCCCCGTTAACGATACATTTACCATATCAGTTTAATATATTTAATTCATTTTATCTATTCACTGCCGCGACGTATGATTGCTCCATCGTTTAGGAAGGTTCATTGAACAACGATCCCTCATTGCCGGAGTGTGCCCCAAAGCACTCCGGTTTTTTTTTGCCACAGGATTTACTGATATACTGGCTTTCCAGCTTCGTAATGGAGATTGATATGCAGCAACGAACGTTTTTCGACAAGTGCCTGTCTGCAGTTAATCCGCGACGTACGTGGCTGGCAATCGGCACGCTGGGATGTCTGTGGCTGCTGCCAGCACTGGCACAGGCAGCTGATGACAGTTACTCCGGAGATGTTTGGCACGGGCAGTGGCTTGCGGAGGGTACGCTGTTCAGCCTCGAACTGCAGGCAAGTGGTGACCGCTTTCAACTGCTGCCCCGGACCCCGGCCGGCCTGCAATGGCAAGCCAGCGAGGGACGCATAAATGGCAACTCAGCGACGGTTGATGTGCACTATCAGGGCGTTTCAGCAACTGTACTCGTGCAACTGCAAAGCCCGCTGAGCGCCATTGTTCGCCCCATGAGCTGCCAGCCAGACTATCATGTGATCTGCACGCTGGTCAGTAACCAGCAGGCGCGCTTTATCAAGCTGGAAGGCAGCGACTGAGCCCTTTCAGGCCAACCTAGGCCAGCTCATCCATGGAACGGATGCACTTTCCAACAATACCGTATTCAATTGCCTCATCAACCGTCATCCAGTAATCGCGATCAGTATCTTTGGCAACTCGCTCTACTGGCTGACCGGTTTCCTCGGCAATCAACTTGTTGATACGAGCCCGCATTTTGACAATCTGCTCAGCCTGAATCTTGATGTCCGACGCACTGCCTCGCGAACCACCTGAGGGCTGGTGTACCAGGAAGCGGGTATTGGGCAGGGCAAAACGATGCTCTTTCCTTGCCGCCAGATAGATATTTGTCGCTGCGCTGGCCACCCAGCCGGTTCCGACAACCCGCACCTCAGGCCTGATGTATTTGATGATGTCGTAAACAACATCACCAGACTCAACGTGCCCGCCCGGGGAGCTGATGTAAAGTGTGATGGGATCGTCATTCTCACCAGCCAGCGCCAGTAGACGCTCGGTTACCTGTCGGGCCAACTTGTCGTTGATTTCGCCAAAAATGGTAACCGCGCGGGCCTGGAACAGCTTTTCATCCAGTAAACGCCCAGTGGCTGGTTCCCGCGCTTCAGGGGCGGACAACACTTCTTGCATAACAGACTCTCCAAGTATCTTTGACAAATTGCGATAGGCAAACAAAACAGCGCAATATCATACCACGGCCTGGCGATGCTCCCCGTCAGGATGCTGTTCGTCGCCAAGCGCGTTAAATGTGATAAGCAGCTGCGGCAGCAGTGTCAGCGCACCAATTAATGCAACCACCATGGCGACACTGGTCAGCAGACCGAATACCATCGTTGGTATGAAGTTTGAAAGCACCAGAATCGAGAAGCCGGCCACGATCGTCAGCGATGTGAAATACATGGCACGGGCAATACTGTTATGACAGTAGTGCATGGTCTCGCGGTAGTTGCCAATGCGATGGAATTCGCGACGGAAACGATGCATGTAGTGGATTGTATTGTCGACACCAATACCAATCGAGATAGCTGCAATGGTGATGGTCATGATATCCAGCGGTATTCCCAGCCATCCCATGATGCCGAGCACCAGCGCCGCTGCAATCGCATTCGGAATGATGCACAACACAGCAATTTTCAGCGAACGGAACAGCACCAGGAACATCAGCATGATGGCACCCAGGACCACACCCAGTGTCAGGATCTGCGACTGATACAGGCTTTGCAGCACATTGTTGTAAAGCACCAGCATGCCGGTGACGCGCACCTCATCGGCCTCCAGGCCAAATTCTTCCTGCATGCCCTGCTGGACTTCCCTGATCAACTGATCCCTGTTCAATTCCGGGTCGGATTCAATCACCCGGACATTAAAGCGCGCCTCATTGTGCTCAACGGACACAAATGGCGTCAGCACCGTGGAGCGCAGGTCCTCCGGCAGCATGGTGTACAAAAGCGCCCACAGAAAGCTATCTACCGGCTCTCCGCCATTCAGCTGCTCTGCCAGTTGCACAACAGCCCCAAATGAAAGCACTTTGCCGGTTCGCGGATGCTCGTCGAGGTATTCGTGCATACGTCTGATTTCATTCATTTTATCGGCAGTAAACCAGTACGCATTGTTGTCCTGATCAGACCCGCCGTCGTCGAAACCATCGTCAAAACCGTCATCAAACCCATCATCGAAGCTGTCCTGCACCTCAGGCAACTGGACCAGCACATCAAAAGACAGCGTTCCACCCAGCTTGTCATCAAACAGCTTCATGCCCTGGTAGATTTCGGTTTCTTCATCAAAGTAATCAATAAAGCTGTTTTCCACCTGCAGCCTCGAGATGCCCACTGCACTGACAACAAATACCAGTCCGTATACCCATAGCAGGGCTTTGCCGTGACGCTCAGTCAGTGTCGCCAGTGCGCCTGTTACATTCAGTTTGCGCATAGGTCTGTCAGCCAGCTTTTCTTTGGGTAGCAGGCTCATCAAGGCCGGGAACAGCAGGAACACTACGATCAGCGCTGTCAGCACGCCCATGACCATGATCCAGCCAAAGGAAATGATGGGCGTGATACCACTGACTACAAGCGAACCAAACGCCACGATAGTGGTCAGCGCCGTGTACAGACAGGGTCTGAACATGACCAGCACCGCGTGGCGCAGAAGCCGATCGTGAGGACTGTAATGCCGCGATGCCCTTAGCTCGCGGTAGCGCACTATCAGATGCACTGTCAGCGAGATGGTGATGATCAGCAGCAGCGACATGAAATTGGATGAAACGACTGTCACCCGCCAGTCCATGACACCGAGGATACCGACCACGATGAGCCCGGCTATGGCACAGCAGGCCAGCGGCAGAAACACCCAGCGCAAACGCCGAAAGATCAGCCCCAACGCAATCACTATAAAGGCAAAAACGCCAAGGCTGAATGTCGCCAGATCATTCTGGACAAAGGTGACCAGGTCGTCGGCGATCATCGGCGCTCCGCCCAGGTAAAGCTGGACCTCATCCTGATAGCCATTGAGGATTTCGCGTATCTGCGCGATATCCTGATGACGCAATTCGGCTGTCTCAACGCTATAGGCGTCAAACTCTGCACTGACTTGCGCCAGCTCTTCGCGTTCCTGCGCACTTAGGCCTTCCGCGGCCTCCTTGTTAAGCAGCTCGGTACGGCGATTTATCAGTTCAATGTAGCGCTCATCCTGCTGGAACGTCGCAAGCATGGCTCCCGTCTGACCATCAGGGCTGATAATCGCATTGTTAAATACGGGATTGTTCAGCAGCTCCTGACGTGCCGCCTCGCGATCGATGTCATCATCGGTCACGGTGGCATAATCCTCGGATATCCCGGTCAGCGGGGTATCCCCAAAAATTGGCACGTTAAGAAGGCTGTCGACAGAGACAATGCGCTCCATGGCCAGCAGTTCATCACGGATCGACGCCATGATGGCCAGCGATTCGTCGCTAAGCAGGTCCATATCCCGTGGCGTGAATGCGATCGTGACCGAGTCGCGCACTCCATAACGCTGATTGATGGTTCGTGAGTACTCGAGGTCCTCATCATCCTCCATCATCAAGGAATCCGCCGAAACATCCAGCCGAAAGTACTGGGCATACCAGGCGAACCCGCCGGTTATCACCAACAATAGCGCGATAACAAGCCAGGGTTTGTCGAATACCAGACGGGAATAGAATCGCGATACAGCAGAACGCATACAGGTCAACTTCCTTGAAAGGCCATTAGTCTGAACAGTGGCAGCACTATACCCTGTTACGGGCACTTCGTACCAACTGGATTGGAGCACAGCATCGGTGACGGCCAGCACTGGTGCCGCCCCCAGCCCTCTGCTATCTTCGTCGAACGCTCGATCTGTTGCACTACTTACTGAAATATCTCACAAATCGTCACAATTAGAGCCTTGATGCAGGTCAAGATTGTTGGTCTATTAGGGTGTGTAAGTCGTACAACAGCTATCAAAATACCGCTGCTTGGGAGTACCATGAAATTAATTCATGAGAAGAGCGGTATAAAGTGAGGCTGACAATGTCATTAAAGGAGTTTAAACCATGCGCAAGCTGATAACGGCAGTAATGATGTTGGCGATGCTGGGGGGCTGGTCGTCACTTAGCATGGCCCAGGAAGATGGCTACCTGAAAACCATCAAGGAATTTGAGCTGCAGGACCATATGGGTCAGATGCACACGCTGGATGAATACGCAGACAAGGAATATGTTGTCATGTATGTGCACGGCTCCGGCTGTCCAATCGCCCGCCTGTCAGTACCCAAGTACCAGGAAATTCGTCAGGAATACATGGACAAGAACATTGAATTCCTCATGCTGAACGCATTTGTGCAGGATGACATTCCGCGCATCGCTAAAGAAGCTGAAGAGTTCAATATCACATTCCCGATCCTGAAGGATGCTGACCAGTCTGTGGCACGTTCGCTGGGTGTGGAACGTACTGCAGAAGTATTCATCATCGACCCTCGCACACGTGAAGTGCACTATCGGGGCCCGATCGATGACTCGCTGGGCTACGAGACACAGCGCGTGACCACCGAGAACCATTATTTGCGTGATGCGCTGGATACCATCATGGCCGGCGGATCCGTCAACATGAACGACATCCCGGACGCCAAAGGCTGTCTGGTTGGTTACTTCCTTAGCTGATATCGCTGGGCTGGCCCACTGTGGTCAGCAGCGAAGGCCGTGACCGAATGAATTTCACGGCGGCACAAAAAAAAGCCCGTTGTTATATGACAACGGGCTTTTTTATTGGGCTTTCAGCAGCTGGTACGTGCAGTCATGACCACAGAGTCATGCGGCTCGCCTTTACTCCACGAAAGCGCGCTCAATTACATAATCTGCCTGAATGCCATGGCGAGACTCTTTAAACCCGGCAGCTTCCAGGATGCGGACCATATCCTTGAGCATGGACGGGCTGCCACACAGCATAAAGCGATCATGCTCCGGGTCAGGCTGGGGCTGGCCAATTTTTTCGGCCAGTGCGCCATTCTCCAGAATATCAGTTACACGCCCCTGGTTTTCAAACGGATCACGCGTCACGGTCGGATAATAGACCAGCTTCTCGCGAACGATATCTCCGAAGAACTCATTGTTGGGCAGCTCATTGGTGATGTAGTCACGATACGCCAGGTCGATGATACGACGAACACCGTGCACCAGCACAACACGCTCAAATCGCTCATAAACTTCAGGGTCGCGAATGATGCTCATGAAAGGCGCCAGGCCAGTGCCGGTGCCAACCAGATACAGGTTACGGCCAGGCAGCAGGTGATCGGCAACCAGCGTGCCGGTCGGCTTGCTGCTGATCAGCAGCTCGTCGCCCACCTTGATGTTCTGCAGGCGTGAGGTCAGCGGACCATCCGGAACCTTGATGCTGAAGAACTCCAGCTCTTCATCGTAGTTTGCGCTGGCGATACTGTATGCGCGCATCAGGGGTCGTCCATCGACTTCCATGCCAACCATGACAAAATGGCCATTCTCGAAACGCAGGCCCTTGTCACGTGTGGTGGTAAAACTAAACAGGGACTCGTTCCAGTGATGAACACTGGTAACACTCTGTTTTGATATTGCCGCCATAACTTCACTTCCTCGTCGTTCATACAGGATGGATTAGATGGCGCCATGGTAAGGTCGACATCAATATAAATAAAATGATTTAATAAAATATCCTTTATCGATTTTATAGATATAAGGTTCACGACGCGGATAAGACGGAGATCTGCCATGCATTACACCATCAGACAGCTCGAAGTGTTTCTAGCCATTGCCTGGCATGAGAATGTCTCTCAGGCCGCCGACGCCCTGTCAATGTCGCAGTCCGCGGCCAGCGCCTCACTGAAAGAGCTGGAGCAGCGATTCGACATACAACTGTTTGACCGTATCGGCAAACGACTGCAGCTAAACGATTTCGGCAAAAGTCTCAGACCGCGCGCTGAAGCCCTGCTCGCCCAGGCCGCCGAATTCGAAAATCTGCTGGCCGAGCGTGGCGAAATAGGCCATATCCAGGTAGGTGCAACACTGACAATTGGTAATTATCTGGCCGTCCCCATCATGGCGGAGTACATGAATCGCTACCCGGGCTCGCGCGTTGATCTGACTGTAGAAAATACGCGTGCGATCACCCAGCGCGTATTGAATTTCGAACTTGATGTCGGCCTGGTCGAGGGTGAGCAACAGGACGACAATCTGGACGTCATCCCCTGGTATCAGGATGAACTGGCCCTGTTTTGCGCGCCAGACCATCCGCTTGCCGGACGGCCGACGCTGGATGATGATGACCTGCGGACCGCCGACTGGATTATCCGTGAAGCAGGCTCCGGTACGCGACAGGGCTTTGAACACGCGATGTACGGCCTGATGCCACGCATCAATGTGAGACTGGAACTGCAGCATACCGAGGCAATCAAACGTGCTGTCGAGGCTGGCCTGGGTATTGGCTGTCTGTCACGTATTACGCTGCAGGAAGCGTTCCGGCGTGGCAGCCTGCTCCCGCTGTATGCGCCCCATCGCGACTGGGTGCGCCAGTTCTACTTTATTATTCACAAGCAGAAGTATCGAACGGCAGGTATTCGCAACTGGCTGGCTCTGTGCCAGGAGGATGGTGCCGGGAATTTCAGCCACTATGGTCCTGATCAATAGGACGGACGCCAGCAGTTTAAGAAGGCTATCAGCCAATTTCAGCGAGCAGCTCGCGGGCCTTTTCGAACAGTACCGGATTCGCCACCAGGATGTTTTTATTATGCAGCACAGGGCTCACCCCCTCTGGTACTGGCAGAAAATGTCCGTATTGGGCACCAGCCTCGCGGGCAATCAGCTGAGCTGCCGCGAAATCCCAGACACTGAGGTTTTCGTAATAGATATCGAGCCGTCCCACGGCTACCCAGCAGATATCCAGAGCCGCCGATCCAATCCGACGCAGATCCGCGCAGTGCTGCAGCATGACGTCCAGGCGTTGCACCAGTAGCTGCATGTCTTCTTTGATGTAGGGAAAACCCGTTGCAAACAGTGCCCGGCGCAAATCCTGCTTCTCGCCAACCTTTATGCCTGTGTCGTTGATGAAGGCACCCTGGCCTTCTATGGCGTGAAACATTTCATCGCTGAAAGGGTTGTAGACGACCGCACTAATCACCCTTCCCTCTGACAACCACGCGATAGAAACGGCAGAATGGCCATGATCATGGGCATAGTTCACGGTGCCGTCGATCGGATCAATAATCCACAGAGGCGAGGTGATACTGCTGAGCTGATTAATATCCGGCGCCGACTCCTCAGCCAGTATCTGATGGTCAGGATATCTGTCACGTATGGCATCACAGATCAGCCGATCCACTTTGATGTCAGCCTCAGTCACCATTTCCTGGCCGGCATGCTTATAGGATTTCTCCGGACCACCCTGTGCCTGAAGCTCCGCCAGCATCATTGCGCCTGCCTGTCGGGCAATGGCCTGGCTGAATGCCATCAGTTGCTTGATATCAATACTGGTCTGTTCCTTCATGACACCTCTATGTTCAAAGCATTGGAGAACTCATCCCGTCCCAGCTTGCCGGAGAAGAATGTGTTGAACGACAGGCTGACGCGCTGAATATCCTCCTGCACTGGAGGCACACCATGTCGAATGTGTGATGGAAACAGCAGCAAATCACCCGGCTCGGCCTGAATAAAGTAGTGCTTTGCGTTGTAATAGGTTTCCTGCTCGCGCATCAATTCAAACCACAGCTGATCCTCATTGCGATAGAAATTGATACCGTCACGCTGAGCCAGATTGATATAGAGAACACCGCTTACGACACTGTTGGGATGGGTGTGGATGTGATGCGACTGATCCTTGCCCGACAGGGTCAGCCAGGACTGGGTGATTTTCAGGCGGACGTCATTGGAAGTCTTGAATACGGTATCCATATACGCAGCAAGCTGTGTCTCGATCATGGCCTTGATCTGCTGCATCGGTAGTGCGTTCAGAACATGTTTGTCCTGAGAAGAGAAATTGGAGATGGCCGCCACTGGCTGCTGCAGCGCTTCCCGAAAAAATGCCTGTTCGCTTTCACTGAATGACCGCCCCAGTTGTGCCCGACAAACCGGTACGGCAAACAGGTTCATCATCTGCTGGTCCATGGGAGCCTCATCCTGCCTGCAATCGTCTGGGTTGGCACTTTTGCAGGCGCGGACAAGTCTGTCAACTGATCAGGAGAGTTTGTTGTTGTAAAGCCCTACCGTTGTGGAGCGCTCACCTGCGTAGTGGAGGTGGGTTTCCTCTTCGTCAACTGCGTTGCACTCTAGCGTTTGCTGGCTTGAATGGCCATCCGTGACAACCGACACAACACGCCGGGTCAACCAGCCAGAGTCATAGTCGTGCGACGCCTGCACGGGCAGCATCAGTAATGTCTCTGCCTTGTCGGATACCACTTTGGCCAGCGACACCTCTGTCATGCCGTTATCGGCAAGCTCCCAGGTAAGCGTTGCAGTTGCTGCCAGGAAGACGTAGCCAACTGTCATGGCGGTGGCGTGCATCACACGCACTGCTGCCAGAGCCCAGGCTGGCATGCGCAGCGCTGGCCAGGAACGTGCTGTTGGCGACGAATTTGTGGCTACCTTAGCCTGGCTGATGTCGCATTCGAGTGCCTGCGGCTGCGCGATCAGACGATAACCTCGCTTGGGCACAGTCACGATGTAACGTCGCTCTCTGCTGGTATCTCCCAGCAAGGTTCGCAGTTCCGACACGGCACGTGTCAGCACTTCTTCATTGATCACCACGCGCGGCCACACCTGCGACAGTAACTGCTCCCGGCTGGCAAACTGGCCGGGTGCGGCAATCAGTGCCAGCAATAAATCCATCAGCTTGGGCTCAACATGAACATGATGCCCGTTTTTGACAAATACTCCTGCCTCCGGAATTATCTGCCACTCCCCCAGTCGAAATCCTTCCCGATCATTCTTCATTATTAGCTCTCCGGCACTTGTTTGACAGTTACATTGACGCACGAGTGCACTGAAAGGTTTAAATACGCCTAAATTTTCTTCGGGTCAACGTACGAACGTAATCCGAAGGTTTTCCGAAGCATTCTTCCGGATACCCAAAGGCTCTGCGAAGTAATGACTGAGATCCTGACCTCACTGATCAATCAGCCACGAGGTACCAGGTATGAGTCTGAACTTCTCATTTGCCATGATTCTGGCAGGCGTCAACATGCTGGTTGCGGGTGCTGCCCATGCCGGCCAATCGTCAATCATTATGCCTGCGCAGTTTACTTCCGAAACACAGGCGGTGATCCATGCCGCAAATATTTACAACCCGGTGTCTGTCGAAGAAGATCGTGAATTCATGGGCATCATTTTTAGCGAGACAAGCAACGGGATTACGCTGTACGGCTACACGGTGGGTGCAGGCCATGCTGGACATGACCAGGTAACCGTCACTATCCAGGTGCCGGCCGGTGCACAGAAAGTCGCTTTCTGGCATACACATGGCGCACCACACTGGACCCGCAACTACTTTTCTACTACTGACACGGAACTGGCAGAGCAATGGCAGATCCCGATCTATCTTGCAGCGCCTGATGGCAAACTGCGCGTGTATGAGCCAGGTGACTCAACCCTGGGCTGGCGACGAGCCCGGCAACTGGGACTGGCAGGCGAAGACGGAGCCAGCAGCGGAAAGCTGGTCAAAGCAGCCGGCTCATCCGACCCCGTGAGGATCAGGGCATAAGGTCCAGAGCAGGGCTGCTGAACTCCATCTGGGTTGCAGTGGCCCGTGCCAGGGACGGCGATATTAATCGCGACACCAGATACAGACTCATGTCGATGCCTGCTGTAATCCCCGCTGAGGTCACAATATTGTCAGCAACGACCCAGCGTGTTTCCGGGTCGGGATCGACCTGCAGATGCGGGAACTGGCGTTTCAGATCGGCTTTGTCTTCCCAATGGGTGGTTACATTTTGATTTTTTAATATGCCTGCCGCCGCGAGCAGAAAGGCGCCGGTGCAGACAGAAGCGACCACCCCGGCTGTGGCAGCAGCGCCAGCCAGCCACTGCTGCACTGGCCGCTTGTGCATTTCATCTGTGTGGTCGCCTCCGGAAATCAGCAGCACATCAAGGTGTGGATGTTCCTCCATGCTGAAGTCTGACATGACCTGATAGCCAGCCCGCGCAGTCACCAGGCCGCCGTGCTGGCTGATCAGCCAGGTATTAAAGACTGGCTCGCCGTGCTTGAAAGCCTCGCGTCCTGCAATACGAGTGGCGGTTGTGAACACCTCAAAAGGGCCCGAAAAATCCAGCACCTCCGCCCGTTCATAAATATAGATACCGATATTGATAGTCATCGGGTCACTCCGGGGCTGATGAGGGCAAAGACAGAACATAACGACTCAGCAGGTTAATCTGCGTGTCATTCAGTTGCAGCGCAAACGCTGGCATTTCCACACCCCCATCGCTGATCATGCGCTGAACCCGGGTCTGGTCAACAAGACCGGTCAGCGATGGCGCCGAGCCGCCGGGCAATCCCGCTCCGGCATTTCCATGACAGGCCGCACAGGCTTGTTCGAAAAGAGCCATTGCAGACTGTCGTTCTTCTTCAGACAAACTAACCACCGCCATACTTGCGGACGCGGAAGTGGTCACTGCAGTCCCGGAGCCCGTTGTGCCTGCACCGCTTGCAGAGTCGGCCACCGGCGCGCCCGGCAGTGCCAGCGCAACCAGTTCGGCCGGGTGCTCTGCCGTTGCTACCGCAATCACGATGTATTGAAAGCCATCATGAAAATACGTCATCGGGGCGCCGCTTGCTTTAGCGGGCAGCTCCAGCTCCGCCAATACTTCCCCTGTTGCTTTGTTGTAAGCCCTGAACATCGGCCCGCCAGGGTCTCCGCTCAGATGGCCTGCCTCAGCCAGAAACAATAATTCGGCCGTCAGGAGAGGCGATGGCCGGATCATGGGGTGCCCCATATTGGCAAAGTCCAGATCCAGACCCTGCAGGGCCGGGTGTTCCTTAATGTAGTCAGAAGCCGGACCAATGCTGCGCGACCAGATGTGCTCGCCACGGTTCATATCCGTTGCGGTTATCAGACTCCATGGTGGACGTGTAACAGGCAAACCGCGCGGACCCTGAATGAACACTGATGGTGCACGCAGGAACCGCCAGTCAGTGCGACCTGGCTCCGGGTCAAGCAGACCAGCCGCCATCGGCGCGTTGCGTAACGGCACAAACATCATGCCCGTCTCTGGGTCGAAGGCAGCGCCATTCCAGTTGGAGCCGCCTTGATAGCCAGGGTTAACCCAGGTGCCCTGTGTACCACCCTCTCTTATTGGAGTCGGAGGCATATACATGGGGCCGGTCACATACTGGGCCGCAATCGCCAGGGCCTCTGAGCGTAGCTCGGGAGTGAAATCGATCAGGTCCTCTTCGTGAAAACCCTGAGAGAGATAAGGTGGCGGCCGGGTCGGAAAGGGTTGTGTCGCCGAGCTTTGTTCGCCAGGCACTTCGCTTTGAGGCACCGCACGGTCCTCTATCGGCCACAATGGCTCACCGGTGATGCGGTCGAATACAAATGACATGCCCTGCTTCGTCAGCTGGGTAACAGCCTTCACGTGGCGCCCATCCACAAGCACATCACCAAGGATCGGCGCAGCTGGCGGATCATAATCCCACAGCCCGTGTCGCGTCAGTTGATAGTGCCAGACCAGCTCTCCAGTGCGGCCATCGAGACAGACCAGACTCTGCGCAAACAGATTGTCACCGTGTCGATGACCACCATAAAAATCATTGGACCCTGCTTCTACCGGCAAGTAGATATAGCCCGTCTCCTCATCGACGCTCATCATTGACCAGACACCGGTATTTCCTGCATAGCGCCAGGAGTCACTCTCCCAGGTCTCGTGCCCCGGTTCACCAGGCTGCGGTATTGTATTGAAGCGCCAGAGCAGCTCACCTGTGCGAACATCGAAGCCGCGGATATGACCCGGCGTTGCGGCCACATTGGGTGCGGTGATTGTACCGACAACCTGAGCCACAACCACATCACCAACAATGGCAGGAGGCGATGACGAGCCTACGGAATCAGCATCAGATCCATCAGGGTAGAGACCTTCTTTCAGAAGCACGGCGCCGTTTTCGCCAAAAGCCGTGTCCGCCCGTCCAGTCCTGGCATCTATGGACAACAGACGCCCATCGAGAGTGTTGTGAAATATTCGCGCCTGCTCGCCGTCCGTCCAGTACGCCAATGATCGACTACCCAGTCCCAGACCGCGGTCATCCACAGACGCCGGTTGTGGATCGTACTGCCATAATACCTCGCCATTTGCCGGGTCCAGAGCAACCACCTGGTGCTGACCACTTGGCACATACAGAACGCCATCCACCATCAGCGGTGTTGCTTTCAGGTTTCGATCCGGCCGATCGCCCAATGGCAGGGCTTGCCAGCGCCACACGGCCTGAAGGGAATGAACATTTTCGGCGTTGATCTGCGACAGGTTCGAGTAGCGAGTGAAGCCCTGATCACCACCCCAGGTGTGCCACTCACCATCGGGGGCCCCATATTGCGCCCCCGCCGGGACAGCCAGCGCCATCAGTATCAGAACACCGGATGACCGTGAGCTAGTTGAGCGCACGCTGTTCCACAATCTCCTGCAAACGTCCGACCGACGTCTCGAGGGCATCTCTGGCCTCTTCATCATGATTAACCTTGGACAAAACGAAGTATGCAGTACGGGCCACCTGACGCCATCTAGGATTGGAGGGTAGTTTCTCAAGCGACAGGTAACGATTCATTGACCGCGTACGCAGACGCCCGTTATCGACGCTGACACTCCATATTCGGCTCTTTTCTGCCAGATCAATAATGGACTCGCCGGTGATTTTCTGCCAGTAGTAGTGACAGTCCTGCATGACTTTCACCAAAGCTTCGCGATAAGCCTCCTCGCTGTCCTCATTGTCCACACTGAGTGTGGTAGAGAGTTTGGAGATCAGCGAGTCTATATACTTCAGCTCGTCGACCAGCTCACTGTGTTTGTGCAGATCCTCGGGTTTGATATTCGACAGATATTCGCCAAGGGTCTGTGTCCGCTCCACGTTGCGGTTAATCTCGGCAACAATCTGCGGCAGGCTGAGCGACTCCGGATCATTGTTTTCCGTTTCCTGATCAGGAGACGCCGACATAGCTGCCGATCTGTCTTTTTCGAATACGATCAGATAAAACTCCTGATCCATCTGATCAATAGTCAACAGACAGAAACGACCTGTTTCTCCCGCAAGCTCAAAGTCGAAATATTCAATGTCCTCACGCCGCGAAATCATCGCCTCGTTAAACGGAAAATGAACCGCATCAGCAAGCGCCGGTGAACGATTGATCAATGCATCAGCGACGCGATTAACTGACTGTTGCAGATAGTCCTGACTATTGATATCGAGCAATTCCTGGGCAGGTTCGTTGGCATAGATCAAAACCCCGGCTTCATCAACCGCAAGCAATGGGTCACCTGTCACATCCAGCAGCGCTGCAAGCCGCTGCTCTCGTTGGCGCAATCGTTTCTCATTTTCTTCGTATCGCTGCAATTGCCAGTTGAGGCGCTGGTTGTCGCGCCGGACCTGCTGCAGCAACATCAACTCAAACTGCTTATCAATTCTGACTCGCAGCTCTTCTTTGCTGAAAGGCTTGGTTATGTAGTCGTTCGCGCCCAGACTAAGACCTTTGACAAGGTCCTCAGCGCGGTTTTTAGCAGTAAGAATCACAATTGGGAGTTCATCCGCGTCATAGCGTTTACGCATGATCTGGCATACCTGGTAGCCGGTCATGACGGGCATCATCAGATCCAGTATCACCATATCAGGCTTGACCTGACTGAGCTTCTCCAGCGCCTCTGCGCCACTGAGAGCCGTTATCAGGTCGTAGTGTTCCGACAAGTGTGATTCCACAATCCTGAGGTTCAGATACTCATCGTCAACCACCAGAATACGCCCGCGTGACTTGCGGTTCCGGGCAGGACTCTCCATTACATTCGTATCTGATGCATCGTCAGATGCCCGACGTCGATCAACATTCAGACCGGTTGCCTTCAGCGCCGCAGACAGCTCAGCCGGAGCATTTATATCAACACTGAGGTCCTTACTGGCCTGGGCATTGTCCTGCTTTGCTGCTTTCTTGCCTTCAGGCAGGGCCTTCTTCAGTGGGAGATCGAAGTAGAACAGTGATCCCTCGCCCTGCGTGCTGCGCAACACAATCTCCGAGCCATGCAGTTCAAGCAGGCGCTGCGAAATAGAGAGTCCTAGCCCTGTTCCACCTGCTTTTCGTGCCTCGGCAGAGTCAACCTGGTAGAAACGCTGGAATATCTGTTTCTGATCCTCAGCCGAAATGCCGATACCGGTATCACGAACGGAAACCCGCACATCCAGATCCAGAACTTCAACCGCAATAGTGACACTGCCATGCGGCGTAAACTTGATGGCATTGGCCACCAGGTTGAACAACACCTGCTGCAGCCGATCCTCGTCTCCTTCAACAATTACCTGCCCCGGCGGATAATTTTCAACCAGCTTGATGGGTTTCTCACCAATCAAAGGACGCGTCATGCGGACCACAACCTCACAAACCTCTTTCAGGTCAGTGTCGTTACGATTAAGCGCCAGCTGTCCATTTTTCATGGCGGAGAAGTCAATGACATCATTGACCAGACTTGAGAGCCGTTGCGCGCTGACCTTCATCAAGGTCAATGTTTCACGCTGCGATGTTGTCAGTGTGGTCGACTGCTGATCTGCCAGCATGATTTCGGCCAGGCCGATGATGCCAGTCAGTGGCGTGCGCAACTCGTGTGACACATTGGCGATAAACTCTTCTTTGACGCTGTCGGCTTGCTGTAGAGCATCAATTTTTAACTGATTGGCCTTCAGCAGGTCTTCCTGAGCCGCGCGGTAGCCCTCCATCATGTTCTGCAGTCGATCACTGAGTCCGACGGCCAGCACGGTGATCGCCAGCAGTGATGCCAGCTGAATGCCGTTGTAGGCGAGCAGTGGCGGAATCAATACACCCAGACGCTGAGTCAGTTCCAGCAACACACCGACCAGCAGTATGATCCATGCAGAGATGAAAAAACTCGCTGCCCGAGAACCGCGCCGCTGCGCCCGCAGTGCTCCAATCGAGATGATCAGCATATTGAAGGCCGTTGCTGTCAACGCCATACGATTAACCAGCGACGCGTTTAGCACGAATGAAATCACGATGGCAGCCGCCACCACCAGAATATAGATTGTGGCCGCACGGTCGATACGTCGGTCAATCTGTGGCAGATTGAGGAAGCGCTGGACAAAGGCCATGACAAACAGACAGACCAGTAATGCGATGACTCCGGTGGCTTTATTGGACCACTGAGGACTTTCTGGCCACAGGTACTGATAGGCCAGCCCCATGGAGGTCAGTGAGTACAGGCCGCCGAACAGCACGATCAGACCGAAGTACAGGAAACCTGTTTCACGGCTGGTGTGCCAGACAGTAAAACTGTAGATCGCAATCATCAGCATCAGGCCAAAATAAAGACCCGAGGTGAACAGGGATCGCTGGGACTCTGATGCAAAGAACTGCTCATCACCCAGCATCAGTGGGAATTGGAGTGAGCCGGAAGTCTCTACCCGGAAATAGATTGACTGCGCCTGGTCAGGCAACACAGGGAATTCAAAGTTGATACTGCGGTGTGCACGATCGCGGGCACGAAATGGCAAGGAGGCGCCGGCTGACTTTTGTACCCATTCACCTTCTTCCTGAAAGTAAAAGTCCACGCGAGTCAGTTGCGTGAAGGTTGTGAAAGCAATCCACTGTTCCGGTTCGTCAAAGCGATTATCCAGATCGACCCTCACCCAGAGGGCACCGCCGCGATAACCGAGATTTGGCTGTCCTGGAGCAACCCAGGGCTGGCCCTGCGTTTCCAGCTGCAGACGTGCCTGATCAAAGCTCAGTTCGCCCTCGGCATCGTCCAGCAGCAGCATTTCGGAACCTGGCACCATACCGCCGCCAAAGCTGTCCAGATCCAGAGCGCTGACAGGCCTGGCGAACAGCAAAAGCAGCAGGATTGCCCATAGCAGGAACATCACCCCAAGGTGAATTTCCCCAGGATGAGCGGCCGCACTCACCGTTCTGGAATCGGTTTTGTAGTTATCGCAATGCTCTCTGGTTTCCATACCGGGCCTGTGACGCTGTCGGGTATACTCAACCACTCGAATCATATAGAGTTTATGTCAACAATAATACCAGCGGATAGCATCATGCCCATATCAAAAGCCCGTCGAAGCCCATCAATTATGAACAACATCATGTCTGGCAGAATCTCCGCATTGCCGCTTGGCCTGAGCCTGATCGGTCTGGTGGCTGCGTGCAGCCCGTCTGAAGACGCCTCCGAAGCAGGTATCGCTACCTACCATGCCGAACAGGCTGAGCGAGGCGCCATGGTTTACCAGGCGCAATGTGCTCTTTGCCATGGCACAGCGCTGCAGGGCGGTGGCGCGGGGCCAGCCTTGAGCGGCGAGGCATTTGACAGCCGCTGGTCAGACCAGTCCATGAGTGCGCTGGTCCAGCTGATCAGCACCAGCATGCCTCCGGCAGGTTCCTCGGACCTGAGCCAGGAGGACTATCTGGACGTTACCGCCTACATACTGCAGAACAATCAGATTCTGGCCGGTGAACAGGCCCTTGTGGCTGACAGCAGCTACACATTGAGTGATTTTCCGCGCAGTACTGCCGCCGCCGCTGCCCCCACAGAGTCTGCCAACAGCGTGTTCCCGCAAGGGTCTGCTGAGCAGGAGGAATTGGGAGTGACCGTCGCCGGCACAGTAGAAGACTTTACGCCGCTGTCCTCCGCAGAGCTGATGAACCCTTCTCCAGAAGACTGGCTGATGTGGCGCGGCAATCCGCAGGCCTGGAGTTACAGCGCTCTGGACCAGGTCAACGTAGACAACGTCAACTCGCTGCGGCTGGAATGGGTGTGGAATATGCATGAAGGCGACTCAGAGCCAGCGCCAATTGTTTATGACGGCATCATGTACCTCATTAACCCCGGCAATGTCATTCAGGCTCTGGATGCGCGAAATGGTGAGCTGATCTGGGAGCATGCGGCCGGACCCAACAGTGGCGAAGATATGCGCAGCATTGCCATCTATGACGACAAGATCATTCAGGCAACCACCGATGCCCGCCTGGTCGCACTCAATGCCCGAACCGGAGAACAGGTCTGGGAACAGGTTGTCGCCGACAGCAGCAAAGGTTTTGCCAACTCAAGCGGCCCGCTGATTGCAGACGACAAAGTCATCGTGGGCCTGGCCAATTGCGCAACTTACATCCCTGAGGACTGCTATATCAGCGCCTATAGCGCGGATACCGGAGAGCTTCAGTGGCGCTTCAATACGATTGCCAAGACTGGCGAACCTGGCGGCGACACCTGGGGTGATCTGGATGACCTTTATCGTGCTGGTGGTGAGACCTGGATCACTGGCAGCTATGACCCGGAAACACGCCTGACGTACTGGGGGGTTGCGCAGGCAAAACCCTGGGCGCCACCCAGCCGCCACATGTCCATACACGATGCTGGCCTCTACACCAACTCCACCCTCGCGATTGATGTCGATACCGGCGAGCTGGCCTGGCATTTCCAGCACGTGCCGGGCGAAGCCCTGGACCTGGATGAAGTGTTCGAGCGCGTTCTTGTCGACCGTAATGGACGAAAGCTGGTGCTGTCGCTGGGCAAGCACGGCATCCTGTGGAAGAACGATCGCGAAACAGGCGAGTTCCTGGGCTTCAAGGAAACCATGTATCAGAACGTGTTCAGCCACATCGACCCTGAGACCGGTGCCGTGACCTATCGGGAGGATATCGTCAACGCACAGCTTGATGAGTGGATTCCGGCCTGCCCCAGTAGCGCCGGTGGCAAGAACTGGCACTCCATGAGCTACCACGCACCAAGCAACTCTCTGATTGCACCCCTGAGCCAGACCTGTCTGGACAACCGTGCCCGGGAAGTCGCTCTGGAACCTGGCTCCGGCGGACTGGCCAGCAACCGTCGATTCTATGAAATGCCTGATACCAACGGCAACCTGGGCAAGCTCGCAGCCTACGATGTGGACACTATGGAAGAGCGCTGGAGTTACGAACAGCGCGCCTCGTTCATAACCGGCGTGCTCTCCACTGCCGGCAATCTGGCATTTGTGGGAGACCTGGACCGACGCTTCCGCGCGTTTAACGCCGAGACAGGGGACATTGTCTGGGAAACCCGGCTTGGCACAGCTGTACAGGGCCATCCTCTGACATTCAGCATCGACGGCAAGCAATACATAGCAGTTACAACCGCGAATGGTGGCACGAGTCCCAGAATGGTGCCACGGGTGGTAGCAACTGACATTAACCCACCGCGTAGCGGCAATGCCGTGTACGTGTTTGCTCTACCCTGAGCTGCAAAGTCCGCTGGAAGTCGGTAACACGCAAAAGCAACTTGTTACCGTTTCCAGCAGTCCGGGAGCAGATTTTACTGCAACGGGTAGAACAACAGTAAAACGGTGAGGGTGGTTACGCCAACAATTATGTTCATCGGGATACCTGCACGCAAAAAGTCAGAAAACCGGTAGCTACCTGGGCCGTAAACCATCAGGTTGGTCTGATAACCCAGTGGCGTCGCGAAACTGGCCGATGCCGCTACCATGATCGCGAACATGAAAGGCTCTGGATCAAGCCCCGCTTGCTGCGTGATGGCCAGCGCCAAAGGCACCATGATCACTGCGGCCGCATTGTTGGTGATTACCTCGGTCAGCAACGAGACCGCTGCGTATATAAGCACCAGCAGCAACCATGGACGCCCACCACTCAACTCCACAATAGCCAGGGCCAGCGCCGCCGCAACGCCAGTTTTTTGCAGGGCCGCACCCAGGGCGAATGAAGCGGCAATAGTGATCAGCACTGGCAATTCAAGACTTTTCTCCGCCTGGCTGATTGTCAGGCAGCCTGTGGCCATCATGACACCGACTGCAATAAGTGCAGCATCCAGCATGCTCACCAGATTCATTCCGGCCGCGCCTACTGCCAGCAGCAGGATGGTCCAGGCCAGTCCAGCCTTCTCGTGCCTCGGCGCGACTTTATCCAGATCGTTGACGACCAGAAAGTCCTTGTTGTACTGCTGACGCGTAACAAACGCAGGACGGGCCTCCAGCAACAGCGTGTCACCTGGTTTTATAATGATATTGCCCAGGTTGCCCTCTATACGCTCACCGTTTCGGGCCAGTGCCATGACAACCGCACCATAGCGATCATGGAATCGCGAGCTTCGAATGGTCTCGCCAACTGCCGCACATGACTGGGAAACAACGACTTCTATCAGCCGCCGCTCTGCGCGGTCCTGCTGCATCAGGGTATTCTCGCCGGCAGATGCCGTCAGGCCATTAATGCGTAGTAGATCTGTCACGGCCTCTGTTTCCCCGGCGAATACCAATCGGTCACCCGCCAACAATGTCTCTTCAGATGGCGCGGCAGTAACCACCGAATCACCACGGCTGATTTCCACCAGGTATAGTCGCTCCAGATCTCGCAGACCTGCCTTTTCAACGGTCAGTCCAACCAGAGGACCATGGGGGTCGACAGCTACCTCAACAGTAAATTCACGCATGTTGGCAAACGGTCTGCGGGCACTTCGATCGGGCAGAACCCTTGGCAGGACCAGCAGCATGAATATAGCGGAGACCAATGCAACAGGCAGACCAATCATTGTGATGGAGAATATGCCAAACGCATCATTACCTGTGAGCGATTGATATTGACCAGATACAACCAGGTTGGTGCTGGTGCCGATCATGGTCAGTGTTCCACCTACGATGGCAGCATAACTAAGAGGTATCAGCAGGCGCGAAGGCGCAATACCTATCTTGCGTGACCAGGAATTGATGGCCGGTATCATGGTGGCCACGACGGGTGTGTTATTGAGAAATGCACTCAGCGGCAGCACGGGCAAAAACAGGCGCAGCATGGCGCCTCTTATGGACTGTGGTTTACCCAGAAAACGATTGACCAGCAGGTCGATGCCGCCCGAACCATGCAATCCGGCGGCGACCGCAAACATTGCCGCGACTGTAATCAGCCCGGGATTCGCGAATCCTGCAAGCGCCTCAGTCGGCGTCAGAACCCCGGCCAGACTCAGGATTGCCAGGGCCGTCATCAGTACCACGTGAGCGGGCAATCGAGTAGTGATCAGCGCCAGCAGAACGCCGGCGGTCAACCCGAGAGACAACAATGCCTGCCAATCCATAATAATTCACCTGAAAGCCCATTGAGGGAAGGAACGGATTGGCAGTATAGAGCAGCGTTTATATTACATAAAAGAATATTTAATTATAATTAAATCGACTTTGAGACTAAAAAGTCTGTGCCAAAACACCGCGGCGATAGTCATCCAGCGCCTGCTCAATCTCCTGACGGGTGTTCATTACGAACGGCCCGTACTGGACGATCGGCTCGTTTAATGGCTGACCCGCAAGTACCACCACACGTGTGTTGTCCGCCAGCGTGCGCAGATCAATGCGACTGCCATTTCGAGACATTCTTGCCAGCTTGCCTCGCTGCACAAGACTGCCCTGCTCGCCCAGTGCTATTTCGCCTTCATAGACATAGATCAGGGTTGTGGCGCCGTCATTCACTTCAATGGTGTGCGTATCCGACGCCTTGTCGAAATGCAGATCAAGGTATACCGGCTCTGTGTCAGGCCTGGAGACCAGCCCCTCCAGCAACTCTCCGTCCAACTGTGCACGCCCTGCGATCAGTTTGCCGGAGACTGCGGCACCGGCGTATTCCGGAATGCTTGCCGAAGGAATATCTCGGTAGTCCGGCGCCTGCATCTTGCTGTGTGCCGGCAGGTTGAGCCAGACCTGAAAGCCGCGCATACGCCCTTCAGTCTGCTTGGGCATCTCTGAGTGTATGATGCCAGCGCCCGCAGTCATCCACTGCACATCGCCGTTTTGCAGATCACCTACATTGCCCATGTGATCCTGATGCTCCATATGGCCCTGCAACATATAGGTAATAGTTTCAAAACCCCGGTGCGGGTGCGGTGGAAAACCACCGATATAGTCGCTTGCCTCAGCGGAGCCGAATTCATCCATCATCAGGAAAGGGTCAAACCGCGCCGGATCACCGGCCCCTCCGAACACGCGAAGCAGTTTTACCCCATCGCCGTCCGAAGAAGGGCGAGCGACAATCAGTTCTTCCAGTTTTTTCGCCGTCATGATCAATCTCCTGTGAACGCATCGATCAACATTTTAGATACCATTATAATAGCCGCAACAATTTGATGTTATGATGCAAAAAAACCGACCCATACATTAAATTTTTAGATATAACTATGAAGCAGCCACGTATATCTCTGGAACAGTGGGCAGCATTTGTTGCTGTGGTCGATGAAGGCAGCTTTGCCCGGGCTGCCGAGCAACTCAACAAAAGTCAGTCAAGTATCAGCTATGCCATCTCACGTATCAACGAGCTGCTACCCACTGCCGTCCTGACACTGTCGGGCCGCAAAGCCACATTGACGCGTGAAGGCAAGGTCATGTATCGACGTGCCAAGCAGTTGTTACAACAGGCACAGACTGCCGAGCAAGTGGCAGCCACACTGGCACGTGGCACAGAACCTGAGGTTGTACTGGCCGTCGATGGCCTGCTGGAACCGGGGCAGTTACTGCCAACTCTGGAGAAGTTCTCAGCGGCATTTCCGATGACCCGATTGCGAATCCTGGAAACGCAGCTGTCTGGCACGGAAGAAGCCATCCTGGAGCGCAAGGCTGATGTAGTTATCAGCCACCAGGTGCCCGTGGGCTACATGGGAACCCCGCTCAAAGTGGTGCGCATGATTCCGGTCGCGCATCCAGATCACCCCTTGGCGCAGCAGCATGAATCCACGGGAATCAATGATTTTGAGCTCCGCAGCTGGCGGCAGATTGTGCTGCGCGACAGTGGTCAGCGCCGTGAACAGGATGCCGGCTGGCTAGGTTCGGAACAGCGCTGGACTGTCAGCCACTTCTCTACCACGATCAAAGCGCTGCGTGCCGGACTTGGATTCGCCTTCTTGCCGACGGACTGGGTGAAGCGAGAGCTTGCAAGTGGTGAACTGAAGCAGTTGAGCCTAAGTATGGGCGCCGAGCGGCGTCTGCCTCTCTATCTTGTGATGGCGGCGGCTGACAGCGTCGGACCAGCGACCAAAGCGCTGGCCCGACTACTCATCGAATCGCTTGGTGATCAGTCGGAAACTGGCTGACGCCGACGATCCATCACGCGGTCAAACACAGCCCAGTTATCAGGCATCAGATCTGTTTCAGCACTGACCTCAGTGCCCATCAGCAGATAATTGCGCTCGGCATTGCTATAGGGCAGCCATTCTGCCTGGCCAGGCGCAGACGGCTGACCATGGTGAGCAAAGTTGACCCAGTAATCGGACATGATGTCTGCCAGACGATAATCCAGGGCCGTACCACGCGATGACAAGGTCTGGACATTGTTAAATGCGTAGGCAATTTCAGAGGCATGGTAGGCCCCAAGGTTCGCTTCAGCGGCACCGGGCGGTTGATGCGTAAAGTAGTATAGGTACGCGGGCTGCCCAACATGTCGAGTCAGATTTGCCCAGGTCACCATATTCCAGCCGAAGGTGGCGTCACGAAAACTGGCCAGCACTGATTCGCGGATATTGTCCTCAGGGTAAACATCCAGCACCAGGTCAGCGAAGTCGCCAAACTGCGCCTGCAGTCTCGCACGATAGGCTTCGGCCGTTGATGGCAGATTGGCCGCCGCCCCCAGCGTAGTGCCCTCGTCGCTGTTGAACCCCACCATCACGGGAACTGCGCGTTGTCTGCCTTCAGAAAAAATCTCATACGGCTGGGCGGGAATGATCCAGCCATCCACAATGCCGTCCGTGCGGAATCCAGCTGCCATCGCATTGTCCAGCAGTTCCCGGCCGGGCATGTTGCGCAGGTCCGCGAGGCTGGCTGCGCCCAGCTGCGTTGCCAGTTCAACTCCTGAATTGATGGCGGGAGGGCCCGCTGAGGTCTGACGATCCAACGCAACCCGGGTATCAAGACGGGCCCCACTTTGGGCAATTACTTTGTGAAACAGCCCTTCGGTCAATGGACTGGCTGTTAACAGATTCACCGACCAGGCACCCGCTGACTCCCCGAAGATTGTGACGTTGTCCGGATCGCCGCCGAACGCAGAGATATTCTCTTGCACCCAGCGAAGTGCCTCTATCTGGTCAAGGATGCCGTAATTGCCTGCTGAAAACTCTGGTGATTCGGAAACCAGCTCAGGGTGAGCAAAAAAGCCGAACACACCGAGGCGGTAATTGATCGTAACGACCACCACGTCTTTGGCGGCCAGGTTGGTGCCGTCGTAGGTCTCGATGGCGCCTGAGCCACGCGTCAGCGCACCGCCGTGAATCCAGACCATGACAGGCCGGTCGGCCCCGGGTTCTGCTGCACTCCACACATTGAGGTATAGACAGTCCTCGCTGCTGACACGGGCGGGTCGGTAAAAGAAAGAACCTTCTGGATAGGGCTGCTGAAGGCAGTCCGGACCAAAACTATCAGCCAGTCGCTCCCCCTGCCAGGAGGGTGCGGGTTTTGGTGCCTGCCAGCGTGCCTGACCTACGGGTGGCATTGCATAGGGTATGCCCTTGAAGATGGATACCTGAGGATGCCGCTCCGAAGCGGTTCCAAGCAGCGCACCCTGAGGCGTGTCGAGACGGACCAATGCTGTCTGAGTGGGTTGTTGCGCTACGATTGCGCCGGCCCACAGGCCAACGGCGGCAACGAGGAGCGTTTTCAACGTCTTTCTCATGTCCAGTTCCTGTTATTCTGCTGATTTTGACGGAGACCAGACGATGCAGGAATTTGGCATGGAAAACAAGTATTCCGCCAGGCGATGCTCAGCTTTGCATCTCGTTGCGGATGGCAGACAGGTTCTGTTGGGCTGGCTGGTAATCGGGCTGAATCGACAGTAACTGTTCCAGCACACTGGCAGCACGGGCCAGGTCACCCTGTTGATAGAGCCAATTGCTATAGCCCATCGCGATAACAGCCTGATCAGGCCACTGTTGGTAGCCCGCCTGCCAGGCTGCTCCGCTTAGTTCCGGATGCAGCCGCTGAAAATCTGCCACTGCCATAAAATAATCTGACACTTCCGCCGAGGCTGGTAGATCTCCTGGTGTCAGCGCTACATAAGCCCAATGCTCGGCTCGCTGCCAGGTCCGCTCGAACACCGGCAGCGCCACCCGATGTTCACGAACGGTGCCTGAGCGAAGAATTAACTCCTGTTGTTCAGGGTCAAATCCGACAACAACCGCATAGTGCCATTGTGGCAACACGCTTAGTCCCAGATTCTGAAACACCAGCACCGGGTTACCTGCATCCAGTTCATTGATGATGGCAGTCAGCGTGCCCGGTATAACGTATGGAATGCGCTCAAACGTTCGCGTCGCCGCCAGCATTTCCACCTGCAGAGAGCCCTGCCTTGATGGAATATAAACGTGGGAAACGAGCTCATCTGGCTGCACTGCAACCTGATTGTATTGCAGGATTGTCGCCAATGCGGCCGGACCACACTGGTAAAGCTCCTGAGGAAAAAAGGGGACATCGACCAGTTCGACACCCTCAGGCAACTGGTCAGACGGACGGGACAGCAGCTGCTGACTTTGTGGTGTCGCAGCACACGCTACCAGCAGGGAGGCGAGAAACAGGAGAAAAGGCACCCGCAAGCGGGTGCCTGATCGCATTGACATCAGAGTCCCGGGAAAATATCGGTAACGCCAGCGATGTCCAGCAGCATGAAGATTACCAGCAGGAACAGAACGGTTTCCAGCAGGCCCTCACCCGCAGGCAGCTCATCTATCTGTGCTGAAAGCGCTGCCAGTTCCGCCTGGCTCATCGCGTTTACACGCGCCTGGGCATCCGCAGCATCCACGCCACGAGCGGCCAGTTGAGCCTGCACATCGGCTCGACTCAGAAAGTTATTTACCGAGGCTCGCTGATCAGCGACCTGCATCTCCTGCATCAGCTGTTCGGTAGTTACCATGGTTTGCGGCGCAGCGTATGCCTGCTGGAACATTGCTCCGAATGCAAAAACTGTAGCCAACATCCAGGTCGTGACGGACTTAAGTGTTCTGATTTTCATGACTGACTCCTTTTCATTGAAAACAAAATTTACTGCTATCGAACATCTATGTTCAACGGGCAAGCCACCGGAATTATTCCGAGGGCGGTACCTGGTGGACATAGATATCCCGCTGCGGGAACGGAATACTCAAACCTGCTTTATCAAATTCTTTGTAGACCAGCTCATTCATACGGAAATGGACACCCCAGAAATCGGCCGCGTTCACCCACACCCGTACGACAATATTGACAGAGCTGTCTGCAAGCGCCGACACGGCCATAAAAGGGGCCGGGTCTTTGAGGATGCGATCATCGGCTTCAATCAAACGCCCCAGAACACCGTATGCCGTGTCGACGTCGTCGCCGTATGCGATACCAAAGGTCCAGTCGACCCGTCGCGTAGGCTGTGCTGAATAATTGATCAGAGAACCCGTGGACAAAGGCCCATTGGGAACAAATATCGTTTTGTTGTCTGGAGTGGTCAGCTCGGTGACAAAGATCTGGATCTCCTTGACGGTTCCCATATGCCCTTGAGCTTCAATAAAGTCACCGACCTTGAAGTACTTGAAAAACAGGATCATGACGCCGCCAGCGAAGTTCTGCAGCGTGCCTGACAGGGCGAGGCCGATGGCCAGACCAGCCGCACCAAGGATGGCTATAAAGGATGTCATCTGAACACCCAGCACACCCAGTGCCGTGATATATACCAGTACCTTCATCAATATCGACATCAGGCTGGCCAGGAAGGAAGCCAGTGATGGATCAACTTTGCTGCGCTTCAATAAGCGTTTGACCAGGCCAACCAGGATGCTGACGACCCACAGTCCAAGCACCAGAGTGGCCAGCGCACCAACAATTCGTGGA
This sequence comes from Pseudohongiella sp. SYSU M77423, assembly GCF_029911965.1. Classification (NCBI taxonomy): domain Bacteria; kingdom Pseudomonadati; phylum Pseudomonadota; class Gammaproteobacteria; order Pseudomonadales; family Pseudohongiellaceae; genus Pseudohongiella; species Pseudohongiella sp. SYSU M77423. Next base: position 286,392 of record NZ_JARYTH010000003.1, on the reverse strand, counting down.
CCGTAGGTCAACGCGTAGCTGATGAATACCTCGGTTGAAAAGTTAAGATTCTCTAGTGATTCCATAGTTGTTATTGACTCCCGGAAGGCTTGATGGACACGGACGACATGGCCTGTTTCGCAACATTAACCTACACATCAACTGCGGCTGTCAAACAACTTTTTGCCATGCTTGTCTCGCCGCCGGTCTGACCGCATAATGACTTTTCGCACGCTGTGCCAGGTCAATTTACTGAAAATAGCTGTGTTGTCTGTCGGACGCAGACGTATTGCCAGGAGAGTATGATGTTGCACGCGAGATTGCACTCGACAATTAGAACAGGCCGAACCATATGTCAGGCTGTGCTTCTGCTGATGGCCTCTTCCATGACGACCGCGCAGACAGACACTGTGGCTCTGGTGGATGCCCGTATCATCAATGGCACCGGCACAGCCCCGGTTGACGACGGCGTCATAATTATCAACGCAGGCCGGATTACTGCTATTGGCAACTCAAACGATATCGACATCCCTGACCAGGCCAATGTGGTGTCCATGGCTGGCAAAACCATTATCCCCGGCCTGATCAATGCACACGGTCATGTCAGTGACGTGCTCGGCCTCGAGTCCGGCCACTACAACACAGAAAACCTGTTGCGCCAGCTGAATCTGTACGCCAGCTATGGGGTAACCACGGTCATCAGCCTGGGCGGCGATGAGCGTGAGGCTTTTGAGCTTCGCGACACCCAGCAAACTCCCGCTCTCGACCGGGCACGGATATACGTTGCGGGCCCCGTCCTGTCAGCCGATTCGCCCGACGAGGCGGCAGCTCTGGTCGACGAAGTCGCCAGGTCGAATCCCGATTTCATCAAGATTCGAGTGGATGACAACCTGGGTCGCACCGCCAAGATGGCACCGGAGGTCTATCAGGCTTTCAGCGATCGCGCCGACCATCACGGCCTTCCACTGGCAGTGCACATTTATTACCTGGATGACACGCGACAGGTAATTGAGGCGGGTGGCGACTTTGTCGCCCACAGTGTAAGAGACAGACATGTCGACCAGGCATTTGCCGATCAACTCATAGCGGCAGATATCTGCTACAGCCCGACGTTGACCCGGGAAGTGTCCACCTATATCTACGAGTCGGAACCCGATTTCTTCAGCGACCCCTTTTTCCTCGCTGGTGTTGATAGCGAAATTCTGGACACGCTGCGGGAACCTGCGCGCCAGCAGCGACTTCGCGACAGTGCCATGGCACAGCAATACAAGGCAGCACTGCCAATCGCAATGAGCAATCTCAAGATACTTGCCGACGCCGGCGTGACAATAGCCATGGGCACCGACAGTGGTCCCGCCGCACGTTTTCAGGGATATTTTGAGCACCTGGAAATGTGGATGATGCAGGATGCAGGCCTGACGCCGATGCAGATCATCACCTCTGCCACCGGAGATGCCGCACACTGCATGGGTATCAGCGACGAACTCGGCACACTCGAGGCAGGCAAGTGGGCCGATCTGGTGGTTCTATCAGCTGACCCGCTCGAAGATATTCGCAATACCCGCAGCATCGACCAGGTCTGGATAGCCGGCAAAGCGCTGCCCCGGCCCGGTTTTTAGCATGGATCATAGTAGAGATAATTAATGATGGAAGACTTCTGGAACAGTGATCGGACGCAGAGCCTGATCGGCGCAGCCGTGCTGGTTATCGTGTCCATGCTTTCGGTTTATCTTCTGTCGCAGGGCGGCCCATGGTCCGCCGAGTTGAGCCTGATCGCCGGTTTATTCCTGGTCAACATCGTTTGTTTCTTTTTGTCGACGTCAGACTGGGCTCAGCAACAGCGCCACAGGATGATGGTGGTCATCTGGCTGGAAGCGGCAATTATTGTCAGTCTCTATTTCCTGGTCAGCATCAGTTTTGTGGCGATACTGGGCATTATCTGGGTGGTTCAGATCACTGAACTGTTCCCGATCCGCACAACCAGCTGGATACTACTGGCGGCGGTCAGCATCTTTTCATTCACGCAGATCTTCCACTGGAACGACAGTAGCCTGATGCTGGCCTTGACCGGCTCCATCACGCTTAGCCTGTTTCATCTGTTTGCCGTCATAGCAACCTATCGCGCCAAACGCGAACAGGAATTACGCGAGGAAACGGCCGCGCTCAACCGTGAGCTGCTGGCCACACGCGAATTGCTGACCGAGCACTCGCGGCAGACCGAACGCCTGCGCATAGCACGCGATCTGCACGACCTGCTGGGACATCACCTGACCGCACAGATTCTGCAACTGGAGGTTGCAACACATGTCACCGATGGCACTGGCCGACAGAAAGTCGAACAGGCTCTGGCACTTGGCAAACTGCTGCTCAGCGACCTGCGAACAGCGGTCAGTGAGCTGCGCGAGGACGAACCAATCAATTTCCGAGATGCGGTGAAAAAACTCGTCATTGGTGTTCCGAATATCGACATTCACCTGAACTTCAATTCAACACTTGGCGAGATGCACCAGGCGGAGACCCTGCTGCGGTGCACACGGGAAGCGCTCACCAACATCCTCCGGCATAGCGGCGCCAGCAGATGTGATATCAGTTTCAATAGCACAGACAGCCATTATCATCTACAGATCCGTGATGATGGCCAATGCCGCGATTCTGTGACACCTGGCAACGGGCTTAAGGGAATCAAAGAGCGTGTTGAGGAAGCCGGCGGTGATGTTCGCTGGTATGCAGACAGCGGCTTTGTTATCGATATATATCTGCCTCTTGAATCAGAACTGGCCGAAGCCAGTTGATTCAGCCATCAGAGTACGGCGTGACGCACTTTTGCAGACACCCACTCAGACAGCACCACCGTCGCAAATATCAGCACGAATACGGTAGCGACCTGCGCCCAGGCCAGGTTGTTGATGGCGGCATTCATTTGCAGCCCTATGCCGCCAGCCCCGACCAGCCCAAGAGTTGTCGCTTCACGAATATTAATATCCCAACGATAGACACTGATGCCGGCAAAGGCCGGCAGGATCTGTGGCCAGACGGAGTAAGCAAGCACCTGCGGGCCACTGGCACCAGTCGCCGTGATGGCTTCAACAGGGGTCGGGTGAATCTCTTCAATAGCTTCGTACAGCAGCTTGCCCACAAAACCAATCGAGCGCAACGCGATGGCCAGCATTCCGGCAAAGATGCCAGGCCCGACAATTGTCACCAGCAGCATTGCCCAGATCAGAGCATTAATGGATCGTGAACTGACAATGATGGCCAGTGCGACCGCGCGCAGAGACGCGTGAGGTGTCGTGTTACGCGCGGCCAGAAACGCCAGCGGGAAGGCAATCAGGATACCCAGCGCGGTACCAACCGTTGCGATATTGATCGTATCCCACAAGGGCATCATTAATGAGCCGGTAATACTCCAGTCGGGCGGGATCATGCGGCCAATCAGGCTGGCAGCCTGCTCGTCGGCATCGTACAGAAACTCCCAGATGGTATTTTCGGAAATTAACGCCCAACACCACACAAACAGCATGCCACCGAACATCCAACCCGCCCAGATTGCGTATTGCTTTGCCGGCTCACGCCGCTGCCATTCCTTAAGGCCGTCTTTTTCGCGGATAGGCATTATTGAGTCCACCTTCTCACATAACCAGAGAAATACTCACTCAGCAGGACGATGGCAATGATCAGCAGCAGGATGGCCGCTGAGGTGTCATAGTCATAGCGATTGATCGACGTGTTAAGAGTCGCGCCGATACCACCGGCACCAACAATACCGATAACGGCCGACTCCCGGAAGTTGATATCCAGACGGTAAAGAGACAGACCTATCAGCCTGGGCATGACCTGGGGCTGCACGGCATAGTTGACCCATTGCAGCCAGGTGCCACCCGTTGCCCGGACCGCCTCCAGCGGCTCGCGCTGGGCGTCTTCTATGTCCTCCGCGAGCAACTTGGCCATAAAACCTATTGTCGCGAATGCCAGAGTAATCACACCAGCCAATGGACCAAAACCAAACATGGCAACAAACAGAATGGCGATGATGATTTCCTGAAACGTACGCGACAGGGCAATGATGGTACGACAGAAGTAGTAAACGGGTGCCGGCGCAATGTTGCGCGCTGCGCCGAGCCCCACCGGGACAGCAAGCAGCACTCCGATGATGGTAGCCGTAAAAGTCATCGTCAGACTTTCCTGCAGACCAATAAATATCTCGCCACTGCGGCTGACAAAGTCCGGAGTCATGAACGAGGCTACAAACTCGACGCCACGATCCATGCCCTGAGCAACCCGATCCCAATTGACATCAACACTGAGCCAGGCCGCTATGACATAGGCCAGGACACCCAGATTGAGTGACACACGCAGCCAGCGACGTCTAATCAAAGGCAGCGGTGACCAGACACCTTGCTGCAACTGTTGTAGCCGCTGCACATCCGCGACAGGAGTACTGTGCTGGCTCATGGGTGCGCATCCACTGTCAGTGAACGCACTCTGTCCTCAGGCGAGGCACGCTCTTCATCGTCCTCATTGTCAGCAGGAATCTCCCAATCCTCCTCTCCATAGATGCTTGTCAGAATCGCGGGGCTCAGGTCCTGCGGCGAGCCGTCGAACACGATCCTGCCAGCGCGCAATCCGACAACCCTGTCGACGAACTGCTGGGCCAGCACAACATCGTGGATGTTGATGATGGCCGCCAGTTGCTGCTCCCGACACAGATCGCAGATCAGGCGCATGATCTGCCTGGAAGTTTTTGGATCAAGACTGGCTGTGGGCTCATCAACCAGCAATAGTTTGGGATTCTGCATCAGGGCTCGGGCAATGCCAACGCGCTGTTTCTGCCCGCCCGACAGCGCATCACCCCGTTTGTCGAACATGGTTTCCAGACCGACCCTCTGCAGCAGATGAAAAGCCTGCTGAATATCGGATTTAGGGAAGCGACGAAAGTAGCTGCGCCAGAACCCTACATAGGCCAGGCGTCCCGATAACACATTCTCCATCACGGACAGACGCTCAACCAGGGCGTAATTCTGGAATATCATGCCGATCTGGCGGCGAGCCTGCCTCAGCTTAGCACCTCTGACCCGGGTAATGTCGTCGCCGTCCAGCTGGACTTTCCCGTCAGTGGGTTCTATCAAGCGGTTAACACACCGAATAAGTGTGCTCTTGCCTGCACCAGAAGGTCCGATCAATGCAATGACCTGGCCCGCAGGGATAGTCAGATCGATATCGCTGAGGGCGAGCTCACCGGTCTGGTAGCGTTTGCTCACGCCTGTTAGTGTCAGCATGCTGCGTGATCTCCCTCAGTCACAGTTGTAAATCGTATCATTGGCTTCATCGATATCCCGAATGACCTGCCAGTGCTGCTTGTAGCTGATCGGAATAAACTGGGCCATACCCGCATCGGCAAACTCCTGCTGCAGTGCCGACCCTTCCCAGTCAAAGCTAAAAAAAGCCTGGCGAATGTTCTCGGCGAGTTCCGGCGCCAGGTTGTGTGCCATACCATAAGCTGTGGTGGGAAATGTCAGCGAACGATAAATGCTGCGATACTGATCAGCACTGACAACATCCCTGCCCTCCATTCGGCGCAGGACCTCATTGGCAATGGCTGCCGCCTCGTAGTCGCCGTTAACAACGCCCAGAATCGAGTTATCGTGACTGCCAGAATAAGTGGTCGTGTAGTCGCGATCGGCCTGCAGCCCAAACTCCCGGTCCAGCAGTGTCGACGGTGCTTTAAATCCTGAGTTGGATGTTGGTGATGTAAACGCAAGCTGACGTCCCTGCAGATCAGCAGCGTTGTTAATCCCGCTGTCAGGATAGGTAATTATCTCCATCTCGTAGCCGAAGCTGCCGTCCTCGGCAGCCATCATGGCAAACGGCACAAACCCTGTGCAATTGACGGCAACCGGTGTCGACCCGGTATTAAAGCCGGCAACATGCAGGCGACCTGCCCGCATCGCCTCGAGTTGGGCGGCATTGGACTGCACCGGGAAAAATCGGATCTCTTTGCCAGTCAGGGTTTCCATGTGGGTGATAAACTCGTCCCATACCTGCGAGTACAGCGCCGGGTCTTCCACTGGAGTGTAGGCAAATACCAGAATTCGTGGATCGCGCCATGCTTCCGGGTCCGCCGGGCGGTCAGCGACCAGATCGGCGTCGCTGTCCTCATAGCGCGGCGACAGCTGAGCTGAGGCTACCAGCGGCAATACCGCCGCAAGCAGGCCCGCTGTCACGCGTACCAGGCTGCGGCGAAGCGTCAGCGCTGAGTCGATGGCCTTGAATAACATGATGACTGCCCTATGACTGCATTGAACGGCTGCATGGATGATATAGATGCAGCTGTATATCGCAGATTGTTTATTATTGTCGGTATTTCACCCGCTGTGTCGCCTGATGCCAGCGGGAGGGTGACTGTGGATCATAGCAGGTGGTGGATTGCCGTCAACCGCGCAACAGGGCCTGAAACTGAAGCAGAATATCGTCTGCACTGCCATCATTGACCAGCACCTCTGCGGTCGGGCCTGGCGCCTCAAAATCATTGGTGAGCGCAGTTGCACTGGCAACGCTGATGCCATCACGACGACTGCGTAGCCGGTCAACTATTAACTGTGGGTCCGATTTCACCCAGACAAACCGTGTCTGTGGCAGTCTTGCCTGCAACCAGTCCCGATGACGCTGTTTGTAGGCACCCTGGGTTACAATCAGGGGTTTGTCAGGCTCCCTGGACACTCGCTGACGAATGGTTTGCAGCAGCACCGCAAAAAACTCATCGCGCATCGCGTCGGTAAAGGGTTGAGCCGTATTCAGAGCCTCACGCATGGCAGAAGTAATGTCATCGTCCGCATGGTACACAGGCCAGCCATAGTGCCGGGATAAAACATCACCGGCAAATGACTTGCCGCTTCCAGACAACCCGAACAAGAACCATACCGTTGGCAGGGTCATACCATTTATCGCTTGCTGCATACTGAGACTATCCTGAAACATTCCCCGGAATGGATTTTAGCGTACACCTGCGTGTATTATTCGGCTTTTGCAAATCGATCTGTTGCAGGAACCAAAGATGGGCAGAGCATACCAGAACCGTAAAGAGTCGATGGCCAAAACGGCGGCGGCTAAAACAAAAGTTTACAGTAAATATGCGCGTGAAATTTACGTTTGCGCGAAGTCTGGCGGCACAGACCCCGATGGCAATCTGACTCTGCGCAGCCTGCTGGATCGTGCCAAGAAAGACCAGGTACCCAGCCATGTTATTGACAAGGCGCTGGAGAAGGCACGGGGCAGTGGTGGAGAAGACTTTTCGCCTGCTCGCTATGAAGGGTTTGGTCCTGGCAACTGCATGGTCATCGTTGAGTGCCTGACCGACAATCCCAACCGCACCTTCGGTGATGTCCGTCAGTGTTTTACCAAAACCAAATCGAAAATTGGCGCGCAAGGCAGTGTCAGCCACATGTTCGATCACTGTGCCATTCTGGCCATCATGGGCGATGATGAAGAGAGTGTGCTGGAGGCACTGCTGGGCGCCGACGTCGACGTTACTGATATTGAAAACGAAGACGGCCGTATCACGGTCTTTGCACCTCATACAGAGTATGCAAAGGCGCGCCAGGCATTACGCGACGCTTTCCCTGATGTCGAGTTTGAAGCCGATGAAATTCAGTTTCTGGCGCAGACGCAGACCGAATTGAGCGGCGACGATGTCGCACTCTTCGAGCGTTTTATGGATATGCTGAACGATCTGGATGACGTCCAGAACGTTTATCACAACGCGGTATTACCCGACTGAGGCAAACGCGGCAGCTCTGGCGCAGCCTGTTCAAACACCGGCTGCCAGGCTTCCTCTGGTTGTGGTGCTCCGAAATAATACCCCTGTTTAAAGTAGCAGCCGAGTTCCGTCAGACGCTCGGCTTGAGCTGCTGTTTCCACACCCTCGGCTATCACCCGCAAATCCAGACTGGCACCCAGCGCAATAATGGTTTTCACGATGGCCTCATCGTTAATATCATCCATCAGATCGCGCACAAATGACTGATCAATCTTCAGCTGCGACAGTGGCAGCCGTTTCAGATAACTCAGAGAGGCATAGCCAGTACCGAAGTCATCCAGCGCGAACCTGATGCCCATGGCCCTCAACTCACGCATGCGCTCTATTGTCGACTGCACGTCTTCAATCAACAGGCTTTCAGTCACTTCCAGTTCCAGAAGCCTGCCATCCACACCTGACTGTTCAATACAGTCGGCAATCTGTCGTACAAATTTGGGGCTGCGGAATTGTCGCGAGCTGATATTGATGGCAAGCGTCATTGACCGCGTCGCGCTGTGTTGCTGCCAGCGCTTAAGGATACGACAGGCCTCAGCGATCACCCACTCGCCAAGTGGAACGATCAACCCGGCCGACTCGGCAACTGGAATAAAATCCCCGGGCGGGACGCGTCCAAGCATGGCATCCTCCCAGCGCAGTAACCCCTCCATGCCGACCATTCTGCCGTCGCCATCAACCTGAGGCTGCAGATGCAGATCCAGACCAGTGCCATCGAGTGCGCGCCGCAGGGCTTTTTCGATATTGGTACGTCTGGTGACCTCAATCTGCATAGTGGGGTTAAAAAACTTCACGGTATTGCGCCCTGCATTCTTCGCGGCGCCCAGTGCCAGGTCCACTGCCTTTAGCAACTCATCGACTGATTCGGCATCAGAGAACATCGCCACACCAACACTTACTGATGTGGTGACTTCGTGACCATGCAGATCAATTGGATCACTCAACTGCACGCGCAGAGTTTCGGCCAGATCATTGACACGGTTGACTGCATCATCAAGTTCCAGTGCCAGGTCTTCCACTATGATGACAAACTCGTCAGCACCCAGTCTGCCGGAAGTATCGGTAGGCAGCAGGCTGCGTTCAATTCGATGTGCTACGTGCTTCAATAGCGCATCCCCATGATTGTGGCCCAAAGAGTCATTGATGCTTTTGAAGTTATCCAGATCGAGCAGCACCAGCGCGCCCTGATACCCTGTTATCTCGTGCCCCCCCAGGGCATGCTCCAGTCGCTCCAGTATTAAACGACGATTGGGAAGCCCGGTCAGCGAGTCAAACGAGGCAAGTTGCTGAAGCTGACTGTTCATTTTGCGGTGTTCTGTAATATCAGTCGAAATACCACAAAGAGAAGAGATGGTATTGTCCGGATTGCGCAGTGGAATCTTGACTGACAGGAATGTGTATTCGTCCTTGCCATCGCGGGAAACACTGTGCTCCTCATGGGCAACGCGCTCGCCCTGGCGTATGACACGCATATCATTCTGTCGAATCTGTTCGTAGGTGCGGCTATCAAAGAATGACTCATCGGTCTTGCCAATGATTTCATTCTCTGGGCGCCCGAACAATTCGCATACCTTACGGTTTACGTATTGATAACGCAGTTTGTAGTCCTTGATGTAAATATAGGCATCGACGCTATTGAGGATAACGTTCAGTCGCTGCTCACTTTCCTGCAGACTTCTGGTCCGTGCTTTTACCCGGTAACTCAACGCCAGGCTGAATGCGACTGCCACAAGCAATGCCAGGCCCAATGCTATTGAGCCCCAGATTACCCAGCCCGGGAGACTGCGGTCATTCTGGTAGTTCCACTGCTCCAGAATCCGGTAGTAAACCGAGCCGGGGTCAGCTCGCCACAGGGACAGGTAGTTATCTATCGCCGTAAGCACTGCCTCATGTCTGCCGGCAGGCACCGCATAATATAACTGGCTGGGTTGAAACAGAATGGGTGTGGGCGTCAGCCCGAAGCGACTGGCTTCCATATCACCCGAGTGGGAGCTTGACACCACCGCATCGGCAACGCCCTCAGAAACGGCGCTGAATGCCTGTGTCTGATTGTCGTAAGCCAACCAGTCAACATTCAGGAAAAAATTGTCTGCCAGTGATTCAAGATAGGCTTGCTGAATGGAGTCCTGCAGCAAGGCAATGCGTTTTCCGTCAAGATCCAGCAAGCCCACAATGCCCTGACCACGCGATTCATAAATCTGTGACCAGCTCAGTAGAGCCGGCTGCTGATGGAAATCAAACCGCTGTTGCCTGTCTGAATCAATAGCGACATCCGGCATGATGTCGATCTCGCCGCGCTCCAGCAGCGTCAGACATTCACTCCATTGACAGGGGACGGGTCTCAGTTGCCAACGTTCGGCACGGGCGATTTCACGCAACAGGTCTCCGTGTATGCCGGTAATCCTGCCTTGCTCATCCAGGAACAATTTGGGTGGGTTTTCGTAAACCCCTACTCGCAGTACACTGTTTACCGGCTGTGCATATGCCACCGACATCAGGGTGGTCAACACCGCCAAAGTGATCAGAAATCCAGCACGTAAAAGTGACTTCTTGTCGCACATCGCTATTAGACCAGCCTGCTCCCTGATAATGACAATCAGTCTACCGCGCCGTTGCCCAGACAACCTTATCTTTTACTTTTCTAGCCGGAACCCGGGGTGCGGGAATTCTACCGGTAATTACGTTGATACACATCAGACCCCATGTATTCAATCTGCCTGTCGACCATGCGATCCATGGCCTGCAGCACCCTGTCATGGGTAACTTTGCGACCTTCCAGTTCTTGCAGGGTATACACTATCGCCTCCAGTGTCGATAAGGCGTCGGGCTCGCTCGCCCGACGAATGCGGTATCGACTGACCGGTACGGCATTGAGACTGAATCTTGGCAGGGACTGCAACATCGGCCAGGTATACAGCATTTTCCGACTGCGACGCCAACTGGCATCAAGAAAAACCAGGGGTCTGGGGCTGTGTTCGCGAAGTTCTTCAACCGGCAGGGACTCATCGCCCGGGTAGATCAGCACACAATTTTCAGGCAGCGATGGCAAAACGTCCTGCTTTACAGCAAGCGTTTGCAGGAGACAGTCAGAATAGCTGAGTGATGCGAGCCGGGCTGTCCCCAGCGGGTGTGTCGCCTCGCGTAAATCCTGCAGTATGACCAGCGGCCAGGTATTGGTTGCGGCTACAATGTCGGCGCAAAGGCAGGTTGAGATCGGTCTCTGACATCGGCTGCAGCGTTGTCGAGCCATGGCGAGTCCATTAAGGTGGGAATGATGATGCACCAGCGCCGTCAGTTAATGCACGACGCTGGCTTCATCTGCCGCAATCAGCTTGCAGCAAAAGCTTCTTTTTCGTCTTCGGTCACTTCTTTGATGCTCAGCTTGATTCGGCCGCGCGCATCAAGGTCCATGACTTTAACCAGCACATCCTGTCCTTCACTCAGATACTCACTGATATCTTCAACGCGATCAGAAGAAATCTGCGAGATGTGAACCAGACCGTCTTTGCCCGGCAGAATGGTTACAAAGGCACCGAAATCAACGATACGGGCAACCTTACCCATGTACAGCTTGCCTACTTCGGCTTCCGCTGTAATACGCTGAATCAGCTCAATGGCCTTGTCGCGAGAATCAGCATCTTCGCCATAAATGCGAATATTGCCATCATCGTCGATGTCCACAGACGCGCCACTTTCCTCTGTGATAGAGCGAATGGTGGCACCACCTTTACCAATGACATCACGAATCTTGTCGGAATCGACTTTCATCGTTGCCATGGATGGAGCATTCTCGGAAACGTTCGGACGGGCAGTAGCCAGTACTTTGTTCATTTCGCCGAGAATGTGCAGACGCGCTTCCAAGGCCTGGTTCAGAGCGATCTCCATGATCTCTTCATTGATGCCCTGGATCTTGATGTCCATCTGCAGTGCGGTCACACCCTTGTCAGTACCCGCCACTTTAAAGTCCATATCGCCGAGGTGGTCTTCATCACCCAGAATATCGGTGATCACCGAGAAGCGCTCACCATCCTTGATCAGACCCATTGCGATACCCGCAACCGGGGCAGTCAGCGGCACACCCGCATCCATCATGGCCAGTGAGCTGCCGCATACTGAAGCCATGGAGCTGGAGCCATTGGATTCGGTAATTTCCGACACCACACGGATGGCGTACGGGAATTCCTCTTCGCTCGGCATGACCGCCTGCACACCGCGCTTGGCCAGCTTGCCGTGGCCGATTTCGCGACGCTTGGGACCTGACATGAAGCCAGTTTCACCCACACAGAAGGGTGGGAAGTTGTAGTGGAACATGAAAGCTTCTTTTTTGGAGCCTTCCAGACCTTCGATCATCTGCGAATCACGAACAGCACCCAGAGTGGTAACTACCAGTGCCTGGGTCTCGCCACGCGTAAACAGGGCTGAACCGTGAGCCTTGGGCAGAACGCCTGTCTCGATCGCAATCGGACGAACTGTTTTGCTATCACGACCATCGATACGTGGCTGACCGTCAAGCACGCGATTGCGGACTACTTTTTTCTCGAGTTTTGCGAACACGCCTTTCACGTCGTCAGATGTGACACCTGACTCTTCGCTGACGAACTGCTGCTTGGCCTGCTCCAGCAACTGACCCAGTGCATCGTAACGCTGCATCTTGTCAGAAATCTGGTAAGCGTCGGTAATACCAGCAGTGAACGCATCGGCGATTGCCTTGACCAGTGTTTCGTTCTCTGGCTCTGGCTGCCATTCCCAGACCGGCTTGCCGGCTTCTGCCTTGAGCTCGTTGATTGCCTTAATAGCGCCCTGCATGGCTTCATGGCCATACAGTACCGCGCCCAGCATCTGGTCTTCGGTCAGTTGCTTGGCTTCTGATTCAACCATCAATACGGCTGATTCAGTGCCTGCCACAACCATGTCCAGCAATGAGGTTTCCAGCTGTTTGGCACCCGGGTTCAGGATATATCCATTCTCCGGGTCGAAACCGACGCGGGCTGCACCGATGGGGCCATGGAAAGGGATACCCGAGATAGCCAGAGCAGCTGATGCGCCAATCATGGCTGCTACATCAGGATCTTCGTCCTTGGTTGCAGAGATGACAGTACAGATGACCTGTACTTCATTTTTGAAACCCGATGGAAACAAGGGGCGGATAGGCCGGTCAATCAATCGCGAAACCAGCGTCTCTTTCTCGGTGGGACGCCCTTCGCGCTTGAAAAAGCCGCCGGGGATTTTACCGGCAGCGTAGGTTTTTTCCTGATAGTTGACAGTCAGCGGGAAAAAGTCGGCGCCAGGGGCAGCCGTCTTTTTGCCCACGACTGTAGCGAGCACCTGAGAGCCACCCATGGTGACAATCACAGCGCCGGTAGCCTGTCGTGCAACTTTACCGGTCTCCAGAGTGACCGTCTGGTCACCAAACTGGAAGGTCTTGCTTACAATATTAAACATACTCTGTTCCTGTTTTTTATTTGAGACCCGGGCAGCATTGCAGCAACATCCGTTTTACCAAGAGTCTCTTCTCACTGTCTCATCGTCTTGAAATTGCGATGCGTCTTAGCGACGCAGGCCCAGACGTTTGATCAGATCGGCATAACGGTCAACATCCTTGCGCTTCAGGTAATCCAGCAGCTTGCGACGGCTGTTTACCATGCGGATCAGACCACGACGAGAGTGGTGGTCGTGCTTGTGTTCACGGAAGTGATCCTGCAGCAGATTGATGTTCTCAGTCAGCAACGCAACCTGTACTTCGGGAGAACCCGTGTCATTGTCGCCGCGTCCGTATTCGTTAACAATTGCCTGTTTCTGTTCAGTCGTTAAAGCCATTTTAAAATCTCCAGTTCAATATGCATTAATGTTTAATGACATCCTGTCAGCCAGCATAACCGTGCATAATTACAGTTACCTGGTGTCTTCCTTCATTAATCGGCGTGGAGCCACTCGACCATCATCGAGCACTTCTCCCATACCGAAGAATTCTTCTTCATCGTACAGACGCACCAGACCAGCGTCTGGAAGATGTCTGACCATCACGGCCTGCCCCTGCTTCATGTAGGCTGCAGTCGTTGCTGGCATATGGACTGCCGGCAAGTGCTCAATGGCCTTGTCGGCTGGACGCAATAACGCATCAACAGCCTCCAGCCCCCGGGCTTCATGCAGCTCTTTCAGGGCGTCGAGCGTCACGCACTCGTCAATTCCAAAAACGCCGGCCTGCAGCCTTCGCAGCTCCGTCACGTGCCCGCCGCAACCCAGGCTTTCTCCCAGGTCGTCAGCAATGGTACGCACATAGGTTCCTTTGCTGCAACGTATTTCCAGCTCAGCACTGTCGCCGTCGAACGACACCAGCCGAAGCTCGTGGACTGTCACCAGGCGTGGTGTCCGCTCCACCTGTTGTCCCGCCCGGGCAAGTTTGTACAAGGGCTGACCTTTGTGCTTCAGGGCAGAGTACATCGGCGGCAACTGCTCAATTTGACCGACAAACTGTGTCAGCGCCGTGACAACATCTGACTCACTGACCGAGACCGGTCGGCGACTGATCACTTCGCCTTCAGCGTCTGCAGTGTCAGTCCTTTCTCCAAACTTTACCCGTGTCAGATATCGCTTGTCCGCTTCCAGCAGAAACTGCGACACTTTGGTTGCCTCTCCAAAACACAGTGGCAACACGCCGGTAGCCAGAGGATCAAGCGCCCCGGTATGTCCTGCCTTGGCGGCCTGCAACAACCTTTTGGCTTGCTGCAGACAGGCATTGGAGCTAATACCCTGAGGCTTGTCTACCAGCAGAATACCGCTTATCGGGCGGCCTTTCTGCTTTCTGCCAGCTGCCAATTCAGTGCCTCTCTTCCTGACTGTCACCCGTATCCGGGGTGTCCGCACCTTCACCGTGCTCGCTATCCTCTTCAAGCGCCCTGTCGATCAGGCTGGAGAGGTACCGCCCACGGGCAATACTTTCATCGTAGCGAAACTGCAGGGCGGGTGTTGTTCGCAGGCGCAATTCTTTGCCCAGCAGACTGCGCAGATAGCCAGAGGCTTTGTTGAGAACCGCCAGGCTGTCATCAATCTGCTTGCGGTCCAGCTCGCCCATATCTTTAAGCTGGCTGTCCAGACCAACTGCGTCGCGCGTCATCACAGTCACAAATACTGTGGCATGCGCAAAATCACGACTTACATCAACACCTGTTACCGAAACCATGCCAAGCCGGGGATCACCTATTTCGCGCATGATCAGATCCGCGAGAATTCGCTGGATCTGATCGGCTACCCGTTGTGCGCGCGGAGATGTATTACTCATCAGAGTGTTCTGGCTACCTCAATGGTCTGGTAAACCTCGATCTTGTCGCCTACTTTGACATCGTTGTAGTTCTTCACGCCGATACCACATTCCATGCCGTTGCGGACTTCACTGGCGTCGTCTTTAAAGCGGCGCAGAGATTCCAGCTCGCCTTCAAAGATCACCACGTTGTCACGCAGAACACGGATGGGACGGCTGCGGTATACCGTGCCTTCCACCACCATACAGCCGGCCACCTGGCCAAACTTTGGTGAATTGAACACGTCACGAACCTCAGCCACACCCAGGATTTCTTCACGCAGCTCAGGCTCAAGCATACCGCCAAGAATGGCCTTCACGTCATCAATCACGTCGTAAATGACGTTGTAGTAACGCAGGTTGATGCCTTCGTTTTCGATGACATCACGGGCAGACTTATCCGCACGGACGTTGAAGCCGATCAGCATCGCATTGGAGGTTGCCGCCAGGTGCGAATCGGTTTCGGAAATACCACCGACGCCAGCGGCTACCACGTTGACTTCTACCTCATCGGTACCAAGCTTCTGCAGCGAGCCGACGATGGCTTCCATCGAGCCACGTACATCTGCCTTGATGATGACGTTGAGGATGCTCTTACCCGCTTTGCCGATACCGGCAAACATGGCTTCCAGCTTATTGCCCTGTTGCAGTGCGTTTTGCTTTTCCTTGTGCTTTTCACGGCGGAATTCAGCAACTTCCTTGGCGCGCTTCTCGTCAGCTACAACAACAAATTCATCGCCTGCTTCAGGAACGCCATTGAAACCCAACACCTCAACGGGGATGGAGGGTCCAGCCGACTTAACCTGGCGACCCGCCTCATCAATCAGTGCTCGTACACGGCCAAATTCGTAGCCGGCAAGAATAGTGTCGCCAACATTCAGCGTACCGTTCTGAACCAGAACTGACGCAACCGGGCCACGCCCCTTGTCCAGACGTGACTCGATCACAACACCTTTGCCTGGTGCATCGACAAAGGCCTTGAGTTCCAGCAGCTCAGCCTGAAGCAGAATGGCTTCCAGCAGTTCTTCAATACCCTGGCCAGTATGAGCAGATACCTGAACAAACTGGACGTCACCGCCCCAGCTTTCCGGTATCACGTCTTTGGCAGCCAGCTCACTGGTCACTTTATCAATATCGATATCTTCTTTGTCGACCTTGGTAATGGCGACAACGATTGGCACCTCCGCAGCGCGGGCGTGCTGAATTGCTTCCTCAGTCTGCGGCTTGACGCCATCATCTGCTGCAACCACCAGTACTACAACGTCAGTTGACTTGGCACCGCGTGACCGCATGGCACTGAAGGCCGCGTGTCCCGGGGTATCCAGGAAACAGATCATGCCGTGGTCTGTCTCAACGTGATAGGCGCCAATGTGCTGGGTAATACCACCGGCTTCGCCGGCAGCAACAGATTCTTTGCGAATGAAATCCAGCAACGATGTCTTACCATGGTCAACGTGACCCATGACAGTAACCACAGGTGCGCGTGTGATTGCTTCATCACCGCCTTCATAGACCAGTGACTCGTACAGATCGTCTTCGATTGCATCCGCCGAGACGAATTTTGCGGTATGACCCATCTCTTCAATCAGCAGTGTCGCAGTATCCTGATCCAGAGCCTGGTTGATGGTTGCCATGACACCCATCTTGAACAGCGCCTTGATCAACTCAGCCGACTTGACTGACATTTTTTGAGCGAGGTCGCCAACGGTATTGGCTTCACCGATGGTGATTTCGCGAGAAATAAACTCAGTGGGCTTCTCGAAACCGTGCTGCTTGTTGCGCGACTTCTTGCGGGGACCGCCGCGACGACCACGCCCACCATCGTCGAACTCGCCATCTTCGAGCACAAAATCATCAATCCTGGCTTTACCAGGCTTCTTGCCAGCAACCGCCTTTTTGCGGAAACCGGATTTCTTTTCTTCATCCTTGTCATCGACATCAGCTTTACGCCCGCTTTTTGCAGCGGGTTTAGCTTTACCACGACCGGGTTTGGCGCTGTCTGGATCCTGAGCCGGAACATCGGCAACCGGGGCGGCTGGCTTAGCCTCTGCTGTATCAGCAGCTGGTGCCTTTTCCGGCTCCGCGGCGTCGGAAGTTTCAGCTGGGGATGCCTCAGTAGCAGCATCTTTCTTGCCCACGTCTGCGTCTTTACCAGATTCTTCTGCTGGAGAATCAGTCGTCGCTTCAACTGCAGGCTCTGCTGCTGCCAGTTCCTGATCCAGCGCCTCTGGTGGAACAATCAGTTCCTCTTCAGCCGGCTTCTCTGGTTGCAGTTCACTGCGTTTTACATAGGTACGCTTTTTACGTACTTCAACGCTGACGGTTTTTCCGCGCCCCTGACCGGAGGCGGTTTTTAGGGTTTCAACCGTCTTTCGCTTCAGCGTAATTTTCTTCGGTGAAGCATCGGCGCTGGCCGCGGCTCCATGACTGCGACGCAGGAACAGCAGCAATGTATTTTTGTCTTCATTGGAAATAGGCTCCTCCGCACGCTTATGCGGGAGACCTGCCTCCTTAATCTGGGCAAGAAGCCTTTCTGTGGTCACACCGACCACTTTGGCCAGTTCACCGACTGTTACATCTGCCATCTAGTTACTCCTGTCTGCTCTTGCCGCCTGGTTATTCAAACCACGGTGCACGAGCCGTCATAATCAATTTGCCGGCACGCTCTTCAGTCATGCCGTCAATATCCATCAATTCGTCGATCGACTGTTCAGCCAGATCTTCCATGTTGAGGATGCCTTTCTCTGCCAGCGACATCGCCAGCGCATCATCCATGCCTTCCATGTTCAGCAGGTCTGCTTCCAGATTGGCGCTGGACAGTCCTTCCTCGGATGCTATCGCCTGTGTCAGCAGCGCATCACGGGCACGATCCCTAAGTTCTTTAGCGATATCTTCATCAAAGCCGTCGATACTCAGCAATTCGTCCATCGGAACATAGGCAATCTCTTCCAGTGAGGTAAAACCCTCACTGACCAGCAGTTCGGCGACATCTTCATCCACATCCAGCTTGTTCATGAATGCAGTGATGTAGGTGCTTGCCTCACGCTGCTGTTTGTCTTGCGCTTCCTCAATGCTCATTACATTAATCGCCCAGCCGGTAAGCTCAGCGGACAGACGCACGTTCTGACCGTTGCGACCGATTGCCTGTGCAAGATTGTCTTCTTCAACAGCAACATCCATTGTGTGGCTGTCTTCGTCCATGACGATAGACGCCACTTCGGCAGGCGCCATCGCATTGATCACCAGCTGCGCAGGGTTGTCGTCCCACAGAATGATGTCGATACGCTCATTGGCCAGCTCGTTAGAGACCACCTGCACGCGTGAACCGCGCATACCTACGCAGGCACCAACCGGATCGATCCTGCCATCATTGGTACTGACGACGATCTTGGCGCGCGAGCCAGGATCTCGCGCTGCTGCGCGAATTTCGATTACACCATCAGCAATTTCCGGCACTTCAATCTTGAACAGCTCGATCAGCATGGCCGGAGCGGTGCGACTGAGAAACAGCTGAGGCCCACGGATCTCCTGACGGACATCCTGAAGCAACGCACGAATGCGATCACCAGTGCGGAACATCTCTCTGGGGATCATCTGATCACGAAGCAGAATCGCTTCTGCATTGCCACCCAGATCGACGAGCACACTTTCGCGAGTAACTTTCTTGACAGTACCCGACACCAGCTGACCGATACGATCGCGGTATTCACTGACGACCAGTTCGCGCTCAGCCTCACGCACCTTTTGCACGATAACCTGTTTGGCGGTCTGGGCAGCGATTCGACCGAATTCTACGTTTTCGATTTTCTCTTCCCAGACATCACCGATGTCCAGATCCGGGTTCTTTTCGCGCGCCTGATCCAGAGTCATTTGATGACCTGGCTCTTCCAGATCTTCATCAGCCACTACATCCCAGGTGCGAAATGTTTCGTACTGACCGTTCTTGCGATTAATGGCAACCCGGCAGCTGGCTTCTTCGCTTTCAAAACGCTTTTTGGTCGCAGTCGCCAGAGCAGTCTCAATGGCTTCGAAAATAACGTCGCGTGACACTCCCTTCTCGTTAGAGACCGCGTCTGCAACTGCCAGAATTTCTTTACTCATCATAGTAGTGTCACCTTACAAACGAAACACGCGAATCAGAACGCGATGTTGGCCTTGTCAATCTGGTCAAACGGGATTTCAACCGGTTCGTTATCGACGATCATGGTGATATTGCCCGCTTCAGCGTGCTGCAATAAACCTTTAAATTTACGTCGCCCATTGATCGGACCACGCAAGCGCAAACTGATTACCTCACCAAGGAATTCCTGATACTGCTTGAGCGTAAACAGCGGTCGGTCGAGGCCGGGCGAGGAAACCTCCAATGTATACTCACCAGGGATGGGGTCTTCAACGTCAAGTACCGCACTGACTTGTCGACTGACGCTTTCGCAGTCGTCGATTGTGACACCCTCCGGGCTGTCGATATAAATACGCAGGAGTGATGAGCGCCCTCTGACGAGGTACTCCACACCCCACAGTTCAAGGCCAAGGGCCTTAACCGTCGGTTCCAGCAGCTGTGTAATCTTGTCAGTTGATGTCGCCAAATTTCCGCCAATCCATATCGACTGCACAAACAAAAAGTGGGCCTGCGGCCCACTTTGAAGAATGCTATCACTTGCTTTCGGGGCCAGCCAGTTACAATTCGTCCGCTCTCGGACGACCTGTTTCAGACCACCTAACAAAAAGCCCCATCATGGGGCCTTTTGTAGCAGCGCCGGCAAACGGCTCGGCGGCTGCGAATTGGTAGCGGGGGCAGGATTTGAACCTACGACCTTCGGGTTATGAGCCCGACGAGCTGCCAGACTGCTCCACCCCGCAACAAAACTTTAATTATTTCAATTTGATGCAAAAGATCTTCGCTATTTGCACCCAGATGGCTTCTGGCGTTGCCATCATCTGAGGGTGGGTATTCTAGCGCCGGGCCGGAGAAATAGTCAAGCCCGATTTTACTTTTGCGGTAAGTTGGTGCCGAAGGCGAGACTTGAACTCGCACGACCAAAAGGTCACTACCCCCTCAAGATAGCGTGTCTACCAATTCCACCACTTCGGCTAAAGGTTTACTGCGGCTCCGACTCCGGGACCGCCGGTATATCTGACGAATCTACAGGCGCACTCACCTGCGGAATATCTGATTGCTGCTCCATTTCACGCAGCAACTCCGGATTTACCAATGGCGCGCCGTCTTCCGCACCTGCACCAATGCTGTACTGCTTTGCGTAAATCGCAAGAACCAGACTGGTCGCAAAAAATATCACAGCAGCCACGGTTGTGGATTTAGTCAGGAAGTTACCGCTTCCGGACGCACCGAACACCGTCTGCGAGGATCCGCTACCAAACGCCGCTCCGGCGTCTGCGCCTTTGCCCTGCTGCAAAAGCACCAGCCCGACAATCGCGATCGCGGCGATGACATGCACTACAACTATCAGCGTTTCCATAATTAACTCACGCTCTTACAAATTCGTATAAAGGCCTGCGCGTTCAGCGAGGCACCACCCACCAGACCACCATCTATGTCCGGGCATGCAAACAGCTCTTCAGCGTTATCAGCTGTGACGCTACCGCCATAGACAATCTGCACAGCATCGGCGACCGCTGCATCATGCCTGGCCAGGTACTGCCGGATCACTGCATGCATATGCTGCGCCTGCTCACTGGTTGCGGACAATCCCGTTCCTATCGCCCAGACTGGCTCGTAGGCAATCACCGAACCAGCGAACGCGGAGACTCCGTGTGCCGCTACCACGCTCGCAATCTGCGCCAGCACCGTCTCTTCAGCAGCACCTCTGTCGCGCTGCTCACGCGTCTCACCCACGCATAAAACCGGAATCATTCCCGCTTCCGATACTGCCCCGACCTTGCTGGCAATCAGCTGGTCGGTCTCGCCGTACAGCTGGCGCCGCTCCGAATGCCCTACGATTACATAGCGCACATTGAAGTCGCGCAACATACTGGCAGCAACCTCGCCTGTGTAAGCCCCCGAAGACTGTTCGCAGACATTCTGGGACCCAACAATCAGTTCGCTGCCGTGTGCGGCTTCGGTCACCTGTGTCAGATAGGGGAACGGCGGACAGACAACGACATCGACACCGTTGACTCCCTCGGACAGACCGGTCAGCAGACCCTGCATCAAGTCATTGATATCGGCTCGCGAGCCATTCATTTTCCAGTTGCCGGCCACCAGCGCCCGTCGCATACGCTCAACCCTCTATCCTTCGGCTGCCTGTCCTCGACAGAGCGGGGGCGACACTATAACCACTTTGCTGAAGGCATGCAAGCAGACTCAATACAGGCATGATTCAGCACCTGACCTACTCGACAGCACGCACGATATCTGCCAATTGTGCGGCATACCGGCTGACCTGCTCAGCCTGCTCACCCTCGACCATGACCCTGATCAGAGGCTCGGTCCCTGACGGGCGCAGAAGCACTCGACCACGACCAGCCATTTCAGATTCGAGCTGCTTGACTGCATTGATCACATTGATGTCATTCATCACCCGCTGCTTGTCCGCAATACGGACATTGATCATGGTCTGCGGCATTTTTTGCATTTCAGTGCACAGCGCGTTCAGCGAACTGCCCGTCTGCACCATCGCCGCCAGAACCTGTAGCGCAGAGACGACGCCGTCGCCGGTAGTCGTCGCATCCAGGCAGATGATATGGCCGGATGACTCCCCACCGAGCTGCCACTGGTGCTGCTTAAGAGCCTCCATTACGTACCGGTCGCCCACACTGCTGCGCACAAACGGCACTGCCAGTGACTTCAGGCCCAGCTCAAGACCCAGATTGCTCATCTGTGTGCCAACCACACCACCCAGGTTGACGCCTCGTCGTCGACGGTCCTTCGCAATGATAAACAGCAATTCATCACCATCAACGATGTTGCCCAGGTGGTCGATCATGATGACACGGTCACCATCACCATCGAAGGCAATACCCAGGTCGGCCTTCTCGGACAGCACCTCTCTAACCAGTTGGTCGGGCGCTGTGGAGCCGCAGCCCTCATTGATATTCAAACCATCCGGCTTCACGGAGATTGCCTTGACACTGGCACCCAGTTCAGAAAATACACTGTTGGCAATGTGATAGGTTGAACCGTTGGCACAATCGACCACAATCCTCAGGCCTCGCAGCACACTGCCACCAGGAATCGTGCGCTTGCAGAACTCGATGTAACGCCCAGCCGCATCAGAGATTCGCGACGCCTTGCCCAGCTGCTGGGAAGGAACCGTGGTCAGGTCGCGCTCAAGGTATTCCTCGATGGCAAGCTCGGTTTCGTCAGGCAACTTGGCGCCGTCCCCAGAGAAAAACTTGATGCCATTATCCTGGAAAGCGTTGTGGGAAGCACTGATGACGATACCTGCCTGCGCCTGAAAGGTTCGTGTCAGATACGCAATAGCGGGCGTTGGCATCGGACCAAGCATGTGGATATCTACGCCTGCGGAGGCGAGCCCCGCCTCCAGCGCCGACTCGAACATATAGCCGGAGATGCGCGTATCTTTGCCGATCAGAATCTTGCTACGACCACCACTCTCCCGCGCAAAGACCTTGCCAGCGGCCCATCCCAGTTTCAGCATGAAATCAGGCGTGATGGGATACTCACCTACGTGCCCGCGAATTCCGTCAGTACCAAAGTATCGTTTTTCCTGCATCGTAGACGATTCCTTATTGTTCTTTGATCGTTGTGATATCTGCCATCAGTGTTTACTGCCGCAGATTCAGCCAGCGAACGCCATCAGCGCGCTAGCCATGTTGTACTGTTGCCGCCAGAACCCGCATGGCATCGACTGTCTCTGGCACATCGTGAACACGTATGATGTCTGCGCCATTCGCAGCCGCTATGACTGCCGCCGCCAGACTGCCCGCCATACGCTGATCAACCGGCCGATCCACGACACGACCAATCATCGATTTTCGCGACATACCGACCAGCACCGGCAGATTGTGCCGCCCCCGAAAATAGCTCAAGTGTGCCAGCAGATGATAATTGTGTTCGTCAGATTTACCAAACCCGAAACCAGGATCAACACACAAACGTGATCGGTCGATTCCTGCGGCCTCTGCACTGATAACGCGCCGACTGAGAAAATCATCCACTTCTTCGAGAACATTCTGGTAGCTCGGCTGATCCTGCATATTGGATGGCTGGCCCTGCATATGCATCAGGCAGACGGCCATTTCGCTGGCGGCGGCAGCGGCGAGTGCACCTTCACGCTGCAGGGCCCGCACGTCATTAACCATGCCCGCACCCGATGCAGCTCCCGAGGTGATGACCGACGGCGTGCTGGTGTCGATCGAAATGATGACATCCAACTCTCCGGCAATCGCCTCAACAACCGGTATTACCCGGTCGAGCTCCTCCTGCTCTGAGACCGGTCTGGCGCCAGGCCGGGTCGACTCACCGCCAACATCAAGCAAAGCAACACCCGCCGCGACCATGGACTCTGCCTGGCGCAGTACTTTGTCGATTGATACGGAGAAGGAGGTTTTTCGTGCGGCAAATTGACCGCCATCCGAGAAGGAGTCAGGCGTTACATTAATGACGCCCATGACAACAGGCGTAGAGAGATCAAGCCAGCGGCCTGAACAACACAGCCCCCGTTGCCGGGGGCGTGCCAGATTGGATCTATCAGTTGTCATTCGTGCCGACTAGCTGCCACTCATGAAAGGACGATCAATGTTCGCTGGCCGGACCACCGATCGGATTGTCAGTCCGCTCGCTTTCATCGCTGACCTTGTCGTCGCTCGCATCAGAGCGCGCAGAGCCGGACCCACTGCTCGGGTCAGACCAGTCAGCTGGTGGACGGGGCTTGCGCCCGTCCATGATGTCATTGATCTGCTCAACGTCAATGGTTTCGTACTCCATCAAGGCGTCTTTCATCAACTCAAGCTTGTCGCGGTTCTCATCCAGCAAGCGCTTGGCAGTGCCATAGCAATAATCAATGATACGCTTGATCTCTTCGTCGATCAGTTTTGCGGTTTCGCCCGAATGCTGAGTCTGCGACCCACCAGCTGAGCGCCCCAGGAACACTTCACCATCGTCCTCGGCATACATCAGTGGTCCCAGTTTTTCGGACAGACCCCACTTGGTTACCATGTTTCTGGCCATCTCGGTCGCGCGCTGGATGTCGTTGGACGCACCCGTAGTAACGCCTTCCTCACCCAGAGTCATCTCTTCCGCGATACGACCACCATAGAGGCTGCATATCTGGCTGATAATCGCGCGTTTGCTGATGCTGTAACGATCCTCTTCAGGCAGGAACATTGTCACACCCAACGCACGGCCGCGCGGGATGATACTGACTTTATAGACAGGATCATGTTCCGGCACCAGGCGCCCCACGATCGCATGACCTGCTTCATGGTAGGCAGTATTGGTTTTTTCTTTCTCGGACATGACCATGGACTTGCGCTCTGTGCCCATCATGATCTTGTCTTTGGCTTTCTCGAACTCCTCCATGGTGACCAGGCGCTTGCTGGCACGCGCTGCAAACAATGCAGCCTCGTTAACCAGGTTGGCAAGGTCGGCACCGGAGAAGCCGGGCGTGCCGCGCGCAATCACTGCTGCATCAACGTTGTCCGCGATCGGCACTTTACGCATGTGCACCTTGAGAATCTGCTCGCGACCACGAATGTCCGGCAACCCTACGACAACCTGTCGGTCGAAACGACCAGGGCGCAGCAGAGCCGGATCAAGCACGTCAGGACGGTTGGTAGCTGCGATAACAATAATGCCGTCGTTGACCTCGAAACCGTCCATCTCAACCAGCAACTGGTTCAATGTCTGCTCGCGCTCATCGTGACCACCACCAAGGCCGGCACCACGGTGACGACCTACTGCATCGATCTCGTCGATGAAGATAATACAGGGAGCCTGTTTTTTGGCCTGATCAAACATGTCGCGTACACGAGACGCACCCACACCTACAAACATCTCGACAAAATCAGAACCCGAGATGGAGAAGAATGGCACTTTGGCCTCACCGGCGATGGCTTTTGCAAGCAATGTCTTACCGGTACCCGGCTGACCGACCATCAGAATGCCGCGCGGGATGCGGCCACCCAGGCGCTGGAATTTGTCGGGCTCGCGCAGGAAGTCGACCAGCTCTTTGACGTCTTCCTTGGCCTCTTCAACACCAGCCACATCCGAGAATGTCACTTTGATCTGGTCTTCACCCAGCAGTTTGGCCTTGCTCTTGCCGAATGACATGGGACCGCCCTTGCCGCCGCCAGCACCACCCTGCATCTGCCGCATAAAGAAAAAGAACAGCGCAATTATGATCAGAATCGGGAAACTGGCCACGAGCAGCTGCGTCCACAGGCTCTGCCGCTCAGGTTCCGAGGCCCTGATCTCAACGCCATTGTTAAACAGGTCAGACATCAGTTCATCGTCACCGATCATCGGGATCGTGGTGGTGAAACGGCTGTTGTCAGTACGGACGCCACTGACGGATACGCCGGAAATATTGACCGACTCTACCTGCCCGCTGCGGACTTCCCGAATAAATTCGGAGTAATTAACCTGCGAAGTTGCCGGCTCCTGATTGATATTGTTGAACACTGTCAGCAATACCGCTGCAATCACCATCCAAAGCAGTAAATTCTTCGCCATGTCGTTCAAGGGAGACCCCCTTTTAATGTGTCATTTTCAAACTGATAAGACCGCCTAAACGGCCTTTGCCATTCCCTCAGATCCCGACGTCATTATTGTTGAGTTCGTGACTGCTGCGCTTGGCAACAATGAGACAACCGCGTCTCGCCGGCTGGATTTTCACTATCTGATACGTTATTAAGATGGGGACCGGATTCGATATTACAAGATACAACTCTTGATTGTCCAAGAAATGCTGACCTACAATGCGCGTCCTTTCTTCAAATCACCCGGATTTTTTATGAGCAATCGCAAGCAACCACTGAGTAATCAGGAACTTAAAAAGCTTCGCGCTATCGCACACGGGCTCAAACCAGTCGTGACCATCGCCCAGAACGGGCTCAGCGAGGGCGTTTTGAAGGAAATAAACCGGGCTTTGGCACAGCACGAACTGATTAAAATAAAAGTCAGCGTCGGAGACAGGGATGCTCGTCAGGAAGTAACCGAAGAGGTGTGCCAGCAAACCGGCGCGCAATGTGTGCAGAGTATCGGCAATGTTGTGGTGCTGCTAAAGCCTGCCGCCAAACCCGATCCCAAACTGTCTAATCTGCTTCGTTTTGGCGGAACTCCGCAGTAATCGGGGCGCCATCACCAATCTGGAGGGCCAGGCACTTGGCCCGGCCCGCCAGCGATTAGAGGTGTTCTACCTGATCCACCTCGTACTCGATGTCGCCTGATGGTGCTTTGACCACCACAACGTCACCTTCTTCCTTACCCATGATGGCTCGCGCGATCGGTGAGGCAACAGAGATTTTTCCGGCTTTTACATCAGCCTCATCTTCACCCACGATCTGGTAACGCACGGTCGCATCAGACTCCAGATTCAGCAGCGTCACGGTAGAGCCAAAGATGACCTTGCCAGACTCGGCTATGGTCGTAACATCAATGATCTCAGAATCGGCGAGTTTGCCCTCGATCTCCTTGATGCGACCTTCGCAGAAGCTCTGCTGCTCGCGGGCAGCATGGTACTCCGCGTTTTCGCGCAAATCGCCGTGTTCACGCGCCTCCGCAATAGCCTGGATGATTGCTGGTCGTTTCACCGTCTTCAACTCATTGAGTTCTGCGCGCAGTTTCTCCGCGCCGCCAATGGTCATGGGCACTTTTCTCATATCACTCTCACAGATTCCCCTGGAATCTAAAATCAAGGAATAAAAAAAATACCGGCGGGACTTCCCCAGGGAAGCCCCGCCAGCACTCTCGACTCTATATAATGCTTAGTTTGGACTGCGTTGTCCAGCCACCAGGAATCAGCTCACCGTCAGGCGCGCATGCAGCTCCTGTAGGGTGTAGACGGAAAGCTGATCACCGAATGCCAATGCATCACACACTGCGCTGGCACTGGCCAGTGTCGTCGTGCAGAACACATCATGTCGCAGAGCAGTCCGGCGAATCGTTGATGAATCGGCGATCGCCTGCTTGCCTTCGGTTGTATTGACGATAAGGTCAATTTCCTCATTTTTGATCATATCAACAACATGAGGACGCCCTTCCATCACCTTGTTGACACGCTTGACCTCAAGACCCGCTGCCTCGATGACCGCCGCCGTGCCTGTCGTCGCAACCAGCGAGAAGCCCAGCTCATGGAAGCGTCTGGCAACCGCCGCCACTTTGGGTTTGTCTGCCTCACGAACACTGATGAAGACCGTGCCGCTGCGGGCAATTTCTTCACCGGCACCAAGCTGCGACTTGGCAAAGGCTTCCGCAAAAGTCTCACCAACACCCATTACTTCGCCGGTAGATTTCATCTCCGGACCCAGAATGGGGTCTACACCCGGGAACTTGTTGAACGGGAACACAGCCTCTTTAACTGCATAGGTTTTCGGTATGATCTCTTTGGTGAAGCCCTGTTCCGCCAGTGATGTACCGGCCATGCAGCGCGCCGCAACCTTGGCCAGCGACACACCGATGCACTTGGACACAAACGGCACGGTACGCGAGGCACGCGGATTGACTTCAATCACATAGATTTCACCGTCCTGGTAGGCCAGCTGCGTATTCATCAGGCCAACCACGTTCAATTCTCTTGCCAGGCTGGCAACCTGCTCACGAATCAGATTCTGAACATCCGCCGGCAGGTTGTACGGTGGCAGCGAGCACGCTGAGTCACCTGAGTGAACACCGGCCTGCTCAATATGCTGCATGATGGCACCGACGACGACATCCTTGCCGTCGCTGACCAGATCGACATCGATTTCGATGGCGGCATTAAGGAAGTAATCCAGCAGCACCGGACTGTCATTGCCGACCTTGACGACGTTGCGCATATAACGATTGAGTTCTTCCTCGTTATAGACGATCTCCATCGCGCGACCACCCAGCACGTACGACGGACGCACGACCAGCGGGTAGGAAATACGCTCGGCTTCTGCGATGCACTGTTCGACGCTGCGCACGATACAGTTCGGTGGTTGCTTCAGGCCCAGCTTCTGGATCAGCTTCTGGAAGCGCTCACGATCCTCGGCCAGATCGATGGCATCCGGGCTGGTACCAATGACAGGTACACCAGCCTGCTCCAATCGGGTCGCCAGGTTGAGCGGTGTCTGGCCGCCAAACTGAACTATCACACCCACTGGTTTTTCGACTGCCACAATCTCCAGTACATCTTCCAGCGTTACCGGCTCGAAATACAGGCGATCGGAGATGTTGTAGTCTGTAGAAACAGTTTCCGGGTTGCAGTTGACCATGATGGTCTCGTAACCGTCTTCCCGCATCGCCAGTGCCGCGTGCACGCAGCAATAGTCAAACTCAATGCCCTGACCGATGCGGTTCGGACCACCGCCAAGCACCATGATTTTTTTCCGGTCACTGGGCCGTGACTCGCACTCCGGCTCGTAGCATGAATACATGTAAGCGGTTGTTGACTTGAACTCGGCGGCACAGGTGTCAACGCGCTTGTAGACCGGCCGCACACCCAGAGAATGCCTGCACTCGCGCACGGCCTGTTCGGTCTCAGCGAGCAGATCAGCCAGGCGTGCATCCGAGAAACCCTTACGTTTCAGCGCAAACAGCTGTTCCTTGTTCAGATCCTGCAGGCGCAGCTGCGTTATGTTCAGCTCATCCTTGATCAGGTCTTCGATCTGCGCCAGGAACCAGGGGTCGATGCCCGTCAGCTCAGCCACGGTATCAACTGACCAGCCCTGCCGGAAAGCGTCGCCCACATACCGAATGCGGTCACTGCCCGCATCCATCAGCTCGCCTCTCAGGATATCCATGGCATCACTGACCCCCGTATCCAGAATCGGATCGAGACCATTGATGCCTACTTCCAGTCCACGCAAGGCTTTCTGCAGCGACTCCTGGAAGGTGCGACCTATCGCCATGACTTCACCGACCGACTTCATCTGGGTCGTGATGCGGTCATTGGCTTCCGGGAATTTTTCAAAGGTGAAGCGCGGGATCTTGGTAACCACATAGTCGATGGATGGCTCAAATGAGGAGGGAGTGGCTCCACCCGTGATTTCATTGCGCAGCTCATCCAGTGTGAATCCCACAGCCAGCTTGGCTGCAACGCGGGCAATCGGGAAGCCGGTTGCCTTGGACGCCAGCGCTGATGAACGCGACACGCGTGGATTCATTTCGATAACTACCAGCCGGCCGGTCTTTGGGCACATACCGAACTGAACGTTGGAACCACCGGTTTCCACACCGATCTCGCGAAGTACCGCAATCGACGCGTTTCGCAGAATCTGGAATTCTTTGTCCGTCAGGGTCTGTGACGGCGCCACCGTGATAGAGTCGCCGGTATGCACACCCATCGCATCGAAGTTTTCAATGGTACAGACGATGATGCAGTTGTCATTTTTATCGCGGACAACTTCCATCTCATACTCTTTCCAGCCAATCAGCGACTCATCAATCAGCAGCTCATTGGTAGGGGACAGCTCCATACCACGCGTGCATATTTCAACAAACTCTTCCTTGTTATAGGCAATACCACCACCAGTGCCGCCCATTGTGAACGAGGGACGAATAATGCAGGGGAAACCCACTTCATCCAGCGCTTTGAAGGCCTCCTCCATGCTGCGCGCAATGCCGTGGCGTGGCGTTGCCAGCCCGATGGCTTTCATCGCGTCATCGAACAGCTCCCGGTCCTCTGCCTTGTCGATTGACTCGGCGCGCGCGCCAATCATCTCGACATTGTACTTGGCCAGCACGCCATGCTTTTCGAGATCCAGCGCGCAGTTGAGCGCCGTCTGACCTCCCATTGTTGGCAATATGGCGTCAGGACGCTCTTTTTCGATGATTTTTTCCACGATCTGCCAGGTTACCGGCTCGATGTAGGTCGCATCGGCCATCGCCGGATCGGTCATAATGGTTGCGGGATTGGAGTTGACCAGAATGACGCGGAATCCTTCCTCGCGCAGCGCCTGGCAGGCCTGGGCGCCCGAGTAGTCAAACTCACAGGCCTGGCCGATGACAATCGGACCGGCCCCGATGATCAGGATACTTTTGATATCTGTACGTTTAGGCATAACTGAACCGTATCTGTATGTTGTGTTGGCCGGCGGATCATCGCGCGGCGCGTTTTTCCATCAGGTCAACAAATTTGTCGAACAGCGGTGCAATATCGTGCGGACCGGGACTGGCTTCCGGATGCCCCTGAAATGCGAATGCTGGCTTGTCTGTCCGCTCGATGCCCTGCAGGGTGCCATCGAACAGTGATCGATGCGTTGCCCGCAGGTTAGCCGGCAGCGTTTTTTCATCCACGGCGAAACCATGGTTCTGACTGGTGATCATCACCGTGCCATCGTCCAGGTTCTGTACCGGGTGGTTGGCGCCGTGATGCCCCAGCTGCATTTTGACGGTTTTGGCGCCACAGGCCAGGCCCAGCAGCTGACAGCCCAGACAGATTCCGAATACCGGAATATCTGTTTCCAGTACTTCGCGGATCGCAGCGATTGCGTAATCGCAGGGCTCCGGGTCACCGGGGCCATTGGACAGGAATATGCCATCGGGATTCATGGCCAGCACTTCGCTGGCCGGAGTCTGCGCCGGCACGACTGTCACCTTGCAGTTGCGCTGCGCCAGCATGCGCAGAATATTGCGCTTAACGCCGTAATCGAAGGCCACCACATGGAAGGGTTTCTCGTGCTGCATTTCCGGATAACCTTCGCCACCCGGACGCCACTCACCCTGCGTCCACTCATAAGGTGACTTCACTGACACCACTTTGGCCAGATCCATACCTTTCAGCCCAGGGAAACCCTTGGCCTGGTCGATGGCATACTGTTCACCTTTCTCAGCCAGCATGTCGCCGCTGAGAATACAGCCATTGAGAGGACCTTTGTCGCGTAACAGCTGCGTCAGTGCACGCGTGTCAATTTCTGCAATCGACACAACATTCTGGTCTTTCAGAAATTCTTCGAGACTCTGCTCGCTGCGCCAGTTACTGACAGTCATTGACAGATTGCGGATGACCAGGCCTGCGGCCCAGACGCGATCAGATTCATTATCTTCGGCATTGGTGCCGGTATTGCCGATATGAGGATAGGTCAGTGTAACAATCTGTCTCGCGTAGGAAGGGTCAGTCAATATTTCCTGATAACCGGTCATTGCCGTGTTAAATACCACTTCTCCACTCGCCAGACCCAGGGCACCGATAGCCCTGCCTCTGAAGACACTACCATCCTCAAGGGCCAGAACTGCTGGATTATTCAATGTGATCTCCCGGATAAGTAGACAGGCGAAAAAAAGCGGAATGAAAGCTGTCTCTCATTCCGCTTTTTCAAAAAATCTGTCTTGTGTTGTGCTCAGTGTTAATCATACTGAGGCGTAATTATACGGAAACCGATGCCATACTGTCTATGACGAATCTGGCCTTTATCCGACATTAAGTCCCAGCACATCATCAATTGAGTACAGCCCCGGAGATTTTCCGGATAGCCAGATGGCAGCACGGACTGCGCCACTGGCGAATGTCATGCGACTGCTGGCCTTGTGTGTGATCTCCAGTCGCTCCCCGTTGCCCGCGAAAATGACGGTGTGATCACCTACAATATCCCCTGCGCGAATGGTCGCAAACCCAATGGTCTTGCGATCACGCTCATCGCTGATACCTTCCCGGCCGTATACTGCCACCTCGTCCAGCTTGCGACCCAGCGCATCAGCAATCACCTCACCCATGCGCAGTGCAGTACCGGATGGCGCGTCCTTTTTGTGACGGTGGTGGGCTTCGACGATCTCGATGTCCACATCATCACCCATCGCCCGTGCCGCCAGCTCCAGCAATTTGAGACTGATATTGACGCCAGCACTCATATTGGGCGCCATTACCACCGGCATGCTGCCAGCCGCGGCGCTGATCTGCTGCTTCTGATCCGGCGTAAAACCGGTAGTGCCGATGACGATGGCCTTGCCAGCCGCCTGGCAGATGCCGAGATGTTCGAGCGTCGCCTCAGGCGAGGTGAAGTCGATCAGAACATCGAAGTCCTGCACGCAGTCGGTCAGCGCGGCGCTTGCAGCCACTCCCAATACACCGGTGCCTGCAATCAGGCCGATATCCTGGCCATGCTGGGGGTCGTCCGGCAGTGTTGTACCGGCTCCCACGACTGCCACATCGTTCTTGTCGACAACGGCCTGTACCAGCGTGCGTCCCATGCGCCCTGCGACGCCGGCAATTGCTATACGAATCATTGACTTGATATTACTCATGTTGGAATGGACGGAATGAAGGTCGGAAGTATAACGCGATAACACCTCGGGGCACTAATAGGTCGCTGCCATGGTCAACGGCACGACAGTCAGCTAAGCTAGAAACCGAATATGGAGTCAGCACGGAATAAAATGAGTAAATCTACGGTCTCTGGACCCGACAACGAGCGACGTCAACGCTATCAGGCGATGGTTGATGAGCTGTATCAGGATGTCTATCGTTACGCATTTTGGCTGACACGCAATCAAAGTGTCGCTGAAGACCTGGTGCAGGAGACCTTTCTGCGCGCCTGGCGGTCTTTCGACAGCCTGCAAAGCCAGGGAGCAGCCAAAGCCTGGCTATTCACTATTTTGCGGCGCGAGAATGCGCGCATGTATGAGCGCTACCGCCCCGAGCTGGTCGATATAGAGGATGTGTCTGTCGCTGAAGAAAATGAGATGGAGCCAGACCAGCGCCAAAAACAGGTGGAGCTGCATCAGGCCATCATGCAGCTGGACAAGGATTATCGAGACCCTTTGTTATTGCAGGTAATCGGCGGCTTTAGCGGGAAAGAAATTGCCGAAATTCTCGATCTTAATAACAACACGGTCATGACTCGGCTGTTCCGGGCACGTAGCAAGCTAAAGGCAGTGTTACAGGATGACGAAGCAGTAGACACCGGCGAGGATGTCACTGTCGACTGATCCGGCATTCAAGAGCAGCAAAACAACAATACGATCGGCGAACATCAGAGAGCATACAAACAACTATGGATGATTTGGAATTCCGGACCCGGGCGTATAGCAATCCGAGGGACGACCGGGCGGATTTTATCTCGGCAATTGCCACTGACCCGTCCAGACAGAAGTTAGTCGCAGAACTGCGCGCCCTGGACGACGAGCTGCTGGCCAGTGTCAGCGCTATCAGGGTACCTGACGGCCTGCGTCAGCGGCTGCTTGAGCAGACCCACGGTGAGGCTTCACGGAGCAACACCGTTAGCGACATCCCAGCCGCAAACCAGCCCTGGTGGCGATTCCGCAGCCGCGGTGCCTATGCGCTGGCAGCCAGCATGGTGATCACTGCCGGCCTTGGCTTGAGCCTGTTGCCAAACCGCCCAAGCGCGCAGGACCTGGAGTTTCACGATCAACTTGTCGAACACCTGTACAGCGAAGCCCCCAGCTTCAGCAACAGCGACGCTATAGCCTGGGAGCAGGTCGAACGGGTACTGACTGATGCGGGCGCTTCTCTGGTGATGGACGATGCGACACGGGCATTACACATGACCTTTGCCAACTATTGCGGACTTGGCGGCGCGCAGCATGGCGCCCATCTGGTAGCCCGCGGCGAACACGGGCCAGTATCCATCATCTTTGTAGACAACACCCCGGTCAGCACGCGCGTCAATCTGAAAGACGAGCGGTTTCAGGGTCGCATCATCCCATTGAGCCAGGGCAATATTGCAGTGATTGGGGAAAAGAACGAATCGCTGGACTATTATGAGCAGTTAATGGTCAGCCATCTGCATTGGTCAATCTGACATCTGATAATGCCCGCACCGGCGCCCGACGCGCAGGTGCGGCCCTCATCGTCGACCATTCAATCAGAACAGTTCGGCATCCATCGCCATCAGCACGTCACTGCCCGCCTTGATTTCTGCCGACAGAGCTTTATAGCGCGGCATCAGCCGATCCAGGAAGAAGCAGCCCACATGGATCTTGGCATTGTAAAACGCCGTATCCCCTGATTTGTCAGACAGTGCCTGCTCAGCAGTTTTAACCATCCGCGCCCACATATAGCAGTAAAGCACCAGAGTCATCAGCTCCAGAAACGGCACTGATGCAGCACCAACTTCATGCGGATTATCGTTATTGGCCTGTTTGACCCAGTTGGCAGTGTCTTCCAGACAATCAACGGCGTCGGCAAGGACGCTTGCAAAAGCGGCAACCCGTCCGCTCTTTTCCTTCTCCACAAAAGCGCGAATTTCAGCTGACATCTCGGCCAACAGGCCGTCACGATCAAAAACCACCTTGCGGCCCATGAGGTCCAGTGCCTGAATGCCATTAGTGCCTTCATAAATCTGCGCAATTCGGGCATCCCTTACATGTTGCTCCTGCCCCCATTCGGACACATAGCCGTGCCCCCCCAGAACCTGCTGCCCCAGCACAGTCGCCTCAAAACCACGATCAGTGAAGGCGGCTTTGGCAATTGGCGTCAACAGCGCGACCAGTTTACTGGCTCGGTCACGCTGCGCCGCATCCGGGTGAAAGTAGGCGATATCCAGCTGGCTACCCACATAGGCAGCCAGCGCACGGCCACCTTCGGTATAGGCCCGCATGGTCAACAGCATGCGTCGCACATCGGGGTGAACCAGAAGCGGATCGGCAGCCTTCTCTGGCTGCTCAGGGCCCGCCGGCGAGCGACCCTGGATTCGTTCTTTGGCATATTCAGCTGCCGTGGTGTAGGAGGCTTCTGCCAGACCCAGACCCTGCAGCCCAATAGTCAGTCGCTCATAGTTCATCATCGTGAACATGTAGGTCAGGCCCTTGTGCGGCTCACCAATCAGATAGGCCGTGGCGTCGTCAAAGTTCATCACGCAGGTTGCCGACCCCTTTATACCCATCTTGTGTTCAATCGAACCACAGCTGACGCCATTGGCTGCACCCGGATTACCGTCAGCATCAGGCATCAGTTTGGGGACCAGAAACAGTGAGATGCCTTTCGGACCAGGGGGCGCATCAGGCAGCTTGGCCAGCACCATATGAATGATGTTGTCAGTCAGATCATGCTCGCCACCGGTGATAAAAATCTTGGTTCCGGTCAGCTTGTAGCTGCCGTCTGCCTGCGGCTCTGCGCGTGTTTTGATAATACCCAGGTCGGTGCCCGCATGTGGCTCAGTCAGGCACATGGTGGCGCTCCAGCTGCCTTCGTAAAGTTTCGGCAGATAGGCCTGCTTCAACTCGTCGCTGGCGTGCCGGGCCAGCGCCAGTGTCGCGCCAGCGCTGAGGACAGCGTACAGCGCCAGCGAGCTGTTGGCGCCCATGATCATTTCCTCAAAACAGACTGACAGCATCTTGGGCATGCCCTGGCCGCCATAAGCCGGGTCACCAGACAGACCGATCCAGCCACCGGAAGCAAAGGTGCGATATCCCTCCACAAAGCCTTGCGGCGTTGTCACTTTGCCCTCTTCGAAGCGACAGCCAATCTCGTCGCCCTGCCGATTCAGTGGCGCCAGCAGTGTCTCTGCAACTTTTGCTGCCTCATCTAGAACGGTATTCATCAGCTCGGCGTTTACCTCACTGGTTTTTGGCATTGACGCCAACAGTTGCTCGGCGCCCAGCACCTCATGGAGGACAAACTTCATATCACGCACGGGGGCTTTGTAATCTGGCACAGGTGACTCCACTCACTTAGGAACGTTGGATTGAAAGGGAATGCGAGTCGATAACTTACCGAGACCTGACGTTAACGTCAACGTCAACTTGTCGGACGCAGCTCAGCTCAGCAGCGGGTCCAGATCAAGATGACGGGCAACCTGCCCGGGGTCTGCGCCTGGCTCAAACGGCAGGACCCCCAGCAACGGTCCGGGCAAGAGCGACTGCAGAGTTGCCACGTTGGCATCAGCAACTTCGTCCGCCTCACTCAGATGATTGGCGACCCAGCCCGCCAACGGTACTCCGTCAGCCCGGATCGCCTCTGCCGTCAGCACTGCATGATTGATACATCCGAGACGAATGCCCACCACCAGAACAACTGGCAGCTTGAGCTCAACCGCCAGCGATGACAGCATTTCGCGCGAGTTCAGAGGTACACGCCAGCCACCAGCGCCCTCGATTACAGTAAAATCTGCCGGCGCCATCAAAACGCCGCGCGCCAGCCCCACCAGGCGGGACAGGCTGAGACTTCGGCCCTGCTCGGCAGCTGCCAGATGTGGTGCGATTGCCGATCGCAGAGCGACCGGGTTGATCTCCTGATAACTTAGTGGGGCACTGCAGAAGCGCTGCAAGGTCAGGGCATCTTCGTTGCGCAGCTCCCCGTCTATCTCCTCGCAACCCGACGCAACCGGCTTCATGGCCGCCGTGTTCAGCTCACGCTGTCTGGCCGCCGCCAACAATGCTGCAGCTACTCGGGTTTTGCCCACCTCGGTGTCAGTTCCAGTCACAAAAACGGCAACTCGCCTCAAATCCGCACCTCCTGACCAGCCTTAGTAAGCGCAGCTGGTTGACCCATTGAAAACAATTGCCGCTGAACTGATTCCAGAGCATGCAGCAACCTATACAGCTGTTCGTCACTGTGAGCTGCTGACAGAGTAATGCGCAGTCGCGACTGCCCCTGCGGCACAGTTGGTGGCCGGATAGCACTGACCTGCACACCCTGAGCGCGCAACAGCTGGCTGGCTCTGACGGCCGCCTCGGCAGAACCCATCATGACTGCCTGTACCGGCGTCTCCGATGGCAGCAGAACAAGTCCCAGCTCTGCGGCCCCGCGCCCGAAACCTGAAATCAGTTGCTGCAGACGATCGCGCCGCCACTGCTCGCCGACCACCAGCTTCAGACTGGCCCGGGTCGCCTCTGCCAGAGCTGGCGGCATCGCCGTGGTAAACACGTAAGTCCTGGCGAATTGTGCCAGATAATCGATAAGCACTGCATCACCGGCAACGAATGCACCGGCAGTACCAAATGCCTTACCGAGTGTCCCAATCAGAATCGGCACCTGCGTCTGGGACAGACCCGCTGCGCTCACCGTGCCACTGCCATTTCTACCCAGCACACCCAGCCCATGGGCATCGTCGACCATCAATGCGGCGCGATGCTCATCGGCGATCTCTGCCAGCAGCGCCAGCGGCGCGCAATCGCCATCCATGCTGAAGACTCCGTCAGTAACGATCAGCCTGGATGGGGCGGCTGCGGCCTGCCTCAACTCCAGTTCCAGACTGTCTGTATCACTGTGTGCGTAACGGATACTGCGTCCACGACTCAGCCAGCCGCCATCCAGCAGGGACGCGTGATTCAATGCATCCTGCAGCACCAGTCCATCGGGTTCAGTCAGTGCGTTTATGACGCCCACATTGGCCATGTAACCACTGCAGAACAGCAGGGCTTTTTCTCTGCCAGTGAATGCCGCCAGCTCTTCACTCAATTGATCATGAACGCGGCAGTGACCTGTGATCAGATGCGAAGCACCGCTGCCAACACCATAATCGCGCGCCCCCTTCTGAAGTGCCGCAATAACATCCGGATGATTGGCCAGCCCCAGATAGTCATTGCTGCAGAAACCAAGCAGCTCCTCACCATCGACACTCATGGTGACCTGATCCGCGTTGCCACGGACCAGGTGCGTGCGAAGTAATTGCTGTTCGCGCCTTTGGGCAAGACTGGACTGCAGGCGCGACAGGAGCAGCGCAGAGCCCCTGGAATGATTACTCATGTCAGGCATTAACCGGCCGCTCAAACGGCAGAATAAAAGCGATGGTCACCCGTAATCGGTCGTTCAGGCTGCAGGCCCAGACGATCAAACAGCGCGATGTCCCGGTGCTCTTCCGGCAGCGGCGTAGTGAGCAGCTTGTCACCATAAAATATCGAGTTGGCACCAGCCATGAAACACAATGCCTGGGTCTGGTCGTTCATCTGCTGCCGGCCGGCCGACAGCCTGACGTAGGACTGTGGCATCAGGATGCGCGCCACCGCAATGGTGCGGATAAAATCGAAGGGGTCAATTTCCTCGACATCCTGCAGCGGGGTGCCTTTGACCTTGACCAGATTGTTGATCGGAACGCTGTCAGGGTGCACTGGCATATTGGCCAATTGTTGCAACAGCCCGACGCGATCCTCGGCCTTTTCACCCATACCAACAATGCCACCACTGCATACTTTCATACCAGCATCCCGGACTCGAGCCAGGGTTTCCAGGCGTTCCTGGTAGCTTCGAGTAGTGATAATCTCGCCGTAGTATTCCGGTGAGGTATCCAGGTTGTGGTTGTAATAGTCCAGCCCCGCCTCTGCCAGCGCCGCAGTCTGCTCGCTGCTCAGTGCCCCCAGTGTCATGCAGGTTTCCATGCCCAGCTCTCGCACCTGCCTGACCATGTCAAGCACATAAGGAAAATCTTTTTCCGAGGGATGCTTCCATGCAGCACCCATGCAGAAGCGCGAAGCCCCGCGATCGCGCGCGATACGAGCCTGCGCCACGACTTTTTCGACCTCCATCAACTTCTCTTTCTGCAGACCTGTGTTGTAGTGGCCACTTTGCGGGCAGTACTTGCAGTCCTCCGGGCAGGCGCCGGTTTTTATCGACAACAGCGTACTCATCTGCACTTTGTTGGGATCGAAATGGGTACGATGGATGGTCTGAGCCTTGTGCAGCAGGTCCATAAAAGGCAGGTCAAAAAGCGCCTGAATCTCTTTGCGCGTCCAGTCATTGCGAAGCCCTGTCGCTGGCATGGCATTGTCGGACAGTGGTGCCTGGCGGATGGCTTGTACCTTATCAGTCATCATCGGTGAAATCCTTGTGCCACAGCGACACGGCGGGTCGATGGCTATACTCAATTGGAAAGCGTCCAATTCTAAGTCCAGACAGAACATTGTCAACCAGATACGTATATTTTGATTTACAACCAATTTCATTTCAGGAATATCAGCAGGCGACTGCAACGCGCGGCAAGCACCCTCCTGGGCGAACCCTGTCTTTTTTGTCTGGGACTCGAGGGCGTTGATCGAGGAATCTGCAATCGCTGTCTCGCCTCGCTTCCCTGGCAAGCGCCGGGATGTCTCCGGTGTGGCGTCGTGTCAGAAACCGATGGCGAGCAGGAACCTCTCTGCCATCGCTGTCGCAGCGCCCCCCCTCCATTTGACAGATGTTTTGCGGTGTTCAGCTACCAACAGCCCATATCGCGCCAGATCTCGCGGTTAAAGGATAACGGAGCTTTCCAGGCGGGGCGTGTGCTGGGCAGACTGCTGGCTGACGCCATGTCGGTACACTATCAGGTTGTTGCCTCCACCAAGCCCGGGCTGCTGCTGCCAGTACCCCTGCATGCAGGACGCCTGCGTATGCGTGGCTTCAACCAGGCATCAATTCTGGCTGATTGTGCAGGGCGACGGCTGGGGATACGGGTTCTGCGACAGGCCTGCCAACGATTGCCGGGCAAACATGCCCAGCGCGCACTGAACTCTCAAGCCAGACTCGCCAATCTGGGCAAGTTGTTCACTACAAATGAATCATGCAGGTTGACATATGGCAAGCACGTCGCCATCATCGATGACGTTGTGACGACTACAACAACCACTCGGGATATGGCCCGCGTCCTTCGTGATGCCGGCGCCCGACGAATCGATGTCTGGGCGCTGGCCCAACGAAACCTGACCCTGTCTGATACTCACACTTATGAGCTATAACGCCGAATCGCAGCAACTGCTGGATTTTGACCGCAAACACATTTTACACCCCTACACTTCGATGACTGATCCGCTGCCTGCGCAACTGGTAAACGCGGCCAGTGGTTGCAAACTGCATCTGGCCAATGGCCGGACACTGATTGACGGAATGAGCTCCTGGTGGGCAGCCATTCATGGCTACAATCACCCGGCACTTAACCAGGCGGCCGCTGAACAGCTTCAGTCAATGTCGCATGTTATGTTTGGTGGATTGACTCATGAACCAGCCATCAGGCTTGGACAACAGCTGCTGGATATCTGCCCGGCCGGCATGAGCAAGGTGTTTCTGTCTGACTCTGGCTCGATCGCGGTCGAAGTCGCCATCAAGATGGCCTTGCAATACTGGCATGCCAAAGCCCGGCCGCAGCGGCATCGATTAATCAGTCTGCGCCGCGCATACCATGGCGATACCTTTGCCGCCATGTCAGCCTGCGACCCGGTCACCGGCATGCATACCCTGTTTTCCAGCACGCTCAAGCAACAGCTGTTTGCCGACGCACCGCGCTGTCGCTTTGAAGCCGAGTGGGATCAGACCGATATCACAAGCCTGCAGTCATTGCTGGAACAACATCACGAAGAAGTGGCCGCCGTCATTCTTGAACCAGTGGTACAAGGCGCTGGCGGCATGTTTTTCTATTCGCCAGAATACCTCAGGCAGGCCCGTCTCCTGTGTGATCAATACGATGCACTGTTGATCGCCGACGAAATCGCCACAGGCTTTGGCCGCAGTGGGAAGCTGTTCGCCTGCGAGCATGCCGGCATTACGCCAGACATACTATGTGTTGGCAAAGCGCTGACTGGCGGATACATGACGCTGGCCGCAACGCTGACAACGGATAAGCTGGCCGACACTATCGGGCAGGCGGGGCTGCCGTTCATGCATGGCCCAACCTTTATGGGCAATCCACTGGCATGCGCCGTGGCCTGCGCATCGATCAAGCTGTTATTGGCAAATCCCTGGCAAGATCAGGTCGCTGCGATCGAGACGAGAATGCGGTCATCGCTAGAGTCGTGCCGACACCATGATGCCGTCAGCGATGTAAGAGTCCTCGGCGCGATCGGCGTGGTGGAAATGAAGGAGGCGGTTGATATGCGCTGGATCCAGCAACGCTTTGTGGAATTGGGCGTGTGGGTACGCCCATTCGGCCGGCTGATATATATCATGCCGCCTTATATCATCACTGATTCAGAGCTGGACTTGTTGTGCGGGGCGATTCGGACAGTCGTGGCGGAAATAGACAGCGGGAGCCAAACAGGGCGTTAATCAGAACTGATACTTGATTGTACCGTAGGCAACATGTTCCGAGCCTTCCGGATTGCCGCCAGTTACGGCCCCCGGGCGAAGAGAGTTTACGGGGCGGCGGTCAAACATGTTGCGCACACCCAATGAGAATGAGGCATTACTCTGTCGACCTGTTGACAGATTATAGCCATAGCGCAGATCAACAGTGGTCATCTGTCCGACCAGCTCGTTGAGCTGATCCAGATTCAGCTGCCCGACATTCAGACGCCCGAAGTGATCAAGCCGGTCATTGTAGCTGGTCACTGCTGTGGCAGAGTGATTACCAAACTGCCAGGTCAGCGTTACGCTGCTAAGCAGCTCTGGTGTTTTGCCAAACAGGGCGGCGTTTTCAGGAGCAGTGCGCGCAGCCACCGTGTCACTGACCGCATCAGTGATGCGAGTGTTGTATACATAACTGGTATTGGTGCTGACAACAAACTGCCCGAAGCGTGGTGACTCCCAGACGTAGGAGGCGCTCACATCCAGCCCCGGAACCTGGCCATTACCAATCAGCAAGGCACGCTCATGGCTGACATCAACTGCCTGCAGGGTGTTGTCGGTGGCGCTGAGCGCCGGGAATGCATCCAGCCGTAAGGCCGGAGAAATCAACAGATCTTCAGCCACCTGACCCAGAG
Organism: Pseudohongiella sp. SYSU M77423; assembly: GCF_029911965.1. Taxonomy (NCBI): domain Bacteria; kingdom Pseudomonadati; phylum Pseudomonadota; class Gammaproteobacteria; order Pseudomonadales; family Pseudohongiellaceae; genus Pseudohongiella; species Pseudohongiella sp. SYSU M77423. The sequence continues at coordinate 244,644 of NZ_JARYTH010000003.1, read as the reverse complement.
GCGATGAATCCACCTGTGAGGCTGCTTGTGTGCTGGCCTGTTCCTGACTCACGGCAGACAGACTGGAGAGACTGTCTGCGATCTGCAGCGTACCTGGTTCGGCATGATTGAGCTGCTGAGATTGCGCGAACACATGCGGCGCGACCAGCATCATAGCTGTCACGATCCCTGTTCGGGCAATATGTCGCAGTGCTCGCGAAGTCAATTTCTGTGGTTCCATGTCCAGGCCGAATGGCTTTTGGTTTTTATCAATCGGCCTTTCAGTATACAGAGTTGCAATCCAGTATCAAGAGTCTGACAGCGCTGTCAGCAGGGATTTTACGGTCTGGTCGGAACCCGGAAATCGATAGTCCGGCCAGATCTGGGAAAGGGGCATCAGCACAAACTCGCGCTGAGTCGCCCGGGGATGCGGAAGCTGTAGTTTATCGTCATCGACGACGGCACCACCAAAGGCCAGCAGATCGAGATCGAGAGGCCTTGCCTCATTACGCAGGCCGGAGCGCTGGCGGCCAAAGACCTGTTCGATACTGTGCAGGTCTGACAGCAGCTGCATCGGAGTGCAATCACCTTTGGGCAGTACAACAGCAACTGCGTTGCAAAAGTCAGGGCTGCCCGGCGGACAGTCGACTGGCCGGCTTGTCATGATTGGCGATAGAAGAACAGGTATGGCAGACAGGCCATCAAGATACCGCTTTGCCGCAACCAGGGTGTCTGACGGGCCACCTGCCAGAGAAGGCAGGTTGGCACCCAGCCCGATCAGGGCCAGCCCCGCCGCCTGATCTGTCGACTGACCAGACTGGCGAAGCCAATCAGCGATGGTAGTCGACAGACAACTCATGGACAGCGTCTACAAATGCAGACACGTTATCCGGGTCCACGTGAGGCGTAATACCATGACCCAGGTTGAAGACATGACCATTGCCGGAGCCAAACGACGATAGAATGCGTGACACTTCTGCGCGAATACTTGCCGGCGATGAATACAGCACTGCCGGGTCCATATTGCCCTGCAGGCAGACACGGTCACCTATCAGTTCGCGCGCCCGACCAATCTCCATGGTCCAGTCCAGACCCACACAGTGGCAACCTGAGCCGGCAATTTCATCCAGCCACAGACCACCATTTTTGGTGAACAGGATAACGGGAACCGGCCGACCGTCTGCCTCGCGCGTCAGCCCGGCGACAATCTTTTTCATATAGGAGAGCGAGAACTCCTGGTACGCAGGCGTGCTGAGAATTCCGCCCCAGGTATCGAATATCTGCACGGCCTGGGCACCTGCCGCGATCTGTGCATTCAGATAGGCAGTCACGGTCTGTGCCAGCTTGTCCAGCAGGGCATGCAGCACCTCTGGCTGGTTGTACATCATCGCCTTGGCATGACGAAAATCTTTGCTGCCACTGCCCTCGATCATGTACGTAGCCAGTGTCCAGGGGCTGCCGGAAAAACCGATCAGCGGGACTGAACCATTCAGTTCACGGCGAATCAGAGAAACCGCATCGGTCACGTAGGCCAGATCTCTTGCCACATCTGGCAGTGGCAAGGCCGCAACGTCCTGTTCGCTGCGCACGGTTTTGCGGAAGCGGGGACCTTCACCGGTTTCGAAATACAGGCCCAGACCCATCGCATCTGGAATGGTCAGAATGTCAGAAAACAGAATGGCAGCATCAAAAGCATAGCGGCGCAGCGGCTGCAGCGTGACCTCACATGCCAGCTCGGGCGACTGACATAGACTCATGAAGTTACCCGCCTGCTCGCGAGTTGCGCGGTATTCAGGCAGATAGCGACCCGCCTGGCGCATCATCCATACTGGGGTGACGTCTACGTCCTGTCCCATCAGGGCTCGCAAAAATCTGTCATTCTTCAACGGTGTCACCAGCAACTCCTGCCTCTAGTCCGTAATGCAATTAAGGGGTCGTTATTCTACACGGTTACGATCGACAAAGCGCGTCGCCGGCCGCCAGTGTCTGCTGCAGCAGCTCTGCGGGAACGTCGCCATCAACCACGGCCTCACCCAGGTTGCGCAGCAAAATAAAGCGAATTTTTCCTGACTGCACTTTCTTGTCAACTGACATCAACTCGACAAAGCGCCCGACGCTGATCTCAGATGGCGGCACGGCGGGCAACCCGGCTCTTTCTATCAATCGTCGCGTTCGTTGCGCATCTTCCTGCGTTATCCAGCCGAGTCGCCAGGACAGATCAGCGGCCATTACCATCCCAGTAGCCACAGCTTCGCCGTGCAGCCAGACTCCGTAACCCATGGCCGCTTCGATGGCATGCCCAAATGTGTGACCAAGGTTGAGCAGGGCCCGTTTGCCACCTTCGCGCTCGTCTTCCGCAACTATCCGTGCTTTTTCCTCACAGCAGATACGAACGGCCTCGGACAGCAGCTTGCCATCCAGCTTCAACAGCTCATCGATGTGTTGTTCCAGCCACTCAAAAAATGCGAAATTACCGAGCAGCCCGTATTTGATGACTTCCGCCAGCCCCGCCTGCAACTCTCTTGGCGGCAGCGTGTGCAACACATCAATATCAGCCAGCACCACCTGTGGCTGATAAAAGGCGCCAATCATGTTCTTGCCCAGGGGGTGATTGACCCCCGTTTTGCCACCCACAGAAGAGTCCACTTGCGCCAGCAACGTGGTCGGCACCTGAATAAAGTTAACGCCGCGCTGATAGCAGGCCGCTGCAAAGCCGGTCAGGTCCCCGGTGACACCTCCACCCAGCGCGATCAGTGTGGTACTGCGCTCATGACGATCACGCAACAGGCGATCAAACACCTGATTCAGGGTATCAAGGTTCTTGGTTTGCTCACCGTCAGGCAGCACCAGCACATCAAAATCGATGCCCGACAGAGACTGCTCCAGCTTCTCCAGATGCAGCGGAGCAACAACTTCATTGCTGACAACCAGCGCGCGGCCGCCTTTAACGTAGGGCGCCAGCAGGCCCTGCTGGCCAAGCAGACCGGGACCTATCAGAATCGGGTAACTGCGCTCACCCAGCTCGACAGTCAATTCATTCATCTTGTTTCATTTCCATCGGTTTTCAGGCGATTGACGATTTCGTTCACGACCGTGCGAGGTCCACGCCGACTGGTTTCAATGATCAGGTCAGCGGTCTCCAGATATAGCGGCTCACGGATGGCCATGAGCTCTTTGATACGCGCCAGCGGATCGGCAGTCTGCAGCAGAGGGCGATTGCGATCTTTGCTGGTGCGCTCAAACTGCTGGGCGATACTGGCTTTAAGGTAAACAACCGTGCCACGCTGCTTCAGGTGCTGGCGGGTCACCGCTGATAAAATGGCGCCACCACCTGTGGCCATGACGATACCGTCCTGCGCACTCAAGGTGTCGATCATGCGCTCCTCACGAACCCGGAAACCGGCCTCTCCCTCGACGTCAAATATCCACGGGATGTCAGCACCCGTGACAGCTTCGATCTCGCGATCCGAGTCCAGAAAGGGTTTATGCAGAGCAGCGGCCAACATTCGTCCGATCGTGCTCTTGCCGACCCCCATGGGCCCTATCAAAAACACATTTGTCTGCTTGCTCATGGATTACCCGTCGACCTGTGCCACGCAAGCGCGCAATCTAACCCGCATGCCTGTCAAACTCAAGCAAAAGCATGTACAAACGCGGCCCTGCGCTAAGGTGCCGGGATGATGGTCGGCGTGATGAATATCAGCAATTCTGTGCGTCGCTCCGACGCTACGGTACGTCGAAACAGCGGACCGATGACAGGAACTGAACGCAGTCCCGGCGTGCCGGTCACGGCCTCGGTCTGCTCCTCACGGAAAATACCGCCGAGCACCAGGGTGTCCTCATTGTCGATCAGGACACGGGTTTGCACGGTGTTTGTGTCAATGGCGGGCGTGTCACCACTGCCTGAAGCCACGGAGTCCTGCCTCACACTCAGGTCCATGATGATTCGCCCATCGGGCGTAATCAGGGGTTTGACATCAAGAGACAACACCGCATCAACAAACTGTGTTATCGAGCCACCAGCAGTCCCGCCCGCCTGGGCCTGATAGGGTATTCGCACACCTGAGCTGATACTCGCTGGCGAGTTGTCCTGTGTCATGACCCGGGGTCGGGCTATCAGTTCGGCCTGGCCGCGCCGCTCAAGCAGGGAGAGCTCCCACTCGAGCAGCCGCGAGTCACGTATCAAAGCCGCTGTCACCGAGCCGGCATCCCGATGCCCGAGCTCAAGGGCAAACTGCGAATTGTCGACGATCGAACCTGCCGCTGCCGACAAACTTGTGGCACCCCAGCGCACACCCAGCTCCCTTCCGGTGTCCAGCGATGCACTGACAATACGAGCCTCGATCAGGACCTGACTGACTGGCACATCCAGCTCGGTCAACAGCACATCTACCTGAGCCAGACCTGCGGGCTGATCCCGGACGATCAGCGTATTGGTGCGACGGTCCAGCATCACCGAACCCTGATCACTCAGAATGCCATTACCTGCAATCAGCTCCAGCAGCTCGTCAGCGTCGGCGTAGTTGATCTGGATATAACGGATCTGCACATCTGCCGAATCTGAAATATAGAGAACCCCGTCATCGACACGGTGGCTCAATCCAGTTGACTCCAGTAGCTGAGAGAGCAGGCCTTCGAATGTCGCGGCTCCGGCAGACACATCCACCTCCTGATTCAGGACAGACTGCGCACCGCTGACATGGAGCTGGAGATTCTGATTCTGTGCCAGCATCTCCAGCACGATCCGCAAAGGCGTAGCTGTCAACTCGAGCGTCAGGTGCTCATCGGCAACTGCCGAGTCCTGCCCTCGCCCGGCAATATCAGCCGTCTGCGCTGACAGCATCCGGTTGCCCGACAGGACGTCATACACAGACGCCGCCATGAGGAGCAGTATGAGGTGGCAACACGTCTTTATAGCTCTCTCGCGCCGGCGGCGCTTACCTGACCTCATTGGCATCGTCCCTGTGATCAACATTCTTGTTATACAGCGGAGATAACTGCCACTGACCCTCAGCATCGACCAGCAGATACCAGCTCTGGCTGCCGCGGCGCACCGCGCCTGCAGACCTTGGGTCATGACTGTTCACGATGGCTGTATCAGGCACCATGCGATCGCTAGTAAGCGGTGCAAACTCCATGACCAGCTGCCATCGTCCGGCGCGAGCTGAAGCTCCGCTGACGTCCCGTGCAAACTGCAAATGATGCAAAACAGCCGTCTGTGCCCCGATGGCATCAGCTCCTGCATACATCGCCAGGAAGCTGGCTGTCTGCGCAAGCGATCCAGACAGATCCAAAACCAGCATGGATTCGCTTGGTCTGATGATTTCTGTGTGAGTGAGACCCGACCTTTCGCCTGCCTGTATTTCGGATTCCTCGTTGCGCATTGGCATCACCGAATGCAGCTTAAGCCCCTGGCGGTCCGCCATATGCATGACGCCCTGGAGTGGCGAAGCGGGTTCTTTTCGTGAGCTGTACCCAGCTCCGGGAAACCAGGCCGACGCTGCCCAGCCTGTCAGCGTGAGGCGTGATCGGCGCCCGGCATTGTCCGACAGCTGCGCCTGCAGCTCCTGCTGCAAATTCAACAGCGCCTTATCAAGTCCGATTCGCTCCGCTTCCAGATCCTCCAGCATAAGCCAATGGAACAGCCCGGCCAGCCCAGTGGCCACAGTTGCCAGCACCGCAGCTGGCAGTAGCACCCACACCCTGCTCATGTTTTCCACACACGGATATCGAGATGCACACCTGTGCCCTGCTGATAGACAGGAGGCTCTGTCTGCAAAAGCCAGCCTGCATCCGATGCCCAGGTTTCCAGCACTTTTCGCAGCCCGGGCAGGTCTTCTGGCTTCTCGATGTATGCTGTAATCGTGAGCTCAAAGTCCTGCCAGTCTATTGTCTGAAATACTGCCGCGTTATCGAAAGGCGCAAGCAAGGCAAACAACTGTGATACCTGCGCTGATCGACGGCGTGATCGCAGGCGCTGCGCAGCACGGCTAAGAGATTCGTCAGCCTCGGCAGCGAATTGGGTCTGCTCATGCAAATACGACCGCATCGCCCGCTCTCGATCCTGCAGTTGCTCGACGATTGCTGACTGTATCACCCATTGCCGCCAAAGCTCTGTCCCTGCCCAGGCCACGACTGCCCCAACCCCCGCCATACTGGCGACCACGACAATCAGCAACCGAATGCGCCGCATCCGGCGCACTTGCGCCCGCCAGGGCAAAAGGTTGAGCTCGATTTCAGCTTCGGTGGCAGACATCAGGATCTGAACCACTGCGAGCCATTTACACCACGACGCATCGCCGCCGCTGTCGCCAGCGCCAGTGCCGGACGTTTGACAACAGAGACTTGCAGGCCAAGTGCCTCAACAGTCGCCCTCACCACAGGCAAGGCTGCGAATTCACCCATGGCCAGCACACTGGTAACTTTGCTGACACTGGTATGCAGCCCGATCCGCTGCAACACTTTGCCAAGCTCTGCAGCGATCCGTCTGCCGGTTTGGCTCTCCGGCCCACCTCCCTGATCAGAGTGCAGTGAAGCCGGGCTGTCTGCAGCGATGGCACTCGAAAGCGCATTGCCGAGCGGGTAATGGCGACTGAAGCTCAACATCTGCTCTGCAAGCAAATGTACGGATATTCCGTCAGCATCAATTTCCAGAAACAGACTTTGCGTATAGTCGACGCCAGAGAGTCGAGAGAATCGCAGCAGGGCCAGGCCCTCCACGTCCAGCACCGAAGGCTGCAGTCTCGCCTCGCCGCAGAGCTCCAGCCATCGTTGCAGCTGTTGCCTGCGGCAGGCATAGATGTGCAGGGTGGCAGTTTCAGACTCATCAGACAGCGATCGACCTAGACCCCGCTCGGCCTGAGTTTCCGCCAACAGATAGTCAATCAGCAGCTCATCACGATCAACGCCCAGCCATTGCCCGCAGTCTGCCCTGACCAGCGCCTGCAGATCCTCATCAGTGAAGGATCGCGGTACCTTTTCCGTATGCGTCAGCATGAAGGACGTTGGTACACAGAGCGCAACGCGGCGCTGATGCCAGGGCAGTTCGCCAAGCAATGGCCTTACCCTGTCTCTCAGCAACTGCGCCATATTGTCCGCGTTTTCTGAGCCGGGAATATCCACAGCAGCTCCAAAACGCCAGCCATCGCTGGGGCTGCGCATTCGACCCGGGAGACTGTACCGGCACCGTGCCTGACACATGGCCACGGCCCTGATACGCCGGCCTCGCAAATCCAATCCCAACATCTCGACATCCTTGTCTGTATGTTTTCATTGTTGTAGACCAAATGTGGCGGTTGTGCACAGTGCATGGCTAGTGTCTAATGGGGAAGAAAATCATTCCGTTTCCGTTATATACTGGTTAGCCGCAGTCTCACTGGCCTGTTATGAAGAAGTTAGTCAAATTCCTGTTCCTGTTCGGCGTATTCTGTGCCTGTGGCATCTTCATGGTTGCCGCAGCCGGCTATTTATACCTGGCCCCACAACTCCCGCCTGCGGAAACCTATCGAAATGTGCAGCTGGAGACGCCGCTGCGCATTCTCACCGCTGATGGCATGCTGATTGAGGAAATTGGTGTGCGACGCGACCCGCTGCGCTATGAAGACATCCCGCCGATGATGGTCAATGCGCTGATTGCCAACGAGGATGAACGTTTTTACTCGCACCCCGGCGTGGATCTGCGCGGTCTTATTCGCGGCTTTATCGGCTTTGTGACCGGGGTAAATCGCGGCGGCGGCAGCACCATCACCATGCAATTGGCCAACAACATCTCCTTTGATAGCGACAGTGTGTACTCGCGAAAACTGAAGGAGATCCCGTTTGCTTTGCGCCTGCAGCAGGAACTGACCAAAGAAGAAATACTGGAACTGTACCTGAACCTGGTCTTTTTTGGTCAGGGTGCGGAAGGTATTGGCGCGGCGGCGGCTGTGTACTACGACAAGCAGGTCAGTGAAATGACCATCGGCGAAATGGCGACCATGGTCTCTCTGCTGCCATGCCCGTCCGTTTGTAACCCGGTCAGCTCGCCAGACAGAGCCGAGCGACGCCGCAATAATGTTATCGATAAAATGCGCGACCAGGGCATGATCACAGCCGCCGAGCACGCCGCAGCGATTGCCGAGCCGATCCAGGCCAGCCGCCATACGCGCAACGCCGAAGTCAGCGCGCCCTACGTAGCGGAGATGGTTCGCCAGGAACTCTTTGAGCAGTACGGCGACGAAATTTACCGGATGGGCATCGAAGTCACCACCAGTGTCCGCGGTGAACTGCAGCGCGCAGCCACCAGCGCGCTGCAAAATGGACTGGAGAACTACTACGACCGCCGGCATGGCTATCGCGGTCCGGAAGCTCATATCCCGCCGGTTGGCGATGACCCGATTGAACGCTGGCAAAGTGAACTGAATGTTGTGCCGACGCTGGGCAATCACGAGCCTGCGTTTGTGACCCGCGTTCGGGAGCGCGCCATTGATGTGCTCAGGCGCGATGGCTCGATCGCCACTATTGAGTGGCCCGGCCTGGAGTGGGCACGGCCATTCATCACGCGCAACAATGCCTGGCCACCACCCCAGCAGGCCAGCGATATAGTCGAAGTCGGCGATCGCATTCGCATTCGCGTGGGGCCTGATGGCAACTGGCAACTCGGTCAGGTGCCGGAGGTTCAGGGTGCAATTGTGTCTGTATCACCTCATACCGGGGACATACTGGCGCTGACCGGCGGTTACGATTTCAGACACAGCCAGGTCAATCGCGCACTGGCCAGTCGCCCCCCAGGCTCTGGATTCAAAGCCTTCCTGTACGGGGCGGCGCTGGAGGCAGGTTATACGCCAGCCACACTGATCAATGACGCTCCCTTTGCACGCGGCGATTATCGCCCACAAAATTACGAACGTAACTTTGTGGGTCCGATTACTTTGCGCACTGCGATAAAGGATTCCCGCAACGTCCCGGCGGTAAGATTGATCGACCAGCTGGGCTGGGAAAAAGTCATCGATTTTGCCGACCGTTTTGGTTTTGATACCCGCAATTTCCCGCGCGGCGATCTGACCATCGCGCTGGGCAGTCAGGATGTGCAGCCGCTGGAAATGGCAACCGGCTATGCCATGATCGCAAACGGCGCCAAACCGCTGACACCAACCCTGATCAAGAAAATCGAAACATTTGATGGCGTCCTCTATGAAGCGCCAGAGCCCTGCCTGGACTGCGACGTGGAACCGGTCACTGACCCACGCGTCACCTACATCCTCAGCACGCTGCTGCGCTCCGTTGTAGTGGAAGGCAGTGGCCGACGCGTTAACCGCGACATGGGCCGTTCCGACCTGATGGGCAAAACAGGTACCACCAATGGTCCGGCCGAACTCTGGTTCACCGGATTCAATGCGGATATCGCCACCAGTGTATTTGTGGGTCTGGATCAGCCGGAACCGCTTGGCGAATCAGAACAGGGTGCGACCGTTGCCGTGCCTATCTGGATCGACTACATGAGCAAAGCCTTGCAGGGTCAGCCTGAACGGGGCGTGACAAGGCCCGAAGGGCTTGTTGATATTCTGATAGACGAGGATTCCGGTCAGGTGGCCAGACCGGGTCAGGCCAATACCATGTTTGAGGTATTTCTGGCCGAGAACGCACCGTCAGTGCGTGATACACCGCGACAGCCGGAAAGAGTGGAAGAGCGCAATAACGAAGATACCCTGTCGACCGAGATCATATTCTGATCAGGGCGGACAGGGTATTGGGTAGCGGGACCGGACTTTTCGGACCCGCTAAAAACAGCGGTCAGGCAGCGATTACTTGAGTGATCGGTTACCGAAGCGCTTGTTGAAGCGATCAACACGACCGGCGCTGTCTACGATCTTCTGCTTGCCGGTATAGAACGGGTGGCAGGCTGCACACACGTCGAGCATCATGTCTTTGCCCAAAGTGGATCGGGTTTCAATCACGTTACCGCAGCTGCAGGTGGCCTTCATGGCCTGATACTTTGGATGGATATCCGCTTTCATTGGTATTACCTCATCAATACTGGCATCGCCACACAGCCCCTGCCGTGCACCATACCTGTAGCGTCAACCAATGCATTCACACTGGTGAACCGTGGAAAAAGGGGCGTCATTGTATCAGAGAATGCAAGGCACGCAAGTAGATTCAGCGCCCGGACTCCAGTCCAGAGCGAATGCGGTCATGATTCTTGACCGTCTCACGCATTATCTGGGCAAGCATCTCGGCAACCAGGTCGCCGTTTACGCCATGCCGTTCGCAAAGCTGACGAATATCGGCAAGTTTCTCTGCCTCACGCTTTGGGTCGAACGACTGCAGACCGACCCTTGCTTTGATGTTGCCGACGCGGCGAGTCAGCGCAAAACGGTTTGCCAGCATCAGCACCAGCCCGTGATCCAGTCGATCGATCTGTTTGCGCAACTCAAGCAGCTCTGCCTGCCATTCTGCCGGACTCCATTCGACCGAGGGTTGCTCGGCGGACGACTGCCCGTCAGTTTTCTGCTCCGCCACAGAAGCATCGGTGGGCGCTGATTCCTGTTTCATTTGTTCTCTCTACCGATTGGGCATTAGTGCACACAGTATAATGGAAGCAGCCATCCGCTAAAACCAGTTATACTTGGCAATCAATCCGCCCTCTGTTCAACTCCGGATCTGCTGCGTGTCCGCTTCCCCAGAATCACAACATCGAATCCTCAGGGTTGCTGTGCCCTCACCCCTGCGGAGGCTGTTTGATTACCGGCTGCCTGATAGCTTTGAAACCCCCCAGCCCGGTACACGGATTCGTGTCCCGTTTGGTTCGCGCGAATTGACCGGTATCGTAGTCGACGTCTCAGTGAGCTCGGATGTGTCGTCAGACAAGATCAAGGATGTACTGGACGTACTGGACGAGGAGGCTCTGTTGCCGCCCCATTTGCTTTCGCTGTGGTTATGGGCGGCACAATACTATCAGCACCCGATCGGTGAAGCGCTGCACACCATTTTGCCAGCCGGCCTTCGCAATAAGGGCGTAGCCACCATCAAGCGGCGAAAATCAGATCTGCGCGACGGACAGGATCAACCTGATCAACCACTTTCACTGAACACCATGCAGCAACAGGCAGTGAATGCCATTGTTGCAGAACCGCAGCGGTTTAACTGCTTTCTGCTGGATGGGGTAACGGGCAGCGGCAAGACTGAAGTTTATCTGCAGGCTATCCAGCAGACGTTGGACCGGGGCAGACAGGTGCTGGTCCTGGTGCCGGAAATCAGCCTGACACCACAAACCGTGTCTCGTTTCCGCCAACGCTTTAAGGTCCCGATTGCCATCATGCATTCTGGCCTGACGCCCCGACAACGCCTGAATGCCTGGCTGGAATCAGCTCAGGGCAGTGCACGCATCACAATTGGCACCCGCTCGGCGATTTTTACACCACTGGCAGACCCGGGCCTGATCGTCATCGATGAAGAACACGATAACTCCCTAAAGCAGCAGGACGGGTTTCGATATTCAGCCCGGGACCTGGGCGTTATGCGGGCGCGTCGTGAGTCCATCCCGATTGTGCTCGGTTCGGCGACGCCGTCACTGGAAAGTCTGTTGAATGCCAGGTCTGGTCGCTACAAACATCTTCGCCTGACTGAACGGGCGGGATCTGCCACCATGCCCCATTACATGCTCATAGACACGCAGCGCCAGCCACCGGCGCCAGACGGGCTGACTCAGGAACTGCTAAGCTGCCTGCAGGATCATCTGCGCCGGGGTAATCAGGCACTTATTTTTATCAACCGGCGTGGCTTTGCGCCTGTGCTGCAGTGCCAGGACTGCGGCTGGACAGCAGAGTGCCGAGACTGCGATGCGCGCCTGACGCTGCATCGACATCCCTCACATTTGCGCTGCCACCACTGTGATCGTCGCGAGCCAGTGCACAGTCATTGCCCCGGCTGTCAGGGCAAAGCGCTGACGACCACCGGCGTCGGCACAGAACGATGCGAGGTCGCCCTTCAACAGCATTTCCCGGACATACCGGTACTCCGTGTCGATCGCGATGCGACGCGCCGAAAAGATGATCTTGATAAACTGCTGGCTAAGGTGGCGACCGGAGAGCCCTGTATCCTGGTGGGAACGCAGATGCTGGCCAAGGGCCATCATTTCCCGAACGTTACACTGGTGGGGATACTCGATGCCGACAGCGGGCTGTTCAGCGCCGATTTTCGTGGGCCGGAATTCATGGCACAACTCCTCACACAGGTATCCGGTCGTGCGGGTCGGGCCGAGCAGCCTGGCCAGGTGATGATTCAGACTCGTCACAGCAGCCATCAGCATCTGCGGACTCTGGTCACCGAGGGGTATCATACACTGGCTGGCACACTCCTGGAGGAGCGGCAGCTGAGCGACATGCCTCCGTTCAGCTACATGGCTGTGCTTCGCGCAGAAGCAATTAACGCCTCAGCCCCGGCCCGGTTTCTGAACGACGCCAGGCAGATGATTGAGCAAATGCATCAGTCACCATCAGGTGCTGCCGGACGCTTGAAGATTCAGTTGAATGGCCCTCTGCCCGCACCAATGGAGCGCAAGGCGAACCGTTTTCGGCAGCAGCTGACACTTCGCAGCCATTCGCGACAGCACTTGCAATCGGTGCTGACTCACTTGTGTAATGAGCTCGAACAACACCCCGGGCAACGACGGGTGCGCTGGTCAATTGACGTTGATCCGCAGGACATGATTTAAGGCACTGGAAAATCGGGGAATGACAAATTGACCCGGACTCATCCGCGACAGGATAATAAGATTCATGGAACAGGATTTTGCAAAGCGCCGTATTCGAACCCCGCTGGCGGAGCCCAGCCCTCCCCCCCGATCATCGGGACTGGCGCTATTGCTGACCGGCCTGATGACCGGCGTTGTCATTGGCCTGTTCCTGGGTCTGCTGATTTATATGAGTGGTATGCTGCCGCCGGCACCGGGCCAGCAAATGGCAAACGCAACGCCGCGAGACTCAGAGTTCCTCACCCAGGATGACGCAACCGTCGCCGAGGATGGCCTGACCGCGGAGCAGGAGCGGGAAGCAGCCCGACTTCAGCTCGAGTTTTATCAGGAGCTACCAAACTACGAAGTAGTCGTTGATGTCACCCCGCTACCGGTGCCAGCGTCCCAGCGTAGCACACCAGATCCAACAACTGAGCCGCCCGCTGAGTCTTCAAACGCTCCAGCGACCGCTGAATCAACTACTGCAACCGTGGTGGCCACATCAGAAACCGTGCCACCCAGCCTGTCCAACGGCGCCTTCCTCCTGCAGGCTGGAGCCTTCCAGCAGCAGGGAGCTGCCAGTGCGCAACTCAACCGGCTGCTGGCACTCGGCCTGGACGCTCGTATCCGCCAGGAAAACATGCCCAACCGCACACTCTACCTGGTACAGGCCGGGCCCTATGACACCCGCGAGCAGATGCTCCAGGCCGAAAGCACATTGCGCGGCAATAATATCGATACCATGCGCATAACGCTCAACCGGCCTTGAAACCAGTCAGCTGCATCCCCACTTAACTATTTAAACATTCCTGCCTGTTTAAAGGAGATGCGGTTTGGAGCAATTCCGTGGAACAACTATTTTATCTGTGCGCCGTGGCAACACTGTCGTGGTCGGTGGCGACGGCCAGGTATCTCAGGGCAACACCGTCCTGAAAGGCAATGCACGCAAAGTCAGAAGGCTTTACAAAGACCAGGTGATCGCCGGCTTCGCCGGCGGCACCGCCGATGCATTCACGCTGTTTGAGCGATTCGAGGAACAGCTGGAGAAGCACCAGGGCAAGCTGGTCCGTGCCGCAGTGGCGCTGGCCAAACTCTGGCGCACAGAGCGATCTCTGCGCCGCCTCGAAGCACTTCTGGTTGTTGCAGATAAAGATGCTTCACTGATCATTACAGGCAATGGCGATGTCATCGAACCGGAAGACGGCCTGATGGCAATTGGCTCGGGCGGCTCATTCGCTCTATCAGCAGCCCGTGCACTTTATTACAACACCGAAATGGACGCTCGCAGCATTGTGGAAAAAAGCCTGGGAATTGCTGCCGACATCTGCGTCTACACCAACCAGCAGCACGTGATTGAAGAACTTGAGTATTAGTGCGACAGGATTTTAATACATGACAACCATGACTCCGCGAGAAATCGCCTCCGAACTTGACCGCCATATCGTTGGCCAGAACAAGGCCAAACGTGCTGTTGCCATAGCCCTGCGCAACCGCTGGCGGCGTATGCAGCTTGGCAGTGAGATCCGCCAGGAAATTACTCCCAAGAATATTCTGATGATCGGCCCGACCGGCGTCGGCAAAACTGAAATCGCCCGACGCCTGGCCAAACTGGCCAATGCGCCGTTCATCAAAGTTGAAGCCACCAAATTCACCGAAGTGGGCTATGTCGGCCGTGATGTGGAATCCATTGTCCGCGACCTGGTGGACATCGCTGTCAAAATGCTTCGTGAAGAACAGATCCGCAAAGTCCAGCACCGTGCCGAAGATGCTGCGGAAGAGCGCATCCTGGACGCCCTGCTGCCGCCAGCGCGCAGTGTCGCGCAGGATGAGTCAGAGCCTCAGACCAACAACTCTGCCAGTCGGCAGATGTTCCGCAAAAAACTGCGCGAAGGTCAGCTTGACGACAAGGAAATTGAAATCAGCGTCAGCGACAATGCGGCAGGCGTCGAGATCATGGCGCCGCCGGGACTGGAAGAGATGACCAGCCAGCTAAAGAACATGTTCTCTTCGATGAATACGGGTCGCAAGAAAACGCGTCGACTGCCCATCAAGGTCGCGTTCCGCATGCTCAAGGAAGAAGAAGCGGCCAAGCTGGTCAATGAAGAAGAAATCAAGAACCAGGCCATCGACGTCACAGAACAGACCGGTATCGTATTCATCGATGAGATAGACAAAGTTACCGAACGCAGTGAGAGCGGACACAGCGGTGGCGTGTCTCGCGAAGGTGTGCAACGTGACCTGCTGCCATTGATAGAAGGCTCTACCGTGACAACCAAGTATGGCAGTGTCAAAACTGATCATATTCTGTTTATTGCATCTGGCGCCTTTCACCTGTCCAAACCTTCGGACCTGATCCCCGAGCTTCAGGGCCGCCTGCCAATTCGTGTAGAGCTTGACGCGCTGAGTGCCAGAGACTTCGAGCGCATTCTGACTGAACCTAATGCAGCATTGACAGAACAGTATCGCGCCTTGCTGGCCACAGAAGGGCTGAATGTCACCTTCACCGACGACGGCATTGCCAAGCTGGCCGAGACCGCCTGGGAAGTAAATGAGCGCACTGAAAACATCGGCGCCCGTCGCCTGCATACTGTCATGGAGCGCTTGCTGGAAGAAGTATCATTCACTGCTGCAGATCTGGGCGTTGGCGAAAACCGCGACCTGACCATCGATGCCGCATACGTTGAAAAGCAACTGGGTGACCTGGCGCGTAACGAAGACCTGAGCCGTTTCATCCTGTAATGGACAAGACGCCCGTCAGCATCCGACTTCGCAAAACCAGCAATGTGCTGGAGCTCGCGTATGCTGACGGCGCCGCTTACCAACTGCCCGCTGAATTCCTTCGCGTACACTCCCCCTCTGCTGAAGTGACCGGTCATGGCCCAGAACAGGCCGTCCTGCAATGGGGAAAACGCCATGTACGCGTGACCGGCGTTCGCGGCGTAGGCCACTATGCCATACAGCTCAGTTTTGATGATGGACACGACAGTGGCATTTTTACCTGGGATTATCTGTTCGACCTCTGCTCCCGCCATGAACAGTTGTGGCAGGACTATCTTGAACGCCTGAGACGGGCGGGTCGATTGCGTGATGATGCACAAGTGATTACCATTACAGATCCGATCAGGACCAATCACTCATGAGCAACCACCAACATAACGATTCCCACAGCACACACGCGGATAGCGAAGCGGGTACCCACTTCGGCTACCAGACTGTAAGTCCCGCGGAAAAAACCCGGCGTGTGGGCCAGGTATTTCACTCAGTCGCCAATCGCTATGATGTGATGAATGACCTGATATCCATGGGCACGCACCGTGTCATCAAGCAGTTTACGGTACAGCTCAGCGGCGTGCGGACAGGCCAGCGTGTTCTCGACCTGGCCGGTGGTACGGGGGATTTTTCCATGAAATTTTCCCCGCTGGTGGGCCCCAGCGGCCAGGTGGTGCTGGCTGACATCAATGATTCCATGCTCAAGGTGGGTCGCGATCGACTGCTGGACCGGGGGCTGACAGGCAATATCAGCATCGCGCAGGTCAATGCCGAACACCTGCCGTTTGAGCCGGAAAGTTTTGACTGCATTGTTATTGCCTATGGTTTGCGCAACGTCACTGACAAGGATGCCGCGCTGCGCTCCATGTACCAGACACTCAAACCTGGCGGCCGCGCGCTGGTGCTGGAGTTCTCAAAACCGGTCAACCCGGTTCTTGGCAAGGCCTACGATGCCTGGTCAGCGCTGTGGCCGGTAGCAGGCAAAGCAGTCACCGGCGATGCCGACAGCTACCGTTACCTGGTGGAATCGATTCGTATGCATCCAGATCAGGAAACCCTCAAGTCCATGATGCAGGAAGCCGGTTTCCGGGATTGCAAGTATCACAACCTGCTGGGCGGAATCAGCGCCATCCATATTGGTTACAAATAGGCAGCCTGCCATGAGCGCACTGTTGAAGTTTGCGATGCTGCAGCCCATTGAGGCGGGACTGAACCTGTTTCTCAAGCGGGACCCCCATATCATCGCCTCACTGCACAAGGTTGCGCCCGACAAGCTGATTCAGCTGGAGTGTACCAGCTCCCCACGCCTTTCACTCGCACTGCAAATAAGCGCCGATCGCATTCACCTGCTTGTCGAACCCGAAGAGCCAATTGATGCCACTATTCGTGGCACCCGTGCCGCATTGCTGGGCCTGCTGCAAAGCGATGACCCGGCTGCTGCACTTTACCATCCGGAACTGCAGCTCAGTGGTGATGTGCATCTGATTCAGGCACTGCACCGCGCGGTGACGCAACTTGAGCTGCAGTGGCAGGATCTGTTCGACAATCCGGCTTTCCACCTGGCTGCCTCCGCACTCACAAAAGCCCGCCAGCAGACAGAGATGACGATTTCGTCACTGCGGCAGGACACCACTGACTTCCTGCAACAGGAGGCCGCGTTGCTGCCCAGCCGACATGAAATTGCCGGTTTTCAGTCCAGAGTTGACGATCTGCGCCTGCGCATTGACCGTCTGGAGGCCCGTACCCGGCTTTTTCTGGAAAAACAGTAGCTCCATCAGGGAAATCGTGACATCAACCCCACTGTGACATATTGACGCAGTGACTTGTTTGCGCGCATGTAGATGCGATAATCCGGGAAACGTTGCCATTCGTAACAATATTAAGGCGCCATTAAGTTGCTCTACGCGCATAATGGTTGCCACATAACGATATGGTTATCGGACTGTTGCGGTGTCAACGCAGTCCGGAATTATAGAAATGTTCAGGAGAGTCAGTATGAATGCAGCAAATAAGTCAGAAGGTTGGAAACTCGCCAGCGCGGCGGCCGCGTTGCTGATGTCCGGTACCGCCGCGGCTTCAGCCTTCGATTCGCTGGATAACAACCCGGACCAGCCGGTCAAGGTCAGCGTGTGTCAGGACGTTCCGGACACTGCCTTTGCCGCCGTCAGCACCGGCAATGAAAACTTTTCCTCAGTCATGTGTCAGGTCATGGGCGGTACTCAGGCCAAAGCGCTGACAGCAGCTGCAGGAACTGACCTGGCATCGGACGCTGTACAGGTGACTTACTGCAATGACGTTTTCACCTGCGCAGGTCTCAGTGCCTGTAAGGGCAATGCCAACGCCAATTGTGCGGGTCAGAACACCTGTCATGGCATCGGATTTGTTGGCGTATACAGCGATAGCAAAGACATCTCTGACTCACTGTGCGAGAAGCTTGGCGGCACGGTGCTGTCGTCGCTGTAAAGCCACCCCCTGCCATGCTTGGCTTCGGATTGGGTCTGCGCAGTCAGCACTACAATGACGTGCTGACTGGGTGGCCCGACGTCGACTGGTTTGAGCTGATAACCGAGAACTACCTGGCCCCTGGCGGGCGCCCGCGCGCGATTCTGCGCCAGGTTCGCGAACACTACCCTGTTGTTTTACATGGCCTGTCATTCAACATTGGCACAGCCGAAGCGCCCGACTTTGACTACCTGAAGCAACTCAAGGCGCTGATTGAAGAAGTACAACCGGCCTGGGTGTCCGACCATCTCTGCTGGACAGGACTGCACGGCAAAACCTCACACGACCTGCTGCCCATCGCCTACAATCAGGAGACGCTGGATCAGGTTGCCGGTAAAGTAAGCCAGATTCAGGACTACCTCGGCCACCACATCGTGCTGGAAAACCCGTCAGTCTACATTCAGTTCCGGTCTGCCAGTATGAGTGAGGCCGAGTTCATCAACACCCTGGTGGAGAGAACCGGCTGTCAGATACTGCTGGATGTAAACAATCTCTATGTCAGCTGTTTCAACCTGGGGCTTGATCCCTATCAGTCCCTGCAGGCACTAAGACCAGACTGTGTTGCGCAGTTCCATCTGGCCGGGCACACGCATAACAGCAGTCATATTATCGACACCCACGATCAGGCCGTCAGCGACCCTGTGTGGGAACTGTATGCCGCAGCCTGCAAACGATTCGGTGCCACAGCAACCCTGCTGGAACGGGACGACAAAATACCCCCGCTGCAGGAGCTGATTGCTGAACTGGCACAGGCCAGAGCGATTCAGCAGCAGGCGCTGGACATCCAATGACATACGCAGCATCGTGCCCGTGGAGAGCAGGCTGATGACCTGGTCAGAGGAACAGGAAGCTTTCTGGAAGTGGATAACCCGGCCGCAGGACCTGCGCGAGAGCGCCGATGATATCCAGCAGCTATTCAAACCTCACCGGGAAATAAGCCAGGTCGAAGCGCTGGCGATTTACAACAACGCCTACCACCAGCGACTGATACAAATTTCCTCCGAGCTTTTCCCAGTGACCTATCACACCCTGGGTCAGGATGTGTATACCCGACTCTGGATCGAGTACCTGGCAAGCTCACCACCGCGCCCCGGGCCTATGGGCCTGCTGGGCGAAAACCTGCTGGCTTTCGTTCGGCAACACCAGCAGTTCGGAAAGCTGCCAGCCCTGATCAGCATCATCGAGCTGGAAAGCCTGCTGATCGAGCTGTTCGATCGCGCTGACGAACCTGCCTACACCCAGGCGCAGCTTCAGTGTCTGCCGCCTGATCAGTGGCCGGAGACGCGCTGGCAGGTTAAACAGGACTGGGCCATCATGAGCAGTGCATTTGACCTGGAACAGTACTGGAGTCAGATGCAGCAACACATGAACTCTCGGGACCCTGTGCCAGGAGAAACCAGCTTCTCTGCAATGAGGTTTACGGATACTGATTGTGCATGGTATCTGGTGCGCAGATCAGATTATCGGATGCAGTTCCACCGTATCAGCGAACTGATGGCAGGTTTCCTGCAGAGACTGCAACAGGGAGTTAATTTCGCTGGACTTTGCGACTACCTGAACAGCGAGCGTCCTGATGAGGACATTCCCACACTCAGCCTGCAGCTGCTGCTCAAGACAATCGAGCTGCAGCTGCTGCATCGCTAGAGTGGCTCAGGCTTCAACGATCTCGAAGGTATGCG
This sequence comes from Pseudohongiella sp. SYSU M77423, assembly GCF_029911965.1. NCBI lineage: Bacteria > Pseudomonadati > Pseudomonadota > Gammaproteobacteria > Pseudomonadales > Pseudohongiellaceae > Pseudohongiella > Pseudohongiella sp. SYSU M77423. The sequence goes on along the minus strand of NZ_JARYTH010000003.1, from coordinate 225,003 downwards.
TCATCTTTACGCCAGCGCCAGCCAGCATGATGGAAGCCGAACAGTATTTTTCAGCCGACAGCGACACTGCCCGCTCAACCTGTTTCTCACTCAGCTCTTTGCCGGTCACGATAAAGTGCATGTGAATGCTTTCGAACACAGCCGGCACAGCGTCTGCGCGCGTGGCCTGCATGTCGACCTGACAATCAGTCACCTGTTGCCGGGACTTGCGAAGAATATTGACCACGTCAAATGAAGAACATCCCCCGGTGCCGATCAACAGCATCTCCATCGGGCGTACACCCAGATTCCGGCCACCGCTGTCCTCGGGACCATCCATGACCACCGTATGGCCACTGCCGGATTCGCCCAAAAACATCGCGTTGTTAACCCAACGAACTGTTGCTTTCATCACTTGCTCCTGTACTCCTGTCAGCGGGTGCGAAAGATTACCACAGCCTGTGCGTCAGAGTTAGCCGTGAGCTCATGGCTTGCGTTACAATCAAGTGACATCCGGACAAGGGAATTCCGACCAACAACCAGGAGAGCACCGATATGGCGCTGATGGCCATCACTCCCCACATTGATGATCTGCACAATTTTCTGGCCTTCTGCCAGATCCGCAAGTATGAGCGAGGTCAGACTGTCATCTACGCGGGTGATGAACCCACTACGCTCTACTACATCATGAAGGGCACAGTGTCCGTGTATCTGGAAGAAGAGGAAGGCAAGGAAGTGATCATAGCCTATCTGAACCCAGGGGACTTCTTTGGCGAGATGGGCCTGTTTGATTCCCTGCAGTCACGCAGCGCATTCTGCCGCGCCCGCACCGGCTGCGAAATTGCAGAAATTGAGTACGCCAGGTTCAACAGCTATGTGCGGGCCCACCCCGAAATCCTCTTCACCATTGGCAAGCAGATGGCCAACCGTCTGCGACATACGACACGAAAACTGGGTGATCTGGCTTTTTATGATGTGACGGGCCGCATCGCGCGCACGCTGATTGAGCTCAGTAAAGAACCGGCGGCAATGACCCACCCCAATGGCATGCAGATCAAAATTACCCGACAGGAGCTTGGCAGCCTGGTTAATTGTTCGCGGGAAATGGCCGGACGTGTTTTAAAGACACTCGAAGAGCAGCAGCTGATTTCGGTTCACGGACAAACCATTGTGGTTTTTGGAACCCGCTGATTATTCGCCGGAAGCCAGCATCAACAGGCCGCGCCCACCATTGGCAAACAGTTTCTCCCGTTCGGCCTTGATGTAGGCGAGCTTGTCGCGCTTTTCATCCTGCGGCAGCCCCCTCATGCCCAACAGACTCTCGGCACGCCGATAGCATGACATGGCCCGAATGCCATCCTCATGCTCAATTGCTTTCTGAGCCATCAGCAAACTGGAATTAACCGCTACCCGCAGGCCCAGTGTTCGCAGTTTGTCACGGGCTGACTCAAACTGACTGGCACTGATTTTTTCGCCTTTGTACAAATCCATGAATATCTGCAACGCGCGCTGTATGTGTCGCTGGGCAACACTCAGCTCCTGCTCGGTTGCCACCGCAGCACTGCCGCCAGCCGAACCGCTGCCGCGTTTGCGGCCGGAGGTCTCCGCTTCTTTTAGCTGAGCATCCAGGTCACGCCGGGACGGATCGAGGCGTTGAATGGTTTTTATATCGTTTGTCAGGGTTTCGTAGAGCGGCTGCAGGATTTCGGGATCGGTGTCCATCTGCAGCAGGGCACGACTGGCTTCGTATATCTGACGCCGCCGCTCATCCACCGTTGCCAGCTGGCGAAGCCGCCAGTACTGCTCGGACTGATGATGCAAGGCCCACTTGGCCAGCAGTAACCCAGCCCACAGTAGAAGCAGCAAAAAGAAGATGGTCAGCAGGTTGGGTACGAACATTTACGGCCCGGGTCGTCATTATTGAGATCGTTCTCATAGTGACTGGTATCGGCTGTTCGCAGGGAATGTTTAGTCAGTCAAACAATTCGCGCAGCTTTTCACCCGGATCGTCGGCTCGCATGAATGTCTCACCAATCAGGAATCCATAAATTCCACGTGACACCATGTGTTTGACATCAGCAGCAGTGCTGATACCACTTTCGGTGACAATCAGTTTTTCTTCGGGCACCCGCTCTGCCAGGCGCAGCGTGGTATCCAGATCGGTATGAAAGGTATGCAGGTTTCGATTGTTGATACCTATCAGATCGAAACCTGCAGACAGGGCTACATCCAGCTCGGTTTCATTGTGAACTTCAACAAGCACATCAAGGGCAAAGTCTGCGGCGCACTGCGACAGCTCTTTCAGGCGCACCGGGTTCAGGGCCGCTACAATCAGCAGGATACAATCAGCCCCGATGGCCCCAGCTTCTGCCACCTGATAGGGGTCAACGATGAAGTCCTTGCGAATAATAGGCAGGTCACAGGCCGCGCGCGCCTGCTTGAGATATTCATTGCTGCCCTGAAAAAAATGTTCGTCGGTCAGCACAGACAGGCAATTGGCGCCAGCTGCCGCATACTGGGCAGCAATACGTGCCGGGTCAAAGTCTTCGCGAATCAGGCCTTTGCTCGGAGACGCTTTTTTGATCTCGGCAATCACAGCCGTCTTCTGCTGATCCATGCGCTCTCGCAGTGCGCTTATGAAACCCCGCCTGTCGTCCATGGTGTCGCGCGCCAGCTTTTCCTGCATGGCCAGGCTGACCTGCTGGCTGTTCTGCTGAATCTCCCACTGCTTGCGGTCGAGTATTTTTTCCAGAATCGTGCTTGTGCTCACTTGGCAAACCCTTGTGTCATTTCAGCCAGCTGCTGCAGTTTCTCTAGCGCAGCACCACTTTTCAGTATCTCTTGTGCGCGTGCCACACCTGCCGGCAGATCGTCGCAGAGGTTAGCCGCGTAGATGGCAGCTCCGGCGTTCAAAGCCACAATATCGCCTGCAGCCTCGTCCCGGTAGCTCAGTGCTTTTTTCACCAGCTCCAGGCTCTGCTGTGGAGACTCCACCTGCAGGGCACGATAGTCACTGCGCTGCTGCATGCCGAAGTCCGCTGGCGACACGGTATACCGTGTGATATGCCCATCTCGCAATTCACCGATCTGCGTACTCGCGGACAGGCTGATTTCATCCAGTCCGTCGTCAGCGGACAGCACCAGCACATGCCGGCTGCCAAGTTCCTGAAGGACATCCAGTATCGGCTCGATCCATTCCGCAGCAAATACTCCCATCACCTGATTCGGAGCTCCCGCTGGATTCGTCAATGGTCCCAGCATATTAAAGATGGTACGCACACCGATTTCACGGCGCGGGCCAATTACATGCTTCATGGCGCTGTGGTGTCCGGGCGCAAACATGAAACCGACTCCCAGGGTCTGAATACATTGCGCTACCTGTTCCGGACTGATACCAAGGTTGACGCCAGCCGCCTCCAGCAGATCAGCGCTGCCGCTTTTGCTGGTGGCTCCACGGTTGCCATGCTTGGCCACCCGGGCGCCTGCGCAGGCTGCCACCATGGCCGCCGATGTAGAAATATTGAAGGTGTCTGTGCCCGTACCACCGGTACCGCAGGTATCCACCAGATGTGCGTCCGGTGGCACTGCAACAGGCGTTGCCAGCTCCCGCATGACGCGTGCCGCACCCAGCAACTCAGCTGTTTTTATGCCCTTGATCTGCAGGGCGACGAGGAAGGCAGCGATCTGGGCATCAGTGCACTGACCGGTCATCATCTCGCGAATCAGCCCTGCTGTCTGGCCTGCATCCAGATCCTGCCCTGCTGACAGGTGCCGTATCGCCTGTTTGATATCCATGTGGCTGTTATCCTCTTTCCAGAAAGTTCTGCAGCAACTGGTGACCGTGTTCGCTCAGGATGGATTCCGGGTGAAATTGCACGCCTTCCACGTCCAGCGTTTTATGACGCACACCCATAATCTCGTCGACACTCCCATCAGGCAGCTGCGTCCATGCCGTCACTTCGAGGCAGTCCGGCAAGGTTTTACTGTCAATTACCAGCGAATGGTAGCGGGTCGCTGTAAAAGGACTGGGCAGCCCGCTGAATACGCCAACATTCTGGTGGTAGACCGGAGACAGCTTGCCGTGCATCACCTGACGGGCACGGATGACATCACCGCCGTAGGCCTGCCCGATTGCCTGGTGACCCAGGCAAACGCCGAGCAATGGGATTGTTCCGGCAAAGCTCTTGATGACATCAATCGAGATACCCGCCTCAGAGGGGGTGCAGGGGCCTGGTGAAATGACGATTTTCTGCGGCGCCAGCTTTTCAATATCAGCCAGCGAGATGGCGTCATTCCGGTACACCTGGACATCCGCTCCCAGTTCACCCAGGTACTGCACAATGTTCCAGGTGAAGGAATCATAATTGTCGATCATCAATATCATGCGCGGCGGCCCTCAGTGTTCCAGCCGGCTATTTTCGCTGAAATCGGGCAGAACATAAACCATTGAAACACAATTGCGGCTGCGTGAGCGTCTGGGCAGTGCCGGGTCGCCGGTCCATCAGACCTCACAGGCCTGACTCACGGCTGCTGCGTGATATGGTCAGCCAACAGGGCGCGGATTTGTGCCCGACTGGCGCTGGCATCATAAGTCGTCGCTTCTGCCGCCTCACCAGCAAGCCCGAACACAGATACAAAAAGTGGCATGCCGTTGGCCGTTTCCGAAAAGACGAAGGCCTCAACAGCATCTATATATTCCTGCCAGACGGCTCTGACGTCGCGCCAGAATTGCTCGGTTGCCTGCCAGTACTCATCGCCAGCCGTAAAGTCAAAGTCCGCCAGACGCTCATAGCGCGCAACGCCCAGCTCCTTGGAGAGGTAGGGTTGCGATTCGCGCAATTGACCGGGCGCATCCAGTGCCACCTTGAAATTCTCTTCTTCCTGCATCCAGCCAGTGGGCGTGATCGTATGCCGGTTGGTTCCCACAAGAACCTGATAGTCCTGCCGGACACTGGATTCCCTGCGCGGCAATGGTCGCCATGTAGTCGAGCTGAGCCACGAGGAGATATTGTGATCGTGCTGCCAGCGACCAACCGCGGCGTAACGTGGCGAGTCATCGACCTGATAGACCGATTGCGACCAGACGCCCTCCCTCTCCTCCGCGACCAGCGGCTGCGATACGAATTCATCAAGGCCATTAAAGACTCGAATGCTGGACGGCTCGTACTGCCAGTCCTGCCGCCAGTGCTTTTGCACCATCGGCGCTGACACATTCCCCGACTCGTCTACGTACTGCATCACCATGATGTGCTGCAGACTGATAAAGTCATCACGGTCTTCAATCACATAGACATATTCAGTGGCCCAGGACTGATAAGGCCGGTCGGGCTCGAATCCAGGCGTGTATCCGACGGTTTCCAGAAAATCGAAGCTGACCCGATATCCCCCCGCCATTGCCAGAATGGCCAGCCGGTCGCGCTCAAAGTCTTCCAGCCCGTCATTTTGCAGCGCCTGCCATGCATCGCTCGGCCCTTCTGCCAGCTCAAGCTCCGCACCCTGTGTTGTGCCCCCGCGCACCTGCATGTCACAGGCCGGTGAGAACTGCCAACTGAAAGTAAACAGACGTGCCTGCGAGCAGTCCGCGTCTTCACTCTGTGCCGATGCGCTATTGAGCGAGCTCAGCAGCAGAGTCAGCAACAGGACCACATGTGATTTCATCAGAAAACTCCTTGATCAACATACAGATGCAAGTACACATGATATGAGCACGAGTTTACAGTACTGGCAGTATATTCTTAACTGCGGGAGCGCGAGCGCTCCCCGGGAATCAGAACCTCAGTTGGAACTCTGGGCCTGAGCCGCCTCTTCCAGCCGCGCCCCGGCCAGAATGCCGGGCATCGCGTAATTGCCTTCGTGGCAGGCGTATTCGTAAATACCTTCACTCTGCTTCATTTCCAGCTCGCCGGTCCAGGCCTCACGGTACAGGTCAGGATCTTCAATGGTGAACTTGTAATTCAGCACGTTCTCGCGGCTGATGCGAAAACGCTCGGTGATGGTGGCATTTTCCGAGGTATAGCCACCACCTCGGGAAACCTGCAGTGGATGAAACCCTTTGGTAACCACCACCAGTTCATCGCTTTCATAGTAGCCAACGGAGTTACCATGCCACTTGGGAATCATGTTCTCGGGGAACTCGGCATCAATCGCCACAATACGGGCGTCGTTGACCATCTCGGCCATGATCACCACGTGAGTGGGCGACTGCACGATCTGCATGTTGTTGTTATACAGGGAGGGCGTAAACGGGATGACGCTGGAAAAACTGATCAGGCAGCGCTCGGAGAGTGGAAAACCTTCCGGACCTGCGTTTTTTTCGATGTGATCGTAGCTCATGCGGGCGCGCTGGGCATTGCGGTTGTCCCGGCCATCTTCACGCCAGGGGATGCGGCCATCTTCGGGATAGATGACAAAGGAGGTGCGCAGCTCGCCATCCACACTGCCCAGGCCATCACGGATATCAATCCAGAAAGAGTTGTAGGCACCTACATTGTCGGGGCCCGGCGCTTCTGCACCGGTGGCCTCCAGGGCCTCTGCCCACTGCTCGAAACTCGGGACAAGTTCGGCCATGCGCTCCGGACTGATGACCAGCGCACCCTCGAATACCGGCGAGCGTTCCATGCTGGTCCGGGAGGAGTAGTCCCACATACCCTGCACATCAGGCACTCCCCAGGATGTTCTGGGCACTTCAAAATCGTTGGCAAGGGCAATAGTACAGGCCAGCATTGCCGACCCACTCAGGGCTAGACGCAGGAAATTACGAGGTGTTCCATTGAGCACGGTCATACGGTCGGCCTCTTTTTTATTGTGATTGTTTTTTGAGTATAGCCGCCCCAAGCGATCTGACAATAGGCCAGAATACCTATTCTGAATCCGTTCATCCAGCTGGCGCGCTGCATGAAGCGCCAAACCGGTAACAACTGAAGCAGCGCGGGTGACGCAGCATGATGCGCTTCTCAAGGCTCTCGGTCAGCGTTGCACCGAGATCGTAATCCGGGTCATCATCCACCAGTGTGCAGGCGTATACACGGACGCCGGCATTGGTATTGATCAGCATGCGTGTATAGGTGCACATGAAGTGCGCACGACTTTCCTGCGTCGGGTATTTTTCCATGCAGCTGACGGTGACTTCCGGGCTGCCATTCTCTGTGCCAGGTGTCCCCAGATCTGGAAAGGAAGTAAACAGCAGATTCTCCGGCACGTCGTGCTCCCGAAAAACCTCCCGAAAGCGGTTTTCCACCTGGTGAGGATCTTCGTCCGGGTCGCTCTGCCTCGCGATTGATACTTTGAATCCGTTTTCATGCAACCATTTAATACTTTGCAATGATTCCCGGAACGACCCGTCACCCCGGCCGGCGTCGTGACGTTTGATATCAGGATAATCCAGGCTGATACGGAAATGTATTGGATTGGGATTGGCAAGCAACGGCAGTATCTGATGCGATCGCTGCATGACGACTCGTGTCCCGTTGGTCAGCACAAAACAGGGCCGATGACGGCTGGCATAGTCCAGAATGCTTACAAACTCACGGATTACAAAGGGTTCACCGCCAGTGAAAGAAAACTGCTCAACGCCCAGCTCAACCGCCTCGTGAATAAAGGGTTTAAGCTGCTCAAGCGTCATCGCCGGGATCCGGCTGTCGCCAGGGTGTGAGCCCTCCAGACAGAAAGGGCAGGCCAGATTGCATGCTGTGCCTGTGTGAATCCACAGCTCTCGCAACTTATCCGCGTCAATATGACCGCGTGGCTCACCGGCTCGAGTGTGGGTCCAGCTGTCGGCATGTCGCGGTGACAGCAGCTGCTTTACCTCTAATGTCTGCACATCACTACTAATTACTGTCATTTTTGCATCCATTGAGCGCTATTCAGGATTCACGGCTTTTCTGATTTTGCTTTGACTTCGCCAGAATGCGATCAAGGGCGTTGGCAAACTGCATTCGATCACCATGGTTTAATGGTGCTGCCCCGCCGCTCTGAATGCCGCTGCTGCGCATGGTTTCCATGAAGTCTCTGATATTCAGTCGTGCCTTGATGTTGCTGGCCGTGTACTCTTCACCACGCGTGCTCAGCGCCAGTGCACCTTTGCCAATGATTTCGTCAGCCAGCGGGATGTCGCTGGTGATCACCAGATCTCCCGGCTGCACACGCGCAGCGATCCAGTTGTCAGCCTCATCAAAGCCGCTGGCGACCTGCACAAGCTGCAAATTCTTGCGCCGCGACAGATTCAAGGCATGATTGGAGACCAGCGTCATCTGAATTCCTGTGCGTTCTGCAGCCCGTAGCAGAATGTCCCGGATAACTACCGGACAGGCGTCTGCGTCCACCCAGATATTCACGTTGATGCCACTCCCCGGCCAGCTCAGTTGAACAGTTTAAGATATCAGAATTCCATGTGACTTGGCACAGTGCGGGACTGATCCTCAGCGTCGCAAGAATCGTATCTAGGCTGAACATGAATACGCGAGACGCACGCACCAGCGTGCAGCCAACCGTTACAGGGAGTAGAGACATCCAATGAGCCAGCACGCCGAAAACTCACGAATCCTGGTCTGGTTTAGACAGGACCTGAGGCTGGCGGATAATCCGGCCCTCTCAGTTGCCTGCCAGACGGGAAACATCGTGCCGGTGTATATTCTTGACGACACTAATTCATCCGACGCCGCCATGGGTGGCGCCAGTCGCTGGTGGCTGCACCAGTCGCTGCGGTCACTCTCCAAAGACCTGCAGGGTAAACTTGTGGTGTTGGCTGGCGATCCACAAACGCTGCTGCCGGCGCTTGCCAGTGCGTGTCAGGCTACCCACGTCATGTGGAACCGCTGTTACGAACCCTGGCGCATAACACGCGACAAGAACATCAAGGATGCGCTTCGCAGCTCTGACATTGAGGTCAGAAGCTTTAATGGGTCCCTGCTCTGGGAGCCATGGGAAGTGCTGAAAGACGACGGCACAGCCTACAAGGTTTTTACGCCGTTCTACCGCAACGGATGTCTGAAAGCCGGCGAGCCACCATTGCCTCGCCCCCGGCCACGAAACATCGATATTGCCCCTCTTGGAAAAATCGACTGGGACGGCGGCAAACTGCAGGATCAAACTGGAGACAGGGCGCTGGATCGCCTGCAGCTGATGCCGGACATCCCCTGGTACGAATCGCTGGCAGATGCCTGGAAAGTTGGCGAGCAGGCGGCCAATAAGCGGCTGGACTGGTTCCTCGACGAAGGCCTGCCCGGCTACCGGGAGGGGCGCAACTTCCCGGATCAGGCGCATGTCTCCCGACTGTCGCCACACCTGCATTTTGGTGAAATATCGCCACGACAGGCCTGGCACAGGGCCAAGGCCGCCGGTCTGAGCGCACGCTGGGAGAAAGATCTTGAGACCTTTCTGAGCGAGCTGGGCTGGCGCGAATTTTCCCACTCGCTGCTGTATTTCAATCCGGATCTGCCAGAAAGCCCGATACAGGAAAAATTCCGCCACTTTCCGTGGGCAGGCGGCAAAGCCAGCAAGGACCTATTGAAGGCCTGGCAACGTGGCCAGACCGGTTTCCCTCTGGTCGATGCCGGAATGCGCGAGTTATGGCAGACCGGCTACATGCATAACCGGGTACGGATGGTAGTTGGCTCGTTTCTGGTCAAGAACCTGCGACTACACTGGCACCACGGCCAGGCATGGTTCTGGGATTGCCTGGTGGATGCTGACCTGGCCAATAACAGCGCCAGCTGGCAATGGATAGCAGGCTGTGGCGCCGACGCGGCACCATATTTCAGGGTATTCAATCCAATAACGCAAAGCGAAAAATTTGACCCCGAGGGTGAATACATCCGTCGCTATGTGCCGGAAATCGCCAAACTGCCGGATCGCTGGTTGCACGCCCCAATGCAGGCACCGCACAGCGAGTTGGAAAAAGCAGGTATTGTGCTGGGAGAGACGTATCCGAAAGCGATTGTAGATCTCAAGGAGTCGCGCCTTGCTGCACTGGACGCGTTCAAGTCACTTAAGTCTATAGAAGACCCAGATTGATGGCGCGCAGCACCGCCTGCGTGCGATCCCGTACACCGAGCTTCTCGAGTATGGAAGACACCTGATTCTTTACAGTCCCTTCTGATTTGTGAATCGTGCGGGAAATTTCACGGTTGCTAAACCCACCGGCCATCAAGCGCAATACCTCTATCTCTTTTTCACTCAGGGCATCGGGCGCAGTAGAGTTGTCGAACCCGGGCTCCATCGAAGAGAGACCTTTAAGGATGCGTTCCGTAATCGCCGGCTGGACCAGCGTGCCACCGGCGTGCACACTTTCAATGGCGTCTACCAGACTGTCCAGTGACACATCTTTCAGCAGGTAACCCTTGGCACCCGCCTGTATACCCTCCAGCACAAGCTGACTGTCATCAAACGTCGTCAGGATAATGCTGGGCACCATGCAGTCGGCTTCGCCCATGGCGCGAAGGGCGTCAATACCGGTCATTTTGGGCATGCGGATGTCCATCAGCAACACATCCGGTGTAAATCGCCGGATACCATCAACAACCTGGCTGCCATCTTCAACCTGCCCGACGACCTCAATGCGCTCGCTCAGCTCAAGCAGGCTGCAAATGCCGAGACGGACCAGATTCTGATCTTCGGCGATCATCACACGAATTTTTGTCTGTTCGGACGTCATTGATCTACACAGTATTGTGATTGTTGATTTAAAGACACTTTATTGCTCGACTGCTGGTTCAGGCAGTACAACGGCAAACATACCGTGCCAATCGCTGGTCCGCATTATGACACAGGCTTCGGCTGACCGGGGATAGGTCTTAAGTCATCGCCAGTTTAGTGGCTTCTGGCACTGCTGGGGTAACCCTGACAGGAACATACTTTAGCCAGACTATGAAGAGGGGCTTATTGTGCTGATTCACGAACTTGCGTTCTATGTTCACATCACAGCTGGCTGTGCGGGGCTAATCCTGTTCTGGGTACCCATGCTGAGTCGCAAGGGCTCACCGCAACACAAGCAGATCGGGCGCTGGTTCGCGCGCATCATGTATACGGTGGCAGCGTCCGGACTGATCATGGCGAGCCTGGACCTTGCCTGGCCACTTGTGATGCATCCGGCGTCGACCACACTGACCGACGCGCAGGCGCAGATCAGAATTGCTGAAGTGCGCTATACGGCCGGTTTCCTTTGGTCACTCAGCATACTGGTATTGGTGACAACCCGCCATGGCTGGCTGACCATCCTTCAACGTGAAGACCGTGCGCCACTGCGCAGGCCCTTACACGTGGCACTGTGCAGCCTGCTAATGGCCGCCGGACTGCTCATGCTGTATCTGGGGCTGAGAGGCTACGATCTGTTGCTGCTGGCATTCGGTGCCCTGGAAGTCTGGGTGGCTGGCGGCTGCCTGCACTATGCGTTCAAAGCAACACTTCAGCATCCCAGGGAATGGTGGACCGAGCATTTGGGGGCCCTGACCGCATCAGGTATTGCTGCTTACACCGCATTTTTTGTGTTTGGCGGCGCACGTTTACTGCAGGCATGGATACCGGACTCATTCGCCGGATTGAGCATCCTGCTCTGGGTCGGTCCGGGTCTGGTAGGGGGAATCGCGATTGGTCGCATGACAGCGCACTACCGGCGGCGCTTTGCGCAGCCTTCCCAAAACCAGACTGCATAAGACGATTGATACAAAAAATCTTTCGCTGGGGCGTTACAATTTGACATATACTTCTGGTTTGCCATTATAAAAATAATATGTCAGGAAGCGGGGCCCCGAGTGGAGAGCAACACTCACACGGACGAGACTATCAGATCATTCCAGCAGCTGCGTTTCAGACGCATGCTCTGGGGGTTTACGGCACAGTTGCTCACGATTTTCATCGTGGTAGCTCTATTCTCTTATGGAATGCTTCCATCTTGGGTTGTAGGCGTTTACCTGTCTGTCACCCTCCTTGCCTCCTCCAGTTTTCTCCTCCTGCTCAAGACCAATACAAACCTGCGCTTCAAAGATCCGAGCATGACGGCTGGGCAGATTCTGGTCCCGCTGCTGCCCAGCATTTTTGTCATGTTTTTTGTCACCGATCCTCAGGCCCGCACGGCCTTTTTGTTGACCGCGACCAGTGGCCTGGTGTTTGGCATGTTCGCATTGGCGCGCTCAGGCATGTTGATCCTGAGCATGCTGATTGCGGGTGCCTACCTGCTGCTGCTTGTTGCACTGACCCTGTTTGCGCCGCAACGCATCAATTGGCAGGTGGAAAGTGTCATGGTGTTTTCCTACTTCGCCGTGCTTGTCACCATTTCGTACCTGACCAGTTTTATTGCAGCCATGCGCCGCAAATTGCGTGAGCAGAATCATCGTCTGGAGCAACTGGTCATTCGCGACCCATTGACGGAACTGCCCAATCGCCGCTGCCTGATGGAACGTCTGACATCCGAGATGTCGCGTTTTGAACGCCGCACGCCAGAGCCGAGCAGTCTGTGTATCAGCATGCTTGATGTCGACCACTTCAAGCGAATCAATGACACGCTGGGTCACGATGTCGGCGACACGGTTTTGCGACGCATCAGCGAGACTCTCAGTAACGCCTTGCGCAAGAGTGACTTTGTAGGACGTTTTGGCGGAGAAGAATTTGTCGTAATTTTGCCAGAGTCGAGCCTTGAACAGGCAGAGCAATCGGTTATGCGATTGCAGGAGGCCGTGGCTGCGCTGGAGATACCAGAGTTGCCCAATGGTCAACGGGTCACCGTGTCGCAGGGATTAACAAGATACTATCCGGGCGAGCGAATCGAGCAGACCCTGAAACGAGCCGACGAAGCTCTTTACCGGGCCAAGGCCGCCGGACGTAACTGCATTATCGTTGTTGATCCGGACGATGAAGATCCATTCCTGAACTGAGTATTTATCTGCAGCGTTGCGGCCGCCGCTTGTCGCTCAGCCAATCTGCGTCAATGGGATGCGGCCGTCAGCCTGCGTAGCATCAGCAGCCGGCTCAGTCACGGCAACTTCCGGCATGTCGGGCAATGGAATACCCAGATTGTTTTTCTCGAATACACGATCTGCCCGGTAACTTGAACGCACCAGCGGGCCGGACGCTACTTCCATGAAACCTTTTTCCAGGCCAATTTCCCGGTAACGACGAAACGCCTCGGGTGTGACAAAGCGTTCCACTTTCAGGTGATTGCGGGTGGGCTGCAGGTATTGCCCCAGTGTCAGGATGTCGACATTGATGGCGCGCAGATCGTCCATGGTCTGCAAAATCTCTTCATCGGTTTCGCCCAAACCCAGCATCAGGCTGGTTTTGGTCAACACGTCGGGGCGGTGCTGTTTGGCGAAGGCCAGTACATCAAGCGTGCGCTGATATCCCGCGCGGGGGTCACGCACAGGATGTGTGAGTCTCTCAACAGTCTCTACATTCTGGGCAAACACTTCCAGCCCGGAATCCACAACTCGTGCAACAGCCTCAAGATTGCCGCCAAAATCAGGCGTCAGGGCTTCCACCACCACCTGCGGTGTGCGCTGCTTTATGGCCGCGACGCAGGCTGCGTAGTGTGCCGCCCCGCCATCGTCCAGATCGTCACGATCGACAGACGTCAGGACGATATAGCGCAGGCCCATCAACTCGACGGATTCCGCCACGTGGGCCGGCTCGTCCTTGTCCAGCCAGCCATTCGGGTTGCCGGTGTCTACGGCACAGAAGCGACAGGCGCGCGTGCAGACTGACCCCATGACCATAATTGTGGCCGTACCGTTATTCCAGCATTCGCCGATGTTCGGGCAATGTGATTCTTCGCAGACAGTACTGAGTTTGTGCTCGCGAACGTTCTGCCGCACGGCATCAAACCGCTCACCACCGGGCATCCGGGCGCGCAGCCACTGAGGCTTGCGCTGTGTCGGCTCTATGACCGTCGCTTTGCCAGATGATGCCTTGATTCCATCCTTGATGGCAGCAATGCCATGCTCACTGCGGAACTTGCTGCCGCTGGGGATGGATGGTGGGCGCTTGTTACTGCTCATTGACGAGTATCCTGTGGATTACGGTGTTGCTGCACCTGGAACAAAACAGGACCGCAATCATACCTGATTTGTCTCAGACCTTCATGTGCCGCGGGATGGCTCAAGTTTCAGCCCGCGCTGCGCAAGGGCTACTGCACGGAATATGGCACGCGCCTTGTTCATGGTCTCTTCCCACTCTGAGCGCGGCACAGAATCAGCCACCACACCGGCTCCGGCCTGCACAAACAGCGTCTGGTCCTTGATCACCGCAGTGCGAATCGCAATTGCCATGTCCATATTGCCGTTCCAGCCTATGTAGCCCATTGCGCCACCATAAACCCCTCGTTTGACAGGTTCGAGTTCGTCAATGATCTCCATGGCGCGGACTTTGGGTGCACCACTCAGTGTGCCCACCGGAAGAGTCGCCTTCAGCACATCCAGTGCCGTCTTGTCGTCTCGCATTTCGCTTTCAACAATCGAGGCGATATGCATAACGTGGGAATAGCGCTCCACAAACATTTTTTTCGGCACCGTCACGCTACCGGTTTTGGACACTCGACCAGAATCGTTTCGACTCAGGTCGATCAACATCAGATGCTCTGCGATTTCCTTGGCATCGGCCAGCAGCTCCTGCTCCAGCGTCTTGTCCTCTTCCTCTGTCTGGCCACGCTTGCGCGTACCTGCCAGTGGGCGAACCGTGATCGTGCCATCTTCAAGCCTGGCCAGAATCTCGGGCGAAGCGCTGACAATATGGTGGTCGCCCATATTGAAGAACACCATGTAAGGCGATGGATTCAGGTAGCGCAATGCCCGGTAGGCATGTATCGGGTCGCCCACAAAAGGTACCGACATACGTTGCGCCAGCACCACCTGCATGACGTCGCCAGCCAGAATGTAATCCTTGATACTATCAACCGCACTTTCGAAAGGTGCCTGCTGAAAGCTGGATCTGAAATCCTGCTCCTGCAGCTGGGCATCGGGCATCTGCTGTTCGATGATCGGCTGGCTGAGCGGCTGCGCCAGTCGGGACTCAATATCATCGAGGCGTTTCATCGCATTGTTGAAGGCATTAGGCTGTGAGGGGTCGACGTTGCAGACAATGGCGATAGTCCCACGCAGATTGTCAAACACCACCACTTCTTCCGACACCATCAGGACAATTTCTGGCGTGCCGATTTCGTCGGTGCCAGTCGCCGCACCGAGTGTCGGCTCCACATAACGAACAGTGTCGTAGCTGAAATAGCCGACCAGGCCACCGCTGAATCGTGGCACGTCGGATATTGGCGCCACGTTATACTCTTTTTGAAACGACTCAACAAAAACAAACGGGTCATCGTAGCTTTCACTGCTGACCAGCTTGCCGTCGGTTTCCACCTCTACCTGATGATCGCGCACCTTGATCACTGTGCGACAGGGCAGACCGATCATGGAGTAGCGCCCCCACTTCTCACCTCCCTGTACCGACTCAAACAGGTATGTGTATTCGCCGCCAGCCAGTTTGAGGTAGGTGCTCAGAGGTGTCTCAAAATCCGCGAGCACTTCGCGCACCACTGGAATACGGTTGTAACCTTGGGCCGCCAGCTGCGTGAAGCGGCTTTCATCCAGACTGCGTGCCGATATTGCGGGAACATCTTGTTGGGTGGGCTTGGCGCTCATGCCGGATCAATCTCCTGTCACGCGGTCTGTGTCTGTGCCAGCTGCTCGCGCATGGCGGTTATCGTCGAGCGATAGTCATCGCTGTTGAAGATGGCCGAACCGGCAACAAACATGTCGGCTCCAGCGCGTGCGATTTCACCTATATTGGCCGGCGTGACACCACCATCCACTTCCAGACGAATGTCATAACCACTTTCATCAATCAGACTGCGGATCAGCGCCAGCTTTTTGAGTGCCGACGGAATGAACTTCTGACCGCCGAAACCGGGGTTGACGGACATCACTAGAATCAGGTCCACCTTGTCCAGCACATACTCCAGGCATTCCAGTCCGGTGGCCGGGTTCAAAACCAGCCCGGCTTTGCAGCCGCTATCACGGATCAGTTGCAGAGAACGATCAACGTGCTGCGAGGCTTCCGGGTGAAAACTGATGATACTGGCGCCAGCCTTGGCGAAATCCTGAATCATGCTGTCCACCGGTGAAACCATCAAGTGCACGTCGATGGGCGCCGTTACGCCGTACTTGCGCAGCGCCTGGCATACCATCGGCCCGATGGTCAGATTGGGTACGTAGTGATTGTCCATCACATCAAAATGCACCACATCGGCTCCTGCGGCGAGCACATCGTCCACTTCCTGACCCAGGCGGGCAAAATCAGCGGAGAGAATCGAAGGGGCGATCAGAAAGTCTTTCATAATGGATGATCCCTGCGGACAGCGCGTTAAAAAACCATCATTTTAACGTCTATTGCGACAAATTGCCTGACCCATTCTCCGCCTTATTATCTGCAGAGAGCTGGTGGTTCAGCGCAGCAAGCCATTCCAGTGTGCCAATATCCTGCCAGTCGCCATCGAAAACTTCTACCGCGTCATTGTCAGCGGGCTCATTCAGCAGGAAATCGTGGGCATTTCAGCTTGAACAGGGGGGATTTCCCATAGAGTGAGCAACATGAAATGGGCAGGTTATCCGACAAACGCTCGTAAAGGGGCGTTTGTTTGACCCATATTCGCTCGGCACTTATTCGATTGTGTCACATTCTTGTGCAAGCCGATAATGAGCCGCACCAACTTAGTGCAAAACCTGTGCCCGAAATACTCATTCCGTCCGTTAAATGGCGTAGTTGGCCGCAGTTTTCAACATTGGCCCGCTCCTTGCAAAACATCAAATCAAGAAAGTCATTACTTTCGAAAGCGTAGAAATAACGCAGCACAGACTACCATCAAGCAAAGATTTATCTTGGAGAAAACTTATGAAACGATTGACCCAACTCGCAGCAGGCCTGGCACTGGCATCAAGCGCACTGGTAGCTTCCACCAGCGCATCAGCCGAAGTTTCTTACAACATCGGTTATGCATCTGAGTACTACTTCCGCGGTGTTTTGCAAAAGAGCTCCTCCGCCAGCGCTGGCATCGACTACGAGGCCGATGGTTTCTATGTGGGCAGCTGGGCAGCAGACGTGGGCGATGGCCTGGAAGTCGATGGTTACTTTGGTTACGGCATCGAAACTGAATCTGGCGTTTCTGCCAGCATCGGTTACACCGGCTACTTCTACACCGGTGAATTCGACGACACTTACCAGGAAATCAACTTCGGGCTGGGTTATGGCATGTTCAGCCTGGGCTACTCGGTAGGTGAATGGGATGGTTTCGGCGCCAGCCAAGACTACGACTTCCTCGACCTGACCATCACTGGCGAATCTGGCCTGTACGCCACAGTGGGCATCTGGGGTGACGAGTTTGACGGCGAATACCTGGAAGTGGGTTACGGCTTCAGCTTTGCTGACTTCGATATGGGCATCGCGGGCATCATCAACAGCGAAGAGCTGTCTGACGAGTTAAACTCCAGCGGTAGCCCGACTACCGGCGAAGGCATTGTGTTCTCAATCGGCAAATCCTGGTAAGACACACCTGCAGACCCACATCTGCATTTTAAAGGGGACGGAGGGATTTACGCTTAAATCCCTCCGTCCCCTTTAACTTCTCTATTGCAGTAAATTGTCTGACCCACTCTCTGCCTTCTTCTCAACAGAGAGCTGGTGGTTCAGCGCCGCCAGTCTCTCGGGTGTGCCAATGTCCTGCCAGTCGCCTTCGAACACTTCACCCGTCACACCACCTTCCTGCATGGCATTGCGCAACATCGGCCCAAGCGGCAGAAAACGTTCAGACTCACCCGCAAACAAATGTGGATGTAGCACGCTGATTCCGGCATACGTCAGTTTTGGCTCACCGTGCTCTGATACTATGCCGCTGTCGCTCAGGCAGAAGTCTCCTGCAGGATTGTGAGGTGCATTGCGAATCAGCACCAGATGCGCCAGGCGCGAAGGGCCGAGCTGTCTGGCAATTGGCAACAGGCGCTGGTAGTTGAAATCGGTCCACACATCGGCATTGGTCAGGATAAATGGCTGATCCCCAAGCATGGGCATGGCGCGGATTATGCCTCCAGCAGTTTCAAGCCGCTCAGGTTCGTCTGAGAAATGTAAGCGAACGTCATAACGGCTGCCATCGCCCAGCGCAGTCACGATCTGTGACCCCAGGTGATGAAGATTGATAACGATATCCTGTACACCGGCCTGACGCAGCCGTGCGATCTGCCATTCGATAAGCCTGCGGTCGCCAGCAGGCAGCAGGGCTTTGGGGGTCGTTTCCGTCAGCGGCAGCATGCGCTGCCCCAGACCGGCGGCCAGAATCATTGCCCTCGTTGCGGTCGCACTCATGAGATTCCCAGATCGCTCAATTTCTGCTGCATCGCCGGCATCGGTCCACGCCGGAACCAGTCCACAAATTCCGCCAGCTCGGCATGTTCAGCCGCAACTGTAGAAACATAATGCATGACCAGCGGCAGATCAGCCAGATAGCGCTGCTTGCCATCGCGCAGCGCCAGCCGGCAAAAAATACCCAGCACTTTGATATGCCGCTGCAGCCCCATGAGGTCAAAATCCCGCTGCATATCCGCATCGGTGTATTCTGCAGGCACTACACCGCGCTGGCGTGCCAGCTGGGCATAGCTGTTTACCCAGCGACGCACATCCGCGGCTGGCCATGCCACATAACAGTCGCGCAGCAGCGACACCAGGTCATAGGTCACCGGACCAATGACGGCATCCTGAAAGTCAATCACACCGGGGGGCTGATCCTCGTGATGGACACCTTCGGCGTCAATGGGGATCATCAAGTTTCTGGAGTGGTAGTCGCGATGGACTCGGACCTGCGGCTGTTGTAGCGCCGCATCACACAGCAGCTGCCGAGTCTTCTGCAAAAGCGTGCGCTCACTGTCTGATATTGGCCAATTGAGCATTTCAGCGCAGAACCAGTCGTCGAACAGGCGCATTTCCTGCTCAAGCCGACCACGATCATAGGGCGGCAATTCGCTTGCATGCTGGTCTGCCTGCAGATCGAGCAGCGCCAGCATGGCCTGACCGTATAGTTTCTCTACACGTTCCATATCACCGTCGCGCTGGGCTTCCAGAAGCGCCGGCCAGTAAAGCTGATCACCAAAGTCTTCCACTATCAGAAAACCCTGTTCAAGATTCTGGGCCAGAATCTCGGGCGTGCGCATGCCGGCGCGGCTGAACTCTGCGGCAGCACGCACAAACGCCGGGTTGTCTTCCCTGTCCGGCGGCGCGTCGACCAGCAAGCGTGTTACGGCATGGATGCTACAGCGAAAATATCGCCGGAAACTGGCGTCGCCACCCAGTGAATGGGCATGCAACGGCCCAGGGTCCCGCCCGTCGCGCTCTGTTATGGCCTGTCGCGCCCAGTTCTCGAGTTGCTCCTGACGCCTGGCCTGAATGGCGTCAACATCCGATTTTACTGTATTCATTCTGTCTCCACCGAAACTATCCCGGCTTTATATCAAAACCCCAATGAATTATCATGCGGGCGCTACTGCCGACGCCATCGGGCACGGACGAAGCCGCCCTATTATCGCCTTTTCGCCGAGTTTTCGCCGACTGGATTTTTTGCCGACTGGATTGCCTGACACTATGCCACGCCCTTCGTTGTTCACTTTGCTGCCGTCAGGCTCTGTCAGACCCGTCACGGTCACAGCGCTTTCGTTCGGCAGCCTGGTAGCCATGATGACAGCTGGCCAGGCCATTGCTCAGACGCCGACCAGCGAGCACGCCAATACCGCTCCAGGTGCTGCTGGCACCGGCATTATGCGTGACTGGACGCCACGCAGTGAACTGCCGACGGAGCTGTTGCAGCAGTTACGCAGCGCGTGCTGCGGCATGTTCGTGGAACCAGAGCTGACCGGCGAGTACATCGACCTGGAACCCGATCAGGCGCCCACCGAAGTGCAGACTCAGACCCGTGTCCGCCAGCCTGAGCCATATCAGCTTTACGTGGACGGCGCCGTTAATGTGCAGCAAGGCTATCGCAGCCTCACAGCCAGCGATGGCATGCACATGAACGAAGAGACCAACATCCTGACCCTGCAGGGCGACGTGCTGTTTCGCGAGCCTGGCTTTCTGATCACCGGCGAAGGCGCAGTGCTTGATCAAAACACCGGTAACAATGAGATTTCTCAAGCTGCCTACGTAATGCATGAAACACAGATTCACGGCAGCGCTGACCAGCTTAGCTACAACAGTGAAAGCGGCATGCTGACGCTGGATAATGGTGCTTTCAGCCGCTGTGAACCAATGGACCCGTTCTGGGTCATGCAGGCCAGCAATCTGCGTCTGGACAACGCATCAGGCGTTGGTTATGCCAGCAATGTCACACTTCGAATCAGCGACATACCCGTCTTTTACTACCCGTGGACACTGCAGTTCCCGATCAGCGACCAGCGCGTCTCCGGAATACTGCCGCCATCCATCAGTAACAGTCGCGACAGCGGTCTTGATATTGCCGTGCCCTACTATTTCAATCTGGCACCGCACTATGACGCCACCCTGACGCCGCGCCTGATGACCGAACGCGGCCTGATGCTGAGCGGCGAGTTTCGCTACCTGGCAGACTGGTCCATGAATACGGTCAATCTGGCGCTGCTGCCAAAGGACAACACCTACGACGCAGCACGCGCTGCCCAGCCAGGAAGCGACACACCATCGGTGGAAAAGCGCTGGTTTGCCGGCTTTGAGCACGAAGGTCAGCTGGGCGAGAACTGGCGCACTTTCGTGGACTACAGCTCCGTCAGCGATGCCGATTATTTTCGGGACCTGGGCAGCCGCGACCTGAACGTGGAAAGCCGCACCCATCTGAACAAAGAGGGTGTTGTGACCTGGCAGAACAGCCAGTGGCAGGCTCTGAGTCGCGTCCAACGCATCGAAGTGCTGGATCCGTACGTGGCATCGATAGACATCAACAAGCCCTTTGATCGCCTCCCTGAGCTGCAGCTGAACGGACGCTTCGAAGCCGGCTCAATGCTGGAATACGGCTTTGACAGCAGCCATGTCAGCTTTGATCGCTCCCTCAGTCGCGAGCTGCTCAGCGATGAACAGGTCAACCAGGGCGCCCTGGTGACTGGTGAGCGCCTGACGGCAGAGCCCTGGGTCAGTCTGCCACTGAGAACTCCCGGATACTTCGTCGTCCCTACCGCACGCTATCGTTATGCCTCCTGGCAACTGGACCAGCAGGCGCAGCAGACACCCTCCAATCCTGATCGCGGTGTAGGTGTTTTCAGTCTGGACAGCGGACTGGTCTTTGAACGTGACCTGCAGCTGGGCGGACAGACCATGACTCAGACGCTGGAGCCACGCCTCTATTACCTGTACAGCGAGCGCGAAGACCAGCAGTTTTTGCCAAGCTTTGACACTGCCCAGCTCAATCTCAATTTTAACCAGCTGTTTCGCCACGATCGTTTCAGCGGACCTGATCGAGTGGGTGATGCCAATCAGGTCAGCGCCGCCGTTACGACACGATTTATCGACAGCGGCGGCATTGAGCAGGCGCGCTTCAGCGCCGGCCAGATATTTTATTTCGAGGATCGCACTGTCTCGCTGGACAGCCCGCTGCAAAGCTGGCTGCTGTTGCAGCCACTGAACACTGAGCGATCTGCACTGATTCTGGAAGGAAGCTATCGTCCGGCACAGCGCTGGCAGATGATGGCCGACCTGCAGTGGGACCAGGAAAACAGCAATGTGGACGAAGGCAGTGTTGCAGTACAGTTCCGGGTGGACGACGAACGTATAATCAACGCAGCCTTCCGTTACCGGGAACGAACTGATGTGTTTCTGCAGGCTCCGCCGCTGCTGGACCCAGTGATCAAGCAGACTGACATCTCTGCAGTCTGGCCGGTGAACGATAACTGGCGCGTCTTCGGTCGTTGGAACTACGATCACAGCAACAGCCGGAACCTTGAAACGTTTGCAGGGGTCGAATACAGTAATTGTTGTTCCACGATGCGCCTGGTCGCTCGCGACTGGGTGGACGAATACGAATTTTTTGCGCAGGACAGCCGCCAGAACCGTGGCATTTTCTTCCAATTCACGCTGCTCGGCCTGGGCGATCTGACCGGAGGCGGCCTGAGCAATCTGCTCACGCGCGGCATACCCGGATTTAAGGAGTACGATGTTAATGATTGATTTTATGAACCGACTGGCAGGGCAGTCACGCGATCACTTGAGCCGTGCCGCCCTGCTGGGCAGCGCGCTCCTGTTGCTGATGACTGCCACGATCCCGTCTCAGGCGGCAGAACGTCAGGTCCTGGACAGAGTGATAGCAATCGTCGATGACGGCGTCATTCTGCAAAGCGAATATGAAGAGCGGCTTGCCGAAATTCAGCAACGTGCTGCGGAAACAGGCATGCAGTTGCCTCCGCCTGCAGACCTCCGCAACCAGGTCATGGAAAACCTGATTGTTGAGAACCTCCAGCTGCAAATGGCTGAGCGCGTGGGTATCCGCTTTGATGACGACACGCTTAACCGCGTGATTGCCGACATCGCCCAGCAGAACAACATGAGTTTCGATCAATACGTCAGCCTGCTCGAAGCACAGGGCATGTACCTGAACACACGCGAACGCATTCGCCGTGAACTGGCGATCAATGAAGTGCAGCGTGGCCTGGTCAACCGTCGCATCAGCATTACTGACCAGGAAATCGAAAACTACCTCAACTCCGAAGCTGGACGTACCGCAATGGCACCAGACTATCTGGTGGATCAGATTCTGGTTCCGTTTCGCGATACCGACCCCCAGCAGCTGACAGCCGCCAAGCAGGCCCTGGTGCAGGACATTTACCGGCGTGCAGAGGATGGCGAGGACTTCGCCCAGCTACGCATGGAAGCCCAGCAGCGTGCCAGCGAACTGGGCTTTGCCGTCAGCGGCGGTGAGCTGGGATGGCGCAAACGTGAGGAACTGCCATCGCTGTTCGCCGAATTTGTTCCGGACCTGAGCATTGGTGATGTGCAGGAACCCGTGCAGAGCGCCAATGGCATGCATATTGTCAAACTGTCAGACGTGCGCGGCGATTCAAATCGCCTGGTCGAGCAGACTCAGGCGCGACACATCCTGGTGGCACCCAATGAAATCCGCACCGAAGAGCAGGCCCGCCGACTGATCAATGAAATCCACCAGCGCATTAAGGACGGCGAGGATTTCAACGTACTGGCCCGCCAATATTCAGATGACACCATGTCTGTCGTTGCAGGTGGTGACCTGGGCTGGGTCAGTGACGGTGGCATGCCTCCCGAGTTTGCCGCAGAGGTAGCGGATCTGCCGGTCGGCGAACTTAGCGAACCTTTCCGTACCAGCTTTGGCTGGCACGTGGCCGAGGTCACCGGGCGCCGCGAACAGGATCTGAGTCGCGACTACCGTCGACAGCAGGCTCAAAATGCACTGCGTGCCCGTAAGTTCGACCTTGAGCTGGAGAACTGGATTCTGGAAATCCGCGACGAAGCTTACGTCGAATATATTGACTAACGGCGGTGATGGTGAGCCTTCCCCTGCTAATCACACCCGGTGAGCCTGCCGGTATTGGCCCTGACCTGCTGGTCCGCATCATGCAGGAACCGCAGGCACTGCCAGCCGGCGTAAAGCTGGTTGCGGTGGCAGACCCTCTGCTGCTGCAACAGCGTGCGGCGATGCTGAAGCTTCCGCTGACACTGAATACCTGGACGCCGGACTCTGCGCTCTCCCAGGACGCAGCCCTGGCACAGGCGGGGACGCTAAACGTGCTTCCCGTGTCATTAAATAGCCCGGCCATCCCAGGCCAGCTGACGACTGACAACGCTTCCTACGTGCTGGCGACACTGCGAACCGCCGCGCAGGCCTGCCTTGACGGCCAGGCAGCTGCAATGGTGACAGCTCCCGTGCACAAAGGTGTCATCAACGATGCCGGCATCGCGTTCTCCGGGCACACTGAATTCCTGGCTGACTTCTGTGGAGTTGAACAGACAGTAATGATGCTCGCCACTGCCGGGCTGCGAGTGGCACTTGTTACCACTCACCTGCCTCTCAAAGACGTGGCTGCAGCCATTACGGCGCCTCGTCTCACACGGGTGATCAAGATTCTGCATCAGGACCTGCAACAAAAGTTCGGCATCAGAAATCCGCGCATTCTTGTTTGCGGACTGAACCCCCATGCAGGAGAAGGTGGTCATCTGGGACGTGAGGAAATAGAAATCATTGAACCTGTGCTGACCCGATTGCAGTCAGAGGGTATTGATTTGCGCGGCCCACTCCCGGCCGACACCTTATTCACGCCCAAGTACCTGGAGGATGCCGATGCTGTTTTGGCCATGTACCACGATCAGGGCCTGCCCGTTTTGAAGTACCGCGGCTTTGGTCAGGCCAGCAACATCACCCTGGGGCTGCCAATCATTCGTACTTCAGTGGACCATGGCACGGCTCTGGATCTGGCTGGCACAGACAAAGCGAATACCGGCAGCCTGTTGACCGCGATTGCCACCGCCTGCGAAATGGTGAATGCCATCTCGCAGGCCAAGCCAGCGGCAGCCAGCCTATGACCACGCCCGCCATGTCTCTGCCGGAGCACCGCGCACGCAAGCGGTTCGGACAGAATTTTCTGCATGACCAGAATGTCATACAGCGCATCCTGCTGGCGATCGCGCCAGAGGCTGGCCAGCACATTGTTGAGATCGGTCCGGGCCAGGCTGCCATTACCGGGCCACTGGTTGAAAGTGGCGCCCGCGTTGACGCTATCGAACTTGATCGCGACCTGGCGCAATGGTTGACGCAGCGATTCGCTGACCAGCAGAGCTTTTCCCTGCATCAGCAGGATGTACTTAAATTTGACCTCGGCACGCTCTCCGATCAGGCGCGCAGCCTGCGTATCGTTGGCAACCTGCCCTACAACATCTCGACTCCCTGCATATTCCATTTGCTGGAGTATGAGCCGCTGATAGACGACATGCTGTTCATGCTGCAACTTGAAGTGGTTCAACGACTGGCTGCCACCAGCGGAGATCCACAGTACGGCAGACTCTCCATCATGGCTCAGTATCACTGCCAGATCGATCATCTTTTTGATGTTCCACCCGGCGCTTTTCGACCAGCACCAAAAGTAACCTCAGCCATTGTGAGGCTTCGCCCGTGGCGTGAGAAACCATGCGTGGCGGCTGATATCCCGCTGTTCGAGCGCGTAGTGCGTGACGCATTTTCGCAACGTCGCAAGACATTGCGCAATGGGCTCAAGCGCGTGATGCAGGAGTTTGGTGTGAGCGACCTGCCCGTCGATCTTGGGCTCCGCCCTGAAAACCTGTCGCTGGCAGACTACGTAAACCTGTCGAATGCACTGATCAGACAAAAAGCAGCGGACGATAAATGAAGTTACCTGGCACTGACACGAACAAAAGGGATAGATGCTGATGGCTACCTACGCCATTGGTGACATACAGGGCTGTTACAAGCCCCTGCGCAAGCTGCTCAAGGCGGTGGACTTCAAGGTCGGAACCGACGAACTCTGGTGCGTCGGTGACCTGATCAATCGTGGCCCGAAGTCTCTGGATACCCTGCGCTACCTGCGGGACATGGGTGAGTCAGCAACCATCGTGCTGGGAAATCACGACCTGCATTTTTTGGCGCTGTTTTATGGCTGCGCACCTGATGATGTCAGCAACCGCCACACCCTCGATCAATTGCTGGCCGCGCCAGATTGCGGCGAGCTGGCCGACTGGCTGCGCCAAAAGCCTCTGGCGCACTATGACTGCGTCCCGACGCAGCAGGGTGTGGAGCATTATCTGATGGTACACGCGGGCGTTGCTCCTGGCTGGACATTGCAGAAAACACTGGATCTTGCCGCAGAAGTAGAACTGGTGCTGCGCGGCAGCGACTTTAAAAAATTCCTCACCAAGATGTACGGCAACAAGCCGGCCCGCTGGCGTGATGAGGTTACCGGCTACCGACGCCTGCGCCTGATCACCAACTACATGACTCGACTGCGCTTCTGCAATGCCAAAGGCAAGATGGACTTTACCATCAAAGAAGGGGCTAATAACGCACCAGAGGGTTTCCGGCCGTGGTTCGAGTACGAGCAGATCAGCCCTGAGGTCAATATACTGTTCGGGCACTGGGCGGCGCTGCAGGGCATTACCGGTAAGGACCATGTCTTTGCACTCGACACCGGCTGTGTGTGGGGCCGCGAATTGACCATGATGTGTCTGGAAGACCACAAACTCTACAGCGTCTGATAGACTCAGCGCCATGCAAACCTATCTTGTCGGCGGCGCCGTCCGCGACCAACTGCTGAACCTGACTGGCTATGACCGTGACTGGGTCGTGGTCGGTGCTACCGTGGATGAAATGCTGGCACAGGGTTACCAGCAGGTTGGCAAGGATTTCCCGGTCTTTCTGCACCCGAAGAGCAAAGAAGAATATGCTCTGGCGCGTACCGAGCGAAAATCCGGCACGGGCTACAAAGGCTTTGTAGTGCACGCAGCTCCCGATGTCACACTGGAACAGGATCTGCAGCGGCGCGATCTCACGATCAACGCCATGGCGCAGGATGCCGAAGGCAATCTGATCGACCCATGGGGCGGCGCCAGAGACCTGGAGAATCGCAAATTACGCCATGTCTCCCCGGCTTTCAGTGAGGATCCGCTGCGGGTATTGCGCGTGGCGCGCTTTGCCGCTCGCTTCCAACCATTCGGCTTCAGCGTTGCCGACGACACCATGCAGCTGATGCGTGACATGGCTGCCAGTGGCGAATTGCAATCGCTGACCCCGGAGCGGGTCTGGCGCGAGGTCCAGTTGGCCATGGCCCAGCCTGGCGCTGCAGTATTTATAGAAGTTTTGCGAGACAGCCATGCTCTTGCACAGATTTTACCCGAGGTCGATGCCCTGTTCGGCATTCCACAGCCTGAAACCTGGCACCCGGAGATCGACACCGGTATTCATACCCTCATGAGTCTGCGCCAGGCTTGCCGGCTAAGCGACGACCCGATTGTCCGGTTTGCCGTGCTGGTTCACGACGTCGGCAAGGGGCTGACGCCAGAAACTGACTGGCCGCGCCACATCGCCCACGAACACCGCGGTCTGGCGCTGATCGACGAGCTGTGTGACCGGCTGCGGGTTCCCAATGATTATCGGGCGCTGGCGCGACACTGTTGCGAATATCACACACACTGCCATCGCGCTCTGGAACTCAAGCCGGCGACAGTCCTGAAACTTTTTAATGCACTGGATGTGTTTCGCAGACCGGAACGGCTGGAACCATTCCTGATTGCCTGCGAGTCTGATGCACGCGGGCGCACCGGTTTTGAGGCACGTGACTACCCTCAGGCAGACTACCTTCGCACCGCATTCCAGGCAGCCAATGCAGTCAGGGTTGCTGAACTGCTGAAGAACAGCGAGAAACGTCCCAGCGGCGAACAGATTCGACAAAAACTCCAGGAGGCACGTCAGCTAGCCATCGCGGGTGTGTCACAGAGAAACAGCAGCGAGCCAGACAAATGACACACAGCGACCCGCAACACCTTAATCCAGTAGTAGTGATTACCGGCGCGGCACAACGCATTGGTGCAGGCACAGCCAGGTATTTTCATGACCAGGGATTTAGAGTGATCATTCATTATCGCCGGTCTCTACAGGCTGCGGAGTCACTATGTGCCGAGCTTAATCGCGTTCGGCCAGAATCAGCCCTCACTGTGCAGGCCGACCTGGATGACTTTGAACAAGTGACAAAGCTGGCAGAGCAGGCACTGGCAGCCTTTGGTCGCCTGGACGTACTGGTCAACAATGCCAGCAGCTTTTTTCCGACCCCGCTGGGCACAATCACAATAGAGCACTGGCATCAACTGATGGGCAGCAACGCCCTTGCCCCGTTGTTTCTAAGCCAGGCACTGGCGCCAGCGCTGACCGAAACTCGCGGCTGTATTATCAACCTGGCCGACATGAACGCCGAGCGGGGCATGGCGGGCTTCACTCCCTACACCATGGCCAAGGCGGCACTGTTGGCCATGACCCAGTCCCTGGCACGGGAGCTGGCTCCTGCGGTGCGTGTCAATTCTGTTTCACCTGGCGCGATTCTATGGCCCGAATACGCTTGTGATGCAGACGAGGATGCACAAAAGCGTCAGCAGATTCTGGCAGGCATACCTGCAGGGCGGCTGGGAACAGAGGACGATATCGCGGCTACCGTGTTTTTCCTGGCCACTCACGGACACTACATCACGGGTGAAAATATCCGTGTCGATGGCGGTCGCGCGCTAGCCTGAGCCCCTCAGCATCACTGCCATCTCTTACAATCATTCACTAGATGAATACATTCAATTTCTCGACGAATACCTTTGCCCTGGCCAAACTAGTTCGTTAAGATCAGGCGGTCACCTAATAACATCTACAATAAAGAGACTCCGACTATGCTGACCAATCGACGAGAAGGGGATGTACAACCCGGGATCAAATGGGGCCCCTTTGTGTTGCGCATTCCATTTATCCACGCCCGGTTTGCGCTGCCGGAGTTTTTGCAGGGAATCTGCGTCGCCGGAGCAACTGGTCTGGCGCTGGTTCCTGTCATGACCGCATCGTTTGGCCTGACCTTTGAAGAAGCGGTCACCATGGCGATGTATCACACCATGCTCATCTCTGCCGCCTGGCTGATTTTTGGCGACCCAGTCGCACCCGGCTGGCTGACGCCGGCGCTGCCATTCATCTTTGCCTTTGTACTTGGTGGCGGCAATACACCTGAAGAGCAGTTCCAGTTGATGACTGCACTCTCACTAAACTTTGCGGCACTGCTGTTTATTCTGGGGGTGACCGGCTTCGGGGCAAAACTTGTCGCCTGGGTGCCCAACGTGCTCAAAGGCGGCATCATTCTTGGCGCAGCAGTGGCAGCCTTCATCCGTATTTTCGACCCCAGTGATGCCGCCAGCGCCCTGAACCTGACACCAATCGCAGCCGTTGCATCGCTGGCGCTGTGCATGTTCCTGACCTTTTCCAAGCCATTCCAGCGACAGGCGGCGCAGATGCCAATCCTTGCCAAGATCGCTGGCCTGGGGCTGCTGCCGGCCTTCCTGGTAGCAGGTTTTGTGGGTTTCTTTACCGGCGAAATGGACTTTAATATCCGCAGTGGTTTCCTGGATGTTCCGGCTCTGACAGCCTCGTTGTGGCAAAAGGCATCACCACTGGTAATCGGTTGGCCGGCACCCAGCATGTTCATCGAAGCATTGCCGCTGGCATTTATCACCTACATTCTGTTTTTTGGTGATGTCGTAACCGGCGAGGAAATGATCAAGAACGCCCAGCCCATGCGTAAGGATGAAAAGCTGGACGTCAACAGCAACCGCCTGCATATGTCCACTGGCATTCGCAACGCGGCAATGGCGGTGGTCGCACCTTTCTTCGGAACACAGGGCGTGTTGTGGACAGGTATTCAGGTTATCGTTCTGAAGCGCTGGGTATCTGGCCGCGACAAAATGGACTCCATTTTTGATGGCATCTCTGCCTACTATGTCTATGGATTCCCGGCGCTGTTTATTGTCCTGCCGATCGTGACGCTACTGCAGCCACTGCTGCCCATCGCACTGGCAGTGACTTTGTTGCTGACAGGCTTTGCCTGCGCAACTCTGGCACTGACCACGGTGACTGACAGTACCGAACGCGGTGCCATGGTGCTTACCGCGATGGCCTTTGCACTGTTTGACCCCTGGACAGGTCTGCTGGCCGGACTGGCGACCATCGCTGTCGTAGTAGGGCCACATGTATTTCTCAGAAAAACCTCAAGTCCTGTCGAACCCGCCCCGGAAGCGGAATCCGGCAATCAATAAGTGATGGGCGGGTTGATAGCCCGCCCTGAGGCATGGAGAGTCAGGCAGGGGTAGCGCGGGACACGCGATGCCCCTGCCACTCAAAATCAATCGGCCACAGCCGCTGCCGACTCTTGTCATAGGCATCCCACAACTGCTGATAGCTGAGACCTGAGTCCGGATCGACCTTGCTGCCACACACCTGCGCCATTGGCCATAGCACAAAGGCATTGGCCGTTATCTCAGGACGCGGCAAAACAACACCCTCATATTCGCCGTGCAGATCATCATAGGTGAGTATATCGATATCCAGTGTTCTGGATGCGAAGCGGGGACCGCCCCTGCGACGGCCATTGGCATCTTCCAGTGACTTGATAATGTCATTGATGCCGGTCAGCGACAGCCTGGTGTCACAGACCACGACCATGTTCAGGAAGTTGCTGCCATCAAACCCGACAGCTTCACTTTCAAACACGCTGGAAAGCAACAGATCGCCAAAATGATGCTGAAGGCCATCCAGGGCCTGGCGCATGTGAAAGTGCGCCTGTTGATTGCTGCCCAGTCCAAGTGTCAGGCAAGTCATGACTGTCCGCGTTCTATGATCACACCTACATCCCGCGCTCCGGTGACCGCGCCTGGTTTGCCTACGCGCAGCCGCAGCCAGTTGACGGGAAATTCCGCCAATACCAGCTCGGCCACGCGCTCAGCCATGGTCTCGATCAACTGAAATTCGGCTGCTTCGATAAAGGCGATCAGCCGTTTGGACACCGCCTTGTAATCCAGAGTGTTGTTAATGTCTTCAGTATTGGCCGCCGCCCGGATATCGGTGGCCATGTCCAGATCCAGACTGACTGTCTGACGGATCTTGCGTTCCCAGTCATAGATGCCGATGACGGTCTGTATTTCAAGCTCTCTTACATAAACGATATCCATTATTCCGCCCTCGCATTGTGAATACTACCTGCCTGCTGATCAGCGTTTACGGGGACAGACAGCCCGGATGCTGGATCAACCAGCCTGTTGAATGCCGACAGAGGCGACAATGTGCTCATTGGCCAGCGTGCCCGCGCCCGAATGGCTAGCCCCTCGCGCTGCCCGGCCATCAGCCGTTGACAGCCAGCATAGGCAATCATGGCGCCATTATCAGTACAGAATCTGGGTTTTGCATAGAACAGCTTGCTGCGCTGGGATTCAACCATCTTTTGCAGACCTGCGCGCAGGCGGATGTTGGCACTGACACCGCCAGCGATGATCAGGGACTTCATGCCTGTGTGTTCCAGCGCTCTGCGACACTTGATGACCAGTGTCAGCACTACCGCCTCCTCAAAGGCCAACGCTACATCAGCACGATCCTGTTCCGTCAGGCCGCCAGGCGCATCCGCCAATGATTCAAGTGTGTTGCGAACATAGGTCTTCAGTCCGCTGAAACTGAAATCCAGTCCCGGGCGATTAGTCATGGGTCTGGGGAACTTGAATCGCCCTGCCTGGCCTTTCTGGGCAAGTGCCGCCACGCGGGGACCACCGGGATACGCCAGCCCCAGCATTTTGGCGACCTTGTCGAAAGCTTCACCAGCTGCGTCGTCCAGCGATTCACCCAACAATGTGTACTGGCCGATTCCCTGCACGGCCACCAGCTGCGTATGACCGCCAGATACCAGCAATGCCACGAATGGGAACTGCGGTGGGTCCTCCTCAAGCATGGGCGCAAGCAGGTGACCTTCCATGTGGTGCACACCGACTGCCGGCACGTTCCAGGCCATCGCCAATGAACGCCCCAACGCCGCGCCTACCAGCAGGGCACCGATCAAGCCTGGTCCCGATGTATAGGCGATACCATCGATAGACGACACGGGAATGGATTTTTCATCCATCAACTGGCGAATCATCGGCAGTGTTTTGCGGATATGGTCGCGCGACGCCAGTTCCGGAATCACGCCGCCGTAGCGCGCGTGCATGTCGACCTGACTGTACAGCGCATCACCGAGCAGGCCCTGCTCACTGTCATAGATTGCGACACCTGTTTCATCACAGGAGGTCTCAAGACCCAGTATTCGCATAAAAACCCATTGATTTATCGAAAAAGACGTGAATAATACGGCAGCCTCGGCGGTTTAGCCAGCCGGCGCCCGCCCGGATGCAGATAACTTTTGCATTTGCCGACAACTCGCATTAACATATGCGCCCCTTTGAATTGAATGGAAAGGTGTCTGTACACTATGCCAATGGTAAAACTGAAAGAAAACGAGCCGTTTGATGTGGCTCTGCGTCGCTTCAAGCGCTCCTGTGAGAAAGCAGGTGTCCTGGCTGAAGTACGCCGCAAAGAATTCTATGAGAAGCCCACAGCTGCCCGTAAGCGCAAAGCCGCTGCAGCCGTGAAGCGTCACCTGAAGAAGCTGTCTCGCGACAACAAGCGCACCAAGCGCCTGTACTGATATTGATCAGTCCCTGGACTGATCAATGGCTGGCTTAGCCGCCACAGCTTTGCTATAACCTGTAGACCCCTACTTCGATACCGGAATCTGTCATGGCCGATTGTGCGTTGAAAAATCAGCTTACAGAAGCGATGAAAGACGCCATGCGCGCCAAGGACAAAGCCCGCCTGGGCACCATTCGCCTGGCACTGGCAGAGGTAAAGAAGGTTGAGGTTGACGAGCGTATCGAGCCAGACGATGCTCGCGTGCTGTCATTGCTGGAAAAAATGATCAAGCAGCGCAAAGAGTCCATCCGTCAGTATGAAGCCGCAGGCCGTACCGACCTGGCCGACACCGAGCAGGCTGAGATCGATGTACTGCAGACCTTCATGCCGGCGGCACTGAGCGAGCAGGAAGTTGACGCCATCATCACCCAGGCTATGGCCGACACTGACGCCAAAACCATGCAGGACATGGGCAAAGTGATGGCCGCCGTTAAACCCCAGGTTGCAGGGCGCGCCGACATGGCCGCCATCAGCCAGACCATCAAAAGCAGACTCTCCAACGCTTGATCATCTCCGGGGGCTGACATGGCTGGTCTGATTCCCCAACACTTCATCGACGACCTGCTTAGCCGGGTCGATATCGTTGAGGTCATCGACAAGCGCGTCAAACTACGCAAGACCGGCAAGAACTACTCCGCCTGCTGCCCATTCCACCAGGAAAAAACTCCGTCGTTCAGCGTTGAGCCCGACAAACAGTTCTATTACTGCTTTGGTTGCGGGGCGGGCGGCAACGCGCTGGGCTTTGTGATGGACTTTGACCACAAAGACTTCCCGGAGGCGGTCGAGACTCTGGCGAACGACCTGGGCCTGACTGTTCCGCGCGAGCAGGGATCCGGCCAGCAGGATGCCCGCCGCAAGAGCGAGCATGACGCTTTAGTCGCTGCCCTGGAACAGGCAAACCAGTACTATCAGCAGCAGCTGCGGCAACATCCATCACGACAGCGCGCAGTGTCCTACCTTAAGTCCCGCGGACTGACCGGCCAGATAGCCAAACGTTTTGGTATTGGCCTGGCGCCACCCGGCTGGGAAAATCTGCTGCAGGAACTTGAACAGAAGTATCGCATTGATCGGGCCACCATGGAGAAAGCCGGCCTGGTGATCGCCCGTGAAGCGGCCAAACGCAAAAGCGACACCGACAGCCACTATGATCGCTTTCGTGATCGCATCATGTTTCCGATTCGCGATGCGCGCGGCCGGGTGATTGGATTTGGCGGTCGAGTGCTGGGCGACGACAAACCCAAGTACCTC
This sequence comes from Pseudohongiella sp. SYSU M77423, assembly GCF_029911965.1. Taxonomy (NCBI): domain Bacteria; kingdom Pseudomonadati; phylum Pseudomonadota; class Gammaproteobacteria; order Pseudomonadales; family Pseudohongiellaceae; genus Pseudohongiella; species Pseudohongiella sp. SYSU M77423. The sequence continues at coordinate 191,534 of NZ_JARYTH010000003.1, read as the reverse complement.
AACTCCCCGGAAACACCGGTCTACCACAAGGGCCGGGAACTGTACGGACTTTATGAGTCCCGCCAGGCGTCACGCAAACCCGAGCGCTTCCTCATCGTTGAAGGCTATATGGATGTCGTGGCGCTCGCTCAGCACGGCATCGACTTCGCTGTTGCAACACTAGGCACCGCCACCAATGCCACGCACCTGACCCGACTGTTCCGCCTGGTGCCAGAAGTCGTATTCTGTTTTGATGGCGATGACGCAGGGCGTGCTGCTGCCTGGCGAGCACTTGCTGCCTCCCTGCCCTTGATGGAAGACGGACGCCAGATTCGCTTCCTGTTTCTGCCTGAAGGCGAAGACCCGGACACGCTGGTCCGCAAAGAGGGGTCCAAAGGTTTTCTGGCACGACTGGACAAGGCTCGCTCACTCTCCGACTACTTCTTCGAACACCTGCTGGAAGAACTGGACGCCACCAGTATGGACGGTCGCGCCAAACTGTTCAGTCAGGCGATCCCCCTGATCAAACAGCTGCCGCGCGGCCTGTTTCAGCAATTGATGCTGGATGAGCTGGCACGTCAGACACAGTCCCAGCGGGAAACCATCAACGAGTTGCTGAACAACGCGCCCGCACCACCAGAGCCGGCGACGTCACCGATGCCGCCAGCTCCGCCGGAATGGCCAGATACTCCGCCAGGTTCTGGCAGCCAGCCCGACGCGGAACCAGCCATAAACACCAGACCAAAACAGCGTGTGCAGAAACCGGCCGCACTGGCTGCACTCGAACTATTGCTGCACCAGCCGGATCTTGCGCATTCAACGGAAATAAATGTCGAGCAGCTTCGTCTACTAGATGACCCGGACACAAGTTTATTGCTGGAGTTACTTGAATTTGCGCGCAGCCACCCCAATACAGGAACGTATGCGCTGCTGGGACACTGTTATGGCACACCTCAGGGTAACCGCCTGACGCAGCTGCTCAAAAATGAGAAGATCACTCCCGAGGCCGGCAGGTCACATGAGTTTTCTTTTATTATCAAGTCATTACAGCAAGAAGCAGAGAAACAGGCCATGCGCCGAAAGCTGCTTGAACGATTAAAACCGCTGTCGCGGTCTGCTAAAAACGAACCAATGGACTAAATTTCTGTCTGGTATAGAGTAGCCTCAACGGCTATAATGCCCGGCTGATTTTTATTTCCACAATGTCACCTGTCTAACCGAATGGGAAGCTATGTCTGATTCGCGTCCGAATGCCACTCAATCCGGCTTAAAAGCCCTTATCGCCAAAGGCAAGGAACAGAGTTATCTGACCTATGCTGAGGTCAACGACCACCTGCCGGATACTATTTCGGATCCGGATCAGGTGGAAGACATCATACAGATGATCAACGACATGGGCATCAAGGTGTTTGAAACAGCACCTGACGCTGATGCCCTGCTGCTCAACGATGGTGATGATGACAGTGGCACCGACGAACTGGCCGCTGCCGAGGCGGCGGCAGCACTTGCGGCTGTGGAAAACGAAGCCGGTCGCACGACCGACCCGGTCCGTATGTACATGCGCGAGATGGGCACGGTTGAACTGCTGACCCGCGAAGGCGAAATCGTCATCGCCAAGCGTATCGAAGAAGGTCTGCGCGAGCTGATGAAATCAATGGCCAGCTTTCCTGGCACAATTGATCACGTTCTCGCCGAATACGACCTGGTAGCCACAGAAGAGCGCCGCCTCACAGACATTATCACCGGTTACCTGGAAGTTGATGATGACACGGTACCGGCGGCGGCTGCAGACAGCAGTGATGACACATCGTCTGATGACGACAGCAGCAATTCCGACAGTGACGATGATGACGATACTGTCAGTGGCGTTACCGACGACGAAGAAACCACTTCAGGCCCGGATCCGGAAGAGGCGCGTCTGCGCTTTGAAGAACTGCGTGCTCAGTATGCGGTCACCGAAGCTGCGCTGAAAAAGCATGGCCGGGGACACAAGAAATCTGTCGCCGAGCTGGATAAGCTGGGCGATATGTTCAAAACATTCAAACTGACGCCCAAACTGTTTGATCACCTGGTCAACCAGGCTCGCGTCGCGCTGTTCCGTGTGCGTCGACACGAGCGCGCCATCATGACGCTGTGTATTCGCAACGCCGGCATGCCACGCAAGGTGTTTGTCACGACATTCCCGGGTTCGGAAGTCGACGAGAAATGGGTGAAGCAGTTCGCCAAGACCAAGGAAGCCTGGGCGGGTCGCCTGCAGGACCTGGCCGAAGAAATCGTGCGCGCCCAGCGCAAGCTGCAGACCATGGAAGAAGAGAGTGGCCTGACCGTTGCCGAAATCAAGGAAATCAACCGCGGCATGTCGATTGGCGAAGCCAAATCCCGTCGCGCCAAAAAGGAAATGGTGGAAGCCAACCTGCGACTGGTGATCTCAATCGCCAAGAAGTACACCAACCGCGGGCTACAGTTCCTCGACCTGATTCAGGAAGGCAACATCGGCCTGATGAAGGCCGTGGACAAATTCGAATACCGTCGCGGCTACAAGTTCTCGACCTATGCGACATGGTGGATTCGTCAGGCCATCACCCGCTCAATTGCGGACCAGGCGCGTACCATCCGTATCCCGGTACACATGATCGAAACCATCAACAAGCTGAACCGTATCAGCCGTCAGATGGTCCATGAGAAAGGCCGCGAGCCTACCCCGGAAGAACTGGGTGAGCGTATGGACATGACTGAAGATAAAGTACGTCGTGTGCTGAAAATCGCCAAAGAGCCCATCTCCATGGAAACACCAATCGGTGACGATGAAGATTCGCATCTTGGCGATTTCATCGAAGACTCTACTGTCGAGTCACCGGTTGACTCCTCCATTGAGGAAGGCCTGCGAGAAGCCACTCGGGAAGTGCTGAATAGCCTGACCGCGCGTGAAGCCAAAGTGCTGCGTATGCGTTTTGGTATTGATATGAATACCGACCACACTCTGGAAGAAGTCGGCAAACAGTTCGACGTCACCCGTGAGCGCATCCGTCAGATCGAAGCCAAGGCGCTGCGCAAGCTGCGTCACCCGACACGTTCGGATCATCTGCGCAGCTTCCTCGACGAGTAATATCAGCGGGGACGGAGTGTCACTCCGTCCCCGGCTTTGCTCACCCCAGACAGTATTACCGCATGCTCCCTCTCTGCGACACTCATTCAGCCCTTCCCGAAAATCTCAAAATTACTAACAACTAGGTCTCCTCGCGAATTTCCTGCTGCATACGCTCCATGACCGTCATCGTGTCAGCTGACTCTGCTGCCGGATAGCAGCTTGGAATACGTGGGCACATTGACCCTCGAGAGCATATCAACCTGGCAGGGTTGGCCAGCCCCCGCTCAACCCAGGCAATATTGAGTATTCGCCCGGCGCTCAATATGGCGCGCCGCACATAGTCAGGCACAGCACTGTCGCCACCTCCCTGTGCACACGCATCTTTTAGCTGCTGGGCAATCTCCCTGGCAGGGCTTCCCGCTGCATCCAGGGCCGGATTGAGGTCTATGCCAGCACACAGCACATGCGGATTATCCGCCATGTCGCGGTCCGGCACCGACTCGCAGCAGTAAATCCGCGGACCGTCGCGAGTGTCCAGTACTGATATCTGTGCAGAGGCACCTCTCTGACTATCCGCCAGCATTCTGAACACCGACCAGTGCTGACAGGGGTCTTCCACCTGACGCATATTCCCCCATGGCAGCGGAATACCGTTGCCGCGATACACCGCCTTCAGGGTACCCGGCGCATAGGCATCAAAGTAATGCCAATGGGGATAAGGTGAGACAGCCGTCATTCGCCGCATGACTACGGAAGGTGACACATCAAGCTGTTTGTGGACACCGACCTCGTAGCTGTTTCTGTCCAGCAACTGCCGAAACGGGACTTTAGGGCACAGCAGTGCGCCAGCGAAAAAACTGCACTCAAAATCACGCCAGGCATTAAGAATATCCTGTGCATCCAGATCCGAACCTGTCTGCCGTCCAGAACTGTTATTGCTCTGGCTTCTACCCGCCAGCAGCACGCTTTTTAAGCCATCCTTGTTGTGCAAAGTAAAATGACCAATATGTAGCGCCAGGTCGTACTTTAACCTTCCAGCCTGCTTTTTTAGTGTTTCATTCAGATACAGGGTTCCTGGAGGATCAAAGAAAGAACGCACCGTTCCCAGAGATTTTACGCCAGCCTCATCTTTGACTTCCTTGGGCGTTCGGGAGAACCATTTTATTTTGACACCGGTTTTGCGGATGATTGACAGCATATCATCGACGTGGATGGGCAGCTGTTTGCCTCCTACCTCCTCTGCGGCGCGTTCGATATCCGGAAAATGATTGCGATGGTGTTCCTGATGCGCTCTTATCAGCAGATGCGCTAACTGACGACCACTGGTGCCGGTCTGCGCCAGCATCTCGGGAATTGCGATCTGAAGAATCTCCTGGGAGAAAAGAAACCCAGGCTCCAGCGCGATGCCGGCTATACCGCCCCGGCCCGACTTGTCGGGCCTTATCTCCTGTTCGGCCTCTGCATCATCCATAAACCACTGCGGATCCTTCTGGAACACCGCGGCGATCACAGCAAGCGTGTCCCGGGCCGGAACCCGCTTCCCCCTTTCAATCATCGACAGATAGGACACTGAAGGCGCAAGCTCAGGATCCAGCTTGACACAACGTGCTGACAGATCCTCCATGGTCAGTCGATTGCGTTTACGCAGATTGCGGATCTTGGTGCCGAGAAAATGCGAGCGCCGGGTGAGTGTCTGACCAGTAACCATAAGCGTCTCCCTGCCTGAAAATCAGGCATGACGGTGGCTGCAAACTCCTGAATTCAAACTTTAAACAGCCTGTTTCTGAGGCCTGTAAAATTCGCCGATTTGTGAAATTCACAATGTGAAATTTTAATTGTGAAATTCCATTAAATGATTTTATACACTACCTGCCGTTCCACACAAGCAGGAGATGACTCATGGAAAATGCATTGCGACAAGCGGACCAGGATTTCAGCGCGATCGATCCGGCATTCAAAACCTTTCTGACAGACGAAGTTCTGCCGCTGACGGGGCTCCAGCCAGAGGCGTTCTGGCAGGAGTTTCAGGCGCTAATTGAAGAGCTGTCGCCAAAGAACCAGGAACTGTTGGCTGAACGCGATCGACTGCAGCGACAGATTGACGACTGGCATAAACATCACCGCCATCAAACACACGATGCAGCAGCGTACCGAAACTTTCTGAGCGCCATTGGCTACCTGCAGGCTGAACCTGCAAAACTCAGAGTCTGCCCAACACCCGTGGACGAAGAGGTCGCCGAGATTGCCGGACCGCAACTGGTAGTCCCGCTGAAGAACGCCCGTTTCGCGATTAACGCCGCCAATGCGCGCTGGGGCAGTCTCTATGATGCCTTGTACGGATCTGACGCCATTGATTTGTCGGGCGATCTTGAGCCTGGCAAAAACTACAATCCTCTACGTGGCGCGGCTGTCATTGAGCGGGCAAGGGATTTCCTGGACGCGACCTTCCCGCTGGTGGAAGGTTCGCACCACGAAGCCACCAGATATCTGGTCAAAGATGGTGAACTGGCCGTTAAACTGCAGCATTGCCGGATAACACACTTAAAACACCCAGAGCAGTGGGTAGGCACGATCGGCGCTGATACAACACTGCGTTCAGTCTTTCTCCGCAACCACGGTCTGCATGTGGAAATTCGCATTGATCGCAGCACAAGCCCTGGCGCGGAAGATCTGGCGGGCATTCAGGACATCATGCTGGAGTCGGCGCTGACAACCATCATGGACGCCGAAGATTCCGTTGCTGCCGTTGATGCTGAAGATAAAATCGACGTGTATCGCAACTGGCTGGGCCTGATGCGCGGCGATTTGACAGCAAGCTTTGAAAAAGACGGCATCCGTCATATACGCACGCTCAATTGTGATCGTGTGATCACCGCACGCGATGGTGCCAGACAGACACTGCGCGGTCGCTCATTGATGCTGATCCGTAATGTCGGCTTACTGATGAGCAGCGAACTTGTTCGTGATCGCGCTGGCAACGAGGTGCCGGAAGGCATCATCGACGCGGTTGTCACAGCCCTGATTGGCTCGCTTGATATCCGTGGCCCTTATCAGAAACGCAACTCCCAGTGCGGAAACATTTATATCGTCAAACCCAAATTGCATGGACCTGCGGAGGTGGCGTTTACCGATCAGTTGATGAGCCGGGTTGAGGATCTGCTGCGATTGCCACGCCACACCATCAAACTCGGCATCATGGATGAGGAACGACGTACAACCGTCAATCTGGCATCGTGCCTGGATCAGGCAAAACATCGCGTGGTTTTCATCAACACGGGCTTTCTGGACCGAACCGGTGATGAAATACATACCTGCATGCAGGCTGGTGCCATATTGCCCAAGGATGAAATTAAAACGAGCCGCTGCATTCAGGCCTACGAGGACCGCAATGTAGATATTGGCCTGGCCAGCGGGCTGAACCGCTGTGGTCAGATTGGCAAAGGCATGTGGCCAAAACCGGATAACATGGCTGAGATGCTGGCCAGCAAGCAGGCCCATCCCCGCGCGGGCGCCAGCACCGCCTGGGTACCCTCGCCCACGGCCGCGACGCTGCATGCATTGCACTATCACCAGGTGGATGTAGCCGCAATGCAAGATCAATTGACGACCCGAACACGCGCCTCACTGGACGATATTCTGACGCCTCCGCTTCTTGGAATCAGTCGCGAGTTGAGCGCAACAGAGATACACAGCCAGCTCCAGAACAACATCCAGGGCATTCTGGGCTACGTGGTACGGTGGATAAACCAGGGCATTGGCTGCTCCAAGGTTCCGGATATTCATCAGGTTGGCCTGATGGAAGACAGAGCCACTCTGCGTATTTCCAGCCAGCATATTACCAACTGGCTATTGCATGGGCTGTGCACGCAGGATCAGGTCTTATCCATCATGGAAGAGATGGCGGAGCTGGTTGATCAGCAGAACCATGGCGACCCCGACTATCGTGCCATGACGCCAGCCCCCGCGGACAGTCTCGCCTTTCAGGCCGCTCGCGAGTTGATCATGCGAGGCACCGATCAACCCAGCGGGTATACCGAACCCATTCTTCATCATTACCGGAAGCTGGCCAAACAGCAGCTGCGTAGCGCATAGATCCAAAATAAACCCATAAACACTTTAAGCATTGAATTTGCACACGGAGAGACCAGCAATGAATTATCAGCAGGAAATGAAACTGTCCAATAACATTCTCGGCCAGCAAGGGGTCAGTTGGAACACTATTAGCCCGGAGCACCTCACGCGCATGCGTTTGCAGAACCGGTTTCGCAGCGGCGTGGATATCGCCCGCTACACGGCGAACATCATGCGCGAAGACATGGCAGCCTATGACCGGGACCCAGCCCAGTACACACAGTCTCTGGGCTGCTGGCATGGATTCGTGGCACAGCAGAAAATGATTGCCATCAAACAGCATTTCGGCACGACACGTGGCCGTTACCTTTACCTGTCTGGGTGGATGGTCGCGGCAATGCGTTCACAGTTCGGCCCCCTGCCGGACCAGTCGATGCACGAAAAAACAGCTGTGCCCGCGCTGATTGAGGAAATTTACACCTTCCTGAAACAGGCTGATGCCCGCGAACTGAATCATCTGTTCAAGGAGCTGGATAGCGCCCGTGAATCCGGCGACCAGGTCGCCGAGCACGTGGCTTTAAGGAAGATCGACAACTTTCAGACCCATGTTGTACCCATCATCGCCGATATAGACGCTGGCTTTGGCAATGAAGAAGCTACTTATCTGTTGGCTAAACGCATGATTGAAGCCGGCGCCTGCTGTATCCAGATTGAGAACCAGGTTTCGGATGCAAAACAGTGTGGTCACCAGGACGGCAAAGTGACTGTTCCACATGAGGACTTCCTGGCCAAGATCAATGCAGTGCGATATGCGTTTCTTGAGCTCGGCGTTGATGATGGCGTCATCGTGGCGCGAACCGACTCACTCGGCGCTGGCCTTACACAGAAGATTCCCGTCTCCAAAGCACCCGGTGATCTGGCTGATCAGTACAACGCCTTTATTGATGGAGAGCCAATCGAATCACTGGAGCAGCTGGCCGCCGGCGAGATGGCGCTGCGACAGGGCGCTGAGGTGATTAAGCCCCTGCGCATGCCGAATGGTCTGGTCCGGTTTAAACCCGGTTCAGGCGTAGATCGTGTAGTACTCGATTGTGTGACCGCGCTACAGCATGGCGCTGACCTGCTCTGGATAGAAACTGAGAAACCCAACCTGGAGCAGATCGCCAACATGGTCTCCCGTATTCGGGAAATCGAGCCATCCGCGAAACTTGTTTACAACAATAGCCCATCGTTCAACTGGACATTGAACTTTCGCCAGCAGGTCTTTGACGCCTGGCAGGCAGAGGGACGCGACACCAGTGCTTATGTGCGCGATCGCCTGATGGAAGACACCTATGATCAGACCGATCTGGCACAGCAGGCGGATCAATTGATACAGCAATTTCAGCGTGATGCCGCAGCCGAGGCAGGCGTGTTCCATCACCTGATTACATTACCGACCTATCACACCGCAGCTCTGTCCACCAATGACCTGGCACGTGGCTACTTTGGAGAACAGGGCATGCTGGCCTACGTTGAGAAAGTTCAGCGGCAGGAGATTCGCCGCAGTCTGGCCTGTGTCAAGCACCAGGACATGGCCGGATCGAATATTGGTGACGACCACAAGGAGTACTTCGCTGGAGACAATGCGCTTAAGGCATCCGGCAAGGACAACACCATGAATCAGTTCGCCTGACTCCAGAGCCTTGTTCCAAGGCCTGGAGGAGTTTCGACCAGGGAAGGTTGTCCAGTTGAATCGCACTGGCTGGCCGCATGGATGCGGCCATTTTTTTGGATCCAACAAATGCTGCGTCTTCGAGCTAGTCGGGCACTGGCTCAACATTCTACGTGGCACAAGCTTGTACCGCGCAGGCCTTACGGGAACCGGCACATTGGTGATAAAGTCTGGCCACAGCCAATAACAAAATCCGGGGCCAGACCACGTGCAGGGACTCTTTGAAAGCATAAACCAGTTCTTCTCATTTATTGGCCCCATCTCCGACGCCGTCTGGGCGTTCCCCACTCAGTTCAGCATCTACAGCCAGATTCCTTTGCTGGGGCAAATGTCGTTTGCTGTGCTGCTGCTATTGGGCATGGGCGTCTGGTTCACCTGGCGCACCGGTATTGTTCAGATACTGAGCTTTCGAGAGGCCGTTCCGATCATGCTGCGCAAGCAGGATCACGACGTAGGCATCAGCGCATTGGCGTCATTCCTGCTGGGCCTCGCCATGCGCGCGGGTCCGGGCAATATCGTTGGCGTCACTGGTGCCATCACCGTCGGCGGACCCGGCGCGCTGTTCTGGATGTGGGTGGCGGCGCTGTTCGGCATGGCAACGGCATTCATGGAGTCGGTACTGGCGCAGTTATTCAAGGAGCGTAAGGACAATGAATTTGTCGGCGGCCTGCCGTTTTACGGTCGTCGAATCCTGGGCAACAGTCGTCCAATCGGTATTATGTTGACGGTGGTTTTTATCACCTACGCACTGTTCAACGTTCCCGCCCAGACCTTCAATGTATTTTCTGCCGTCAGCACCATTGCCACGACTGCGACCGGACTGGAATCGGATCCACAATCACCGCTCTACTACGGCATTGCAATCATCCTGGTACTTAGCTGCGCCTGGATGATCATGGGCGGCATTCGCCGCGTTACCGCCTATACCAACGTGCTGGTCCCGGTAATGGCAGTTATCTTCTGCGGCATTTCTCTGCTGATCATTCTGGTCAATGCACCGCTGGTGCCCGGCTTTTTTGCGGCCGTTGTTACAGGCGCCTTTGCGCCAGACGCTCTGTTTGGTGGCGCCATGGGTGTCGCGCTGGCTGAGGGCGTACGCCGCGGACTGATGTCTAATGAGGCCGGCCAGGGCACCATCACCATGGCGGCCGCTGCAGCAGACAACAAACATCCCTGTGAGCAGGGATTTGTGCAGAGCCTGGGGGTATTTTTCGACACCATTGTTATCTGCACACTCACCGGTTTTATTGTCGTGCTCGCCCAGGTCTGGAGCGGTGCCAGTGACAGTGCGGTATGGCAGGCGATGAGTGCATCACGATTTGGCACCTACCTGGCCTCCGTGCAGGCGTTGCTGCCTGCCGCGCTCACTGCGACGGTGACGATCATTCTGGCGATCTGTTACTGTCTATTTGCCTTCACCACATTGCTCGGCATGATTTCATTTGCCGAAATATCTGCGAACTTCATTTCCCGCTCGCCCCATTTCATTACCGGAATTCGTGTCTCCGGCTCCTTGGTGTTTGTACCTTTTGGGGCGCTGTCTATGCTGGCCGGATTGAATCTTGGCAATCTGTGGGCGATCACGGACCTGACCAACATCATCATGGTGTATCTCAATATCCCCATTCTGCTGCTGGGAGCTCCCATGGTTTATGGCGCGCTGCAGCACTATCGCAAGACCAGTGGCGGGATGTTTATCTCCGAGGAAATTGGCATCAAAACGGTGCACTGGACCAGAGAGAATCAACAAGACCTGCCAAATTGACGTATATGACGGCCTTACGACTAAAAAATGCTTTTTTTTCTGGAATTTTTCTTTATCATGCGCGCTTGGCGGCAACAGAGCCTGCACCCTGGCAGGTGGTCACACAAACGCCTTTAAACTGACCTGTAATCCACAACCTGTTTCCCGAGGTTGCTTATGTTGCTAGCTCTGGTTGTAGTTTATCTGCTTGTTTCCATTGGTATCGGTGTCGCCGCTGCGCGCAAAGTGCATTCTGCCAGCGACTTTATTACCGCCGGTCGCAGCCTCCCCATGTTTATGGTCATTGCCATGGTGTTCGCGACCTGGTTTGGTGCGGAAACCGTTCTCGGCATATCGGCGACCTTTCTTGATGAAGGTTTTCGTGGCCTGATCTCTGACCCCCTGGGTGCCGCCGCCTGTCTGGTGCTGTTCGGTCTGGTGTTTGCGCTGCCCCTGTATCGGATGAAACTGCTGACGCTAGGTGACTTTTTCTATTACCGCTTCAACAAAAAGACCGAGATGGTGCTGTCTGCCTGCATCATGCTTTCCTACCTGGGCTGGGTGTCTGCACAGGTCACCGCGCTGGGCCTGGTCTTTAACGTGTTGTCAGAAGGCTCGGTAAGCATGACCGCCGGCATGGTCATCGGCGCCGGCGTCGTGATGATCTACACACTGGTTGGTGGTATGTGGTCAGTGGCGGTGACAACAACCGTGCAGATGGTGGTCATTGTTGCCGGCCTTCTGCTGGTCACCAGCTCCGCCACCAACATGGCTGGCGGTGTCGGTGAGGTCGTGGCCGCTGCTGCTGCCGAAGGCAAATTCGAATGGCTGCCGGCCATGGACCTGATTGATATCCTGGGCTGGACGGCAGCGCTGTTTACGCTGGCTCTCGGCTCTATTCCCCAGCAGGACGTTTTCCAGCGCGTGAACACTTCCAAGAACGAGCGCGTGGCCGTCTGGGGTACCACCCTAGGTGGCGTGGCCTATTTCTTCTTCGCCGCGATTCCCCTGCTGCTGGCCTACAGCGCCAGTATGGTCGACCCCGCCGCCACCGAAACACTGATGGCGGAAGACTCGCAGCTGGTGCTGCCGAGCTTCGTGTTCAATCACATGCCTTTCTGGCTGCAGGTAGTATTCTTCGGCGCCCTGCTGTCCGTCATCATGAGTACCGCTTCCGGTACATTGCTGGCACCGTCAGTCACGTTTACAGAAAACATTCTGCGCAACTTCCTGCCCAATATGACGGACAAGCAGTTGCTGCTTTACACGCGGCTGACGGTATTTGTATTCACCATTATGGTCATCATCAACGCCGCCGCCTCAGACGGCAACATTCATGCAATGGTCGAAAACGCCTACCGCATTACACTGGCAGGCGTGTTCATCCCACTGACTGCCGGCCTGTTCTGGCGCCGCGCGAGCAACTTTGGCTGCACGCTTTCCATTGTTCTTGGCCTGGGAAGCTGGCTGTTGCTGGAAATCCTGTACCCGGAAATCCCCTTTGAGCCGCAGTTTGTGGGTCTGGCATTCAGCCTGGTGGGCATGATCTACGGCTCAATGGTACGTCCCAATCCGCATCGCGGCAATCACCGGGGCCTGGCTGAGCCGCGCGGTTAACGCCATCACTGGCAACTTGCGGGTTTGGCCTTTATAATCCGCCATTCGTTTTCGCCCCTGCGCTCGCGGGGGCTCAAAACGGGCCTATAGCTCAGTTGGTTAGAGCAGCGGACTCATAATCCGTTGGTCCCTGGTTCGAGTCCAGGTGGGCCCACCATCTTTTTGGCAGTTTTCCGCGTTAAATCCGATACTTTTCATTTAGTTAGAAGCCGAGAAACGGACTTTTGGCCGGTATAAGTGACGGACTATGCATCCGTTGCTTGGGAAATAGTCCTTTAATCCAGCTTATAACACTGCCGCTTGGAGCGGCCGACTCGCAATCGATCACTCGCAGGTTAGCCTCCTGCTGGGGGCGCCGTTGATTCGCCGTTAACGCGCCGAGATTTGCCTGGTCAATCGATGAGGCATCCGTTGCGTTTGTAGCACTCACAAGCTCCAAGTTTTACCGCCACGAGACTAGAGCAGGCAGAAATAGGCCGCTTACAGTCGGAGCCTTTGTTTAGTGGGGTTTTTTACCTATATGAATCGCCCCGGGTTTCCTGGAGGCCATTTGGTTTAAGTTACGCCGCTTGAGCCATTGGTTCACTCAGTTGGCGGTAGTAGGTTGCCTCAGCTTCTGCCGGAGGTATATACCCGATGCTTTCCAACAGCCTGTGTTGATTGAACCAGGTCACCCATTCCAGTGTGGCCAGCTCCACGGCTTCACGACTTTTCCACGGCGCCCGGCGATGTATCAGTTCGGTTTTGTACAAGCCATTGATCGTTTCTGCCAGTGCGTTGTCGTAGCTGTCACCTCGACTGCCAACCGATGGCTCAATACCAGCCTCAGCCAGTCGTTCTGTGTAACGGATAGAGACGTATTGCGAGCCGCGGTCACTGTGATGAATCAGTGCATCGGTTGGCTGACGCGCATACAAGGCCTGCTCCAACGCGTCCAGTACAAAGTCTGTGCGCATGCTGGTACTGACACGCCAGCCAACGATGGAACGAGCAAACACATCAATCACGAATGCCACATAGACCCAGCCTTGCCAGATAGAGACATACGTAAAATCAGACACCCACAGCTGGTTGGGTCTGTCCGCATTAAATTGCCGATGAACCTTATCCAGCGGGCATGCCGCGTTCTGATCAGGGATCGTGGTACGCACAACCTTGCCGCGTCGGGCGCCCTGTATGCTCATGACTTTCATCAACCTTTCCACTGTGCAGCGCGCCACTGTGATGCCTTCGCGGTTAAGCTGACGCCACAGTTTGTCAGCGCCATATACCTGGAAATTAGCGTTCCACACACGGCGAATCTCAACCATCAGCTCCTCGTCACGTTTGGCTCTGGCGCAGCGCAGCTGCGGGCTGCGCTGGCACGCGGCATAGTGCCGATAACCCGATGGGGCAATCTGCAACACCCTGCAGATCGGCTCGACCCCATAGGTGTCGCGGTGACGGTCAACAAACTCTCTCAGGACTTGAATCGGCGGTCGAGCTCCGCCTGTGCGAAAAACGCGCTGGCCAGCTTCAGAATCTCATTGGCCTTGCGCAGCTCTTTGACCTCGCGCTCAAGATCCTTGATGCGCTGCTGTTCGCCGCTGGTGACACCAGGGCGCTCACCGGCATCAACTTGATGTTTGCGCACCCAGTCGTTCAGGGTCTGCGGCACACAGCCAATTTTTGGGGCAATCGACTCGATTGCAGCCCACCACAGGGATGGATACTCACCGCGATGCTCCAGCACCATACGCACGGCGCGCTCGCGGACCTCAGGGGAAAATCGGTTTGACTTTGGTTTGCTCATGGCTCCATTCTCTCAGAGTTAGGAGCCTCCAGGAAACCCGGGGCGATTCAGATTAAAGTTTAGAGGCAGGACTAACCAATACTGTTTTGCAGCTTAGGCGCAAGAGAACAGGTAGCAGGGGTGGCAGGTGTTTATCTTGACTGTCTATTTGCCCAAACTTTGCTGAAGACGGATCAAAGTCGAACCTCGACTTCGAGGGTGGGGTGCTCGATCAAATATTAGTCCTCCGCGTCAGATTCGGCATCTTTTCTTGTGGTCGGTGTTTGGATTTCAAGCAGCTCACGAAAATCCACAGGAAGGGCGAACCCGCGGTAATCAGTTTTCCAAATTGCGTCTTCGACTATGATTCGCATATCATCATAAACCAACGATAATATCTCAACTACGTAAGTTTCCCCGATAGGTGCTTTAGGTTCGAACCCCTCTCTGAACCTGGCCACCATTCTGACCTGGATTTTGCCGCTCAAAGCCAGTGAATCGCGTGATGGATTCTCGGAGTCAAAATTATGGTGATCGTGGTCATGCATATCGAAGTTTAGAGTAAACAATATGCTCAAATTGTCGTCTATGCTGTATTTTTCTTGATAGTTCTCGTCTGCGATATTCAACATCAAGTACACGGCCATGTGTTTAGGTCTTGGCTGAATTTGCTCTAGATTAAAGCGCGTTAAGACCTTCTTTTCTAGGCGGATTTTGTCGATGAAAGACGCTTTCATTTTAGATCTGCCCGATGGGTCGCCGTGCGCCCATGAATTTAACGCGCTCTGACCCAAGTTTTGCGGCGCTATCAACTTCCTTGGCCACAAGGTTCGCAGCACCGGTCATATCCTCATATCCGAATTTATACATATGAGTGTGTTGATGATGGTTGTGAACAACAAATTTTCCATCTGGATGATCGAGGTATGTTCGGCAGGCTTTGACAACCAGGGTATTAAGTTTCAATCCTTCTTCTGCTGCACGATATACAAGCCTTTTGTGCATTGTTTGATCCATGCGAACGTTAAACTGACCTGTAAAAGTTTTGTCCGGCTCCTTTCCGATCTCTTCGCACATAGCAAGATAATCATCAACAGCCTCAACAAAACTCTGGGTCAATTCATCCAGATCCTTTCCCTGATAAAAAATTGAATCATTGATATATTGAACATTGCCAAATAACTTACCGCTTTCAAAATCAGGTTTCACTGTTCCAAGGTAACCTTTATGCTTCAGCAGCTCCTCTGATTTCATTGGCTACAGCTCCCTCAGATCTTGCAATATATTGATGAATTCTAGTCGCGCGCCAACCACCAGCTCATCACCGGGATGCGGTTTGTGGAACATGTGAATGCGCTTTGTCTTAGGATGAAAAAAAGCGGTCCGAGACCCGCTTCTTTGTTTTATTTCATAACCGAGATGTTTCATGATCGCACAAAGCTCCGTCCATGTGACAACCCTGCCTGGATTCGCCTTGATTTTTTCTAGTGCCTTGCTTCCTGCAGTCAAAGTTTAGTCCCCTAAGCTCAAAATCGCAAGCTAATGTAACTAATATTTAGTTACAGGTTTTGAGATGAAGTCAGGCATTCATTGCCTGGCAATCATAAAACACTTATGTGGTAGTCGATATCGTCCGCGCATCAGCAAGAAACTCGTGCCAATATTCCGGATTGCTATCACGATCGTCATCTCTAGAAAGAGGCGCATTTTACCAACATCCTATTGATTCTTCGGCAATTGCATGACGATAGCTTGATTGTTGCTATTGGGCAAGTGCTGCTAGATTCGGCCTTCCATGCCTAGGAAATAGAAATTGGCAGCATTATTTTCTTGACCCAAGCCTAAGCTGGGCAGAAAATATGCGGTAGGTGCTCTACTGCTATATAAATAAATCGAGCTATACATGATACTGCCCCACAACCTGACAAGTCTGGCTCAGATCGCCGATATCCGATCGGGGTTCACCTTTCGCGGCAAGATCGAAGAGCTTAGCAACGGTAATGCCTACGTGGTCCAGATAAAGGATATACGCCAGCGCCAGGATGTGACAGGTGTCGACCTGCTCGACGTAAATCAAATGCCTCAGATTCAGTGGGATGGGCGCGCAAAGACTCTAGTCACACCTAATACCGTCCTGCTACCAGCTCGAGGGGGTTATTTCCGCGCGGCATACACCGGTGCCGAGACAAGTGCTCTGCCCGTGGTCGCCAGCAGCCAAGTCATTCTTATCCGGCCAAGATCTGCCAAAGTGACCGCAGAATTCTTGTGCTGGTCGCTGAACCAACCCCGAATGCAGCGATACCTGGAAGACATCGCCAGCCAAGGCTCCAGTATACCGATGCTTAGCACAGCTGCTGCCAGAGCGCTAAAACTGGATATTCCCAGCCTGGCAACTCAGCACAAGATCTTGCACCTCAACCGGATCTGGGCGCAGGAGCAGCAGCTCACACGCGACTTATTGAATAATAGAGAACGCATGCTGCAGGGCATGTTTTTGCAGCTACTCAAGGAAAAGAACTGAACATGAGCAATCACGACAAAATCAATCAGGACAGCATCAACAAAACCCTGTGGGCCGCCTGCGACACGTTTCGCGGCACCATCAGCGCCGACACCTACAAGGATTTCATCCTCACCATGCTGTTCCTCAAGTACATCTCCGATGTCTGGCAGGACCACTACGACAGCTACAAAGACCAATATGGCGACGAGCCGGAGCTGATCGAAGAGATGATGAAAAACGAGCGTTTTGTGCTGCCGAAAAATGCCAGCTTCTACACGCTCTATGAGCACCGACACGAACCCGGTAATGGCGAGCGAATTGACCAGGCCCTGCACGCTATCGAAGAAGCCAACGGCACCAAACTCAAAGACGCCGGCAAAAGCGTTTTCCAGGACATCTCCTTCAACACCGACAAACTGGGCGAGGAAAAGCAGAAGAACACCATTCTGCGTCACCTGCTGGAAGACTTCGCTAAACCCGAACTCGACCTCAAGCCCAGCCGCGTCGGCACCCTCGACGTGATTGGCAACGCCTACGAATACTTAATCAAGAACTTCGCTGCCAGTGGTGGCCAGAAAGCTGGCGAGTTTTATACACCGCCCGAGGTGTCCGATCTGATTGCCGAACTGCTCGACCCGCAACCGGGCGACAGCATCTGCGATCCAGCTTGTGGGTCGGCCTCACTGCTGATGAAATGCGGCAGTAAAGTGCGCACTCATCACAATAGCAAGAACTATGCGCTGTATGGCCAGGAAGCCATCGGCTCCACCTGGTCATTGGCCAAAATGAACATGTTCCTGCACGGCGAAGACAACCACAAGATCGAATGGGGCGACACTATCCGCAACCCCAAGCTGCTGAACAAAAACGGCGATCTGATGCTCTTTGACATCGTCACTGCCAACCCGCCGTTCAGCCTGGACAAGTGGGGTCACGACGAAGCCGAGCACGACAAATTCAGCCGCTTCCGCCGCGGCGTACCACCAAAAACCAAGGGTGACTATGCCTTCATCCTGCACATGATCGAAACCCTGAAACCCAAAAGCGGCAGAATGGGTGTTGTGGTACCCCACGGCGTGCTGTTCCGAGGTTCAAGTGAAGGCAGGATTCGCCAGCAACTTATTGAAGAGAATCTGCTGGACGCCGTCATCGGTCTGCCAGAGAAACTGTTCTACGGCACCGGCATCCCGGCAGCCATTCTGATATTCAAAAAGTCAAAATCAGATAAAAAGGTACTGTTTATTGATGCCAGCCGCGAGTTCAAAGCAGGCAAAAACCAGAACCTGCTGGCCGAGGACAATATCCGCAAGATCATCGACACCTACCAGGCCCGCAAGAGCGTCGACAAATACGCATATCTCGCCAGCCTGGAAGAGATCAAAGAGAACGACTACAACCTCAATATTCCACGCTACGTCGACACCTTTGAAGAAGAGGAAGAGATCGACCTGATGGCGGTGCGTGCCGAGCGACTAAAACTGAAGGCCCAACTGGCTGAATTGGAAACGGAGATGGAAGGTTATCTGGCCGAATTGGGCTATCTGGATGCCACTAAATAAGGACTTGATGCCATGGAACAGCAACAGATTCAAACGCTGACCACAACCTTTGAAGGTCATGCCCAGCAAACCGACACCGGCGTTGAGTTCTGGCTGGCACGGGATGTTCAGCACCTGCTCGGCTACGGCAAATGGGACAATTTCCAGAGCGTGATCAGCAAAGCTAAAACCGCCTGCGAAGTCAGTGGTCATGCGATCTCGGACCATTTTGCCGACGTCGGGAAAATGGTCGAGCTGGGTTCTGGCAGTCAGCGCGAAATTGACGATGTGATGCTCACCCGCTATGCCTGTTACCTGATCGCCCAGAACGGTGACCCCAGAAAGGCCGAAATTGCCTTCGCCCAGACCTATTTTGCTATGCAGACCCGCCAGGCCGAGCTGATTGAGCAGCGCTTGCTGGAGGCCGAGCGGGTGCAGGCTCGCCAGAAGCTGTCAGCCACTGAAAAGGAGCTGTCCAGCGTCATTTTTGAGCAAACTGGCGGCAACCAGAACTTCGCCCTGATTCGCAGCAAGGGTGATAGCGCCTTGTTTGGCAGCAATACCCAGACCATGAAAGCCCGCTGGAAAGTGCCCGATAACCGCCCCCTGGCAGACTTTGCGCCAACCATCATTCTCAAGGCCAAAGACTTCGCCACCGAAATCACCATTCACAATGCACGCACCAACAACATGCAAAGCGAGCAGGAAATCTCCAGCGAACATGTGACCAATAATGAAGCGGTACGTCAGACGCTCATCAAGCGCGGTATCCGTCCAGAAAGTCTGCCACCGGCAGAGGATGTAAAGAAGGTTGAGCGACGGTTGGCGTCAGCGGATAAGAAGTCATTGAAAAATCCGGATACGTTGGGGCTTGAAGATAATGGAAACGACTAGAGAGATGTGCCGTAAAACGACCTTGCAGAAAAACATGCCCTTTTACCGTGGAGAGTTATGTCGTGGCACGTAGCCTATCTCAGGAAAAAATCCCAGCCGGTTGGAGATACGACCTTCTGGATAGATTTGCAACTCGCTGCAGCGGTCATACACCCAGCAAATCCTTTCCTGAATATTGGGGAGGCGGCATAAAGTGGATTTCACTAGCGGACAGTTATCGACTGGACAAAGGTTACATTTATCAGTCGGATAATGAAATCTCAGATACCGGATTGAAAAATAGCTCCGCCGAACTACACCCGGCGGAGACAGTAATCCTGTCACGAGATGCCGGCATTGGTAAAAGCGGCGTTATAGCAGTACCCATGGCCGTCAGCCAACACTTTATTGCATGGAAATGCGACAACAACAAAACAATCAACAGCTGGTTCTTATATAACTGGCTTCAATTGAATAAAAAGGAATTCGAGCGGCAGGCCGTTGGCTCTACTATCAAGACAATAGGGTTGCCATATTTCAAGAAGCTTAGAATTGCTTTGCCTCCGTATGCAGAGCAAAAGAAAATCGCCCAAATCCTCTCCACCTGGGACAAAGCCATCACCACCACCGAACAATTGCTCACCAACAGCCAGCAGCAGAAAAAAGCCCTGATGCAACAATTGCTCACAGGCAATAAACGCCTGCTGGATAAGAATGGGGTTTGCTTTAGTGGAGAATGGAAACACAGTTACCTCAAACAACTTCTGGACATATCCAAAGGGGTCCAACTTAACAAGGACACCCTCTCCAAAGCAGGTGCTTTTCCTGTAATAAATGGGGGAGTAGAACCATCAGGATACACAAGTGCATTCAACACCCAGGCAAACACAATAACTATCAGTGAAGGTGGAAACTCATGTGGTCATGTTGGCTTCCAAACTAAGAATTTCTGGTGCGGCGGACATTGCTATGCCATCAAAAATTTGAAAATAAATCCCGCCTTCGCGTACCACCTGCTTAAATTCAATCAGATTAGAATAATGAGACTTCGTGTTGGCTCAGGCCTTCCAAACATCCAAAAGAGAGACTTGGAGTCGTTGAACGTCAACTTTCCCTCAGATTCAGAGGAGCAGCAAGAGATTGCCTCCATTCTGTCCGCTGCCGATGAAAAAATAGAAATTCTGCAACAGAAACTCGACGCTCTTAGGAAAGAAAAGAAAGCCCTGATGCAGCAAATACTAACTGGAAAACGCAGAGTAAGCGTTTGCAATGGAGGGGATCACTGATGTCTCAGGATATGAGTCAGCTACGATTTCATGGTGACGATGGTCGCGACGAGTTCAAACGCGCACAGATCGCTGAAAAAGTCATTGCGTTATTAAAATCAGACATAAACGTTTCTCCAATGGTGATTGATGGTCATTGGGGTACTGGTAAAACGGAATTCTGCTTTAAGTTGATCAACGAAATTGAAAATGAGCATGACGGATACAGAACGCTATACATAAATGCCTTCAAAGCTGATCATGCCGACAACCCACTGATGACTATTCTTGGCGAGGTGCTTGGCTTACTGCCCGAGGGCGAGCAACGAGAATCTTTTATAGCCAAGGCGATACCGGTTGCTCGATATGGCATACAAACAGCACTTAAAGCTGGCGTCAGTCATCTACTACGAAAAAATTTCGATGAAATAGCTGAAGGCTTGGAGCAGCATCTTGAAGATGCTGCCGGCAAAGTAATTGACGCATCAGTATCGGCGCTATTAAAAGATCATGAAAAATCTGAGGAAAACATAGCGGCGCTACAAATATGTCTAATGGATATCTCCAAAGATGAGCCAATTTTAATCTTCATAGATGAACTTGATCGATGCAGACCTGACTTTGCAGTAAAGATGCTCGAAGTGGTCAAACATACTTTTGATGTAACAGGTGTTAAGTTTGTTTTGGTGACGAATAGCCACCAACTAAGAGCGGCTATCAATCATTGCTATGGTGACGCCGTTGATGCGCAAAAATATCTCGATAAATTTCTGAAGTTTCGATTTTCTTTGCCTGAAAAAGTACCGTCGGATGTTACGGATAACTTGTTCGCTGCTGTTTCTCATTGTCACTCGCTCATTATTCAAAGCGACGCGCTAAAGGATACAGGAATCGCCGACAGAGACGGTAATTTTGGCTTTCTCAGAGAATTGATTCAGACTCAACACATGACCTTGCGTGAAATAGAAACACTTGTCCGACATTTTGAAATATACCAAACCTTGTCGTCTTACAAAGGCTTTGATAGGGGCTTAATCTTCGGTGTTATGATTCTTAGAATGTTTGCTGTTTATATTTTTTGCATGAAGCCTGAAATAGCTCATTCCATTTCACAAGGGCGAGCCGATGCAAAGGAAATCGGAGAAATCCTTGGCATAGCGAGCTTACCAGATTATCAAGAAAGTAGTGGCGAATACCCAACGTATAGTGAAGTTACCACTGTAATGATAGCCAATGACTGTCCAGTGAATGCCGAGTTGTATCAGTCGCAGGACCCGGAGAAACTTAGGTTCTGGAAAAGTATGATTGCCCAATCATGGGGTGGACGAGTGGTTCATCCGGGTCTGGCAATTCGGCAACTAAGCGACGTCTTGGCGATACTATCATTGGAAAGGCTATAAGAAATTCAAAGATGGGGCGATGACGTGACTGACTACATAAACGGATCCGACATCGATTTCGTCGGAGACATGCTCATGAAATACGGCAACGACGACTCCATTCTGGATGTCTCGGAGCTGGACGGTTTCCTTACGGCCATTGTCTCCGGCCCCAATATGATTATGCCTAGCCAGTGGCTGCCGGAAGTGTGGGGTGGCGCAGAGAATTCTCCGGCATGGGAATCTGAGCAGGAAGTTAGACGCTTCATGAGCACGGTCATGGCGATGATGAACAGCTCAGCTTCCTGTTTGGTGGATGCACCCGAAGAATTTAACGCGATGTTCAACATCAACTATGCGGCCGAGCCGGAAGTAATTGTCGCGGAAGAATGGTGTTTTGGTTATATGCGCGGTGTGCGCCTGGGTAATTGGCCGGAGCTGCCTGACGAGATAAACACCTGGCTGGAGGCGATTGCGCTGCATGGGCTGGAGGAAAATTTCCCGGTGCTTGAGCAATTGACGCTGGAGGAGCACCAGCGGACAGTGGCCGAGATAGAGCCGGCAGTTCGCAAACTGCATAAATACTGGCTGGACAAACGCGCTCACCTTGCGCCCGCCCATCGTGCCAGTGTTAGCAGCAAGACAATGACGAACGTACTGCCGTTTGTGCGCTCACAGCCCAAAATCGGGCCGAATGCGCCCTGCCCGTGTGGTAGCGGAAGGAAATACAAGAAATGCTGTGGGGCGCATTGATATGGTAATCATCCCTAAATTCCAGGAAGAGTTCAGCGCCAAGCTACCGGCTCTCACCTTACTGAACAACCTGGGCTGGTCCTTCCTGTCGCCCGAACAGGCGCTAGCGGCGCGCGGGGGCAGACAGGATGAGGTGGTATTACGCCAGATACTGCGCACTGAACTGCAGAAACGTACCTTTGGTTTTGCTGGTCAAACCTGCTCATTATCCGATAAAGCCATCGATAACCTGATTGCTGAAGTGTGTAGTCCCGCTCTCAACGAAGGGCTGCTGGCAGCCAATGAGCGGCTATACAACCACCTGCTCTACGGCATTTCCGTCACTGAATTTGTGGATGGCAAAAAGGTCAATCCAACGGTCGCCCTGATTGACTGGCAAAACCCGGCCAATAACAGCTTTGTGTTTACCGAGGAGTTTACGGTAACCCGCTCTGGCGGCGTGGAGGCGCGGCGCCCGGATATTGTGTGTTTTGTGAACGGCATTCCGCTGGTAGTCATCGAGGCCAAGCGGCCTGACGGCAATGCTAAAAAAGGCCCAACGATAGATGAGGGTGTCTCGCAAAGTCTGCGCAACCAGCGCCATGACGAGATCCCCCTTTTATTTGCCTACACCCAGTTGTTGCTGTCCATTAATGGCAATGAGGGCCGTTATGGTACCTGCGGCACGCCAGCAAAGTTCTGGGCGTCCTGGCGAGAAGAAGACATCTCCGATGCCGAGATGTACGTCACCAAGAACAAGGCCTTGTCGCAAGAACAACTAGCCGGTCTGTTCAGTCACCGACCGGCAGCAGATATGCATTGGTATAAAAATCTGATTGCCGGTGGCGAGCTTGCTGTGACGGGCCAGGATCAACTTCTGATTAGTTTGTTAAGTCCGGCGCGGCTGCTGGAGATGATCCGCTTTTTCACTCTGTTCGATAAAAAGGTCGGCAAAATCGTTGCCCGGTATCAACAGGTATTTGGCATAAAACGTCTGATTGATCGTATCAATGTCCGCCGCCCGGATGGCGGGCGCGAGGGTGGCGTGATTTGGCATACCACTGGCTCTGGCAAGTCTTTCACCATGGTGTTTTTGAGCAAGGCGCTGATCCTGCACGACAGCCTGAAGCAGTGCCGTATTGTGGTAGTGACGGACCGGGTAGATCTGGAAAATCAGCTCAGTAAAACCTTTGCCTCTGGTGGGGAGCTGGCGGACAAAAAAGACAAAGAAGCCGCTATGGCTACCTCCGGCAAGCGCCTGGCTGAGCAGATTGGCAAAGGCACTGAACGGATTATCTTCTCGCTCATCCAGAAGTTTAATACTGCCACTAAACTGGCAGAGTGCGTGAATACCAGCGCAGACCTGATTGTGTTGATTGATGAGGGGCATCGCAGTCAGGGCGGTGAAAACCATATCCGCATGAAACAAGCGCTGCCAAACGCGGCGTTTGTTGCTTTCACCGGCACACCATTGCTGAAGGATGACAAGACTACCAACAAGTTTGGCCCTATTGTTCATGCCTACACCATGCAGCGTGCCGTGGAGGACCGAGCAGTGACGCCGCTGCTTTATGAAGAGCGTATACCTGATCTGGATGTCAATGAGCGCGCCATCGACAGTTGGTTTGACCGAATTACAGAAGGTTTGTCTGATCAACAGAAAGCCGATCTGAAGCGGAAGTACGCTAAGAAAGGTCAGGTATACGGCGCCGATGACCGCATTCGATTGATCGCGCTGGATATCGCCAATCACTTTGTTAAAAACATCGATGACGGGCTAAAGGGCCAGTTAGCTTGTGACAGTAAAGCCGCCGCCATCAAGTATAAAAAGTACCTGGACGAGGCAGGTCTGTTTGAATCTGCCGTGGTCATGAGCGCACCGGATACTCGCGAAGGTAATACTGAAGTGGATGAGTCAACCGCGCCAGAGGTCACACAGTGGTGGAAATCAACCGTGGGCTCTGGCGATGAACAGACTTATACCAAGCATCTGATCGAACGCTTCGATAAAGACGAATCGCTAAAAATTCTGATTGTGGTTGATAAGCTGTTGACTGGTTTTGATGAGCCTAAAAATGCAGTGCTATACATCGATAAGCCGCTTAAAGAACACAGCCTGATTCAGGCCATTGCGCGAGTGAATCGGCTTCACCCGAAGAAGAAGTTCGGCTTGCTGATCGACTATCGCGGTATTCTGTCTGAGCTCGACACCACTATTCAAAAGTACCAGGATCTGGCCTCGCGTACCCAGGGAGGCTACGACATCAATGATATTGCCGGCCTGTATAACCAGATGAGCACCGAGTACAAGCGCCTACCGCAACTGTACAAAACCCTATGGGCCACATTTGACGGTGTGAAGAATAAAAATGATATTGAGCAGCTGCGCCAGGTGCTCGTTCCGAAAATAGTGGATAGGCAAGGCGAGCTGGTGGATGCAAACCTGAAGGTGCGCGAGGACTTCTACGAGGCCTTGACCGCGTTTGCCAGCTGTCTGAAAGTTGCGCTGCAGTCCGCCACATTCTATGAAGACAAAAGTTTCAGCGACGACGACCGGCGGCACTACAAAGAGACGGTCAAACAGCTTTCCAGCCTGCGTCAACTCGTGCAGCAGGATGCTGGCGAGAAGATCGACTATGACGAATATTCCGAGCAAGTCAAAAAGCTGCTGGATAAACATGTGGTCGGTGTCGAGGTTAGGGAACCCGGTGGCGTCTATGAAGTTGGCAAAATGGGCCAGCAGCAAGACCCAAAAAACTGGAGTGAGGAAAAAACCCGTAATGAAACCGACATTATCAAAACACGGGTCACGCGAAAGATTGAGCAAGACCTAAGGGATGATCCCTATGCCCAAGAGGCTTTCTCCAAATTACTCCGCCAGGCCATTGAAGAGGCTGAAAAACTATTTGATCACCCGCTGAAACAATACATGCTTTTTTGTGAGTTCGAGGAACAGGTTCAGGATCGCCGTTTGCCTGACATACCAAATGCATTCAACGGCAATCGTCACGCCCAGGCCTACTTCGGCGTCTTCAAGAAAATATTGCCCGAGGCATTCACAATCGTTGATCAGCAAGCCCAAGATAAATGGGTGAAACTGGCGTTTGAGATTGACCAGGCCGTTGAAACGTCAGTCGCAGAAAACTCCATCAATCCGCAAAACATTGAGGCCGACATTCGCAAAAAACTGTTGCCGCGCATGTTCCAGGAATGCAAAGCCATCGGCGGCGGCATGGATCAGGCCAAAAAAGTCGTGGAAATGATTGTACAGATTACCCGCGTGGGGCTGAATGCACACGCCAGCGCCTATTAACCGTTATGAACGTACCCATAAAACCCAAAGGCCAGACGCTGACCTTTAGCTACGGCGATGAACGCATCGAGTTTGAGCGCGTCAGACGTGAACACTCTAACGGCAAGGTGCTGATAAAAGTACATCCGGATTGCAGGATTGTGGTGTCTGCGCCAGAAGAAGCCGCCAATGATGCAGTGATTGCCGCCGTAAAGAAACGCGGGCGCTGGATATATCAGCAACTACGAGACTTTCGGGCACGATCTGAACACATCGTACCTAGGCAATACATTAGCGGCGAAAGCCATTATTACCTTGGCAAGCAATACGTGCTGAAAGTTATCGAAGCGCCTGATCAGACTCAGAGCGTCAAACTATTACGCGGACATTTACAGATCACCGTGCGTCAGAAGAGCAAGGAAGCGGTCACGGCACTGCTTTCAGACTGGTATAAATCCAGAGCAAAAGACGTATTCGCGAAGCGCCTAGAGGCGATGCTTGAGCACGCTCTATGGGTCAACTTTCGACCACCGATCAGAGTGCTCAGCATGCAAACCCAATGGGGCAGTTGCTCACCCAACGGCCGCATTACCCTGAATCCGCAGCTTGTCAAAGCTCCCCGCACCTGTATAGATTACGTCATCCTGCATGAGCTTTGCCACATCGCCGAGCATAATCACAGCGAACGCTTTTATCGCTTAATGAGCCAGGTGATGCCTAATTGGGAGCAGACCAAGGAGCGGTTGGATGCAATGGCAGTACTCATCACTAGTCTACGCTAACGACAGGTTCACTCAAAAACAGTTTGCGTCGCCAAAGAGCCCACGATAGACATCATTTATCGCTTTCTTTAGAAGATGTTTTGGCAACCCTGTCGACGAACGAATTACATTAAACGCATGTTTTCTCGATTGCCTGACACTGGGGGCACTAACCCCAGCGAAATATTCAAGTGCTAGCTGCCTGGCCATTCGCGTTTTGCGTAGGCGAAGTTCTTCCCGGTAGTCTTTGTATTTTCTACCGATGTCAGATGTCAATGGCCAATAATTTTGACCCACTTTTGGCCAATAAAATTGACCCACCCAGTTTCGTTTAACTCATGGTTTTCTGCTTCAGCCGGTAGCTTTCACCACCCAGCATAAACACATGCGAGTGATGGATGATCCGATCGATAATCGGTACCGCCACGTTGTCATCATGAAAGAACTCGCCCCAGGCGGTGAAGTCCTTGTTGGTTGTCAGGATGATGGAGCGGTACTCGTATAAACCGTTGATCAGTTGAAACAGGTTGTAGCGAGCCTGCTTGGTCATCGGCAGGTAGCCCAGCTCATCAATGATGAGCAGATCGTATTTGATCAGCTAGCTGATACGTTTTTTCAGCTGGCCTTTCATCTCGGCCAGCTCCAGCTCTTCAACCAGATCCAGCGCGTTGGTGAACAGCACACGGTAACCAGCCTCGACGGCCTTGTGGCCAATCCCAATGGCCAAGTGGGTCTTACCCACCCCCGGCGGTCCGATGAACACCAGATTCTGGCGCTCTTCGATAAAGTTAAAGTCCAGCAGCGCACTGATCTGGCGCTTGGTGACGGTCGTCTGATGCCTGTAATCAAACGCTTCCAACCGCTTCTCTGCCGGGAAGGTGAATCGCCCCGGGTTTCCTGGAGGCCATTTGGTTTAAGTTACGCCGCTTGAGCCATTGGTTCACTCAGTTGGCGGTAGTAGGTTGCCTCAGCTTCTGCCGGAGGTATATACCCGATGCTTTCCAACAGCCTGTGTTGATTGAACCAGGTCACCCATTCCAGTGTGGCCAGCTCCACGGCTTCACGACTTTTCCACGGCGCCCGGCGATTTATCAGTTCGGTTTTGTACAAGCCATTGATCGTTTCTGCCAGTGCGTTGTCGTAGCTGTCACCTCGACTGCCAACCGATGGCTCAATACCAGCCTCAGCCAGTCGTTCTGTGTAACGGATAGAGACGTATTGCGAGCCGCGGTCACTGTGATGAATCAGTGCATCGGTTGGCTGACGCGCATACAAGGCCTGCTCCAACGCGTCCAGTACAAAGTCTGTGCGCATGCTGGTACTGACACGCCAGCCAACGATGGAACGAGCAAACACATCAATCACGAAGGCCACATAGACCCAGCCTTGCCAGGTAGAGACATACGTAAAATCAGACACCCACAGCTGGTTGGGTCTGTCCGCATTAAATTGCCGATGAACCTTATCCAGCGGGCATGCCGCGTTCTGATCAGGGATCGTGGTACGCACAACCTTGCCGCGTCGGGCGCCCTGTATGCTCATGACTTTCATCAACCTTTCCACTGTGCAGCGCGCCACTGTGATGCCTTCGCGGTTAAGCTGACGCCACAGTTTGTCAGCGCCATATACCTGGAAATTAGCGTTCCACACACGGCGAATCTCAACCATCAGCTCCTCGTCACGTTTGGCTCTGGCGCAGCGCAGCTGCGGGCTGCGCTGGCACGCGGCATAGTGCCGATAACCCGATGGGGCAATCGACTCGATTGCAGCCCACAGGGATGGATACTCACCGCGATGCTCCAGCACCATACGCACGGCGCGCTCGCGGACCTCAGGGGAAAATCGGTTTGACTTTGGTTTGCTCATGGCTCCATTCTCTCAGAGTTAGGAGCCTCCAGGAAACCCGGGGCGATTCAGCTACGCACTGTACAGAATAATAGAAAACCCAGCCCTCAATCGCTGCCGCTGACCATTCGAGAGCAGGATGTTCTGCGTGAGCTTGCGCAAGGCAAAAGCAACAAGAAAATCGCCAGAGCGCTGTCCCTCAGTCCGCACACAATTGACGGTTACGTGAAAGACATTTATCGAAAACTTGGCGTTTGCAACCGCTCCATGGCGACAGCGGTTGCATTCCACCACGGGATGCTGAACCCCCTTCCTCCGATCGTCGACACGCTCCAACGCGCCCACTACCACCCCACAGCCTGACCATCCTTGCGATGATCCGACCCCGCCCGATAAACACCGTTAACTGGTGACACCTGATCCCCCGCCGCCGGCGGCATCGTCCCCGGCATTGGCGTGAACAAAATCGCGTTGTAGCCACCAACGGCACTGCCGTCTACGACACGTAAATCATGGCCTTTGCCGCGCAGGGCACTACCAACGAGATTGTAGAGTTCCTGCTCAAGAGACAGAACATTCTGATTCTGACTGTGCGTGAAACGCGCAGCATCGGTGGTCATCTGTACATTCATGCCATGGTCAATCATGTTCACCAGATGTTGAACATGCGTTTCGGGTTGTACACTGCCGCCCATGTTGCCAAAGGCCATGACTGCCTGATCGCCCTGAGTCACAAATCCGGCCATGATGCTGTGGAATGGTCGTTTGCGAGGCGCTACCTGATTTGGGTGCCCGTCTTCCAGAGAAAACCCGGATCCACGGTTATGCAGAATGAATCCATAGGGGGCAACTGTCGCTCCGCTCCCGTAGACTGAAAAAACACTATGCACCAAGGACACCATATTGCCCCAGCGATCGGCCGTGCTCATGTAAATCGTTCCGCCGTCCAGCCCACCTTTAGTTGCAGGCGGCGTGGCTCGGTCCATGTCGATTCGTGCACACTGATCGGCGGCATAGTCTTTGGCCAGTAGCCGATCCAGCGGGATGTCCACAAAATCAGGATCAGCGTTGTAGGCATGCAAATCTGAGTAGGCGATCTTTTTTGCTTCAACCATAAAGTGCCAGTAGTCGGGATTCGCGGGGCCCAGTTCCGCCAGACGCACATCATGCACCGGCGCGCAGACCTCCAGCAGGTTAAGCATCTGGAGTGCCGCAAATCCCTGCCCTGGCGGTGGCAGCTGATGGACTTCATACCCGCGGTAATCTGTTGTTACCGGCTCCACCCACTCCGGCGTAAATTCCGCAAGATCGTCGAGCGTCATCACCCCGCCGTTGGCCTGAACCTTCTCCACAATCGCCTCGGCAATGGGTCCGCGGTAAAACGCGTCGGCGCCCTGCGCCTGAATCAGCCGCAAGGCCTGCGCCAGTCCCGGATTGCGAATAATGCTGTAGAGCGGTGGCGGCTCGCCATCAACCAGAAAAGTTTCAATGGTGTCGGAATCACTTCTGATACGATCCAGCGAACCCATCAAATCAGCGTGACGGCGCTCGCTCAGAGCCCAACCGTCCTCGGCGATCGTTGCTGCACGGTTTAGCGTCCGCTGAAACCCCATGGTCCCGAACCGTTGCAGCATCGCTTCATAACCGGCGATGGCGCCCGGTACCGTGGCACCGTTTACACCACGATTGGGTACACGCTCTACCTGCAGCGTATCGGCGAAAAATTCGGGGGTCCAAGCCTGCGGCGCCCAGCCCGCCGCAGCGATACCGTACAGCTTCTGCTCACTGGCGATCCAGATTAATGCGAACAGGTCACCGCCAATACTGGTGTCATTAGGCGACGTCACGTCCAGCACCGCACTGGCGGCAACAGCCGCATCTATGGCATTGCCCCCCTGCATCAGGATCTCCAGACCCGCCTGCGAAGCCAGCGGATCACTGGTGGCCACCATGCCATGTCGCGCAAGTACTTCCGATCTGCCCTGCGACAGCCAGCCCTGTGCCCGCGAACCGGGCACCGCCGAAACCATGGCAGACGGTGCCGCCACTGTCTCGGTGGGAGCGCCAAAGGCGTTTGGTGACTGAGCGAGACTGGTCTCCGGGCTGAGACCTGAAATGATTGATACCAGCAATAAGTAAAAACGACGAGCGTTAGATTTTCGTTCACGCATAGATGGCGTTCCTGCTTTGATTATTGTTATCAGGCTTGTTGTGAATTTGATCATGCATCTAGAATGCCAAACCGCTAAAAACGTCACAGCCAGACAGCACGTGGTCCGCGTGGTTGAGCTGAATATAGGCGTGTTATTTCAGGCACTGTTTGAGTGCATGACGCCTTGATACGGCGCACAGAAAAGCAGCCTCCAAGTCATAAGCCGCAACGCGCCATGGAGCTCGCTGCAGGGCATTTGGGTGGAATGACGCCCCTGAATGCTGTAAAAAGGAAGACAAGACCACTGAAAAGTCGCCCCCGGACGCACATGTTGCGCTCTAAAGTAGACAGAGGGAGGTCACACCCATCATGAACAAGTTCGACGATATCCTTAAAGATCCAGCATGCAGTTTTGATACGCCCGCTGATGTCCTGGCGGCAGACGAATTCAGCAAGAGCCAGAAAATCGAGATTCTGCGCCGGTGGGATGACGATGCGCGATTATTGCTGACCGCGCAGTCGGAAGGCATGAAACAGGGTAAGAGCAGCGCGGAGGTACTCACAGAGATTCAGGCAGCTCTCGCCGAACTTGGCGCCGAGGTGGGTGATACCTGATCTGTTATGCCTGTACAGCTCTGTATGACTGCCACAGAGCCATCGCTGCCAGCACGACTGTGACCGTCTCATAGGCCAGTGCACCCCATGTATACAGTGTGAGCGCGTCGTTGGTGATGACAGCAGAAATCAGTCGTGCCAGCGCCAGCATGCCGATACCAATGACAAGAACGGCAAGTCCGCCACGATAGTATTCCGGGCGGAAAATGGCCAGCAGGCAGAACAGCCCAACACCCGTCTGCAGACCGCCGTACATGGAGCCAATTTCTGCATAGGCATTGCCGTTGGTCATCACCAGTCCGGCGTAACCGGCCGGAACCGCAGGATTGACCAGACTGACCAGGCCATACGCAATAAACACCATAGTTGAGAGAGCCAGAATAAATTTGCCAAGCATGGTTAACGCCCGTTGAGTCGGTTTGTCATTAACTACGCAGAATCGGGTAAAAGAGATCGCTTTGTTGGTCTGCTTACAATACGCGGCCTTAATCTCCCGACAGGATATCGCAACAGACAATAAAGTCTTCACCGTGCAGGCGGGTAAGTACCGATAGTGTGATGCAAAGGGTGCCGTCCGACACAGAGAAGTACGGCTGTGTCATCTGCACGTTCCCCGGATTGTTGACCGCATTGACATAATAGTCACGACGTTTCCAGCTTGCCCCTTGCGCATTGGCCAGCGCATAAAGTCTGTCTCTGCCTTCAATCTGGATAGTGGGGCTGTTGATGTTGGCATGACACTGTTCTCCATCGAGCGCCAGCTGATACAGGCGGATGCTATGCGGCAGTTTGAACATGAGCTGGGAGATGTCTTCGAGCTGATTCTTCTTTTGTGCACCAACAGTTAATGCTGCAAATCGGTTGCGGTAGGGCTCGAGGCTTTCGCGCTTGCGCTCCTGGATATACAGATTCAGCTCGTCGAATTCATTGTACAGCTCTTTCCACAGACCGCGGCGCGTCGCAATGGACTCGGACAGCAGAAACGGACGTGCGAAGTAATAGCCTTGAATCAGATCAACCTGTGCATCCATCGCGGCCAGGGCCTCATCGGTCGTTTCCACGCCCTCGGCCAGCACCAGGCACTTACAGTTGTGCAGCATGCTGGTAATGCCTTTCAGCAGCTCTTTGACGCTGGTGTCCTGGCCAGCCTTTTTCAGCATGCCTCTATCCAACTTGACGATGTCCGGCTGGATACGCCAGATGCGCTCGAAGTTGGAATGCCCGGCGCCAAAGTCGTCAATCGCAATCAGAAAACCCAGATCCTTGTACTGTCCAATAGTCTGCTCCAGCTCGATTTCATCCTCGATGCTGGATTCGAGTATTTCGATTACAACGCGGTTTGGCGTGTAACCATACTGCACCAGCAGATCGTTAAGAAAGCTGGTGTAGCGCGCACAACGGCTGAGTGTAGATGGATCGACATTAAGGAACAGCCAGGCGTCGGGCGGATCCAGTGCATGAAAGTTCTGGAGATGGACTTGCTGGCAAATCAGGTCCAGCTGATGAACAGCCTCTCCCTGACGCCTGTTGAACAAAGCAGCAGGCGATACCGGATTGCCCTGCTCGTCAACGGCTCGCACCAGCGCCTCCAGCCCTACAATGCGTTTGTGAGCGATGCTGTAAATGGGCTGAAATGCGGAATACAGTCGGCGGCTTTCGAACTCCAGGTAGCTATTCCCGTGATAAAAGCCTGACTTTTCAACAAGCTGTGCGACATGCTCGGCGACCGCCGAAGCTGAATGATCGATAGCTTTCAAATTGGACTTCATTGGATTGTATCTACTGCGTCAAAAGGATCAGTCCTTACAAGATAACAGGCCTTTGTGTTCTATCGGCCGTAACATGGGATTCTGCAACTGTTTTTGCATCAATGAATTTCTTTTCATCCAGGCATCGCCTTCACACTCTTAAGGACTGGTCTCGACGCGTGTCTTGAAAAGACTGTCCTGCGCCGAACGACTGATTGCTTCCAGTGCCGGATGCTTCAAACGCCGCTCCGGCGTGATGGCATAATATCGACAGGTGATCGCCGTTGTCACGCCGGCAATGACCACACCATGTTGCCTGGCCGCCTGTTCTCTGATGACCTCCGGAGCCGGAAAAAGCCCCACTCCTTCCTGACCGAACGCCTTCATCAATCCTGAATCGTCAAATTCAGCTTTGATCTGAGGTGAAATGTCCATGTCACCAAACCAGCGCTCCAGTGCGGGCGGCAATGCGCTGTCCGGTCCTGGCATCAACAGCGGTGCGCCGTCCAGTGACATGGGAAAATCTGGTTTGACGGTTTCGGCAAGCTCGGGTGTACCGTAAAAGGCTAGTGAGCATTCACCTAACAGGTGATTATAACCCTTGACGCCGGTGTCTGCGGACAACGGACGATCTGCAATCACAAGGTCAAGGTTATGGATGGCCAGCTCGGCAAACAGGGCATCGAGCCTGTCTTCATAGCAGTTTAACCTGACCGGGGATGGAAGCTGCAGCGCCGGGGACAACAGACTGAAGGCGATTGATTTTGGCACTACATTGGACACACCCACACGCAGCAGAAGCTCAGAATGGTGCTGTCTGCTCTTGAGCCGTGCTTCCAGCGCCTTGCCCGTCTGAAAGATCTCCTCGGCATGAGCGAATACAAGGTCACCAGCGGGCGTCAGCTTGAGCCGTCGCCCACTCTGGATAAACAGGTCGACACCCAGTGACTGCGCCAGCTCTTTGACCTGACCACTGATGGTCTGCGGCGTCAAATGCAGTTGCTCGGCCGCCCGGCTCACGCCACCGTGCTTTGCCACGTTCCAGAAGTAATACAGCTGTTTGTAGTTCATCATACGGGAGTTTCATCAGTTTTTAACGAATGATTGTTAAAATTTATTCGATTTTTATTTAACAAACAACTGATAGAGAATGTCGGACTTGCCGTTTACCTGCATCAGTATGTCTGTCTGTTTATTGCCACTGGTCTAGTGACAACAGTCAGAACAATAAAGAGGAAAACAGTGAACAACTGGCTGATTGTAAGAAGTGCCGACGACCTGCCTGTCGCCCTGCAACACATAAACAGCATGATCCTCGCCAATTGGAGCCAGCCTGGCGGCCAATTGCCTTTACATGGCATCTGGATCGATTCATCGCTGGCATCTGGTCTGCCGGGCGCAGACAGCGAATTCACAGTGCGAGAATCGATTGGTGTGCAGGGCATCTGGCAACTTTGCAGCCTGCAGGGCACAGATACCCGGACTGGCACATCTGCGGCGCCACAAGATGTTCTGGCTGCGTTCGCGCGGCAGTCACGGGGCGAATCTTCTCGGGCCAGGCCACAGCTCATCCCGATTGTCAGCGTGATGTCAGCCACCGGCACTGACCCTTCGCCAATTGATCATTTGCTCGCTTTTGCCGAATCAAACAGTATCAGCGTGCCGGCTATCTGGTATCAGGATGCGCTATCCGGTCGCTGCCACCCGACAGACAGAAGCGTGATTCACTAAGCTGAGAACAGCCAATGACACAGACAACACTGGCGCACCTGCGCGCACTCGAAGCCGAAGCCATCCACATCATGCGCGAGGTGGCCGCCAGCTACCAGAACCCGGGCCTTTTCTATTCAATCGGTAAAGATTCGACAGTACTGTTACATCTGGCACGAAAAGCGTTCTACCCCGGAAGGATTCCATTCACACTGCTCCATGTTGACACCGGCTGGGAGTTTGCCGAGATGGCGCAGTTTCGCGATGAGATTGCGCAAAGACTGCAATTGAAGCTGGAAGTACACATCAACAGAGAAGCCGTAGAACAGGGCATACACCCCATCACGTCCGGGTCGGTCGCATACAACGATGCGATGAAAACCCAGGCCCTCAAGCAGGCACTGGCACGCCTGAAGTTCGATGCCGCCATTGGTGGTGCAAGGCGTGATGAAGAGCAGTCACGGGCAAAAGAACGAATTTTTTCCGTGCGCGACAAGAACCAGGTTTGGGACCCCAAGAATCAGCGGCCAGAGTTATGGAATGTATACAACACGACGCTGAGGGCGGGAGAATCAGTGCGGGTGTTCCCGTTATCCAACTGGACTGAACTGGACATCTGGCTGTATATCCTGCGGGAAAACATTGACATCGTATCTCTGTATTTTGCCAAACCCCGTCTGAGCTGGATCTGCGAGAGCAGCGGACAGATTTTTGCCATGGACGATGAGCGCATGCTGCCTTTCCTGACACCCGCAGAACGCGAGTCGCTGGAGGAAAGAAGTATCCGCTTTCGGACACTGGGCTGCTATCCGCAGACAGGTGCAACACCCAGCATGGCTACCTCGGTATCTGACATTATTCAGGAACTGCTTCTATCCAGGACCAGCGAGCGCGAGGGACGGACGATTGACAAGGACCAGGCGGGGTCCATGGAACGCAAGAAGCGCAGCGGATATTTTTAGGTTATTATCCGCGCCAGCAGCTGGCCGATATGACCGGCGTGCTGCATTCTGATGCGCAGCCTTGGGGGTAGTCCTATGAAATCAGAGGCCAGAGGGGTCAGGCGCCTGATCCATGCCACGCGTTTTTCCATGCAGGGCCTGAAAGCCTTATGGCGCTCAGAAGAGGCGTTCCGAATGGAGGTCATTCTTGTCATCCTGCTGACGCCGGTCATCATCATGGTTGACGTGACGCCCGCCGAGCGCGCGCTGCTGGTTGGATCCCTGCTGATCGTCCTCCTGACAGAAATGCTGAACAGTGCCATCGAAGTGGCAATAGACCGCATCGGTCACGAATACCATGAGCTCAGCGGGCGCGCCAAGGATATGGGGTCGGCCGCGGTGCTGTTCAGCCTGATCGGCGCGGCCATTGTCTGGGCCATTATCCTCTGGCCGTTCTAGTCAGCGCCCGATCACGGTCAGTAGCATTCTGCCTTCCAGGTGCGCAAACAGGTCGGTCGCACTGTGCCGCTCCGAATCAGGCAGGTGTGCCGCAATCCAGTCTACAAACACATCCGCTATCTGGCCGGCAATGGTCTTGAAAGGTTCACCGCCTCTGGCGGCCAGGCCAACAATTTCAAACCACAGCGTGATCATGGGGCGCCAGTCGGGTTGCTGGCACAGCACAGTCAATGTCTCCAGCAGATCGGCGTAGTCCAGACGCTCAGCGCCAATTTCCTGATCCAGCTGCAAGGCAAGTCCCTCAACGACCAGCATCAGCGATTCACGCAGCAGCTCATCTTTGCTGCCGAAGTAATAAATCAGCATGCGGTCGCTGGTGCCAGCGGCGCTGGCCAGGGCGCGAATGCCATGGCCCGTTAAACCCGTGCTGATGAGGTGAGCCGCAACAGCGGCGCGAATAGCCTGCTTTTTCTCGGTCATAAATTTTGTGTG
Source organism: Pseudohongiella sp. SYSU M77423 (assembly GCF_029911965.1). Lineage (NCBI taxonomy): Bacteria > Pseudomonadati > Pseudomonadota > Gammaproteobacteria > Pseudomonadales > Pseudohongiellaceae > Pseudohongiella > Pseudohongiella sp. SYSU M77423. Next base: position 155,245 of record NZ_JARYTH010000003.1, on the reverse strand, counting down.
TAGCAATCGCTACATTGTTTCGCTAATATGTAGCAGTCGCTACAGGAGATCGCCTATGAACGCCTATCGTATCGTATCGCTCGTTTTATTGCTGCTGCTGGGTGCCGTGACAGTCGTCGCCCTGCTTGATGTTGGCTACATCGGGATATTTCAACTATTGGTCGACAGTTCGGCCGGCTGGCAGGTGTTTGTGGATCTGGCTGCCGCGCTGATCCTGGTCCTGCTGTTTCTGGCCCAGGACGCGCGGCGCCGGCGGATTACATTCTGGCCGTGGATCGTGGCGACCCTGCTGCTGGGCTCGATAGCGCCATTACTATACGTGCTCGTTTATGGCTATCAGCCACCTGACACTGAACATTAATCCTGGCCCTGAGGGCTGAACAACGCCGGATCGGTCCAGCCCATGATCAAACGGTCCATTACATCGGGACCGTCCGGGCCCCAGGTATTGGTCAGCATTGCTGCCACGACCTGCAGCTCCGGGAACACCAGCAGCAGGGACAGTGTCCCCGGATAGCTGCCGCCGGCCATCAGAAAGCGGGGCTGCGCCTGCAGCCCTATCATCACCCAGCCATCACTGAACATACTGGGCTGGCCACCGGACGTGAAGTGCGGTGCCTCAAGCTCGGCGCGAACATCATCGCTCAGAAAACCAGGCACGATCAGCTGTCGACCAAAACTGACCAGGTCGCTCGCCGTCGAATACATGTTGCCACCACCCATGTTGTAACTGTGATTCAGGGTCGGCATCACCTGTATAGATGGCAGCGCCTCGCGGCTGTAAAGATCAATAAACGTGTAGTGACGGCTGCGATTTGGCATCGGCGTTCGGACATCTGTAAAGCCAGTATTCGCCAATCCCATGGGATTCAGCACGCGTGTCCGGACGACGTCAGTGAACGGCCTCTCAGCGGCCCGCTCGATCACAGCCGCCATCAGGTTAAAACCGTAACTGGAGTAATGACTTGTCGCGCCCGGCGCGGCCACAAGTGGATCCTCCTTGAACAGATCGAGCGCCTCTATCACCGAATCGTAGTGTGTGGCATAAAAGGCCGCATCGCGCTCGGCCTGGTAGTGGCGAATGCCACCAGTGGCGCCAGCGAGCTGTCGCGTTGTCAGTGTTCCGTCGTGTGTAGCTGGAAATTCTGGCACATAGTCCTGAACGGGCCTGTCCAGGTCCAGCTCGCCTGACTGCGCCAGTAGCAGCTGAGCGAGCCCGGTAAACGCCTTGGTGATAGATGCAATCTCAAATCGTGTCTCTGAACTTACAGGTACGCGGTGTTCAATATCGGCATACCCAAGGTTGAGCTCATGCACACGCTGTCCATCATATACAGCCGCCTGTAAGCCAACCAGTTGCTGCCCAGCGAAGATTGATTCGGCCTGCGACAACATCTGCGCCACCTGCTGCCCATTTAATGACGCTTGTGCCTGTTGTGGCTGAGCGTGCGCGGGTAACGCCAGCGCGAGGCCAATTGTGAGCGTTGTGAGCGCGAGCGATGGCAGCCCGGATAAACGACTGAAATGCATACTTACTCCTGAGATTGTGCAATGGCTCCGGTGACAATAGTCTTTGAAGCCACTGACGCCAGCAAGGCATAATACGTGAAACGTCATTATTCCCATGTGAAATGCACTGGAACCGGTTTGCAGATTCCCGCTTTCGATCGATACCTGGCAGCCTGGGTGATCGCGCCCTACCTGGTCGCGGCCCTGTTGCTCGCCGTACCGCAGCTTCTGCAGCCCGCGAGCACTCAGAACGCACTGGAACTGATCTCCGTCTCAATTGCTGACAAGCGATCCGGCCCATGGCTCCCCACGGAGCTGGACGCGCTGCAGCTAAACAATAACCATGGCTGGCTGCGCGCCGTATTCACCGTACCAGTCGCCAGTGCCGGACCCGATGCCCCCCCGCTTGGTCTTTATCTCTCTGGCACTTTCTCCGCCCGCGTGTTCTGGAATGACCATGAAGTCGGCTTTAAGGGGCTACCTGGCGAAGACCCCGAAAGTGAGTCAGCCGGACCTATTGACGCCATCATCCACCTGCCTGTCGACTCTGTAGCGCCCGGCAATAACATCGCCCTGCTGGAGCTTTCCAGTCACTACCGACAACACAGCCTGAACTCAATTATTCACGGCAGTGAGATACTGCCAGGCTTGCGACTGGCCAGCTACTCATCCGAGATTCGACGACCTATTGGCTACTATTCTACTCCGCTCCTTGGCTTCATTCTTCTTGTCATAACGACCTTGGTGATAGTAAGCACCAACATCTATGAGAGACGCCTGGGACTGGTGATGGTTATCAGCCTGCTCGTGGCTGCCACCGCAGAGCTTTTCCGCGCCATTTACGCCTATCCCTACGGATTACACATGCTGAGATTGGGGCTGGTCGCCAGTGCACTGATGGTGTTTGCCTGCACATTACCATTCTACTTTGGCAGGCGTGGGGGGCTGCGAATGCCCGTCAGCGGACTGTTGGCAGTGACTGCCGCAGGTATCGTGGCCACACTGTGGATTGGGCCGCCACAGGACGTCGTCCATGCCGTACTCTGGGCAAGTGTGCCTGCGTCAATCGCTCTTGTTTGGAAATCACCACAGGCCAGCCAAGGAAACCGCATCATTCTGACATCTGCTCTAGCCTGCCTTTTACTCAGCCTGAGTCTGGACAAGGACCTGTTCTTTGATCAATACCTGTACGCGGCCGTAGTCCCACTGCTTGCAGTGATTTGCAGGCCAACTGCAGTCAAGAAAAGCCTGCCCAGGACAGTCCAGCTTCTGGTCCGCTCCGCTGGCAGAACGCGGATTATAGATTGCAAAGAAATTCTCACTATCCAGGGAGCGGGCAATTATTCCCAGATAAGACTGGTGAGTGGCGAAACGATTCTGGATGATCGATCGTTGAAGGAGATGTTGACCCTTTTCCCGGCAAACTTCATCAGAGCGCACCGGTCGCATCTGGTCAATCTCGATGCAGTTCACGAGCTTCGCTCGCTAGGCGCGGGCAAGTATGAGCTATTGTTAACTCACCAGCAGCGTTGCCCGCTCTCACGAACGCATGTCAAGACCGTACGTGAGAGCCTGGCTCAGCGTTAATTTCCCGTCATGACCTTTACTTCTGCGAGCAGATCAGGAACTTCTCGCCGGTGTGCTTGGCGTAGTATTGACGGACGGTATCGGCATCCAGCGCCTCCACCAGGGAAATCTCGTTAGTGTAGTGACTGGCAAACGTTGTCTTCAATTCACTGGCCACACGCGCTCGCAGGCGTGCAACAACCTCTGTTCCAGCTTTGGCCAGGAAATTGGGAAGCAGCCAGCCACCCACACCCCACGCCATACCGTAGGCTCGCTGCAACACGGTAGGAGAGGTGTCCAGATTGCCGTAAAGATAAACCTGCTTGTGCTTTACCGAGCCGTAAATGCTGTAGGCGCCCGGCGTGCGTGAGGCAGCTGCCTCCATGCAGGCCAGAATGTCAGACGCCAGGGTGCCGCCGCCGGTTGCATCAAACGCAAGCGTCGCACCAGTGGCGTGAATGGCATCGGTCAGCTCTGCTTTGAAATTATCGGAACTGGAATTAACGACGTATTTGGCGCCCATGTCGCGCAATAGTTTCGCCTGCTCTTCTTTGCGGACGATATTAACCAGTTCAACGCCATCTGCCTGGCAAATACGCACCAGCATCTGCCCAAGATTGGAAGCCGCGGCGGTATGCACCAGCGCCGAGTGCCCTTCCATTTTCATGGTTTCGATCATGGATAGCGCGGTCAGCGGATTCACAAAACAGGAGGCACCGTCTTTGGCGCTGTGACCATCGTGCAAAGGCAGGCAGGTAGCCGCATCAACACAGCGGTACTGCGCATACATGCTGCCACCCATGACAGCCACGACCTTGCCTTGCAGGCTGCTCGCCAACTCGGAATCGCCAGTGGCTACGACTGTGCCAGCGCCCTCATTGCCAACTGGCAGCGCCTGCCCCACACGCGCTTTCATGACACGCATACCCTGTTCGGAGACAGGTGCACTGAGAACTGATTTACTCCCATTGCCGGAAGTGCTGGCGGCACTGATATCGGCCCAGCCGAACATCACTCCCTGATCAGATGGGTTGATTGGTGTCGCCTCAATACGCACCAGAACCTCATTGGCTTTTGGTGTTGGCACGGGTTTTTCGACCAGTTCGAGACACAGTTCGCCTGATTCATTTAGCGTAGAAAACATCTGCAGGTAAGTAGAAGGTACTGTCATGGTTGTCCTCTTAACTGATTATCGGTTAATAGATTGATGGCTGTGCAGACGGCTGAACCAGGGCGAGTTAGACACAAGCCCAACCCAGCCCGGCAGCCGACGCGTACGTTAAATTTCTAGCGAGGTCCCGACGGTGCATGGGCGGGCAGCGCTGGCAATGAGCCAATCATGCCATCGGGACGTGCTTTATCCAGCATGGCCTGATAGGCCGGCCGGGCTGTGACTTTTTCCATCCAGGCGTTGATATTGGGAAATTGCGTGCTGTCAACGATATTCAGCACAAAGGCGAAGTTCAATGGAAACAGCATCATGATATCGGCCGCCGAAAAGTCTTCACCGCCGAACCAGGGTTTGTCATCAAGAAAATTTTCCGCGAACTGTACCACAGCCTCTGAATCAACCAGCGGCGAGCGGGCTGTTGGCGGCTGGATCTGCCAGACGCGATAGTCGGCGATGGCGCGCGCAGCCAGTGAACCCTCGGAGTAATGAATCCACATCAGGTGCGTCGCAAAATCCGGGGAGTCCAGCGGTGGAACCAGGCGGCCACCCCCATGGCGGGCAAGAATCATTTCGATAATGGCACCCGACTCAACCAGCACCTGACCATCGTATACGACGGTTGGCGCCACTGGCATGTCAGGGTTGATGGCGCGAATGGCTGCCATGGACGCAGCCAGATCGCCACGCGTGAATTCCAGCTCGTATGGCAGACCCAGCTCTTCCATAAGCCAGACCAGGCGCTCTGAACGGCGCCCCTCAAGGTGGTAAATGGTGAATTCGGGCATCGGCGCGGCGTTTTCCATGCCCGCGCTCTGTGCAGTTGCTGCCGGCACCGCAGCAACGAAATAATTTGCCAGGAGCAACACCGTTGTCAGGCTGATCAACTTTCTCATTTGAATTCTCTCTGTTGTTGACGATTTCTGAAATCGTGTGGGTGACTCGCAATTTATATCGCTTGCGACATAAGTTATACAGCAAATTCGACGTCTTTGCATCCATGCGGCTGCAACTGACGAGTCTGTGGGCCCGTGTCAGTGTCCCCACAAACGCGGATCGATGCCGTAATAATTTTGAAGTTGTTCAAAGAGTTGCGGGTGCTGCACGGCAAGCTCACCTGGCTTCTCGAAAAATGCCTCGGTCGCCACTGCAAAGAACTCCGCCGGTTCGGTAGCGCCATAGAAGTCCAGCACTTCGTCATTAATCATCTGAATAAAGTCAGTGTCGTAGGACATCGCCAGCGCCTGCAGGCGTTCAAACTCTGCGCTGAATACGGCGGCCCATTGCTGATTCGAATGACGGTCTGTCAGCAGCGGCGCCCCATTGGTAGCGCCACTTTGATGGTCGAGCTGGTGGGCAAATTCATGCAGAACGACATTGGTGCCATCTCGGAAGTCACTGGCGCCGTGCTTGACATCCTCCCAGGACAGGACAATGCGCCCATTGCTCCACGACTCCCCTGAAAGTGCGTGCGCATCCTGTGATACCAGCCCGTACTCATCGACATTGTCATGCCGAACCACAAACCCGGCCGGATACACCAGAATGGTTCGCAACTCAGAATAATAGTCGCTGGGCCGGTTGAGGATAAGCAGACAGGCCTGGGCAGCAATACTGACCTTAACATCATCATCAATCACCTGACCGGCACAGCCCTCAAAACGCTTGTCAGCAATAAAGTGTGCGATCCGGACCTGCAGTGCCCTTTTTAGTTCTGGTGACATCGCTCCATAGAACGGCAGTCGTTGCTGAACGATCTTATCCCACTCTACAGGGAAGGGTGTTGCCTCCAGGCGCTGGCGACGCCAGGCGGGGTAGACAAAAAGCCAAAGAAAGACGGCCACGACAATCAGGCAGAGGAAAAGAATGACAATATAGCTTGTGGAATCCATGAACCGCAGACTGATCAGAAGTGTTATCTAAACACAAGCTTGGGCTGGAGAAGCATTCACTAACACCAGAGTTTATATCGCTATCACGCCATCTTCCACTTTGCCACATAGAAAATTCATCGTGAGCGTATAGAACGTCGTGATTCGAATAGTAGTGGGGCAATTGTTATAAGACAACAGAATGCAAGTAACAACCAATCAATCACACCAAATATTGCCTGTCCAAACATCAACTCATAAGCCACGTAAGTGACGAAGAAAACTACCCTCGCAGCAACCCTTACGTGAAGTGGGCCACTCCCGCCTGGCTTAATGGAGGCCCACAGAAAGCCTACTGTGACAATGAACCCGCCTGCTGACAACGCGTCTGCTGAGGGCCGAATTTGGGCATCCAGCAATGGCGCGAAGAATGCTTGAACAAAGAAGAAAAAGACGGCGCTCCAAACGGCAAGAACGACATAAAACCAAGAAAGTCGCATCAGCAAATGCTCCTGGCCAACCAGTCATCGCTCGGCGTTTGACTGGTCGGCGACAATGAATATCAGCTACATTCCTGACAATCTTCGATTGGGTAACGAGACCCACTTGAACCGTCACTGGCGAGGAATGTATCTGCAGCCCAGGACCCGACAAACTTCACACTATCCCATACAGCGCCTCCCAGCGCAGTATTCTTTACGAACTGCCATACATTCCCACCGCCAACCATTGCGATTTCGCTTTCCGTAAGCTCTCTCATTAGACGATCTCCTGTAGAATCTTAATCGAGCCGAAAATCTCGACTCTCTTACGGGTTATAGACGATTCCATCGGGACCTGCACTTATGAGGTGCGACAACTAACAAGCGTAAAGCCACCCGGCTCCATCATCATTCGTTCACGAATGCGCGAGAGTTTTTATCGTCACGAAAAATGATCACCGGCCGCACTTCGTCGTCTGTGGACTGTGCTCGCTGTGCCAGGGCCACCTGATGAGTAACGAGGGAATGGTGTGGGGATTTACTGCATACCGGATCCGCGTTGCGCGCATCGCCCGTCAGCATATAGGCCTGACAGCGGCAGCCACCAAAGTCATTTTGCTTTTCGTCACAGCTGCGACAGGGTTCCTTCATCCAGCTGTCACCCCGGTAGGCATTAAATGCTTCCGACTCATACCAGATAGTGCGTACATCGTGGTCGCGCAGATTGGGAAACTCCAGCCCCGGTAGCATGCGCGCCTCATGGCAGGGCAAGGCAAGCCCATCGGGGGCAATATTAAGAAACACGGTACCCCAGCCGTTCATGCAGGCTTTGGGCCGGTCCTGATAATAATCCGGCACCACAAAGTACAATTTCATCTTGTTGCCCAGGCGCACGCGAAATTGATTACAGACGGCTTCGGCGTGTTCAAGCTGTTCGCGACTCGGCATCAGCTGCTCACGGTTCTTCAGCGCCCATGCATAGTACTGGCTGTTGGCCAGCTCAACATGGTCGGCTTCCATTTCCTCGGCCATCTGTAAAATCTGTTCAATGTGGTCGATATTCAGACGATGCAGGACTACGTTCAGCACCATGGGGTAGTCGTATTGCTTGATCAGCCGGGCGACTTTCCGTTTAAGATCAAATGTCCGGGTACTGGACAGGAAATCGTTCATTTCTTTGGTGGAATCCTGAAAGGACAGCTGAATCTGATCCAGACCACCCGCCTTGAATGCGGCAATACGCTCCTCAGTCAACCCTATCCCGGAAGTAAGCAGGTTGACGTAATAACCCATCTTGCTGGCCTCGGCGACAATCTCTTCGCAATCGTCACGCATCAGTGGCTCACCTCCAGAGATGCCCAGCTGCACAGCGCCCAGCTCACGCGCCTCGCGTAAAGCCTTCAGCCACTGATCCGTCGACAACTCCTTCTCGAAAGTCGAGGCATAATTCAGCGGGTTGTAACAAAACACGCAGTGCAACGGACACTTATAGGTGATTTCTGCATTGACCCACAGAGGTGGCTTGATAGTGTCAGACAGGGGTGATCCAGCCTTTGTCATGGGCATGCTCCAGAAAATCGATGACATCCTGATGCAGGTCAGCGCCAGGAAATGCTGCCTGAAGATTGGCAATTATGTCCTGCGCGCTGCGCTCGCCATCGATACGCGTAAGAATTTCACCGGCGCTGCCGGTCAGCTTGACCATTCCTTCGGGGTACAAAAGCACCCAGGCATCCTGTACTTTTTCCCATTGCAGTTTGTATTGCCTGGCGAGCTTAAGTGGCTGGCTGGTATCAAGGCTCATTGACTCATCCTCGCAATTGCACCAGTGTTGGACTCGCCAATGCCGTAAGTAACCTGCATGGCATCCAGCATGGTCCAGAGCACATTGAGTTTGAATTGCAGAATATTCAGTGCCTTTTCCTGCTCCGCTCTTGTCCTGAAGTGAGCAAGCGTGACCCGCAGGCCATGCTCAACATCACGCCGCGCCTCAGACAGTCGTTTGCGGAAATATTGATATCCGCTGGCATCGATCCACGGATAATGTTCGGGCCAGCTGTCGAGTCGCTTCTGGTGGATGGTGGGTGCAAACAACTCGGTCAGCGAGGAACACACTGCCTCCTGCCAGGGAGAATTTCTGGCAAAGTTGACGTAGGCATCAACAGCAAACTTAACGCCGGGTGTCACTTTTTTAAGCGACAATACGTCATCGCGCGCGAGACCAACCGCTTCAGCCAATGTCAGCCAGGCCTCGATGCCACCGTCTTCACCTTCCAGACCATCATGATCGAGAATGCGCTGCACCCACAAACGTCGATGCTCTTTGTCAGGCATGTTCGACATCACAGCTGCGTCTTTTATGGGAATCATGACCTGATAATAAAAACGATTCAGCACCCACCCCTGCACCTGGGCTTTAGTACACTGCCCACTGTTCATGGCTATGTGGAATGGATGAAAAATATGGTAATTCTTTTCTTTGGCACGCAGGCGGGCCTCAAACTCTTCTACTGACCAGGGTGCAGCAGTATCAGCTGTCATGGAAAACTCCTGCATTAAGCGGAAACGTGGAACTCAAAGACTGAAGTCCATGCCATCAAAGGCCACATCGATTCTCTCCTGCTGCAGCATCGCTCGCTCACGTGAATCCTCGCGCAGGATAGGGTTGGTGTTGTTGATATGGATAAGTATCTTTTTTGAGGCAGAAAACTGTTTCAATGCCTCGATCATACCGTCCGGGCCTGACTGAGGCATGTGTCCCATATCAAGAGAGAGTTTATTGCTGATCCCAAGTGCCTGCATTTCATCGTTCGTCCAGCAGGTGCCATCCACCATCAGGCAATCGGCCTGCTGCATGAACGGCAGCAGATGTGGTTCAATTGATGCCAGCCCGGGCGCATAAAAAAGCTTCTTGCCGCTGCGCGTGTCTTCCAGCTGGATACCAATATTGTCACCTTCGTGCGGGTCGTGACGGTGCGGAGAGAATGGCGGCGCCTTGCTGCTGAGTGGCACAGCCGTAATGCGGATGTCATCAATACCTTCTACTTCAAAGCTACTGCCCGCTGCTGTGGGAATCTGATGCCAGGTCACACCACAAAAATGCCCCAGCACATTGAATATCGGGTTGCCCCTGGTCAGATCCTCGTGGACCATGTCCGTGCAATAGATATCCAGTGGCGTTTTGCCTTCCCTTAGCATGAACAGGCCAGTGGTGTGATCGATCTGCGCATCCATCAAAACAATGCCACGTATAGCGGTGTCGCGAATCGCGCGCCCAGGCTGCAACTCCGGGAACTGTTGAAACTGCGCCAGAATGTCGGGTGATGTATTGAACAGCAGCCAGTTGATGTTATCGCTGCTGACCGCAATTGAAGACTGGGTGCGAGCTGTGGCTTTGATAGTACCTTTGCGCAAACCATCACAGTTCGGACAGTTGCAATTCCACTGCGGAAAGCCGCCGCCCGCAGCGGAACCCAGGACATGAACTCTCATAGGGTATCCTTGGCCAAAAACAAAGAGAAAGCAGTCATTGTTGCCGGCTGCTTTCTCTTTGTGGTTTCACCATTAATTGAAAATTAACGGTTGGCGAAGTACATGGTGACTTCAAAGCCATAACGCATTTCGGTGTAAGCAGGTTTAGTCCACATAGTGTAATCTCCGTGGTAAATGGGTTTTCCCGGCTAAGCGGGGCTACGGCGCCAGAAGAACACATCGACCGGCGTCTGAAGCATCTTGATTGTTGCCCTGAGGGGAGCGTTCAGGCAGCCGCATTATCAGCAATTGCGACTCATGATTTTCATTAGATTGCGCCGCCCACTATTGGCAAAACCATCTCAACCCTGTAAAAAAGTGCCGTCTTCATAACAACTTACAAGCCATTCCGAATAGCCAGGGGGTCATATCAACACGCTTTATCCACATATTGAGCCCAGGGAGAAACAATGGATCCAGGTATCGCCAAGCCATTCACTCTACGTTGAACGTTGCGGACGCAAAGGCGGATACCCTGTTGTGTTCCTGCACGGTGGGCCCGGCAGTCAGATCAACGCCAATCACCGACGCTATTTCGATCCCGAGTTCTTCGACGTTGTGCTGTTCGACCAGCGCGGCTGCGGGCAGTCTCGACCGGCAGGGGAAACACGCGACAACAACACTCAGGCACTAATTAAAGACATTAACGCTCTGAGAGAGATTCTTGGCATCGAAGGCAGGATGATGCTTTTTGGCGGTTCCTGGGGCAGCGCGTTGGCACTCGCCTATGCGCGAAAATTTCCACAATATGTGGCTGCCATGATTCTGCGTGGCGTGTTCCTGGCGACAGACGAGGAAGTAGAGTGGTTCACCAACGGCCTGTCACGCTTTGCTCCAGCCGCATTCCAGCAGTTGACCGACGGTATGTCAGACGACCTGATCCAGTCATATCATGAAGCCGTGTTCAGCAGTGATGAAAGACTCGCGAGCGAGGCAGCTGTGCGCTGGGTAAACTATGAAATGCAGATTATGAGCATCGGTGTTGAGTCAAACGGGCAATCTTCGGCAACGGAACTGCAGCCGAGTCAGGCCTTATTGAATCGTGCCAGAATCCAGTTGCATTACCTAAAGCATCACTGTTTTATAGCGGATGTTTCATTGCTGAACAGTGCAGCGTCTCTCAGCATGCCCGTGACAATCGTTCAGGGCGCGCTGGACATGGTCTGTCCGCCGATCACCGCATGGCAACTGAGCGAGCAACTACCTGACGCCCGCTTTCGCCTGGTAGGCAAGGCCGGGCATAGCGGACTTTCCGATAGCATGGCCAGCGCATTACGCGAAGAAACAGATGCGATGCGCGACCTGTTGCGAATCAAGGAATAAGAGGCTGATATGAATCTGCGCTTTCGGGTTGGCCTGAGTATTTCCCTGGTCGGCATCGCCTGCCTGGCGGTCATGGCCTATATGCTGATTGATTACAAGCGCCGATCAATAGACCAGGAGATTGAGGCCGGCACCCGGGTTGCCATTCAACTGCTGCAGGCTATCACGCCTTCACCGCTGGAACTGACACAAATATCAGACCCGATGGCCAGCCTGGTTGACTACATGAGGAATGTTGGTCGCGTGCGCGCCAATGAAGTACGCATTTATGACACCAATAATGAACTGATATATGAGTCCCCGCCATCGGACTACAAACAGGGCCGGTGGGCTCCTGAATGGTTCAGCGCCCTGGTGGCTCCGGATACCAGTGAAGTCAGGCTGCCGGTTCCCGGTGGCTCCATACTGATTACACCTGACTCTTCAAGATCGGTACTCGACGCCTGGGATGAGCTTTGGCAGTTTGCTCTGTTCGTGCTCGCCATCATTATCCTGCTGAATATTGCGGTCTACCAGATTCTGGGCCGCACGCTAAAACCACTGAACGACATTGTCACGGCTCTGACCGAAATGGAACGAGGCAACTACGACGTCCGACTGCAGCACTACGACCTGCCGGAATTCAATGCGATCTCACAGACGTTTAATCGCATGGCCTCGTCGCTGCAGGAGGCACTGATTGAAAACGCCCGGCTCGCCCGGGAAGAGCAGCAGCGTCTGGCTGCAGAGAAAGAGCTGGAACAGAACCGACGTTTCACGCAGTTGATACAGGTGAAACTTGAGGAAGAGCGCCGCGCGATTGCCAGAGAGCTGCACGACGAACTTGGACAATGCATTACTGCCATCAAGACGGTCGGCACCACCATTGCCAACCGCAGCGACTCTGAAAACGAAGAAACCCGACGCAATGCAAGAACCATTATTGAGGTGGCATCACATATTTATGATGTGGTTCACTCGATGATCCGCCAGCTACGACCCAGCGCGCTGGATCACCTGGGATTGAATGATGCCATCGACGACCTGGTCTCGCAGTATCAGAAACAGCATCCTCAACTCAATATCGTGCTGACCACTGAGGATGCACTTAATCAGTATAATGAAAACGTTAATATCACTGTCTATCGTGTGGTGCAGGAGTCGCTGACCAATGTGGTCAAACACGCCGATGCCGTAAATGTCCAGGTGTCATTGTCGATGCAGGCAGAAAAGCATGAGGCGCAAAAGGCGGATCGCCTCAAGATCGTCATCCGCGATGACGGCAAAGGGCTCAGTGAGGACTTTGCAGAGACTCGCCGTTTCGGTCTGGCAGGTATCAAGGAACGCGTGCAGGCTTTCGGCGGCGAAGTCAGCTTTGAGTCCAAGCCTGAGAGCGGAACAACCATCCGCGCTGAACTACCCGTGGGTCAGGAAGAAATGAAGCCATGAAAAAGATTAGTGTCATGTTGGTGGACGATCATGCTGTCGTCCGCATGGGCTTCAAGCTATTGCTGCAAGGCTCCGATGATATCGAGGTGCTCGGCGAAGCCCAGAGTGGAGAGGACGCGCTGAAACAGCTTCACACACTGGCTCCAGATGTACTGATCATGGACATCTCCATGCCGGGCATGGGCGGGCTGGAAGCCATCGGAAGAGTGCTCGCGAAAAATCCGCAGCAGAGAATTCTGGTACTGTCTGCCCATGAAGATATCATGCACGCCCGACGCGTACTAAAAGCGGGTGCTTCAGGCTACGTGACCAAACGCTCGGCAGCTGATGTACTGATGCAGGCGGTTCGTGCCGTGCACAAGGGACAGGTCTATCTGGAACCAGAGATTGCGCAGGCAATGGCTGTTGAGCAGGTGTCCGGGTCAAAAAATCCACTGGATGCACTGAGCGAAAAAGAGTTCAAGGTCTTTCTGGAACTCGCCAAAGGCCGATCTGTGCAGGAAATAGCTGATGCCATGTCATTGAGCCCCCGCACTATCGGGACTCACCTTTACAACATCAAACAGAAGCTCAATGCGTCGAACAGTGCCGAGCTGGCAATCATCGCGATACGGGCTGGACTTATCAAACCCTGAGACCAGGCTGTCAGGCAGAGAAATCTCGACACCTTCTTCTCACGATAAAATCATATCTTTGCACCACACCCAAATGAAAAAGGCCCCGAGGGGCCTTTTTGCATGAGTCTTTACGTCTCGCAGTTAGTGGGCGCCCGATCAGACCATTGCAGATCAGACGCCCATCACTTGCGGTATTAGAACTCGTATACCGCGCGGGCGTAGATTGAGCGACCCATTGGATCCTGCAGCTCACCCATGACGCCGGCAAAGTCCGGAGTACGCTGAGCCTGACGATCGAACAGGTTGCGTGAACCCAGTGTGAACGCCAGCTCACCGCCGTACAGGTTGTAGCCGCGGTAGGTGTAAGCCAGGTCGAAGTCTGTCCAGGCGCGGATTTCACCGCCTACGATAGACGGGTTTGGATTGGTGTTGGCAAACCAGGCGATGATACGTGTGTAGTCAGTGCCGTCCCAGTCCGTAGCACCGACGTAGCGTACAGTGCCCGTGACCGCGTGATTGTCGAGCGTCCAGCCAATGCGCAGGTTGGCTTTCAGCTCGGGCAGCGCCGGTGCGGTACCGGTCAACAGGTTGGTTTTTCCAACACCATCAATGACCGGGCTATCAACGTCGTCCTGATACAGGAACTCATCAATATAGGTAGCCTGCAGGTTGAAACGCAGATCACCCCAGTCACGCAGACTCATGTTGTAGTTACCCTGGATGTCATACGCGGTTACTTTCACGCTCTGAGCGTTCACGCTGCCAGGTGAAGTAACCTGCAGAACAGTACCCAGGTCGTTCGGGTCACGAATGATGTCCGGGTTGCTCAGACCACTGTTCAGCCACGCCTGCAGCTGCGCACGTGATGGCTGGTTCGCCGCACCTACACCACTTCCGGTAAATCCGGACCAGGCTTTGAAGGCTTCAAAGTCGGCATTCATGACCTGCTGGCCAGTGATACCCACAATACGGTTTTCAAAGTCTGTCTCGTTCCAGGTGACTGACATGTCGAAGTTGCCAAATGCCAGGTCGAAACCGAGCTGCTGTGAGGTAGACACCTCGTTCTCCAGATTGGGGTTACCACCCGAACAGGCCGTGGTGAACGCCGAGAACGACGAGAAGCGGTCAGTTACGGTGGACAGACCACAGCTTACCGGATCCAGCAGCTGGGAAATGGTTGGTGCAATGAATGCATCACCAGTCGTCGCGCGCAGACTCAACCAGTCAGTGGCCGCCCAGGTCACACCGAATTTCGGGTCGGTAGACTCTTGACCTGTGCTGAAGTCTTCGCGACGCACCGCCGCTTCCACTTCAACGTTGCTCAAGACTGGCAGTGCCAGCTCGAGGAAGTAGGCATCCACCTCACGGCTACCTGATGTGACATTTTCTGGTATCGGGCTGCCGATCCAGGTAACACCACGAATCTCATGAACTGACGGCGTGTTGGTGTACTTATCGTCACGACGCTGATAACCCACCGCGGCACCAATGGTACCGCCCGGCAGCTGCAGGCTGCTTGGGAATATTTCACCGTTTAACACGATATCGATGGTGTTCAGCCATTCTTCACTCTCTTCCTTGGAACGTGCAGCAATGGCATTCATCACATGAACAGAGTTGTTGTTGGCCTGATCCACTACAAAGAAGGGGTTGTAGCAGGCATCGCGGTCGTTGACCACGTCACAGGCAAGTCCCTGGTTCATCGCGGTGATGTCGTAGTTCTGGTTCGACATGTAGCGAATCTTGTTGTAGTTCTGGGCATATGCCGCCATACCTTCCCAGCCTTCCAGCATGGGCACTGTAAAGTCGGCCTGCAGCATGAAGCGGCTGTTATGGTCTGTCAGGTCAGAGATGTTGTCCATGTCCTGGGTATGACCGTCTGATGGTGTATGCGTCTTGTTGATCGGACGCAACGTACGTGGACGCACGTCCTCACGCAGTGGCACACCGTTTGGTGTGGTGCCAGATACAATATAGTCCATCAAGCCGTCGTTGTTACGGTCAACGCTGCCGCGATCTGGCACGCCATCGCCATTGGTGTCCACACCGTAAAGCTGCGCACCGGCCGAGTTTCTGGCCATGAAGGGGTTACCCGGTATCTCACCCCGGATAGTCATCAGTTCACCAATCCGTGAGTTACCCGGGTTGGAGGTTGACGTGAACGCACGCTCAGCCATACGAGTATTGAAATACTGCGCACGAAGAGTCAGGTCGTCGCTGACATCCCAGGTGGCATTAGCGAAGATGGAACCGGTTTGTGATGGTTCCCGGTAGCTACGTGTGTCACCGAAATCGAAGAAACAGGTGGTGCCGAACAGCATGCCGTACGGGTTGTTGTTAGCGCCAGCGACATATGACTGACGCTCCGATGCCGGCGCACAGTTAGGATCAGGACGGTTCGCGCGCGCGCCCGTGTACTGCCCGTTGGCATCTCGCACAGGCACCACATAGTTACCTGGCGCGTTAGACGAATAGTTCAGACCGGCCTGAGCCAGATAGGGCCGTTCATCCCAGCCCAGTCGGCTGTTCTGACGGTACTGCCCGGCAAGCACCAGGTTCAGGTCACCGATGTCGGTACCCCACAGCATCTGCAGCGACTCTTCATCGTAGTCACCGCGGGAATCCTGTTCACCATAGGCTTCAATCTTGACGCCATCGTAGGAGGTAAACGGAACAAAGTTGACCACACCGGCCACCGCTTCGTTGCCGTACAGTGCCGCAGCACCGTCAGCCACGATATCAATGCGCGAAATGGCGATCGTGGGGATCATCATGTTGACGTTTTCGTTGGCTATACGCTTGCCGTCCATCAGGGTCAGCGTAGAGCGAGGGCCAAGACCACGCAGGTCAATGTTGGTGCTGCGTGAACTGGTACCCTGAATAGTGTTGGTAACGGATGAAGAAGGACCACCGACGAAAGACATGTTCTGAATAACTTCGCCGAGGTTCATGGTACCTTCGTCCTGAAGATCGTCAGCCGAAATCTGGGTGACCTGGGAGGCCTGGGTGAAACCTTCGCTTCGACGGATAAAGGAACCGGTGACAACCACCTCTTCCACTTCGACACCGCTTTCCTGCTGTTGAGCAAAGCCCTGACCAGCCAGTGGAAGTAATGAAAGGGAGATTGCTGTGCAGAGAAGTCTGCGCCGATGGGGCACGTGGAATCGCATATATCACTCCTTAGTATTTTTATTGTCTGAGACGTATCTATACTGCCAGGACGCGACAATCGGAGTGCGGAGGTCGTGGGTAGCAAACCTTTAGCCCGTCACCAATCGTAACGCCAGTTCCTACCACAAACTTCTGGAACGCTTGAATAATCCCCCAATAAAGGAATAATTGCAACAGCCTGTAACAATTAAGATGAAATGTGTCTGCTTATTGCCACAGAGGTATGTATAGAGAGATGAAAAACTGGACGAGCGCCCGTTTCAATTATATCTTCTTCCACACGTATCAGCGGTCTTGGAAGACCACGTATCACACACAAAAATAAGGAAAAAATCTTGCAGATAATTCCGCAGCCACTGTTTCCAAGCATGGTTTGGAGCACTCGCTTCGATGACCATGCAACACTCAACGCCGAGTTGATGAAATTGATACATCAGATGCAGGAAAAGAATCCGGCGGGCGTGCAAAACACCAACGTCAAAGGCTGGCAGAGCCCCAACAACCTGCAGACGCTGCCAGAGTTTAATCCAATTAACCAACGCATCCTGCAGGCATGCCAGCGAATTGGTGAATCGATTCATTTTATGCCTAAGCTGAGCTACCTGCATCAGGCCTGGGTCAACGTCAGTCCGCCAGGTGCCTCAAATAAGATCCACTACCATGCCAACTGCCATTTCAGTGGCGTCTACTACGTCAGCCTGAAAGCACCGGAGTGCGGCAGCATTTATTTTCGCGACCCAAGAGTTGCATCACGGATGATGACCTATCCAGTCACCCAGCTTTCAGAATTCACTGCCGAAGAAATCCAGATGAAACCGGAGGAAGGGCGGCTATACATATTTCCGGGCTGGCTGGAACATGGCGTGGAGGAGAACAGGAGTGATCGTGACCGGATCAGTATAAGCTTTAACGTGCTGGCAACGCAGCAGCGCTGACTTGTTCAGGCAATTCGCCAGGCTTTAGTATTACACCTGGCCCGTAATATCGCGCAGACAAATCTGGCTGCGCGAATTATGCCAGCGTTGGGAGCGCAGTTATCATCACTCCGGTTGACCCGCCGCCACGGTGCCCTCACGTCGTGGATCGGCCGCACCGACCAGACCATCATCGGTCACCAGAATGACATGCAGACCAGAGTTCTCTCCCTCACTTTCCTGCACATTGTAGCCAGCAGCACGCAACTGGTCGGCAAGCTGCTGGCCCGGTTCAACACCAATTTCCACGCGCACAGTCTCGCCGCGGGCAATAATGTTCGGGAAGTCGATGGCCTCCTGCACACTCATGCCCCAGTCAACAATTCCCAAGACTGTTTTAGCCGTGTACGCAGGAATTGAATTACCGCCCGGCGATCCCGTCACCATGTACAACTGCTGATCTGCATCGAGAATTACCGTGGGTGACATGGAAGAACGGGGCCGCGCGCCAGGACGAATCATGTTCGCCTGTTCAGGTTCATCTGGTCGGTAGTCTCTGGAAAAGTCCGTCATTTCGTTGTTCAGCAGGAAACCAGCTGCCCAGCGACTGGAGCCGAACGGTGACTCAACAGTCATCGTGGCGGAGACTGCATTACCTTCGCTGTCCACAATGGAAAAATGTGTGGTGCCGGCCGCTTCCAGCGTCCGGTCAGGTGCCCACTCGGCCACCACATCCGTGTTCAGCACTGCTGACGGGTCACCATGCATAGGAGTCGCACCTGGCTCAGCCGGGCTGAGGCCACGATGTTCGAGATATTCCGGATCGAGCAACAGGTCCAGCGGCACATCAATGCGATCGGGATCGCCGAAATAATGATCCCTGTCCGCATAGGCCAGACGCTGGGCATCAACAAACGCGCGGACACGATCCTGTTGCGTGGCATTGTCGGGGAGCAGATGGTCATACAGATTAGCTACCATGATCTGCATGGCGCCCGATGAGGGTGGCGTGGCAGAGCAGATATTCAGATCGCGCCAGGGCCCGCAGATGGCAGGTCGCTCAACTGCGCGGTAGGCCGCGATGTCATCCATGGTCATTGTACCACCCAGTGGCGCAGCCTGAGCTGCAGCCACCATCGCCTCGGCAATCTCACCTGAGTAGAAAGCTGCTGGTCCTTCATCAGCTACACGTTGCAATGTCAACGCATACTCCGGATTGGGTATCACCATGCCAGCCTGTAAAGGCTCACCATTGGGATAAAAATACTCGGCGGCCCCGGGGTTTTCATCCAGGTTGGTGATCTGTGCCATTTGTGGCAGGTAACCGGCCATTTTTTCCGAAACCACAAAACCCTGGGAGGCAAGCTCGATGGCTGGTTCAAACAGAGTTGCCCATGGCAATTTGCCATAAGTGTCGTGGGCCAGTTTGTAGAGCGCAATGGTGCCAGGCACGCCAACTGAGCGACCGCTTTGCCAGGCATCAAGATATCCGAGTGGCTCACCGGCTTCTGTAAACATGTTTGCCGTCGCGGCAGCAGGCGCGGTCTCACGGCCATCCAGGAATCGCACCTGCTGACTTTCCTGTTCGTAAACAACCATAAAGCCACCACCACCCAGTCCCGAGCTCTCTGGCTCAACCAGACCAAGCACTGCATGGGCAGCAATCGCAGCATCAACAGCATGCCCGCCTTGCTCCAGCATAAGTGCAGCAGCATCGGTGGCGTATGGATTGGCGACGGCGGCCATGTAACCATGTGGCCATGCCGCCGCACCATCGACTGGCGCCTGCTGGTCGGGAGCGGGTGTGTCGTTTACAGATATTGAATCAGGCGAAGACGGCTGCTCGGAACAGGCAACCAGAATTGAGAGGCTCAAAAGTAACAGAGGAAATTTCATAACAGGGCATTTTCCTGCAGCGGATGATACGTTGACGTAATCCGTTGAGGGTATAGCCCTTTGCGCTCGGCGACAAGCCCCGCCGCGTCCCTGCGGCTGCCAGGAACTCGCCACCATCAGGGCCGGCGGTATGCGGCTGGCCCTGAGGCGGAGTCATTACAAGAGGCGAATCAGAAGTTCAGGCGCAGACCAGCGATCACGCCTTCGGCTGCGTCGCCCTCATCACCGTCAAAATAGCCGATAGAAAGCGAGAATGCAGACGTCAGATAGAATCGTGCATCGGCGCGATAGCCAATTTCCTGCTCGAAATCGTCACCATCGATATAATTCACCATACCCTCCAGCTCAACATTGTCGGTCAGCATGGCACGAATGCCGGCATCTATACCAAAACCATCGGCTTCAACAGTACTGCCACCGATATCCAGCTCACTGCGAATATACTTGGCACCGACGACCACATCTGCCTGCTCACTGAGGGGCGCGTGCACACCCAGGCCGGCGCTGTAGTTCATCAGCTCTGGCTTGCCGGTCCACTGCTGGAAGAAATAGTCCTCATCGTTTTCTGAGGTTGATGCCGTGCCCTTCAGGAACAGCGACTGCCCCAGACCGATACTGGCCTCAACGCCATAACCTGTGAAATCTTCGCCGAGCAACTCACCCTGGGTGTATTCCAGACCCAGGTAATTGTAGCTCGGTTGCGCCGCAGCGGCCGTTGCGCCCAGTAGTGACGCTAAACTCAATACCAGTAAAGTCTTGTACTTCATAGTGTCTCTCTCCATTTGATGATGATCCATGTCGTGCTGATACTGAAACCGTAACGAGTCACGCAGGGTTTTTATTCCACATAATCACAGCCACAGGATGGGAAGACAGATCAATATTGAGGTCTGGTTAAACAAATAACCCCCGATCCGGCACCGGATCGGGGGTTATTTGTTTATTCGCCTGGCCTTCAGCAAATCAGTTCGCTGGTTCGAGCCTCACAATGGCAGTTGGCTGACGTGAGCGGTCTTCAATAGCCAGATAGATATAACCATCCGGGCCCTGACGGATGTCACGCACGCGCCCGATACCTGGCACCAGGGTTTCTTCCGTCACCGCGGCACTGCCATCCGGAGACAGCGTAATGCGGGCAACCTGCTCGCCGCGCAGCGCGCCAGAGAAAACACTGCCGTTCCAGCGTGGGAACTGGCTGCCGTTGTAGATCATCAGGCCCGAGGTGGCGATGGAAGGTACCCAGTAGTGAATCGGGTCAACCATGCCTTCCTGACTCAGCGTCTCGTGGATGGGTGTACCCGGACCGTAGTTAACGCCGTGGCCAACCACTGGCCAGCCGTAGTTCTGTCCAGGCTGAATGACATTCAACTCGTCGCCACCCTGGGGGCCGTGCTCAGTCATATACATGACGCCGGTAACCGGATGGAACGCAAGCCCCTGTGGGCTGCGATGGCCATAACTGTAGATCTCAGGTGCGTAACCGGACATTCCCGAGAAGGGGTTGTCGGTCGGCGTTGAACCATCATCGTTCAGACGCACAATCACGCCCTGATGATTGGTGGTTACCTGCGCTGGATGGCTCTCCAGGTCGCCACTTGGCGGGGCCTGGCGATCACCCAGAGTCAGGTACAGATAGCCGTCAGCATCAAAAGCCAGACGGCCACCGTAGTGACTCGCACCCTGGTGATCGGCAACAAAAATCTCTTCAACGTCCACCAGTTCGTCGTTGACGAAACGGCCACGCACAATCGCCGTGGCGGACGCGCCTTCACCCTGGGGCTTGGAGAAACTGAGATAGAGTAACTGGTTGTTGGCAAAATCCGGGTGCGGCAACACATCAAAGAGGCCGCCCTGCCCGCGCGAGAATACTTCCGGCACACCAGGCACTGATCCCTCCAGTACCTCGCCATTGCGGACAATCCGCAGGTCGCCGTACTTCTCGGTGACCAGCATGTCGCCATTGGGCAACCAGTTCATTGACCAGGGGCTGATGACGCCCTCAGCGTAAGGGACAACGCGAAAATCGTGCAGCACAGATGGCTGGACACCCTCGAATGGCTCCAGGTTCTGGGCCTGAGCCGAGCTGAACATACCGGTCAACAGACCGATGACCAGCGCCTTTTTTACCAATGTACGTGACATATTCATTCACCTTTCTTTGGTTTGATTACAACAGGGTTAATCGTGAATTCTTGTTTCAGGACCCGGCATGTGAACTTATGCCATTCACAATCAGTTACTTATCCTGATGCGGACCCGACTTTTCGGAATCCCTATAATGCACCATTAATACGTCGCTTGGCGAGACCAGGACCACCGCAATGCGGTGAGACGAATTAGTCATGACAATCGGGTACTTGAGCTGGTAGCTTATCCCCGTGGGTCAGCACCCACCACTCGAACGCGACACAAAGACGACTCGTCACTATAAAGGAGACAGGACATGGCAATTGAAGTCGGTGGTCTGCTCGGTTTGATCTGGTTGTGTATCATCATATGGGCAATCATCAAGGTAGCCCAGAGTTCAGCATCGGGCCTGGCGAAGCTGCTGTGGATACTGCTGCTGTTGTTCGTGCCACTCATTGGATTGATTCTGTTTCTGCTGCTTGGACCTCGGCCCAGCAGAGCTGCGCTTTAGAGCCTGCTGCTCCCAGCCAGCAATTTACTGGTTGGGAGCAGCCTTGCTGTTCCTGAACCATGTTCACCATCGGATACGCCACCAAACCCATTGAGCAGTACATTGCCCAGCTGCATCGCTACGGAATCAATGTCGTCGCCGACATTCGCTCGGTTCCCTTCAGCAAAGCGTTTTTTGACTATCACCAGGATGCGCTGCGCGAACATCTGCGCGCCGCAGGGATTCGTTATGTGCATCTGGGGCCGGAGCTGGGACCACGCTCAACGGACCCGGCGCACTACGATGGCACCGGTCAGGTTCAATTCGACCGCCTGATGCAGTCTGAGCTGTTCCGGCAGGGTGTCCAACGCCTGTCCGACGGTGTCAACAAGGGCTTTCGTATCGCCATGACCTGCGCCTGCAAGGATCCGGCCATCTGCCACCGAAGCCTGCTGGTAGGCTGGGCGCTGCAGCACCTGGAAGGCCGGCAACTGCAGCACATCCTGCACGGGGGCGAGCTGGAGTCCCAGTTTGAGCTGGAGCAGCGTCTGCTGCGCCTGACCGGCACTGTGCCCGACATGCTGACCGGCGAAAAGGCAGCGCTGCGGCTGGCCTACGAACGCCAGTGCCAGGCCTGCGCTTACCGAAAGCCTGCTACACCCGCGTGAGCTGGTGAGATCCGACGGCAGTCGTCAGTACTGCACCCGGCTGCACGCTATATTCACGCTCTGTCACTGTCGTAACGAAATGCCAGCTGGCTGTTGCCTGTTCTGGAGTAATACCCACCTCAAGCCAGCCTCGACCATTTGCTTTCATGTACTTCAATTCTGGCGATGCGGCCAGAGTTGCCTGCTCAACCTGCGCATCCGGCAAAGGCAGGAAATTCTCAAACCCTGGCGAGCTGACACTGGGGGTGCCCAGCTCTACAGCCACAGGTGTGCCAGTGTCGTTATGCAGGTCAAAGGCCCATGAGCTATGCGTATCGCCTGCCAGTACGACAACATTGTTGGCATGTTCTTCTATCGCCTGGAAAACACGTTCGCGATTGGCCGGGTAGCCGTCCCAGGCATCCAGATTGAACGGCAGCCCCATCTGGCTGCGGGCCCGCAGCATGCCGTAGCGACCGCTGATCAGCGCATCGCGACTATCCAGCGGCAGCTCACTGTCAGCAAACTGAGGCACGAATAATTTGCCCATCAGCAGCTGCTGCCCCAGCACCTGCCAGGGAATTCCAGCCTCAGCGGAACGCCTCAGCTCATTCTCCAGCCACTGCTCCTGCTCAATTCCCATAATCGTGCGGCTGTCATCGCTCAGCTGGCTGCGCAGTACATCAATCGACATCTCATGGGTCAACTGCTCATCACGCCCGACCAGGCGGGTGTCAAGCATGATCAGTGAGGCCAGATCACCAAAGTCGAAACTTCGGTAGATGATGCCCCGTTCAAGTGAGCCTTGCTCGCGGATCGGCATCCATTCATAAAATGCCTGTATAGCCGCTCGCCGTCTGTCCGCGAACGGACCTTCGCCATCGTTGTGATTTTCGGCACCACTGTGCCAGGTATTATTGGTTATCTCATGGTCATCCCATACGCAGATGAATGGGTGCGCCAGATGCACTGCCTGCAGATCCTCATCCATACGATACAGGCCGTAACGTGTGCGGTAATCCTCAAGACTGACGATCTCGTGTTCAGGTTGAACATTGCGTCCCTTCTCCAGCATTTCGGGGTTGGCGTAACCGCCCTCGGCATATTCGTAAATGTAGTCGCCCAGATGCAGCACGGCGTCATACTGGCGATTTGCTACCTCGCGATAGACATTGAAGTAGCCCTGCGGATAGTTGGAGCAGGACAGCACCGCCAGACTTATCCGCTCAACGCCAGTGGCTGCCAGGGTGCGCGTGCGGCCGACCGGGCTGAACACCCCACCTGCGGTAAATCGATAGTAGTAGGACTGACCCGCTGACAGACCATCGGCATCGACCTTGACTGTGTAATCCCGAGTGGCATCAGTTTGCACCTCACCTTCGGAGACAATGTTGGCGAATGCCTCGTCTGTTGCCACCTGCCACTGCACAGACAGGCGCTCTGCTTCGCCGCTGCCGGGCAGCACGCGCGTCCACAGAATGACGCGATCCTGCAGTGGATCGCCACTGGCAACACCATGCGTAAAATGTGCTGCCGCCGCTGCGCTTACCGGGAATCCACGCAGCGCCAGCACACCCAGCGTGGCAGTTGTGGCCCAGAGAAAATGGCGGCGATTGAATCGAATGGGGGTGCTCATGACAAGTCTCCTGATCTCAAGGCAATAAGCAGAGACCTGTCAATCTATTAGCGTCGCGCGACAGCTTTATGACAGCCATCGCGCGAGCGTTGATCTTCCTATTCGGTGGTGGCCGCGTTGATGGTGTGTCCAAAGAACACAGCATTCATGAACAGCCGGGTTGTGCCGTACCAGAAGGCACGGAAGTTAGGATTGTCGGTCATCGCAATGACGCGACCACTGCCGTGTCGACTGACTACAACGGCTGCGGTTCCCGCAATCTTCTCAAGATTCTGCTCGGAGATATAACCGCTGGACAGAGGATCATCTGTGTAGACCAGCGGTGTTGCATAGGGATTGTCAGCCACCGCCATGAACTGGGCGTTGTCACGGAACAGCTTGATGCCGGAATGATTGTAGCCGTAACCAAGCGGATGGGTCAGATCCAGTTCCGCATTGAATATGCTGCCACTGATCAATTGCTCACCGCTGACCTGCTCTTGCGATGCGTACGGTCGACGACCGGCGTCCTCATCTTCCGGCTCCAGCAGCGTTATGTTGGCGATTTCCTCGCGCGCGGCCCAGCTCAATGCGGTTTTGTAAACGATCAGGGTTCCACCCGCAGACACCCACTCCTTGATTTTATCCGTTGGCAGGGAGTTGTAATTGCCGCTTGGCAGGACCAGCACATTGTAGCGATCAAGATCTGCATCGCGAATGGTTGGCAGAGTCAGCAGTGAGACCGGAATCTGATGCTTCTGGTCAAACACATGCCAGGCTTCGCCTGCCTCGGATGAGCGCACACCGTCGCCGACAGCAATCGCAACCTCGGGCTTGCGCAGAGCCATGTGGGTGCGGCTGCCAAGATCGACACCATCTACACTCAGGCCACCGTTAAGCACCGAGACGTCAATGCCATCCTGCTCGGCAATCGTCTGCATCAAGTCACGAATTGCGGCACCATCCACGTCCTGAGGTCCAGCAGCGACCAGAATGGTGCCATAGTCAAAGCGTCGCTGACCGTTCTGCGTTTGTGCTGTGAAAGGCTCGCTGGCAACTCTTGCCCGAACGCCGGCGTCGAGCAGTCGGAACGCGGCCCGTGGCGCATAGAATTCGTCCCACTCGAACGCGTACAGATAGGCATCGGCGGCGCTTTCCAGCATTCCGCGCGGTGGCGACTCCACTTCGACGGCCGCACCCAACAGCTGTTCGCCGAACTGTCGACCTGACAGTGTCGCAACAGGGGTGTTGAATGCAGACGGAAATGTCCAGGTGGAGATGTCGTAGAAAAGGTTGTCTGGGAATTCAGTGCGATACTCAAATACCGACTCGATCAGCCGGAACTGATCCTGCGCCAGTGGCACAACGTATGCGCCGCCTGCCTCGAACGTCTGGTCTCCGGCCTCTACATCACTGGCCAGCGTGTATACATCTATCTGATGCCGACGCAGTATCTCGGCCATTCGATAGGCAGAAGCACGGTCACGGGCATCACCGAATACATAGGCACGTACCTCAGCATCTGCCGCCAGTTCGCGCGATTCTTCGTAGAAAGCCCGCTGATAGCTCAGCAGCTCTTCGCGCAGGCTGACCGCGCCTTCGAGGGTCGACAGTGAGGCCAGAAACTGGTTCTGGATAGTGAACGGAAAGCGCAGGATACCGTTCTCTGTCTCCCGGGCATGTCCGCGAGAACTCGCCTGCTCAAACAGAATGCCAACACCGCCGGTCACATCCGGATAAGTGGAACCTTTACCGTAATAGAAGTCATCAAAACTTTCACGAGTGTAGAACAGCCGCTTGTCGGCTTCCAGAATATCGGCATGAAACTCCGCAATCTGGCCGGTCAGCTCCTGATTGCGCTGCGGCGTGATCGGATGAGTTCGCGAGGGGATACCAGGCTGAAAGAAGAATGTTGCGTCCGACCCCATCTCATGGTGATCAGTCAACACGTTCGGGCGCCAGCGATAATAACTCTGCAGTCTGGCGATACTTTCTGGATGCTGCAGTGGCAACCAGTCGCGATTGAGGTCGAACCAGTAATGGTTGGTACGCCCACCTGGCCATGGCTCATTCTGTTCAAGATTCTCGGGATCGGTGCTGAGTTGTATGCCGCGACGGCTGTTGACCCAGTTGGCAAACCGGTCCATGCCATCCGGGTTGAATGCAGGGTCTACCAGAATCACGGCTTCGTTCAGCTGACGCTCGATTTCCGTACCCTGAGCTGCCGCCAGATGGTACACATAAAGCAGCGCTGCATTGACTCCGCTGGGTTCGTTACCATGCACGCTGTAACCCTGGTACAAAACAACCGGCATATCGCTGATATCGTTGTCACTGTCAGCCTGAGTGAGTGCCAGGTGGTTGCGACGTATCGACTCGATATTGGCATGATTCTCGGGCGAGGTAATTGTCAGCAACAGCAGCTCACGGTTTTCGTAGCTGCGCCCGGTTCGTTCGATCGTAACCCGGTCAGAAGCCTGTGCGACAGCGTCCATATATCGAACGACCTGATCATGACGCACGTGCCACTCGCCTGGCACCATGCCCAGCACCTGCTCCGGCGTCGGTATGTCCGGATCGTAGCTGACACCTCCCGGCAGGTAGTAATCCATTTCTGCCCGGGCATCGGCAGGATTCTGAGCCTGGGCTGCTGCGGCAACACACAGTAGCAAAAATACGTATTTAGCAATTGCGTAAGCAGGTTTCATAACAGATATCCTACGGGTTACAAATTGTCTTTTAATAGATTCTGGTACACCATGTTCGTCAGGTACAGTTTTTCTTTTTGTCTGAGGTCAACAAACTGCACCCCATAGGCTGTGTCATCCTCGCCCGCATTGATCGCTTTGACTCTTGCTTTGATCTTCATAAGAACATCCATGCCAGAAGGATTGATGCGAAAGGCAATTTTGATTTCATCCTCCAGCACCATGGCATCCTGACGGCAAATCAGTCTGGCCCCTCCACTACTCAGATCGACGATACGAGCCGAATGTTTACCCGCATTAGTCTCGATAGTCGCCACTATGTCAACAGCGACTCGGGCCGACTCCCTTATGCGCATTGACTGAACGGATTCCGGATACGCCAGATGCAGGTATGCGAACGGTGACAGATTGGATTTCAGGATCTGGCTTCTGTAAGCCACAGCATCACGCCCGATAAAGCAGCGAACCAGAACCTGCTGGCCTTCCCTGAAAAAAAGCAGTTTGCCGTTACTTTTTGGGGTTGCAGCCATAACACTCAGTGGCGCATGAATACCTATGACTTTAGCTTGATAACGCTCCGGCTTACCCACCCCGAGTGTCTGTATCTGAATCATGTCCCCGGGCGACAGTTTAAAACTGTCCAACATTGACTCATTTGCTTCCCTGTCTGACGACGGACTTTCAGTAGCCGCGTTGTTAGCACCTGAATTCTCTGATTTATTTTCCAGCGCCATTTTTTATCGTTCGTCCATCATTGTTGTTATTCTCTATTTAAGACTGCGATTTTATTTACCGCTTGTCAATTCATCGAGTGACATCAAACACCTGGTTTACTGCTCTTTTCGGGCATCACGAATAATGTCATAGGCATTGGTAATATCGCGTGCTTTGCGCTCAGCCATTTCGCGCATATTGTCGGGCAGGCCCTGGCTGGCCAGCTTGTCAGGATGATTCTCATTCATGAGCTTGCGATAGGCACGTTTCACTTCGGCGTCACTGGCCGATTCGGGCACACCAAGAACCTGGTAGGCATCTGCCAGTTTCTGGCGCGTCGATACACCGCCACTGCCAGCCTGCCCCATACGCAGCATGGACTCCAGTTGAGCAACCTGAGACTCGGGCAGGCCCAGCCCGCGAGCAATACGCAGCAACATTTGATGCTCTGCCGGATGTACCTGGCCATCTGCAGCGACGGCACTGATCTGCACCTGCAGAAACATGCGCAGCAATGCTGGGTGTCCCCTGCTAATCTGACGGAACTGGCGCAGCTCGCCATCCAGGTCGAACTCGCTCTGTTTGCCGCGATTGAACGCCTTAATCGCTGACTGGCGCTGGTCGGCATTCATGCGCAGCTGACCAAACATGGTCTCTGCAGCTTTGACCTCGTTCTGCGTAACAACACCGTCTGCTTTGCACAGCGCGCCCATTACCGCAAACATGGAGTCAAGGTACGCAGACTGTACCTGAATCAGTTTGGGCCCGGCACTTTGTAGCAGCCAGGCACGCACCAGCAGCGCGATGACAGCACCAAACACAAAACCTGCCGGGCCGCCGAACAGCAATCCCACAAATCCACCTATCAACACGCTGGTCAGCATGGTCTCTCCACCTTGTTTAGTTGTGCGCGCCGTTCATCCAGCCAGAGCCGGCCTACTGGCGCAAATCCTCTTTCCACACGGCCATTGACAACATCGAAAAGGTCGCCGTTCTGCCCCAGTAATGAAAATGGGACGCCTGATGCCTGTGCGATATCAGCATTGCATTTCATATGCCACCGTTCACCATGAACGGGAATGGCGATGCGTGGCAGCACCCATTGATACATCTGTTTAAGCTCATCAGCATAGGGGTGACCCGAAGCGTGCAAGGCACGATCTGAGTGATCAGCATGGACAACGCGAATCTGTTTGTCAGTCAACGCACGAATCAGACCCTCGACATCACCCTCGTTGCCCGGAATCGTTTTGGCACTGAAGATGACAGTATCTCCAGGTGACAGCTCAAGATCCGGATGATCGCCTGCGGCCAGCCGGTGCAATGCGGCCCTCGGCTCGCCCTGACTGCCCGTGGCCAGCACCAGGACATCGCTGGCTGGCAGATATGCCAGGTCCCGCACATCAACCGGATTGAAATAGGTATCCAGATAACCCGCAGAACGGGCACAGGAAACCATGTTGTGCAGAGAGCGCCCCATCAAGCCAAGGTAACGACCGGCAACGTGCGCTACGTTGCCCATGGTCTGCAACCGCGCAATATTACTTGCAAAACACGCCACTACTACCCGGCCGGGAGCATCCCTGACAGTTGCCAGCAGGTCCTCGAACAACTCTGCTTCCGAAAGCGAATGCCCCTTCTGCGGGGCGTTGGTTGAGTCGCACACAATGGCATCCACACCCCGGTGAGCCAGTTTAGTAAAATCGCTGCGCTCCAGAGCCGGCCCCACAACAGGAGCAGCATCCAGTTTCCAGTCGGCAGTATGGAGCACCTGTCCAGCCTCGGTGCTGATCAGCAAGGCGCAGGTTTCAGGCGTTGAATGAGTTATGGAGATCCAGCGCACCTGAAACGGACCTATCGATATCTCCTCGCCTGGCAGCACCGTGTACACAGGCGCCTCTATTCCTTTCTCGCGAAGCTTTCTCAGCAATACCTGGCGCGTGAACGGCGTGGTGTAGACAGGACAGCGAAACTGACCCCAAAGGTGGGCGATGGCGCCTATATGGTCTTCGTGAGCGTGGGTGGCAATCAGACCGGCAAGACGCTCAGTGCGATTGCTGATGAACAGGGGGTCGGGCATTTCAACCCGGTTGAGGCCACCAGACTGCTTCTCGAAGGTCACGCCGCAGTCGACCATCAGCCATTGACCGGCATGGCCATAAAGATTGAGGTTCATGCCGATTTCACCACAGCCGCCCAGCGGTAGAAACCAGAAATCGTTTGAGGAGGGTATCATGGAAGCCATGTTACCACTGCTGCCATGACGGGTGTAACTGGCGCCGTGACGAAGCCGCCACGGCGCCAGTTCGGTGCTTTACTGCAGGCGTGCTGCGATACCTTCCAGCGTATCAGCCAGGCCGTCGTAGCGGCGTTGAGTGGCTCCACTGCTGTCATTGGCAGCGCTTGCAAAGCTGGCAGCCAGATTGGTCAACTGCTGCGCCGCATCAGCGCTGTTGTTCCCGGACTGCAGAGCCGAATCAGCCTGGGCCAGAGCGTCATTCAGCGCCGCCGCCAGACCCGCGTCAATCACATTGCTGCGCTGCAGCTGATCGAGGTAGGCACGCGCAACAACCGGCTCAGCAGGCCATTCCAGACGGCTTTGCGTCTGTACGTTGACGATACCGCCGCTGGACAGCAGCGAGGCTGCCGCCAGTTCGTTCTCAGACAGGTAGTCACTGGGGGCCAGCTCGAATACATCCAGGCCTCGCGCAATTTCAGTGCCGTAGATATAACCGTTGTGCCAGTACGCAGACCAGTAACCACCCATTACCAGCTCTTCTTCATCGATTGGACCACGATCGAAGAACGCGATTTCAACCGGGTTGGAGGAGTCGGTAAAGTCCACCACTGAAATGCCACCCTGATACCAGGACTGCGCGAGAATATCGCGGCCCGGCACAGGCACCAGCGAGCCATTATGCGCTACACAGTTTTCCTGCTCGCTTTGCGGCGCTGGCAGCTTGTAGTAGCTGCGGAACTGCAGCTTGCCATCAACGATATCGTAGATCGCATCGGCACCCCATGTGTCCGGATCCTGCGCACGACAACGGGCACGTGAACCGCCACCCCATTCATCAGTGAAGATCACCTTGGTGCCGTCATTATTGAATGTGGCCGAGTGCCAGTATGCGAAACCGGTGTCCACCACCTGGTCCAGTCGCTGGGGATTCTCCGGATCAGAGATATCCAGAAGGATGCCATTGCCTGAACAGGCACCTGCTGCCAGGCCCAATTCCGGGTAGGCCGTGATGTCGTGGCAGTGGTTGGTCTCGGCGGTGCGCTGTGTTCCGGGGCCGTGATCGCCACCCTCCCACAGACCGGCGAGCACACCCGAATTCGGGTCAGAGAAAATGAACGGACTGTTAACAACACGCGCGTCCTGCGGACGGGCCAGTGGCACTTCGATCACATCGATGCGGAAACGTGATGTCTCCGGATTCTCGAAGGGGTTGTCATTCGCACAGCCTTCCAGCTCTTCGCCATCTCGGACGACGCTGGTACCTGAGTTGTAAACCAGAATGCGGCTGTCATCTTCGGGGTCAGGTATCACTGTATGAGTATGCGAGCCGCGACAGGTCTGTACGGCCGCCACCTGACGTGGTCTTGTGATGTCACTGACATCAAAAATTCGCAGACCACGGAAGCGCTCATCACTGATCGTATCGGCGATGCCCTGCAATCCGCAATCCAGTCGACCACGTGTCTGCTCCACTGACATGATCAGCAGGTTTTCAAACAGTGTCACGTCACCCTGACCGCCCGGGCAGACTACTGAAGCCAGCAGTTCCGGGGATACCGGATTATCGATATTGTAGATATTGAAGCCGTGATAGTTACCTGCAACCACCTGATTTCCAGAGAACGCCAGGTCAGTATTGGCAAAGTCCAGCAGGCTGGGACGTGGTTCGGCTTCTTCGTCATCATCTTCGGCAGCAACCTGCTGTCCACCAGATGCCAGCGCTCTCACGCGGCTCATTGGCAGGCCGGCCGGATTCTCGGGGTCATAGAACCCCTCAGGCTTGGACAGAGCAGCAACCAGATTCATATTCATGGAGGCCTGACCAGCGTCCTGGAAGCCAGCAGCCAGATTGACGCGTGGGTCGGGGGAAAATCCGGCCAGCATCAATTCCATGCGCTCGATCTCGGCGGTCTGATCCGATGTGACCTCGTTGGCGAACTCAAAGAGCACGGAACTTTGTGCCGAGCCCCGCTGGTCCAGAAGGTCTTCCACCATGGCAACCGCACCCTCGTGGTGTTTGATCATGAATTCAAGGAACAGTGAATCAAACTCGGCGCCCTCGGCTGCCTCCAGCCGATCCATTTCTTCCTCGGTTATCATGCCGGGCATCAGACCGGTGTGATTGCGTCCGTGGTGCATGCCGTGGCCACCGTCCGGCAGCTCGGTCGGCTCACCGCGTTCTTCCAGCCAGTCCTGCATCAGGGCAATTTCATCGTCCTGAGACAGGGCGATACGTTCAGCCAGCTGCATGATTGAATCACGTTGCGCACGATCTGGAACCAGGGCAGACATTTCGATGGCCTGCTGGTGGTGCGCAATCATGCCCTGCATGAAGCGCACGTCGGCCTCCACGTACTCCATGGTGGCCAGATTCGTCGCCTCAGCGGCCGTCAGCTCACGGCTGTCCTGGCCAGGCGCTCCTGGCTGGATGATTGGAACCTGCTGCGCAAAGGCAGAAGCGGAAAAGGATGCAATTGCGACCAGCAGTGTGGCTCGTGCGCAGCGCCGAAAGCGAATCGAGCATTCGGCGGACAATGAATTGGACAGTGACATGTTATTCAGCTCCGGGAAAAATTCGGGAATCCCGCCAAGAATAAAACGGTTGGGCGCTGATAACAACGGTTCAGCTCAGTTGTTTGACCATTAACACATGCGGGACTGTGACCTCGGTGAACACGTCACCAAGCGCCTTGTAACCCATGCGTTCGTAGAACCCCTGTGCACTCACTCGTGCGTGCAGACTGGCTTCCAGCATACCTGCGTCACGAATTAACTGTTCTACCTGCTGCATCAGGGCGCGACCCAGGCCCATGCCGCGGCAGATCTCAGCTACCGCCATTTGACGTAGTTTCACGCGTTGTTCACCGAGGGGGACGGCGACCAGGCAGGCGAGCGGACGGTCATTGGTATCCAGAAACGCAAAATGATGCTGCCCCGATTCCTGTTTCAGGTCTTCGTCCCATATTGACAGACCCAGGGGTGCTCGCAGAATCTGGTCACGTAACTCCAGCGTCTGGTAGTAGGCGTCGCTGCCGTAGAGAATATGCTCCAGCTCCAGAGCCTCGACATCAAGCTCGACAGACTGGCCAGTTTGCTCAGTTGTGGTAGTGTGTTTCATATCCCGTGACCATCTCTAGACCGATGGCCGATTTTAACGTAGATTTCAGACATGATAATAAAAATACATCGCTCAGTACTCCTCTCAATTGTGGCCGCTCTCCTGGTTGCCTGCGGCGACAGCCCGGCGCCTGACTCAGCTACGTCCAGTCCAGCCCAGTACGACCTGGTATTGCAAGGCGGCACGCTCTACTCCGGCGCCGATGAGCCTCCCTTCATTGGTGATATCGCAATTAACGGCGACCGCATCGCAGCCGTCGGCAATCTGGGTGAATACCAGGCGACGCAGGCGATAGACGTAACTGGTCTGGCCGTCATGCCTGGCTTTATCGATATTCACAGTCATGCACTGTCGGATCAGCCCGATCAGGGCATCTTTGGCTGGCCTGATGCCGAAAACCTGATTCGCCAGGGCGTCACAACGGTGATTGAAGGCAACGACGGCAGCTCGCCCGTACCTCTCGAACCCAGCTTTGAAGCCATTGCAGCGCTGCCACCGGCCATCAACTTCGGCAGCTTTATCGGCCATGGTTCGATACGAGCGCTGGTCGTTGGCGAAGACGACCGACCACCCACCGAGGAAGAGCTCGAACTGATGCGCGAACAGGTTGCGCTCGGCATGGAACAGGGGGCGTTTGGTCTGTCGTCGGGCCTCATCTACGCACCCGGCCGTTTCGCCGACACCGACGAAGTGGTGGAGCTGGCACGTGTCGCCGGGCAATACAACGGCATGTACATCAGCCACATGCGCGAGGAAGGCCTGGCGCTCCTCGATAGCGTAGCAGAGACAATCCTGATCGGTGAAGAAGCGGGGCTGCCCACACAGCTGACCCACCACAAGGTCGTAGGAGCCCCCATGTGGGGTGCCTCAGCAGACAGTCTGCGACTAGTTGACGAAGCCATTGAGCGCGGCGTCGATGTCTCCATAGACCAGTACCCTTACACAGCGTCGTCCACCAATCTGATGATCCTGTTCCCCGGCTGGGCGCTGGATGGCGGGCGCGAAGCTCTGCTGGCCCGCATGGCCGACCCGTCCCAGCGGCAGCGACTGCGCAATGACATTATCTACAACATAGAGGTCGATCGCGGCGGAGACGACCCGGCTAATGTTGTGCTGGCAGGTTGCCCGCACGACGAAAGCCTCAATGGCATGAATCTTAGTCAGGTTCTGCTTCAACAGGGCCAGGAGGTCAGCAAGGCCAACGCGGCCGAACTGCTGATGGACCTGGTCGCTGCAGGCAACTGCAGCGCCGTATTTCATGCCATGGTTGAGGAGGATGTGCACAATATCATGCGCCATCCACGCACCATGATTGCATCGGACGGCGGTGTGGAAGGACCTTCCAGCCGTGCGGTACATCCCCGCAACTACGGCACCTTTGCGCGACTGATTGGTCATTACGCCCGCGATCTGGAAGTGATTCCCGTGCACACTGCCATTCACAAAGTAACGCAGATGCCTGCGCAGCGCCTGAATATGACAGACCGTGGCATACTGGAACCAGGTGCTGTTGCCGACATTGCCGTGCTCGATATTGCCCGAGTGCGGGAACTGACCACCTTTGCCGATCCCCATCAATATTCGGAGGGCGCGACCCACGTTCTGGTCGCCGGCGAGCTGGTATTGAATGATGGCGCAATGACTGGTGCACGACCCGGGCGTATCGTCCGGTCATCTGATTACAGATTTGCTGCTCAATAGGGAACAAAAACTCACTACAGACATTAAATGCGACAACACCACCTATGTATAAAGGGCTCTGGTTAACCGCGTTACTGATGATACTGGTCGCTCCTTCCGCACGAGTGAGCGCCCATGGCAGCGTAGTGGATGCTGGCGAGGGCTGTACCATATTCATGGACTTCTACAGCGCGCACTTTACCGTCTTTCAGCCCGAGCGGTCTGGCCATCGTGAATACTGTGAAGATCTGCCGGCAACAGGTGAGAGCGTTTTTGTCATGGAATATCTGCATGACTCGCTGCGCCAGGTACCCGTCGAATTCAGGATTATTCGCAATACCACTGAGCTGGGCCGCTTTGTCAAACTAACGGACGTTCAGGCACTGGGCGACCTTGACGACATCACGGTTTTCTACCAGTCCGTTGGCCCCCAGCCAGATGGCGTATTGACGGTAATGCACAGCTTCCAGGATGCGGGCGATTTCATAGGTGTGGTCTCTGCACCACACCCGCAGCAGGACCGCATGTATCATGCCGTCTTTCCATTCAGTGTGGGCGACCCGGCACTGCCAGTCTGGCTTTGGGTACTGATCGTAACCGGATTATTGCTTCTCGCCTGGCGATACCGAAACACACGGGGAGTTCGCTAATGACCGCCAACAGGATTAGGGATTGGTTGACAGGCCTTGCTCTGGTGCTGGCTGTATCTACGGCACAAGCCGCGACTGTGCAGACACAATCCACACCCAGCGGCCTGCAGATCGAGATGCAGAGCCAGCTGCAGCCGCTGACAATCAATCAGATGCATGACTGGGTCATATCGTTGACCGACACACAGGGCCAGGCTGTCAACAATGCCGATATAACTGTCACTGGGGGCATGCCGACACACGACCATGGCCTTGCCACCACTCCTCGTATAACACAGCAGCTCGGCGACGGGCAGTATTTATTGCAGGGTGTACGCTTTCACATGCCCGGCCTATGGCAACTGGAACTATTGATTCAAATTGAGGAGACCACCTATCGGGCACAAGTCGAGTTGAACTTGTGAACAGGCAGGTACCGTAATGCCCCGGAAATCAAAACTCGTCGGCGTCCTGTTATTATCTGCGCTCACCTATCTGGCCTGGCAGTGGGTGCCTGTGCCATTGCCTTCACATTGGAGTGATGAGCAACGCGCTTTGATCGAATCTCTGGCACTCTCGCAGTTGCCGCCGCTGCCGGATGATACCGGGAATGCAGTTGCTGATGACCCGCTGGCCGCCAGATTCGGCCACCAGCTTTTCTTCGACACCCGTCTCAGTGCCAACAATGAAGTTTCCTGTGCGACCTGTCACATGCCAACAGCCGGGTTCACCGACGGCAGACGCGTTGCCGTTGGTATCAGCGCAACCGAGCGCAATACCATGCCGCTGGCAGGTGCTGCCTACAGCCGCTGGTATTTCTGGGACGGACGCAAGGACAGTCTCTGGTCGCAGGCGCTGGCACCGCTGGAAGATGCACGCGAACACGGTACGACCCGGATGGAAGTGGCACGACTGATCAGCTCCACTGACAGCTATCGTGACAGCTACGAACAGTTATTCGGCGAACTGCCTGCTCTGGAAGACAGTGACCGCTTTCCGTCGCGGGCCTCGCCGCTGGGAGATGAGCAGTCGAAACTGGCCTGGCAGCGGATGGACGAATCTGACCGGCATGAGGTCTCATTGATTTTTGCCAATATTGGCAAAGCGCTGGCCGCCTATCAGCGCAAATTGCTGCCTGGCCCAGCCGCGTTCGATCACTACGTTGCTGACCTGCAGCATAGCAGCAGCGTTACTGACAGTTCAGCCATGTCTCGCGCGCAGCTGGCAGGACTGAAACTGTTCATCGGCAAGGCTCAGTGCATCAACTGTCACAACGGCCCCCTGTTCACAAACAATGACTTTCACAACACCGCTGTGCTGTCTGCACCTGGCGTCCTGCCGGCGGCGGGCCGCTCCGAAGGGCTGAGACTGGCCCGCAGCGACCCGTTCAACTGCACAGGCAAGTTCAGTGACGCAGATGCCAGCGAGTGTATCGAACTGGAGTTTGCACGCGGCGGCGATGACATGATTGGGGCACAGCGAACTGCCAGCCTGCGCAACCTGGCAGACTCGGCACCTTACATGCATGCCGGGCAGATCGCGACACTGGAAGAGGTGATTGATCACTACGTCGCCGCCGACATAGCTGTCATCGGTCACAATGAAGCGAAGCCTCTGAATCTGCGGGCCATTGAAAAGCGTCAATTACGAGCGTTTCTTGATGCGCTGAACGGCGATCTGGCTACAGACGAGCAGTGGCTGAATGCACCTTCCAGGTGACGAACAGCTGCAACGCAATACATCTATACGCTCGGTTGTGCCTTCTCAACCGGACCATCGCTGTGATCCACCAGCAATGACAGAGCTCCATCACAGGTGACATTGCAGGCCGTGCCAAAGCTGTCCTGTGCCATGTAAAGGGCAATCATCAGCGCAAGTGCAGTTTCCCCAAATCCAAGCATCGACCCCAGCAAACCGACCGCCGACATCACTGCGCCGCCTGGCACACCCGGTGCGGCCAGCATCACCACACCCAGCGTCAGTACAAAGGGAATCATCAGGGAGAGCGGTGGAATATCAAGACCACTCTGCATGCTGATGACGGCTACGGCGCAACTGACGATTGTGATTGTCGAACCTGACAGATGCACGGTTGCAAACAGCGGCACGGTAAAATCGGCAACCTGTTCACGCACACCATTCCGCTTGCTGGACATCAATGACACCGGAATGGTGGCGGCACTGGACATGGTACCCAGCGCAGTAAAATAGGCTGGCAGCATATTGCGAATCAACCTGACCGGTGACTGACCCGTGCGCAACCCGGCAATTGAAAACAGTGTCACGATCCAGACCCAGTGCAGAATCACCGCCATCGCCAACACCACCCCGAAGGTTCGCAGTGTGACAAACACCGTGCCTGCGGCGGCCATCTCGGCAAACACACCTGCAATGTATACTGGCAGCAGTGGAATAATCGCCTTCTCGAGCAGCCACTGAATAATGTCCCGCCCCTGATCAGCCAGCTTTTGCAGGCCCTCAGCACGCGTTGCGCTGATGCCAAGCCCCATGATGAACGCCAGCATCAAGGCCGTCATTACATTAAACAGCGGCGGGATAGTCACCGTGACGTAGGGCTCCAGAACCACGGCGCCGTCCCCGTTCAGCACATCGGGCGCGGAGGTAAGACCAGGCACAATCAGCGCAGCAACAATAAAAGCGGCCGTACCTGCGATCAGCGTCGACAGATAGGCAAAGCCAAGCGAGCGTCCCAGCATCCGGCCGGAATTTCGCGGTAGCGCGGCAATGCCGCTGCTGATATAAAAAAGTATCAATAGCGGAATGGTAAAAAACAGCAGCTCACCAAACAGATCCTTGACCGTGACAAGAATGCGGGTCAGACCCTGCGGCGCCAGCAGCCCCAGCAATATACCCAGCACAATGCCGGCCAGCAGTTTAATGATGAGCTTCATACTATGGTTCCTGGAGTCGGTTTCTAGAATAGACCGGTCGATACTACCACGCGCTACGGCACCCGATAAGCCGTTCAACGCAATTGCCAGCGACTGCAATTGAGTCTGATCAAAGGGTGGATTATGATCAGTTCACAATAATGACAGGGGAACTTTCATGAAAGCACTATCAATGCCTCAGATGCTGCGCCACACGGCGCTGGCAACCGCCCTGCTGCTTGGTTCGGCGTGGGCCGCGGCACAGGACAGCAGCTCAATCAAGATGATCGACGCCGATAACTTTGGCATTAGCGATCAGGAAATTGCCGAGATTCGTGCGCAGATGCAGGCAGCCGTTGATGGCAACCATATCGCCGGCGCCCTCTTGCTGGTTGGCAATGACGACGGCGTAGGCATGCTGGAAACCGTCGGCACTCAGGGTCCGGGCGACGATACACCCATTGATGCTCAAACCATTTTCCGAATTTACTCGATGACCAAACCCATCATCAGTGTCGCCGCCATGTCCATGGTCGAAGACGGCCTGCTTAGCGTTGATGACCCGGTCAGCAAGTATTTTCCCGAATTCGCAGAAATGCAGGTCATCAACAATGAAACCGGCGAGCTGCGTCCGGCCGAAAACGTGATGACGGTTGAACACCTGCTGACTCATAAATCGGGACTGGTTCAGTCAATTTTCGCGGCCGGAACCCGGCTTGGAGAAATGTATGAAGAGGCACTTCCCGCTGATGGCAGCCTGAGCAACCGCGAGTTCGGTGCCACCATCGGTCAGTTGCCATTGCTGTTTGAGCCAGGCACCGCATGGCACTACGGGCACTCGACAGATACGCTGGGCGCCGTTCTGGAAGTGGCTGCCGGTCAGCCTCTGGATCAGATCCTTAATGAGCGGATTTTTGAACCGCTGGGCATGGACGAAACGACATTCTTCGTGGATCCTGCAAAATCGGCTCGCATCGCCGAGCCCATCCATGGGGAAATGACGGACAATACCGTTGCTCGCGCCCATCTGTCTGGCGGCGGCGGACTGAACTCCACTACTGAGGACTATGTCCGTTTTGCGCAGATGCTGCTGAACGATGGTGAATATCGCGGTGCACGCATACTGGAAGAAGAAACGCTCGAGTGGATGAAAGAAGAGCGCATCACGCCTGATGTATCCCGTGAATACTTCTTTTACGGCAATCGCGGTGGTTGGAGCATGGGCTTCCACCTGCAACCGAATGATCCGGCCAACCCTGATGCCGGCAGCAACTTTGGCTGGCGCGGTATAGGCGGCACACTGTTTGCGGTTGACCCCTACAACGACTACTTCATGATTTACATGGAGCAGAAACGTGGTGGCCCCCGTGGCGCACCGTTCGACAACAGCACTGCACAGCGCGTGGTACAGCAGGCCATTAGCAACTGATTCGTATCGAATCACTCAACAAAAAGGGGCTTAAGGGCCCCTTTTTTTATCTTTCATTTTCGCTAAAGCATTGGCCTGCATTACAACTTTTGGTCAATCCCACCACTCTCGGCTTTATTAAAAATCGTCTAAGAATCTGTTTTCCCTAACTTTATTTTCTTGGCCCCGATCTTGCTATCTCTATCATGCAGAGACTGGCATCAAGCTGCTGATTCCGACCAGACGATGAAGCACCATCAGTCAATCGATACAGCAGAAACTTTTTTACCAGTCGTTAAACGTTTCCGGCAATAGCTACGTCTATCGCTAATGTTCAATAAAAATTCGAGAGATTGATGAAGATTTCCGATACAACCTCCCAGGATACGATCCTGGAGCCACGTCCGCGACGCACCAGACTGCTGTGGATCTCCTTTGGTGCTGCAGTATTGCTGATGACCGTCTGGATGACCGCACCAGCAATTCAGCGCTGGAGCCAGGCACAAGAATCTGTTTCCGAGTCCCGCCTGAGGCTGGCCACTGTCACCCGCGGCGACTTTGTACGGGATATCTCCGTGCAGGGCCGCGTTGTGGCAGCGGTCAGCCCCGTTTTATATGCGAGTGACATGGGCACTATCACCTTTGCCGTGGAATCTGGAGACAGTGTCAGAAGTGGTCAGGTCCTCGCCACCATCGATAGCCCTGAACTACAGAATCGCCTTCTGCAGGAAAAATCACGCCTGGCATCTCTGGAAGTTGAATATCAGCGACAGAATATCAGCACCCAGCAGCAACAGCTGGAGAACCAGAAAGCTCTGGATTCAGCAGGTATCACACTTAAAGCATCGCGCCGCGAACTTGCACGCGCGCAGCAGGCCTTTGACCAGGGCGCCTATACAGCGGTGGAACTCGACAGAGCCAGGGATGACCTTGAGACGGCAGAGGTTCTCCACCGTCACGCCGAGATGGATGCCGAACTGGACAATAATCGACTTGAGTTTGAACTGCAGACCCGCCAGCTGGACGTAGACCAGCAAAAACTGCTGGTGGAGGACGTTGAGCGCCAGGTCAACTCCTTAACCCTGATATCTCCGGTCGACGGCATTGTCGGCAATCTGCTGGTCGACCAGAAGACCAATGTCATTCGCAATCAACCGGTCATGAGTGTTGTAGATCTGTCTGCTTTCGAAATTGAGGTGCTGGTACCAGAGTCCTACGTGGACGACCTGGCAATCGGCATGGTAGCTGACGTGCGCAGTGGCAACCAGGTCAACAACGCCACCCTGGTAGCGATATCCCCCGAGATTATCGACAACCAGGTCACCGCCAGACTTCGCTTTGAACAGCCAGTTCCCGACGGCCTGCGACAGAACCAGCGTCTTTCCACACGTATCCTGCTTGAGCAGAAGCAGGACGTGTTGATGGTACCAAGAGGACAGTTTGTGGAAAGCGGCAACGGACGCGTTGCCTACGTAGTGCGCGATGGAATGGCGTACCGCACGCCAATCGTGATGGGCGCAACCAGCCTCAGCAGCATTGAAATACTCGACGGCCTGCAAGCGGGCGACACCATCGTGGTATCCAGCACCGATCTGTTTAATGGTGCGGATACAGTACTGATCAATAACTAAGGAGAACAAGACATGCTCAAAATGACCGGCATAAACAAGGTGTTCCGAACTGACACAGTCCAGACCCATGCCCTGCGCGATTTTTCGCTGCACGTCGAAGAGGGTGAGTTTGTCACGATCACCGGGCCTTCGGGCTGCGGCAAAACAACCTTCCTCAATCTGGCAGGCCTGCTTGAAACCTACACATCGGGACAGTACCTGCTGGACGGTGAAGATGTCTCCAGTCTCAGTGACGCGCAACGGGCAAGACTGCGCAATCAGAAAATAGGATTTATCTTCCAAAGCTTTAATCTGATGCCTGATCTGAATCTGTTCGACAATGTCGATGTTCCGCTGCGTTATCGCGGTGTCAGTGCAAAAGTCCGCAAGGAGCGCATCGAGAATGCCCTGGCAGCTGTCGGCCTGGCTAATCGCCAGCGCCACCTGCCGTCCCAGCTTTCCGGTGGTCAGCAGCAGCGAGTCGCCATCGCGCGAGCCCTGGTTGGCGAGCCGCGCTTCCTGTTGGCCGACGAGCCAACCGGCAACCTCGACTCCAATACCGCCGAAGGCGTGATGGAGTTGCTGGAGCAGATCAATCAGCAAGGCACCACCATAATCATGGTGACACATGACCCTTCACTGGCAGCAAGAAGCCATCGCAATGTTCATATTCTGGACGGCCAGATAAAAAGCGATGATCGCAACAGCAAAGCCCGCGCGGCCTGAACCGGGAGACTAGCCATGTTCATGTACTATGTCAGACTCGCCGCGCTCAGCTATCGCCGCAACCCGATCCTCAGTTCACTGATGGTGCTTGCGGTCGCGGTCGGCGTTGGCGCCTATATGGTGGTGTTCACACTGAACTACGTGCTGGGGGGCGACCCGATTCCGCACAAGAGTGACCAGCTCTACCACATCCAGTTCGACTACGGCGATCCTGACGTCGTCGATTTTGAGCCACCACCTCAGCTCACCTACCGTGATGCCGTTGAGATGCTGGAGCAAAGCAACGATTTGCGACGTACTGCCACGTCGAAATTTGTCGCCATCCTTGAACCGCCGGGCAATGATCTGCGGCCATTTTTTGTGAATGGCCGTGGTAGCTCGGCGGATTTTTTTGCGATGTTCGACGTCCCATTTCAATATGGTAATGCCTGGGATCGCGCCTCGGATGACGGCCAGCGCCAGGTAGTTGTCTTGAGCCAGGAACTTAACGAGAGACTTTTTGGCGGTGCCGACTCGGTGGGTGAAACCATCAACATGGACGGCCTGGTCTTTACCGTTATTGGCGTGCTGGACTACTGGACACCCACACCCAAGTTTTACGATGTCAATAACGGTCCCATCGACATTGGCGAAGAAGCCTACATCCCCTGGTCATTGATCGCCGGTCAACAGTTGCGTCGCTCAGGCAACACCAACTGCTGGGCCGCGCCAGAGAACTCAAGCTTCGAAGCCTTCCTGAATGCCGAGTGTGCCTGGGTTCAGTTCTGGGTGGAGCTGCCGGACCAGCAGACTTTCGACCGCTACCAGAACCTGGTCAATAATTATGTTGCCCAGCAGCGTGAGTTCGGCCGTATGCAGTTCCCGGTAGACAAGCGGCTTTACGACGTCAACGAGTGGATGGTCTATAACGAAGTGCAGCCAGATGAAACACGGATACTTTCAGCACTTGCAGCGATGTTGCTGGCGGTGTGTCTGCTGAACACAGTCGGGCTGTTGCTCTCCAAGTTTCTCGGCAAATCTGGTGAAATCGGTGTCCGTCAGGCTCTGGGAGCCGGCAAGGGATCGCTGTTCATACAGCATACTATTGAAGCAGGCTTTATCGGCGCCCTGGGTGGCGTGCTGGGCCTGGGCGTGGCTGCCATCGGCCTGGAAGGCATCAAGATATTGTTGGGGCCGGAAGCGCCCACGCAATGGATCACGATCAATTTTACGGTAATCGCCGTGACCATCCTGCTGGCCATTGTCAGTACGATTATCGCCGGGCTGTATCCGATCTGGCGTGCATGCAATATCAACCCCGCCATTCATCTGAAGACGCAATAGGAGACAAACATGGAACTGGGACCTATTACCCGCGCACTGCTGCGCAACAAGCTGGGTGTCATCCTGATTGCGCTGCAGATAGCCTTTACGATGACAGTCATCGTCAATGCGGTTTACATCATCAGTGACCGCGCTGCCAATATGGCGCGCCCCAGCGGTCTGGACGAAGCCAACACCTTTCATATCAGCAGTATCGGTTACGGCAACAGCTTTAATGAAAGTGTCGTCGTCGATGAAGACCTGAATATGATCCGGCAACTGCCCGGCGTGATCGATGCTATGGTCACCAATCAGATTCCGGTCAGCGGCAGCGGCTCTTCAAGCGGTTACAGCCTGGAGCCGGGCCGACGCGATATGCTGGTACCCGCCGCCATCTACCGTGTGGATGATCACTTTCTGGAGGCCATGGATCTCAGCCTGGTTGCAGGTGTCCCATTCACACCGCAACAGATTGTGCGACGCACACCCACGGACGAGCGTCAGCCTACTGAGACAATTCTGTCTCAGGCAATGGCCGAGTCCTTGTATCCTGATGACTGGCGGCAGGCGCTCAACCAGAATATCTACGGACCTGATGGTTCGGCACTGCGCGTGGTCGGCATCGTTGATCGATTACAGGCACCGTGGCCAACATTCACCTACGTTGAAAATTCAATGCTGACGCCCGAAATCACACTTGATAACAGCACCACCTATCTGGTTCGCACCGAACCAGGCTACCGGGATGAACTGATGGTAGAGGTCGAAGAGCGTCTCGCGGCCGCGCCACATCAGCGAATATTGCGCAACAACCAGTCGCTGGAGTACACCCGGACCGAGAGCTATCGCATTGACTCCCTGATGACCACGATTCTGAAAGTTGTTATCGGCACATTGATGTTCATTACCGCGATGGGAATCGTTGGACTGGCAGTATTCAGTATCAATCGTCGTCGCAAACAGATCGGTACACGTCGGGCACTGGGCGCGACGCGCTTCAGTATTCTGCGTTATTTCATGACCGAGAACCTGATCATCAGCGCGGCAGGCGTGACGCTTGGCGCCATCATGACTGTCGGGTTCAACATGTTTCTTGTGCAGACCTTTAACATGCCGCGTATCGACTGGTTCTATGCACCGATAGGTATGCTGGCGCTGCTGTTGCTGGGGCAACTGGCGGTTATCGGACCGGCGCGGAGCGCCGCTGGCATAACACCGGCACTGGCAACCCGGTCGGTTTAAGGGCACACTGTGAGAAACTCACAGTGAGGGTCTGCTA
The DNA here is from genome assembly GCF_029911965.1 of Pseudohongiella sp. SYSU M77423. Taxonomy (NCBI): domain Bacteria; kingdom Pseudomonadati; phylum Pseudomonadota; class Gammaproteobacteria; order Pseudomonadales; family Pseudohongiellaceae; genus Pseudohongiella; species Pseudohongiella sp. SYSU M77423. The sequence continues at coordinate 110,586 of NZ_JARYTH010000003.1, read as the reverse complement.
TGAAAATGCCATTGCCAATGACATCGAAACTGGCGCTGCTGGGCACCCTGCCGTTTGTGCTTTGCGCCATTTTTCTTGCGCTGGACATCCTCAGCCTGCCATTTCTGGGGAGCGTGCCGGCACTGTTGAGCAGTTATACATTGGTAATCGCAGTGTTTATGTGTGGCGTCCACTGGGGGCAGTATCTCCAGCAGCCCAGTGGACAATTCACCAACCTGTTCATTATCAGCAACATCCTTACCGTGATGCTGTGGGTCGCCTGGCTGATCCTGCCCGTCGACATTTTCCTGATGCTCGCACTGCTGGTGTTTATCGGGCTGTTGTATATCGATACACGACTCAGGCTGCGTGCGGTCATCAGTAAGACCTATTTCCGCACGCGCCTGATTGTCACTTCCGTGGTTGCCGTGTTCCTGCTGCTGTCCATCTACGTCATATAGTGGCTTAGCTGTGAATATCGGTGCCGTGGGTTTCCGTCAGCAGCCACACCGACCCCAGCGTCAACGCACCAGCCAAAGCAATGTAGACAGAGACAAAAAACACGCCATACTCTGTCCATAGCAGGACTGCAATCGTGGGTGCCAATGCGCCGCCGACGATGGCACCAATCTGGTAACCCAGCGACGCTCCCGAGTAACGCACATGCGTTGAGAACAGTTCGGTAAAAAACGCTGCCTGCGGTCCATACTGCATCCCCATGAAGACAAGGCCGCCAGTGATAGCCAGCAGAATCATGGCAAAGTTACCGGTATCTATGAGAGGGAACAGCGCAAAGCCCCACAACCCGGTCAACAGTGCACCGAGCATGAATATTCGACGCCGGCCATGACGATCAGAATAACCGGCCGCCCAGAACTGGAATGGCACCTGAATGGCTGAGCCAATCAGTACCGCCGCCAGCAGGGTATTGCGCGACAGCCCCACACCATCAGGACTGCTGCCATAGGCCACAACAAACGCAATAAGAATATAAAAAGTGACCTGGATAGACAGGAAGGCACCCGCCGCCAGACAGATGCGCCCAGGGTAAAGTCGCAGGGCCTCGAGCACGGGCGAACGAACGGGCCCGGGCGGACTGTCGGCAATCACCTCCGCCAGTGCTTCCTCGGGTGACTGCAGCGGCTCACCGCTGGTCAGGCTGGACTTCTGGCTTGCCCGTTGCTGCTTCAGTCGAGCCAGCTCTTTGAACGCCGGTGTATCCTCAAGATGCAGCTGGACATACATGGAGATGCCTATCAGGACAATGCTGGCCAGGAACGGCACCCGCCAGCCCCAGCTCATGAAGGCCTCTTCAGACACAGAATAGCTGATACTCAGGAAAGCCAGATTCGCCAGAATGACCCCGATCGGCGCACCAGCCTGGGCATAGGCTCCATACCAGCCACGTTTATTTGCCGGTGCTGACTCGGTAACGAGCAACATGGCACCTCCCCACTGACCGCCGATGGCCAGGCCCTGTACAAAGCGCAGGATGATCAACGTCAATGGCGCCAGCGCGCCAGCCGTTTCGTAGCTCGGCAGCAGGCCAATCAGTGTCGTCGCCACGCCCATCATCATCAGCGCAATCACCAGAACCCGCTTACGACCGATGCGGTCGCCAAAGTGACCAAAAATGATTCCGCCGAGTGGCCTGGCAATAAAGCCTATGGCAAAGGTGCTGAAGGAGGCAATCAGTGCCACCGTGGGTGGCATATCAGAGGGGAAAAACAGTACTGGAAAAACAATGGCCGCAGCGGACGCGTACAAAAAGAAGTCATACCATTCGATGGATGTACCCGCCAGCGAGGTCAGAGCGACTTTGCGCATACTGGCTTTGGTATCGTGCTCGTTCATGCTTACCTCATTTACTGTTATTGTTATGGGCTGTTGCAGCGAGCAGGAAGGCCAGTGATGACCGCACTGACAGCCACCACTTCAAGCATCATTCTACGTTCAGCATTATTCTTCGCGCTGATAGTGTCCCATCAGCATACCGGTGCCCAGAATATGACCTTCTATCGCCGCAAGCAAGTCAGCCTTGTTGAGGCCCTCGGGCAGATTCAGAGCGGTATCCAGCGCATAGATGCGGAAGTGATAGGCGTGCAGCTTGCCGTCCACCGGCGGACGCGGGCCAAAGTATCCAGTCTGGCGTATGCCGTTGATACCGTTGATCATACCGGCCAGGGCGGGAACCGTAGTCACCTGCGCGTCACGCGGCAGCCCTTCAGGAATTTCACCAGCCGCAGCGGGAATGTTATAGGCAACCCAGTGGACAAATGGCTGGGGCGTCGGTGCAATCGGATCGTCCATTACCAGGGCCAGCTGCTCAGTACCTTCCGGGAGATCAGCCCAGGTAATCTGTGGCACCAGATTGTCGCCATAGGCGGTATAGGCCAGCGGTATGGTGCCATGGTGATCGAATGCACTGCTGCCCACAGTGATCGTGTCTTCCATCTCGGCCATCGCTGACATCTGATGGTCCTGCGCGGCAGACACATGACTGAGTGTCAGGGCAAAAAGAGCGGATGCCAATATCGCTGGTGCGCGCCATTGAAGCAAAGTGTGTTTTAACATGATCGGGTCTCCTTTATGAGTGACGCAATCAGCATAGTGCAGCGCTGCCAGCGACTCAACTTGGTTCAGCCGAGTTGCGACCAAAGGGGAGCTTGCCGCGCCGAACATTGCATGACAGACTTCTGCCATGACAAACCCGCCTGATCGTAATCAATCTCCCCTGCTACAAGCTCTTCGGTTTGTACGCCCATACTCACGCCAGATTCTGCTCGCTCTGCTGGCACTCATCTTCACGGCAGCCATTACACTGGGCCTGGTGCAGTATGTTCGCATCATCGTTGATGCAGGTTTTGTCGCAGGCTCCAGTCAATCACTGGGCACGGCAATAACCGGGTTTGTTGTGGTCGCCCTGCTGCAGGCATTCGGCACCTTTGCTCGCTTTTACTGGGTGTCCTGGCTGGGTGAGCGGGTGACGGCAGATATTCGCCAGGCAGTGTTCGGTCACCTGCTGTCTTTGCATCCGGGTTATTTTGAGGATAACCGCAGTGGCGAAATACAGTCGCGGATTACGACAGATACCACTTTGCTGCAGACCGTCATAGGTTCCTCTGCCTCCATCGCCTTGCGCAATCTTTTGCTGCTGATCGGTGGTGTCATCTTTCTGTTCATTACGAACCCACGTCTGACTTCTGTAGTGTTGTTGTGCATACCTCTGGTAATCGGTCCTATTGTCCTGTTCGGTCGACGCGTCAGAAAGCTATCACGTCACACGCAGGACGAGATCGCCAGCGTTGGGGCATATGTTGGCGAAAGCATTCAGCAGATAAAAACCGTTCAGGCCTACAACCACCAGGCCACTGACAGACGTCACTTTGCCGAATACGTCGAACGGGCATTTGATGTCGCACTGGCACAGGTTAAAGCCCGCTCCATCATGATTGCACTGGTCATGACCCTGGTGTTTGCGGCGCTGGCGGCGATGATCTGGGTTGGTGGCCAGGACGTGATCAGCGGACGCATGACAGCAGGTGAACTGACCGCCTTTGTTGTTTACGCAGTCATGGTGGCCTCTGCCGTGGGCGCGATCAGCCAGGTAATTGGCGACCTGCAGAGAGCTGCGGGCGCAACCGAGCGACTGATGGAGCTGCTGAACGCCGAGTCGCTGATTACCACGCCAGACCCGGTGGTACCGCTGCCCGCAGAGATCGCCGGCCAGCTGGCCATCAACAGACTGAAATTTACTTACACGACACGGCCTGGACAGCCAGCTATCGACGGGTTGGATCTGAGCGTCCCGGCGGGCTCCAGCCTTGCACTGGTCGGACCCTCCGGCGCCGGCAAATCGACACTCCTCGACCTGGTTTTGCGCTTTTACGACCCTGACAGTGGTGAAATTCTACTCGACGGCATCAATATCCGTCATGTTGACCCACTTGATCTTCGCCAGCATATCGCTCTGGTTAGCCAGCAACCGGCCATGTTCACCGGCACTGTCATGGAAAATATTCGTTACGGGCGCCCCGATGCCAGTGATGCCGAGGTTCACGCGGCAGCCGAGGCGGCCTATGCCAGCGAGTTTATCGAACGGCTGCCAGACACCTGGCACAGCTATCTGGGAGAGGCGGGTATTCGGCTGTCCGGCGGTCAAAAGCAGCGCCTGGCCATCGCCCGCGCCATCCTGAAAAACCCCCGCATCCTCTTGCTGGACGAGGCTACTAGTGCATTGGATGCCGAAAGCGAGTCAAACGTCCAAATGGCTATTGAGAAGTTGATGCCCGGGCGCACCACCATCATCATCGCTCACCGTCTGGCGACGGTCAGGAATGTCGACCGCATTGCGGTCATGGATAAAGGACAACTAGTGGCACTTGGCAGTCACGATGAACTGATGGCAACTAACGCGCTGTACGCTCGCCTTGCCAATTTACAATTCTCAACAAATTGACGTAGACCTGCGGGTCTGTAAGACTGCACCCATCAATAAACCTGTAAACCTGAGCACCTATGACCTGGTGGATATTGCCTTCATTATTGGGCACGGTGATCTGTCTGTACGTGACCCGTCAAACCAGCATGTTCATGCGGCCTCCCGCCGGACAGTACATGGCCGCCATGGGTGGCATGGTAGCCTGGTGGTGCGCAGGGCAATGGGCAAGTCTATTGTGGCAGAACCTGGATTACCGCTATTTCATCGCACAGCTGCAATATGTCGCCATTGCATCAGTGCCAGTGCTCTGGTTTTCCGCGTCGCTGTGTTACGCCGGCTATGACCGGATCGTCAGGCGCTGGGTCCCTCTGATCTGGATACCACCCGCTGTCACCATTTTGCTGGCGTTCACCAACAGCTATCACGGTCAGCTCTGGGCTGATTTTCAGCCGCGAACCGACTCGGTAGGCCTGGATATCACCTACGGCCCCTGGTTCAAAGTTTACGTCGCCTACAGTTACAGCGCGGTCACCATAGGTACGGTGATTCTGGCCAACCGAATTGGTTTTCTGCCGGGTCACCGGCGGCAGTTTTTTTACGTGATCTCAGCGCCTCTGATGGTCCTCACACTTAACCTGCCCTTCATTTTCGGAGTGCAGCTGCTACCCATAGATCCGACGCCTCTGGGGTTCGCCCTTGCCAGCCTGATTCTGATGTCAGCGCTAAAGCACAAAGTGTTCTCTGTCCTGCCAATCGCCAGGCGGCACATCCTCGACAAACTCGAAGATGGTGTTATTACCATTGATGATCAGGGGCTTATCGCCGATGCTAATGCCGCAGCAAAATCCTTGCTCGGCGCTGAGGCTATCGTGTTTGGCAAACCTCTGTCAGATGCCCTGCCGAAGGGTGCATTAGCAACGGGAACGGATCACAGCGAGACCCGACTGACAGACGGTCGATGGCTTGATATACGTATGAGCCCAGTCCAGAGTCTGGACGGACCGGCCAAAGGTCAGATCGTGCTGTTGCGAGACATCACTCGGGATAAACACTTGCAACACACGGTTGAACAAACACAACAGACCCTGGAATCGCTAAACAGCCGATTGCAGGCACAGGCCCACACGGATGATCTGACGCAGCTGTCCAACCGGCGTCATTTATACCAGCGGATGCAGGAAGAGTGGTCACGGAGCGAGCGAAGAAGCCAGCCGGTTTCTCTGATACTGCTGGACTTTGACCACTTTAAAAAACTTAATGATTCCTACGGGCACCAAACCGGCGATCGAGTGCTGGCTCAGGCAGCTACGCTGATAAGACAATCCATTCGCCCAGAAGACTTAGCATCGCGCCACGGCGGTGAAGAACTTGCTGTTCTATTGCCGGATACCGCACTGGAGGATGCCGTGGAAGCAGCTCAGCGCATTCAGCAGACAATCAGTGATCACAAATACAGTTCTACCGACGGTCAGGAATTCTCTCTCACAATCAGCGCCGGGGTCGCTTGCCGTGAGCCTGAAGATGGCTCCGTCGACGCTCTGGTGGCGCGTGCTGACAGCGCTCTGTACCACAGCAAACGGACCGGTCGAAATGCAGTCAGTGTAGCAGGACACAATGATGTACAGCGCATGGGAGCTGACCACAAACAGATCAGCGCATAAGTTCGTAGATGCTCATATTGACCGCACTGGCAAGATTTAGTGAGTCAATGGCACCACTGCCCGGAATCGAATAAACGGTCGCACCTGTCATTGAAATCAAATCCGATGGCAGCCCTCGTGCCTCATTTCCAAATACCAGGCAACGGCTGTGTCGGAACGCTGCCGACTTCAGCGACTCGCCCTGCATGCCGAGACAGGCGATATCCGCGTGGCGCAGCTGCAGCTGCCCGGGCGTAATGTCACATTCAACAGGCACATGGAAGATTGCCCCCATGCTGGCACGAACCACCTTGCTATTGAATGGATCAACACTGCCCGGACTTAACAGACAACGAAAACCACCGAACCACGCCAGTGTGCGCAGTATGGTGCCCAAATTGCCGGGATCCTGTATTTCATGAAAGTAGACTGAGCGTTCCGCTTTTTCCGCTGCCCCACTGCAAGACTGAATCGCGGCTATTGGCACACAGGCTATGATTCCCTGCGGTGAGCGCGTATCTGACAATTTGCTCATGAGTGCATCGCTGACCACACGTTTTCGAAGACGTCCTGGCCAGCCTTCAAAACGCTCTGTTACCAGCAATTCACTCGCCTGCAGGGCAACATTGAACGCAGAAGCTTTCTCCAGCTCCTGAACCAGATGCTCACCCTCCGCAAGAAAATATCCCGCCTGCTGACGGTACTTTTTCTGGTGCAGCTTCCTGATCAGGTCTGTCGTCAATTCACCCATTAGCACTCAGCCTTTGTGTCCCTGTGTCATCGCTAACGCGACTGCTTCAGCAACCTTGATACCATCCACACCAGCCGACAGAATACCACCAGCATAACCGGCACCCTCTCCCGCCGGATACAGGCCTCGCGTGTTCAGACTCTGCAGACTCTGCTTGTCGCGTGTCAGCCGGACCGGAGATGACGTTCTTGATTCAATACCCGTCAGCACAGCGTCGTCCCGATCGAAACCACGAATCTGTCGCCCAAACACTGGCAAGGCCTCGCGAATTGCATCAATCGCATACTCAGGAAGGGCACTGTCCAGCGAGCCTAATCTAATGCCAGGCTTGTAAGAAGGGATCACGTCACCCAATTTTTCGGATGATTTCCTGCGAATAAAATCTCCTACCAGTTGCGCCGGCGCACTGTAGTCTTCGCCACCCAGGTGATAGGCCTGAGTTTCCAGAGCCTCCTGTAAGGCAAGCCCTGCCAGCGGGCCACCCGGGAAATCCTGCTCCGGACTGATGCCAACAACAATACCGGCATTGGCATTGCGCTCATTGCGTGAGTACTGGCTCATGCCGTTAGTCACAACACGACCGGTCTCTGAGGTCGCGGCCACCACAGTGCCACCCGGACACATGCAGAAACTGTAAACAGACCGTCCATTTTTTGCGTGATGAACCAGCTTGTAATCCGCCGCACCCAGTGCCGGGTGCCCCGCGTATTTGCCCAGCCTGGCCTTGTCGATCAGGGACTGCGGGTGCTCAATGCGGAAGCCTATCGCAAACGGCTTGGCTTCCATGAATACACCACGCGCGTGCAACTGACGGAAAGTGTCCCTCGAGCTGTGACCAAGCGCCAGCACAACATGCCTGGACAGGATCTGTTCGCCCGACTCCAGGACCACGCCTTCCATACCGTCGTCGCCTGTCAGAAAGTCCACTACCCGGCTTTCAAAGCGTATCTCGCCGCCCAATGACTCAATCTGTTTACGCATGGCTGCCACGACTCCGGTCAAACGGAATGTGCCGATATGCGGCTTGCTGACGTACAGTATCTCCTCAGGTGCGCCGGCCTGCACAAACTCCTGCATGACTTTGCGACCATAGAATTTTGGGTCTTTGATCTGACTGTACAGCTTGCCATCAGAGAACAGACCGGCACCGCCCTCACCAAACTGGACGTTGGACTCAGGCGTCAGTTGTCGCTTGCGCCAAAGCGCCCAGGTGTCCTGTGTGCGCTGACGAACATTGCGGCCACGCTCCAGCACGATGGGCCGAAAGCCCATCTGCGCCAGAATCAGTGCCGCAAACAGGCCGCAGGGGCCAAAACCAACGATGACGGGGCGATCGGTCAAATTCGCAGGCGCGCTGGCAACCTGATAGTAGTTCGTGTCCGGTGCTGGCCTGATATGCGTGTGATTGACTGCAGCAGCCAATACAGCGGCCTCATCTCGCACTTCAACGTCGACAATGTAGACAAAGGTAATTTCACTGTTCTTTTTGCGCGCGTCGTAACTGCGCTTGAACACAACGATATTGAGGAGATCCTCCTGAGGGATGCCAAGTCGTTGCGCGATGGCGGCTGGCAGGGCCTCGGGGGCATGGTCGAGCGGCAAAGCAAGTTCAGTCAAGCGAATCATGATCAGTCCTGGCCGGCGACACCGGCAGAGGTTTATAGACGGATATGCTATGCTCTGACCCGTCAAAAGTCACTCTTCGAACGTAAATTATGGCCCGATCCAAAAGCAGTGGCCGTTGGCTCAATGAGCATGTCAACGACCCATACGTCAAACAGGCCCAGCGCGACGGTTATCGCTCGCGAGCCAGCTACAAGCTGATAGAGCTGATCGACAAAGACAGGCTTATCAAGCCTGGCATGCTGGTGCTGGACCTTGGCTCAGCGCCAGGCGGCTGGTCACAGGTGGTCGCACCAATGGTCGAACCCAAAGGCCGCGTGATAGCCTCCGATATCCTGCCCATGGACTCCATCGCTGATGTTGATTTTATTCAGGGTGACTTCACTGAACAGGAAGTGTTCGATCAGATCATGGCCAGCCTGGGCGGGCAGCAGGCCGATCTGGTGATGTCGGATATGGCACCAAACATCAGTGGTGTGAATGCGGCTGATCAGGCAGCTTCGATGTACCTGGTGGAACTGGCACTGGATATGGCCCGTGAAGTGCTGAAACCTGGGGGTGATTTTGTCGCCAAGGTATTTCACGGCGAAGGTTACGACGACTACGTCAAGGATGTACGCAGCAGTTTCAACAAAGTTGTAATCCGCAAGCCAGATGCCTCCCGCGCTCGTTCACGGGAGGTGTATCTGGTGGCTAAAGGCTTTAACGGCGCTTAATAGCCCACTGCAGCGCTGTCACCCTGACGCGAATCTGCTGAACCGTGCACAATGCCTGTCTCCCAGTCGTGATAGACACCCATTGCAGAACCCTGGCTGCCTCGCACGCGGACAGTGTGGCCTTTGGCTTCGTAGAGGCGGATGGTATCCGGTGAGAACATCAGCTCTTCCATGCTGGTGACATCGGGCAGCCACTGGTGATGAATGCGGCCAGCTTCAACAGCCTGCGCCACGTTCATGTCGTGATCGATCATGTTCAGGATCACCTGCAGCGTCGTATTGATGATCGTGCGGCCACCCGGGCTGCCGATGGCCAGCACGGGACGCCCGCCTTGTGCGACGATGGTAGGAGACATGCTGGACAGCATGCGCTTTTCAGGCGCCAGCAGATTGGGCGGCGTACCGATCTGCCCGTCTCTGGTAGTGACACCTGGCACTGGATTGAAGTCGCCCATTTCATTGTTGAGCAGATAACCACCACCCTCAGCCACAATTCGTGAGCCGTAGCTCTGCTCCAGCGTGTAGGTCAGCGAGACCATATTGCCTTCGGCGTCCACAACAGAAAAGTGGGTCGTGTCTTCGCTCACATAAACCTGGGAGAAGCGACTCTCATCGCTGATTGAGGCACGATCCATATCAATGCTGGCACGCAGGCTGTCAGCGTAGTCTTTACTGATGAGACGGTCTACCGGCATATCAGGATTGAAGTCCGGATCACCGAGAAATTCGGCACGACTGGCGTAGGAGCGACGCATGGCTTCGGTCAGCACATGCAGATACTGCGCCGAGTTATGCCCCATCTCGGCAAGGTCGAAGCCCTCAAGAATATTCAGCATCTGGATGATACCAACACCACCGGAGCTGGGTGGCGGCATACTAATCACATCATAACCACGATAGCTGCCGCGCACCGGTTCGCGCTCAATAGCCTCATAACGCGCCAGATCTTCCTCAGTAATCAGACCACCATTGGCCTGCATGAAGCTGGCCAGCATGCGGGCGTTCTCACCGCGATAGAAGCCATCGTGTCCCTCATCACGGATGCGCTCCAGCGTGCGCGCCAGATCTGGCTGCACCCAGGTGTCACCCAGCTGATAATGTGAGCCATCTGCCTTGCGGAAGACGGCGGCAGAGGAAGGGTACAGGTCCCAATTGGCCTGATTGCGGTTAAAACCATCGTACAAAGCGTATGTGACGGGAATGCCATCTCGCGCCAGCCGTATCGCCGGCTCTACCAGCGCCGCCCATGGCAGATTACCCTGCTTCTCATGTGCCAGCACAAGTCCAGCAACGGTGCCCGGCACACCAACCGACAGGAAGCCGCGGTGCTGCATGTTGGTACTTTGCCCGTCGGCGCCCACGTACATTCGCTCAGTAGAGGCCAGCGGTGCTTTCTCGCGGAAGTCGAAGGTCGTTGCGTGCCCATCAGCTCCGTGGTAGACCATAAAGCCACCACCACCAATATTGCCCGCTGTCGGCCAGGTAACGGCCAGTGCGAATGCCGTCGCAACGGCAGCATCAACGGCATTGCCGCCCTGCTGAAGAATATCAACGCCTACTTCTGACGCCAGGCGAGACGCGCTGGTCACGATGCCATTCTCGACGCGAAGCGGGGTACGACCTCCTTCGGCGAACAATGTGACCGGCAATAGGACAACCAGAGCAATGACAAATGCGCGGGCGAAAAGACTCTTTTGCATAACAACCTCGTCAGTTGAAGGTTAGCCCCCTAACCTGACAAGGTTATACTATTTTCCGTCCGCTTCCGCCAGCAGACTGGCAACATACAGCTCGCGCAAACGTGCAGCAATTTCGCCCGGTCTGCCATCGCCGATAGCAGTGCCATCCACGTGAGTCACTGGCAACACAAGGGTCGTGGCGCTGCTCAGGAAAGCCTCATCCGCATGAAGAGCTTCCTCGACAGAGAAGGGACGCTGTTCCAGCGCCATGCCGTGCTGATTGATCAGCTCGAGAATAACCCGGCGACGGATACCCGGCAGAATGGTGTTGGACAATGCGCGCGTGATGATACAGCCATCCTTGACGATAAACGCCGACGACGAAGCGCCTTCGGTAATGCGCCCGTCTTCAACCATCCAGGCTTCAAAGGCGCCCGCACTCGCTGCCTGTTGCTTGGCCATACACTGCGCCAGCAGGTTCAGCGATTTGATGTCACGACGCTTCCAGCGCAAGTCTGGCACTGTCACGACCTTGACGCCTTTGGCCGCCAGCGGATTATCCAGTAGCGCGCGCCTGGCCGTGTAAGCCATCAGGGACGTTGGCGTGTCGGCCGGGTAGGCAAAATCACGCTCGGCCACGCCGCGTGTGACCTGAACATAAACACTGCCTTCAACCAGCTCATTATGCGCGATCAGTGTCCGCAGCATCTCAAGATAGGCCTCTGGCTCGCAGGGCCAGGCCATGTCAATTTCATTGAGGCTGCGGTTCAGCCGCTCTACCGAGTAGTCTTCGTCGACCAGTTTGCCACGAATGACCGGGATCACCTCGTAGACTCCGTCACCGAACAGAAAACCGCGGTCAAACACAGAAACTCTGGCCTGCGACTGCGGCAGATATTCGCCGTTCAGAAATACGATGCGCTCCTGACTGCTCATGGTCCAACTCCCTGATTAATTGCTGCCGACTATTACGGCTGTTGTTCTGATTCGATCCAGGCTTCGACACGTTCAGCCAGCAAGGGCAATGGCAGTGAGCCCGCTGTCAGCACGGCGTCATGGAAGCCACCCCAGCTAAACTCGTCTCCCAGCTCCTGCCGGGCCAATTCGCGAAGCTCCAGAATGGTCATCATACCGATCTTGTAGGACACCGCCTGGCCTGGCCATACGATGTATCGCTCCACTTCGGGCGTGATATCACCTTCGGTCATCGGAGTATTGGCCATCATGTAATCAATCGCTTCCTGGCGGGTCCAGCGCAGATGATGAATGCCGGTATCTACGACCAATCGCGCAGCACGGAAAATCTCGTAGCTCAGGCGCCCGAAATCCTTGTAGGGATCCGTGAAGAATCCCATGTCCTTGCCAAGCTGCTCGGCATACAGCCCCCAACCTTCAACATAGGCAGAGTAAAACGTCAGACGCTGCAGCATGGGCAGCTCCTCCAGCTCCTGCGCCAATGCCAGCTGGAAGTGGTGACCTGGGGCGCCTTCATGGTAGGCCAGCGATTCCATAAGGTAGGTCGGGTTGTCATTCATATTGGACAGGTTGACGTAATAGTAACCAGGTCGCGAGCCATCCAGCGCCGGCTGATTATAAAATGCACCCGTCGCTGTTGCCTCACGGAAAGGCTCAACTGCGCGCACTTCAAGCGCTGCTTCTGGCAGCGTGTCAAAGTACTGCGGCGCCACTTCCATGACCTGTTCGATCATTGCGGTTGAATCATCCAGATACTGCTGTCGCCCCTCCGGCGTATTGGGCAGATAGAACTGCGGATCAGTACGCAGGTATTCAAAGAATTCCGCCAGCGTGCCGTCAAATCCGACCTCTGTCATGATCGTGCGCATTTCGTCCTGGATACGTGCGACTTCAGCCAGACCAATATCGTGAATCTGCTGGGCACTCAAGTCATCACGTGTCGTAAACAGGTTCAGCTGGCTGGCATAAAATGCTTCGCCATTGGGCAGCTTCCATACGCCATCGCGACCATCGGACTGCGACTCCATGTCACGCAGCGATGCCATATAACGCTCCACAGCGGGTGCAAATACCTCAGTCATGGCGCTACTGGCGGCTGTCTTGAGCTCTTCCGCACGCTCTTCAGTTACATCCAGCGCATCTACTTTCGCATTGAAGTCTGCCAGCAGTGCACTAGGCTCCTCAGCGTTGCCAAACTCTGCACCAGTTACCATTGCCTGCGCAGAACTCAGCAGCCTTGGATAAGCAAAGGATGGCAGCAGGACGCCCTCTGCGGCACGCCGCTCCGCTTCTTCAATCACGCTGTTGATCACAGTATCCAGGCCCTGCAGCCGCGACACGTAGGCATCGGCATGCGCTTCACTGCTGACACGGTGGTTATTGATCAGAAACGTGACCAGACTCGACAGCACATCCTGCATTGGAGAAAACGCATACTGACTGTCTCGCACCTGAAACTGCCGATCGTCCATCTGCCATTCAAACTCCATAAACCGGTAGGTCAACTGCTCCTGTGGCGTCAGCGCTTCAAGCGAGAAATTCTCACGCATCTCAGCCAGGTAGCGCTGTGTGCGCTGGTGCGCATCAATGGCACCCTGATCTGAAAAATCGTCCCACTGTCCGTAGGCTTCAAGGTCATCGTCGATCATGCCGATCTGCGTTTTGAACAGCGGCGAGGCTTCCAGCTCCTGCTGGAAGACATCCTCCAGAAAAGTCTCAAACTCCTGGCTTGCGGGACTGCCTGTTGCACCCGTGCGCATATCACTGGCGGCGTCGGCTACCTGTTCGCTGATTTCGACAGCCGGTGCATTTGATTCTGGTTCTGAGGGCCCACAGGCGACCAACACCATTGCCAGGCCAGCCAGTAGAAAAAACTGCGCCAGAGGCTTGCGTATACCTGTCAGTGACAGACTCGCGCGTAACGACGGCAATCGGGCAAAGGAAGTGAAAGTAAATCGTGAAAACAGATGTTTGATTAGTTGCATCATGATGGACGCTCCAGGCAGAAAGTTGGGAGCAAAAGACATAGGCGGGTGGAGCATAAACTGCAAGGCATCAACATTGGGAGGGTCACTGGCACATCAATAAACAGCCTCAACCCGATCAAAAAAGGGAGCCGAAGCTCCCTTTCCGTGACGCCTGGTTCCAATGGAACCAACTCTTGATTCGCAAACTACGTGTCATCCGCTTACCACATATTATCGGATGGCTGATGATCCGTTGTCCACTGAGTCAAGAGTGGAGTGTTATCAACCCAGCAGGACGTTACTTCCTGCCAATTTAATACCACCAACATCCATTGAAACCGTAGCCATATCACTAGACATTGGATCACCTCCTCTTCTTTCTCAGTTGAACATGGACTCAGAGTAAAACCCGATGCCAAAAGCTGTCAACCTTTAATTCAGCTAATTTTCGCTTTCAGCAAACCGATGCCCAGGCCTGTCATAATTAACGAAACGATCGGGTTGAGGTAGTTAAGAAACGCATAAGGCAGGTAGTCCAGCACCGGCACTCCCAGCGTCGCCGCATAAAATGCGCCTGCCGTCGTCCAGGGGATGAGACCCGTACTCATTGTCGCCCCCTCTTCGACAGTGCGCGACACCATCACACGATCCAGCCCCAAGGCTTCGTATGCCTTGCGGAACAACTGGCAGTTCAGAATGATGCTGATATAGGCCTCACCCATGGCCATATTGGAGGCGACCCCAGACACCAGTGTTCCGGCGATCAGGGCCAGCCTGCTGCGCAGACGGGCGATAAAACCTTTAAGCAACTCCGGCAGGATTCCTGATTGGAACAGCAGACCACCCAGTGCCAGCGCCATGATCGACAGCAGCAGCGTCCAGCTCATGCTCAGCAGCCCGCCTCGGCCCAGTAACTCATCCAGCATGACGATACCGGTCTGCCCCGGTGAATTGCTCCACAGACTGTTGAGGACAGTCACAGGATTGCCACCTTGATAGATCATCGCCACGGCGACGGCAGTGACGATGCTGGCGCACATGCATACTTCGGCGGCGTAGCGTCGCAGGCTGAGCCCCAGCATGACTATCAGGGGCAGCAGCGTTGGTATCAGGCCAAGCGAATACTGGGACGACAGTCCCTGCTGAATTTCGACAATGCTGGCCTGTGGCAGGTCCTCACCGGCATAACGCATTCCCAGCCACAGAAACACCAGAAAACTGATTACAAAGGCCGGTACCGTGGTGTACAACATGGCACCTATATGGCGAAACAGCGTTGTCTCGGCACTCATCGCCGCCAGATTGGTGGTATCGGAAACTGGCGACATCTTGTCGCCAAAGGTCGCTCCACAAACCACCATGCCGGCTACCAGAGGCAGGGGAATGGACAAAGCCGAGCCAATACCGATCAACACCACGCCCAGCGTGCCTGCCGTCCCCCACGAGGTCCCGGTTGCAACTGACATTAGACTGCACAACACCAGGCCAGCCGCCAGAAACCAGGAGGGCTGCAATATATTGAGACCATGAAAGATCAACGCAGCAACCGTGCCACTATGCATCAGCGCAGCAATCAGAAAACCAATCAGCATGAAGATATAAAGGGCGGGCAATGCACGCACAATGCCTGCATTCATCATCTCGCGAATGGCCTGATAGTCATAACCCAGCAGGCGCACATGAACGGCTGTCCACATCAGACACAGGAACATCAGACTATGCAGGCTGATCGAAAAGGCAAACAGACCAACAGCGATGATTATCAGTATGCCGCCAAAGCATACCAGGCTCTGCCCAAAACCAGGGCTATGTAACGGCGAGCGCTCCTGAGAGTCTGGCGTCGGCATTTGGCTCAGTCTGCCAGCATGTCATCAACTGCCCGGAAGAAGGCGTCACGATGACGGGCAAACATGGCGCCGGTGGCCTGGGGCCAGGCTCCCTGTATCACGATGGCGAGATCCTGTTCAGGGTTAAGATAGATCGCCTGACCGAAAATGCCGCTGGCACGGAACGTATCGTCGCCATTCAGCCACCAAAGATAGCCGTAGTTGTCGCTGCCGGGCGAAGGACTTGTGGAATCCTCTATCCAGTTCGCAGGTACCACTCGGGTCCCATCATGAAGCTGGCCATCATTCAGGACTAACAGTGCCAACCGACCCCAGTCGCGCAGGACCGGGGCAATACAGCAACCGCCTAGCTCGCCACCATAAGGGCCATGACTGATCCAGGTCGCGTCTGCCTCCATACCCCAGGGTTGCCAGATTTTGTTGGTGAGATAAGCGGAAAGGTTATTGCCAATGGCGGCGCGTACGATGGCACCCGCCAGATTGGTCTCACCCGTGTTGTAGTTGAAGCGCTCACCTGGCGGCGCAATACGCGGTTTGCTGCCCATGAACTTCATCAGTTCCAGCATGTCCCCAGGCGAGGTCGCTACATCCGACTGCGGGTCGGCATAGTCTTCGTTCCAGTCGGTACCCGACGCCATCTGCAGCACATGCTTGACTGTCACACCCTCATACGATGTGCCCTGCAACTGAGGCAGATAATCGGTGACCGGATCATCAACACTGTTGATATAACCATCCTGTATGGCGGCCCCGGTCAGCAATGACACCACCGACTTGGTCATCGAGAACGACACCCAGCGAGTCTCCTCATCATTGCCAAGTCCGTAGCGCTCCAATGCTATTTCGCCATCCTTTAATATCAACACACCACCCACATGGTTCATCACCATGTAATCCTCAAGTGAGTACTCGCTACCCTCCACCTGATAGCGAAGCATGGAGAAATCGCGCGGATCACGAGGCAGCTCCAGTACCTCGTCGCCTTTGTAGATATGGCGAACCGGGCTAAGCCGATGAGTATTTCTAAAGCCAGCAATCTGCTCATCACCCTGCCAGAACAGGATACTGCCGCCAGTCGGCAGATTGGCATCGTCATCAGCGGGGTCAACAAAGCGAGGCTGCTGTGCAAGAGCGGTGGTGGCAAGACTCAGGCAACTGATACACAATGACAGGCCAAGGGCGAGGCGCGGGACGTTTATAGTTCTCATTGGCAGGTCTCCAGCATGCGGGGTGATCGTCGAATTCTGCAGATTATCCCAGTAATGCGAACCATGCCAGCGTCTGTAATCCTGACGTCACTATCGTTGGCATACAATCGCGTCCGTTGATCATTTGGCAGTCGCACGTGACAAATCTGCTATTGGTCCGGTCCCGTTGCTCATTGATTGTCAGGAAACCGTAATGAACCCAATGCCAGAAGCCGTATCCACATTGAATAGACAACCTCAACACAAGCGCCAGCAGCGTTCCACCATTGATCCGGTAGGACTCTCCGCGCCAGAAATGGCACATGAGGGAGCGCTGCTGGCACAATTTCTCAGAGACAATTCACCGGTCACCATCCTGACAGGGGCCGGCATCAGTACCGCCTCTGGCATCCCGGATTACCGTGACGAACACGGCAACTGGAAACGCAAACAACCGGTTCAGCACCAGGAGTTCATGCAAAGCCTGGACGTTCGGCGCCGCTACTGGGCACGCAGCCTGGTCGGCTGGCCGGTCATGCAGAACGCCGCACCCAATGGCGCACACCTGTTCATTCAGACGCTGGAGCAGCAGAGCATGGTGCACCAGGTAATCACCCAGAATGTAGACCGCCTGCATCAGAAGGCGGGCAGCGCGCGGACCATCGATCTGCATGGCCGGGCTGATGAGGTGATATGCATGTCATGTGGCGAGCGGCATAACCGTCATGACTGGCATCAGGTATGCGCCTCACTCAACCCGCACTTCGGAAACCTGCAGGCAGATGTTGCCCCGGATGGCGACGCCGATCTGGAAATGGATTTCTCCGGTTTCAATGTACCGGACTGTCAGCAATGTGAAGGTATCATGAAGCCCGACGTAGTATTTTTTGGTGATAATGTGCCGCGCCCCAGAGTTGACGAGTGCTTTAAGGCCATCGATGAGAGCCGGGCCCTGCTGGTGATCGGCTCATCCCTGATGGTGTATTCCGGTTTCCGATTCGCCAGGCATGCCAGTTTGACAAACAAGCCTTTGGCTATCCTGACCCGCGGTCGCACACGCGCCGACGAGCTGGCCACGCTGAAACTTGATGCCGATATCAGCATGACATTGCAGCGTGCATCTGCTGAGCTGACGGACTGAGTCTGATGCGGCCGCCAGCCTGCCCGGTAACTGGCAGCAACTGGCGGCCGCATCAGACGCAATCAGACACATCTGCTATTCGGACACCTGGCCTGCTGGCGGCTCACTGCACTCTTCACACATCACGTTCGGTATAGGCGCACCCTGCAGCAGTCCGGCCAGCCAGTCGACAAAGCGGGTACCATCCACTTCGTAGGTGTAGACATCCGGTCGCAACAGGATGGTGTGCATGGGGCCACCTGCCACATAAAATCTAAAGTCAGGAATAGCCGCACTAATCTCCTGCAGATTCTGCATCAGCAGAGGCTGCAGAGATTCCGTTGGTGTTCCGCCCAGCGCCAGGAATTGCTTCTGGACGTTGTCTTCGGCATTGTCATATGAGGCAAAGCGGATATTCGGATTCTCCTGCTGTGCTCCAAGATACAGGTGATGGAAGCTGAACTCATCAGCGGGAATGCTGGCGATATAGTCCAGGTCACTGACCACCCGATCCACTGCCCAGACATCATATGGGCTGAAGTTGGCAAACCCACGGTAGCCGCCTGAGGCATCACCCAGCTGCACAATGTCAGCCTGGGGGTACTGTTCAGCTATTTTCACGGCATAAAAAGGTGACGGAATGGAGCCGGCACTGGAGCCCGTGACAAACACCTGTGCGGGGCCCTGAACATGTTCGTATAACCAGTCCAAAGCCGCGTTGGCATTGACCATGCCACGGTGACGAATATGCAGTGCGTGCGCCGCATGCTGGTCAAAAGCCGGCATCTCGTAATGCTGTTCGGTATCACCAAGATGGACGTCACCCGAACAGTACGGAGCATAGACCATTGTATAGTCAGCCAACGGATTGCTTACCTGATCGAGTGCCAGAATCCCGTGTGCACGCGACGGATCGGTGTTCACCAGGTTCACTTGATAACTGGGCTGGATATCCGGGTCGCAGTTGCCACCTTCCCAGCAGGCACCACCGCCCTCGAGGTAGAACATCACGCGGGCCGGATCTCCCTGTTTGACAAAAAACTGATACGCGGACCCATCGGAGCAGACGGTATTACCAGCTGGTGCAATGGCATTCCAGCCTTCGCTAAGGCCTTCGAAATTGGCCTGCGCCATCTCGTGTTCGCCATGATCCATTGAGTTTCCGGTCATTGTTTCCGTGGCGGTGTCGGTAGTGGTGTCACTGCCGCAGGCCACCACTCCAGTCAGTATCAACCCACCCAGAAACGCCAATGCCAATGCTTTTCGCATTGAGTTACGCATCAAATCAATCATCGTATGTACCTGTTTTTGTTGTCTAATATCGAAAAGTTGTAATGCGTTCAGTTTTCACTTAGGATCAGTCTCCGAACTGTATCACAGTCATCAGACAAGTAAACGACAGGAGTTCAGGAAGTAGCATGGCAAAGATCACGTACATCGAACACAACGGCAAGGAACACTACGTCGACGCAGCTCCGGGCGACACCGTCATGAGTGCCGCCATCGACAATCTGGTACCCGGCATCGACGCTGATTGCGGTGGCGCATGTTCCTGCGGCACCTGTCATGTGTTTGTCGATGAAGCCTGGTTGGACAAAGTCGGCCCGCCCGGTGAGTTCGAAGAGCCCATGCTGGACCTGAACCCTGACAGGGCGGCCAATTCTCGCCTGTCCTGTCAGATCGATGTCAATCAGGAGCTTGACGGCCTGGTTGTGCGCCTGCCCGAATTTCAGTTCTGAGTCATTGCCTGGAGCCTTCTTATGACTACCGCGACCCGCCCGAACACAGAGCGTCAAAACCGCAGCCTGGTAGGGCGTGACCCATGGAGCATTCCCCTGGACGAGATCGATCTGGCGCATCCAGGGATCTGGCAGGCCAACGAGTTTTTACCCTTCATGGCCCGCATGCGTCGTGATGCGCCCGTCCACTATTGTCCGAACTCGGCGGTTGGCCCTTACTGGTCAGTGATGAAATATCAGGACATCATGACCGTCGAGGCTGCTCCGCATATTTACAGCTCTGAGCCAACCATTGGCATCGTTGACGTGCTGCCCGAATACAGCCTGCCGATGTTCATTGCCATGGACCCGCCCAAACATGACGAGCAGCGCAAGACGGTACAGGGCGTTGTGGCACCGGCCAATCTCAAGAATCTTGAAGGCCTTATCCGCCAGCGTGTCGGGGCCATTCTGGACAGCCTGCCTGTTGGGGAAACCTTCAATTGGGTTGATCTGGTGTCGCGTGAATTGACCACACAGATGCTGGCAACGCTGTTCGATTTTCCATTCGAGGAGCGCCACAAGCTGCCCTACTGGTCGGACGTTGCCACTGCCATTCCCGGTGCTGGCGTTGTCGACAGTTATGAAGAAAGCCTGCAGATCCTGCAGGAGTGCCTGGCACGCTTTAGTGAGCTATGGCGCGAGCGCGCCGCCAAGCCGCCAGGCAATGACCTGATCTCAATGCTTGCCCATGGTGAGTCCACCCGCAACATGCCGCCGCGCGAGTTTCTGGGCAACCTGATACTGTTGATTGTGGGCGGCAATGACACCACCCGCAACTCGATTACCGGTGGCGTGCTGGCCCTGAATGAAAACCCCGACCAGTATCAGAAGCTGCGTGAGAATCCCGCATTGATTCCCTCGATGGTGTCAGAAATCATTCGCTGGCAGACGCCGCTGGCCTATATGCGCCGCACTGCCAAATGCGACACCGAGCTCAATGGCCAAAAGATACGCCAGGGCGATAAGGTGTTGTTGTGGTACGCCTCGGGCAATCGGGATGGCGACGCGATAGAAAATCCCGACTCCTTTATCATTGATCGTCCGCGTGCGCGACAGCATCTCTCATTTGGCTTTGGCATCCATCGCTGCATGGGCAACCGCCTGGCAGAAATGCAACTGCGCATTCTCTGGGAGGAGATCCTGAAGCGCTTCCATACGGTCGAAGTGACTGGTGAGCCGACCCGCATCTACTCCAGCTTCGTCAAGGGTTACACTGAGTTGCCAGTTCGTTTACACCCTTTGTAACACAGGCAGCCGCGCCAGGCTTTCAAGTAGCCTGGCGCGCGCTGATTCATCAAACTGCCACACCAGTCCATTAAGCTAGGCTGAGGTTGTTGTCTCTGGACAATTAGTCCGGAATGTCTCAGGAGTTTAAGATATGGCTGGAAGCAGGCTCACCCTATCGCGCGCCTCTTTGACCACCAAGTTGTTTGCTGGTTTTGCCCTCATTTTGATTGTCATCGTCGCGCTGGCCGTTGGCAGCTGGAGCAGTCTGACCAGAATCGACGACAATATCTCTCTCAATGTTCAGAGCTACGAAATTCTCGACGACAAATCGACCCTGCTGGCCAGTATTGTCACCATTGAGTCGGGGATGCGCGGCTTTGCGCTGACGGGTAATGAGACCTTTCTGGAGCGACTGGACCAGGGCAGCAGCGATTTTCGTGAAGCCATGCAGCGTCTGCAGCAGGCAACCGCCGGTGTGACGGCCCAGCAGCAGCGACTCGACGAAATCAGCACAGTCTTTGAAGACTGGTTTGCCAACGATATTGACCCCATTATCGACATGCGCCGCCGCATCGAACATGGCTTTTTCAACCCGCAACGCATGACCGACCGTATCGCTGAAGCGCGCGACAAGGTCAGAATGGACCGCATGCGTGAGTTGCTGGAAGGCATGACCTTAGACGAGCAGGCGCTTCTGTCTGAACGCCGTAATGAGATGGCTCAGAGCCAGTCACAGGCCATCTACATCCTGCTCGGGTCCAGTGTATTCGCCATCATTCTCGCGGCTCTGGTAGCCAGTGGCCTGAGCCGATCCATCATCAACCGCCTGTCACGGCTGGTTGCTGTCACCCGCGAAATCGCCGATGGGCACCTGGACGTTCAGGCTGATCAGAGCGGTCACGACGAAATCGCCCAGCTGGCGCATGCAGTAGGCCACATGCAGAACAGACTGCGCAGTATGATTACTGACATACACGCCAATGCCGAGAAGCTGTTGCTGGCCGCCGAGCAGGTCTCGTCATCTTCAACCCAACTCTCTGTGTCAACGCGGGATCAGGCTGAAGCAGCCACCACCATGGCGGCCACGGTAGAGCAGCTAACAGTAAGTATCAGTCATGTCGCCGAGAACGCCTCTGAGGCGCGGCGCCTGTCCTCGGTTTCCGGGCAAAAGTCAGAAGAGGGCGGTGCGGTCATCCAGCGAACGCTTCATGGCATGGGACAGATTGCCAGCACAGTCCAGCAGACCGCTGAACGCATTACAGTACTGGGCAAACACTCCGAGCAGATTTCCGGCATTATTCGAGTCATTCAGGAGATCGCCGAGCAGACTAACCTGCTGGCCCTGAATGCCGCCATTGAAGCAGCCCGTGCCGGTGAGCAGGGACGCGGCTTCGCTGTGGTCGCAGACGAGGTTCGACTGCTGGCACAACGTACCAGCAAATCAACTCATGAAATTGCTGACATGATTCAGCTGATCCAGTCTGGTACACGTGACGCTGTCAAACAAATGAACGATGGCGTCAAGCTGGTCAACTCCGGCGTTGAACAGGCCCAGGAAGCTGGCGATGCCATCGTGCAGATCCGTCGCAGTGCCGATGAAGTTTTGCAGGTTGTAGATCAGATTTCCGGCGCGCTGCAGGAGCAGGACTCAGCCACGCTGGATGTATCGCGTCATGTGGAGCGCATTGCAGGGATGTCCGAGCAGAACAGTGTCGCGGTAGCAGGTGCGGCTGACGTCGCGCAATCTTTGCATCAGCTGGCAACCGGCCTGCGTACACAGGTAGCGCGATTCCGGCTTTAAAGTGAACACCCCGGCCAGCTCAGGCCGGGGTGCAAGACTTCACAGTTCAAGTCAGTGCAAAGCACATAAAAGCTAGACTGTCTTGAGATTGACCTCTGTCGCCACGTCGGCTTCGTAGTCCACGTCGCTGCGCTCAAAACCAAACAGCTTGAGAAACTCGTGTTTGTAACCGGCGTAGTCGGTCAGTTGGAACAGATTGTCGTTGTTCACTTTTTCCCAAAGCTGCTTGCACTCACCCTGCACATCGTCACGGAGTTCCTTGTCGTCCATGCGCAGACGGCCAGCCTCATCGACGTCCAGCGCATTGCCATCCGTGCGATAGAGTTGCTCGGTGAACAAGCGGTTGAGTTGCTCGATGGTACCTTCGTGCAGGCCCTTCTCTTTCATCACCTTGTAAACCAGCGCGATATACAGCGGCATTACCGGGATGGCTGCCGAAGCCTGTGTCACCACAGACTTGAGCACCGCCACATTGGCACCCCCGTCGTATTTCTCGGACAGAGATTTATCCAGGGCGTGGGCCGCACGATCCAGATCTTCCTTGGCCTTGCCAAGAGCACCATGCCAGTAAATCGGCCAGGTCATTTCGGTACCGATATAGCTGAAGGCAACTGTGCGGGCGCCTTTTGCCAACACGCCAGCCTTGTCCAGTGCCTGCATCCACAGCTCCCAGTCCTGACCGCCCATTACGGCGATGGTATCGGCGATCTCCTCGTCACTGGCTGGCTCGACTTCGGCGTGGATTATCTGGTCTTTGTTGGTATCAATCGCGGTTGATTTGTATACCTGACCAATAGGCTTGAGCACCGAACGTTTCACTTCGCCGGTATCAGGCAGGCGACGCACCGGCGAGGCCAGCGAGTAGATGACCAGATCGACCTCTTCCAGATCCTGTTTGATCACATCTATGGCCTGCTCACGCACCTCGTGCGAGAAGGCATCCCCGTTGATGGATTTGGCATACAGGCCGGCTTTATGCGCTTCTTCCTCGAACGCCCAGGTGTTATACCAGCCGGCGGTACCGGGTTTGGTCTCCGTGCCAGGCTTTTCAAAGAAGACACCCAGTGTCGCTGCCTGATAGCCGAAGGCCGCGGTAATACGCGCAGCCAGACCATAGCCGCTGGAAGCACCGATCACCAGCACTTTGCGCGGACGTCCAGCGTCACTTTGGGCCCCAGAAACTTCCTTCTGTGTGGTCGCGATCTGGTCCTGTACGTTTTTATAACAGCCCGTCGGGTGGGTCGTAGTGCAGATAAAGCCGCGGTATTTTGGTTTTATAATCATGACTTGTCCTCAATATCAGAACCCGGCACAGTGCCTGGGTTCGCTTCCGTTCCTGCCGCAAATGACATCAGTGCGTCTCCGTCCAGTCGATAACGAATCCATTCGCTTTGCGGGCGTGCTCCAATTGACTCATAAAATTTGATGGCGGGTTCGTTCCAGTCCAGCACACTCCACTCGAATCGACCACAACCCAGCGCTACCGCCTCGCGGGCCAGGTATTGTAACAAAGCCTTGCCCGCCCCCACGCCACGGAATTGCGGCGAGACGTAAAGATCCTCAAGATACAGGCCATTACGGCCCTGCCAGGTGGAGTAGTTAAAAAAGTACACAGCAAATCCCACTACCTGGTCGTCCAGATAACAGAGCAGAGCTCGCACCGACGAATCCGGGGCAAAAATGCTGGCTTTCAGCTCTTCTGGGGTAGTCACGACTTCGTGCTCGGCCTTCTCGTAGATGGCTAGCTCACGAATAAAGTGGTAAATGGCCGGCGTATCAGCGGCCACGGCGGGACGAATCAGTATGTCAGCCATCAGTGCAATCCTGTGTGACCGTATTCGGTTGCGATGTTTTCAGGGCGCACAGTGTACCAGAGTGTCTGCCGCAGGGCTTGTTTCAGGACCGCTGCGGCCGTCATGGCGACCACTCACTGCAGCGGTGCACTGCCACGTGAGACGTCCATGATCATGCGGCTAAGCAGGTACAGCCGCGGAATTACCGAATCCAGATCGACATACTCATCGTTGTTGGAGTGGGCACCAAATCCGCGCAAACCAAAGCGTTCGATGACCGGCGCCTGAGTTTCCAGCGCCGCGAATGCCGCATCGGTGCCACCGCCCTCTGCCTCATCATTCACAACCAGTGTCATGCCCATTTCAGCATAAACCTGCTGAGCATGAGCGGCCAGGCTGCGGGAGGCCTCAGTGGCGGTCAATGGTGGGCGGCGATTCTCGAAGGTCACGGCAACCTGAGTGTCGGGGATAAGCTGATTGGCGATACGCTCCTGAATACGGCTTTCCAGGCGTTCAAAATCTTCCTGGCGCAGCATGCGGATATCTGCCGTCACCACGGCTTCCGCCGGTATGACATTCCGCACCGTGCCGGATTCGGCCAGCGTCCAGTTAACCTTCAAACCGGTCTCCGGGTCCGACAG
This sequence comes from Pseudohongiella sp. SYSU M77423, assembly GCF_029911965.1. Lineage (NCBI taxonomy): Bacteria > Pseudomonadati > Pseudomonadota > Gammaproteobacteria > Pseudomonadales > Pseudohongiellaceae > Pseudohongiella > Pseudohongiella sp. SYSU M77423. The sequence goes on along the minus strand of NZ_JARYTH010000003.1, from coordinate 85,418 downwards.
GTCCCTCAGCTGCAACATCTGATGAGCCATTTCGTAAAGGGCATTGCGACCCAGCTCGGGTGCAGCGCCGGCATGCGAGGCCCGACCCGTAACCGTCATTGTCGCTGCCCCGATGCCGCTGGTGGCCAGCGACAGGGAGTCGTTATCCATGCGCGTCGGTTCAACAGAGAACACAACGTCATGCTCAGTTGCCAGTCGCGTGATAGTGCTGCGCGAACCTGGCGAGCTGATTTCCTCATCGCCATTGATCAATACGGTCAGCGTGCCGTACTCATCAAAGCCCATATCGCGAAGCATGGCAATGACATGCAGAATCACCGCCACGCCCTGCTTGTCGTCGGATATACCCAATCCATAGGCGAGGTTGCCATCAATGCGGAAGGGCTGTTCATCGATCATACCTGCCGGGTAGACCGTATCCATATGCGCTATCAACATGATGTCGCGCTCGCCCCGGCCTTCAAACCGGGCATGTACCATCGGGCCAATCTGTTCCGGAGTATCAAACATTCGGTAGACATCCTGATTGGCATCCAGCAGCTCGACTTCACCACCCATCTCGCGCAGGCGTCCGGCGATCAGATTGCCCAGTTCCACCAGCCCTTCGTAATTGCCACTGCCCGATTCAATTTCGACCACTTCCTGAAGCGTCGATATGAAGTCATTTTTCTGCGCTTCAGCGGCAGCAAACACTGCCATGTTGGGTTGTTGCGCGGTGGCAGGCAGACTCAAAACAACCATCAGGGCAAACAATAGGCGGCGCAACATCGCGATCTCCAGGCAAAAAACAATTAATAAGGGTCAGGGCGCAGGTGGCCACAGTTTATATCTGTTGAGATACCACAGGGCCAGCGGCAGCTCAAGCAGGATGTAACAGCACAGCGCGAACCAGAACCAGTTGAACGACAGCCCCATCACCATGATTTCGACGTTGGTGTCCATGTACAGGGAGCCGGCAACGGTCATCGCCACCACAAAAGCAAACAGATCATTCACCGCCAGCTTCTGCAGGTTGTCACGGACGATAACGGGGAACAGCACCAGGTAGCACAGAAGCAGAATCACACCATTGATCACGATAATGGTCATGGCGGGAGACATGTCAGTTCCTCAGGTACGAAGCGCCATTGGCATCGATAATGGCGCCCGTGAGATATTCCGCATTGTCACTCGCCAGAAACGCTACCACACTGCCGATTTCGTCTGGCCGCCCAATACGCCCCAATGGCGACTGCGCGGCAACACCATCCCAGCCCTGTGCGCGGATTCGCGGGGAGGCGGCGGGTGTTTCTGTCCAGCCGGGTGCCACGGCGTATACACAGATACCTTTGGGTCCCAGAGCCTGCGCCAGGGACTGGGTGGCAGAATTCAATGCTGATTTGGCGGCGCCGTAGGCAGGTGCGGTCGGCTCACCACGGAAGGCGCCACGTGAGGTGATATTAATGATGCGGCCAGAACCGCGTTTAATCATGGACTGGGCAGCCAGGAAAGCCAGATTGACGGGGCCCATCAGGTTCAGCGCCATACTGTGCTGCCATGACTGCTGCCACTGTGAGAACATGTCACCGTCAATGGTCTGATTGGTGAACTGTCCTGCCGCATTCACCAGAACATCAATCCGCCCCAGCGATGACACAACCTCGTCCACCAGCCGACTGGCCTGCTCTGGCTCAGAGACATCCGCCTGAAACAGCTGATGTCCGGTACCGTCCAGCGTCGTCAGCATCTGCTCTGCTTCTTCGCGGCGACTGCGATAATTGGCGGCGATGATAAACCCGCGTGTCGCCAGCGCCTCTGCGCAGGCCTTGCCGATGCCGGTTGCTGCACCAGTCACCAGTGCCACTTTCTGTTCGTTCATATGCGTATCTCTTTGGTCGTGATTAGTCATGGCCCTGAACTGTCAGAACACTTTCTGCCAGTAGCCAACATCCAGCCAACGCCCTGCCTTGAAGCCAATCTCACGAAAACAGGCAATCTGCGTCATACCCATGGTCTCGTGCAATGCGACACTGGCGGCATTGGGCAGTGCAATCCCACCGACGGCGGCATGCACGCCAGCGGCCTGCAGTCGCTCAAACAAATGGGTATACAGCACCCTGCCCAGACCCTGGCCGTGCCAGTCACGATGCACATAAACCGTTATTTCTACCGAGTACCGATAGGCCACACGCTGCTTCCAGCGCGTTGCATAGGCATATCCCAGAATCATCCCGACTGACTGTTCGCTACCAGGCTCACCAGCAGACCGTGCAACCAGCCAGGGCAAACCCAGTGCGGCTACATCACTGATCCGACCCGCCATTTCGATTTCAGTGACCGGCTGTTCTTCAAAGGTGATCACTGTATTGGCGACATAGTAGTTATAAATCGCGGCAATCTGCTCCGCATCAACCACCTGGGCCGCTTCAACGAGAATCGGGCGCATCTGTTCTGGGGCGGATTCAGGCATCGGGATCAGCCTTCCCGGCTGGTTTTTTAGTGGTCTTTTTTGCTGGCTGCGAACGCGCCTGTCTGGTTGACGCCGCAGAGCGTCGCCGCTGTGATGTCTCTGAAACCTGACCGTCCTCGCCTTCCGCTGCAGCATCGTTTAAGGTCTGATCACCTCGACTGAAGTCTCGACTCAACAGCACGTCCGTCAATATCGACTGTTCCACAAAGCCGCGCTCGCCCGATTTCACCGGCACCCTGACAATCAGATGCACCTCTCCGGCGGTTGGTACCTGAATTGTTACGCGCGGATCAACGGACGGTACTTCCAGCCCCCGTCGGATGCTGATGCGGTTCATGTAGCGGCGTACCTCTTCGAGATAACTGCCACAATGCCGCTGTGCCGAGGCCAGAAATGCCTGCTGTGCCTCATACCATTCATCTTCGCGGCGAAAAGGCACGGTAAAGACATGAAAAACGTAATCATGCGTAAAGCTTTCATTGATCACCGGATCCGATACGAACATGGAATTCGGGATGACCACGGTGCGCCCGGTGCGCTGATGGGTATATTTGCCGGGCCCGACTTCCATGATGGTCGTCGCCAGCAGGTTCTGATCAATCACATCGCCACGGAAATCCTTGACCTGTATTCGGTCCCCGAGGTCGAATGAACTGGAAATGGTTTTCACCATTGAGCCAATCATACAAAGAATCAATTCTTTGGTAGCCACCACAAAGGCTACAGCAATCGCGACGATCGACAGCGCGAGTGTCCTAAGCTCCTCGCCCCAGATAATGATCAGGCCCAGCGTCAGCAGCAGCACCATTGCACTGCGGGTCTGCACCATCCAGCGGCGCCGCATCTCCGTCGATGACACATGTTTGACGATGTAGCGATTGACCAGCGCACGCAGTGCGATGACACCAACGATCAGTATCACCGAACTGGTGATCAGACTCAGCAGAGAGTGTGAGACTACAAAATTACTGACAGTGGATTGGATCTGCTCCCACATTTACTCGCCCACCCTGATGTTCTGTTTGCTGCTGAAAATGTTCAAGGCGTCAGGAACAATGGCAGCTTCTACAGCCATGCGCGCGTGAATGGCTGTGGTGTCATACAACGGCACATCAGTATGCTTCGGCTCAACCAGCAAGCCAATTTCCGTACAGCCAAGAATGACCGCCTGTGCACCCTCTTCAACCAGCTCGTCGATCACAGACAAATACACCTGGCGCGATTCGTTTTTGATCTGACCCAGGCACAGCTCCTGATAAATAATGTCATGTACTCGCTTGCAGCCCAGTTGGTTTGGGACAACAACTTCCAGACCGTGATCCTGCAGGCGGCCTTTGTAAAAATCCTGCTCCATGGTGAACTGCGTTCCAAGCAGGCCAACACGGCTGACGCCAGCAGTTTTGAGCTCCATGGCGGTGGCATCAGCAATGTGCAGCAGGGGCAATGACACGCGCGCCTGAATCTGCGGCGCCACTTTGTGCATGGTGTTGGTACAGATAAGTATGAAGTCAGCCCCCGCACGCTCAAGAGCCTCGGCAGCCTCTGACAGAATGACGGCAGTTTCGTCCCAGTTGCCAGCATGCTGCAGCGCTTCGATCTCTGCAAAATCAACACTGATCATGGCAATCCTGGCCGAGTGCAAACCACCAAGGTGCTGGCGAACACCCTCATTGAGGGCGCGATAGTAAGTCTGGGTCGATTCCCAGCTCATACCGCCCAATAATCCGATGGTCTTCATACCGTCATTTCCCCCGCCAGTGGATGTCGCGCATATCTGGCGATCTCTTCAGCATCATAACCGCAGGCAATCAGATAATACAGTTTGGTGACTGCCGCCTCAGTCGTCAAATCATGTCCGCAGATGGCACCTGCACTGGCCAGACCACTGCCAGCAGCGTAGCGAGTGAAATCCACCACACCATCCAGCGGCTGCGACACGACCAGCACAACAATACCGCTCGCTACAGCCTTGCGCACGGCGTCAAGGAATGCGGGATCACGCGATGGACCTGTACCTGCACCGTAGGCGGTAAGCACAATGGCCCGCAGGCCCGGCATGGACGCGACGGCAGAAAAAAGCTTGTCACTGATCCCCGGGAACAATTGCAGCACGGCGACGGCATCATTAGCAGGAACGTCGATGGCCTTATTGGTGGGCTGTTTGCCAATGACCTGCCGGCGTGCACCCGGGTAACGAATCTCGATACCAATCTGGCCAAGCGGCGGGAACCGTGGTGAATCGAAGGCATCGTAGGCCCTGGCGGAAACCTTGGTGACACGACAGCCACGCAAAATCCGTGGCCCGAATACAACACAGACCTGAGCCTGTTGAGCCGGCATGGTGCAGGCAACTTCGATTGCCGAGATCAGATTGCTGCGTGCATCACTGCGGGGAAAACCAAATGGTAGCTGGGCGCCAGTCACCACCACTGGCTTTCCCCAGCGGCGCACAAAAAAGCTTAACGCGGAACTTGTGTAGGCCAGCGTGTCGGTGCCGTGCAGCACAACAAAACCATCGTAGCTGTCGTAGCGCGACTCGATATCCGCAGCCAGCTTTATCCAGAGCGCCGGCGTCATGTCCGCGCTGTCGATCAGCGGATCGTATACAAGCACATCAAGTTCCGGCGCGTGGCGCTGGAAGGCCGGCCCGAGCTCGGCAAGCGCACGCATGTCTGTGGCCAGGTCGCCTGCCGGAGCCAGACCTGACGGTGTCTGTTTCATGCCGATGGTGCCACCGGTATAAATGATGAGTATCTTCATTGTTTTAACAGAGCCTGCTGCCATTGCTGGCATTTTTCCTCAAAGCGCATGGCAGCATGCGCCGGGCTGGTTGACGGCAATACCTGCCATTCGATTTCCCGTGCCTGCGGCAGTTCCTGCAGTACATGGCGACGATACAATCTGGCGGCCGCCTGACCGTTCAGACACACCCTGTGAATTTGCGGGCACGATACAAACAGCGAACCAAAGTCGTTCACCTCGACGGTATCACTGACGATGTCGCTGTCCAGGCTGGTTGTTCTGACACATCGATGCACCACATCCCACAGTGCCACCTTGTGCTGGAGTAGCGAATCCACCCGCCGCTCATAAGGCTGATTGGCGTCAAAGCCGAACACCTGGGCCATGATTGGCCAGAAAGCGTTGCGCGGGTGCGCGTAGTACTCGCTTGCGCCCAGTGACGCCCGCCCCGGCATGCTGCCAAGCACCAGGATGGTGGCCTGATCAGTAAAACGGGGCGGAAAACCAATCAGCTTTTCAGTCACTGCGGCGCCAGGTGATACATTTGAACCTGCTGCTCTCGCTTACTGCGGACGGTTGAAACGCCCGATGTACACTGATTTGCCAAGAACGTGCCCCTCCATCGCCGCCATCACGCGATCACGCATTTCCAGCGGGTCGTCGCTGTACTCCAGATCCAGTGTGGTATCCAGCGCAAATACTTCGAACATATAGTGATGCCTGGGGCGCGTCGCCGGCGCACCTGGTCCCCGGTAAACGCGACCGGTTGCACTGACCTGATAGGCACCGTTGGGCAACTGCATCCCTTCAGGCTGATCTTCTGCAAGCCCTGTTGCATCACCTGGAACGTTCCAGACAACCCAGTGGGCCTGATTGCGGGCACCCTGGTTTGGTGCGAAGTCGAGGTCTTCCATATTAACCACAAAACTCTGGGTTCCGGCCGGCGCATTGACCCAGCTCAGTTGCGGTGAGGTACCACCGCCGGGAGCGGCATCCGGTGCAGCCTGGGAGAATCTCACCGGAATGTCACCACCATCATCAAAACCATGGACGGTCAGTACAAAGTTCTGGGCATTGGCAAAAGCGCTGACACCCAGCCACATCACGGTTGTCAAAACTATCTTACTCATTTTCTTCATAACAACTCTCCTTGCTCATTATTATTGGATCAATGTCTGTTATGGCATTAAGTCTTACTCTCACTTGCATCCGGGGTTTCCCAGTCACAACGCACCTTTTGCAGTTCATTGCGCCAGGCATCCGCGTCTCCATAATCGAAAAATCGCTGCTCGCGATCATGGACGCCACGAGCGCGCTGGGCGTGCTTTATCGGACACCAGTACTGCTCCGTTCGAGCAATAATCTCGCGGGCGTAGGCGATCATGCCGTTGCCATACTCACAGTACAGGCAGTTGATCTTCTGTATGGTATTCAGATAAGGCAGGCGGTGTCTGTCAATGACAATATATTCACTGCGCACAACCCGTGGGATCTTGTAGATTCGAAAGCAGATGTGCTGGTAAAGCGTGATTGTAATATCCAGAAGCACCAACGGAATGATCATGCCATAGATGACGGGAGAAGACAGGATCTTGCCAATCGGGGCGCGCGCTATAAACCGCAGACTTCCGAGTCGTTCCTGTTGGTGAAGCTTGCGTATGTTGCGATCGAAAACAACCCGTCCACGCTTGAGTGTGTAGTTGAATTGTTCCCGTTTACCCTCAAGCAGGCGATCAATCTCGGCTTCCACCTCATCGCGTGTCTGCCTGAGTTGTCGCAACAAGTCGTCAAGTTTATCCTGTGCAGCCATAACACTCACTCGCAGTCCTGCGTTGTTGTTACAGGGTCTTTACTTCAATCAGGCAGCGCGACACTGGATCGGTGCCCGACGACCAATCTCGAGCCTTAGCTCGTCACCCTGGCCACGCACCGCAGTCGGACCATTGGTGTAATGAAAACCAGACGCAGTGCGCTGCTGTTGTAGTTCATGCGTCTCGCCTTGCCTGACCAGCACGGCAACACCCTGCAATGCAAAGAAGCGAACTTCTATCTCTTCACCGTTTTCACAGGAAAATGACACCCGGCGCTGTGCGGTCGGCTCCCCTGTTGCACCCGGCTGCGACTGCAGGACTACCCAGTCAATCAGATCACGTGCCAGTCTGTCAGCAGCTGCACCCAGCGCGCGTGTCGACTCTGCCGGCTCAATTGTGTTCAACGGCTCACGTTCTTCGAAGCGGCGGCTGGCAATGATTCGTCGATCGGACGTGCTGATCAACAAGGCATCATATTGAATCAGGGCCTGCGGGCTGGCACCGTCTTCGATCTGAAACGCGCGCAGCATGCCGCCCAGCTCCAGGCGCGACTGCAGTCCTTCGCTGGCAGCACTGAGACCAGCCACGCGGCCGTCACGCCAGAAAGCATCCAGCACCCAGTCTCGCCACAGCAGTGGCACGGGCGCTGTCCAGCGCGCCTGTGGCAAGGCCTGGATCTGACCATTCGACAGTGCCACCAGCATACGGCTACCACTCAGCGCCTCACTGGTCACCGGGCGATCAATGCGCAGACTGTCGACGCCGTCACCACCGGTTGCCGTTCGCACTGTGCTGGCCGGGAGTTCATAGAGATCAATTGGTTCGCGTTCGGGCAACACATTACAGGCCCCCAGGAACATTATAAGTGCTAGGGTAAAAATGTTTCTCATGGCTGGTATTCCCGGATATTGTCACCACCCAGCACAAAATTGGCGGGGTCATCAGAGATGCGGCGGGTGATGGCATCAACATTGTTCAGAATGCTGCGCAGTTCGCGCATGGCAGGTCCCAGCTCCGCAAAACTTTGGGCACCGGCGCGCAGCGCAGGTTCACTTTCCTGCAGCATTTGATTCAGTTGCTCGCTTGTCATTCTAAGTTCGGCGATCGCATCACTGGCGCTACCCAGCATGGGCTCCTCGTAACGATCCAGAGTGGCATCGACACGCTGCATCAACTCATTCATTGCGCGGGCACCATCCGCCAGATCGCTTATACCCGAGCGCACATTATCCTGCTGATCCGCCAGCGCGCCCGTAACAGCCTCCACATTGTCGAGCACACTCGATATGCGTTGCGCATTTTCTTCTGAGAGCAGGCTGTTGGCGCGCTCCAGCAATGTCGACATATCCAGCAACAGTTGCTCACTGGTCAAGCGTAATTGCGCAAGCGAGGAAGCCGTCGCTTCGATGACGGGCATGTCGCCATTGTCGGCGGTCAGTCGCGGGCTTTCCGGCAGCCCCTGACTCAGTTCAATGGAAGACGCACCGGTCACATTCAGCAGTGTCTGCCTGGCTTCTGTGTCCACTTTGATGGGCGTGTCGGCTTCAACCCAGATACGGGCGCGAACAATGCGTGGGTCTACTGGGTCAAGATCCAGCCGCTCGACAGCGCCGACACGGATGCCGCTGTACTGCACCGGGCTGCCGACCGACAGTCCGGATACGGGCTCGCGAAACAGTACCTGATAGTAGTCTATTTCCCGGTCGGCGCCGGCACCGGTTATCCACAATGCAAAGCCCAGCAAGGCAGCACCTGCACCCAGGGTGAACAGGCCAACCAGAATATAGTGTGCCCGCGTTTCCATCAGTTCCCTCGCTCGTTGGCAGCAACGGCGGCTGCCGCTGCACGGCCTCTCGGCCCATGAAAATATTCCTGAATCCAGGCGTCATCCACAGCCGCAACCACATCCAGTGTATCGTTAACCAGGACTCGTTTTTGCGACAGGACAGCCACCCGGTCACAGGCAGTGTACAACGTATCCAGATCGTGTGTAATGAGGAAGACAGTCAGGTCAAACGCGTCCCGGACGGTAACCAGCAATCGGTCGAAGGCAGCAGCACCGATTGGGTCAAGACCGGCAGTGGGTTCATCCAGAAACAGAATGTCCGGATCCAGCGCCAGCGCGCGGGCCAGCGCCGCTCGTTTGACCATGCCACCGGAAAGATCTGAGGGCAGCAATTGCGCGGCATGTTCGGGCAAGCCGGCCAGCGCAATCTTGACCCGGGCAATGTCATTGGCATCTGCTCGCGACAAACCGATGGTTTCTATCAATGGCAGCGCGACGTTTTCTTCAACAGTCAGCGACGAGTACAGGGCACCGCGCTGAAACAGCACACCGATGCGGGGCTCCATATCGGCTGATTTTCCAATCAGGGACACCGTACCCGCATTAGGTTGATGCAGACCTGCAATCGACCTCAGCAACACTGACTTGCCGGCACCAGAACCACCAACGACTCCCAGGATTTCGCCGCGCCGCACGTCAAGATCCAGATTCTGGTGCACAACATGGGTGCCAAACCGGTTCTCCAGCCCGCACACTGTGATCACTGAGGTTTCAGACGAACTCATCTTTACCATCCCATCTGCATAAAGAACAGGGCGGCAACCGCATCCAGCAGGATCACCACAAATATGGACTGCACAACAGCGGAGGTGGTGTGCTCCCCAACTGACTGCGCGCTGCCTGCAACCTTCATTCCTTCCAGACATCCAATCAGGGCTATCAGCATGGCAAATACCGGCGCCTTGCTGATACCCAGCAGCATATGACGAATCGGTATATCCTGCACAATCGTCAGATACTGCGCGAGAGAAATATCCAGTGAAGCGGCGGCGACCACAGCCCCGCCCGCCATACCGGCCATGATCGACAGAAAGGTCAGCAGAGGCAGGACAATGACCAGTGCCAGGACCCGCGGCAGCACCAGTAGTTCAATCGGGCTGAGGTCCTGAACGCGCAGCGCATCCAGCTCTTCGTTTATTTTCATGGAGCCGATCTGTGCTGCAAATGCGCTGGCTGTGCGACCCGCCAGCAGAATTGCGGCCAGCAGCACACCCAGTTCCCGCATGAAGGCGTAGGCAACCAGATCCACTGTATAAATGGTGGCGCCAAAATCGGCCAGAACAGTGGCGCCCAGAAACGCAACAACAGCGCCGACCAGAAAATTGAGCAGCATGCCAATGGGCACCGCATTCAGGCCGGCATGATGCATCTGCGCGGTCAGCGCCGTCCAGCGCCAGCGCCAGGGGCGCGGGATCAATGAGGCAAGGGTTACCAGCGTAACGCCAAGAAAGTCCAAAAACTGTAATACCTGACGCCACCCACGCATTGTCCAAGCGCCCAGATCGGCCAGCGAGTCGGTAAGCCGCCAGCGCTGCGGAGGTGGGCTGGCTTTCTGCGACGCAACGGCCTGCGCGACAGCCTGGAGCAGGGCCTGACGTTCTGGCGAAAGCCCGTTGGCAGACTGGGTCAGTTTTGCAAGCGTCTCGGCACCAAACAGATTCAGCAATATGGTGGCGCCCGAGGTATCCATGGCCGAGACCTCATTGGCATCCAACTGCAGACTGGTGTCGTTTGCTGGATCGACATCCGGCATCTGAACACGCCTCAGCCGTGAGTAATTCGCCAGCGTCCAGTCGCCGCGCAATATCACGCGTGGCGACTCGCCACGATCCAGCGTCAGCAGTTCATCGGTCACTGTAGGCCTACCAGGCGACGTCGCATGAATCAGTCCAGAATCCCGGTTTCGTAACCATCCAGACTGGCCGTATTCTTCTCCTGCCAGTACTGCTCAATGGCGGGCCGACCGCGATTGTCAGCCCATTTTGTCAAAGTGGGGCGCTCGCCGGTCATTTCGTAGAAGGGAACCGCGTAGCCGCAGGATGTCAGCACCAGATCCAGCTCAACCTCAAATATCTGACGGGCACCGGTAAACTCGGGGAACAGCGCCAGATGCTCGCCCCATTGCGCATCACGCGAGTGAATCACGCTTGCCTGCCCGTAAAGACGCAGTATCAAAGGTTGCCGATCGAAGGAGCAGAACATCAGCGTCATGCGCGGATTCTGCAATATGTGCGCGGCGGTTTCGTTACCGCTGCCGGTTAAATTAAGCCAGGCAACCCGCTTGGGCCCCAGCACTCGAAAACTGTCCATGCCTTTAGGCGATACGTTTACGCGACCCTCTGGGCCCGCAGTGCCAACAAAAAAGAGATGCTGACGCTGGATAAATTCAATATGCGTTTCAGTCAACGCGGGAAACTGCTCGGCCATGGGCTTCTCCTTTGACTGCCTGGGCTGCCTGCCTGGGCAAACTACTGGCACCATCTGCAGGGGCTGGCTGCGATAGACCGGCCATCAAGGCAGATAGCCGGTGCTCAGCATACTACAGTCTCGGGTAGTCAAACAGGTGCTCAGCCCGCGGCAAGCCCCATTTCTCGACGCAGCTGGGTGGCGGCAGCAACCATCTGCTGCAGCGCCGCCTCTGTCTCTGGCCAGCCGCGGGTTTTCAGGCCGCAGTCGGGGTTGACCCAAAGATGCTGGATCGGCAACTTGCGCGCCATACGTCTCAACATGGCCTTGATCGCGTCCACTTCCGGAACGTTCGGCGAATGTATGTCATAAACCCCAGGCCCAATCTGCGCCGGGTAGTCAAAGTCTTCGAAGGCCTGAATCAGGTCGCCGTTGGAGCGCGCGGTTTCAATCGTGATGACGTCAGCGTCCAGTGCCGCGATTGCCGGCATGATGTCATTAAATTCCGAGTAGCACATGTGCGTATGAATCTGCGTCGTATCGCTCACGCCTGCAGCACTGAGACGGAATGCATTAACGGCCCATTCGAGGTAGTGAGCGTGCGCCTGTCGACGCAGTGGCAAACCCTCACGCAAAGCCGGCTCATCAATCTGTATCACGTTGATGCCAGCCGCCTCCAGATCACGCACTTCCTCTCTCAGTGCCAGCGCAATCTGCAACGCGGTTTTTTCGCGTGGCTGATCATCGCGGACAAATGCCCATTGCAGCATGGTAACGGGCCCGGTCAGCATGCCTTTGACCGGCTTTTTGCTAAGCGACTGCGCATAGCGCGCCCATTTGACTGTCATGGGGGCAGGTCGCTGAACGTCACCAAAAATGATCGGCGGCTTGACGCATCGCGAGCCATAACTCTGAACCCAGCCGTTGCGAGTTGAAGCGTAGCCATCGAGCTGCTCGCCAAAATACTCGACCATGTCATTGCGTTCTGCCTCCCCATGCACCAGCACATCGAGTCCCAGGACTTCCTGGCGCTGGATGGCATCGGCGATGTGATCCTGCATGTGTTGCTCATATGCCTCAACGCCTAGTTCACCCTGTTTGAACTGCCTGCGTGCTTTGCGTATTTCCTGCGTCTGCGGAAATGAACCGATGGTTGTCGTTGGCAGCGGCGGCAGCGACAGATGCGCCTGCTGTTTCCGAATTCTGTCGGCAAAGGGACTATGCCGCTGAAAATCTGTTGCATTGATGTCCCTCACAGCCTGTTGAACTGACGGCCGATGTATCAGTGAGGACTGGCGCCGTGCCAGCACACTGTCTCGGCTTTCCTGCAGCCATTGTCTGGCCCTGCCTGAATCGGGCGCCGTCAAAAGACTGGATATGAAAGTCAGCTCATCTAGTTTTTGCCGGGCAAACGCAAGCCAGCCCAACAGATCACGGTCCAGCGCAGTTTCTTCGCGAAGGTCGACCGGACAATGCAGCAGAGAACACGACGGCGCCAGCCACAACCTTGCTCCCAACCTGTCGTAAGCACGTCGCAGCAGATCACGGGATTTCTCCAGATCGTTGCGCCATATATTGCGACCATCCACGATACCCACCGACAACACCTGATGCACTGGCAGATTATCCAGCACCGTGATGAGCTGTTGCGGGGCACGGACCACATCAATATGCAGCCCGGCGACCGGCAAATTCACTGCCGTATTGAGATTCTCGTCCAGCGCACCGAAGTAAGTACTCAGTAACAATTTCGCCGGGACTGTGCGCAAGGCGTGGTATGTCTGCTCAAATGCCTTGTGCCATACACCGGGCAGATCCAGCGTCAGAATGGGCTCATCAATCTGCACCCAGTCCGCCCCGGCATCCACCAGGGCCTGCAGCAGTTGCTTGTAAACCGGCAACAAATCAGACAGCAGGCTCAGCTTATCGAATCCGGATTGCTGCGACTTGCCAATCCAAAGATAGGTCAGCGGACCAATGATGACCGGCTTGGCTGTATAACCGGCGGCCACGGCTTCCCGGGTCTCATCAATGATTTGTGTCCAGCTCAGGGCGAATGTCTGGCCAGACGCCAGCTCCGGCACCAGATAGTGATAGTTGGTGTCGAACCATTTGGTCATCTCGGCAGCAACCGCCGGCTCGCCGCTCGGTGCACGGCCTCGGGCAACCCTGAACAGCGTGTCCAGATCAATATCGTCGCCATCGTCTGAGCGCTGGCTGCGATGCCTCGTTGGCAGGTGGCCCAGCGTGGCGGACATGGTCAATACCTGGTCGTACCAGGCAAAATCACCGGTGGTCACCATATTCAGGCCAGCTTCCTGCTGCGCCTGCCAGTTCTGCTGTCGGATCTGGCGGCCAGTCGCTAACAGTTCCTGCTGGCTGCTGTCGCCACGCCAATAGGCCTCAAGCGCGGTCTTTAATTCCCGATGTGCGCCGATGCGAGGATATCCAAGCGTGTGGCGTACAATCTGTGACGGCTCTGATGGCCGCGTGTCTGTGAAATGCATAACAATCCCCTGTAAAGTCAGGGGCGCTATTGTGCCGATGCCAATAAATTGAATAAACTTCATATTTCTCAGAAACAATATGAATTTTATTCATGATAGTAGATATCAGACACCTTAAAACCATGCAGGCACTGCGCGACACGGGTCGCCTGACCGATGCGGCCGAACGTCTGTGTGTGACGCAATCGGCCCTCTCACATCAAATCAAGGAGCTGGAAAGCCGACTCGGCTGCGAGCTGTTCCTGCGAAAGACCCGGCCACTGCAATTAACTGGTCCGGGACGCCGATTACTGGCACTGGCAGAACAGGTTCTGCCGCTGATTACCGGCGCCGAACATGATATCCAGCGCATGGTGCACGGTGACGCGGGCCGACTGTACATGGCCATCGAATGTCACAGCTGTTTCAACTGGCTGATGCCCACCATCGAAGCCTATCGCAGCAACTGGCCGGCTGTGGACCTGGATTTCTCAAGTGGTTTCATGTTCGACCCATTGCCAGCCTTACACAGCGGGGAGCTCGATCTGGTCATCACATCTGATCCGCGCGACTACAAATCACTGGCTTACCTGCCACTGTTTCAGTACGAAATGCAGATCGCAGTGGCTCCTGATCATGCGCTTGCCGGTCAGGCTTTTGTATCACCCGGCGACCTGGCACAGGAGACCATCATTACCTACCCGGTGGAGCGTCAGCGATTAGACGTGTTTAATGCCTTTCTGAATCCAGCCGGCGTGGAACCTGCAGCGGTGCGCACCACAGAATTGACCGTCATGATGATTCAGCAGGTTGCGAATCACCGGGGAGTATGTGCCCTGCCTAATTGGGTCCTGGATGAGTATGTACGACAAGGTCTGGTCGTGGCTTTACCAGCCACGAAAGCAGGTCATTGGTTAACGCTGTATGCCGCCGTTCGCGCGGAGCAGGAGAACACTGCCTATCTGCAGAGTTTTGTGCAGAGCGCCCGGTCGCACTGTCTGGAAACACTGCGTGGAGTTCGCAATGGCTGAACCTGAATTCGATTAGATGACCACATCAAACAGCGCACCAATCCCATAGGTTACCAGCATCGCGGCAGCACCCCAGAATACAACACGCAACACCGGCTTTAATGGCGCGGCACCGCCCAGATGGGCTGCCAGATAACCAAGCAAAGCCAGCGACATCAGTGCCGAAAGGCTGACGGCCAGGGTAAGTGCTGTCAGCGGCAGCATGACTGCCACCAGTAACGGTAACGCAGCTCCTGCCGAAAATGTCAGCGCAGAAGTCAAAGCCGCCTGGAAAGGACGGGCATTCACCGCTTCCGTAATACCGAGCTCATCCCTTGCATGCGCAGCCAGAGCGTCACGTGACATTAATTGTCGGGCAACTTCCCGGGCCAGTGCCGGTTCCAGACCTCTAGCCTGATAGATCCCTGCCAGCTCAGCCTGTTCCTGCTCTGGCTCTGCGGCCAGCTCCTTTCGCTCCTGAGCCAGGTCAGCCTTTTCAATGTCAGCCTGCGAGCTGACTGAAACATACTCGCCAGCAGCCATCGACATGGCACCCGCTACCAGGCCAGCCAGCCCCGCGATCAGAATACCTCTGGCGTCTGCGCCAGCGGCGGCAACACCCACAATCAGACTGGCAGTGGAGACGATACCATCGTTAGCACCTAGAACCGCCGCTCGCAGCCAGCCGCTGCGATTGATTCTGTGTTTTTCAGGATAGGTCATTGGCTCAGACCAAGGTCAATACATCCGGAAGTCAACACTTCGACCGATGCGCTACAGTGCTTTTAAATCCTGCTCAGTTTCGATGGTCATAACAGTGTCCTCATTGAGGCTGTTATACCCCGGTGGATATCAAACCGCAATCGGCCAGACTGGTTGCGGGCCTTCCGGGTCGCTGTCGTCAGGCTGGGCGTTAGTTTGCAGGTAGTCCAGGATGGCTGCTTTCAACGCCTGACCACCTTCGAGGCCCTGGTTGCCAAACAGGCGATTGAACTCCAGAACGTAAGGATGATCACCTACCAGCGCTATATCGAAACCGGCGTGGTTAACGCCCAGCTGCCGCGCCAGCCTTAACGCCAGATCAGTCGCTGCCGCCGGCACCGGGCTGTGGTCTATGCGGCCACCCTGCGCCACATTATTGTAGAACCCTCGATCCGACTGTGTACGCCAGTATGCAGTAATGACCTTGTCACCCACAATTACGACACGAACATCACGGTCTATGGGCAGATACTCCTGCACATAAAGTACCGATGTTTTTTCGCAGTACTGTTGCCAGTCCTGACGGCTGCTGATCAGCCAGACACCTTCGCCCATGCTGGCCTTGGGCAGCTTGGCAACAAACGGCAGTGGCATAAGATCCCAGAGCCGCTCGCGCGCTTCGGCACAGTTATTTTCTATGATCGTCCATGGCGTGTGCGCCGGCGCAACCAGCTCAAACGCCCGCGTCATCTTAACCTTGTCGTGACCAATACGATAACTGGCCTCGCTGGGAAATACCCGGCAATTCAGGCCATAAACCAAAGCGTTAAGTTGCCAGTATTCGGGATACAACACCCAGTCAGCGTGGCTCAGCAGTTCCTTGTGCTGAAAAATATCCTGGGATTTAAGAACGGTTGTATTGGGAAAGCCGAGAGTTCGAAAGACGTCGAATGACACCAGGTTCATGTTTGCGCGCACGCACAGGGAAAAGTGCGCATTCTATTGGGATTTTTGAATCTGGCAAGTAGTTTTGTGTGTGAGTGAGCTGGTCAGTGAGGAAAGCAGAATCAGAGTGTAGGCCGTCACCTCAGTAAGTTCTTCACAAAACGCTGGGTGTTCGACGCCCTGATAGCCTTCAAAGAAGGCCGCCAGATACAGAAGCAGTCCGGCTGCGACCAGCATCATACCCGCCGGCGTAACCGCGAACTGCAGGGCCTCTTTAAGGTAATGCCTGAAATCAACATAGAGCGCATAGGCGAGTAATGCGCAGAAAGCCACTGCCAGCAGGATATTGCGGCCAGTGCCCGAGGTGAGTGTGATAACAGCTGGCGGCAGGTCGAAATCTTCAACATCGAGCTCGCGCACAATAAAGCTGTAACATAACAGCGCGCATGACAGCATCAGTAGCGTGTTGTATCGACCGTTGCGCGATAGCGTGACGATAAAGGCAATACAGGCTGCCGAAAGTAAGATCACCTGAGTCGTCTCAAGCAGACCGTATTCGGCATAGATCCGGGTTTGCCCATTGCTCAGGGCTAGAAGAGCCCAGGCAGCGTAAGCTGCCCAGGCAATCGCAAAGGCGCTATAAAGAGTCAGTAGTGGCCCAGCTGGCTTCGCCATCCGTCTCCCTGTGTGTGGCGGACGTTATTTTTTACGTGAACCGCAGCGCTGTTTCAGGCGTTACAGGTTCCCCCAAACTCATCGCCGCCACCACAGTAAGTGTGATGCTGAAGCTGCAGGTGCAATCCATCTGGGTCTGAAAAATACACTTCCGGAGTACCATCCGGCTCTGCACCCCCACGCTCTGGCATACGCATGGTTACCCAATGCTGCAGCGGAGCAGGTTCACCGTCGCCGCGTGGCGACAGGCCGTACTGAGTGAGCCTTTCCAGTACCGAGGCTACTGTGAAGTTTTCCATATTTAGACTGACATGATCGATGCGCCCGGTTTGTGACGGTACGCCATCCTGCATGCCGCCCACAAACATCAGAAACTGCGTGCCATTACCAAGACCCAAGGTTGGAAACTGCGCCTGGAAAGCCTGATTCTCCAGTCCGAACAACCTTCTATAGAACTCGTTGCTCAACTGATAATTGGCGACAAAGGTTGTCAAATGGTTGATCTCTCGCAGTTCGATCAGGCCTTCAGTGGGCGCAGGTTCTGGTGTACAGCTTTCGTCACCGGCACCGCAGTCATCCGGGCTGGAAAGTTTGATTGGTACACCATCGCGGTCCGCCACAAAAAGTTCGTGATTGTCCGCCAGCATGGTATCGCTTTCACCCGGCAGTCGACGCAGCCAGGTCATATTGGCGCGCTGCATTGCAGAGGTGCGACTGTCGTAGAAACTGTCCACGGTACGATTGATGCCATGCTCAGAAAGCAGACTCTGCAACTGATAACGGGTGTATCCGGGAACTCGCAGTCCGAAGTTACTGATATTGGGCTGCTCACCCTCGCGGACCTGAGCCAGCGTGAAATACTGCCCGTCATTGCCTACGCCCAGCGAGACTGTGTCGCCGATGCGGGTAAGGACAGGACAGCCAAACAGGCCCTGGTAGAATTCCACGGATCGGTCCAGGTCGCTGACCCGGAGCTCAAAACTGTGCAGACCCGTTGTGGGTATGGGTTGCGCACCCGCCTGTTGCGCCATCGCGCGCATAGCCAGAGGCATGGCTGGTAATGCCAGCAGCAGGCTGCGCCTGGACATGGCCGGCAGTTTCAGGTGCTTGGCTTTGTCTGTGTGTGATGCCATTTTAGGTCTCCCCATCATCGGTGTGATGGTTTGAGCATAATGCGCACGAGGTCAAGAGTCCAGCGGACAGGCGCCGCTGCCAGTTACCGGGTACAGCTTATGCGGCACCCACCAGACAAAAAAAGCCAGGCCAACCAGCTCTATCAGGGACTGAAAAACAACCACCACAGCTGTCAGCTCATACGACGCTGGCAGCGCTAACGCCAGCGGCAGCACAACAAAGGAATTACGACTGCCCAGACTGAAGGCAAGCACCCGGCCCTGCCCTGAAGGCAGCCTGAACCAGTGGCTGATCAGCCTGGAGAGCAGCGCGGCCGCCAACAGAAACAGCACAAAAACCAGCGCCAGCTGCGCCAGAATCGGCCAGGCCGCAATGACTGTTCGCACCTGTGCTGCGGCGATACAGAAAACAACCAGTGCCAGAAGGGGTACCGGCAACCATGCCAGGCGACCAAGAAGCACAGCGCGATCGTCGCGCCGGCTGCACCAGTGCTCGGTAAGCATGGCAAAAAACAGTGGCAAAACAATCAGCCCAAGAAACGCTATCACCAGCTCCTGACGCAGGACATTACCAGCAATTTCATTGTCCAGAAATAACCACAGGTACACCGGCAGCAGCAACAATTGCAGCAGCAGGCTCACCGGTGTAAAAGCGATAGCGTGACGCGTGTCTCCTCTACCCAGGTGCGTAAATGTCACGAACCAGTCCGTGCACGGCACCAGCAGCACCAGTGCAATGCCCAGCTGTACCGCCGGTTGCTCTGGTGCCAGGCGCAGAAGCAGCCATACCACCATGGGCAGAAGGATAAAGTTGCCAATAACCGCAGCTGTCAGAAACCGGCTATCCGAGAAAGCCTGGTGTAGCTTGGTGAGCGGGACCTGTGTGAAGGTTGTATAAATCATCACTGCCAACAGGGGCCACAACAATGCCGGCAGCATTGATTCCAGCACGGGATAATTCAGCCCTGCCAGCAGCCCGGCACTGATGGCGGACAGGTATAAATAGACCTGGTACTTCTCAAACGTTTCGCGTTTCAAAGCATTCGCCTGAATATGCCATCGCCACGTAGCATATGTCGCACGGCCGCCGCGATGTGTCCTGCCAGCAACACGGCCAACATCAACGCGAAAACACCGTGAATCGCAAAAAGCCGTTCTGCCAGCTCTGTGTCCTCGGGCACTCCCGGCATGGCGGGCAGATAGAAATCACCCACAATGATCAGCGCCGGGTAGGCAGTAACACCAGCCCATCCCAGCATTGGGGTGATGATCAGCAACACATAAATGCAGTGATGCAGGCTTTTGGCTGCTATCTGTAAAGACCGCGGCAAGGTCGATGGGTACGGCGGGGCACCAACACGAATTTTCAGGCCAATACGAACCAGCATCAATAACAGGACGGTAAAACCCAGAGCCTTGTGTGAGCTGTACAGAGTGTTGGTCAGTGAGCCCCAGATATTGGCTTCCGCCCGGGAGGCCATCCACAAACCGACTGGCAGCAGAGTCAGCACCATGACTGCCATAAACCAGTGCAGCACGCGCCATCCGATCGGATATTTTTGAATCTGGGACATGAACGTCTCCTGTTTTTCGGTGAACTTGCCAGGCACCCGCTTATCGCCGGGGTTCGGAGGCGATTCGCTCCAGCAGTGTCTGGCAGATTTTCTCACCATGAGTATTCTGGGGAAAATGGCCGGCATCCTGCAAAGGATCAAAACTTGCGCCCAACTGGCTTGCCCACTCGCGTCCCCATGTTTCTGTGAATACGTCATCCTCGCAGCCCCAGATGAAATACACCGGTTTCTGCCAGTTCAACAGCAACCGATAATGCAGGGCTTGCGCAGCGGCATTGCCACTATGGTAGTCCAGTGCCGGAATAGAAAGCGGGAACCGACGGTAGCCGTTAAAAGCCTCATCGGGCAATCCCCGATAGGGCGCTGAGAATCCTCGATACATTCTCTGGGCGCCGTCTTCAAGCGGCGGTGTTTTGCGATTGACCAGCGCAGGTATAACAATGTCACGTGGCGCCAGCCCACTGCTTAGCAACAGCAACAGCGCGACGTCGGGACAGGGTCGATCGAATAGTCCACCTGAGCGCCAGTGATTGAACCACTTTCGGATACCGTCCGAATAGTGAAACCCTGGGTGGTGCAACCAGGTATTCATGATCAACAACCTGTCGAAGCGCTCGGGCATCATTGCCGTCTGCGCCAGACCAGTGGGGCCACCCCAATCCTGACACACCAGGGTGATGCGCTGCAGATCAAGCTCGGCAATCAAACTGGTGAGGACTTCGGTATGCCTGGCAATGGTATACCAGTGAGGGTCGACGGGTTTGTCGGATCGCCCGAATCCCAGATGGTCAGGTGCTATGCAGCGGTACCCAGCAGCCACCAGCAATGGAATCATGTCGCGGTACAGATAGGACCAGGTCGGCATACCATGCATCAACAGCATGACAGGACCATCGCGCGGTCCTTCGTCAATATAGTGTTGACGCAGATCCTGCCACTGGTGGTAGTGCGGCTCGAACGTAAAATCATTCAAGTCAGCAAAGTTGGCATCAGGTGTCCGTATAAACTCGGTCATGCCCGCTTGTTCTCCACATGTTTATCAAGTCGTGACAGTAACAGCCTGCTCCAGATTCTGCACGATTTCCCATGCCTGCACCACGGCCTTGCGATTCTCGCCCCAGCGATACCCGCCAAGCGCACCACTCTGTTGTATGACTCTGTGGCAGGGAATCAAAAGCGCAACCGGATTGGCACCGATTGCGCTGCCAACAGCTCTGGCTGACCTTGGTGCTCCTATCGCTGCGGCGACCTGTCGGTAGCTGGCCAGTTCTCCATGCGGTATGTTCAGCAAAGCGCGCCAGACTGCAAGCTGAAAGTTGGTCCCACTCACGTGCAGGGAAAGCGGGTTGTTGTTGTGCGCCGATGCGTGCTTAAAAAAGCCCTCAATCACCGGCCGTGTGGCGGCCACATCCGCAATGATGGCACTCATTGGCCAATCCTTTTGCAGACGCGACAACAGCTCCGACTCTGGCTCATGATCGACAAACGCCAGTCGGCACACACCACGCGGGGTAACCGCAACAAACAGCTGTCCAAGTGGACTATCGTGCACACCATAACGGATACACAGCTGCTCTCCGCCGCTTCGGAACTCTCCCGGCGTCACCGCTTCCAGTTGCACAAAATGATCGTGCAGGCGGGAACTGCCGCTCAGTCCAAGATCAAGAGACACATCCAGCAGGGAGCGACGCTGTCTGAGCAAGTACTTGCCACGCTCCAGTGTCACTGTCTGCAAAAAACGTTTTGGCGAAATGCCTGCCAGTCGACTGAACTGACGCTGAAAATGATAGGGACTCAGGTTCACGTGGGCTGCCACAGTTTCCAGGCTTGGCTGGTCTGTCGCATGCTCTACAATATAGGTCATGGCACGTGCTATTCGGTCATAATCGGACATGATGCTGCCTCTGTATACTCTACAGCATCATCTTAAATTCTTTGCCTCGCCAGACCGACCCGAATCTTGCTGTCTTGTTATACACCACCAGGCAGATGCCAGCAGCAAGCCAAAGACTATCCATTCTGCCAGACGCTGCAGCAGACCACGCCACTCATAGAGTCCAGGGTCAGCCATCATGCCAAACAGTGTCAACCAGACCATGGCGGCGGCCACCCAGACAACACGCATGAATTTTGAAATACGTGGGGTAAAGGCCAAAAGCACCAAGGCCACGGTGGTGGTCAGGTATGTCACTATGGCAAGCGCGTTATGAATCATCTGACTGGCACTGCCTTCAGCCGGGCAACCGATGTCGCAGGGCGCAAGCGCCGATCCAAGGTAGGCAATCGGCTCTGATAACAGCAGCCAGTACCCCAGGCGGCTGACGCCCTTCACAGGGACCACCGGAGCGGCGGTAACCAGCAGTGCCGCCGACAGGACTGCAAAAGGCACAAAACCAAACCAGCCAATCAACGACGCATAGGGCGTGCCGGCCGCGTTGAGCTCGCTTATGTATTGTCCAAGGTGGGAGTATCCCGGTTTAAGGAGGGCACCACCGAAGAGCATGATAAGGTAACTTGCAACCACCGCCACGATCAGCCAGCGCTTATTCATATCCTATCCTTTTTAACAGTCCGTCCAACCTGATTTTGTGTGGCTGGTTAACGCCTTAAACGCTCTAGTTCTGGAACGCCTCGTCGCCATAGTCCGGGCACGACTGTACAGTCATCGGCTCGAGGGCCTGGCGGCGACTGTCTGCGACCCAGCATTCGTCAAAAATGGAACAATAGCAGTAGGAAATTGAATTCTCAGGGTTCGCAATCATGGCCTGAAACTGTCGCGCGAGGCTCTGCTCTGTCACCGTGATCAAGTCTCGTCGTACGCCTGGGCTAAGCACGCGATCACTCAGGGTGCTTCTGCCAACCTGCTCATTCAATTCACCACCCAATTGCCTCACTACCTGCTCCCAGTCACGCATGGCCTGTCCATCCAGAACCACACGCACTGAACGTACCAGTGCCGGTCCAACTCCGGAATTGGTCACCGACAACATGAAGCCAGCTCTATCGCCGGTATCAAAATCTTCAACTGACAGCTGGACGAAGGGCCAGACCGCTGCCGCCGTCTGCTGACGGACTGCCTGAGACTCCGTCAATGCCGCATAAAGCGCCAGGACTGCGATAAAAACACCCGCCACAGATAACACCGTCTGCCAGAATGACAGGCGAACCAGGCGCCGCTCCGTTCCACTCAGCCCCGGGTCATCGACTACCGATGGGGTATCGGCATCGCCGGAGACAACAACATCCTCATCATTATTATTAGTCACGCTCTTATAACTTCCCTATGCGTATTCTCATTCTGCCGGGTTTATCAACTCGCTGGCTGAAACCAGAATTCCACTTCATCGGTTTCCACATCAAATGTTGCTGCATGTTCCGCATGAGCAGGCACGTGATACCAATCGCCGGGGCCAAACCGTTCAGTTGTCCCATTCATGCTCAGGATCAACTCGCCCCTCGTGATGACACCATAATTATCCGTGTCGTGGGTATGTGGCGGAATCGTGGTACCAGCCGGATAGGATGCAAACAGCACCTCAGCACCGTCTGCTTTGAGTTTGTAAGCGTCAAATCTCCCGTCGTACAACGGTAGCTGTTTTATTCGATTGGGGTATTTCCCTGACATGGCGGCGGCCCCGGCAACAGACTCAGCACTGAGCTTACACCGAATTTAATTCATAGTTAACCAGATCGATCCCTGATTTACGTTCTGCGGATACCAGACGAAAACCAAATTTTGTATAGAGCGTTGTAGCGGGCACATTCAATTTTGCTGTTGACACCTTCACGCTGTGGCCAGATGTCTCTGCCAGCAGTTGACCAAGCAGCCGAGTTGCGAGCCCCAGTCTCTGAAACCTGGGGTGCACTACCAAAGAATCAATATTGCCGTGCTTGTAATGCAATACACCCGCCAGATGATCATCGGCAAAGGCTCCGTAGTAGCGCCCCGTGTCGCCAGCAATATTGGCGGCTGTTCGTTTTAGCGGCGGAAAGTCAGTCACACCCAGCAAGTCTGCTTCCTGCTGGTAGGCAGCCTGCATAACTGCATGAATGGCTATCGCCACATTCAACTCAGCGTGCGCGAGCAATCTGATGGAGGATAAACAGTAGGTAGTGCCCATGGTGGATGTATCGCCCTGATATTCAGCTGGCGGGCTTGCGAGCCACTATCTGAAAAATGTGCCAGCTGTGAGGAACACCTCCTGCCGTCTTGCCGCTTGAACGATGCACCTTAAACCGCAGCACTTCATACGGCCTGAGTATAGCTTCGACGTCTGATTGATCGAATGCTGAGACATGCGGCCAGAACACGCTGGGGTTGTCTCCCGGTTGCGCCATGGTATCTTCTCGCCCCAGCAAAGATCCGCAGAATATTCCACCTGGCAGCAGGCATTCGTAGATATTATCCCAGACAGTGTTGAAGTGATCTGGTGGGCAAAAAAACAGACTGGCGTCTGCCACTACCAATGACGCTGCCGGATAGTCAAACGTCTCAAACGATGCCTTGGACAGGACCACGTCTTTTGATCCCTGGAATCGACCCTGGCAGACTGACAGCGCCTGATCATCCATATCAAATGCATATACGCGAAAACCGCTATCCAATAAATAACTGATGTCTGCGCCAGCGCCACAACCGCAATCAATGGCGGTTCTGGCGCCGTCGATTCTGCTGACAGCGAACTTCAGGTCGTCCCGTGTCGGGCGATCTGTGGTCGCCTGCAGATATTGCGCAATGTCTGCGTCTGACATGATAAATACCTATTGCTACATAGCCTGACTGGCCAGACATCGATCACAGCTTCCACACACGGACAGTTGACCATACTATTTCGCTTCAGGAAACAACCGCCACGTGTCCCAGCAAGCCCAGCATAAAGCCCGCGACAGCGCCCAATGGAGGCGCCCAATGCCGCTTCAGTTGTGCCTGTGGCGCGATATCCTGAAACACGATGTACAGGATGCCTCCCGCTGCGAAAAGCATGATGCAGGAAATCACCACCGTGTATTCGGCAAGAAAAATATGTCCAATAGCGCCGGCGGCAGGCCCCAATAAAGCGAGACCTGTAAAGATAAGTACGATGCGCAAGCTCCGATATTCAGTTGATGACCTGACTTCTCTAAAAGCGTTGAATCCCTCGGGCAGATTCTGCAGCGCAATAATCCCTGCCAACAGAAATCCCGCATCACTGGAAACCGTGAAAGTGGCGCCCAGCGCCATGGCTTCCGGAATAAAGTCAGACAGCATGGCTATCAGCTGATTGAAGGGCGTGTTGTATTTCGCAAGCAGGATATCAATCACCATGAATGTAATCCCACCTGCCGCGAAACACACAACAATCAGCAACAGAGACAGGTTTTCGATTCCCTCTGGAACAAGCACCAAAGCTACTGCGGCCAACAGTGCGCCTCCACCGAAGGCAATCACGCTGTGACGGACTTCCGTCTCTAACCACTGTGGTCGAATTCTCTCAACAGACGCAATCGTTGCCCCTAAGGGCATCGCGACTCCAGCCATAAAGCACAGCAGTATGATCTCAACGAGTTCGCTCATTCGAGTTAAGTGAAGCCAGCCTGTCTATCAAATGGTCATAATCCAGTGAGAACTACAATTTGCGACCCAGCTTGCGCTCGGCCAGCCGACGCTCCCAGCCGGGGCTCATAAAGCTGATCACTTCAAAAGCAATCAGGCCCTGCACGACAAGCCCGGCGCCGAGGCCGGCAAAAATAATATAAACCACCGGCTCACCATGGAAGGCAACCAGAAATACAGCCGCCAGTACTACATAGGTCACCAGAAATTCGTAGAATTCTTTCATCCTTTTGGCGTAAAGCAATGCCTGTTGTTCGTCTGCTTTCAATTGCGAATCGTCTTGCATGGGTTCATCCTCCGCTTGTAAATGAGATAGATCCACCTCAAACACGGAAGCAAGTGCCTTGCATGTCTCCATACTCGGCTTGTGGCCCTGCTCTATACGCTGAATTGTTCGCGTCGTAACACCCGCCATTTCAGCCAGCTGGCTTTGCGACCATCCATTTTTCAGACGTAATTTCCTGATAATCATTACACAGTCCTTATTGGGCCCATCGGAGCCCTGCTGAGTCCGTATCACTGCTTGAGGCAATGCAAGACTGGGCAAATTTCTTCTCAATTAAAACGACACAAACACGACATCATGACGAAATTAACGCGACACTTCTTTTATTTCAAAACCTTAGCAGCACAACTTTGTTGGCTTCGTGCCAATTCAAGAGGCGTGCTCCGCCTCAAGACGCTGCCGGATATCCTCGCAAGACGCCTGCACCAGCTTAAGCAGCGCGTCCTCATCAACGCTGAATTTTGGTGAAAGCTTTACATGACGCATGAACTTGCCGGTGCCAACCAGAAGTCCGTCCGGGTCCGGCAGTTCAACACCATGAAAAAAGCCCAGATTGACATGCGCTTTAAACACATCAACGTAAGCGAATGCAGCCTTGTTGACGCAGGCTGTTGGCTGATTGTCATGCAGCACCTCGGTGACATCATCGCCACACATGCGCAATGCGTCGAACCATTTGAGAGCAATGCCACCCAGTTCGCTGTCATGAGCCTCAAACCAAAGTTTGACCTCAGGGTGGCCTTTCTCTGCATCCCTGAGTCTGAAGAGCCCTCTCACGATTTAACTCCCACTCTGTTGCGCGATTCAGTTCAGTCAGCGGAAAGCCAGGCTTCTGCCACTGGCTTCTCACTCAGTTTAAAGGCCTTGATGCGCATCCACGGTATCAGCATGCCTTCCAGCTCGCTGACGCGCTGAACCCAAGTCTCGTCTGCGAGTACCGCCGCCTTGTTAAAACGTCTGATGACACGAAACATGGCTGGCAGTCGGGAAAATTCCACAGCCATGGCACTGGGCGTAGGAAATCTGAACTCGGGTATCTCAAACAGCATCTCGCCGTCTTCGATGCCTTCAGAATGCGTGATGATCTCGTCCAGTGCCATTTCCATTTCGGTGGAATCCAGTTTGCCACTGAATTCCATATTGAGGCGCTTGGGCCCAACTCGCTCTACCTTAAACATAGTCACTCCTCAGCGGCCAGGACTGTCCTTTCGCCCGTCAACCGCTTAATGGCTGATTTTGCGGTTTGTAGAATGCAATCGCGTTGTCAGTGAGCACCGCCTGAGCGGCTGTTTCTCCCAGCGTTTCTAGGATAATCTCAATATCATGATCTTGGAAGGGAATCGGCGCGCGGGTGCCTGGCAGATCTGTGCCAAACATCAAAGCCTTCGGGTTTGCATCGTGCAGCAGACTGATAGCGTCGGCCGCAGCAAAATCGACTCTGCCAAACCCTGTCGCCTTGACCCTGACGCCGGCCTCAACAAGCTTTACGAGTGTTGGCAAACCAGCCTTCTTCAAGCCCAGATGGTCAATACAGACAGCTGGCAATCGATGTATCGTCGCTGCCAATTGTCCGAGATTGCTGGCGTCGACATACAGCTCCACATGCCAGCCCACCAGTTCATGAACTCTGCTGGCCATTGAAGACAGGTGGCGAAGATCTTCAGAACCGCCGCGATACAGATTAAAGCGAAGTGCGCGGACACCGGCTTTGTTCAATTCGATGATTTGATAATCGGGTGCATCAGAGGGCAGCTGTGTCACACCTACGAAACCAGCGCCAAGAGCATCAAGTGCAGCAAGCAGATAGGTCTGATCAAAACCCTGAAAAGAGCCTGAAACAATGGCACCGCCACACACATCAAATCGTGAAACCCTCTCCAGATAGGCTTCAGCGGTGAAGGCATCTGGCAAATAACCATTATTGGCCACCAGTGGAAAACGGGGATCGATAATGTGCAGATGACTGTCAAATACCCTGATGCGCAGAGTAGGCTTCATGGCTGCACAAGCGTTCAGCTGCGCTCACCGCTGGTTAGTGCCTGCAGCTCCAACAGCGAATATTTCAGGGCCTCGCGGGTTTCTGCAGGCAGGTTCTGCTTGTCCTTGATGGCAGCCAGCACAAAGTATCCAGTGCGGGCGACCTGACGCCACCGTGGTCGTTTGGGAAACGATTCTTCGCCAAGATAACGATCCAGCGTACGAGTCCGCAGGCGTCCATTGTCGATGACAATAGCCCACAGCTTGCTCTCCTGCGCCAGCTCCACTTTGGTTTTACCTGTGTACATCTCCCAACACTCCACCGCCAGGCGCATGGTTTCAATCAGTCGCGACTTCAGAGAGTGGCTGGTCGGCGAATCTGAGCCATTGCCGGTCAGTGAGTTTAAGCTCTCAAAAACTTGCTGCAATTCCCGGCGAACCTGTGGCGCTGCGTCGATCAGCAACGGTTCCAGTGACTGCAGCTGTTTGGAGACAGAACCCAGTCTGTCTCTGGCCTGAGCCATCATGCGAAAGGCCAGAAGCGGATCACCGGATCCTTCTTCATGGCGAGGGTCATTGAGAACCAGTAAGTAAAATGCATCCTCTACGCCAATCTGGGCTAGCTGGCCTCGGACAACAATCTCGGCATCCCGACCTTGAAGTGCCAGATTTTCGATTGTCATCGCAAGTTCGCTGTCATCATCCTGGCCTGACAGGTTGCCTAACACAAATTGCTCCGGATTTGAGGAATCTGCCAGCAACCTGGCGAATTCTGTTTCCTGTAAATCTGCCTTGTTCAACCCCAGCAGACTGCAAAACC
This sequence comes from Pseudohongiella sp. SYSU M77423, assembly GCF_029911965.1. NCBI lineage: Bacteria > Pseudomonadati > Pseudomonadota > Gammaproteobacteria > Pseudomonadales > Pseudohongiellaceae > Pseudohongiella > Pseudohongiella sp. SYSU M77423. The sequence continues at coordinate 56,963 of NZ_JARYTH010000003.1, read as the reverse complement.
CATGGGACGCAAAAGTGATGTAGCCCGCTTCATTGAGCGCCACCAGGCTGAGATCACTGTGCTCGAGTATCTGGTGCAGTCGGTTTTGCGACTGTTTTAGTTGCTGCTCAGCCAATTGGAACTGCTGTATCTCGGACTCAAGGCGTGCTTTTTCCTGTAGCACCAGCTGTTTTTCGCGCTCCAGCAGCCTGAATCGCCAGGCCAGGGCAAACGAAAACAGTACCGTTTCCGCCATCAACCCCAGGAACAGGGCGTTATCGGTAAACCAATTGTGCGGAAAGACACCCAGCACTAAGGTGCCGAAACCAACAATAACACCAATTTCACCTATCAAGGTGACCAGCAAATAAAGTTTGGCCAGCGCGTGTCCTCGCACTACACCATCCACCATGGCGTAAATGATGGCACCTATGGCAAAAAAGCTGAAAATCAGCGAACTGCTCTGAAACAGGCCAAAATCTTCCGGAACAACAGCAAGAAGCAGCAATAGCGCTGCAATCGCAATCAGTACGCTAAAAACCCTGCCGAGCACTTTGTGATAGGAGTCTATGTCCAGAAACGATCGCGTGAACTGCAGGCGGGTCACACTGAGCAGCGCGACAGAGGCGCCGCTTAGGTGACGCATAACATAGTTGTCATTCAAATCCAGAAACACCATGTGGCCGTTTATGCCCAGGTAAACCAGCAACACCGCTGCTGCATAAGCCACATAATAGATGTAATTCCTGTCGCGCACGGTCAGATACAGGAATAAGTTGTACAGAACCATGATACCAATGGTGCCGTAGAACAGGCCCATGATCAGTATTCCCTGAGCTTCATTACGCTTGAACGCGGTCTCGGACCATAGTGTCAGTGGCACATGAAAGTTGCGGAACGAGGTCGCACGAATATAGATGGTCGCGTCGGACTCCGGCTGCAGACGCACCACGAAGCCCCCGGGCAGTGTCCGCACCTCTCTTGGATGGAATTCGGTCTGATTGTTGTGCATGTACATGCTTTCCAGCACGTCACCATCACTGTCGAGAATCCAGACGAACACATCATCGGTGGGCTTGGGAGGGCCGATCTCCAGCAAGTAGGGTGTAGCCTCGTCAACTAATCCAGCCTCCCAGTCCAGATCGAGCTTGAACCACAAAGCGGTATCGGTATACCCGAAATCGAGATCTTCTGGAAAGTTACGACTGAAACGTGAGGCTGAGGCGGGACTCGACACCTCCTCAAACGATAGCGAAGCAGAGTCATCTTCCAGCAATAACACATGCTCAGCCAGTGTGATCGATTCCACTTCCGGCCCAATACTGACCGATTGGGACCAGGCGGTTGAGAATGTTCCTGTAAGAAAAAGGGCTGTAAGCACTAAAAGAGTGCGGATGTACCATTTTGAGCCTGGTCTTGAGTGGAGTGTCATTTTTCTCGTAATAACAAAATCTTGCTGTTTGTTTAACCCTATTTTGGCCCTATTGTTTCAGCGTGTCGAGCTATCGTTCGAGCCTTTTCCTGTAATACTTGGTAACAAACCAAGAAACGCACAATAAAACAGGTAAGCCACGTGCCTCCCAGCCGATTCAAACGTCTCGAACTGGCCGTCGCCATATGCGCCGCCAGCCTCACCATGCATTCCAGTCGCGCTCAGGATCTGCCACAGGGCGCAGATGTCACTCACGGCCGGATAGACATCGACGTACAGGGCCAGCACATGCAGGTCCAGCAGGGCAGCCAGTACGGCATTGTTAACTGGGACACCTTCAGCATCGGCGCTGGCTATCATGTTGACTTCGACAATGGCAGCGGCGCTACACTCAACCGTGTCACTGGCACAGATGTCTCTCACATTTACGGACAACTCACGGCCAGCGGCAGCGTCTACCTGCTTAACAGCAATGGCATCGTCATCGGAGAAGGCGGCCAGGTGCTGACCGGCGGGCATTTCATTGGCTCCACTCTCGATATCCAGGACAGTGATTTCCTGGATGGCGGTGGCTTCACGCTGTTTGGCGAGGCCTCAAGCGGCGTCACCAACCTGGGCAAAATCTCCTCCTCTGGCGGCAATGTCCTGCTGGCAGGCTATACCGTGGAAAACCGCGGCGAGATCAGCGCACCGCAGGGTCATGCCGGTTTAGCCGCGGGTACCCGGGTAGATGTGCTGACCGACACGAGCTGGGCTGGCGGTGCCTTTGCCGTGAAACTCGGCGAGCGCGACAGCTCTGTCAGTAACGAAGGCCGCATCCAGGCCATGGTCGCCGAGCTGCGCACCCACAATGGCAACATCTACGCGCTGGCGGGCAATAACACCGGCCTCATACAAGCCACTGGGGTTCGCAGCGAGGGCGGAAAGGTCTTTTTGACGGCGGAAGACGGCCTGGTGCAAAGCAGCGGTGTGGTGTCAGCGGTCAATGCCGATGGCAGCGGCGGGGATATCGAGATATCCGCTCAGAGCATCGAGAACTACGGTGGTGAGCAGGACGTCAGTGGCAGCACCGGTGGTCGCATTTCCCTGACCGCGGACAGCATTATCAGCGACACCACGATGCGCGCGGACGGGCTTAAAGGCGCCGGAGGGCTCATCACCCTGGAGGCCGAGCATGAGATCCTGTTGACGGCGGCAGGAGAAATAAACGCCCGCGGGGCAACCTCCGGTGGTGAGATCGCGGTCGATGGCGGTGCCGGCAAAACCCTCCTGTCCGGCTCGATAAACGTGTCTGGAGGCCTGCAGGGTGGCCGTGTCAGTCTCTGGGGCCAAAGTGTGTCGATGTTTGGCGGCAGCATCCTGGCAGAGGGTGGCGCACTCGGGGGTGAGGTCTATCTGGGTGGCGGCTGGCAGGGTCGGGACATCTGGCAAGGAAACGCACTGCTCGAGACAAGCAACTCACAATCCACCTACCTCAGCGAGACCAGTCATATCAGCGTTGATGCCAGACAGCTGGGCAAAGGCGGTACTGTCGCCGCCTGGTCTGATGGCATAACGCAGTTTGCCGGCAAAATCACCGCCCGCGGCGGCCTGCTGGGCGGCGATGGCGGCATGGTTGAAACATCCGGGCTGGACGGCCTTGGCGTGTCCGGCGATGTTGATGCCGGCGCACGCGCGCCATACGGCACCAACGGCGCCTGGCTGCTGGACCCCAAAAACATAACGATTTCCGAAACTGCCGCACCACTGGAGGAGTTCCGCCGGGTGCTTAACGAACCCGGCGCCCGTGCTGCCTCTTACACGACCTGGAATTTTGGGCAGGACGTGGATATCAGTGGCAATACTTTTATCGTCTCGACCAGAGAGAGCACGGCGCAGGGCAGGTCAGCCGGCGGTGTGTATGTATTTGAGGACGGCAGGTTCTCAGCCTTGTTGACCAGTGGACTGTCCAGCACTGTGGATTTCGGTAAGACCATCGCCATAGCCGGGGATTTTATTGCAGCGTCTGCGCCCGGTGACCGCCAAACAATTGAAGGTACCATCTCTCAGTATCGGGGCTCGATCTCGTTCTTTCACCGGGGAGATGGCTGGAAAAACGGCACCCAAAGCCTGCTTAGCAAGCAGTACAACCCCTACTCCAAGCAGACTAATGATTTTTCGACTGATGATTGGGGCGCTGCCCTGGTCGGTGCCGAGCGCTCCGGCAACACCTACTTTTATATCAGCAATCCATTGGCAGATCTGAATTCAATCAATGGCGAGGACGCTGGCACAGTGCTGGTCTACAGCTGTTCCTCCCCCACATTCTGTGGATCCGCCGGGGAGCTCACGGCTGAAACCAAGGTCGCCGATCAGCGCTACGGTACAAGCCTGGCTGCAGATGGCGATGTCGTTGCGATAGGCAGCACTAAATCGTACCACCCTACACTTGCCACTAATCAGCTGGATGTATTCGTTGGCTTCAACCGGCTTAATCTGACTATCGAGGGTTTCGGCAGTATCGGCGGGTTTGACGTTGATGACAGAACCCTGGTGGTAAATTCCGGGGACTCGTTCCGTCAATTTGATTTGTCTCTTGGCGATAGTGGGACACAGGCCCAACAAAGCGCAGCCTGGACTATAGCCAAACCCGTCAACCTATGGGTAGCAAATCGGATTGCGGTCTCTGGCGACACCCTGCTGGTGGAGAACGGCTACACAAGCAGCAGTACAAGACATGCGATTTATCAACGGCCGTCTGCAGGTTGGAATAGCTGCCCGGAGTCCGACTGCGCATACAGCCTGAACATCACACTCAGTGGTGAGAGGGCGAATTCGTTCGCTCTGGACGGAGACCTCGCTATTATCGGGCAACAAGACTGGGCCTCCGGAGCCGGCCGAATCAACATATTTACTCGCCACAATGGCACCTGGGGGTATGGCGAAACGCTGGGCGCTACCCAGCTTGACTATACAACAGAATTTGGTGACGCCGTTGCCATCGACGGCGATACCTGGGTCGTTGGCGACTCATCGGTGGCCTTCAATGCCACAAATGAAGGCGCCGCCTACATATTCGAGAATGGCAGCCTGGCCGCCAGGCTGGGTCGTCGTTATCCACGCTTCATCAGCGGTAGCTCTTATGGTTTCGGATTGGACGTCGGCATCGATGGCTCGACAGTGGCAGTCATCAGTCCGGGCGACGCCTACATTTTTGAAAAAGGCGCTGGCTGGAAGAACGGCACCACCAATCTGACCGGCTATAAATTCTTCGGCAGCAACACAGTCAACAGTCTGTCGCTGGACAATAACCTCCTTGCTGTTGGTTTCACCCATCAGAGCAAAACCACGCCGGGGCAGGTGAAACTGTTCCAGAACAGTGGTACGGGATGGCAGAGCGCCCTCGATAACGCTCTTGCCAGCCTGATGCCCAGCACCTCCCAGAACAGCGATGGTTTTGGCATCGACGTCGCGCTGGACGGCAATACACTGCTGGTCGGACAGGCTTCGACTGACAACAGCATCACGCAGCGTGCATTTATATTCGAAAACACCTCCAATGACTGGTCCACTGCGGTAGAGACCATTCTGAACCGTGGTCTCGGTGCCAACAATGACCTCTCGTCTGGTCTGTTTGGTGGTTCCGTCGCGCTGGACGGCAATCTCGCAGTGGTAGGTTTTGGTACACAATTCGGCAATGTGCAGCAATCCAGTACAACGGGCGCCTATGTATTCGAAAAACAAGGCAGCTGGGCCGCGTCAAGCCAGCCGGCAGCGCGTCTGCAGGTAAATCATACTGGATTTGGTGCTGCAGTGGCCGTAGACAACGGTCTGATCGGGGTCAGCGCCTTTCCGGGCAACAATAGTGTCGGAGGCGCAGTTTACCTGTTCAAGAAACAGGGCGGCTGGCAGGACGGCAGCAATAATCTGATCGCGTCACTGGCTGCTGCCAGCAGCGGTGGCAGCGACAGATCCAGCATCGGGTACAGCCTGGCAATTTCTGGTGACAAGGTCGTATCTGGCGGCACGCCCGCAACCGCGCCCGGCTCGAATCCCTGGCGGGCCGGTTTCCTGTATCAGGGCCCATTTGACGTCGAAAGCCGATTTGCTTTCGGCAACCAGCCAGGTGACACACTCAGCCTGAAGGCCAGCTCGCTCGCTGGTGCGCTGTCCCTGGGTACCGATATCACCTTGCAGGCCAACAACGACATCAACGTCATTGATGCAATCACCGTGAACAACCCTGATGGCAACGGCGGCAAGCTGACCCTGGAGGCTGGGCGTTCGATTCTGGTGAATGCGTCGATCACCACGGACAGCGGGGACCTGCACCTGTTGGCTGGCTCTCCCAATGCCAATGCGACTTATCGTGACAGCGGCGAAGCGCGCGTGTTGGTCGGCACCGATTCAAATAACAATTCTGCCACGCTCAATCTGGGCTCCGGCAATTTGCTGATCAACGCGCCGGATCGCTTCGAGAACCGCGCACTGACCAACAACATCTTCCGATTTGATGCAACCAATCCCGGCGTCTTCCGCGTATTCTCAAAGACACCAGACAACACAGGCGCCATCTCGCCCAGTAATTTGCGAAAGAACCTGGATATTACCGGCCGCGACTTTGTGCACTACAACAAGACGTTCGATTATTCCAACCCGATTCCTGACGATCTCCCTACCGGTAGCGGATTCTTCTATACAATTCGTCCGTCGATACGGGTCTCCGTAGGAGACTCTACAGCAACATTCGGTGATGAAGCCGTTGCCACACTGCAACTGGACTCGGCAACGCTGGATGGCAACGACATTGATGCTGACGCTTTCGGTATCACGGCATCCGGGATACTGACTGTCGTCAAGACAACCCCGGCCGATCATGTCAGCAAAACAGCGGGCGGCTTTGCCGAGGTTGGCAGCTATACGGACGGCCTGATCGCGACCTTACGCCAGAATGTTACGACCGGCAGCCTGTTCGGGGTTGACGTCACGGCAGGTGAAGCCGGCGATCTGACGGTCACCAAGAAATCGATTCGCGCTATCGTCGACAATGTGACGCGCGAGTACGGCACCGCAAATCCGCAGTTCACATTTACCTTCAAAAACCTGCAGGATGACGGCGCAGGCCTGGTGGCGGGCGATACCGTGTCAGTATTTGACACGCCGCTGACAGTGACAACTGACGCGGCTCTGGATACGGATGTGCGCCCCCAGCCCTTTGACCTGGTTGCAGGTGGCGGCGCAGACAACAACTACGATGTGACGCTGGTCGACGGCCTGCTGACCATTGTGCAACAACAATTACAGGTTACCGGCCTGAGCGCACAGGACCGGGTGTACGACGCGACTGCAAGTGCGACTCTCAGTGGCGCTGCCACGATTGCGCCGCTGGCCGGGGATGACATCTCGCTGGGTGGCACACTTACAGCGACTGCCAGTTTTGCCAGCAAGCACGTCGGCAACGACAAGCCCGTCACCATCAGCGGACTGCAACTGAACGGCGCTGATGCGCCCAACTATGCTCTGGTACTCCCGAACCTGACTGCCAGCATTACGGCGCTGGCCCTGAATCCTACGGGCCTCAGCGCCGCCGACCGTGTGTACGACAACACCACCCAGGTCAGTCTCAGCGGCACCCCCTCAATTGCGCCGATTCAGGGCGACGACGTCAGTCTGGCAGGAACCGTCAGCGGCAGTTTCTCTGACAGGAACGCGGGTATCAACAAACCGGTCCGGCTCACCGGCCTGACGCTGGACGGCGCCGACGCAGGCAACTACACATTAAACCTCTCTGATGCCCTGTTTGCCTCTATCAGTCCCCGCGAACTGCAGGTTACCGGGCTGACCGCGCAGGACAAGGTTTACGATGAGACACTCAGAGCCACAACGACGGGCACTGCCACCGTCACTGCACTGGGCGAGGACCAGGTGCAAGTGGGCGGCACAGCTCTTTTCCAGTTTTCGGATCGCCACGTCGGCACCAACAAAGTTGTTACCGCCAGCGGCTTTACGCTGCACGGCGCACATGCGGGCAATTACACCTTGCTGCAACCGACCGGGCTGACAGCCAGCATCACCCCAAGGGACGTGGTGGTCACTGGCCTCAGCGTTGTCGACCGAATTTATGATGGCACTGCCGCAGCCAGGCTAGTTGGCAATGCCGGTATCAGCACTTTTGGTCAGGACGATGTTACGCTGCAGGGTGACGGCACGGCCCTATTCGCGGACAAACACGTTGGTAGCAATAAAGCTGTTACTGTTAATGGCTTTAGCCTGACCGGTGCTCACGCAGGCAACTACAACCTGCTGCAACCCAGCGGGCTGAGTGCCAGCATTCTGGCAAGACCTCTGAGCGTAAGTGGCATCACAATAAGCAATCGCGCCTATGACGGAACCATCAACGTCAGTTTCACCGGTGATGCGGCAGTCAGCGGCGCGCTTGACGGTGATGATCTCAGCATCGACAGCAGTGGTTTCACGCTAAACTTTCTTGACAAGAATGTCGGTACAGATAAAAAAGTACGCATTGGCGGCGTAGCACTCAGTGGCGCAGATGCCGCAAATTATGATGCAACCGATGCCGGATTGGTCGCATCAATCACTCCGCGTCTGCTCGACCTGCTCGACGTTAATGTTGCCGACAAAATTTACGACAGGACAACCAGTGCTACCGTTACAGGTGGTCGCATTACTGGCATCCTGACTGGTGACAGCCTCAGCCTGCTGGTGTCTGAGAGATTTGGCATCTTTTCGGACAAGAATGTTGGCCAGAACAAGACCGTAACAATCGCTGGCTTCTCCCTGACCGGCAGCAGTGCAGGAAATTACGCGCTTAATCCACTGACTCTGAATGCCAGCATCACGCCTCATACTCTTAACATCACTGGTCTCAATGGCGATAAGACATACGATGGCCAGGCATCTACCACCTTACGTCACAACGGTCTGGACAGCGCTTTTGTTGGAGACGACGTCAGCCTGGATGGATCAGCAGTCAGCGCTGCCTTCGCTGATAAACACGCCGGAGCGAACAAAAACCTTAGCTTGACTGGCAGTTTCACCCTGCAGGGCAATGATGCCAGCAACTATTTACTGAATCAGCCAGGCGCCCTGACTGGCACCATCAGTAAACGCAACATTACAGTTGACGGTCTGACTATCGCGGACAAAGTGTATGACGGCACAACCACAGCAGAAATTTCCGGTACTGGGACGTTTGGCGGTGCGATAGCTGGGGACGACCTGGCAATCAATGTCGGTGAGGTCGATGTACAGTTCGCTGACAAGAATGCAGGAAACAACAAGCCAGTTGCCATGTCGGGTGTCACACTCAGCGGCGCCGACGCTGAAAACTATTCAGCCGCTACTCCGACCGGTCTTACTGCATCTATCACACCGAAGGCGCTGACAGTATCCGGGATTGGCGCCAGCGACAAAGTGTACGATCTGACCACATCAGCGACCTTGACTGGCACTGGCGTGATTGCCGGTCGTATCGATGGCGACCTGGTCACACTTGATGAAAGCGCCCGTTCGGGCAGTTTTGCCGACCGTCATGTCGGGGAGGACAAAGCCGTCACTGTCTCTGGCCTGGCACTCGCTGGCAATGATCGCAACAACTACGTAATTTCGCCGGTCAGCGACGTAACCGCTTCCATCACACCTGCTACTGTATCGCTTACAGGCCTCACGGCGATAAACCGTGTGTATGACGCAACCACGCTGGTGAATCTGGACGGTGTTGGCACGCTTGATTTTGGCACACTTGGCACCCTCAAAAGCATCAAAGACGATCTCTCCCTGCTCGGAACACCAGTCGCCAACATGAACGACAAACATGTAGGTGACAACAAAGCATTGACCGTCAGCGGTGTCACCCTGGGTGGACAGGACGCTGGCAACTACACACTGAACCTGCCGACCACGCTTAGCGCAAATATCACGCCTCTGGAGCTTACCGTTGTCGGCCTGACGGCGGTGGACCGGGAGTACAATGGCGACAATATTGCGGATCTGTCCGGCACCCCCAGCGCGGCCTTTAAAACAGGAGACGCTGTGAGCATCAGCGGATCACCGCTCGCCACGTTTGATTCCAAAGACGTCGGCGCACGCACAGTGAACGTCACAGGCTTTGAGCTGGATGGAGATGACGCCAGCAACTACCGGCTAAAACAGCCTGAGCCATTGAACGCCTCGATTTCACCCTACCAGCTCGTCCTGCAGGGCGTTGTCGCCGACGACAAAATCTATGATGGCACCACAGTGGCGCCTCTTAGCGGCAGCCTGTCTGTCAGTCCCTTGGGTGGGGATTCTGTTACTGTCAGTGGACAGCCTGTTGCGACGTTCGCCAGCAAGAATGTTGGTGACTCCATTGCTGTCACGCTAAGCGGCCTGGGTCTGTCCGGCGGCGGCAGCAATAATTACATCTTTACTATTCCAGAGTTGCAGGCGTCCATCACACCGCGGACACTGACAGTTAGTGGCATTACCGCCATGGATAAAGTCTATGACGGCACGACTGCTGCTTCCTTCAGTGGCACTGCAACACTACCCGATGTGGTTTCCGGCGACGCCGTGGATTTTGACGCGTCTATTCTTAGCGGCAGTTTCCGTGACAAGAATGTCGGTGACGGCAAACTGGTGACAGTGGAAGGCGGCGGACTCAGCGGAACAGATGCCGGCAATTACCTGCTGCAACTGCCAGGAAGCCTCACTGCATCAATTACACCAAAGCCTTTGAGTATCACAGGAATAAGCGCAGCAGACAGGGTCTATGATGGCACAACAACCGTATCGGTATCAGGTGGCACTCTTGAAGGCATGATTGACGGTGATGCAGTGCAACTTTCAGCTGCCGGTGCCACAGGCACGCTGTCCGACCCTGATGCGGGTGACAACAAACCGGTCACAGTGGCGGGCTTCTCAGTCACTGGCGCAGATTTTACAAACTACTCTTTAGCAGAACCCGAAGGGGTTACTGTCAATATTCTCCAGCGTCTGTTGGAGATAAGCGGCGTCCAGGTAGCTGACAAATTCTTTGACGGCAATACCTCAGCAACCGTCAGCGGCGGAAACCTGCAGGGCGTGATCAGCGGCGATGATGTTGGCCTGGTCGGTGCCAATATCAGTGGTGAGTTTGCCGACCCTGAGGTCGGCGACAACAAACCCGTCATTCTGTCAGGCTTTGATCTGACGGGCAGCGATGCAGGAAACTATTCACTGGGTGACGCGCCAAGCACCACCGGCAACATTAAGCGTGAGCTACAGCTGATCACCGATGTCGTACCACCGGAAGTGTTGCGTGCCCAGGCCGACACGAATCTGGAAGCACAACGGGAAACGCTGACCGCAATGGTCAACGCACAGGCGGACGCGGTAACTGTGGTCGAATATGAAGCGGCGACCGCCAGCGTATTTCAGAGCGTGGCAGCTGCACCTGTCAACAATTCGATTCTGGCAACACCACCCGAGCAACAGGACACTTTCACTCAGACCTATGTGGCGGCAGCGCAGACATTGCAACAACGTCAGCAGGAGTACGCGGCCCTGGAAACCGGCTATCGCAGCGAAGCTCGATACCTGAAGTCACTGACACAGACATTCAATCAGGTGCAACGGGATCTTCAAGTGGCGTCTGCATTGATTCCCGCGATTGAATCCTCCATCGCCGGAGCCACCGCTGCGCTCGCTGATCTTGATACGAATCTGGCCGAAATTCAGGAAGCACGCGAGCGACTGGCGGAATACACACAACTGGAACAGGAAGCTCTGGCCACAGGTCGCGGCGCGGAGGCTGCGCAGTACCGCGAGATGCAAGCCGGTTTACAGGAACTGATCGATCAGGAAGACGAATTGCTGCAGCAACGCGCAGAAACAGAGCAGCTGATTGCAGAGCAGCAGCAGGAAATTGAGAGCACGCGCCAGAGCATCGCTGAGCTGGAAGAGCAAAGCCAGGTGCTAAGCGCCGAAATGAGTGACACCGAAATCGAAGTGCAACTGGCCGCAGAGCGCGCCAGTGCGTTGCGCGAAGGAATCGCTGAGGCCAGTGAGGAAATGGAGACCGCACGCGCGGAAGGTGCGGCAGCTTACGAACAGCGGGCCAGCAACCTTGCCCAGGCCCGCCAGGAAGCCGAGGCCAAGGTAAATAATCTGCAAGCGGTCGTTTCATCAGATCTGGCGCAGCGCACTGCCGCCAGCCTGGTGGATACCGATCCCGCCGTTGTTGCGACGCTGGCTGGACGTGAGCAGGCCACCGCCGCGAAAAATGCGGTAGGCCAGACAATTTCGCAGACCCTGGGTGCCGGAGCACTTAATTACGCGGAACAACTGGCACAGCAGGCGACCTCTGGTCAGGGCCTGGGCGTCAACCCGCAGCAACTGCGAGACGGCCTGGTCAACAGCGTACCTGAACTCAACCAGCTGCAGACCCAGTACCAGTCAGCCATGACTGCCCAGCAGTCCGCCATGACAAGCATTGAGGACATATTCTTTGCAGGCCCCCGAAATGCGGCGCGCAATCTGCTGGGTGTCACAGGTGCCCAGGCTGACAATCTGCCAATGGTCGCTGCTGCACGCGAGCGGATGAATAGTCGCATTGCACAACTTGCAGGTGTTGATCTGAGCACCATTCCAGCCGTGGACGCCAGTGGCAACCCATTGCCCATGGTGGAGCGTATTGCGCTGGGGATGCTGGCCCGCCAGGGTGCCACCGACCTGGCCGCAGCCGCCAACCCCGGCACGCTGGGTTCGGCGGCCGGTGGTTACCAGGCGCGCATTGATGCGGCGGTCGGACGTGAATTTGGCATCACACCCACTCAGGCCTTGAATGACCCCAATGCTGCCTTGAATGCAGCAGCAGATCTGGTACCAACCGATCGGGACAGTGCCATTGATGTGGCCGAGCAAATGTTAGTGGCCCGCGTCCGGCTTGATGGCGCCCTTCAGGACGCCGCCATGCAGGAGGCGGCCGCCCAGGATCCAACGGGCACGCTGGCCGAAGTCAACAATATCGAAGCCGCCGCTGAGCAGGCGTTCGCCGATACCTATGGTCAGACACCCGAAGAAATGCTCATCAGTTATATCAATGGTCAGGCAGATGCCGCACGTGCTGCCGACACGCCCGAGGAAATGCTGGAGCTATACCTGCAGAACAACATGCCTCAGGCAGCGCTGGCAAGAGACGTTATCGAAGGCATGCGCAATGGCACGCCACCCGACCAGTTGCTGGCAATGGTGGCCAGTTCCTCAACGGGCGGCCGCAACAACCCGCTTTCCATCAACAACACAGGCGATGCAGCGAACGCCGGTCGCACTGGGCTGGCCATGCAGGACGCGGCAATCACTCAGGCAGAGGTCGCAGATCGCACAGGTACCTTGAGAGCGGTTAACGATGTGCGCGGCGCGGTCGATGCCGAGTTCGCCGCCGTGTTTGGCGGTAGCCCGGAAGAGCTGGCTCTCAATGCGCTGGAAGATCCAGAAGCAGCGGCCGGCCAATTGCTTGAACTGGGTGAAGACCTGTTCTCTAACCCGGAAGGTGCCACACTGGAGGCCGTCAATATCGTCGGCAGCGGTGCCGTCAGTGCGGCCAGCAGCGCGCTGAACACAGCACGCAATCAACTGGAAGTCCTGGCGGGTCCGCTTGGTGGCGTTGGCGAGGCGATGACCACCATTGCTGATTGGGGCGGAGACATTGTCGGCGGCGCCATCGACTTTGCCGGCGACCTGTTCGGCTTTGGCGGTGGTGGTCCGTCCGATGCAGAAATCGCCGCGGCCCAGGCTTTTGTAGCACAGCAGGCTCGTGTGGCTGAACTGGAGCAACAACAGGCTGAAGATCAGGCGATTATGGCCTACCTCGAGCAGGCCCGTGCGGTCGCTGAATCCAAATACCGTCTGGCGGTCGGCGTTGAAAAAGCCAAAGATCAGGTGAGCCAGTATGTGCTGAACGCCAAGGTAGAGTCACGCCGCGATCAGGAATACCAGGTCACCCGCCAGGCCAGCACCGAGGTGATCCGTGAGTATGTCCAGAACAACCTGGAACAGGAGGCCGGTGCTGCCCAGCGCCAGCTGCAGGCCGTATCCGGCACGCCGGAAGAACTCGCCGCACGCGCAAACGCCTGGAGGGCAGGATCATGAACAACTGTAAACCATGGTCCATCTGCTTGAGCCTGGGCCTGCTGGCAGCGGTGCCAGCCACGGCACAGCAGTCTGAGTCCGGCGTTCAGGTGATTGGCCCACAATCCACGGTGGAACGTTATGATGCGCCGGTACTCCCGATCGGGTCCGCCGAAGGCATGATCGACTTCCCTTCTCTGATCAGTGCGCCCGGCGCCGATGATGGCATTGAAATCATGCCCAGCTTTGACGCCGTCACGATAGAGATACTGGGCACCGGGCAGAGTCGCCATGAGGGCGAATTTGTCGACATTCTGGGTCAGAGTCGCGCTGACAACACCAACCGCGACGCCTTGTATGCGGCGCTTCGCGACGCCCTTTTCGTGTACCAGGGGTTACCGCTGACGCTGGGCGATGTGCGCTTCATTCAGCAGGACATTACTGATGCCTATCGTAGCAACGGTTACCCATTGCTGTCTGTCATCGTTCCGCCGCAGGAAATCGCCAATAATCATCTGCGTGTGCAGGTCAACGAGTTCCGGCTGGCAGAGCTAAGGCTGAGTTATGGTCGTGGTGATGGCAACTATAGCGACGGCGACCCTCGCTGGAGTGATCCTGAAAAAATTCAGGCGCGCTTCGAGCCCGTTCTTGAGGCGCCCATCCTCAACCAGCAATCGCTGGACGATGCCGTCGAACAGCTTAACCGCAGCCCGTTCCGCAGTGCCCGAGTGGTGTTTGAGCCAGGCACGGAACTGGGTCAGAGTATTGCCAATGTGCAGATTGACGAACAGCGCCCCTGGAGTATTCAGGGCGGCTATAACAATCATGCCACGGAAAGCTCCGGCACTAACCGATACTCCCTCAGCGCCACCCTGGGCAACATCCTCGGGGAAAACAACCAACTCTCGCTAAACGCCACCTTCGGCGACAGTATTGAGGAGTTCAGTAATTATTCAGCAGTTTTCACCGTTCCGAACCGCTGGGGACATACATTTACATTAAATACCAACTATTCTGATACGGCATCCAGCACCATTCCCGGCATCGATTCAGCCAGCACATCCCTTCAAATGACTGCCGACTACCGTGTACCTTTGCGACGCGGTGACAGCTGGGAATTGTATGGCAACGCGGCCTTTTCCTTAAAACAATTTGAACGCGCCAGCCTGTTTGGTGGCACTGAAGTGGGTGGCGCCGAGTATGACGGCGCACAACTGTCCGCTGGGCTGACGCTGAACCTGCAGCGTGAATTCAGCTCCAACCAGATCTCGGCGACTGTGTTTAACAGTCTCGCCGGTATAACCGACCTGAACAACGCGGAAAACTATCGCCGCTTCTACAACAGCGCCGATGGTGATCCTGAAAGCACGCATATCAGCCTGAGTATTGCCCACATGCAGCAACTCGGCGTGCTTGGTGATCGTTGGAGCAACTGGCGTACCGAGACTCAGATCTCCGCACAATATGCCATCACCCAGCTGGCAGGCAGTGATAATTTTGCACTGGGAGGGCCCGGCATCCTGCGCGCCTATCAATCCAGTGAAGGCGCCGGAGACCGTGGTGCGTTCATCAACCAGACGCTGCATTTCCCACCGTTGAGCCGCCCAGTCCTGTACGGTCTGATCCAGAACGTACAGTGGTCCGCTTTCGTAGAATCAGGCACGGCGGAATTCGAGAACGGCGGCAGCATCACACTATGGGATGCAGGGCTGGGAATGTCCCTGCAGTTTCGTGGCAACACGCGCTGCAACTTCACGCTTGCGGTTGCCGGCGAGGATTCAGGGCAGACGCAATCGGGAGATAGTCGGTTTTTCGCGGGGTGTAATTTCTCTTATTGACGCACAAGAATTGAATTCTAAACTTATCCACAGGGTGCCGATAACCAGATAGTAACATCTACAAAATCTCTATCGTCGGTAAAAAAGGCTTACCCTCATGTCCGTTAAACAGAAACTCATCGGCATGGCTGCCCTCGCAGTTCTGCTACTGTTGATTGTTGGAGGCTTCGGTTTCACGGGCATTGCACAATTAAACCAATCGACCAGTCATTTACAGCTTCAGTCCAACATTCTTGGCAACCACCTGACCGCAGACATGATGCACGATGCGCTTAGTTCTGACGTGCTCGCCGCGGTGGTGGCGAGCAGCAGTGGTGATCGCGAGGCAATTGAGACAGCGCGCGCTGATCAGCGCGAACACGCACAGACATTCCGCGACATGCTGGCGGCCAATGAGTCGCTTATCACGGACCCGGAAACAGCCACCGCTCTACAGACTGTGTTGCCTGTATTAACCGACTACATCAACTCGGCCGACCGTATCGTTTCGCTCGCTGAATCCGATCTGTCTCGGGCGCTAAGTTCGTCTCCAGCCTTGACTGCCAGTGTTCTGACGATCGATGAGCCTCAGGAACAAAACAATGCCGCAGCAACCGTTGTCGAACCTGTGACAGAAGCCCGGCCAACGCAGGCCCTCGCCGAGCTGGACGACTTTCGGGCAGCATATGCCCGTCTGGCGGATGAGATGGAGAGCCTGACCAGACTCATCGAGCAAAATGCGGCATCCGTAGAGGCTGAAGCCGATGAGACAGCTATAGCATCGAACATGTTGATGAGCCTTGGTCTGGGTGTTGGTGTGCTATTGATGGTTGCACTCGCCTGGCTGATCAGTCGCAGCATTGTTGGACCATTAAACGAGTTGCTCGCCAACGCTGAAATAGCCGCCACCGGGAATCTGGGTACATCTCTTACGATTAATGGCAGTCAGGAAATCGCCAACTCAGCCAGAGCTCTGGAAACGATGCGCTTAAATCTGTCTACCATGGTAGCTGCCATTGGAGACTCGGCCAAACAACTGTCGTCTGCTTCAGATGACATGACGTCAGCCACCTCCAAGAGCCGAGGCAGTGTTGATCAACAGCAGGCGGCGATCTCCCAGGTTGCCGCTGCCATGCACGAAATGACCGCCACATCGCAGGAAGTTGCCGACAATATCAAACGCATTGCGGATGCCGCCGTTGCTGCTAACCAGGAAAGCACCGCTGGTACTGAGGTGGTCCGCGGCACAATCAGTGACGTGCGCGATCTGGCGGCACAAATAGAACAGTCTGCCGCTGTCATCAATCAACTCAATGAGGACAGCGAAGACATCTCCGGAGTACTCAGCACCATTACCGGTATTGCCGAACAAACCAACCTGCTAGCACTAAACGCCGCCATTGAAGCGGCTCGTGCAGGAGAACAAGGCCGTGGCTTCGCTGTGGTCGCCGACGAAGTTCGCACGCTTGCCAGCCGCACACAGCAGTCTATCGGACAGATTCAGGCGACCATCGAGAAGCTGCAGGGCGGCTCCCAGTCAGCGGTCAAGGCAATGGAGAGCAGCCGCAATAAATCCGGCAAAGTGATGGAGCAGGCGCGCCGTGCGGGGGCCTCGCTGGAGGCGATCGTGCGCGGGGTATCTGAAATAAAAGACATGAGCGTGCAGATCGCCGACGCGGCTGCGCAGCAGAGCACGGTGTCTGAAGATATCAGCAGATCTCTGGAGCAGATAGACGGGCAGTCACACATCACCACCGAAGGCCTGGGCCGCACCAGCCAGAGCGCGGTTGCCGTGGCGGATATTGCCTCTGAACTGACAAAGGCGGTCTCAAAATTCCGGTTGTAGGCCTGTGGCTTGTCGACGTCGGCGGGAGAGCGCAGAGAGTCAACTACATCAGCGACAGCTCCAAGCGAAGACCAAATACCAGAGCATCGTCTGAGTCGCGTTCGGCACCCGGATTGACCACGTACTGCAAATTGGTCTGAATTGAAACTACGTCCCCCAATGGTGCACGATAACTTAGTTCGAAATTGGTTTCGTGGGCAGCCGTATCAACTCCTTCAAGACGATTCAGCGATTTAAAGTCTGCGCCCGTCACACCCGTGGCCACCGCCAAACCCACGGCATCATCAGGCCGGGCCGCCAAAAATTCGCTTAACACCAAGCCTGCGCCGGTGTACCCGCTCAGCTGATTTATCTGACTGTCGGCAATACCGACTCGAACAAAACCATTTAACTGCCCGGGCAGCCAGTCAACCGGAGCAAACGCATGATCGATAAATCCGTACAGCCCTTTATTGTGGCGCGTTGACGGATCTCGCTGCACCGGATCGGCCAGTGTCTCAGTTTCCTTCGTGTAGAACCAGGCGCCCAGTCCCAGGCGGCTTTGCGAAAACTGTCGGTCAGCTTCCGCCGCCAGCAGTAACCCCTCATCACTGCTCCAGTAAATGCCACCGTGGTTGTCGTTTTCCGGATTTCCCGGCACGGCGTCCAGAATGGCAATACGGTATGACATGCTTTCCGACACGCTGCCTTGCCAGCGCAGAGCCAGCGATGTCAGGGGAAATAAAGACGGACCGCGCTCACCACTTTGAGCATAGTCCGTACCGATCCCATGAGCGGGATTGAGGAAAAAACCCGCTGTGTCGATCGCATCGAATTCAGAGTTCAGAGTTCAGATCATACAGGCCAAAACGGAGAGAGTGCGCAGATGTCCAGGTTTTGTCTATCCACAGTTCCATAATACCAAGCATGGAGGTCGTATCGATGTTGCTGATGCCATGCACGGAGCTGACTAGCCTGTCAGACAGCGTGTCATTGTTATTGTACAAACCATAGGCAAACACCGTTACACCGTCCCAGCCCCAGGCCCGTTCCGCGTCCAGTGTCAACGTCAAGTCGAGATTATCCAGATAAACCTCGTCCTGAGAGATTCCGCCGCGCTGATTGGACCACAGCTCGCCAGTGTAGATCAGCTCTGTACTGAGTGGTTCTGCGTGCAGCTGGGAACAAAACAATAGCGGCGCTGACGCTGCCAGGACAAGATTTTCAAATGCACGTGAAGAAGGGCTGGTATTGTCTCGCATGAATCAGATCGCTATAACATCGTGACTGGGTATACGAGTAATAGCGGCAGATAGCCGGCAAAGTTGATCACTCCTTTCCTGATTGATGACACGGGCAGGCGTGTCCGTCGGGTCACATCGCGATCACTGGAGCCCTGGAGTGTCAGTCAGCGGCACGCTTCGCCTTTTTGTTCGCATACATCGCCGCATCCGCCTCGTGCAGCATATCCTCAATTGACGCATGTTTGAGTGGCTCATAAGCAACCAGACCATAGGAAAACCCAAACTCGTAAGGTAGCGCCAGCTTTTCACACTGCGCCTGCAGTCGCTCACGAAACTGTTCTATCAGATTCCTGATGGTACCTGGATCAACATTGGTCATCAGGACGACAAACTCATCGCCGCCAAGTCGGGCGAACACATCCGAGGTTCTGAATGAGGAGCGCATCTGGTCCGCAAAAAGCTGAAGTACCCGATCACCCTCCGCATGCCCATGGACATCATTCACTTGCTTGAATTTATCCAGATCAAAATAGACCAGCGTCGCCGGAAACATCTGCCGTCTGCACAATTCCAGACTGTATTTGCTGAGCGTCAGAAAGCCCCGTCGGTTCGAAATTCGTGTCAGTTCATCCGACACCGCCAACTGCACAGCCATTAGCTCGCGCTCTACCATCCCTGCGAGGTCAGCCAGCATCTCTATCTCGTCCTTCTCCAACGTTCGTGGTTCACGGTCGATGATGCACAGCGTTCCCATGGGCTGTCCACTGACGGTTCGCAACGGATATCCAGCGTAGAATCGAATATGTGGTTCCCCGGTGACCAGTGGGTTATCCGCAAAGCGCTCGTCGGCCAAGGCGTTTTCGATAACAAACGCGCCTGAGTTCAGGATGGCGTGTCCACAGAAGGAGATCTGCCGATCGGTCTCGCTGGCTTCCAGTCCAAGGCAGGATTTAAACCACTGGCGATTTTCATCGATCAGACTGACCAGGGCAATGGGCACTCCAAACACCCGCCGCGCCATGCGCGTGACACGGTCGAAGCGCTCCTCAGGTGGCGTATCCAGAATATTTAGCGACTTTAGCTGGGAAAGACGCTCAATTTCGTCGGCGGGCAGTGGGGCAGCAATCATGGTTAACTCCTTGGCAGGATTTCGAAATTTTTCAGGAGGCAACCCTTACCAGCATTAACAATCGCAAGGTAGGTGTTATCGCGCCGTTAATGCAAATGTTGCTTTAGATACAAAGACAACGCAAGTCAAATTGGTGTGAATCCCGATCAGATCAGACCAAACCACTTAAAGGTTCGAGTCGTAGGCCACTATGGAGCTTATTGTTGCGCGTGATGCGTGACATCGACTTTCATCGAAGTTTACAGGAGAAAGACTATGTCCAGCCCCGAGCACAAACAGAAGATCTGGAACCTTATCAAAGACATCAAGAACGCCATGCTGACAACACGTCATGGTGAGGAGCTGCGCTCGCGGCCAATGGTGCTGGTACAGGATGAATACGACGGAACATTGTGGTTCTTCACCGACCTGGATTCAGAGAAAGTATTTGAACTTGAGGATGACAACGATGTCTGCGTGTCTTTCTCTGATCCTCACAACCATGTCTACGTCTCGCTGACCGGCACTGGCCGTGCCACGCGCGATAAAACACTCATCGATCGATACTGGAATTCAGTCATTGGCGCCTGGTTTCCGGAAGGGAAGGAGTCGCCCAATGTTGGCATGCTGGAAATCAAGGTTCACAAAGGCGAGCACTGGAACAGTGACAGCAGCAAAATGGTAAAAAGCATCAAAACCACGGCTGCAAAGGCCAAAGGTGAGCAGCCTGATCTGGGAGAGCACGAAAAATTCGGCACGAAATAAGGCCTGCGCTATCGCGCAGACGACCATATTGGCACAGAGAGAGTTCAAATTAAGACGGCGTGATTATCGTTCTGAAAGTCAGATTGACCCTTGGTCCGCGAGGGCGCGTTTCTTTCGGGATACCATGCTTCCAGTTTCTCTGTGTCTCTCCCGCCATCAATAACAGGCTGCTGGAAGGGAGCGGCAATACCACATTTTCGATGTCTTTGCGGTGCCTGTGTTTCAACACAAAGCGCCGCTCCTCACCTAATGAGACAGATGCGATGACCGGTTGCGCCCCCAGCTCCGGTTCATCGTCGGCATGGAACCCCATACTGTCCCGATGGTCGCGATAATAGTTGACAAGTACACTGTTGAACGAGGCGCCGCTCAGTGCTTCAACTTTCGATTTGATATCCAGCAAAAGATCAGACCATTGCTCGGGCGCAAGTGTTATGCCGGAGTACGAGTATTCCGCTCCCGCATCCCCGTGCCAGGCAAGCAAGCGGGGCTGAAGGTATGACTTCCCCCAGAGGGTGATGCGATCCTGGCGCCAGTTGGTCTCCCGTATCAACCGCTCCAGCAGCTGTCTGTCATCACCGAAATCAACATGGCGCCACAGGAAAATCTCCGCGTCATCAATCGCCAGTGATTCACTGTGTCCTTCATCAAAAAGATCCATCAACACACAACCTGGATAACTGACTATCCGGCTTAGACATGTTGATCAATCAGAATGGGATTGCCGTCCGGATCAAACACCGTAAAGCTCGCCGGTCCTTTATCACCCGAAATGGACGGCTCAACTATTTCAATTCCTTTGGACTCCAGTTGACGGCAAAGCTCACGTGCGTCTTCAAAGTTTTCCAGATTCTCAGCATTCTGATTCCATCCAGGATTGAATGTCAGTATGTTTTTGTCGAACATCCCCTGAAACAATCCGATGTTGGTCTCGCCATTTTTCATGATCAGAAAATTGTGAGACTCTGCGCCAGCGTAGACTTCAAAACCCAGTTTTTCATAAAAAGCTTTGGACTTTTGCAGATCTTTGACTGTCAGACTGATGGAAAAGCAACCCAGTTTCATAGTTCTCTCCGCCTCTTCAACGTGGTTCAGCTGTTGCCAGTATGCAGCTTGCCAACTGCGATTTCCAGGCGCTTGATTTCACGCATCACGGAGTTTCGATTCATCTCCATCCAGCTCCACAGCTTTAACATCCCCTGAGCATTGACTGTCATGACGAACCACACCCCCCAGAAGACCCGCTGGTCGACACTCTCTGCCATAAAGAAGCGATACCCGCACCAGATCAGGACCACGGTCAGCACGGCTATCGCCACGTAGGCAACCACCATCCAATGCCGCAGCCCACCTTTAAACGGACTGGCAGCAAACTGAATCAGCCCCTCCTTTTCTGCCATCGCCTTATCAATCTCTGCCGCATCACTTTCAAGTTCATTTTTAATACGATTGTCCAGATTCATTCTCTGCTCTCCTGAATCAATGGCTTATACGTCAAACCGCTCTTTCAGCAATCTTCGGGCCCGATTCAACCGCGACTTGACTGTGCCCTCCGAGATCCTGAGCACCTGCGCCACCTGCCTGACGGACATTTCCTCCAGGTAGAACAAGTGGATCATCTGCTTCTCCAGCGAAGGCAGTCGATTGATCGCGGCATTGAGCGATTCTTGTTGTTCACTGTTATCATCACTGAACTCGGGCTCAACATCCGACACGTCAAGTTGCTGATCCGAGTCTCTGGTTTTTTTGAGCAGATCGATACAACTCCAATGCACCAGCTGATACATCCAACTCTTGAACGCTTTGGGGTCATCTAATTGACGAATGTTTCTGGCCAGTCTGAACCAGGCTTCCTGGGCTGCATCCTGTGCTATCTGACGATCACCGCTTACTTTGTAACCATAACGCAGTAGAGCGTTCTGATAGCGCTGAAAAAGCTGTTGGAAAGCCCTGTTGTCGCCATCCTGAGCTTCCAGCACCAAAAGCTCTTCTTCAGCCTGTTGCATTCGTCACTCCGATTCACTCATCTCTTAAGACGATGCGAATGGCTGGCGGGTTCATTTAAATTTTCTTGTTTCAGTCAGGCAACGACTTCCGCATCCGTGCATTCGGAACAACAACACCGCGAACTTCCGGCAAGCGTTGCTCGACGATGCAAAAACCGTATTTTGCAAAAAAAGGTTGTGCCGTGCGGCTCACGTCCGCTGTCATTTCTTTGAGCCCCAGTGCCGCCGCTTCGCCAAGCAGCGCTGACATTAGAAGTTTGCCGATACCTTTGGATTGATGATGCCCGGAGACAAAAAAATGGTCCACATATCCATCGGGCTGTATATCTGCGTAACCCACCAGCTGTCCGTTTAACTCGGCCACGAATGGTTTTATCCCTCGAATCTTCTGTACCCATAGCTCAGGATCCAGATCATCGGGCGCCCAGGCCTGTATTTGCTGTGGAGTGTAGTCTCGACTGGCAATCAGGTGGACGGCTGAGTGAAAGACATCAAAGAGCCTGTGTTCTTCGCCTGGCCGGTAGCGACGGATATTCATGCCTTTCTTCCCTGACTCTGCTGCCATGGGCTCGGTTTCTTGTCCGTCCGGTGGACACAGCCCGGCCAACAGCACGGCCGCCGCTTTCCTTCGAGCAGCTCATCCACAGCGCGATCAATTCGCCTTAGTCGTGTTTTTTCCTGCTTGGCATCCTCAATCCAGCATATGAACTCATTGCGGGCAATCGGCGTCAAGCTTTCCCAGAGTTCAACGGTTTTGTCACTTCTCTTCAGCGCAGCGAGGAAGTCTGTCGGCATGTCATGCACAAGTCCGCCAGATAGACTGGACATATGATCACCTTTTGGTCAAATTCGACAAGCAAAGTCAGTCTACTTTTCTGATAGTGTCCCCCGACTTTACGACGCCTGCAACCGTAACCCGCGCATTGATCCCTCGAAGGTTGAGCGCTTTTCCCTCATCAGAATTTACAAATAAAACCGCGTCTTTGCCGAAACGTTCCTTGAACTTCTTGCATCCCAGGTGCGGCTCGCTGGTGACTTCCAACCTGGCAGTCCCTATCTCGAGGACCGTGCCGGCGGGCAAATTTTCAGCACTCAGATCCAGATCCACATAAAACTGATCGCCCGCAAGCGGCCAACGGTCCCTGGTTTGTGCAATCACTGAGATACTGCGAGAGTTCATCAGGTTAATCTGCATATCCGGATTGGCAGTTGCTCTTCTGCCCTTGCCATCACTTCTGGTCAGCCAGTTGTCACCTACCAGCCCGTGAGTTGAATCCAGCTCGGCGTGCGCCAGAACTTCACGCTCACCGGTTTCCGGCCTACGGACGATCAACTCCACCGTACCAACTTCTTTGGGTGAGCTCTTGATGTCACTCAAGCCCTTTTCCAGCTCGTCCATACTTGTAAACATGTCAGTTCCCTTTAATCTTTGTTCCAGTTTCTCTGCATCTCGAGGAATGTGTATGACGCCGACCATGTGATCAGCACGAATCCCACTAGTGATTGTGTGCCATAAAGAAAGCGTATTGGCCCCATGGGAATCATGTCACCATATCCCAACGTGGTGTAGGTCACCGCTGACATGAAGATATAGTCCAGAAATGACATCACCTCATAACCACTGACAACACCCACGTCATTTTTTTCTACCAGCCACCAGGCACTGATTCCGAATATCCAGATAGCGGCGACGTGAATAATAAGTATGCCGAACAATAACAGCAGAATGCGCTGTCGATGGGAAATTGCGGATCTGGCAGTAAAACGGCTAAACAGGATAAAGGCTTCGTAGTGAAGCATCACAGCCGCCACAGAGGCAGCGACTGTCGTAAAAAAAGAAAACACATGATACAGATCAAACACTCATTTCCCTTCCGCGGCAGCAGTCCCTCACCTAGAGTTCATATTTCAGTGACACAGTCAGCGCTGAACTCTTGTTGTTTAGACCAGGCCAATCTGAAAATTCCAGATCGTTTGCATTATATTCCAGATCAATCTCCAGTTGTTGTGACAACTCATAACTGACGCCCAGGCCGTAAACGATATCGGATTCATCAAACTCCAATATAGTTAACTGATTCTCCCCACCATTCCGACTGAAAAAGAAGAAGGAGGAATCAGCGCTCCACCAGAAATTGCCCACCTTGCCATAGACTGCAAGTCGTTCGGACAAGGGAAACTGGGCAATGATAGAAGCAGTTGCACCGGTGACATCAAAATCGCTGTATAACGAGTTCGGCGCAGGGTATTCACCCAAATCCTTGTACCCAAGCTCCAGGGCAAGATAAGGATTGAATTGCCAGCCGGCTGCGACTTTTAAAACAGTGGTGTTCTCTTCAGGGAGGCCCGATTGTATCCAGTTCTGCCCGACACCAGCGCTCAGATACAAGCCCGTGTCAGTAAGCTGATCGGCCTGCACCACACTCATTGGACATACCAGGCAAATAACCAATCCAGCCTTTTGTAGTCTATTCATCATGTATATACCCGTCCCTGTTGATTTACTTATGTAGGCTTATGCCGACGTCAATCTTGTCCCACTGTCGCCAGTGCGGCGCCCGCACCAAGATACAAACCGCCACTAAAGAGGCCTGTGGCACGACTGTCCGGCAGAGACTTAAGTTTGCTCGCGATTTTGCTGCTCAGCAACGCGTAAAGTGAGTCCAGTGTGACTGCCATCACCCAGAATAACGATGACAGGACAGCAACCTGAGCCAGGTAGGATTGGCCGGGGGAGACAAACTGGGGAAGGAACGCGCCGAAGAAAAGGATGGTCTTGGGGTTCGTCAGGGACACCCAGAACCCTCTGTTAAATGAGCCCAGGGCAGTGGGTGGCGTCGCCGCCACGCGTTGCAAAGACGCCTTAAGATGCCTGAATCCAAGGTACAACAGGTAAGCCACGCCCAGCCATTTCAGCCACCTCAGCCCTTCGCTTATCGCCATGACGAACCAGGCTGTTCCCAGCGCGGCGACCATTAACTGGATAATCATCGCTGCGCTGGTTCCCGCGACTGTCTGCAGGCCTCTTGACCTGCCATGCACCACGCTGGTGGTGATGATCACGATCACATTGGGACCCGGAACTATGATCAGGCCCAATGAGACGAGGACAAATAGCGCCAGCTCCATAATTACAACGCTCTGTTTTGAGTTTCCTGTCCAGGCGTAATGAAGAGCACGCGTGAGAACTCCGGTGTTTTTGCAGTATGCCAGATGCCTTTTGGCACTATCACATACTGCCCGGGCTCCGACAGCTCAATCGTCTTATCACCGTCCTCAGCTTGCAGATGAAACGTTGTCGAGCCAGCCAGCAGCACGACAATTTCGTCTCCATGCGGATGCATCTCCCAGCTTGGCCAGTCAACATCAAACTCATGACAGGAGATCAGGTCGTGCCCCTCGAAGCTGCCGTAAGTTTTATCGAGTCGTTCGTAAAGCCCCGGATCAAAGCGCTCTACCGTAGCAGCCTTGTTTGGGTTCATGACAACAAAGTCTTTCAACAGATTCAGCGGCAGCTCCATTTAAATATCCTTGTTATAGAAGTCTGATTATTGCCTGATTAAACCAGTATTGGCTACCGTCATGCCTGATCATATGCTCTCTCAAGCGCGGCAACATCAATCTTAACCATTTGCATCATGGCGCCCATCACAGCCTGAACCTTGTCGGCGTTCCCGTCGTTGATCAGTTCCATGAAACGCCTTGGAACAATCTGCCATGTCAGTCCGAACTGGTCTGTAATCCAGCCGCACTGCATCGGTGTTGCACCCGCATCGATGAACTTGTTCCAGTAACCATCGAGTTCCACCTGATCTTCACAGTCCACATAAAGTGAGAAACCTTGGGAGAAGCTGAAGTAAGAACCTCCGGCCTGATAGCCCATGAAGGACTGACCACCGATGTCGAACTCTGCTGACGTAATCGGGCCGTCTTCCCCATTGCGTGCCATTTTCCGGACTCGGGAATCCGGAAAGGTTTCAGTATAGAACCTGATCGCCTCTTCCAGGCGATCATTAAACATTAAAAACGGCGTCACTTTTGACATGGATACAGCTCCTTTGTGTTGATCCTTCTGTAGTCGTCCATGACAGGCTTATTTCGACACGCACCTGGCTGTTATTTACCCGGATAAATCGATTCTGCGCCTGAGTAGCGCACACCCGACAGCAACGCCATATCCCGGTTCCAGGTCGCCAGATCATCCGGATTGAACTTACCCAGCGAATCATGCCCACAGGCGCGCGCCATCACCTGCATCAGTTCTACCGAGGCTCGCAGAAAGTTGTTGAGCCGCTCTGCCGACGCGTCGACGTCCAGGCGTTTGCGCAGGTCCTCTCGCTGCGTCGCGATTCCTGCCGGGCAATTGTTGGTGTTGCACATTCTTGCGCCGACACAGCCGATCGCCTGAATAGCACTGTTTGCCAGTGCAACACCATCGGCACCCAGGGCCATCGCCTTCACAAAATCAATCGGCACACGCAAGCCACCTGTGATAATCAGCGTCACGCGGCCGCTGGCTTTTTGAGCATCCAGATAGCGGCGCGCACGCGCCAGGGCCGGAATGGTTGGTACACTGATGTGGTCGCGGAACATTTCCGGCGCAGCCCCCGTGGCACCGCCACGACCATCCAGAATAATGTAGTCGGCGCCCGCGTCCAGCGCAAATTGAATATCACGTTCGATATGATTGGCGCTCAGTTTGAAGCCAACCGGTATGCCACCGGTAATCTCACGCACGCGGCCAGCAAAGCGCGCAAAATCCTTGACCGTGGACAGATCCTTGAACGTGGGTGGCGACACAGCCGCTTCGCCTTCCGGAATCCCGCGTACCTCAGAGATCTTTCCCTTGTTCTTGATACCCGGCAAGTGCCCACCAGTCCCGGTCTTCGCCCCCTGGCCACCTTTAAAATGGAAGCTTTGAACCTTCTCTAACAGTTCTTCCTTATAGCCAAACTGGGCACTGGCAAGCTCATAGAAATAACGGGAGTTCGCCGCCTGTTCCTCGGGTAACATGCCGCCCTCACCTGAGCAGATGCCGGTTCCTGCGAGCTCCGCACCCTTGGCCAGTGCAATCTTGGCTTCTTCTGACAGAGCGCCGAAACTCATGTCGGAGACAAACAGGGGGATTTTTAATACCAGTGGCTTTTTGGCTTCCGGACCGATGACCAGTTCGGTCGTGACCGCGGCATCTTCCATCAGTGGTTTAGTAGCCATCTGCGCGACCATTAACTGCAGGTCATCCCAATGGGGTAAAGTGTGCCGCGGCACACCCATCGCGGTCATCGGGCCATGGTGGCCCATTTTGGACAAACCCTCGCGCGCCAACTGATGAATAAATTCGACTGTGGGTTCTTCTTTGGTTGCTTTGGGAGCCGGGGCCTCGGAATCGGAATCCGACGCGCCGGGCCCCTCCTTGCCGACCTGTTCTGACGTGAACTGTTTATGCGTGCCATCGCAGTAAGGCGCATTGGCTGTATGCTTGCATCGGCACAAATAGGCGTCGCCGCTTTCTTCTGCTTTAAAGGCTTTGGGTTTGAAATCCGTTCCTTTGTGCGACCCATCACAGAAAGGCTGATCCTTGGAACGCCCGCACATGCAAAAGTAATATTCGGAACCCTGTTTGAGTTCGACTTTGATCGGCTTGTTGTCAGCGATGATCGGGTTGCTCATACGGAAGCTCCCTGTGTTGCAAATGGGTTGCTCAAACAGGCGACTCAGAATACCGCCCTGTCAGCCGGTTTGAGGTCTTGTCTCTTAATTTCTTACGCACGCCGGCAAGAAGGAGATGTCAGCTGCCAGTATCCTCGCGGCTTAACACCCAGAGTTCATCAACTTCGCGGAAGCCCAGGTGTTGAGCCAGCTTTACGGAGGCCGGGTTGCTTTGTAGCGCCCCCCACACTGCCGTTTTACCGCGCTTCTCCATAATGCCCATGAGCGCGGTCACCGCAGAAGCAGCAAAGCCTCGGCGTCGATGGCTTGCCAGAGTATCAATGGAGATGTCCCACAGGGCTTCAGTTTCGGACGCTGCGTAAGCAAATGCAACGGGCAACGCGCCATCGAAGGCTGCCACCACTGGAACGTCATCTCCCAATACATCTAAAATTTCTTTTTTGAGAGCCTCAGGAAGGTGATCCAGCAGTGCTGCATCTGTTTGCTGCATTCTGCGGCAATCGTGTCTGGTTGTGGTGGGAAGTTCGGGTGGGGAAGCAAAAATGATGGCGAGCTCTGCTCGAAAGTCCTTAAGCACACGGCATGCTTCTGAGACATTATCCGCGAATACCAAGAGCTCAGATACCTGATTGGCCGCGTGCAACAACGGCAAGGAATCGATCTTTCCAACCACCGAGCCTATATCGTCTTCGGTGCTCCAGACGATGAACCCATCCTGGGTCGGATTCTCCAGGGCCAGTGACCGATCTGAAGCCAAAAGATCGCGCGTTTCCACCCACCGAGGCTCGTCTGCCAGACGCTCAAGGTATTTTTGCTTCACGTCATGCATGCCATGACACTCCCTGATTCAGGCCCGGTCCAGCGACAGAAAACGCTCCAGACGGATCTGCTCATCCTGCAGCGCTGATTTAAAGCCCGCTTCTTTGGGGGCGCGCCCACTGACATACCCAGGCTCCAACACCAAAGCCCCGTCATGGATCGTGGCATTGGCCCAGCCGATCACCTGGCCACGCCACAGCATCGGCAATGCGTAATAGCCACGCACCCGTTGTCTCGCCGGTGTGTAGGCCTCGAAGCGGTAGGCCCAACCCCAGAACCGCTCAAAGCGATCTCGATCCCAGACTATCGGATCAAAAGGCGCCAGGAGGCGCAACTTTTCATCCAGACTTTCATCATGGGCGAAACGGCGAACACCCGGATTATCGCCAACTGGCCAGAACCAGCTGCTACCGTCCACTGTTGCCTGCGGCAAACGAGCCCTGGCCCGCGCGAGAGCCTCACCCCGTCGCTCACGCCACTGAGGGACTGCCGAAGAACACACGCTGCTTATCAGACGGCCCAGCGTAGCCGCAGGCAGTGGGGCATATTTGGCCACGACGACGTCAATTAGTACATCAAGCACCATATCTGGCGCAACGGGCTCTTGAGCCTCAGTCGAAGACGGCGCATACAGGCGCACGCCAGCCTCACGTCGCGCCACACGCAGCAGGCCACGATAGTGCATACCATCAAGCAGTTGCGTACTGGCGCGGCTGTTACCACCAAACCAGTTTTTTGTGGTGCCATGCTGAAAAGCCGCGTCCACTTCGCGCGGATGCACAACACCGCCGCTCTTTACGAATTCCAGCACTGCCTGAGCCTGTTCCCAACGTGCAGATGACCACTCTTTGCGCGCCGTGCGCGGATGCATCAGCTGCTGCGTGTTGCGCGGCAGGATGCCATAGTTAACAAAGAAGTCTTCTTCAACAGCCAAGCGCGGATACCGGGCCTCCAGATCGCCGGCATGGTAGTCGTCAACGCGATGGCGCAGTGTCAGATCCTGGGCACGCGCAGGCGCACGTATCGGGTCAAGCTGGACAAAACCCAGCCTGGCAATCGCACGAGAGAGGGTGGTCGGTTTAAAGAGGCTGCGCGAGATGGCGTAGCGGCGCAGGTGATCTATGGTGAGGGGAGTTGCCATGCCGGTTAAATCTGTTGCAATAGTGCTGATGGCAGCCAACCATGTCTGCCTTCGTCGTTCAGGCACCACGCCCAGCCATCAAGCTGTTTGATTAATTCTAAGCTCTCGCCGGCTTCCGCGCTAAGCTCTTGGGCCGAATATTGCGATCTTGCAATGGCATCATTCGGCCCTGAGCTGACGAGATACTTCAAAGGCGCCCAACCAGTATTGCCATTTGCTGTCGTTACCCTTATCCAGCCCGGATACTCGTCATCCATCTCACCTAGACTGACGGCCTCACCGACCTCAAATGAGATCGGTTCGGGGTAGGCTGATTTGTATGATTTTATGACTCTGACTTTCATAGAGGCCATGAGCAGCGCTTAAACCTTCAGTCATGCGTTAAAGAGTATTGTTGACAGCTATGCAACGCCAAGGTCACTAATCATGACGTAGTACCCATCAGGATCTCGCAACGCGAATTCCTGCGTGCCAGTGGCAGGATTTGTGTTGGGCTCCTCCTCAAGACTGGGAACCAGCGTCCGGGCCCGCGCTAGCGCTTCGTCAAAGTCGTCAACTCTGAAAAACAACAAAAGTCCATTGCCAGGCGTGGCGCTGGCCGGGCTGGTGAGCGTGGGATGATCATGATCGCCCCATCTATGCAGACAAAGGAGCACGGTTCCATCGTCATCCAGAATCTGCCCGAAGTAGTCGTGGGCAGGCTCTCCCAGAGACTGCCCAAACAACTGTTGATACCAGCGATAACTTCTGGCGACGTCAGCAACGCCAACAATTGTCCAGGTTCTTTTCATCTAATGTCCTGAGTTACTTTACGTCAGATTCATGACTCGCTGCATTATCTGCCGACGCTCGCTGATCGGGTCTTCGACTATCTGGCTCTCGTTATTCAGCACCATGACTTGACGCGACGCACCGGTATAGACAGGCCAGTCCGGGAGTTTGCCAGTATCGGGGTTGCCGCTTCGCGCGAAGGCAATCCAGCTGTCGCTGATCTTGTCCGCCATCGCACGCTCTTCGGCGGTGCCGGTTGTGAATCCATACACCGTACGCTCAGCATGAGTGTTGTCAAAGACAAATGGAATGTCCAGCGCATGGGGCGTCATCAGACGACCATTAAGCGTCTGGGTTTCCCAGGTCAGATAGTAGGAACGGACTGGCGCAGCATTCAATGCAGCACGACGTTCAGCAATAACCGTGCAAGGCACTACGTAAGCGCGATCGCTGACAATCAGGAAGAACAGTTCGCTGGGCGAGGCATCCGGCTCGGCGCTGCGATAGACATCAACGACTTCACGTGTCATGTCTCCCAGTATTGACTCTAGCCGCTGCATCATCGTGGCTTCATCAAGGTTAAATGCTTCAGTGTCGCCTCGCATTTGCAGGGTCAGCTCAGTGCGATTGGCGCCCACGATCAGGGGCACATCCGGATTAACGGCGGAGGCGGTCGGGTGAAACGGTGAGGCAGGCAGGGCATCGCCATCCACAACCGGCGCAAAACTGCTGGTTCGTGAAATGGCCTGATATGCGGCGATACTACGTTCGACCGGGGCGTTCTGCAGGCCCTGCATATCACCGGTTTGCAGACCCAGTTCCTCAAATAGCGAGGTAGCCTGACGTGTGCCGGCCTCTGCCGAGGCCAGACGAATGGTGGGCCCGCTTTGAATCACTGCACGGTGAAACAGCCCCTTGGCGGCAGGCATGGCCAGCAATGTACCGACCTTGCGACCACCGCCGGACTCACCGAATATCATTACATTGTCCGGGTCACCACCAAACTGTTCAATATTGCGTTGCACCCACTGCAGTGCCGCGACCAGATCCAGCATACCTGCTGTCCCGGCATGCGCAAATGGCTCGCCACCCAGTTCCGCCAGATGGGTGAAGCCCATGATATTGAGGCGATG
Organism: Pseudohongiella sp. SYSU M77423; assembly: GCF_029911965.1. NCBI lineage: Bacteria > Pseudomonadati > Pseudomonadota > Gammaproteobacteria > Pseudomonadales > Pseudohongiellaceae > Pseudohongiella > Pseudohongiella sp. SYSU M77423. The sequence goes on along the minus strand of NZ_JARYTH010000003.1, from coordinate 25,166 downwards.
ATTGACCGTGACGACAACCACGTCACCACGATTGCAAAGATTGGTGCCATCGTAGCTGGGGCTGGAACCGCTGAGGCTGGTAAAACCACCGCCATGACACCAGAACATCACTGGCCGCCTCCGGTTGCTGTTGGCTTCCGGTGTCCAGACATTGATCACCAGGCAGTCTTCACTCTGACCGGCTGCCAGCTGACCGTCGCTACCGAGTGTTTGTGGTGCTGTTGGTCCGTACTCGACCGACTCGCGGATTCCCGCCCAGGCCGTTGCTGGCTGCGGTGGACGAAAGCGGTTCTCTCCCGCGGTGGACGCGCCATAGGGTATGCCTTTGAACACGCTCACCCCTTCATTGACATAACCACGCACTCTGCCAGTGTCGATCTCCACGACCGATGAGGGTGAGCTTTGCGCGGCAACACGGCCGGGCAGCCACAGACCACTGGCACCGATAGCACCAACGGCACCCAGCTGTATGGATTAACGCAAGAACCGGCGACGGCTTTGCAGTCTTGGGGATTGTCCGCGTGATGATCCTGTCATGATTAGAGTTCCAGTCAAAAATTACTTGTCTAGCATTCAGAATCAGAGATTACAATAGAAATCCGGCAGCTTACTGGAAGGACGAGATGAGGCCTTTAGGCGGCATTGACTAGGCCTGTAGTTTATCTTCTTGATAATCCGCAGCCTCAATCAGCAGGGCTGCCAGCTCCCGCGCTTCGCCTGCCGGAAACGAAACGGTATACCCTCTCATACTTCCCAATGAGGTCGTTGAAATTTCCAATCCAACAAGTCGCACTGGCCCACCATCAACAGCGTGTACTTTAACCTCGTAGGAAACTATTTTTCTTTTGGAGGAAACGCTATCAAACGTCTTGATTATTTTACCACCCAAGAGGACACCTTTGCCGCGTTTCGTAAACGCTGCAATAAAAACCCAGGCGAATGCTATAATGAAAAATGCTAATGATATTCCTTCGGCCATAGCGCCTCCTCACTCCGAGCATATCGCGTATTCATTTTGGCACCATCGATATCTGTGGCCGGCAGCTCAATGTAATTGATTTTTACTTTTGTCATCTCGGCCTCGTAAGCCTGACCGTCTGTAATCAACGTAAAGTGCTCGACGGTTTGCTACATTGCGTCAACTTACTTCGGCAGACCCTCAAACTCTGGCGCGTCACCAATCGAATCACTCCACGACGCTCTGCTTGATGTAAAGATACGTGCGGTTGGCAACAGAGCTACTTCCGTATCCAGACACCCGGCCGGAACGACTACTAGACCTGCTGTGTCCGCGCTTGGCAGCGCGGAACCACAAAACTTACAGAAACATTTGTTGTGACGAGTACCCGGAAGCGTAAAGGAGCTCACAGCCGACTCACCGGCAAGCCACTTCAACTCTGCCGACTGTGAGAATAGATTCGCCGCATGGGCAGAACCCGTATCCTTTTGACAGTGCCTGCAATGACAAAGGTAAAAGCTGTCGAAGTCTCCAAGGACTTCAAATTTCACAGTGCCGCAAAGGCAAGACCCTTCATGCCTGGTCATAGAATTCCTTTCTGTTTTCTGCAGATGACACACATATGGCGCCCTTCATGTTAGCTGATGAGCCCTGCCATCTCACGGCTGTGTGCTCTATCCCCGGCCTCGAGTCCTGCTTTAACACCTGCACGATTTCTTTCTGGCTGATTCTGACTTGCTTTCAGTTTGCCAGTCAAAGTCTCAATGGTGATTTCAACACCAACGATTGCCGTTATCAGCCGATCTGTATATTCCGATGGCGCGTCATCAACAGACCAGGGATCACTCATACCAGACTCATGCTGATCTGTCAGCTGATGAAGATGCTGTTGCAGCCAGTTACTGTTCTCGATAATTCGGGCGCTGCCCTGCGCGTGTACAGCAAGATAATTCCAGGTTGGGACCACCCGGCCTGTTTCTGCCTTCGTCTCATACCACGACGGTGAAATGTAGGCATGTGGCCCCTGGAAGACCACAAGAACGCGCGCCCCTTCTTGTAGTCGTTTCCAGGCGGGGTTGCTGCGAGCCAGATGACAGTGAAGCTTGCCAGGAGAACCTTCTGGATCAGCAACTAACTGGAAGGGAACATGGTTCGCCTCAATGCCAGCACCATCCGCAACCACCAACAGACCAAACCCATAGTCACGAATATACTGCTGAAGCTTTCCGATGTCGTCTTCCTTGAAATGAGCTGGCACATACATGCTTTATTACTCCCTGCAATCTCTTGTTAGAAACCTTTTTTCAAAATGTTTCGGATCCGTGCCTTTACGGACGGTGCCTCATCACGCATAGCCATCTCAAAGTATTGCCCGGCCTCTTTTTTATACTCTAAATGGTGTTTACTTAATTCATAGAAGCCGTTGTATGACCAGGAGCGCTGCTCCATGATCTTTCGAGTGGTGACGTTCAGCCATATAGATCATTTCAATAAACGAACGATCGAAGAAATGTCTGCGCGAATTCCGAACGCTGAACTTCGGCCCGGTCAAGTGGATTGTCCCACCAGACACCCTCACTGTTGGCCAAGAGAATGAAACAAAGACCCAGGGCAGGCACCTTAAGATACAGCGCTGAATAGGCATCCTCCCACCATCCCGAATGCCAGACGAGTGTGTGCCCCTGATACTCCTGCACATACCAGCCAATGCCATACGGGAAGAGCTCACCGTTGCGCGACGTGGTGGCCGCCATCATTTCTGCCTTCGACTCTGCTGAGATTAACACCCCCTGATCAAGCGCGATGTCGAACCTGGCAAGATCGAGAACGGTGGTGATGACTCCTCCGGCAGCGCCGTCACCCTGAGGTGGAGGTGCAGGCGCGCGCTGCGGCGCTCCAGAACTGTCAATTCGATAAGGAGGGGCTAACTGCTGAGCCAGATCGTCACGTAGCGGCAGGTTCCTGTGCCTGCGCGCCGACTGCTCCATTTCAGCCACATCGAAAATATGCTGCTGGATAAGAGTCGAGAAAGACTCGTCAGCGGCTGCCATGATGGGACGCGATGCCCATGAATAGAGAATGGGGTTGTACGAGAAACGGGTATTGGGCACTCCCGTCGCCGTGTGAGACAGCAGATGTCGAAGCGTATGGCCGGCGGGCTGGCATCGCAGTTCTTGCGCAAAGATGGACGGTTGCTGGCTGAAGTCTGCACAAAAGCGTGACCATTCACTGTAGTCAACAATTGGCCTGTCAAGATCAAGTATACCTTGCTCCGCGAGCCTGAGGGCCAGTACGGCAGAGAGTGGTTTCGAGACAGATGCGACGTCATAAACGGTAGTGGCAGTAGCTGGAATGCCATTTTCGACATCAGCATAACCAAGTCCTGTGGCAAGGACGACTGCGTGATTTTTCACGACAGCCACAGACATTCCGGGAATATTGGCCGCTTCTCGCAGTTTGTCGAGCTGTTGGGCAAAAGCTTCGAGGTCGTATGACTCCCCGCCTGCTGAGGTTTGACTCTGCGCGGATGACAGACTTGGAAGCGAGGCCAGCAGGAGCGTGAGAATGATGATTTTCTTCATTTGATTATGGCCTTTCATGTCTGACGCCTATTGAGGATAGATCGGTGTCCCTCAGGAGATGTCTGTTATAAGTAATCGCTCCATTAATTTAGGTTTCTCCTTTCAAATTTAACCCGCACTCGTCAGTGCTGGACGCCGGTCCAGTCGGTCTGCAATTTTTTGTTAGATGCCATCACCGGAGAACGTCACTCGTATTGACGACTTTAAACGCGCCCGACTCAATAGCAAACTGTCTTAACGAGTAGGCGTGCGAAGCTCCGTAGATTACGAGAACGCGGTCATCGGTATTTTGTGCAAGCCGAACCAGGTTATTGAAGATCATAAGATTCCGGACGTGCCAGTGACCAACCCAGATTGCGCCGGGAGAATAGTCCTCTGTACCTATCTGGGCAACATCGTAATACATTCGATGAAATGCCAGCAGACCGTCCTCGCTATTCATGTCCCGAATCCATTCCGTCATACTGCGTGAGCCTGGCTGCAGGTAATCCGCAAGCCCCAGCACGTCAGGATTGTTCAGCGCAGCCACGCGCTCATCGTGTCCGTTAGCCTCGCCATAGTCATGCCAGTTGTAGTCTTCGGTATAGCCACCCGGAGGCGCGCCTTGCCAATCGACAGGATAAACAGTCTCGTGGCCCAGCATCTTCGCCAGCCGCAGCCCGATTTGGCTGGCTTCCGACCTATCCAGATCCGCGGCCCCGGTCACGTAATCCTGGTAGTAGCCGTTAAATCGATCATGGTTTTCATGTGATACTTCCACCGCGATATGGGTCGGCCTGAACTCCGCCAGTTTGTCAACCAGGTTCTGAATTTCATTCTGGCGAGCAGCCGTCAAAACATCATCAACTTCAGCATTGATGTTATCGAGCCCGGGATTAGAGAAATGCATTGAGCCGAGCACTAGAAGCGTTGGACGGTTTGCGTCAGTGCGCTCGACAAGCAGTTGCGGGACGGGCTCAGCGGAAGCCCACATCGTGTAGAACACCAAGAAGGCGAGGCATTTTGATTTAATCCAGCAGCCATGCTTCATATTTTCAATCTCCTGTTGGAAACGCCAGTCTTTATCGAGGAGCCTTCGCGACCACAAGTCGGTACCCTGCATCATATGATTTTGCAGTAAGCAACGAAGCGTAACGGCGCTCCCACTCACCGGTTTCGAGGTCACGCCCAAGCTTCTCCAGGCCTGGCTTCGCATTGCGGATCGACCAGAACGAGGAGCTGCCCGAACGAATCTTTTCATTAAGATACGCCGCAGGCCGACGCCAGTACGCGTATAGAAAACCATCACTACAATCGTGTGGAATGGGCACCGGTGAAACATCGACCGGTCCCAACCATCGCTCATAATCGGACATGCGTGGCATCTGAGCGTCGTCCAGTGCAGACAACTCGGGGATGTAGTCTGTAAGCCAAGGCCTGTGTTCAGGATCGAAAGTAAAAAGTACGATCTGATCTCGTGTCACCCGACGCATCTCACGCAAACCAGCCTCTTTGTCTGGCCAATGATGAATGGTAAGGATTGCCATGGCAGCGTCAAAACTTTTGTCATCAAACGGCAGGTCTTCGGCACTCGCCTGAATCACATGGGCAGCTGTTGGGCTGCGCTTTCGGATCATCTCTCGCGAAGGCTCAACAGCCGTAACGGTCCTATCGACTGGCTCGTACGACCCTGTGCCAGCGCCCACATTCAGAATATTCTGTGCAGACCCCAGCGCATCAGATATCAGCCTGCCAATTCGCCGATCTGGTTTGCGAAGTTCCGTATAGTTGATACCGATAGTGTCGTACTTCGCGTCCATTCCTGTCTTCTCCGCGATTTCCGTCGCAATAGGGTCAGGCACTGCATTCACTGTCTATCCGCCCGCTGCGAGGGCAATTATTAAATACAATCCGGCGATACCGAACCCAGGAAATATGCCAAGTCGAATGAAGGTGTAGTAGGAAACGCGTAACTGCCAAACCCATTCCAGTGATCCTGCACCTGTTGAAGCCATGATGCCACATTAGACGGAGCAGTTCTTAGATCAACCAGGTAATCCGGTTTAGTATCCAAGGCAAACATCGCTTCGACCGACCCGGCAGGCGGAGGTGCAAGCTCCCGTGAAATACGTTCGTCGATGGGCATCGCGCAGATATCAATCTCTCCACTCTCGATCAGGCTAAGTATACTGACCCAGTCGTCACCGTACTTATCGCGAGCATATCGCCCGAATGGCGCAACACCGTCATCATCTCCTCCTGAAGTCAGATACCATGGGGAGGACGTAATATGAGAGACCGATGCAAAGACAAGCAATCGACCATCTTGACCGAGCTGCTCCAGAATCCATTCTAAATTGTCGAACATGATACGATCGCGCATCTCCTGAGCTGCAATATTCCAATCGAAACCGTCGGACGACTCCCAGCCGACAGGAATTTCACGAAACCAGGCGTCAGTCTGACTGGCAGCAGTGGCCGCATGAGCGCTCCACTCATACTCATCTAGACTGCTCGCTGCGATGTATTGAAAACGGTGTCGCTCGAAAAGTGATACTAATTCTGATATTGAAGCAGTAAGGTCTTTTCGCTCTTCGTTTGAGAGTGTCCCGTAAGCGAATATTTCGGCCAGAACTGGCAAATAGGGCTCAAATCGGTCGCTGAACTCATCAGCGGATTGTCGATCCACCTTTTTTAGATATTCAAGCGCTGTTCGAAGGGCTGTATCGGGGTTTCTGGCGGCCGCACTGTTGTAAGGGCTACCCGAAACGTCCATCCCAAAAAAGCGAATTTTTTTGGAACCAGCAGGTAGGCTCTTATTGTGTTGTCTAATCCATGATATCAGCTCTCGGTTCTGCTGAAACTGACCAAAGCCGTTTGAAAACCCAAGGTCAAAGAGCAAATCAGGATCGCCATCACCGCCTGCAACATAGTCATCCAACAACTGGCTCTCGATGACACCAGACTCAATCGCAATTGCGTCGAAACCAATCTCTTCGACCAAATACCTAAATACCCGATTGCGAAATAGCATTGGCTCTCTCGCCGCGTGCACACTTTCACTCACGGCAACAATACGAGCATCACCCACCATCTCTCTAAGAGGGCTTAGATCTTCAGTACTGGCAGACAATTCATCTAGTGATAGCTCATGGGCGGCTTGATTCAACCAGTCTGAAAATTGAACTTTTTGAATTGATTCTTGCTGAGCAGCAGCACTGGCACCAATAAGCACGAGAATACTGGAAAGAATTGCAGCCGACATCGTTAAGCGCCCGGGTTGATGCCTCTTAGTCTCTTCAGTTTTGAACATCACACTGCCCTCGAATAGAGTCTGTTGCGTCACTGCTCCACTAGCGCAATTGCTCGCATGCAATCAAGGGTCAAGCCGTCTTTGCCCGTTCCAGCTTGGCCGTCGCCTCTTTGATACTTGTCAAACACTCTGCCCGTAACGACGGAAACTCTTTGTCGATCACAGACATTTCGGAATCGTTTAAAAGCTGTTCGAGTTGAGATTCTTCAGCCAGTCTTTGGTCAATAATTTCGACTGTCTGATCGGCAGAAAATGCGGCCTCCAGTCGCTGCAATAAATGCTGGCCCGTTTGTCGGTCCGGATCGGGGACCGAGGGCAGGTCGTCACTGGCCCGGATGGCCACGGCTACTGATTTCTCCAGAACCTGTCGGCTTTCTGCAAGCTGCATAAACAGTTCCTTGACTGCACTGTCACTCACAAACTCAGCAGCGTCACGATAGTCTTCGTCACTGCTTATAAGCGCAACATGTAAGTTGTTCAGTGCAACCTGTAGGTCATTGCGCAATAAACTCATATTCATTTCCCTTCTGATGGTTTTTTACCGCAGACGATAAATCAGCAAACTCTATTCAACCAAAGAAATCGGTTTGGGTGCTAGAATTTCGAGTGCATCTGGTAACACTTTAAAATGTGCCGGTGTGCTAGTCACCGGTTCGCCATCGGCGTGAATAGCCATCACTTTCCGCCCTGTTGTCAGGGTGATGCTTTCGGCCTGCAGATTGAACACCCGTGCGTTGTATCTTTGCCGACCATCACGCAGTAAAGGCGCCAACGTTAACAGCTCCCAAACCCCCTGCGGGCGTAGACTGTACAATGATAACTTTCCATCATCGATGCGTTTTTTTTCATCAATCACATTGCCACCACCATAGTAGCGTCCATTGCCAACCGCAATCTGTATAGAGCGCTGGCGGTGAGGAACGTCATCGGCAGTTATGGTGACCTTAAATTGCTTTATCCGCAGCAGTGCCGAAAAGAATGCCTTCAGGTAGCTAAAAACGCCCCAGTGCTTTTTCACTTCATCGCTTAACTCTTCGGTAACCTGCACTCCCAACCCGAGATGCGCGACATTAAAAAAGTAGTGGTCGTTTACCATACCCAGGTCAATCGACTGACGCACACCCGACACAATGACATCAAACGCTTCGTCCAGTTCGCCGGTAAGCCCTAGCGAACGAGCCAGATCGTTGGCCGTACCCAGGGGCAATATGGCCAGCACCAGGCCACTCTCATGCATTGTGCCAGCCATGGAACTGATTGTGCCATCGCCCCCGCCGACGATCACCAGATCCAGTCGTTCTTTACGATCCAGCACCGCGCGGCGGCTTTCCTCAGGGCTCTTTGACACCAATCGCTCAATTTCAATGCCAGCCCGCTCCAGCTTTGCAATGCCTTCGTCCAATTGTGCGCCGGCGCACTGTCGGGCTTTGGGATTAGTGATAAGCAACGCCTGGCGTATATCTGTTCGATTCATTCGATTTCGCTTTCCCTGTTTGCTCACTGTCTCAGGGTCACAGTAAACGAGTTTACATTCAAGACCCTTTAGCTGCCTGGCTCAACAGCGATATCTCAAAATTAATCGTTCATCACTACATCCAAATGCCGGAATCACAGCATTGTCAGGGTAAGAGTGGCTGAAAAGCCTGATTTTAACCCCTGCACTGAGGATACATACGATGGGCGGAGATACACTTATTGCCATGACCTTGTTTATCGGTTTGTTCGGCAGCCCGGTTGCGATGCTTTATATTTACCTGAAGTACCGTAGCAAAAAGCTGAAAATCATCGAAAAGATGCTGGACGGTAATCGGGAGGTCACACCCGAAATGCTGTCTGTGCTCAATCAACCCAACACCAGCACGCCGGGCACTGACATCCGCATGGCTGTGTTCTACCTGACGATTGGTATCGCTATCTTTTTAATGCTGATGTTTGAAGTGTTTGGCAACCCTGCCCGACTGAGCCTGTTAAGTTTACTGCCTCTGAGCATTGGCATAAGCTATCTCATCGCATCGCGCCTTAAAGAAAGCTGATCTGTTTACCAACCCAGGCGGCAACGGTTTGCCAGACAACAATGCTCGTCACATGTCCAAGCTGAACTGTAATCCCCCCAATAATCCGGGGCAGTTATAAGTAGAAAATTCCGTTAAAATTAACGAAAGGAGTTTTCTATGAGAAAGTCACGTTTTACCGACAGTCAGATCCTGGCCATCCTGAAGCAAAATGAGCAAGGTGTGCCGGTTCCCGATCTTTGCCGCGAGCATGGCATGAGCTCAGCGCAGTTCTATAAATGGCGCGCCAAGTTTGGCGGCATGGATGCTTCAATGATGAAGCGTCTCAAGGAGCTGGAAGACGAGAACCGCCGGCTCAAAAAGATGTATGCCGAAGAGCGTATCAAAGCTGAGATTCGCCTGGAGGCCCTTGAGGGAAAGCTGTAAAGCCATCTGAGCGTCGCCAGATGGCGCAAAATGCAATTGAGCGTCACGGCATCAGTATTCGTCTGGCTTGCCAGGGTATGGGCATCAGCGAGTCGTGCTTTCGCTACCAGCCGACGTTGTCGACTGAGAATATGGTCATAGCCGATTGGTTGCTGCGCCTGACAACGGCTCACAAGCGCTGGGGATTTGGTCTTTGCTTTTGGCATCTTCGTAATGTTCGCAAGTTTACATGGAACCATAAGCGGATCTATCGCATTTACAAGGAGCTGGAGTTGAACCTGAGAATCAAACCGCGACGCCGGATAAAACGGGATAAACCTGATGCCCTCAGTGTGCCAGTGGCAGTTAACCAAGTCTGGTCCATCGACTTTATGAGTGACTCCCTAGCCGATGGCCGCACGCTACGCACATTCAACGTAATTGACGACTATAACCGTGAAGGCCTGACCATTGATGTGGATTTATCCATGCCCAGCGCTCGAGTCATTCGCTCTTTGGAGCAGGTTATCGAGTGGCGAGGCAAGCCGGCGGCAATTCGTCTGGATAATGGCCCCGAATACATTTCGCAAACGCTGATTGACTGGGCCAATCAGGAGCAGATTACGCTGATGTATATCCAGCCTGGGAAACCAACCCAGAATGCATACATCGAAAGGTTCAATCGCACGGTGCGTCACGAATGGCTTGATCTGCACCTGTTCCATTCTGTTGAGCAGGCGCAGGCATTGGCGACTGAGTGGTTATGGACCTACAATAATGAGCGGCCTAATACGGCGATCGGTGGTATTCCACCGAGGCAGCTGTTGATGGCCGCATAAAGTTTCTACTAATAACTCCCTCTCAAAATGGGGGGATTACAGAACGATTTATCTGATATGAATCTGGTAAACCGCGTTCAGCTTCTGGGCGATCAGGCTGCCTTTAAAGCCCTTGTGCTGCGACATAACGCCAGGGTACGTGGCTTTCTGAGACGGCTATGCCAGGACAAAGATCAAGCCGACGACCTGGCACAGGAGTGTTTTCTGCTGGCGTTCCGCCATATTGGCAAATACCAGCCGAGCGGGCAGTTTTCAAGCTGGTTATTGAAAATTGCCCAGCGTTGCTACTTTCAAGAGAAACGGTTGAATTCCAGGCGCTCTGAAAAATGGCAGCAGTTCCAATCCCTGGAAACTGATAACAGTCACAGTGACAACCCGGTTGATATGAGCCTGGACCTGGAAAAAGCCTTCGAAATGCTTTCGGAGAATGAGACCATCTGCCTGACACTGTGTTACACGATGGGGTATTCGCACTCAGAAGTTGCCGAGATCAGTGGATTTCCTTTGGGTTCTGTGAAAACCTACATCAAAACAGGAAAAGATAAACTGCGGGATCTTCTGGAGCCTCAATTGACGGAGAACCACAATGTCTGATCATGAATCAATTGATGCCCGGCTCGAGCAAGCGCTTTCAGCTGAATTTTCAAATATCGATTCAGATCTCTTTTCTGAAAAAGTGGCCAGTCGGGTTTCACGCATGGTTTTTTTGCGATACCTGGTGCTTTCCATTGGCTGGCTGACAGGTCTGGCAGTATTTTTTTGGATTCTCCCTGTTCTCAACACCTCACTCATGTCCATGAATAGTGTCTTGCCGGCCTGGGCCCACCAGGAACTCTTGTTCCGCCTGTCTCAGTGGTTAATCCCAGCCAGCATCATGCTTGCGATAGCGATCATGCCCGCTCTGCTGTCCAGGCTCCATTCAAGGGTCAATTAACGGCGATGTGTGGTTTGGCAGCAAGACTACGAGATCAATACTCATCTAAGGCGTATTATTTAGAATGAGCGCTGGATTATCTCAACAATTTCCCGGGTGTTTTCTATGACTCTGAATATCTCACCCTCTACATTGATTGTAACGTGACCATCCTCTCTTAGAATGATTCGTCCCCGGTCATAGATATGTTGGTCGACAATCTCGCCTACCACAAGTTTCCTTTGCCAGCCCGGAGGCAGTTCCCTACCCCTCTCTACCTGTTTTTGCAAACCCGGGGGTAATTCCTTCTTTTTCTCTTGACTGGAAAGTGCGCCATCACTTAAACCGAAAGTCAAGATTACGGCTGCAACAATTACATAAAAATGTTTCATAGTATTCCTTGTAGTTGCCCCTGCTAAACCGAACACCACCCATTAGCCAGTGGACATCGTTAATGCTCGATATTCGCGTGGCGATTTCATTTTAAGACCCTTATGTGGATGAGTCTCGTTATAGTCTTCAATCCAGTGCGCCAACTTCTCCATAACCGTTCTCGCATCTGGCAGATCATTCAGGTAGACGTAATCGCGTTTAAACGTTTTTACGAAGGCTTCTGCCATGCCGTTGCTTTGCGGACTGCGAACGGGTGTCGTGCAGACAACAAAGCCCAGGCTTTTGGCAAACTCGCGCGTCTCCTTTTTGATGTAGCAACTGCCGTTGTCAGTCAGCCACTCAATTGGGTGTGGCGTGCTTATCGAACTGCCAAAACGATACTCAAGACTTTCAACCAACAGGTCTTGCACCATCTGACCGTTAATGCCGGCAGTGGTCGCTACATAGCGCATCACTTCCCGGTCACAGCAGTCCAGGCTGAACGCAACACGGACCACTTCATTGTTCCAGCAGCGGATCTCGAAGCCATCGGAGCACCAGCGCAGGTTCGACTTCAGCGTGATAACCGTGCCGTTATGACAACGCTCATCGACTCGTCCGGTGTATCTGGGCAACAGCAACTCGTTCTGCTTCATGATCCGGTAAATCCGTTTGTGGTTGACCGTCGGCTCGTTAGCCGCTCGCCGAAGGCGGTTCAACCTGGCAGTCACCCGCCGGTACCCATTGCTGGCTCGCCTGGCACAGACGTTCTTGATGGCCGGCAGCAAGGCCGCATCAGCCTCGATGTCGTATCGTGCCGGACGTCCTGTCTGACGCCCCTTAAGCCGGTCAATCAGGTTGGAGCGCGAGACCTTGAGCACCTGCGCCACCTGCTTTACTGGGAATCGTCCGGTGGCAGCAACGGCGTGCGCGATATCAACTTTTTTGTCTGCGCTACCTCAAGCGCCTCACGAAGGATCTCCGCCTCCATGGTTTTGCGTCCCAGCATGCGCTCAAGCTCACGGACCTTTTTGTTCAGTGCTTTAACTTCCGAGGCGCTGACCACCTCGTCCCCCGACTCAATGGCCGAGTATCCACCATCGTTCATCAGCTTCTTCCACTTAAACAACAGGCTGGCAGATATACCATGCCTTCTGGCGACAAGCGAGACTGACATACCTGGCTTTAAACACTCGGTAACCATGACCGCTTTCTCTTCAGCGGAATATCGTCTGCGGCGCTGTACACCGGTAAAAACTTCAATTCTATCCATTCTTAGACACTCCTTAAGCCTAGTGCTATGCCTAGGCCTTAACTTCCAACGAAGTGTCCGGTTTAATTTGGGGCTAGTTCAGTAGGAGCGAACTGGTGCTTATTGTTATGAATTAGTGACGTAACCAAAATACTGGACCCGCCTCCAATGTTTGAGGGTTAACATAGATACCGCCTTCTCCGTGGTGGATTACAGTGCCTGGTTCCACCCCCTTTGGGGCTATAAAAGACCAACAGCCCTCGCTATCCCTATTCAAATTTCCGGTTTCTCGGAAGTAAGTGCCGACCTCATAGAGCACCTCTCTATTCGAATACTCCTGCAGGGCAAGATTCATATTTGCAATTGCTTCTTCCCGATGCTCCACTGGAATCTCGCACTGGTTGGCGCCAGTTTGTGTCGAACAGCTAGCAAAAACCAGCGAAAGGCACAGGAGTGGCAGAAATTTATTCATAACGCCGTGCTCTGGGGTAAACCGGAGCGCAGCGTAGGTTTGTCCCTAGCAGCACTTTGTTATGAGTTTGCACGCTTTGATGTAATAAGGTAGGCATGTTTAATTGCCAATCCAAAGAAATTACTATCTGATATCTCGGCAACACCATGTTCCACATGCATTGCTCCATGTAGCGCATTCAATGCAGCGTCATCCTTATTTAAGATAATAATTCGTGATAATTTAACAGTCTCTTCTGCACTCAATGTACCTTGTATTTTTGAAACTATTACATTTAGAGCTGACTTTTTATCTTTACGTGCCCAGTCGGAAGAAATAATTAAATCCCATTTATCCGCTGCGTCCTCACGCAAGAACAAAGCAAATAGCTCAAAGTCGCCATTTTCTTTGCTCAATTCGATTTCCACATCTCGGAGCTTTTCTGCTAGTTCTTTCATAATATCTTCAGAAGCTCCTTTGTTGATTCGAGCATATCTTTTGCATCAGAGTTCTGAACACTACCAATCGGGTTGTACCTGGCCTCGGGGTTCCATTGAGCAACAATTGACCAATCTGCCAAGTGCTTTAATTTAACTTTGTCTTCGCAGCCTGTGAGGTGCAGAAGGACGTCGAGGTCGTGAGTCTTAAAGGAATTATATTTTCCAGAAGTTGGATATTCATCCCATTGCAAAGTCCTACAGATCCGTGCCTTAAGCCCCAGCTCTATTGCGTACCCACACAAGTATACCGAGCCATCGTATCTAGATGATTCGTAGAGTACTTGAGCATCTTCCACTCTCGCTTGAACGATTTTCTCTATTTCATCTTTCTTCATTCAATACTCGAAGCTATCAAAGACTCATAACGCCTTTTATTAATAGGCAAACTGCGCAGCAGTTTGTCCTTAAGCCCGCTCGGCGGGCGATTGAATTAATTGTTAGGCAGCATTCTGCGCTTCTTTTACCCACGCCCGAGTTTGCTCCCAGGCATGAGACCAGGCAGTCCAAGCAGAATTTGCCCATTCTCTTGCTTTGATCAAGTATTCGTCTGGGTCTGACAATTCATTAAGATGCGTTATATTGATAGAACCTCGGTGCAGCTCAGGAGGAACTGCTATGCGGGTAAATGTGCGAGGGCCATCAACAAAACGCTTAAGTGTAGGCGGCAGGTGTAAACTCTCACCGATTTCGATAGACCAGCATATTCCTGTTAGATGGGCTGTAGCTGATTTAGTGGATATCATATATTTCTCGGGGTGTTGTAAACAATATGCGTCAACTGTTAAACGATGCGCACGAAAAAGTAGAGGGTTAGAAAATTCTCTGCCAATAAGTTTGGAGAATAATTCATCACAGCTAGTTAGCCCATCTACGTTTGGCGCTCCACAAGAGGGGCAATCCATAATTGAAGTCACAATCCTACCTACTGATGCCTAACGCAAAGCGCAGCGGCAGTTTGTAGAGTGGCATTTTGTGCTAGCGTAGCGACCAGCACAAAAAGAGCCACGGAACAAACTGTCCGGCTGACGCGTATTGTTATACCTTGCCAAATTCGAACCATTTATTAACCAGTTTTATTATATTCACCATCGAAGCTATCGTGTAAAAAGCTACTATGATCCAGATTATCTGGTAAAGCGTTATCATAAAATCAAAGTTGATCAAACTAAGTTTCGTTGTACTTATATGCTTCACCGCTTGAGGAAGCATTACGAACGAAATTGCACCTAGCATCGCAAAGTTAGGCATACTGCTTAGCAAGATAGTCGTTGCTATTGTAGATCGCTGCTTTTTAAGAGTGGTAACTTGTTCCTTAGGCGGCTTATCAATTGCAAGCGCTTCTTTCACTTTATTTGCATTCGCGCCCATATGGAAAACCGCAACACCAAAGAGAACACTTAAAGCAGATATGATGTTTGGTAGGCTAGTTTCCAAAATGATTCCCTAGGGCGGTGTGAGTGTCAGAAGCAATGAAATACTTTCTTGAACCTACTGATCTTTTCCTTATGGGATTATAACCAGCCCCTTCTTTGGCAACGATAAGGTTTAAATGCTCGACGAAGACATCCGACAATATTGTCACATCATAGCCTTCACCACTAACCTCAGCCGATCGGTATATTTCCTCTAAAGTTTGGTGGAGCTCTTCATGCAGCTTAGTTCGATACCTAGAAAGAGTATTTCGCAGAAGAGTTTTAGATTGAGTTGTAGTCAATTGGAACATGATAGAAATATCATCTTCACTAGGGAGACGAGGAGAAAATACTTTCTTTATTATATAGAGGAGGCGATCTTGCTTCGCTTCGTCCGCTCGGTTGGGCATTCCTTTTCCAGCTAGCATTTCTAGATATTCGATTAGTCCTGCGTGGGCCAAATTGGTTAAGCGTGGAGCGAGATCATCTGTATCAGCTAGGCTCATCGAAGCACGCAGCAGGTCAAGCTTTTCTTGCGAGACCTCTAGCCCGTCAAGTTCTCTCAAGTCAAATCGTATTTCCATAGGCTAGTGTCTCTCCGTGCTGTGGGTATAACGCCGCTATTCAGCGGCGAAATTGCCGTGGCGCAGCTTTTGCGTACGCAAAAAGTGTGACACGGAAACTTGGCCCGTTGGAATGCTTTGTTAGTCGTTCACACACTCAGAAAGTTCTTTTCGTTGATAGAAATAAACTCTCTGCCCGGCACCGATGCCCTGTCTACAAGCAAGATATGGAATGGGGCATCGTCCTGTGATCCACCAGGCTTCGGAGGCTTCGGAGGCCTAGGGGGCATCGGCTTATACGGCGGCATTTGAATTTCGATCTTCCGCTTTAAGTTAAGGGCGCGGAGGTTTGATTCCAAACGGCTAAAATCTATATCTTCGGAAAGTACAGCTATATCAATGTCATTGAAGGGCGTCTCCTCCCTCTTGGCATACGAGCCGAATAGCATCAAATCACACTGAAACCCTTCAACAATCCCCTTAATCCTTTGAATATCACGATCGACCTTTTTCATAGTCATGTCCTATATGTTTAATGATGCCACCGCGATTAACGAAATGATGCCGACAATGAAGAGTATCGCCGATCCGTAAATACATACCACTCGCGGATAGGTCCAAGGATTCTCTCTGCGGAAATAGCCATCATCACCCTCTAAATAGTACTTCTTTGCATATTCGCTTTGCTTATTGAGCGAAAGGATAGAAATTATGAAGGCACTTAAAGTCCCGACGACTGAAAGCGCAAAGGCGCTGAGCGCAACGACCAATACTTGTGGGTAACTAATCTCACCCTGGTCACCAAACGTCTTGATCATGACCAGTGAGAGTGCAAGTGCACCGCTAGATAAAGTTAGAATTGCACCCGTCAGTTGCTTAAAAAACTCCAGCCGGGTGGAATTGAGATAGTCCTCATATGCGACGTAAGCGCGCTCTATCTCGTCTTTATAGTCTTCTGGGCTCAATGGAGGCTCCTTGTACGACTAACGCCTTGCTAAGGGGCAAAATGCGCAGCAGTTTGTCCCGTGGAGGCCACTTGTGGCCGGAACGTACTTGAGCAACTCGTTAGGTGTTGAGTGCAATAAATACCCACCTAGCAAACACCCAAAGTAGGACAAGCCATGTAGTAATGATAATGACAGCAGCAGAATAACTGACAGGCTTTTCGGCTGCCTCTTGCGCTTGAAGCCGAGCGGACTCCATTACTGAAGGTGGCGTTAAACGCATGATAAGAGCCAAGCCAGCAGGAATGATTATGATGTCATCTAGGAGGCCGATGATCGGAATGAAATCAGGGATTAAATCTATTGGGCTTAATGCATAAGCGGCTACGAGGATTGCTAAAACCCGAACGAAGAAAGGCATGCGTGGATCTCTAGCTGCATAGTAGATTGCTAGAGTTTGTGCCCTGATATTTCTAGCTTGCTCTTTTATGAACTGGAGCTTCATAGACACCTAACGCCTAACTCACAGGAAAATTAGGAGCGCAGCGAGTAATTTTTCCTGTGCAGCTACTTGTTACGTTTCTTTCGCAATCTAGCTGAACGTTTGGCTTTAGCAATTTTAATTTCATTATTCCACTTTTCGGCTTGAATAGCGGCATTCTCATATAACTTATGCTTAGAGCCAACACGTTCAAAAAAAGTGAGGAAACCTAAAGATGGTGACATCTCAGAATTTTCAATAAAGTAAACTAGTCGTCCCACCTCAACTAACACAAACATAGACACCACTAATAAAGTGATTTGAAGCCATATCGATTGCCATATTTCAAGTTCACCTTTCATGATTTCCGATAACGAGAATAGCATTAAGATAATGAACCCGAAAATACATGAAGCCATAAATAATATGAACTTGGTGTTAATTGGCATACCTACAATCTTGCATCTTGAAACTTTGATTAGCTTTAACATGCCTAATATCACGAAAGACGCGCCAAACACACCAATGTCGATTGACGTGTTAGAGTAATTAATGCCAGACAGGTAGAAAAGGGCAATTATAAATACAGCTAATAGAACGCCAGTAACTAGATCTAACAAAATAGACTTGTAGTAACTTGCGACTTGCTTCGAATTCTTCCCAGATATCGTAAACCATAGATCGTACGATAGTATTAGAGGGTAAGCCCAGAATGGTACTGAATAGCAAATCTTATACGTCAGTATCCAGATATTACCCGATTGAGTAAAAATCCCCCAAATAAGCCCTATCGTAAGTACTCCATAGAGTGTTAATCGTTCCATATCTAACTTAAAACGTAACGCCCCGCACAAGGGCTGCCAAATAAGCGCAGCGTTTTGGCTGTCCCAGCGACCAGCGGGAGCGATTGCTGCGGATTGTTATGCTCGGACCCTATTTCAGTAAATGCTCAGTGAACCACTGTACTGCGGAGCTATCTGCTAATTGTTTTACTTCACCGGAAAATAGCTCGTGTCCTGCATCAACAGTCAGAAGCTCTGTTTTGACCCCAATCGAAACCAGGCGCTCGTGCATTGTAAGGCTCTCTTCTGGGAGCACTATTTGGTCCCTGCTACCATGAATAAACAGTATGGGCGGATCTTCGGGGGATACAAAATCAATTGGCGACAATTGAGGTGCAAGTTCAGGATCAAACCCTAAAGACGGCGTAGCCCTCACATTACCTACTTGCGGGCGGATATCTGTAACCGGCATATATGCCACAGAAGCCGATGGTCGCAGACCATCAACCAGATTTGCCGACTCCGGCTGATCTACGGCTAGCAGCAACGAAAGAAGGCCGCCCGTACTCATCCCCAGAGTTCCGATGCGAGATGGATCTACACCAAAATCAGAGGCATTCTCCAATATGTGTGCCATACCAATTTTCAGAGCATCGTAGATCTCAGGTGCGAGGTATTTTGGCGTACTTGGATGGCGAAGATAGAAAACGGTAAAGCCAGCTTCGTATAATGGAGAAACGACTGGCGAAATCATTTGTTGTTGCTGGATACTTGATAAGAATCCGCCACTAACAACGAAAACAATGCCAGCTCCGTTTGCATTGCTAGGTACGGCTACGTCATAGACCATAGCCATTCCGTCTTTGTGGCCGTAAACGATATCCCTGTGATTGATACCATCCTGAGCGAGAGAACTCATCGAGAAAATATATGTTGCCAGCCAGAGTGCTGCCCCAATTTTTGTTTTCACGTTGCAACTCCTGTATTGGCTGGGTTAGATCGAGTGAGCATAACGCCTTTCTTCAGCGGTCAAATCGTGCTGGCGTGGGTTTTGCGTCTTTTGCAAAAGCCATGACAGTGTGATCTGGTCCGTCTGCAAGAATTTGTTAGGCCTTTTCAATTGATTCCCCAAAAGCCAAAATCTGTGAACTCACTTTTGTAGAAATCTACCAATTTCGTCAAGCCTCTTGTGCTAGGTTCATGCTCTGGAGTCCAGCGCACAAAAACACGATGCTCTTTGCTGCGAACTGTTTCGATTATTAGCTGAGATCCATCCGTTCCAGAGACGTCGTCCTGGTCAGAAAGATCCCAATATCCAGAGTCTTCTAACGCTAGCAACAATTCCGCAATGTCCTCTGAAGAAATATCACTCGAAACCTCGTCTCGAATTGTTCCGGGAGCGTAACCTCCAGACCCAGAAAGTATAACCGCGCGACGCGTAGCAGTCCCGTTGCGTAGCTCATATCGAAATGCAATTGGTCTGCCCCATGTCGGTAGATAAAGCACCCTCAGTGCAAAGTACTCTGTATCTTCGTCTGCCTGGAGTATCGGCTCCTCCATTGCCGATAAATGAGATGCATACCAAGTCTGTTCAAACTCGCTGACCGAGCCGATTGGAAAATAGGTAGGGCCATCTGAAGCGACCGGCTCGTCTGAATCTTGTGCCCAGCAGACACTGGTACCTATCAGAAATATAAAATATGTAACTGTGCAAAGTAACTTCATCGTTGGCCTAACGCCCGGCTCACGCGCCGGTTTGGAGCCGCGAAGCGGCGGAAAATCGGGCGCAGTGCAGCCGATTGTTAATTGTTGATGTTCAATATCAACGGCACGTGGTCACTAATCGCAATCCAATCATCATGCTGGCCTATTTGCAAACTACATTCTTCTGAAAAGTCTGCAGAAGTAAAAACGTAATCAATGTGGTAGGCCTTTTCCCGGTTCCGCTGCAAGAAAAATGTGGGGTTGGATTCGTTGCCTTGTTCTTCCTCAAAGACTCGATGATACTGGCTTTCGAAACCCATATCGCCGAGCTCAGAAACTACATCAGAGTGGTTCCACCACCGGTCCCGCTTATCCCAGCGCACATTGCTGTTAAAATCGCCAACGATGATTGTTTTAGACTGGCTAAGATCCTTACGGTGGATTTGGAGATACTTCCAGAATTGCCCCATGTACCCAAATGCTTCGTTATCTCTACCCTTAGTCCAAACGGCCAGCACAGTTAAATCTTTATTTATAGTGAAAGGAAGGAAAATCCTAAGATCTTCCGTTCTCCAATTCAGTGTTTCACTTTTGCTAAGCAGTCCAAGTATGGAAAAGCTGCCACTCCAATTCAACTTTTCTAGTCGATGACCGTTTCGTGGGAAAACACCGATGCCACGATTTTTCGACTCGCCCACCCACAAGTAAGAACCCGCCCACTCTCTATATGCCTGCGTTGATAGCGCAGGGTCTTCACATTCCTGAATCACCAAGATATCGGCCTGCAAACTATCTGCCTTTGCAAGCTTCCTTCTGAGCGCTCCATTACAGTTCCAGGTAACCACTTTCATAAATAGAGACAATTAACGCCGCCGTAAGCGGCGGCAACTTGTTTGCCGCCCGAGCCCGAAGGGCGACTTAACGGCTTTGTTATGCATCTGCTCAATCATTGCTATGAAGTGCGACATTGATGCCACCCCATCGAGTTGAGTCTGTCGGCAATACTTCGACTGCTCCCGTTTGGCTATTGCGTCGAAATAACAGGCCGGGCCGTCCAGACAATTCTCTAGCCGGTACCACCTTACCGTCAGGAAGCGTGACCTTTGTACCTGCGGTGACATACAAACCAGCCTCCACAATTGAGTCGTCACCTAAAGAAATGCCTATACCAGCATTTGCCCCGAGTAGGCTCCGTTCCCCAATAGAGTTCACTCGCTTCCCACCTCCGGACAATGTGCCCATAATGGAGGAGCCAGCACCCACATCCGACTTCTCGCCGACGACAACGCCGGGCGTCACTCTTCCTTCAATCATGCACTCGCCCAAACTGCCGGAATTGAAGTTCACGAAACCCTCATGCATCACGGTCGTACCTGGGGCCAAGTGAGCTCCAAGCCTTACACGGTCGGCATCTGCGATTCGAACACCTGGCGGGACCACGTAGTCCACCATACGAGGAAACTTATCGATGCCAAACACAACCAGGTGATGGTGCTCACTAGCGATACGCCTTCGCAGCTCAGAAACTTTAGTCGGTAATACCGGGCCCGCGGAAGTCCACGCGACATTGAGAAGTAACGAAAAAATGCCGTCCAAATTTAGTTCATTTGGCTTGACCACGCATTCCGAGAGCAAATGTAATCTGAGATAAGCGTCTTCGGTACTGGTAGGGGCATCGGAGAAATCGCTTATCGCGACTTCCACAAAGTCGTCATTAATTAACCCAACCTTTTTAGCCAGGCAACTTCGTTCAATGCGTTCACCATCTGGAGCAAACCAACAATCCAACGCCGCTCCCGATTCAGCGTCTAAGTATCGATGTCCTATTCTTTTTATTGTCATTTTCTCTCATTGGCTTAGGAGGTTGATGCATAACGCCCGTGGATAACCGGCACGAGCGCAGTTCGTGCCCGGCGCCGAAGGCGCGTAGTTGATCTAATTGTTATGTCCAGACACCTTGCCATCTTGAATAAACTCTATACGGTTTCCAAAAGGGTCATGGGAAAAAGCTCTAACCACGCCGGGGATGCCAGTGTCTTCTAGAACCTCATACCCATTCGCAGCAAGGGTTTTCATTAGTTCGCCTAAGTCTGTCACTACTAATGCTGGATGTGCCTTTCTTGCAGCTCTAAATTCATCTTCTACTCCCAAATGAATTTTCACCACACCTCGCTCGAACCAAACACCACCTCGCCCAGCTAATGAAGCTGGCTTTGGTACCTCCGGCATTCCGAGAATGTCGCTATAGAATGCTCTCGCCTGAGGTTCTTTTCCCCTCGGCATTGCAAGCTGAACATGATCAAGCCCAACTATCTGCATTTACTATCTCCAGGCGGAGCCACAATTCTTGAAGAGGGACATAACGCCTCAATAATGGGCCGACCGAAGGGAGGTCCAGCCGTAAGGCGACATTCATTGATTTGTTATACCTTTTCTCGATATTCATCGTCTACTTCACTAGCAATTTGCTCGAAATGCTTATGTTGTTCTCGAATGTAAAAGTAGTAGATTCTAGCATCGCTATCACACAGGTCAGACGCATTACCAGCCAAGTAATCCTTCAGTCTAGAAAGTGCATGGTTGTATTCATCTAAGTCATACTTTGTGTAATCATTTAACTCTCCACGCTCCTGCAAAGCATCTTCAAATTTTTTGTAGGTCTTTTGTATTGAGTTCAGCATGGATAATGCGAATGTGACATTACTGCCATGGGGAGAGTGAATTCCCTCTGCAACTTTGCTAATGGTATAGCTCATGGACGAATGAAATATATCCGAAAGTAAATTATCTTTGTATTTTTCACGATGCACTTTATCGGCCTCAGCCAGTTTTTCAGATAGGATCTTGTAGCTTGATTCTATGTCTTTTAATTGATCATCTATGATGGGGTATATTTCTATATCAATGAATTCATTGTTTCCCTGATCAAAGCTTCGCATTAAGGTAAATCCGTGCTTTTCGAGACTCATTCTTGAAATATAGTTGTAGTAAGTAGAACCCTTAGTCTTATTCTTTGTGGGATGGCCAATCGATGCATTGCGTAGTGATCGAATTTCCTCAAGGCGGTCGGTTAGTTGAAACTCAATTCCGAAAGCTTCTGATAAATGGCGCATTGCATCTTGTTGAATGAACAAAGCTTGGAGAAGTCCATAAGTAAATACGTATTTCAATCCATCGCTCGAAGGGTATTTCGCACTCAAGTAATCCTGCTGAGAATAGAGCGTGTCATCAATCGTATCTAGTGAACAACAAATCTGGTTCCAGTTATCCGAATCTTTTAAAAGATCGTTTTGGTAACGCGTAGTATTGATATAGCCACGGACGGAATCCTCAAGTTCACCAATATTTTTTATTCTCTTTTCAATACTTCGAGTTAATTCATCAATTTCTGGCAATGCTCAAAACTCCGTAGAGGTATAACGCCCATGTTCTGGCGCGAAAGTATGTTGGCGTGGCTTTTGCACCCTTTGCAAAAGGCATGAGAACATACTTTTGTCGCTAAGAAACTGATTGTTAGTGGCTGATTTCAACGTATCGCCTCGATCTTATAGATTCTCAGTTCGTGATCATGGGGCAACGATTTTGAAATAATGCAAGTGATACCTGCCTCGAACTCTCCACCGAGCGACGTCATGAAAGTCATTGGTTTCCCAGAAAAGTAGCCGTGATCAATCTGAAATTTCTGATCAGGCTGTAGCCCAAATATGGTTTGATAGCCATTGTTCGGGTTGTTGAAATACACAGCCATTTCTTTTGTTGTCACGTAGACAAAATAACATTCTGCATTGGTTTTTTGGCACGTCAGTAGTTGCCTGTGTATGTCTCGAAATACTGATCCTGCCTTCTGCGTTTTAGGCTGGTTCTTGCCGCTTGGCGGATCTCGGTCATATTTGAACTCGATTGAGACTGGCCTTCCACGGAAGTTGGGCAGCCAGGTATCAATTTGTCCCCTTTCGATCGCAGGATGCGGGAACTCCAGAACAACCTCGTCCGGCGAAATACCGTTAGAGAGCATTGCTGCGAAAAGAGTATACCGGACAGAATCCTCTGTCGTAGATACCTTTGAAGCTAGCCGCAACTCCAATAATTCTGAAAACTTGTCGAATGCTTTACGCATAGGGGCTACTAACGCCTTCCAACAAAGGCGCGAACGCAGTGAGCGTCCATTTGTTTGGAATTGTTAAGCGGCATTAGTTTCTGTTGTTCCTTTGTTCAAGTAGCTGCAGTGACTCTGAAACTGTTGGCACAGACCATGCGGTTCGTTGTTCGTCGGAGATTACGTCGGGCTGCATTTTATACAGAGTGAGGTTTCCATCGCCATCTCTGACAAACTGAGTGCCGAACCACTGCGGTTGATCGAAGTTTAAAAGCAACCTATCCCAGGTTGCTGCTTTAAGCCAATTAACATTCTCCAGGCTTGAGTCCAACGTTGCCGCGATTGTTGCGAATGAATGAGCAAGTCGAATATCCTCAGGAGAATTGCCATGCTGGAAGATCATGGCTGCATGAAAATAGTCTCTAGCACTTTGAATGTCGCCATTCCGCAAAATTGATAGAACGTGCTCCCGTCTTGCTTCATCCTCTTCACGCAACTCTTCCCAATTAATAGGTTGGGTTTGGCGAGCCGATTGGTCAGATATATACAACTTCTCAAGTTCAGTATTGTCTTGGCCGAAAGTGTAACCACTCAAAACACTGAATGTGATATAGCGTAAAAGAAGTGCTCGCATCTGTCGGTCCTCTTACTTATATACCTAAGGATTGGCACAACCTCTGAGTGCTGCTTAACGCCGTGCTCTGGGGTAAACCGGAGCGCAGCGTAGGTTTGTCCCTAGCAGCACTTTGTTATGAGTTTGCACGCTTTGATGTAATAAGGTAGGCATGTTTAATTGCCAATCCAAAGAAATTACTATCTGATATCTCGGCAACACCATGTTCCACATGCATTGCTCCATGTAGCGCATTCAATGCAGCGTCATCCTTATTTAAGATAATAATTCGTGATAATTTAACAGTCTCTTCTGCACTCAATGTACCTTGTATTTTTGAAACTATTACATTTAGAGCTGACTTTTTATCTTTACGTGCCCAGTCGGAAGAAATAATTAAATCCCATTTATCCGCTGCGTCCTCACGCAAGAACAAAGCAAATAGCTCAAAGTCGCCATTTTCTTTGCTCAATTCGATTTCCACATCTCGGAGCTTTTCTGCTAGTTCTTTCATAATATCTTCAGAAGCTCCTTTGTTGATTCGAGCATATCTTTTGCATCAGAGTTCTGAACACTACCAATCGGGTTGTACCTGGCCTCGGGGTTCCATTGAGCAACAATTGACCAATCTGCCAAGTGCTTTAATTTAACTTTGTCTTCGCAGCCTGTGAGGTGCAGAAGGACGTCGAGGTCGTGAGTCTTAAAGGAATTATATTTTCCAGAAGTTGGATATTCATCCCATTGCAAAGTCCTACAGATCCGTGCCTTAAGCCCCAGCTCTATTGCGTACCCACACAAGTATACCGAGCCATCGTATCTAGATGATTCGTAGAGTACTTGAGCATCTTCCACTCTCGCTTGAACGATTTTCTCTATTTCATCTTTCTTCATTCAATACTCGAAGCTATCAAAGACTCATAACGCCCCGCAACAGCGGCGCGAACGAAGTAAGCGTCCGGGCGCAAAGCGCCGAACTGTTTGCCATTGTTATGTGC
>NZ_JARYTH010000002.1:609482-846963 GCF_029911965.1 Pseudohongiella sp. SYSU M77423 | reverse complement strand
CTGCCAGAAGTTCCGTTGGTCCCTCCACCCCGACAAGCCATTTATGACCCGTCAGAGCAGAACATACAAGTTCCGCCCCGCCGGGTGAGCGGTGAAAGGATGCGATCCGGGCGTGATCTGCTACCCGCTACCCGGACCGGTTCGTAAAAGAAGCGGTGCCGGATGCGCTGCGGTTTAAGGAGACAAGTCAGTCTGTTGATGCGGAACGGGGAGAGAAACATATAGCGACGGGAGGCGGGGATCGCCTCCCGGAGTGGGGTAGCGCGGTGCGAGCTAGTTAGTCGTCCAGCTCGTCCGAGTCGTAATAATCGTCAGCAGCGCGGCTGAAATCGTCCTTCATCAGTCGCTCATCGTCTTCGTCCTCGATGTCATCAAACTGCATATCACCGTACATGCGCTTCCAGTCGAGGCGCTCTTCAGTACGGCGACGCAGCTCTGTCAGACGGCGACGCTGCATGTGCTTGTCCATAGGCTCTTCTTCGAACTCGGCTTCAGGTACAAAGCTGCCAGAATCGAAGTAGTCTTTTGAACTATCGTTTAATTCGTCCCAGGGATGGCTCTTCATAAGAATACTCTCTCTAAAACTCCGTCCTAACGGAATCAACACGAGAATCATGGCATGCTCTGTTAAGCAGATTATGCCAACCACCAGCACTCTGAAGGCTTTGGACGCTTCAGCATGCGTGAGGGCCGGTTTGGCCGGCGCTCACGATGCGAATTATGGGTATAAAAGTGAAATATGCAATAGTCTGGAAAACTTTTTTTACGCGAGGCCAAGTCGCTTGATTGCCTGCTCCCTGAGAAGCTTTTTGGCGATCTTGCCAGTGGCTATTCTTTCCAGCTGTTCGGTTTGCACAGCGATGTGACTGGGGACTTTGTAGTGGGCTATGTTTTCGCGCAGGAAAACCTGCAATGTGGCCTCGTCCAGGCCAGATCCGGGCTGAACCATGACGCTGGCGCCAACGATTTCGCCCAGTCTTTCGTCAGGCAGGCCGTAGACAGCCGCTTCGCAGACATCGGGGTGGTCACACAGCGCGTACTCGACCTCGGCGCATGCCACGTTTTCGCCGCCACGGATGACGATGTCCTTGGCGCGATCCTTGATGACCAGGAAGCCATGCTCATCCAGCAGACCGATATCACCAGTGTGGAACCAGCCATTTTTGATGGCTTTGGCCGTCTCCTCTGGACGATTCCAGTAGGCCTTCATGATCGTGGCGCCCTTGATACAGATTTCGCCAATCTGTCCGTTAGGCAACACATTGCCCTGTTCATCCTCAATGCGGATTTCTGTGACAGGCTGAGTAGGGCGACCAGTGCTTTCTGGCTTGGCCAGATAGAACGCCCCGGTGATTGTGGCGCCGATGGCATTGGTTTCGGTCAGACCGTAACCCAGCCCTGGCTGTACCACCTCGTCGAATTTCTGTTTCATCAGCGTCAGGTGCCCAGGTGGGCGCGCTGCTCCGCCACTTTGCACGATTCGCAGGCTGCGCAGATCGGTTTTGTCGAACATGGGGGAGTTCATCACTTCCCATGTCATCGTGGGCACGCCGTGCAATACGGACAGGCGTTCTTTTTCGATAAGCTCCAGGGCCTTTTCGGCGTTCCACTTATACATCATGACGAATTTACGAAGCATGATGAAGCTGACCAGAAACTGCGCGTGACTGCCGGTGACGTGAAACAGCGGTACATTTGACAGTATGCCGGGATCAAACTCCGGATCCTCTTCTACCAGCTCAGGGCGCAGCGTGTCATTGGCCTCTTTGCCAAATATCCAGCTATAGAGGGCGTTGACGATGTTGCGGTGGGTAGACAGTACGCCTTTGGGATTGCCGGTAGAGCCAGAGGTGTACATGATTGAGGCATCATCTTCAGGCAGCACTTCAATGGCGTCCAGATCGACCTGCTCTCCGCTAAGACCTTCGGCGACAAGATCATGAAACTCGGGGAACCGTGGATCTGGCTTGCTGGGCTTGATGGCGATCACTTCAACATCGACCTGGTCGATCACAGGCAGCAGCTGGTCTATGCGCTCCTGGTCGGCAAACAATACACGTGTGCCACTGTCCTTGATGCCATAAACCAGCTCATTGCTCTGCCACCAGGAGTTCATTGGCACAACGATGGCACCGATCATGGTGATCGCCATGTAGGCAAGACACCATTCCGGGTAATTGCGCGAGCAGACAGCCACCCGGTCACCCTTTTTGATGCCATATCGTCTGAGCAACACCTGGCTCATGGCCTCGGCGGTGTGCAGTGACTGCGCAAAGGTGAAGCGCTCGTCTTCGTAAACAAGAAAGTCTTTGTCGGCAGCTTCCAGGCCAAGCTTGTAGACGCCTCGAAGATTGTCCGGGACCTTTGCGAATACGTTTAATTCGATGCCGTTGATGACTTTGGTGGTAGTTGCCAGATCTGACTCTGGCGATTTTAATGCAATAACGATATCCCTGAGTTTTTCCAGGTCCTGCTGAACTTGTTGTGCTGTTAACATGATGCGTTGTCTTATTCTGTAGTCAAATGTTGCCGCGGCGCGGATGGGTGTCTGCTGCGGCTTTATTCCTTGCGAATTTCAAAGGTAACCTTGCCCATGACGCGCCGGTCTCTGAACACATTAAAGGCAGCAACGTAGTCTTCGAAGGCAAATGATTCGGTCACAATGGGTTTGATTTTGCCGGACCTGTACATGTCCAGCAGTTCCTGGAAATTCCGCTCGTATTCTTCTGGTTCCTCTTTGCGGAAACGTCCCAGGAATACGCCCACCATGGAACTGCCTTTCAGCAATGCCAGGTTGGCCGGATAAGAAGGAATGCGGCCGCTGGTAAATCCGACCACCAGCAGACGGCCGTTCCAGTTGATGCAGCGGGTGGACTGATCAAAAAGATCGCCGCCGACCGGGTCATAGATCACGTCTGCGCCCTTGCCGTCGGTCATGGCTTTGACCTTTTCCTTGAGCTCTCCGTCGCCATAGTTGAGCAGTTCGTCAGGGTCAGCCTGTTTAACAAACTCAAGCTTTTCATCGCTACTGGCCGCAGCAATGACTCGCGCGCCCATGATTTTGCCAAGTTCCACCGCTGCCATACCAACGCCGCCACTGGCGCCGAGCACCAGTAGTGTCTCGCCGGGTTTGATCTGGGCACGCTGTTTCAGGGCGTGGTAGGACGTGGTGTAAACCATGGCGAAGCCAGCGGCGGTCTTGAAGTCCATATTGTCAGGAATCTTGCGCAGGCCTGCCGCTGCGCAGCGTACCTGTTCTGCCATGCCGCCGATGGAAGGTGTGGCCATGACGCGGTCGCCGACCTTGAAGCCGTCCATGTTTGGACCGAGCTTGCTGATGATGCCACCCACTTCGGAGCCAGGTGAAAATGGCATCGGTGGCTGAAACTGATACTTGCCCTGAATCTGCAGGGTGTCCGGAAAGTTCAGTGACGCTGCATATACATCAACTATGGCTTCTCCGGCCTCCGGCTCCAGGTCCGGTACATCCTCGATCACCAGGTTCTCAGGTGGTCCGTAGGATTTGCAGAGTAGTGCTTTCATGTCGTTCCCCCTTTGGAAGCATCTTCTGACAAAGGCACAGATTCAACCATGTTTGCCCGCACGGCACAATATTGCTTTGGCGCAAAAGCGCTGCAGTCCCTATAATAGTGGAATGGGAGAATCAAACGCATATGCAGGTACGCCAGGCTCAGCCAGCCGCGAATTGTGGCGGCGCGAGCTGCTGGCCGAAATGGGTGTCGTCGCCCTTTGCCCGACACGCACGCTGCCTGGTGCCGGGCCATCACCGGCTTTCGACTTTTCGGCAATACAGGCAGGTGCCGCTGATTCGGTTCAGCCTCGCGCTTCAATCGAAGTGGGCGAAAGCCGTGCTGTGCAAGCTGCTGAACCAGTGCCTGCGCGGCCGGAACAGAAAACACCAAAAGGTAACCCGCAAGCCGAACTGGAAGCCGCAAGGCAGGCCTTGCAGGCATCTGTGACAGCGCCGCAGCCGAAGCCTGGCAGGACCGATCCAGGGGATTTATCCAGACAAGTCATGGCGCAGGCACCCGCTGTTCCAGAGCCTGAATCGAATAAGGATGATCAGCCAGCGGGCAGCGAGTTATCCGTGCAGCCTTTTGCCTTTACCTGGTTTGGTCTCGACACACAGCTGGCGGTTCTGGCTGTGCAGCCATCGCAGCAGCAACAGCTGTCGGCTGCCTCACGCGAGATGCTGCAGAGAATTATTGCTGCGCTCAATCCAAGATACAGGCAGGTTCAGCTCTCCGGCCAGGCTTTTCACTGGCCCTTGCCAGCCGACCTTGGAATTGGACCAGCAGATGATGAACAGGCGGCAGAGCAGGCCGTACTCGGATTTATCGCGCGCCGTCTGCGTGATCGTCCGGCACAAAATCTGTTGGTGCTGGGTGATGATGAACTGTTCTTCCTTAAATCCAGGTCTCATCCCGCTGATGCATCGGGCATGCAATCGGAACTGCGTCGCGAGGCGCAGTTTGGCCTGACCGTACTACAAACCCATTCTTTACAGTCTATGCAGACCGAGCCAGCACTCAAGCGCTCTGCGTGGAAGGCCATGCAGGCACTGATGCCGAGACTGGCCGCAGAGGCAAACGAGTAAATTCTGATACCCATGTTTGATTTAGCCAGAGATCCCAGCCAGCCTGTTCTGCGCCGCATGAGGGCAAGCGACCTGGATCAGGTCGTGCACAATGAAAACATTTCCTATCCCAACCCCTGGAGCAAGCGTATTTTTCTTGATTGCCTGCGCGCCGGTTACCAGTGCTGGGTATACGCGACACGCGACAAAATTCTCGCGCATGGCGTTATGAGTGTAGCAATGGATGAGAGCCACTTACTGACGCTCTGTGTCCATCCTCAGGCCCGTCGACGCGCGTATGGCCGGAAGATGCTGGCGCATCTACTGGCTGAAGCAGAGCGTCTGGGAGCAGATACCTGTTTTCTGGAAGTCAGGCCATCCAATCATGCTGCACGATCTCTTTATTATTCGACGGGTTTTGTTCAGGTCGGCGAAAGACGCCACTACTATCCTTCCGAGCCAGGCAGTGTTGAACGGGAAAATGCCCTGATTCTCTCGTGTCGGCTGGATTCACGCCTGCAAAAACAGAGTGAACAATGATGATTAAATCCAAGTCCCGTCGATGGGCGCGATCAGTGCTCAATGCCGCGTTGGTCATATTTTTTTACGGCTGTGCTGCCTCGGAACTTTACGCGCAGAATGGGCCCGACAGCCTGCCGCAACTGAGTGAAAGTGAGGCAGAATGGGTGGCTGACCAGATCTTTAACAATGAATGTGCCCGACGTATGGACTGCCTGACCAGCTGGAATGCAGGAGAGGATTTCCCGTCGCTTGGGATCGGCCACTTTATCTGGTACCGCGAGGGTCAGCAGGAGCGGTTTGTGGAGAGTTTCCCGCAGTTGCTGGCCTATTATGTCAGTCGCGGTGAACAGTTGCCGGCCTGGCTGGCCGGGCTGCCAGGGTGGGAATCGCCGTGGTCCGATCGTCAGACCTTTCTTGAAGCGAGGCAGGGTGCTCAGCTAAGTGAGTTGCGGGCATTTCTTTACGACACCCGGGCGACACAGACCGCTTTTATCATGCAGCGCATGGAGGAAAGCCTGCCGAAACTGATGCAGGCCAGTGATCGCCCGGAAGCGGTTCAGGATCTTTTTTATCGTATCGCCAATACCTCATCGCCATACGGGATGTACACGCTCATCGACTATGTCAACTTCAAGGGTGAGGGCACGGCGCTGTCCGAACGCTACCAGGGTGAGGGCTGGGGTCTGTTGCAGGTCCTCGAGTTTATGTTGGACAATCCGCCGATCCTGGACGACGAAAGCGCGCTGCTTGAACAGTTCGCGGCGGCGGCACGCGCCGTGCTGGCGCGCCGAATCGCAAACGCCCCGGCAGAACGCAATGAATCAAGATGGCGTGATGGCTGGAACAATCGCACGTTTACCTACGTGCCCTGAGGACGATGCTGTATGAGTTATGAACGACCCAATATCCGCGACATGCAAGGTTATGCCTTTGGCGAACAACCTGCTCAGCAGCGCGTAATCAAATTGAACACCAACGAAAACCCTTATCCTGCCACTGCAGCCGTTGCCAATGCGCTGGCCGGACTTTCAGTGGAGCAGCTGCGCCGCTATCCGCAACCATTCGCCAATGGTTTCAGGGATGTGGCCGCTGCCAGTCATGGCCTCAGTCGCGACAACATCATTGCGACCAACGGTGGCGACGAGCTGTTGAGGCTGGCAATCACCACCTTTGTTGACGTTGGACAGACATTGGGCATGGCCGAGCCCAGTTACTCACTCTACCCCGTGCTGGCTGCAATACAGGGGTGCCAGGTGTGTCGTATCCCCTTGCTGGATGACTGGGCACTGCCGGATGATTTCGCCGATCAGTTAAATCGCGCCGACGTCAGGCTGGCGTTTGTAGTCAACCCTCACGCGCCAACCGGCAAGTTGTTGCCTGTGTCGCGCCTGCGGGAGATAGCCCGGACCTTTCGCGGCGTCCTGGTGATTGATGAGGCCTATGTTGATTTCATCGACCCTGATCAGGCCTATGATGCGGTGCCTCTGGTCAGGGAGTTTGACAACGTCCTGCTGCTGCGTACGATGAGCAAGGGCTATTCGCTGGCAGGCCTCCGCTTTGCCTACGGTATCGGCTCGGCGGAATTGCTGGCACCAATGCTGTATAAAACACGCGACAGTTATAACACCGATGCATTCTCGCAGGAGCTGGCTGCTGCGGCGCTGGCGGCGAAGGACGAAGCGGCGGTCGGTTGGGCAAAGGTGCGCAGCGAGCGCCTGAGATTGGCTGAGAGGCTGCGTGAGCTGGGTTTTGATGTGTTGCCCAGTCAGAGCAACTTTTTGCTGGCGACAGTGCCACATGGCGCCTCACAGTCAAGCGATGAGCTGGCCAGGACGCTGTACCTGGGACTCAAGGATCAAGGCATTCTGATCCGTTATTTCGATCAGCCCCGACTGAGCGACAAGCTGCGAATAACGGTGGGCACGGTCGAGGAAAACGACACCCTGCTGTCCGCACTCAAACAACTTTTGAAGTCACAATGAACATTGTTGGAGCCTTATGGGCAAACGTAGAGTTTCCGTAAAGACCCGTGCCACTCTGGGTGGGCTGGCAATCGCGGTAGCCGCGCTCTATGCGCTGACGGTATCGTATGATATACCGCTGTCGGAACTGGCGAGCTTTCTGATAGGCAGTCTCGCGGTTGTGATAGGCACAATGCTGCTGGCCGTTCTGGTCGTCGCTGCCATCAAATTGATAGCCAGACTGATACGGAAAATCGGCGAACGGAAGGCCGATGACTGAAGCGAGACTTCTGCTGTTGTCCGTCAGGCAGCCAGCAGGGAGGTCAGCACGCGAAAGCTGGTAAAGTACCAGCGGCCAGACTCGCGCTCCATGGTGATGCGGATTTCTGCATTTCCGTACTCAAACTCAGCGTGAGTGACAAAACCCGCTGTCGCGGCTCGACTGGTCTGCCAGATCGGGGGTATATCAACCTCCATCTGCACCTCACCCATCTGGCGCAGTTCACCCAGGCGCCGCAAGGCATTGAAAACACTGACCATAGATGCCTCCTGCATTGGTTCCGGGGTGGGCACTGCCGCATTGGCAAGCACGGGCGCCGGGTCCCAGTCAGACAATGCGGTTTGCGTGACTTCCTGCATTAACTGAGAAGCCTGCTCAATAGCCTGCCCGCGGTCATAATTTTGCCACAGCGTGAGGCTTACAACGACGACAAGCACGGCACTTGAAAGGATGAGCGCGATTCGTTTCATACGGGTGTCTCTTGGGCGGGTCTGCACGTGAATTCATTATAGGGCAAAAAAATCGAAGAAAAACATATAGAAATGCGATTGAATTGCAGTTGCTCATGAAAAAACGCGGTTTTATGCACATAGATGTCAGCGATGTCAATCTTCGACACAATTTTTCTCAAAAAACCGCTTTTATCCTATAAAAAATACATAAGCAATTGATATATATAGATATCTTTGTTGGTTAAAAAATAACCAATTTAAGCTAAGTCGCCATGATTCAAGCGTTTCAGGCGCTTATCCGTAAGTTATCAACTGACTTATCCACAGATTCTGTGGACAAGCTGGCGAGCTTCGGGGAGTGATGTGTGAACTGCTTCAAAGTCGTGCATTGAAATGTTACTTAAGTGCCCACATATTAACTGTGTCACAGTGTGCGACATCGGCGGTTTACGCTGGTGCTGACTCATTTCTAATGCTATCGTAAAGCAACATGATTATTGCAGGTCTTACTCATCATGGTTGAACTCTCCGGCAACATTCCATTCCTCTGGCGATTGAGCCCTGAATCCAGCGACGGATTCTGTATGGTTTCAATGGTGGTTCCTTTTGAACCAGACGACGAGGCTGAAGAGCGGCGTGACCTGACCATCGAAACCAGCGTGGTCAGCTTTTCGTCTGACAGTACCCGTGCGGAAAATGAAGAGACGCTTGAATGGAATCAGGACGACATGAACCTGTTCCTCAAACTGGTTACCTGCCAGCAGCAGGGCGAGCATGTGCCGGTTGCTGAGTCGGTGCGCGTGGATCTGACCGACCCAGAGATCATTGAGATCATACATGTGGTCGCTGCCGCCGGTTTTGGAACGGCTTACTCGTCGCATGGCATGCTGAACAACTCTATCGGCCGCTATCCGCCGCACGCCTGTGACATCGGAAGCTTCGCTGCGCTGAATACGCTGGACGGATTCAAGCGCTGTGTGGTTGTGGATATGGATGGGGAAGACGTTGTCTGTGTCCTGCTGGAAGAGGTCGATGTGGTTTCCATCGGTGAATATGATCGACTGAGCCGCCACGATCTGCTGATGGTCAAGACTACAGACTTGCTGCACCCCGATTTTGCAAGCGACCTGGTACGCCCTGCGAGTGCGACTTTGCACTGACCGCAGCGATTGAACCCGCCCGAGTTACCATTCAACTTTTTTGACAGTGCCGAAGCGATTTCGGCACTTGTCAATTCCACTCATTTGCTGATACCGTCCCAAGCTGCCGTTTTGCCTGAATAATTAGAAATCGTCTCGCAGGTAAGATGGCATGCCCGGGGGGGACGGATGAAACAGATTGGCCTGATATATCGTTCGGCGCTGTTGTCAGTGTCGCTGCTGTTGGTGGCGTGTATGCCTGAAAATGGCGGCTATGTGGATAATGCTCCGCCCGCTGACCCGGGTCCGCCAGTTTATGGTGGGCAGTTGCGGGTTGCCCTGGAGGGCGAGACCAATAACTGGCTTCCCGGACGCGGCAATCATGTGGCACCTGCCGCGTTAACCGTTGCCATGGCACTTTTTGATCCTCTGGTCCGACTGGACCATGAAGGCCAGTTTCGGCCCTACCTGGCTGAGTCAGTCACACCCAACGAAAGCTACGATCAATGGACCGTCCGACTGCGTCCGGGAGTTGTCTTTCATGATGGCACACCGCTTGACGCCGACGCGATCAAGTGGAATTTTGATAACCTCCACAAGCGTCAGGGCTCAGTAACCTTCGGTTCCATCCGTGATATCGACCGGGTGGAGGTTATTGATGAACTGACAGTCGTCTACCATTTAACGCAGACTGTGGTTCCGTTCCCCGATATGTTGACGCGCGCCGTTGGCTGGCCAGTGTCTCCAACTGCTGTTCAGCAGTACGGCGAGGAGGCTGGACTTTATCCGGTTGGCACCGGTCCCTTCAAACTGGTCAGCTGGCGGCGGGATGACCGTCTGGTGCTGGAGCGCAATGAGCAGTATTGGCGAGAAGGGCTGCCCTATCTCGATGGGATCACCTTCAGGCCGCTGCCGGATGAAGATGCCCGTGTCGCCAGTCTGATTTCCGGCGACATGGATGCCATTCAGACTTTACGCCAGCACATCGTCGACAGACTCAGGCGTATGTCTGACATTCACCTCTACGAACAGTTGGGCAACAGCAGTGGCAGCGCCATCTTCAATGCCCAGCGCCCCCCGGTTGACGATTATCGTGTGCGTCAGGCGCTGGCATGGGCGGTCGATCCGGCCGCGCTGGTTGAGGTGCTGGGTGGACGGGGTATCTCCCCGGTGCAGACCCAGTACTTCAACGAAAATAGCGTCTGGTATTCCGAGCGGGTGGCAGAAGCCTGGCCACAGCGTGACCAGCAGCGTGCCAGAGAGCTGGTGCAGTCCTATGTCAATGACCCTGATCGTTCCGACGGGCTGCCGGTCGGGACCCCGATTTCCCTGGAGCTGATGTGCCTGCCAGAACAAAGCCTGCAGGATCTGGCACAGATGTATCAGGCGCTCTGGAATGCGGTCGGTTTCGACGTCAGATTGCGGCAGGTGGAACAGGCGACACAGATCCAGAGCGTCATCAGTGGCGACTACATGACCACGTGCTGGCGCACCAGTAATGAACAGGATCCCTATATCACGCTCAATAATGATTTCGGACCAGTGGATATCCAGCCACTGAATTACACCAATTTTACGCACCCGCTGATCGAAGAGAAGCTGGCGATACTGCGAACCGAGCCGGAGTTTGAAATTCGCAAGGCCGCCGTCGAAGACATCATGATGCTGCTGACTGAACAGGTGCCAAACACCTGGACTGGCTCAACGCCATCTGCCGTTGCGGCACAGCCGCGCGTGCGCAATTTGCGAGACTGGACCTTCCCGGACGGGACACTGGGCGATGGTATGCCGGTTGCTCAGGTCAGCTGGGCCCAGGTGTGGATGCTTGACGATGAAGCCTGGCAGGCCGAACAGGCCAGCCAGGAGGGTGACGAATAATGCATCTGGTGCTGCGCAAGTTACCCTGGCTGGTTGGTACCCTGTTGGCAGTGTCCTTTTTCACCTTCCTGCTGGTCAGTCTGCTGCCCGGTGATCCCGCAGTAATGATACTGGGGGCAGGGGGCGTTTCCCCCGAAGCGGTTGCGGCGCTAAGAGCCGAGCTGGGGCTCGATCGTCCATTGCTTGTCCGTTATTTCGACTGGCTGGGCTCTGCACTCACTGGTGATTTTGGGCGTTCCCCGATGACCGGACAGTCAGTCATGGATGCCATACTCAGCCGATTGCCGGTGACCATTCAGCTGGGAGTAATGGCGATAGTCATTGCCCTGCTGCTGGCAGTGCCGCTGGCCATGCTCTCTGCTTACCACGCCGGAAGCCGCCTGGACCGGGCGATCAGCGGACTGGGCTTCGCACTGATGTCGATACCCAGCTTCATGATGGCGATTTTCCTGATTCTTATCCTGGCTGTATCAATGAACCTGTTCCCGGCCACCGGCTGGGTGCCATTCTCGGTGTCACCGGCAGCCAATCTGCGTAGCGCCGCACTGCCAGCGCTGTCGCTGGCAATGATCGAACTGGCGCTGTACATGCGCCTGCTGCGAACCGACCTGATCAGCACATTGCAACAGGACTACATCACACTGGCCCGTGCCAAAGGTGTTCCCAACTGGCAGATAATGCTTCGCCACGCCCTGCGCCCATCTTCTTTCTCGCTGATGACAGTGGTGGGGCTGCAACTGGGTGGTGTGATAAGTGGCGCTATTATTATTGAGGAGATATTTGCACTGCCGGGTGTCGGACGCTTGCTGTATCAGTCCATTCTCCAGCGTGATCTGCTGATGGTGCAGGGTATTGTCCTGTTTATTGCCACTGCCTACGTCGTTGTAAACTTCCTGGTTGATCTGAGTTATTCACTTCTCGACCCAAGGGTGCGCCATGCCGATTGAGTCAGGTAACCGACGCCGTACGCCTGCTGAACCACTGCCGGTCCGGCGCAAAACCAGCTATGGCTCGGCCGGGCGTGCCAGTCGCGCGCTGAGCTTTTCGGTCGCTGTACGCCAGGTGTTTGGCAGTGGCTTCGGCACAGGTTTCTGGCTGGCTGCCGGCTGGCTGTTGCTGGTGGCGGCATGCGCTCTGTTTGCAACGGTGTTGCCCGTGCGCGACCCGCTGGACCCGGTTATTGTCAATCGCCTGAATGCGCCGTTTACGACCAACTGGCTTGGCGCCGATGGCCTGGGGCGGGATATGCTTTCCAGACTGGTTCACGGTGCCAGGGTGTCGGTTGTCATTTCTTTAACAGCGGTCAGCATCGGTATGCTGATTGGTGGCAGTCTCGGAATTCTGGCTGGTTATTTCCGGGGTCGCTTCGAGCGCGCACTGATGGCCGTGCTTGATGTCATTCTGGCCTTCCCCTGGCTGGTGCTGCTGCTGGCGCTGGTGGCCTTCATCGGTCAGAGCCTGATGGCCATCTCGCTGGCGATCGGGCTTTTGTGGATCCCTGCCTACGCGCGCGTGGCGCGCGCCAACACCCTGTCTGTTGTGCAGCGTGAGTATGTGCTGGCGGCAAGAGCCATGGGGGCCAGTACCCTGCGCATTCTGCTGCGCGAAGTGCTGCCAAATGTCATTCTGCCAGTGCTGGCCTACGGCCTGGTTGCCATGGGCCTGGTGGTCATTGTTGAAAGTGCGCTGGCGTTTCTGGGCTTGAGTGTAGAGGCCCCGCAACCGACCTGGGGCGGCATGATTGCCGAAGGCAAGCGCCACCTGGCAATCGCACCGCATGTTGCGCTGGTGCCGTCGATAACCATGTTTCTGACGGTGCTGTCATTAAACTATGTTGGTGACAGGCTGCGCAGTCGCTTTGAGGTCAAGGAGTCGAACCTGTGACGGATTCACAACAGCAAACACAGCAGCTGCCCTTGCTCAGAGTTGAGGATCTGACGGTTCGATTGCGCGGCGAAGCTGGAATTGTGCACGCGGTTTCCGATGTGTCCTTCCAGCTGCAGCGGGGTCAGACGCTGGGTATTGTTGGTGAATCCGGCTCTGGCAAGAGTGTCATGGCACGTGCCCTGATGGGGTTGCTGCCGCGCCGCGCCACGCAGCAGCTGGATGGTCAGGTAAGCCTGGCCGTCGATGGCAAGGTCCTGGAGTTGCTAAAATTGTCGGAGCGCGAGTTTCGCACTCTGCGTGGTCCACGGCTGGCCATGGTTTTTCAGGATCCGATGACGGCCCTGAACCCGGTATTGACGCTGGGCGTGCAGATTGCAGAACCACTGCAGCTGCATCTGGGGCTGAACAAGGCTCAGGCCATGGCCAGGGCGCTGGAATTGCTGGCGCAGGTAGGCATCCCTGATCCTGAAGGTCGCTTGCGACAATATCCACATCAATTGTCGGGTGGCATGCGCCAGCGCGTGGTGATCGCCATTGCTCTGGCCTGCGATCCGCAGGTCTTGCTGGCTGATGAGCCAACCACGGCGCTGGATGTCACAGTGCAACGGCAGGTGCTGGATCTGCTGCTGGCTCTGCAGCGAGAGCGGCAGATGGGCATGGTACTGATTACCCACGATCTGGGCGTGGTTGCCAATCGCGCCGATCATATTGCCGTTATGTATGCCGGGCGTATTGTTGAATACGCACCGACCTCACGGCTTTTCTCGGCCATGCGTCATCCCTATACGGAAGCGCTGTTCAAATCGGTGCCCAGACTCAGTGACCCCTCGCATACGCGCCTGCACGCCATTCCGGGACGACCGCCGCAATTGATCGATCCGGCGCCAGGTTGCGCTTTCGCGCCGCGTTGCCCCAATGCACAGCAACGCTGTCGCCGCGAGACACCGGCACTGACGCAGGCCGGCGATGAACATCTGCATGCCTGCTTTTACCCGATCGGCATCAAGGAGGTCGGTGCATGAGCGAAACGTCCAACCCCCAGCTTAGAGCACGAGACGATATCGTCCTGAAAGTTGAGCATCTTGTGGTCACCTTCGATGTGGGTCGCGAGCTCGTTCAGGCAGTTTCCGATGTCAGTTTCGATATCGCCCGTGGTGAGACACTTGGGCTGGTGGGGGAGTCAGGCTGCGGCAAGTCGACAGTAGGACGCGCAATCATGCAGCTGCCGCCGCCGAAAGGCGGTAAAGTGATTTTCAAGGACCAGGATATCACCCAGCTTGAGGGCGAGGCGTTGCGAAAGACGCGCACCGCCCTGCAAATGATTTTT
The DNA here is from genome assembly GCF_029911965.1 of Pseudohongiella sp. SYSU M77423. Lineage (NCBI taxonomy): Bacteria > Pseudomonadati > Pseudomonadota > Gammaproteobacteria > Pseudomonadales > Pseudohongiellaceae > Pseudohongiella > Pseudohongiella sp. SYSU M77423. The sequence continues at coordinate 832,920 of NZ_JARYTH010000002.1, read as the reverse complement.
CAGGACCCAATATCGTCTCTGAACCCGCGTCGCCGTGTGAAAGACATCATCGCTGAGGGGCTGCAGATCTGGGAACGCCCGAACCAGCGCGCCAGAGTGGAAGAGGTCATGGAGGCTGTCGGGCTGGATCCCGAGACGGCCGCGGATCGACGACCCCATCAGTTTTCTGGAGGCCAGTGTCAACGCATCTGTATCGCCCGCTCACTGGCGCTCGATCCGGACGTGCTGATCTGCGACGAGCCGGTGTCGGCGCTGGATGTCAGTGTCCAGGCCCAGATACTCAACCTGCTCGAAGACATGAAGGCCCGCTACCAGCTGACCATGGTGTTTGTCGCCCACAACCTGGCAGTCGTGAAGCACATCAGCGACCGGGTCGCCGTCATGTATCTGGGCAAGTTGTGCGAAATTGGCAGTGTTGATGCGGTTTATCAGCACCCCTCGCACCCTTACACGCAGGCCCTGCTGGCCTCCATTCCGGAGCTGGAGACATCGCAGGAGGATGCCATTCCGCTGTTGCAGGGCGACATCCCGTCGCCGATGAATCCGCCCTCCGGTTGCCGGTTCAGAACACGCTGCCCCAAAGCGCAGGCAATCTGCGCGCAGCAGGAACCTGCCATGCAGGCATCACCATCAGCTATTGGTGATCATTTCGTTGCCTGTCACTTTCCAGACTGAGTGATGTCCGTTGCCGGCCAGTTAGATCAGGGTACTGGTCCGCTTTCTGTCTGTTGCTGAAACAGCGAGGGGTCAATCAGGCGGTAATCGGGCAGCATCACGTGCTCTGCTTCATCCTCGGTAACCAGGGATGAGGGCAGCTGGGCATCGGGACCTGCAGAAAACAGGAACTGGCCCTGCATCAGTTGCCGATCCGGATCAATCACGCCCCAGTCCACAATATAGTAGGCTGCTTCCGGCAAGGTCGGCAGCGGCCAGATGAAAACACGATTGGCTACCGGGTCATAACGGAATTTGATGTCTATATTTTTGTAATCGGGCGTTTTTACCGTCAGTTTGACCAATGTGACAAAGTCGCTGAAACGCAGTATCAGGTCATTGGGGGCGCTCGCGAGCACAGCGTCGTGATCGGGAATGTGATCGATTTCCACATCGCCAGTATAACGATAGGTATGCGAGAAATGCTGGGCGGAGGCGGCGCCGGCTGTAGCCATAAGCAAAACGCCTAGAAGCAGCGCTGGAAGGGTGAATCGTGGAGGCATGGTCACTGTTGTTATTATCCTGTCACTGACGTAAATCGACTTCCGCTTTATACCATGTCAGCATTTTTTGGTGCAGGTCGCTACTGGCGGATTTTGCAGTAAATACAGCAGATTTCAAAAATCCGTCAGCTATTTTTCTGAATCAGCAAGACGGCCCTGTAAATTCGTGCTCCAATAAGCTGGTCGCAATAGCAACAACAATAAACAACCAAGGAGGTGTCCCGTGAGGATACTGCGTTCCCCCGGCAAGGGTTTCACCACCCGTCAGTCGCTGCGTCTGCTGGCCGCTGCCTGTTTTGCCACCTTACCGATCTCCCTCAGCCATGCTCAGTCCAATGATGAGCAAGTCACATTCCACAAGGACATTGCCCCTATTTTGCAGCGCAGCTGTCAAAACTGTCACCGTCCGGCGGGTGTTGCCCCCATGTCACTGGTGAGCTACGAAGAAGTGGTGCCATGGGCGGGCCTGATTGAATACCGCACTCAGCTGCGCGATCGCGCTGGTGCCATGCCGCCGTGGTATGCCGAGAAAGATGTCGGTATTCAGCACTACAAACAGGATCCGTCACTGAGTGACGAAGAACTGGCAAAGATTTCTGCCTGGGCGCGCGGCGGTGTACCGGAAGGTAATCCGGCGGATGCCCCAGAGCCCATCGATTTCGGCAGCGGTGCAACCTGGACGGCTGGCGAGCCTGATCTGATCATTCGCACCGAAGACATTTTTGTAGAAGGTGGGGCACCGGACTGGTGGGGTGATATCCCCTCCGTACCGACTGGCCTGACTGAAGACCGTTACGTCAAATCCGTCGAAATTCGCGAAATCAATGACGTTGATACCGCAGCTGCAGGCGGCACAGTGGGCGCACGTAACATTGTGCACCACATGATCTGGAGTACCCAGGTATTCAATGAAGACGGCAGTTCTGATGGCCGTCAGGTGTCCTGGCCGGTGCATGAAATTGCCCGTAACCCCGACATCTTCGACGAAGATTCAGGCCGCCTGCTGCGTGCCAATTCACACCTGGTTTCCAACTCGGTGCACCTGCACTCCACGGGGGTTGATACCACTGGCCATCTGGAAATCGGCTTCCGCTTCCACCCTGAGGGTTATGAGCCCAAGTATCCGCCCGCCATTCTGGGTCTGGGTAACGGTGTAGATATTTCCATCACCGGTAATCAGGATCAGCAGGAACTGCATGCCTATGCGGTGCTGAATCAGCCCACCAAGATCGTAACCTTTGAGCCGCACCTGCATGCACCGGGCGAACGTATGTGCCTGGAAGCAATCTGGGGCTATACGGTGGAAACGTTGTCCTGCGTGGGTTACGACCACAACTGGGTCCGCGGTTACACCTTTGAGTCGGACGCAGCACCTCTGCTGCCGGAAGGCACAGTGCTGCACATTGTTGGCTACATGAACAACACTGATACCAACCCTAACGTGCCGGATTCACGTAACTGGCAGGGTTCCGGCAACCGCTCGGTGACCAATATGTTCATCGATCTGGGTATGCGGGTTGCGCTGACTGAGGATCAATTCTACGAAGAAATGACCAACCGTCGCCGCGAGCTGCAGCTTGGGCCAAATGACCACCAGATTGGCTGCCCGCTGTGTCTGGCGCCACTGGTAGCACCAATTGAGCCAACTGAAGAAGAAAAAGCAGAGATGTCAGAAGCGATGATCAACTATCTGACGCTGACAGAAGAAGAAAAACAACGAATTGGCCTGACTGGCGATGCCATGATGGTTAGTCAGACGGAGGAAAACTGATGTTCGCACGTGCTTTAACAAAACGAGTGACGGCGGGTGCCGTGGCAGTGCTCGGTGTGGTGATGGTGCTGGCCACGTTGCCAGCCCAGGCCCAGACTTACTTCAGAGGCCAGCATATCGAGCCAGCCTATGAAGGCTGGGAGCAAAACCCCGATGGCAGCTATAACTTCATCTTCGGTTATCACAACGAAAACTGGGAAGAAGAACTGGATATCCAGGTCGGAGAAAACAATTTCTTCTCGCCAGGTGATGCCGACCGTGGTCAGCCCACGCACTTTCTGCCGCGTCGCAACCGCTTCACCTTCAAGGTGCAGGTACCGGCTGACTGGGGTGACAAGGAGCTGACGTGGACCATTACTGCCAATGGTGAAACCCGCACAGCTTATGCCACGCTGGCTAAAGACTACGTGATCGACAGCGTGGTGATAGCCTCCGAAACCGGTTCTCTCGGTGCGGGTACCAGTACCCCGGAGTCGCGTGCCAATACGCCACCCGTGGTCAGTGTGATCGGTGATACGGTGCGCAATGTGCGCGTCGGCGAGCCGCTGTTGCTGCGTACCGAGGTGAAGGACGATGGTCTGCCGAAACAGGGTATTGCGGGTGCGAGTTTCTATGACTTGAGCACTCGTACCGCGACCAGCGAGATTCGCCGCTTCATGCGCGCACCCTCGCGCATCACCGTGGGTAAAGTGAACGGTCTTTACCTGTCATGGAATGTGTATCGTGGTGACGAAGAATCTGGCGACGGCAACGTTGAGTTCTACCCGCCGCAGGTTAAACCCTGGGAAGACACGCGAGCCAGTGCCAATTCACCCTGGGGAGCCTACTGGACACCGCCACCCTATCCGGAAGACGGTATCTATGAAACCTCAGTGACCTTTGACAAGCCCGGTCAGTATATTCTCTGGGCGCGTGCTGATGATGGTGGTCTCTATCATGATCAGTACATCACGGTGAACGTCAATCCCTGAGGCCTGACGTCCGCTGGATTGAAGCCAGGCTTCCCGAAGGGAGCCTGGCTTTTTTAATGCTTCGGCAGCATCGCCGTAGCGGGCTTGCATAAATGAATGAGCTCATTTATTGTCATGACCTCTTTCAGCCCGGATGACGGGTACTTCCAGACACGGCACGGCAGGCAAATCCCACGATGTCATGGTTACACACAGCCAGTAGTTTTCTGGCCATTTCGCAACTGGTGTTTCTAGCCTGTCTGTATTCAGTCTATTTTCCCCGCAGGCTGATCTCCCGTCTTATCGTGCTCTTCAGTATCTGTATCACGGCCTACATCCTGGTGCGGTCGGACGTTGATTGGCCACTGGCGGTACGCCTGCTGCTGACCATTCTGGCAACCCTGGCGCCGGCGGTGCTGTGGGTGATTGCCCGTTGTCTGTTTGAAGACCAGCGGCGTGTTCACCCGGGTGTGGCAGCCATGATCATCTTCTATATGGTCATCCGCACGATTGGGCTGCTGTCCTACGGTGGCAGTGTGCCCCAGGACAGTACCTTCCTTTATCTGCTGTACTTTTATATTCCTCAATGGATCATGCTGTTCCTCGCCTGCCACGTAGTCTATATGGCATGCCGGGGTCGCGAAGGTGATCTGGTGGAGTCGCGTCGTCAGGTGCGGGTGCCCTTTGCCATCGGCATGGGTACCATCGTCGGGGTGATCATTGGTTCGGGATTTTTTCAGTTCGGCGGGCCGCAGCTGGATACCCTGTATTTCATGGTGATCTTTGGATTGATCCTGTTTGTGAACCTGGCCATGTTCAGACTGCAGAATGATGCGCCGCAGCTGATCCAGACGGCCATTGAACAGCCCCGGATTGCAGCGTCCACTGTCCCCACTGGCACCGTATCACGACATGATCAGCAGCTGATCGACCGCGTTTTGACGGCGATGCGGCAGGAGCGTCTGTACGCCGAGCCAGGACTGACCATTGGTGACCTGGCCGCCAAGGTTTCCCTGCAGGAATACCGTCTGCGTCGGCTGATCAATCAGGCAATGCACTTCAGAAATTTTAATCAGTTCCTGAACCAGTACCGCATTGAAGAGGCCGCCCGCCGGCTTCGAGATCCTGAGGAGGAGCATATTCCCATATCCAGCATCGCGCTTGATGTGGGTTATGTCTCATTGTCTTCGTTCAACAAGGCGTTCAAAGAGACTCATGGTGTGACGCCGTCGGTATGGCGCACACAAACTGACGCACAGCACTTTGCCAGTGGCGGGCAAGGGGAGTAAAATCCCTGTACAACAAGACTTGCCTCATACGGTGTGTTGAGACCTGAATCAGTCGGGCTCCCTGATCACCGTGTCCTGATTCTCCCGATTGCTGGAACATACGCTGAACATGACCGATTCAAGCCTTATTGATGATACGCCTGCGCTGAAATCCTGGCGCCGAATTGCACTGATAACCATTTGTGCCGTCTATTTTCTGATTCTAGTCGGAGCGACGGTCCGCGCATCCGGTGCCGGAATGGGCTGCCCAGACTGGCCAACCTGTTTCGGAAGCTGGATTCCTCCAGTCAGCGAATCGCAGCTGCCAGCCAACTACCAGGAAATCTATGCCGATCGCGGCTACGCTGAGACCCGCTTCAATCCAGTCAAAACCTGGACCGAGTATGTCAACCGCCTGGTCGGCGTCAGTATTGGTCTGTTCATCCTGATCACCGCTGTGAAGTCAATCGGGCTTCGGCGACACGATCGCTGGATCACGATTGCGTCGGTAGCCGCGCTGTTGATGGTGATCTACCAGGGCTGGCTGGGCTCGCGGGTAGTGGCGTCCAACCTGCAGCCAGGCATGATTACCGTGCATATGTTAATGGCGCTGGCAATCGTTGGTGTGTTGCTGTTTGCACTGGCGCGCTCAAGGCGTGGCATTGTGGCTGCGCGCTCAATTGACGGGCTGGACCGACGCTTCAAGCCATGGCTCTATGCCGTCATGGCCATGACCGTTGTGCAGATCACGATGGGTATTCAGATTCGGGAATTAATGGACTATCTGAACCATGTCCAGGGTGCTGACCGCTCGACATGGATATCCGCACAGCAGTGGGTATTTTATGTGCACCGCTCCTTCTCGGCCGTAGTCCTGTTCTCCAATGTCTGGCTGGTGTGGCTGGCTTACCGTTCGCTGGGCCTGCATCACTCCATTACGAGACTGGCTGGCGGCGTGCTGGCAGTGATCGGACTAGCGGTCATCTCTGGTGCGACCCTGGGTCATCTGGGAATGCCGGCCCTGGTTCAACCCCTGCATCTGCTCAGTGCCTCACTTATTTTTGGCCTGCAGTTTCTGTTATGGATGGATTACCGACACGCAACAGGACAGCAATCCGGCGGCGGCCATCAGGCAGCCATCGCGTGATTCGCTGGCTGGCGGCGGCGCTGCTGCTTACCAGTGGCTGTGCCGGCTATCCGGCGTCGCTTGACCGTGACACGCTGGATGCGCAACAACAGGCGCTGCTTGACTCGGATACCTATGCCTATGAATGGCTATTGGTAGACGAACCACAGGCCGTGGCGGTGCTGGTGCATGGTCTGAATCTGCAGCCTGACGCGATGGACGATATTGCCGCTGCGCTGCTGGACGCAAATATCAATGTGCTCAGCGTTTCTCTGAGCGGTCATGCCGATGAGCTGGATGCGCAGGGCCGTCTGGTGCAGTTTCGCGAGGCGGACTTTTCTGTCTGGCAGGGCGAGGTTCGCAGGGCGGTCCGTGAGGCGAATCAGGTAGCTGTAGAACAGTCACTGCCGCTCTATGTGGTCGGGTTTTCGCTGGGTGGATTGCTGGCAGCTGATTATCAGGCACACTTCGCTGAACAGGACGGCGCAGGTCCGCAAAAAATGGTGCTGTTTGCGCCAGCTATCAGTCTGCGCTGGTCTTCCTATCTGCTTTACCCATTGCAGCCTTTTCCGGACGTGGTGCTGCCCAGCACATCGCCAGATGAGTACCGCGCCAATGATTTTGCACCGGTGTCAGCCTATCTTGCCCTTTATCGCGGCATTGAAGCATTTAATGCATCGATAACCGATACATTGAACATGCCTGTGCTGCTATTCATGCACTCACGCGATGAGCTGGTATCAGACAATGGCATACGTGAATTCATCAACACGCATCAGTTGAGTCAGTGGCAGTATGTCGATGTTGAAAAAAGCGAAGATGCGGCCAGTGTGCTGAATCATCTGATCATCGGGCCGCACTCGCTGGGGCAGGAGGCCTGGCAGAACGTCCGCCAGACCATGCTTGATTTTCTGCAGCCCTGATCAGTTCTTGATGAACTTGAGGGTCATGCGGTCACTTTCACCGATACGGACGTTACGCGCACGCGTTTCATCGTCCAGTCCGCGCAGGTTCGGTGGCAGCATCCACACACCGTTGGGGTGATCCTTGGGATCGTTTGGATTGGCATTAATCTCCGAGCGGCCAGCCAGGGTGAATCCATGTGCAGTCATCAGGTCGATCAATTGCTGTTCGTGAATATAGCCATTGCCCGGAATGGCAGCCTGGTCAGCTGGCCAGCGGTGATCGACGATGCCAACTACACCGCCCGGTTTCAGTGCCGCATGCCACGCCATGACAACATTGTCTGCGCCCATGCCAAGCCAGTTGTGGGCATTTCTGAAATCCACGATCGCGTCAACTGTGCCAGCTGGCGCGATTGCGGACTGTGACTGGGTGAGTTGTTGGGATATCTCGATATCACCGTACAGCTCCGGGTTGCTGTCGACCAGGCGCGCAAATGCGGCGTTGGAGCCCGTCATCCAGCCTTGTTCAGGGTTGTCACTGCGATCATAGGTGGCGGCAATCAGCTTGCCATTCTCTTTCAGATAGGGCGCGAGTATTTCGGTATACCAGCCGCCGCCTGGCCAGGCTTCGATAACAGTGTGGTGTGGCTCGATACCAAAGAATGTCAGTGTGTCGTATGGGCTGCGATAGACATCGCGAGCCTTGTTGAGGTCAGATCTGTGGTCGCCGTGAATGGCAGCCAGCAGTGGGCCATTGTGCTGGGCGGCGGCCTGTCCGATGGCCAGAACGCCGGCCAGCATCAAAGCTGAGCAGGCGAGCGTTTTTCTAATTGCTGTTTTCATTGCGTAATGCTCCGCAGAGTGTGAATACCGAGCGAAAGAGATTACCCCAGAATTGCCAGCGGTAACAGTGCAGTGATTGCCAGCCAGGCGATCAGTGAGCCCAGCGCTGCACCGGCGATTACGTCAGAAATGAAATGCACCTTAAGCATGACCCGGGACAGTCCTACCAGAGCAGCCCAGCCATACATGAACAGGCCTGCCAGGGGGAAGAAGAAACTGACCAGCGCAGCCATCATGAAGGCCGCTGTGGTGTGCCCGGAAGGGAAACTGAACTCATCGGACGGATTAAGTGCTGGTGCCATCGCCTTAACAACCCGGAACGGCCGACGGCGTTTGAACGCGTTCTTGAGCACCCAGTAAATAGGCAATTCAATCAGGAAGCCAATCAGACCAGCAATCAGGAACCCAGTGCCTGCTTCTGGAAACAGCCAGGGCAAACATATGCCAAGCGCAAGATACAGATACCCGTCACCGCTGAATGAGATGGCGCGAATCAGTCGTTCCACCCGGGCGTGACGGTGTACACTGTTTAGTGCGAGGAAAAGGCGGGCATCCATGTCAGCCAGACGTTGCAAAGCATTGACGGTTCGGTTGTTCATAACGGCTACCCCGTTTGTCTGCACGCGGGCAGTTTGGCAGCGCTTTACGACAGCTGCATGTCCTGCGCATGACATTTCGTTGACAATCAATGGTTTTGCTAACGGCGGCTGATCCGACACATTTAATTATCCCCATCATGGAAAATGAGGCGTTAATGAAGACACACAGTGATGAAAAAACAGTCGTTAATCCGTTGATCAGTGCAGGGCAGCTGGAATCACTGCTGTCCAGCGAAGGGGTTTTTGTCATTGACTGTCGGTTCCAGCTGGAGGATGTCAGCTATGGCCGGAGGGCCTACCAGGAAGGTCACATTCCGGGAGCGGTATTTCTGGACCTGGATGAGGACCTGTCGTCGGCAATCGTGCCCGGCGAGACAGGCCGCCATCCGCTGCCAGATCCGGCAGTACTGGAAGCCAGGCTTCGAGAACTGGGCATGCGCAACAGCGATCATGTCGTGGTCTACGACGACAGCTCTTCCCTGCATGCCGCGCGAGCCTGGTGGCTGCTGGTGTGGCTCGGACATTCAAAGGTACAGGTGCTTGACGGTGGTCTTGCAGCCTGGCGAAACCAGGGCGGCAAGACCACAGCTTCCATGACGGTCAAAGCCTGGCCGGGCAATTTTGTTGCGCAGCCTGTGGCAGATATGTGGGTTTCGTCTGGTGAGGTCCTGAAGCATCTGGACACGCCAAAATGGCAATTGATTGATGCGCGCGCTGAACCGAGGTTTCGGGGAGAGCACGAACCGATTGATCCGGTAGCGGGGCATATTCCCGGTGCAATCTGCCTGCCGTGTTCCGGGAATGTCGATGAACAGGGATATTTTCTGCCTGCTGCTGAACTGGCGAAGCGCTTTGCTGCGCTGGAGTCAAACGGCGAACTGGTGGCGTATTGCGGTTCAGGCGTGACGGCCTGCCACAATATTCTGGCGGCAGCGATAGCCGGGCTGGAGATGCCGCGGCTCTACGCTGGTTCCTGGAGCGAGTGGATTACAGATCCGTCGCGGCCCGTCGCAAAAGTCTGATTGCCGATACGCTTGACGTCCGGTGAGCTGTCTCAGGCAAGCTTGCTGGCCGGGCGTCGCGCATTGATCCATAAGGAAAAGGCAATAATGGAACCGCCCAGGAACAGCGGCAGCAAAGGTTCATCCCGGCCCCAGATGGCAAGATTGACCAACAAGCCTGCTGGCACCAGTGCGTTGTTCATGATGCCCAGCGTGCCGGCGTCGACCTGACAGCCACCCCGGTTCCACAGATACATGCCGATGCCGGACGCACCCACGCCCAGCCAGGCAAGAATGCCCCAGTGCAACGATGTAGACGGCAGCATCTCGGTATTGCCGAAAATCAGGAAAGAGGGCAGAGCAATGATCAGTGCACCGATAAAAAAGTGACCAAAAGTGCGCCAGGGTTTCAGTACCAATGGGAACGCCTGCATCAAATGCTTGTAACCCACCTGGCCAGCAGCAAAAGTGAGGTTCGACACCTGCAACAGCAGGAAACCAGTCAGATAGTCTTCACTCAGACCGTCATAACGAATCACGCCGGCGCCCAGTGTTGCAACCGCTGCGGCCAACAGCGCAACAGGTGAAAAGCGGCGATTCAGGGCATCATCGATCAGCGTCACGTACAGGGGCGTGAAGATTGTAAACAGCAGCACTTCCGGCACTGTCAGGAAGCTGAATGATCGATACAGCAACAGGTAAGTGATGCCAAACTGCAGGGCGCCACACAACATGAGTCCACCGATCAGCCGGCCGGGGACCCCGCGCCAGACCGTCAGCGGCAGGAACATCAGCGCGGCGAGGGTCACGCGCGTCAGGACCGCAAAATCGTTGTCGACGTTGCCGCTCAGAAACTCGCCAATCAGGCTGAATGAGAACGCCCAAAAGACGGTGACAAATAACAATAAGCCCATATCAGATTCATCAGATGCGAAAAAGTGGCAAAGCGTAGCACATAAGCGGGTTGCAGGTTTGTTTAATGGCGGCGAATAGGCGAAAATACGCGCCTTTTCAAAGTCGCAGATACACGTTATGGCACAAGACCAGTTAGCGCGGGAAATCGCTACCCGTCGCACCTTCGCGATCATTTCGCACCCGGACGCCGGTAAAACCACGATTACCGAAAAGCTGCTGCTGTTCGGACGTCTGATTCAGACAGCCGGGTCGGTGAAGGGCAAGCGCAATGAAAAACATGCGACCTCTGACTGGATGGCCATGGAGCAGCAGCGGGGCATCTCTGTGACCTCGTCGGTAATGCAGTTTCCCTATAACGACGCTGTTGTGAACCTGCTTGACACGCCTGGCCACGAAGATTTCTCGGAAGATACTTACCGCGTATTGACTGCCGTAGACTCGGCGCTGATGGTGGTGGATGGCGCAAAAGGCGTCGAGGAAAGGACCATCAAGCTGATGGAAGTCTGTCGTCTGCGGGACACGCCCATCTTTACCTTCGTAAACAAACTGGACCGAGACACGCGAGATCCGATTGAAGTGCTGGATGAGATTGAGACAGTGCTTAATATCCAGTGTGCACCGATCTATTGGCCACTGGGCAATGGTAAGGGCTTCAAGGGTATTTACAACCTCTATACCGACACCCTTCATGTTTATCATCACGGGCAGGGCGATCGTATTCCTGACGATGTGAGAATCGAAGGGCTGCGCAGTGCCGAGGCCAAGGCTCTGCTGGGTGCCTACGCCGACGATTTCGCTGACGAGATTGAACTGGTGCGCGGCGCCAGTCATGAATTTGATCTCGAGGAATACCTGGCCGGTCGCATGACGCCGGTGTTTTTCGGTACGGCACTGGGCAACTTCGGCGTTCGCGAGCTGCTCGACGATTTTGTGAAATGGGCGCCATCGCCCAGGGCCCGTGGCACCGACAGCCGCGAAGTGTCGCCGGTTGAACCCCAGTTCAGTGCCTTTGTATTCAAGATCCAGGCGAACATGGACCCAAACCACCGTGACCGTGTTGCCTTTCTGCGCATCTGCTCCGGCAAATACAGCAAGGGCATGAAGCTGCAGCACTGCCGCCTTGGCAAAGATGTGCGTATCAGTGATGCCGTGACCTTCAAAGCTGGAGAGCGCGAACAGGCAGAGCATGCCGTGTCTGGTGACATCATCGGTTTTCACAATCACGGCACGATTCAGATTGGTGACACCTTTACCGAAGGCGAGCTGCTGCAGTTCACCGGTATCCCGCACTTTGCACCGGAACTGTTCCGACGCATCCGACTGAAGGATCCGCTGAAGACCAAACAGTTGCAAAAGGGTCTGCGGCAGTTGTCAGAAGAAGGCTCGGTCCAGGTATTCATGCCAGAGCGCAACAATGACCTGATCGTTGGCGCGGTCGGTGTGCTGCAGTTCGAAGTGGTTGCCTATCGATTGAAGGATGAATACAAGGTGGACTGCATCTACGAGCCGGTGAACATTTACAGTGCGCGCTGGGTGGAATGCGACGATCCGAAGAAGTTCGAGGAGTTCAAGAAGAAGGCCTACGAAAACCTGGCAGTAGATGGCGGCGATCACCTGACCTATCTGCCGCCGACGCGGGTGAACCTGAGCCTGATGGAAGAACGCTGGCCCGACGTCCGCTTCCGCGCCACCCGTGAGCACGCTGCCGGACCATCGTCGTAGCTTTCGGAAAGGCTTCGGAGCTTCGTAGCCCGCGTCGCGCTGACGGTTGCTGCATCCTGGACGCGCCCGTGAACCCTTCCCTGGGGGGCTCGTCGTCGGACATCCTGTCCGCCGGCGGTCCAGGCTGTCAGCATCCGCCATCCCGCCGCTGACCGAGTGCCGCGCGGGTCGATATGACATCGTCAGCGACGCACGGTGTCCAGAAACGACGCGAAGAGCGTCAAGCGCCAACGATGGCGCCGGTTACGTACTGTTTGACACCACAGCCGCCAGCTTGCCGTTAGTGGAATCGCCGACCGTGGGCAGCGATGATTTTCGGCCTTCCCAAGGCGTGCGATCAGCGACTGGGAGCCATTGAGTTATTGAAATGGCACTAGGTCAGCGGCGCGGGATGTCCGGGGACGACGTGAGGAGCGTCGAGCGCCAGGGACGGCGCGAGGCGAGCCCTACAGGGACGTATTCACGGGCGTCTCCGAACGGCAGCTCCGGACAGCGCGCGACGCGGTCTACGGAGTTATATAACGTACAAATCAATAGACAAGCCGGATGCCGGCACTGAGAGAACGATGGAATTCAAGGTACACCACACAGACGGCCACGCCCGCCGCGGTACGCTCAGCTTTCCGCGCGGTGATGTGCAGACACCGGCCTTTATGCCCGTTGGCACCTACGGCACCGTCAAAGGCATGACTCCCCAGCAGATCCTCGACACCGGCGCCGAGATAATCCTGGGCAACACCTTCCATCTGATGCTGCGTCCCGGCACTGAGATCATCCGTAAACACGGCGACCTGCATGATTTTGGTGGCTGGCAAAAACCCATACTGACCGACTCCGGCGGGTTCCAGGTGTTCAGCCTGGGCGAGATGCGCAAGATTACCGAAGAGGGCGTGACCTTCCGCTCGCCCGTGGACGGCGCCAAAGTGTTTCTCGGCCCTGAGACCGCCATCCAGGTGCAGCATGAGCTGGGTTCAGACATCATCATGATTTTTGACGAATGCACACCCTATCCGGCCACAGAGCAGGAGGCCGAGGCATCGATGCAGCTAAGCCTGCGCTGGGCGCAGCGCTGCAAGGTGGCGCATGGCGATCACCCGTCGGCACTGTTTGGAATTGTTCAGGGCGGTATGTACGAACATCTGCGTCAACAGTCCCTGGACGCGTTGGTGGCCATGGATTTTGATGGTTACGCTATCGGTGGACTGTCTGTGGGGGAACCCAAGGATGAGATGATCAAGGTGCTCGATTATGTCGGCCACCGTTTGCCAGAGCACAAGCCCCGTTACCTGATGGGGGTCGGTACGCCGGCAGATCTGGTTGAGGGTGTGCGGCGCGGTATCGACATGTTTGACTGTGTAATGCCGACCCGTAATGCCCGCAACGCCCATCTGTTCACCAGTCAGGGCCTGCTGAAGCTGCGCAATGCCCGCTTTAAAGACGATGTCCGGCCATTGGACCCCAACTGTGACTGCTACACCTGTCAGAATTTCAGTCGGGCCTACCTGCATCATCTCGACAAGTGCAAGGAAATGCTGGGTGCCCAGCTCAATACCATCCATAATCTGCACTACTACCAACACTTGATGCAGGGTTTGCGTCAGGCATTGGAACAGGGTAGATTTACCGCCTTTGCTGAAGAGTTCTACCAGGATCAGGCCAGGTTGCAGGACGAACCTGAGGCCTGATATTGCATGGCTTGTAACTGCGCCCCGTTGCATCGGTCATACAGATGTCAATGGTGGGATCTGAACAGGCCTTGCCATTTAATCGTTATATAATATTGATACAACACAGACATTATTTGAGAGAGACGCACTATGGACTTTTTTATCAGTACCGCACATGCCCAGCAAGCAGCAGCCCCGCAGGGTGGTGCCATGTTCAACCTGCTGTTTATCGGCGGCATGTTTGTGCTGTTTTACCTGATTCTGTGGCGTCCACAGGCCAAGCGGGCCAAAGAACATCGCGAGCTGGTCAGCAACCTTGGCAAAGGTGACGAAGTGCTGACCAGCGGTGGCATCCTGGGCAAAGTCACTAAAGTGACAGACGATTACATTGCTGTAGAAGTGGCTGATGGCGTCGAGCTGAATCTGCAGAAGTCAGCAGTAGCGGCAGCTCTGCCCAAAGGCACGATCAAGTCGATCGGATGAGTCAGCGAACACAAGCGGCTGGCTTCGGCCAGCCGCGCTGTAACAGGTTCTAAGCATGCTTAACAAATTTCCACTCTGGAAGAACATCCTGGTTGCCACGGTGGTGGCGCTAGGTCTGATTTACGCCTCCCCCAATCTGTTTCCGGACGATCCGGCGCTGCAGATATCTCACGAGAACCGCGAAGTTACCGATATCGACCTGGGTATGGCTACTGATGCCCTGCGTGCGGCGGGCATTGAATATTTCGGTGACGAGCTGACTGATCTGGGTGGCCTGATTCGCTTTTACAGCCTGGATGATCAATTGCGTGCCAAGTCGGCAATCGAGCAGAACCTCGAGGGTGATTACATTGTAGCGTTGAACCTGGCGCCAACGACCCCGGGTTTCCTTCAGGCAGTGGGTGCTGGCAAGATGAACCTTGGTCTCGACCTGCAGGGCGGCGTGCACTTCCTGATGGAAGTCGACATGGAGACCGCGCAAAGACGGCGCATGGAAAATACCATGAACTCCATTCGCCAGGAGCTGCGTAACGAGCGTATCCGCTCACGCAATCTGTCGCTGGAAAACATCAATCTGATTGAGGCTCGCTTTGAGGATGAAGAGTCACGCAGTCAGGCACGAACCCTGATCCGCGAGAACTTTGCCGATCTGCAGGTCATCGCCAGAGAGCAGGGCGGAGATTACCTGCTGGAGATGTCGCTGACAGCTGAAGATCTGGACCAGATGCGTCAGGACACCGTCACCGCCAACCAGACCAGTATCCGCAATCGTGTTGACTCGCTGGGTGTCGCTGAACCCGTGGTGCAGCAACAGGGCCCCAATCGAATCGTTGTGGAATTGCCCGGTGTTCAGGATACCGCGCAGGCCAAACGCATTCTGCAGCGGATCGCTACGCTGCAGTTCCACCTTGAGGCAGAGCCGGGTGCGCCCACTACCTCTTACGAGACCTACGAATACCAGGGACAGCGGGTCAATGTGGACAATACCGTCATTCTGCAGGGTGACCGCATCAGCAATGTGCGTTCAGCGCTTGACCAGTATGGTCAGCCGCAGGTTGTCATCAATCTGGATGCGCAGGGCGGCCAACAGTTTAACCGCGTCACCCGGGAGAACATCGGCAACCTGATGGATATCCTGTTGATTGAGACTCGTACGCGGACGGTATTCGAAGAAGACGCCGACGGCAATGTGGTTGAGCGTCAGGAGACCTATGAAGAGCGTCGTCTGATCAGCCATGCGGTGATTCGTGCTGCGCTTGGCCGCGAGTTTGTCATTACCGGTCTCAGCCAGCAGGAGGCAAATGACCTGTCGCTGCTGATTCGCTCTGGGGCGCTGGCGGCACCGATGTACTTCATTGAAGAGCGTACCGTTGGGCCGAGCCTTGGTGCAGAAAATATCGAGCAGGGCAGTCGCGCCGTGATGCTCGGCTACCTGCTGGTGCTGTCGTTCATGCTCTATTATTACCGTCTGTTCGGTCTGGCGGCGAATATTGCCCTGGTCATCAACGTGGTGCTGCTGGTATCGATCATGTCGATTATTTCAGCCACGCTCACCTTGCCGGGCATCTTCGGTATTGTATTGACGATCGGTATGGCGGTTGACGCCAACGTACTGATCTTTACCAGGATACGGGAAGAGATTGTCTCCGGCCTGTCGCCACAGAACGCCATTTCTGCCGGTTTCGACCGGGCATTTTCCACCATTGTGGACGCCAACCTGACCACATTCCTGGTGGCCATGGTGTTGTTCTCGGTGGGTACTGGTCCCGTCAAGGGCTTTGCCGTGACCCTGATGGTCGGCATCATGACCTCGATGTTCTCGGCGATCATGGTGACACGTTTCATCGTCAACCTGATGTATGGCGGCCGCAAGGTCGACAAACTGTCCATCGGCCCATTCATCAAGGCAGCTGAGGCGCAGGGGTAAGCACTATGGCATTGATAAAATCCGATATCGACTTTATGAGTGCGCGCAAGCGCCGCATCACCGGGATCATCTCCACAGTCATGCTCGTGGTTGCGATTCTGTCGCTGGCGATCAACCGGTTCGAATTTGGTCTCGACTTCACCAGCGGCACTCTCATCGAGGTCGGTTACCCGCAATCCATCAATCCGGAGGATGTGCGCCAACAGCTGATCTCCTCTGGCTTTGAGGATGCGGTAGTTGTCGCCTTTGGATCCGACCGGGATCTGCTGGTCAGGCTGCCCGTGGAAGAAAGTGCCGACGACCTGGCCGCGGCAAGTGCGGCCTCGTCGCTGGGCAATGAAGTGCTGGCTGCATTGCAGGAGGCCAGTGACGTACCGGTCGAAATGCGCCGTTCTGAGTACGTCGGGCCGAAAGTAGGTGAGGAACTTGCCGAACAGGGCGCATTGGCGCTGCTGGTGGCTCTGGGCATCGTCATGCTGTATGTGGCGGTCCGCTTTCAGTACAAGTTTGCAGTGGCCTCGGTGGCTGCGCTGGCGCACGACGTGATCGTAGTGCTGGGCATCATCTCGCTGTTCCACCTGACCTTCGATCTGACCGTACTGGCGGCTTTGCTGGCGGTAATTGGTTACTCATTGAATGACACCATCGTGGTATTCGACCGTGCCCGCGAGAACTTCCGGACCATGCGCTCGACTGATTCAGAGTTCATTTTGAACACGACACTGAATCAGGTGATTTCGCGAACCTTTGTGACCTCGTTAACCACTCTGCTGGCGCTGTTCGCCATGCTGCTGATGGGTGGTGAATCGATCCGTGGATTTGCGGTGTCATTGATCGTTGGCGTCAGCGTGGGTACCTATACCTCACTGCATATCAGCTGCAACTTCCTGATGTACCTCAAAATCGACAAAGAAGATCTGGCAGTCCCCATTAAAGAAGGGGAAGAAGTCGATTCATTGCCGTAACAGATATTGCTGCCCGGCCTAGCCATAAATAGTTTTGGCGAGGCCGGGCATCGATGCTTTTACGTATTCCATAAAGGCATGCATGACCGGTGTGGGATGTTTGCCACGCGGGTATACGACGCTCCATGAGCGGCGCAAGGGAAACCCCGGCAATGCCGGAATCGCCAGCTCGCCCAGTCGCAGTTCTGCGCTGATGCTCAGGCGCGGCAATACGGCAACACCAAGTCCCGCCAGCACTCCATGCTTGATGGCATCGTTGGACCCCATCTCCAGTCTTGGCTGAAACTGCAGCTGTTGCTGGCTGCACCACTGTTCCAGCGCGTGGCGGGTGCCCGAGCCGCGCTCACGCACCAGTAATCCCGCATCGAGGAACTGTTTGGTCTGCAGGCTGCGTTGTTTCAGTATTGGGTCATCAGCCCGCACCACTGGCACCAGCAGGTTGTCCAAAAATGGCAGCAGGTTAACGACTCGCGATTCTGGCACCATGCCCATGATGAACAGGTCTTCACGGTTCTGTGACAGACGCTCCACTGCCTGTGCCCGGTTTATCACCTGAAGCTGAACATCGACCTGGGGATAAAGCTCAAGAAATCCCTGCAGCAGGTAGGGGACGACGTACTGGGCGGTGCTGACCGCGGAAATCCTCAGGTCGCCCCTGATCTGCCCCTGAAGTACAGCCAGCTCCATTTGCAGGCGTCCAAGATTCTCGAACAGCAAGGTAACGTGTTTCATTAACTGTTCACCAGCTGCAGTCACATACAGCTTTTTGCCAACGTACTCAAAAACCGGCTGTCCAATGACATGCTCCAGTTGACGAATCTGGGCGCTGACAGCTGGCTGGGTCAGGCCGAGCTCAACCGCTGCATGGCTGTAGCTTTGTTTGGTGTAAACCGCATCGAATACCTGCAGTTGTCTGAAGGTGAGTCGCTGTATCAGCTGGTTCAGTGTGTAAAGCATGTGTTTTTTAAGCGCCTGTAGTTTATGTATAAGGTAAACCTTATGTTAAATAAAAGTAAATTCAATTTTTTCTTTTGCTTCAGGTGCATTATGTTAGTCAGCCTGCAATGAACGCACCCAGCGGAGACTGCGCATGCTAAAGAAAATACTGATCGCCAATCGCGGGGAGATCGCGGTCCGGATTGTCCGGGCCTGTGCCGAGATGAACATCCGGTCCGTGGCGGTATACACCGAACCTGACCGGCACGCCCTGCACGTCAAACGTGCCGACGAAGCCTATTGTGTGGGCGAGGACCCGCTGGCGGGGTATCTGGATCCGCGTCAGCTTGTGAATCTGGCCGTCCAGACCGGTTGCGACGCCATTCACCCGGGTTATGGCTTTCTGTCGGAGAACTCTGAGTTTGCCAGAATCTGTGAATCACGCGGTGTGCGCTTTATTGGTCCGTCGGCCGACGTGATTGCCAGAATGGGTGACAAAACTGCCGCACGAGCCAGCATGATCGAAGCAGACGTTCCAGTTACGCCGGGCTCAGACGGTAACCTGGCGGATGTCGACGAGGCTCTGCAGGTCGCTGAAAAAATTGGTTACCCGGTCATGCTGAAAGCGACCTCTGGTGGTGGTGGCCGCGGCATTCGCCGCTGTGATTCGCCTGATGATCTGAAAAAGCAGTTCTCACGTGTCATTTCAGAAGCGACCAAGGCTTTCGGGTCGGCGGATGTATTTCTGGAAAAGTGCATCGTCGATCCCAAGCACATCGAGGTTCAGGTGCTGGCGGACAGCCAGGGTAATGTCATTCACCTCTATGAACGTGACTGCTCCATACAGCGCCGCAACCAGAAGCTGATCGAGATTGCACCCAGCCCGCAACTGACACCCGAACAGCGCCAGTATGTAGGTGAGCTGGCGGTGCGTGCCAGCAAAGCCGTCGGTTACGAAAATGCCGGCACGGTTGAGTTTCTGGTCACCGGTCACGAAATCTATTTCATGGAAATGAACACACGTGTGCAGGTTGAGCACACCATTTCTGAACAGATTACCGGTGTCGATATCGTGCAGGAGCAGATACGGATTGCCTCAGGTCTGCCGCTGCGTTATCGCCAGGAGGATATCAGCTACCGAGGCTTTGCCCTGCAGTTCAGGATCAATGCCGAGGATCCCAAGAACAACTTTCTGCCAAGCTTTGGTCGCATCACGCGTTACTATGCGCCGGGCGGTCCTGGTGTGCGCACAGACACCGCCATTTATACTGGTTACACGATTCCTCCGTACTATGATTCCATGTGCCTCAAGCTGATTGTCTGGGCACTGACCTGGGAAGAAGCCCTGAACAGAGGTGCCCGGGCGCTATCGGATATGCGCGTGCAGGGGGTCAAGACCACTGCGCGCTATTACCAGGAAATATTGCAGGACCCTGATTTTAGAAGTGCAGAATTTACCACCAGTTTTGTGCCGGAGCATCCGCAGCTTCTGAGTTACTCCGAGAAACGTAACCCCAATGAAGTGGCTTTGGCCATTGCGGCAGCACTTGCTGCACATGCCGGCGTGTAAGGCGCCAGGAACAAGGAGACAGACCTATGAGCAAAATTCATGTTAGCGATGTGATACTGCGCGACGCGCATCAGTCACTGATCGCTACCCGTATGCGCACCGAAGACATGCTGCCCATCTGCGAAAAACTGGACAAGGTTGGCTACTGGTCGCTGGAAGTCTGGGGTGGTGCGACATTTGACGCCTGTGTGCGGTTCCTGAAAGAAGATCCCTGGGAGCGTCTGCGACAGCTGCGTGAGGCTCTGCCCAACACGCGCCTGCAGATGTTGCTGCGTGGTCAGAACCTGCTGGGCTATCGGCACTACGCCGACGACGTGGTTGAAGCATTTGTCGCAAAAGCGGCGGCCAATGGCATAGATGTGTTCCGGGTATTCGATGCGCTGAACGACCTGCGAAATCTGGAAGTGGCAATACGCGCGGTCAAAAAATCAGGCAAGCACGCCCAGGGAACCATCTGCTACACCACCAGCCCGGTTCATACAGCCGAGCTGTTTGTTAAGCAGGCACTGGCGCTGCGTGACATGGGTGCCGACTCTATCGCCATCAAGGATATGGCGGGACTCCTGACGCCTTATGCGACCTATGATCTGGTCAAGGCCATTAAAGACGCTGTTGATCTGCCACTGTTTATTCACAGCCATGCCACTGCAGGCATGGCTGATCAGTGTCAGCTGAAAGCGATCGAAGCGGGCGCCGAACATATCGATACTGCGATCTCTTCGTTTGCCTGGGGTACCAGCCATCCGGCGACCGAATCAATGGTGGCAGCACTAAAAGGCACTAAATGGGACACCGGGCTGGACCTTGAGCTGCTGACTGAAATTGCAGATTACTTCCGTGAAGTAAGGAAGAAATACCATCAGTTTGAAAGTGAGTTTGCGCGCGAGGATATTTCAGTTCAGATCAATCAGGTGCCGGGTGGCATGATGTCCAATCTGGCCAACCAGTTGAAAGAACAGAATGCGCTGAGTCGTATCCGTGACGTGTTCGCGGAAATACCGCGTGTGCGCAAGGATCTGGGCTATCCGCCGCTGGTGACACCCACGTCACAGATTGTAGGCACGCAGGCGGTACTCAATGTGCTGACGGGCGAGCGCTACAAATCAATCACCAATGAAGTGAAACGCTACCTGCAGGGTGGTTATGGCCAGCCGCCAGCAGAAGTGGACCAGAAGCTGCAGACCCGCGCGATCGGCAAGGAAGACATCATCGATGGTCGGCCGGCAGATCTGCTCAAGCCCGAGATGGACAAGCTGCGCAAGGACATCGGTGAACTCGCAAAAACTGAAGAAGATGTACTGACCTACGCCATGTTCCCGGATCTGGGTCGACAGTTTCTGGAGCAGCGTGAGGCTGGCACTCTGGAGCCCGAGCAACTGCTTCCAGAACCCAAAAGTGGTCGCACGGTTGAAGAAGGCGTTGCCACCGAATTCATCATTGATGTACACGGTGAAACCTACCAGGTCGCCGTCACAGGTGTTGGCAAGCAGGAAGATGGCAAGCGCCGTATCTATTTGACACTGGATGGCATGCCGGAAGAGGTGGTGTTCCAGCCAACCAACGCTTACGTATCAGAGGGTGGCGATGCACGTCAGCGTGCCAGCCGACCAGGTCACGTAACGACCACCATGCCGGGTAATATTGTCGAAGTGCTGGTTCAGGTCGGGGACAAGGTTGAGGCCGGCCGTGCCGTACTGATCACCGAAGCCATGAAAATGGAAACAGAAATCCACGCGACAATTTCCGGTACGGTGAAAGAAGTGCATGTCGCCAAAGGTGATCGTGTGACACCTGGCGAAGTGCTGATAGAAATTACTGAAGGCTAGGGAGGTCGCCTTTGTCTGGCGGAAGTGCTGCTAATGCAAGGAGCAGTTAATAGCCGACCGCCATGGATCCCTCTCCGAGGATAAAGGCGGAAGTGCTGCTAATGCAAGGAGCAATTAGCAGCCACAGAACATCGCCCGGGTCTGCTTGAGTAGCGTTTGCACTTCAGGCATCTGGGCAATTTCTTTTTGTTCCTCCAGCATGTCCGCGAGAATCTGGTCAGTTGTCAGTGGATTCGCCAGTACAGCACGGAACACAATGATAGGGTCGCGGCCATGCTGATGTGGATTCAGGCGCGTGCGTGAGACAAACGAGCGACCCAGCCCACGCTGAATTTTCTGAATACGCTTGGTAACCAGATTGAGGCTGTCATTGACCTCCTGGCGCAGGCTTGCTGGCGCGTCCTGCAAGGCCTTCTGGATGTCGGCCGGGACGTAGCGATAGGTCAGAATGTTCAACTCAGGTTCGCTGATCAGTTCAAAATCGGCTTCCCGCCGGATCATGTCTGCAAACTGACGCGCACGGTTGATGCCCTGATCAATCAGCAGCTCGTAGCCCTGACGTCCGATAATATGCAGCCCCGAATGCACCAGAATGGCCATGCCCGGTCGTGAGCCTTCTACTGTGTGGCTGCCAAGGTCCTTGGAGCCCTTGCGGATGATGTACTCGGCATGATGCTCGACGCTGCTGAGTGTATTTGGTCCCTTGAACACACAGATGCCGGCACCCATCGGTACGTAGAGCTGCTTGTGCGCATCCAGAGTGACCGAATCGGCCCGTTCGATGCCTTTCAGCAGTGGGCGGTGAGTGGTCGAGAACAGGGTCGGGCCGCCCCATGCTGAGTCGACATGAAAGTGAATGCCGCGCTCCTCGGCAACGTCTGCCATGGCATCCAGCGGGTCGATACTGCCGGTCTCGGAAGCCCCGGCGATACCAACCAGCGCCATGACTTTTATATTTTTGGCCGCCAGCTCGTCGCATTTCTTCGCCAACAGGTCAGTGCGAATGCGGTTATTTGCGTCGGTTTCGATGGCAATCAGAGAGCGACGACCAATACCCAGGATGTCGGCTGCTTTACCAAGAGAGTAGTGTCCACGCTCGGAAACCAGAATGGCCAGACCCTGGTATCCGTAATGTTGCATACCGGCCATCAGGCCTTCCTGGCCGAGCCCGGCGAAACCTTCTCGCGGCGCCAGCACGTTATTGCGTGCCGCCCACAGCGCGGTCAGATTGGCAATCGTGCCTCCTGAACAGAAACTGCCGAGGGCATGAGCCCGGTCGTGCATCCATTGACTGTAGAAATCCTCATCCCGGCCGTAAACCAGATGGTGGATCATGCCGATGACCTGCCGTTCCATGGGGGTAAACGCCTTGGATGTCTCGACTTTTACCAGGTTCTGGTTCAGCGCCATCATGATGCGCGACAGAGGCAGCATGAAATAGGGCAGTGCCGAGGCCATATGGCCTACAAAGCTTGGGGCTGAAATATGGACGGATTGCGCGACGAGTTTGTCCAGAACAAACTGGATCTGGTCGGAGACAAAGGTCGGCTGTTCCGGAATCTGCGGATCAGAGAAATCTTTTTCTATGTCTGCCAGGTCGCGCTCTGATGCAACGATGTGCTCTTGCAGAAAGCCCGCCAGGTTCTGGGAAATAGACTGATCTATGCGTCCAAGCGTCGAATCCGGCGCCTCTGGGACGGTAAAGATACGGTACAGGGAATCCAGACTTGCCCTGGCCAGTTTACGGCTGCCGGCCTGGGCCAGCTCGTTGCTATCGCTCATCGTAGACGCTCATTGGCAAACGGGGTGCGCAGTATAGAGCAAATGTCCGGTAAGTGAAACGCCGCCCGGCACCCGGGCCGAGGTTGACAGCTTGCATGGCTGCGGGCAAGATCAGGCAAATTAATCCAGGTCTTTAGAAGACCTGTATAACGATAGTCCCAATCAAACGAGAGACAGAACAAGAGTCTTCACACGATGTCAGTGACAAGTGCAACCTCAAGCTTTCTAAATCGGTGTTTGGCCAGCGCGCTGCTATTGGGTCTGTTGATGACACTGCTGCTCAGCTCTCGAGTCTCCGCCCAGACTGGCACTGATGCACTGCCGCGTCCGGCCGGCCTCGAGCCAGCCATTCGTTTCTGGACCCGCGTGTATACTGAGGCGGACACGGAGAGCGGATTTCTGCATGACGCGCGCAATCTGTCAGT
Organism: Pseudohongiella sp. SYSU M77423; assembly: GCF_029911965.1. Taxonomy (NCBI): domain Bacteria; kingdom Pseudomonadati; phylum Pseudomonadota; class Gammaproteobacteria; order Pseudomonadales; family Pseudohongiellaceae; genus Pseudohongiella; species Pseudohongiella sp. SYSU M77423. The sequence continues at coordinate 809,022 of NZ_JARYTH010000002.1, read as the reverse complement.
GGTCTACCGTAAAGTGGATTACGATCGGCGCGAGATCGAAAGTTACCGCAGCCGCATAGTTGAGGATCTGAAAGTCCTTGCTTCGGGCAAGCGCACCGGCCTGACCCTGACCCAGCAGGAAGTGCTTGATGCCTGGCCGGCCGGTGTCGACAACGCCACACTGGCCGAGGCAGCCAACAATGTGCGCTTTCAGCTTGGACAGTCCGACAGATTCATAGAAGGTCTGATCCGCTCTGGCGCCTATCGGGAGCACATTGAGCAGGTAGCTCGTGAGAAGGGGCTGCCGGTCGAGCTGGCGGCGCTTCCGCATGTTGAGTCTTCATTCCATCCAGGTGCCTATTCACACGCCAATGCCGCCGGCATGTGGCAGTTTATACGCGCTACCGGGCAACGATTCATGCGTATCGACAATGTCGTCGATGAGCGGATGGACCCATATACGGCCACCTACGCGGCAATGAGCCTGCTGGAGTATAACTACAATCTGCTGGGCAGCTGGCCTCTGGCGCTGACAGCCTACAACCATGGTGCCGGTGGTCTGGCCCGGGCGGTACGCGAAACCGGTACCAATGACATCGCGACCATTATTGCCAACTACCAGGGGCGGGCGTTTGGATTTGCATCGCGCAACTTCTACCCCCAGTTTCTGGCCGTGCTTGATGTCGAGCGTCAGGCGCAGGCACTGTTCGGCGTTCTCCATCTGGATCCAGCGCCTGACTATCAGGAGTTTGAGCTGCAGGCCTACATTGAGGCCGACACGCTGGCGCAGTCGCTGGGTGTAACGATTGACCAGCTGAAATTTGATAATCCGGCACTGCGCCCGGTCGTCTGGCAGGGCGGCAAGCGCATACCCAAAGGTTACACGGTCAAGATCCAGAGCGACTCCATCCGCGGCAATCTGGATACCCTGATTGCGGCGATACCCGATACGCAGCTCTATGCCTACCAGACTCCCGACGTTAACTATGTGGTGCAGCGTGGCGACAGCCTGTCAGTCATCGCCTCCCGTTTTGATACGTCAGTGGGTGAGCTGGTCCGTCTGAATCAGTTGCAGAACCAGCATCAGATCCGGGTAGGTGAAACGCTGTTGTTGCCGCATGACACCCAGATGGTCACCCAGACGCTGGCATCGGAAGACGAACCTTTGCCGATCGCGGCAGATGGCCGCTATGTCGTCCGCTCCGGCGACACACTGTCCCGAATTGCTGATCAGCACGGTGTCTCCGCCGTCGACATCATGCGCCTGAACGGCCTCGACAGCGTAGACCGCATTTACGCGGGGCAGTCTCTGCAAATGCCTCTGGGCGATGAGCCCGAGCTGATTGCCGCATCTTACACGGTGCCGGAACAGACGCCGGCAGATGCAGATATCAGCGAATCACTGGCATCAGCCGAATCCACGCAAATTCCGGAACGCCAGCCACCCACTGGTGAGTTTTTTGGGCCCCCGGCGCCCGCAGAAGTGGCCATGGCTGAACAGCCCATGTCGGCAGTAAATGCCAGCCAGCTGGCAGTGGAGATTATTGAAAGCCCTGCCGAGCGTAATGAGCTGGCAGCACAGGCGCTGGCGGCTGACCCCAACGACTATTCAGTTGCGGAGAACCGTACCATCGAAGTACACGCTTCGGAGACACTGGGTCATTACGCAGAATGGCTGGGCGTGCGTACGCAGGATCTTCGCAATGCCAACAACATGCGTTTCGATCAGCCACTGATCGTCGGTCAGCGTCTGGTAGTGGATCTGTCAGAGGTCAGCCGCGACGAGTTTGAACTTCGTCGCCGCCAGTTCCACATTGATCAGCAGCAGAACTTTTTCCGCAACCACCGTATTCAGGATCTGGAGCAGCATCAACTGGCCGCCAATGAGAATATTGATACCCTGGCCCGTCAGCGTTACTCAGTACCCTTGTGGCTGCTGCGCCAGTACAACCCGGAGCTGGACTTCAGTCGCGTCCGGGTTGGTCAGACAATCGTGTTCCCGGTTGTTGAGCCGGTAAACGACGTGTGATCAGTTGGAAATATCGGCAATTTCATCGGCCAGCAGGCTGACCGACAGGGCATAACGAAATGCCGGGTTGTAACGCATGATTGAGCAGAAGTTGCGGTAAACCAGGTAGCCCTTGTCATCGCCTTCGTCCCCCAGCAGCAGGGCTGCCGGCAGATTGCGGGTAGGCAGGTCACTGCCGTCACTGCGGCGCACTCCCAATTGCTGCCAGTCTTCCAGAGGGCGCCATGCCCCCATCGTGCGGAACGAGCGACAGGTCGCATCGGGTGTCATGCCGGCACTCTGAGGCGCCGCCAGAGACTGTTCACCACCGGGCGGCAGACTGACTTCACGTCCCCAGGTCTGATCCTCACGCCACCCAAAAGAGGCCAGGTAATTGGCCACCGAGGCAATCACGTCCGGCCCCATGGTCCAGAGGTCGATTCGACCATCGCCATCATGATCAACCGCCAGGCGCAAAAAACTGCTGGGTGTGAACTGAACGATGCCTAGCGCTCCAGCCCATGAGCTTTTCATCATATCAACCGTCGCATAACCGTTTTCGATAATCTGCAGAGCGGCGATCAATTCATTGCGAAACATGTCGCCGCGCCGACCATCAAAGGCGAGGGTAGCGATAACGCTGAACAGGGGCTCGGTGATTGGAAAAGAACCGTAATTGCTTTCCAGTCCCAGGATGGCCACCACAAAGCGCCACTGCACGCCGTAGTGCGCGCTGACCTCACGGATCATATCGCCGTGCTCAGCCATCAGCTCTTTACCGGCTTCAATCCGGTTGTTATTGACGCGCTGCAGATAACGGGAATAGGTGTTATCAAACTCGGCCTGATTGCGATCCTGCTGGATGACCTGACGCTGCTGCGAAATCTGTGGCAGCACCTCATCAAGCGTCTGTTCGCTGATACCCCGTTCCAGGGCCTCACTGCGAAACTCAAGCAGCCAGCTCTGAAATGCTGCCTCATTGTCAGCCTCGGCAACTTCCTGGGCGAGTCCGTGAGGGGCCAACAGGCTGGAGGTCGCCACGCATACGGCAAGGGAAATAGCTTTAAGTGAGGGTTTGACGAACATGCAGACTCCTGAGGGAAAACCGAAACAGCCCCTAACTTTATCCTGAGCTGATCAGGGTGGACAAGTTATTTACTGTTGTTGTGTTTGTGGCGCTTTATGGTGTCGAGCAATGCACTGGCCCAGGCTGGTCGGAGCGCGGAGGCTGACAGGCTCTGCAGGTCCGGCGGCAGGACAGGCAAATCAGACACCCGTTCCACGGCCAGTCGCTGGATCAACTCCATCGCCGCCAGTGCGATGCCGTCATGGTCGAGCTCACCAACTTCATAACGAAAGTGGCTGGCAAAATATTCCGGATAGGCCAGCGCATCGGGCACTGCAGGCAGGCAACCCAGGATACTGGCTTCCAGCACTGAAAGCCCCTGAAAGTCGTGTTCCGCTGTCGACAGCACAATATCTGATTGTACCAGCAAAGCCTGGTAGGCCTGCCTATCACTGACCCATTCGTCAACACCGGGACTGATGTCATGGTCCTGATAGTGCTGCTGCAGGCGCCGTCTGATGCTTTCAAATTCAGCCGGGCTGCTGCGAAAGCGCTGTCCCAGCAGGTGCAGCCGGAAGGCGACACCCCGGTCACACAGCCTGTTGACGATGCTCAACAGCAAGGCCGGACCTTTGTCATATTCATGTCGGTGGTTCCATACGATGGTTAATGGCTCACCGTTGCTCCGTTCCTGCTGCGCTGTGCTTTGGATCCCCCTGAACAATTGATCCGCCAGGGGAACAGCCAGCACCTGCGACTTATTCTGCAGTTCAGCAAGCAGATTGCCAGGTACATGGTCAGGCAATTTGGCCAATAGCTGCCCGGCGCCGCTAAAGAAGCTGCGCCGGTTCCAGTCGCTGTTGAACAGCACCTGGTCGGCACACAGCGCTGTGTAGAGGCTGGTTAACTGTGCCTGCACAAGGGCTACTCCCTCACCTTCAGGCCGCTGGCTTTCCGGTCCACGGTCTTTAGGCCCGCGGTTTTCTGGATAGGCAAACTGATTCTCATGGAAGTAAACCATTGCCGGAAGCTGCGCCAGTTCCGGCACGAATCCCCGCAACGCACTGAGGTCAGTCAGCGATGTCGCCAGGACCATGTCATAGTTGTCAGTTAACTGGTCACGGTGGTTAAATGCCCAGCTCAGACTATTGCCCCGAACGCGCCAGGCAAAATAGCGCGGCGGCAGGCTCAGCACCGTCCAATCGATCTGCGGAAACATGTCGACCAGTGTCGTGCGCCACAACTGGTGGCTGTAGGCATCGTAGGCACTCAGCAGCAGTATGCGCTTGCCAGCCAGCGAGCTGAGCGTGCTCGCCAGTCGTGGGTCAGATGTGAGATGAGTGATGATAAGTTGTATCCAGGGATTCGTAACAGGAACGGAACATGCAATCTAATGATGAACAACTGCTGGGTCAATCGCCAGAAGCGCTGCTGACAGGCTTGCCAGCTAAAGTAAGTACGCCACTTTTTACGCAGGCCAGACTTCGGCCCGATGCGCCGGCAGTGACCGACCATCTGGGGCGACAACTGACTTATCGAGAGCTCGCGGCCACGGTTGAAAAGACGGTGCTTGAACTGGCCTCGCTGGGTGTTGTGGCAGGCGATCGGGTGGTGCTGGTCAACGAGAACTGTGTGCCGTTGCTGGTCGTGATTCTGGCCCTGAGTGAAGTGGGTGCCTGGCCGGTTGTCATCAACGCGCGGATGGCGGCAGATGAGATAGAAAAGATTCGCACGCACTGTCAGCCACGCCTGTCACTGTACCTGCTTGATTCTTCGGCTGCTCTGCAGCATTGGCAGGCGCTTGCGAATACCGATGCTGAAAAGACCCAGCGCGAACTGGCTGGTGGCGCTGTCGGGATCCTGCAGCATCAGCCCGATGCGCCTGATGCGGCGGCTGATACGGCCGATGTGTTTACCCTCATTTACACAACAGGCACAACTGGCGACCCCAAGGGAGTCATGTTGACGCATCGCAACATACTTTTTGTATCTGCAGTAAGTGGCGCACTGCGTGGTCTGAACAACAGCGACAAGGTTTACCTGGTGCTGCCAGTTTCCCATGTATTTGGCTTGTCCGCAGTGTTTCTGGCCGCGATCTACGCCGGAGCAGAACTTATCGTGGCTGACCGCTTTGACGCCAGCCAGGCCCTGCGGGTCATGCGTGAGCAGTCGGTGACAGGCATTTTTGGTGTACCTGCCATGTTTGCCCGGCTGGTGGATCATGTTCGTCAGCAGGGCCTTACCGGTGACGACATTCCGGCGCTGCGTTTTATGTACAGTGGCGGTGCACCGCTGGATCCGGCCATCAAGGAGAAAACCGAAAAGCTGTTTGGACTGCCCCTGCTTAATGGTTACGGCATGACAGAAAGCGGTCCCACCATCTGCCAGGTAAGATTCAATGAGCCCCTGGACAGCTGCAGTGTCGGCAAGCCGCTGCCCGGCCTGGAGATACGTTTGATCGGTGCGGACGGTAATCCAGTCACCGATGGTGAAGTTGGAGAGCTGCATGTCCGTGGCCCGAATGTCATGCGAGGCTATTATCGCAACCCAGAGGCAACCAGGGCCGCAATAGATGCGGATGGCTTTCTGAATACGGGCGATCTGGTCAGACTGGACGAGTACGGCAATGTCCACATCGCCGGGCGCAGCAAGGAACTGATCATTCATTCCGGCTTTAATGTGTTCCCTCCGGAAGTAGAGGCAGTTATTTCCAAGCATCCGGATGTACTGCTATGTGCCGTGATCGGTCAGATGCACGACGGCAATGAGGAAGTGGTTGCTTATATCCAGCGGATTGCCGACAGCCAGCTGGGCGAAGAGGAACTGCGCGCTTTTATCAAGCCCAGACTGACGGCGTACAAACGGCCAGGCATCATTCATTTCGTTGAGTCGTTACCGACTGCACCGTCCGGCAAAGTGTTGAAACACAAACTCAAATAGTGCCACAAATAGGAACTTGCCAGCGGAGTGGCTTTCCGTTAAAAATGTGTAATGCGCACAAAATTGGTGCAACACACATGATGTCCCCGAGTCTGGCCAGCACCGTAGTGCTGGTACGGGAACAGGCCCAGACATCCGGCACTTCAGGGCTGGAGACGCTGCTGCTGCTTCGCAACTCAAAGCTTGTATTTGAGGGCGGAGCCTGGGTGTTCCCGGGCGGTAGAGTCGATGACTGCGATTACCCGCCCGATCGCGCGGATCTGCCTGCTTCCCACGTAGAGTACCTGGCGGCCATCAAGGCCGCGGTGCGTGAAACTGAGGAGGAGGCCGGTATCTGTATCTCGCCGGGCGAGCTCATCCATATCGCTCACTGGACCACTCCGCAGGGTATGTCGCGGCGATTCGCTACCTGGTTTTTCCTGTGTCCACTGAATGAAGCGGTGGACATCGTTGTTGACCAGCAGGAAATACACGACTATCAGTGGATACGTCCAGACCTGGCGCTGGCTCGTCACGCAAGTGGTGAAATTCGCCTGCCTCCACCCACCGCACATACACTTCAGAGTATCGCAGGCTTTAAGTCGCTGAAGTCCCTGTGCCATGCCATGTCCACTGCTGATATTCATGTTTTTCCGGAAGACTCTGCGCATTATCGGCCGGTTGAGGGTATCTGCAGCATCCGTTGACGCCGCTTGAGCGTACCCGATAAGTGAACCTTGCAGCGTGTCAGATTCCCTTGCTTTGCCCGGTCCGTTAATGGGATAGTTGAAGCAGATCCGAAAGAAGAATTAACCGAGTCGCATATGAGCCGTCCCGAGACTGTCAAACCGGATTCAGCCAGTGTCATCAAACTCAGAGCCGCGCTGGCCGGTGTTCGTAAACGCCGCCAGCGGCTGCTGATACTCAAGCAGACCAGCCTGGTCGCCATCGCCCTGATTGCTGCATTTTTGGGTTTGTCCACACTCAGTGTGTCGCTGTCTGGCGGGCGTGGCCTCGATGCCGTGCTGTTTCTGGCCTTCGTTGCAATTGCTGGGGTGCTGGTCTGGCGTTACCTGCGCACGCTTGCACAACTGCGGCAGGACGATCGTCAGCTCGCGGGCTATGTTGAATCGCGCTTGCCCGATCTTGAACAGCGACTTCTCACCTCACTTGAATTTTCATCCGATCCCGACAGCGTGGAGCAACGCGGTGTTTCGCAGCAGTTCGTCCAGCAGCTTTGGGATGATGCGGATACCCAGTTGGGCGCCCAGCAGCAACGACTGCTTGAGGATGCTGACAATCGCATGCCGTGGTTGCCATTATCGGTGGCTGGTGGCGCCATTCTGACACTTGTAGTTCTGCTTACCGCCTCAGACGCACTGTGGCGTGCCGGTTCGTCACTCCTGTGGCCATTCCGTGCCGGTCCGGAGCTCGCGCTGGCGCCAGTGCCCGAACCTGTGGTCGAGCCAGCCGACATGGTCATCTCGGTGGAACCGGGTGACATCAGCATGCAACGCGGCCGGGCCGCGACCATCGAAGTCCGTATCGAAAACGCCATACCCGATGATGTGCGGTTGCGTATGCGCTCCGACCATGTCAACTGGTACGACGCCAATATGCAGCGTGACGGTAGCGGTAGCAACGGCGCGGCATTCAGCTACTACCTGCCGGCTGTGGAAGAGGATCTCGTTTATTACGTCAGCGTGGGCGAGGGTGATGATGAACGGAGCCGCGAGTACCGCATTACGCTCTATGACCTCCCACAGGCCGAACAGATTGATGTGGCTTACGACTTTCCGGAATACACAGGCATAGACGACTACCAGGAAACCGACAGTGGTGACTTTGTTGTGCCAGAAGGCACTTCCCTGACGCTCGACATCATGTTTAATAAGGCAGTCTCACAGGCTGACCTGGTATTTGAGGATGACACGCGCATACCGGTCACTGTTGATGGCGATCGTGGCCAGGTCACCCTGATTGCCGAGCAGGATCGTTCCTACCGTGTCCTGGCAACCGATTTTGAGCAGCTGCAGACCGAAGACGCCGACATCTACTACTTGCGAACCATACCTGATGAGCCTCCGGAACTGGCTTTACACAGTCCGGGCCGCGACCAGGATGTGATGCCACTGGAGGAAGTGATTCTTCAGGTAGAGGCTACTGATGACTACGGACTGAGTGATTTTACGCTGCATTACAGCGTGATCGGCTCTGATGAGGTGGCCATCGATTTCCTGCCAGAAGAGCGCACCCGCAATGTGACCGGTAACCAGATGATCTACATGGAAGACCTGGTTGTCAGCCCGGGCGACTTTGTCAGTTACTACCTCACCGTGGCTGACAATAACGGCCTCAGAGGGCCGCAGGAAGTTGTGTCTGACATCTACTTCCTGCAGGTGGTTCCAACTGATCAGGAGTTCCGTCGTGCCAGTGGTGGACAGCAGGGCGGCGGCGGTGGTGGTGGCGGTGGTGACACCGGCAGTGCGCTGGTGACATTACAGAAAGACATCATTGCGGCGACCTGGCGCCTTCGGCAGCAGCAGCTTAATATGGATCAGCAACAGTTCAGCGACGATGTCGCTGTGATTGCCGAGTCCCAGCGAGATGCTTCGGAACGGGCTCAGATGTCCATTGACCGCCTGTCAGAGCGTGTCAACTTTGCCGATGACAGCTACGGCAATGCAGTGACCTACCTGCAGCGTGCCATCGAGCAGATGGAAGCCGCTGCCGCAGATCTCGACCAGCTGGCGCTAACTCAGGCCATGACACCTGAACAACAGGCGCTGCAGTATGTGCTGCGTGCCGAGGCAGAAATCAATCAGACCGATGTCAGCTTTCAGCAGCAGGCCGGTGGTGGCGGAGGCGGTGGCAGCCAGCAGGAACGTCAGGACCTGCGTGAACTGTTTGATATGGAAATGGGGCAGAACGAAAATCGTTACGAAACCCCACGTCAGGCCAGTCAGGGTGGTCAGAACACCGAAGAGGCCAGCCGGCTGGAAGAGCTTGCCAGACGCCAGGAAGGACTGACTCGGGCCCAGCGAAACCTGGCCCGACGTCTGGAAGAGATGGATGAAGAGCAGCGTCGGCGTGAACTTGAGCGGCTGCGTCGAGATCAGGAGCAGATCAGTAATGAGCTGGCGCAGCTGCAGCAGCAGATGTCACGCCGGCAACAGATGAGTCAGGGACAGCAGAACAGTCAGGCTCAGGCTGGCGGCAGCAGTCAGCAGCTTGAGCAGATGCAGCGCACGATTGAACAGATGCAGGAAGCAGCGCAGGCCGAAACGCCAGCGCAGGCAGCCGCCCGCAGTCAACGTGCCCTGGACAGTCTTCGTGAACAGCAAAGGCAGCTGGCACAGCAGTCTCAGCAGTCACCGAATCAGCTGGTACAGGATCTGGCGCAGCGTGGACAACAGCTTCAGCAGCAGCAGCGACAGTTGCAGCAGTCGCTGGAAGACCTGAGTCGCGAGCAGGGCCTCGGTCAGTCGCGACAGTCGGCTGCCAATGATGAAGGCCTGCAGGAGCTGACAGAACAGCAGCAGCGTCTACGTCAGGAGCTGGAAGAGATCGATCGCATGTTGCGTGCCGTCATCGCGCGGGCGGGCAATGACGAGCAGCAGACGCTGGCGCAGGCACAGGAAGCCACACGTGCGCTGCGGCCTCTACGTGAGCAGATGGACACCAGTAATCGTGTGCTGCGCAATGGCATGGTCAATCTGGCGGTTGATATTGAGCAGGACATTGCGGAAGCGCTCGCTGATCTTAGCCGCGACCTGCAGGGTCTGGAGCCGGGTAATCAGCTTGCCCAGCAGACGGATGCTGATCCTATCAATCAGGCCGCCGCTGACGCCAGCGCGCTGCGGCGCGAGCTCGAGGCGCTGCAGGAGCAGATCAGTAATGGCCGGCAGGAGTCAATCGGGCAGATGCGGGAGAGACTGGCGCGCTCCCAGCAACTGGCGCAGCAACTCGATCAGCAGCTGTCGCAGGCTGGCGAGCAGCAGGCCGGCGAAGGCCAGCCCTCACGTGGTCAGCTTGCTCAGCGCGGCCAGCAGGGCAACCCTGGCAACCAGGCTCAACCGGGTGGTGCCGCCAGTCAGGTCGATCCTGGCGATCAGCGGGGTATCGGACGTATTCCAGCGGAAGGTGAAGCGGCACTCTGGGGTAACGCCCGCTCAATCAGTACCGAGATTACCAGTCAGTCGCTGGAAGCATTCATGAATCAGCCCGAGCTTCTGCAGGGTGTTCTGCAACCACTGATTGAACTGGAAAGTGATCTGCGTGCGCGCGCTGAACTCGCCCGCATCACGCGCCGCCTGTATACCGTATCCGAAGAGGATATCCCTGAGGAATATCGACAGCTGGTGGAAGACTACTACCGGGCGCTGTCCGAGAATCGGAGCGCGACGCCCTAAACGATGAGTTTCTTTGTAGATCCATATGCACTTGAGGCTATTGCAGACGGGCAGTTCTCCTTCGCTAACAGCCCGCACCCGCTGGTTACAGCCATTCTGATACTGCTTGTGCCGGCAATCGTCTGGCTGCTGTACCGGCGCACTACACGGCCGGTCAGCCCTCGCTGGAAGGCCCTGCTCATCACCCTGCGATCGGCCGTCCTGCTGCTCCTGCTGCTGATGCTGCTGCGTCCGGTAATAACCACCTGGGAAGTCAATCCACAGGAGACTTACCTGGCCGTTCTGATTGATGACAGCCAGAGCATGCAGATCAATGATGTGGGGAATGGCCAGTCACGAGCCGAAGCCGTGCAGCAGGCGTTGTTTGCTGATAACGGGATACTTCCGCCGTTGGCGGAGCGTTATCAACTGCGGACATTCGCGTTCAACAATGCATTGAGCAGGCTGGACACGGCAGAGGAACTGCAGGCAAGCGGCAATCTGTCTGATCCCGGCCAGGCATTGCAGCAACTGCGCAATCAGCTGGGCGGACTGCCATTGAGTGGCGTTGTACTGATCAGCGATGGTGCCGACAATTCTGGTGCCGATGTGCTGGCGCAGGCGCGCGAATTCGCGGCACGTCAGGTGCCCATTTTTACGGTCGGTGTGGGTCAGCCTGAAATTCAGCAGGATGTCGCCATCACTGATGTTGCAGCCGCCAGTACGATTCTGGATAACAGCATTTTTGATGTACAGGTTACGCTGCAGCAGCAGGGTTATGAAGGGCGTCAGGTTCAGCTGCGGGTTCTCGATGGTGAGACTGAAGTGCTTACTCGAAATGTGACACTCGGCGCTAATGGTGGCAGCAGCCGCTACGAGCTGGAACTGGAACCGGAGCGCCGGGAGCCGATTCTCTACGAACTTGAAGTTGAAACTCTTGATGGAGAGCTGATTGCCCAGAATAACCGCTATCAGTTTCTGGTCGACAACAGCGAGCGCCCGCCACTGAATATTCTTTATGTTGAGGGCCATCCACGTAATGAGTTCAAGTTCATCAGGCGGGCTGCCGAAGGTGACGAAAGCCTGCGTCTGGCCTCCTATCTGCAGACCGGGCCTGGCAGGTTCTACCGACAGGGTATCAATACACCGCTGGAGCTGAACGACGGGTTCCCTGCCACTGCAGAAGACCTCTATCAGTATCAGGCGGTGGTGATAGGTGACATTGATCCGGACTTTCTCAGTGCGGAGCAGTTGACGCTGCTGCAGGATTTTGTGGCAGAGCGCGGTGGCGGACTGCTGGTGAGCGGCATGCTGGATGATGCCTTTGTTGACACGGCGCTGGCTGACATCCTGCCGGTCACGCCGGTACGGCTGTCCGCTCTTCCCGGCTACCTGCAGGGTGGTGTACGGCGAGGCAGCCATGCTACCGGCGAAATGTTTACACCTCGCCTGACCACGCCCGGTGAATTCTCCCCGCTTCTGCGTCTGGGCGCTGATGACAGTGAGAATCGCAATGCCTGGTCGGCCTTGCCGCAATTGCAGGGTATCTATGTGACCGGCCGCGCCAAACCGGGCGCCACCGTCCTGATGGAACACCCATCGGTGCAGTTTCAGGATCAGGCGCTGCCGGTCATGGCCACGCAGCGTTATGGCAGCGGTCGCAGCATGGCGATTACCACAGCCAGCACCTGGCGCTGGCAGATGCTGATGCCGGCAGAAGATGAATCGCACGAGCGTGTCTGGCGACAGATACTGCGCTGGCTGGCGCAGGGAGCGATGGAACGCGTTACCGTGAACTTTGATAAGCCATTTTACAATGTCGGTGATGAAGTTACCGTTTCGGTTGAAGTTCGTGATGAACGCTTTGAGCCGGACAATAACGCGTCGCTGTGGCTGCAGCGCACCGACCCGCAGGGCGAAGTCAGTGATATTGCGATGGAGTGGGATATCGATGAAGACGGCGTCTACCGCAGCCGTTTCCTGGTGGAAGACGAAGGCGTTTACAACACGCTGGTAGATGTCAGCAGCACTGCGGCGGCAAGAATCGATGACGAAAAACCGGCAGCATTTGTGGTTACTCCGTCGCTGCGCGAATACAACAATGCAGCCCGTGACGACGGTCTGCTGGGTCGCATCGCGGAAAGCAGTGGCGGTCGGTATTACGATCTGGGTGAAATCAACCAGCTGGTAGGCGATATTGAACGCAGCCCTGGTGCGTATTCTCAACAGGTTGAGGAAGACCTGTGGGACCGGCCAGGCTTCCTTCTGTTGCTGATCGCATTGATGTGTGCCGACTGGATGGCCAGACGTTACCGGGGGTTGTCATGATTGCTCTAAGCGTAATTGGCAGACTGGTTTTTGCGCTGAGTGTTTTCTCATCTGCGGCTTTAGTCATGGCACAGGATGTTGCAACAGACGGCGAGACGCCATGGTTCAGTCAGGCAGTAGATACTGAAAAGTTCGCGGTGATCATTACCGGAGCGGCTGCCACGCCGGAGAGCCGGGAACAGTTTCGCAGCTGGACTGCAGACCTGTACCGGTCTCTGCGTGACGACTACGGTTATCCGGATTCCCACACTACGCTGTTGATGGATGATGGCAATAACGTAGGCGAGCTGGCACCTTTGGTTGATGGCAGCTCTGAGCTCGAGGATATCCGCAGTGCCCTTGATCAGCTGGGCCAGCAGATGGCTCAGGGTGATCAGCTGACACTGTTTTTGATTGGTCACGGCTCAAGCCGGTTTGGTGAGGCCAAATTCAACAACGTCGGTCCTGACATGACGGGCAGCGATCTGGCGCAGATGCTTGAAGCTTTTGAGGGTCAGGATATCGTTGTGGTCAATACGACAAGTGCAAGCTTTGAGTTTTCACGCGAGCTGGCAGCCAACGGTCGTGTCATCGTGTCGGCGACCCGGTCTGCAGCAGAACGTTATGACCCGGTGTTCGGCGGCTTTTTTATAGAGGCCATGCAGGGGCGACAGGCGGATCTGGATCGCAATGGTCGACTGTCAATTCTGGAAGCCTTCAATTTTGCGAGCAGTCAGACGGCCGAGTGGTACAGCGAACAGGGCAGATTACCCACTGAAAATGCCGTCCTGGATGATACCGGTGATGGTCTGTTCAGTCGGGAGCCTGGTCGAAACGAGTCTGATGGCCTGCTGGCGGAAATCGCGTATATCGATATTGTCAGGCCGGATGAGGTCAAAACCTCACCTGGCGCGCGGGAAATACTGGCAGATATTCAGCGTCTGGAGCGAGAGATTTTCATTCTTCGCAATCAGAAGAGCAACTACCTGGAGGAAGACTACTGGAGCCGGCTGGAAGCCCTGTTAATTGACCTGGCGTTACAAACGAGGGATTACAATGCATTGCCCTGAATCGATTGGCCACGTAAAGATCAGAAAATCCAGACGCGTCGCTGCGATGAGGATGCGACGTCCGATCACTGCCTCCCTGATGCTGGCAATGCTGGCCTCGCCGCTGGTAACGGACAGACTTAATCTGGCGGGTGTGGTTGTTCATCTGGCACCAGCAGCGTATGCGCAGACCCAGCCGACTGACCTGGAAAATCTTGAACGCGGGCAGCAGCTGCTGCTGCGCGGATCCTACCTGGCTGCGATGGAGGTTCTTGGCTCCGTTCGCGACGATTTTTATCAGGAGTCGGCCGCCCTGGCACTCGCCCGCGCACATGTCGAAACCGGACAGTACGATCGTGCCGTGGATGTGCTGCAGGATGTCATGCGCGCCGCTGCTGACACGCCCGAAGTGGCCACAGCGCTGGCTGAGATTTATGTGCGTACCGGACGTTCGGAACAGGCAAACACCTTGCTGACTGAAGTAACACAGCAGCTGACTACACCACCTGTGCGGTCCCTGGTGCAGCACGGCATGGTGTTGTCGCTGCGTGGCGATCGCTTGGCGGCGCAGGAGCAGTTTAATGCCGCGCTGGCGCGTTACGACAGTGGCAGTGTCTTTGAGTCCTCAGATGTCGGGATGGTGGCACTGGCTGCCTGGCAACTCGGTGAATTCCATGACGCCAACGCACTTTTTAACGAGGCCGTGCGTCTGGACGACAACAACCTCGAAGCACTGGCGCTGTGGGGTGATCTGTTCCAGGACAAATTTAATGACGAGGATGCCCGTCGCAACTATCAGCAGGTGCTGGATATAAATCCCCGCTACACACCGGCGCTGGTTGGCATGGGGCGAATCACCTCACCGGAGCTGAACCTCTCACGTGCACTGGATGTCAATGTTCGCGACAGCGAGGCGCTGCACACATTCGGACTGATACTGATACGTAACAATCAGCGCGAAGAAGGCGTTCGCATGCTGGAGCAGGCGATCGGCATCAATCCTGAGTCCATTCCTGCACGGGCGATACTGGCGGCGCTGGCTGTCATGAATGATGACGAGGCTGCACTGGCTGCCCAGCGCGCCGCAATCAACAGTTTCAGCCCGGACAATTCCATGTTCTATGCGTTGGCGGCCGAGTTCCTGGGCAATAACTATCGATTCGAGGAAGCGGTTGAATATGCAAGGCTGGCAATAGACAGCGATCCGCAGAACTGGTTTGCGCATACCGTGCTGGGTGGCAACCTGGTTCGACTCGGCGAGGAAGCAGAGGGTAAAGGCCATCTGGAAAGTGCCTTTGATAATGATCCGTTCAACGTGCTCACATCAAACATGCTGCAGGTATTTGATGTGCTGGAAGAGTACGAAACGCTGGAGACAGAGCATTTCCGCGTAAACATGAGTTCGCGCGATGCGCAGATCCTGTGGCCGTACATGGCGCCGCTGCTTGAGGAAAGCTGGGACCGGCTGGTGGCCAAATACCAGTTCGAGCCCGAGGTGCCGGTCGTCATCCAGGTCTTCGAACGTACCGAGGATTTTGCGGTGCGTTCCGTCGGACTCCCCGATATCGGGCCGCTGGTCGGCATCTGTTTTGGTAAAGTGATCACACTGATTTCACCAGATACCCTGAGTGCCAACTGGCAGGAAATTGTCTGGCACGAACTGGTCCACGTGTGGACGCTGCAGATGACCAGCAACCGGATGCCGCGCTGGCTGTCTGAAGGTATCTCAACCTGGGAGGAGAGGCTCGGCCGACCAGAGTGGGGCCGCCGCCAGGGGCTTGATCTGGTCAGGGCGGTGCAACAGCAGCGCGTTGCACCAGTCGCAGAGCTCAACAATGCGTTCACCTCGGCAGGGAGCAATGCCGATCTGAACTTCGCCTACTATCAATCCTATCTGGTGGTGGAATACATCGCCGAAGCCTTCGGTTTCGAGAGTCTGCTGGCCCTGATTCATCAGTATGCCGAGGCCAAACCCGAGGCTGAAATGTTTGAGGCTGTGTTCAATATGGACATGGCAAGCTTTGATGAGGGCTTCCAGGCCTGGTTGCAGGCCAGAGTGGAATCGATCAACGTTTACGTGCACAGTGAAGACAGCCCTGACGATGGCGCGGCACATGGTCACGGGCGCCGTGAAAACAGCAGCGCGGTGCTTGCCGAGCTGTACAACAATCAATCTTTGAAGGAGTACATGGAAGGACGGGTGCAGCGTCAGCCGCGCGACTTTCAGGCCCATCTGCAACTGGGAATCGTACAGTTTCGCGAAGAGGCATGGGATGAGGCGATTGAGCATCTGGTCATCGCCCATGAAATCCTGCCCGATTATTCGGGCTACCCAAGTCCCCCACTTGTGCTGTCACAGGTTTACGAAGCAAGAGGTGATACCAATCAGCAGCTGTACTGGCTGGAAGTCATGCTTGAAAACAGCCAGCATGACTTTGCATCGCCATTGAAACTGGCCAATGTCGCACTTGAAAACGGTAATCTGGAACGTGCCGGGTATTACATAGAGCGTGCGCTGTCAGTAAACCCGTATCGCCCCGAGATTCATCAGGTCAATGCCGAACTGGCATCGGCACTGGGTGATACTGCCACTGCGGTCCAGGAATACGAAGTTCTGCTGGAACTTGATCAGACTGATCCGGTTGCCGCTAGAACCAATCTGGCGCAGGCCTATTTGGAAAACAACCAGACTGAGGAAGCTCGCCAGAGTGTGTTGCGAGCACTTGAAACAGCGCCCGGTTATGTACGTGCGCAGCAGATACTGCTGCGCGCTGTTGGCCGGGGAGGTGAGTAGCATGCCGGTCCGGCTGCGACACAAGATTGCTGGTCGCCGGGCTCTTGCCTGCGGGCTGCTGGTGGCGAGCGCACTGCTGGCGGTCAATAGTCAGGCACAGCCGCAGTCCGGTATCGCATTCCCACCAGACTTTGACATACGTTCACTGCAGGACCGCGATCCACCCCAGATCGCCATCGGCGGGCAGAGCAGCAACCAGGCGCGCGAGCCTCGGGTAGCGCCCGAATTCACTTTTATCCGGGGACGGTATGAAAACTATCCTGGCGGAATGGGACGACGCGGTGGCTGGTGGGATACCGACTATCCCGACGCCGAACAGAACTTTCTGCGCGGCGTGCAGCGCTATACCCTGGTAGACACAGAGACACAGGCGACTCGCTGGCTGGACCTGACAGATCCGACGCTGTTTGAACATGTGTTTCTTTACATGACTATGAAACGCGTACCCGTCGGCCGGATGTACAGCGGCCCGAACTTCTCGACGGCAGAGGCTGAAGCGCTGCGCGAGTTTATGCTGCGCGGCGGATTTGTAATGCTGGATGATTTCTGGACCGAAGCGCATTTTGAAGATTTTCTGATAGAGATGGTGAAAATTTTCCCGGATCGCGAAGTCGTGCAGCTGCCCCTGGATCACGAGATATTTAACCTGTTTTATGAGATTGACAGGGTACCGCAGGTGCCTGGCCGCGCCGTGACCTGGGACTACGGCGGTGTCACGCTGGATGATGCGCGCTATCCACCCTCTGTGCACGCCATCCTCGACGATGACGGAAGGATCATGCTGGTGGCAAATTACAATTCGGATATGGGTGATGGCTGGGAACATACCTTTCTGGAGATGTATCCCACGGAAATGAGCAACGCAGCATATCGACTTGGAATTAACTATCTGATTTACGCTTACACACACTGATTAAAGCAGAGAGACTGCTTCAACCTATTGGCACAAGAAGGACATGACGATGACAGACACAGATACCATACAGGACGCACCAGTTGCCGGGCTGGATGATCAAGACGATCTGGCGCTGGTCAAAAAGATGCAGCAGGGACGGGATCAGATGGTGCAGGAGATCCGCAAGATCATCGTCGGTCAGGAAGCGGTTGTGGAGGAGTTGCTGATTGCGCTGTTTGCAGGCGGCCACTGCCTGGTGACTGGTGTGCCGGGTCTGGCCAAAACACTGTTGATCAAAACCGTGGCTGACATTCTCCAGCTTGATTTCAGTCGCATACAGTTCACACCGGATTTGATGCCTTCTGATGTGGTGGGCGCGGAGATTGTTGAAGAGCAGGAAGGTCGTCGCAAGCTGGTGTTTGTGAAAGGACCCATTTTCACCAATATTCTGCTGGCCGACGAAATCAACCGGACGCCACCCAAGACACAGTCATCTCTGCTTGAAGCAATGGAGGAGCGTCAGGTCACAGCGGCAGGTGTCACACACAAAATGGCGCAACCATTTTTTGTGCTGGCCACTCAGAACCCGATTGAACTGGAAGGCACCTATCCCCTGCCAGAGGCGCAGCTTGACCGGTTCATGTTCAAGATAGAGCTGCAGTACCTGAGTGAAGAGGAAGAAGTGCAGGTGGTCAGCAACACCACCCGTACCGTTGATCATACGGTGTCACATCCATTGAGTGGCGAGGACATTCTGGCCTTCCAGCGTATCGCCCGCCAGGTTCCCGCCGCTCAGGCCGTCATTCAGTATGCCGTGAGACTGGTACATGCGACTCGTCCGCAGAGCGAATCGGCACCGGATTTTGTGCGCGACTGGGTAACCTGGGGCGCTGGTATTCGCGCATCCCAGAATCTGGTGCTGGCTGGCAAGGTTCGTGCGCTGCTGCATGGCCGCTATAACGTGTCCTTTAATGACATCCGGGCACTGGCGCCATCCGTGCTGCGGCATCGTCTGCAATTGAACTTTCACGCCGAGGCTGAGCGCATCAATGCTGACGAACTCATCAGACGTGTGCTGGCTCACGTCAAGGAACCGGCCTGATCAATCAGGTGGCTGTTGAAACAATAACAACGGGAACAGGTGTGGCGACAGGAAGCTGGCAGATATGACACAAAGCAATAACTTTATAGACCCTGCTGTGCTGGCAACTCTGGATAATCTGGAGATGCGCGCCCGCGTCGTTGTTGAAGGGTTTATTGCCGGCCTGCACAAAAGTCCCAAACGTGGTTTCAGTGTGGAGTTCACCGACTATCGTCACTATATCCGCGGTGACGACATGCGCCATGTGGACTGGAAGCTCTACGGCCGCACCGACAAGCTGTATATCAAGCAGTACGAGGATGAAACCAACGTGCGCTGTTATCTGCTGCTGGATAGCAGTGCATCGATGAGTTATGCCTCGCCGGGCATGATGAGCAAGCTTGAGTATGGCCGCACGCTGGCCTCAGCACTGGCCTATTTCATCATGCGGCAGAAAGATGCGGTAGGCCTGATTACTTTTGATGATCACATCCGGGACTACATTCCTGCCCGGGCCCGTCAGTTACATCTGATTCGGATCCTGCGCAAACTGAATGAGCTTCAGGCAGGCAAGACTACCAATATCGTGCGACCGTTAACCGAGCTGGCCATGTCGCTGAACAGCAAAAGCCTGGTAATACTGATCAGCGATATGCTGGAAGATGAAGAGGGCACCATAAAGGCACTGCAGCAGTTGCGCGCCATGGGCAACGAAGTCATCGTTTTTCATGTACTTGATGATCAGGAGCTGAATTTCAACTTCAAGGAGTCCACGGAGTTTGTCGACATGGAGTCGGCAGAAACTCACCGGACATCCCCGGCCGCTGTGCGCAATGCCTATCTGGAGAATCTGAACCACTATCTGACTGAGTGCCGCAAACGCTGTCAGAGTAGCGGCGTTGATTACTGCCTGCTCAACACTTCACAACCGCTGGACAAGGCGCTGGCCTCCTATCTGGCGCGCCGGGCAAGGAGCGCATAAATGGGTTTCCTGTCGCCTCTGTTCCTGTTGGGTCTGCTGGCTGCTGCAATTCCTGTGGCCATTCACCTGATCAAACGCGAAGATCCGCCCAAGCTGCTGTTTGGCTCACTGCGGTTTCTAAAACAAACCAGCAAAAAACTGATTCTTTTTCAGAAGGTACAGCAGTGGTTGCTGCTGTTGTTACGGTCACTGTTGATCTGTCTGGTGGTGCTGGCCTTTGCCAGGCCACTGCTCTATCAGGGCTCGCTGGCGCAACTGGTGGACGCAGAGCCTGAGTCGGTTGTGATCCTGCTGGACACCTCATTGAGCATGCAGTTTGGTGATCGCTTCGAGCGCGCTATTGAGCAGGCCCAGGATGTCCTGGACGGGCTGTCCAGCGGTGATGAAGTGGCCGTGGTAACCTTTGCCGCGGGCACTCAGGATACGCGGGAACTAAGCAGCGATCTGGACAGTCAGCGACAATTCATCGAAGAACTCGAAGGTCCCGGCTACGAGCGGGTGCGATTTTATCCGCCGTTGCAGCTCGCCGACGATATGCTGGCCCGCCAGGCCATACATGATCAGCGACGCGTTGTGCTGATTTCTGATTTTCAGGCTGACGGTCTGTCTGATGACGTACAGGGGTGGCGACTGGCTCCGGGGGTTGCCTTTCAGGGGATTGATGTGGGCGATGAGCGCAGCAGCAACCTGACGCTGACTGACGTCAGAGCACCCATGCAGGTGATGGAGACCACCGACAATTATGAAGTCCTGGCGCGGGTGCGCAGCACCGGCTCAGTGTTTCAGCCGCGCGCTAATTTGACGCTGCGAATGAATGGTGAGGTGGTAGGACAGGAGGCGGTCGATCTTGGGGATCGCTCAGAGGCGGTGATCACTTTCCCGTTTGAGCTTGAAGACTCCGGTTCCTATCGCGGCGAGTTGCGCTTGTCTGACGACGATTTCGACGTTGATAATCGCTGGTACTTCACCATGAATGTCCTGCCACCGATGCGTGTACTGGTTATCAACGGGGCGCCTTCCTCCGACTGGTTTGACGATGAGGCTCACTGGTTTGTACTGGCGCTGGAGGGCATGGAGAACTCTCCATTTGCCGTGACAACAACCACGCCCTCTGATTTGTCTGCAGATATGCTCGCCAGCAGCGATGCCGTGGTTGTCCTGAACCTGGATACCCTGCCTGCGGCTTTTGTCGATGATATGTCAGATTTCGTAAGGCAGGGCGGTGCTGTCTGGTTTGCGCCTGGTGACCGGGTGCGAGCTGACGCGTTTAGTCGCAGCTTCGCTGAGCTCAGTCCTGCCACATTGCAGGCACCCAATGTGCTGGGCGAGGCGGAGTATCAGTTGATTGCTGATATGGATCGTCGTCATCCTGCGCTGAGTGGTCTGAACGTTGACTGGACAGCACGTTTCCAGGGGTTCTGGCAGGTGACACCATCAGACGAGGCTGAGGTGTTGATGCGCTTTGATTCCGGGGCACCCATGGTCATGGAACGCTCGCTTGGGGACGGCCATACGGTTTTGCTGACAACCTCGCTTGATCTGGGATGGAGCAATTTTCCCTTGCAGGGGCTCTATGTACCGTTTGTTCACGAAATGCTTCGTTATCTGATCCAGCCACCACAACAGCAGGGCGCCTGGCAGATTGGTGACCGCATTGTTCTGGACGAGTCCATGCTTGACGCACGGCGGGTCTCCGGTGAAGAGCTGGTGCTGACACAAAGTGACGGACAACAGGTGCGGATAGACTCGCAATCCCCGTACTACACGGCGTCCATGCCCGGCTTTGTCGAAGGTCCTGATAATCGCACGCTGGCGGTCAATATTGAGCCTGCCGCTGCGCAGTTAAACCGGGTAGCCGTTGCTACCGTGAATGATCGAATCCTGAATCCGGAAACCACGCCACGTGCCAGCGAGCAGGTTCGCTCTGCCCAGCTGATTGCTGATCTGGAACACCCGCAGAGGCTCTGGTGGTGGATACTTATGGTTGCGGCATTGATGCTGATCCTGGAGGCATGGATCGCCAATCGCACGTATCGCTGAACGACTCTACACAATCACCAGAACAAGGCTGCAGGAGCAGATTCCAAGTCAGTTAGGGGGGAACAGAGAATGATGACCCCACAACCTTGCTCTGGATGCTTGAATCCTATCACAGGCCTTTCAGGCCGTACCCCGGGGTGACAAATTGTTGCAAAGCGTTTGTATTGCTGTAACGAAGCATTACAAACGCCCGCAAATGTAACTCAGTCCTGGACGTTTCAGGCTGCAGGCTGAGCCTGAGAGTTACGACTGAAGCGATCACGTACCCATGCGATCTTGCTGCGCAGGGAATCAGGCAATGCCAGCATGGCAGGTGTCACGATCAATGTCAGAATGGTCGCAAAGGACAGGCCAAATACAATCGCATTGGCCAGTTTCACCCATTGCGAGGTAATAGGGCCACCGATTTCAATCTCGGCACCAATCAGGTCGAACGACACATGCGCCGCCAGCGGTAGCAGGCCGCAACCGGTCGTGAAGGTTGTCAGGAACACCGGTCGCAGACGCTGCACCCCGGTCTGTACAATTACCTCACGGATATGCCAGTCCTTGTGTCGTTCACGCAGATAGTTGAACGTATCGATCAGAACGATGTTGTTGTTCACGATAATACCTGCCAGCGACACAATACCCACCCCGGTCAGAATCACACTGAATGTCTGGCCCGTGGTCAGCAGACCCAGCAGCACGCCCGCAGTGGACAGCAGCACCGAAGACAGGATCAACACAGCCTGATAAAAGCTGTTGAACTGCGTGACCAGCAAAACGGCCATCAAAGCCAGCGCCAGGCTGAAGGCCACCATCAGGAATGCGAAAGACTCTTCCTGTTCCTCGTTGGCACCACGGAATACGTAGTTGACGCCAGGTGCCAGTGGGTTTTCCTGCAGCCACTGACGGATTTCCTGCAGCTTGTTGTCGGTGACGACGCCGGGCGCCGGGTTGGCTCGCACGTAAATCACGCGATTGCCATCGACACGCTGGATGGAGCTCACACCGGGCAACGCTTCGCGCTGTATAAAGCTGCTGATCGGCACCAGGCCGTCCATGGTGTTGATCCGGATATTGTCTATCTGCTCAATGCCACGATATTCACGTGGGTAGCGCACGCGAATCTCAACTTCTTCCTCACTGTCGTCCGGGCGGTAGTCACCCATCATCACACCATTGGTCAACAGCTGGATAGCCGTGCCAATCTCGGTCATGCTGGCTCCGGACATGGCAGCACGTGCGCGGTCAACTGTGATTTCCCACTCGATACCGGGAACCGGTGTTGTATCATCGATATCAATCAGGCCAGTGACTTCATTTTCGATAAAGTCACGCACGCGACGGGCCTCAGAAATGATGGTGCGCAGGTCCTCACCGTAAAACTCGATCTGCAGTTCCTTGCCGACCGGTGGACCCTGTTCCGGGGTATTGATTTCGGCGCGTACACCAGGAATGCCCTGAATGGCCTGACGGTAAAGATCTTCGACTTCAAAGCCATTAACGTCCCGGTCACGACGGTCGGTGAACTCCAGGAAAATGGTACCGATCAGATCGGGCGCGGCACCCATGCCACCACCCATGCTGCGACCGGCGCCGGACTGGGTAACAATGCTCTTGTAATAACCCACGTTTTTGATGCGATCTTCAACATCCAGCACGATGTCACGGATTTCTTCTGGCGAGTAGTTTCCGCGCGCAAATATCTGCACCTGGGTCTGCGCTGGCTCTACACTGGTGAAGAACTCGACGCCTCTGCCAAACATGCCGTAGGAAACTATGATGGCGACCAGTGTAAAGACACTGCCCAGCGTGACGAGCCCCGGAAATCTGACGGCAGTTCGCAATATGGCTGCATAGACGCCCACCACGCCACCAAGCTTTTCGGGTTTGACGTCTTCCAGCTGGCTCAGTTGGTTTGCACCCTGCATCTTTACCGTCTGGCTGCCAATCAGCGAGCCAATGGTAGGCGCAAATATCAGTGCGTAGAGCAGGGAGCCGACCAGCACAGCAAACACCGTAACGGGCAGATACCCCATGAACTCACCGGCGACGCCGGGCCAGAACATCAGTGGCAGAAAGGCGGCCAGGGTTGTGCCGGTGGATGCCATGATGGGCCAGAACATCCGGCTGACCGCTTCCTGGAAGGCGTCGGAGCGTGCATACCCCTCGGCCATCTTGCGATCGGCGTATTCCACCATCACGATGGCGCCATCGATCAGCATACCCAGACCCAGCAGCAGGCCAAAGATCACCATGAAATTGTAGGTGAAGCCCAGCATCGAGATAACGATGAAGGCGAAGAAGAACGAGAAGGGCACGGCCAGCGCCACCAGGATGCCGGAGCGCACACCCACTGCCGCGATCACCACGACCAGTACCAGCACCATCGCCGTGGCCATATTGCCCTGCAGGCCTGAATTCTGTTCTATAACCAGTGGAATGGTGTTGTTGAGATAGGTAATTTCGACCGCAGGTGGAATCTGGGCGCGCATATCGCGAACCAGTGCATCGATATTGTCCATCGCCTGAATCAGGTTGGCACCTTTGCGCTTCTGCACGTCCAGAGAGATGCTTTGTTCGCCATTGGCGTAGGCGTAACGCTCGGCATCCTTGAACGTACGACGTACTTCGGCCAGATCGCTCAGCACAACGACGCCATCTTCATTGGCGGCAACCGGCAACTCAAACAGGTCATTGGCAGTTTCGATGAGCCCTGGAACCTTGATGGAGAAGCTGCCAGAGCCAGTATTCAGTGTGCCCGCCGGGATCAGCCGGTTGTTGCTGCTTACTGCCTGGACCAACTGCTGATTGGTGATGCCGTAGGTTTCCAGCTTGGCAGGATCAACGATGACTTCCAGCAGTTCTTCGCGGGCACCGATCATGTCGGCTGAGAGAATTTCCGGCAGGTTTTCTATGTCGCGCTGCAGGTCCTGTGCGATCTGCAGCAGCACCCGCTCGGAAACGCCCGTGCCGCCAATGGCGATCTGCACCACGGGCACTGTGGCAGCCGAAACTTCCTGAATAATCGGCTCCTCGGTCTCTGCCGGGAAGCGCGCTTTGGCCCGATCCACAGCTGTGCGGATATCCTGAACAGCCAGGTCAGGATTAAAGCTGACATCGAACTCGGTAATGATGGTCGCTGTGCCTTCATTGGCAAAAGAACGGATCTCGGTGATACCTTCGACGTTTTTCAGCTCAATTTCGGTCGGTCTGACCAGCAGGCGCTCAGAGTCTTCAGGTGAAATGCCGGGAAAGATAATGGTTGTGATGATGACCGGAACGGTGACATCCGGATTCAGTTCCACAGGGATGGACCGGTAGGAAGCCAGTCCAGCCAGCAGGATCACCACAAAGATACTGAGTGTGGTGCGCGATCTCGATACGGCAGATTTGATGTATCTCATTGTTGTGCCCAGTCAAAATTGGCATTGACCTGCTGGCCAGCAAACACCAGCTCCTGCCCCAGCGTAATCAGGGTAACCTGGTCCGGCAGTCCGGCTACCCAGAAGCCCGGGTTAGTCATGTCTGTGCTTTCGCCCACAATCTCAACATGATGAAACTCAACGACATTGTCGCTGTTGAGTGTCTTGACGCCGACCATACCCTGGTCATCCATGGTCAGTGATGACGGAGGTACCAGGTGAGCTCTGCTCTGATTCGCAGCGATCTGTATGTCTGTGCTGACGCCCTGACGGATCAGCTGATCGTCCTGCAGGTTCAGCGCCACTTCGATGCGGTAGCTGCGCGACATATTGTCAGCTGCCCGCGCGATGTAGGTCAGCGTGCCCTGCACCCGCTCTCCGGTAACCAGTCGGCCGGTCACCTGGCTGCCCAGTTCAAGTTTGCCAACTTCCAGCTCCGGCACCTGAGCCACCAGCAGCATCGGTCGATCATCCATCAGGGTGGCGCACACACCACCCATGTCCATGTATCCGCCCACTTCGACGAGGCGCGATTCCATGATGCCATCAAAAGGCGCCTTGATTTTGGTGCGCTCCACTGCCAGTTCGGCGCGCGCTGCAGCCGCGACTGCAGAATCATAGGCGGCCTTGCGCTGGGAAACGGAGACAGATGATTCGAGATCGCGGCGCTGCAGATCCTGGGCACCTTCATATTCCCGGCGAGTCTGCTCGACGCGGCTCAGTGCCTCCTGAAGATCAGACTGTCGAGTATCCATGGCCAGTTCACAAAGAGTGTCGCCCTGTCTGACTCGCTCGCCTTCGGCCACCGGCGTGCCTATGATGCGGCCTGCGGTTTCGGCACGAACATCCACGAGTCGGTCGGCCTGGGTTCTGCCACGAACACTGACAGATTGTGTAAACATGTCTGCATTGACACGGCGAGCTCTTACTGTGAAGTCTTCGCCGCTGCCAGACATGGAGGCGGATTCGGGAACTACATTGATTTGGGGCTGATCCTCACTTATGGCGTAACGATCGTCGTCTGCGCGCTCACCTCGTGGCATGACCATCCATATCACTATAAGGGCAACCAGGCCCACTGCTACCAGATACTGTTTCTTCACGCCAGACTCCACTTGCTGACAAAAATGTGGGGTGTTACCAGGCCATTAAGCTATGACAGTCAGCTAGTATGACTAGCCAGAACAGGCAACCATGCTTGAACAATCGCAATGCCGACACCCGGTCCGGGTGCGCCTTATGTATTATTGTTTTTGTATGAGTTAGTTACGCCAGCGGTTTGCGGACAGATCTTGAGAAAGATAAGCGCCGGATGAGAACATTGCGCGACGCTTTATACCACAGCGCCGCAAAATGCCTGAGTGCCAAAAGTCACAAAGGCAGGCGCTTCGATGCCCATGCCTAGCCTGACACAGGCTTCTTCTGAAGTTTGCGTTGCAAAGTTCGCCTGTGCATCTTCAGCTGACGCGCAGTTTCGGAAATATTGCCGTTGTTCTCTTTCAGCACCTTCTGAATATGTTCCCACTCAAGGCGTCGAACAGACATCGGTTCCTGAAATTCAGGCTCGAGTGTTGAATCGATGGAATCTTCCTGAAGTGCCGCCAGAATTTCATTGGTGTCGGCGGGTTTGGCCAGGTAATTGTCGGCACCCAGTTTGATAGCCTCCACTGCGGTGGCTATGCTTGCATAGCCGGTCAGCATCAGGATGCGGCTGGCCGGTGCGCAGTTGCGAAGCAGTGGGATCAGTTCCAGCGACGATTGTCCGTCCAGATTCAGGTCAACAACTGCATGTGTGAAAGTCGTGCTGGCGATTAGCTGGCGTGCTGTCGGGATATCGGTAGCATGTGCTGTTTCAAATCCGCGGCGTTGAAAGGCGCGGACCAGAACCGAGGCAAAAACCTCGTCATCTTCAATCAGCAGTAGTGAATTGTTCGACATCGCCGGATATCCCAGTAACGGTTGGCAAGCGGACAACCGTTCTGGCACCGGCGTCCTTCAGATTAAACATTTCGATCTGACCACCCAGTCGCTGAATGGAAGCATTGGCCAAAAAGATACCCAGACCCATATTGCCTTCCCGCGTCGAGATGAACGGCTCTCCCATGTTTTCCATAACATGCGCGGGGATTCCCGGCCCGTCGTCCTCGACACTGATCAGCAGAACACCTGGCGTTTGCGGATCACGCTGGTAGTGAACCTGCACCTCGCTGCCGGCAGCCCTGATCGCATTCTCAATCAAGTTGATGAGAGCGTGGCGCACCGTCAGATCGCTGCTCAGGAACAGCGTGTCGCAGTCAGCCTCGACAGTGAAGGCAATCGTGGCACTGGGGTGAATATTGGTAATGTAGTCGCTGATCGCCTGGCGAAAGGCACGCACTGAAATCTTGCCTGGGTTCTGTGGATCATTCTGATGATAAAACTGCGTCAACTGGTCCAGAGAAGCCTTGCAGCGCATCACTTGCTGACGCAGCAAGTGAATGTCTCGCTTCAGCTCCTCAGGCGGCAGCTTGTCGAGAGTCTGGTCATCCAGATCGGCCAGCAGCACCGACATGGTGGACAGTGGTGTACCCAGCGCGTGTGCAGTGCCGGCTGCCAGTGTGCCAATGGCGACCAGCTGTTCATTGCGCATTTCGTTTTCGCGGAACGTGGCCAGGCTCAGTTCGCGACTGCGGATTGCTGCTGCCATCCGATTGACAAAAATGCTGATCAAGGCTGCGCTGACAACAAATGTGACCCACATGCCAACCAGGTGCACCTGAAAGCTCTGCATCATGTGATCACTGTGGGCGTCAGTATTGATGCCTATCAGCAGGAAAACCGTGTAAAACGCCATGGCTGCCAGCGCAAAGACGTGTGCCCATAGCGCAGTCATCAGTGTTGCTGCAACGGCTAACAGAACCAGCAAATAGGAAATGAGAGGATTGGAAGCGCCGCCGGTGTAGGCCAGCAGTATGGCCAGAAACACAAAATCCAGCGCCAGGTTCAATGCGACTGTGCGCTGTCCGACCAGGGTCGCCCGTTGAACCTGAAGCCACCCGGCAAGCAGCGACACGATGATGCCGGATAACAACACCAGAATCACCGAGAGCGGGACCTGCAAAGGTGAGAAATAATTAAATATGAGTGCACCCAGAGTGCCTGTGATCGTGACCAGTGCACGCAACAGCAGCAATCGCTGCAGGGCAACTCTGGGGGAGCTGCGCAGCTCACTGGCGCCAGCCGCGAACAGGCGGCTAAAGGCTTGTAGCAAGGATTCACTCATGCACGGCATTCTACCGTATAATGCCGCGCATGGAGACAGTCGCAACAAAATTACGTTTTCCCCTGAATGTCTACGCCGCATTGATGCAGGCGACAGCCGAGCAATCTGCCTTTCTGGCTTACGGGACACTGCAGGCCCGCTCCAACTCCACATCACCGGGTGCAGACGAGCTGATAGACGCCCAACGTCAGCTCGCTGACCAGATAATTGCTGCGCTGGACCTGCCTGCTGGTTCCAGAGTGCTGGAGGTGGGCAGTGGTTCAGGGCTGCTGGCGCGACACATGGCTGATGCCGGATGGCAGGTCACGGCCGTGGATAATAATGAGGCGGCCAGCAAACTGAGCACGCAGGCTCTGAGTGACGTCAGTGCAAATATTGTCACTGCAGAATTTGCCAGTCAGTGGCCACAATGGGCACCGCAACAATACGACGCGCTGATCTTTCACAATAGCGCGCGCTATTTTCTCCCCTTGAGCTGTTTTGCGGCGGCAAGACACTTGCTTGCTGAAGGCGGCAAAGTGCTGATTGTTGATGAGTTCCTGACTGGAGTATCAGACGATCTAAAGTCGTGCGACCTGGCACAGTTAGAGAATGTTGAGGCTCTGGCTGCCCGTGCCGGGTTCCTGTTGCAGGACAGGGTGGATACGAGCGGCGAAACTGCCAATTTCCTGGATGCGTTCATTGCCCTGTTTCAGGATCACCGGCAGGAGCTGCTTGCACTTACTGACGAGTCCCCGGAAACGATCAGTGAACTGGAAACGGCCATGCTCGACGACTTGAAGCGGTTGCGACAAGGGGACACCAGTCACCAGCTACTGACCTGGCAAATGCAGGCGGCGGCAGAATCACTGGTGCCTGCTGAAACTCTGCAGGCAGAAGATTTTCAGCAGGTGTTTGAGCGAAGTTTCAAAACAGATTTTTCTGCTGCATTGTGGCACTGGAAATACGGTGCAGGGCGCGGCGCCTCGGTGGCCGCCCTGCGGGATCAGCAGGTGGTGGCGCACTACGGCGGTATCCGCAGGGATATTCTTTACTTTGGCGATCCGGGCACGGCGGTTCAGATCTGTGACGTCATGGTCATGCCCGAGCAACGCAGTTTCTTCAGCCGTGACAGTCTGTTTTTCAAAACGGCTTCAACCATGCTGGAACAATACGCCGGTTATCACGCCCGGCATCTGCTTGGATTTGGCTTTCCCAACATGAAGGCCATGCACGTTGCTCAGCGGCTGAAGCTTTACGACAAAACTGATGAGCTGGTGCAGTTAAAAATTCCGGTAGCGCAGCACCAGACCGACTGGCACCTGCAGTTCGGAGACATGGACGCCGCTGTCATCGAATCGGCGCAGAGTCTGTGGCTGGCCATGAAAGAAAGTTTTACAGATAGCATTATCGGCGTCAGAGATTCGCAGTATCTCGACTATCGGTTCAGACAGCGTCCCGGGCTTGATTACGAAAGTGTTCAGCTCATCGATGGCGACACAGTTGTCGCATTGATTGTGCTCAGGCCACATGGTGAACACTACCTGATAATGGATATTCTGTGCGAATCGGCACTGTTGGGGCGGGTGTTTAACGAAATCAGTGCGCATACGCAGCGACAGGGGCGACCCGCGGTGTTCTGGTTGTCAGCAGGTCAGGTGGATCGACTCGGCATGGAGGCTGTCTGTGTCGAGTCGCTGGGTATACACATTCCCTGCAATCGCTGGACCAGGGGGCCCAGTGCTGATCAGTTGCAGGGAGCCTGGTGGCTGACCGCCGGCGACATGGATTTCATGTAGCCGACGGAGTATCAGACAGTCGCCTAAAAACGAGCGGTAATCGTGGCGCGCAGGCTTCGCGGCTCGGCGGGATGGAAGTGGATATCTTCAACCGCCTGAGCCTCATTTGGCAGGCGTGAGGCATAGTAGTAGGTGATATCGCTATCACGGCTGTCCAGCACGTTCAGCAATTCCACATCCAGTGACACATTGTCTGTCAGGCGGGTGCTGAGCTGGGCATTGACCAGCGTAGTGGGATCCGTCCGAACCGAGTTGTCTTCTATCAAAGGCGCGGAACCCAGATAGCGCAAACGTAGTCCGGCACTCCAGCCGCTGTCGCGGATGTTGTCGGCAATCACGCCCAGTGAAACCGTGTTTTTGACGGCATTGGGAATATAGTCGTCGGGGCCGACATTTTTCAGGCTGGCATCCGTCCAGGTCGCGTCAGCATCAATCAGCAACCAGTCCAGCGGCGAATACAGAATGTCCACTTCCACGCCTTCGCGCTCGCTGGGCGACAGTGCTTCGGTATTACCAGCGTCGCCGATGTAAACCAGTTCTGAGGACAGCTTGAGCTGGAAAGCGGTCAGCGTTATCTGCGTCTTGGGGATAATGGTGGATCGCAAACCGACTTCATAACTTCTGGCTGTAGCCAGTGGGTCAACAGGCGTCGTCGGATCTCCGCTTACCGGATCAGTTCGGGTCGTGGCTCCACGCGCATCATTGCTGTGGTAGCCCTGGCCGGCGCTGAGGTAGGTCTCAAAGTCGTCAGTCAGCGTGTAGATGACATTCAGCTTGGGGTTCAGCAGCGAGTCGTTACCTTCGCCGCTGTTGGTGCCCAACAGGTCATCGACCCGGAATCGGTAGTGGTCAGTCCGCAGTGAGGCAACAGTTCGCAACTTTGAGGTCCAGCGTGTATCGACGGCGGCATAGGCGCTGGTCAGCGACTGCTCGATATAGTCGTCACGTGTGCTCGCGTAACGCTGGCGCTGTTCAGAAAGGTGCAGGCCGACGTGAATGTCATCGTAGCGATGCTGAAAACCGAAGCGGACAGTGGTCGGCAGTCGGGTTTCAATATCCCGCTCGTACTGCGTGTCGATACCGGCAACGCGACGGCTGTCAGTCTGCTGAAATTGATCGCCCCGCACCGGGTCAGCGTCGAAGTAGGTAAAGTTGGAGTACAGGTCCAGCGCGTAATCCATAAGATAGGCGCTGAACTGCCAGCGGCTGCGGCTGTCCAGCTGGCTGTCATAGTCCATGGACAGGCTGTTGCGGCGTGATTCGCCACCAGCAGTCGGGTCAATATTGCCCCATACACTGATTGCACCACTTTCAACTGCGCGCAGTGGAATCTGATCGGTGGCATCCCAGCTGTTGTCGTAGGCCAGGCCAGTGATACTGAGGCTGTAGTCTTCGCCCGCTTCGTGGTACTTGATCATGGCATTGCGTTTGTCCAGGTCCTGATCCAGGTTCCAGGGCCCATCATAATCTGTCAGCGCGCCAGCGAGTGTCAGTTGCCCGTCGCCAACGGCGAATGATTCACCTGCAAACAGTCTTCGGTAGTCATGTTCACCCAATGTCAGACTGATCTGCCCCTCATCCAGGCTGTCCAGATAGACAAATTCGGCTGAGCCAGCGGTGGCGAAATTACCGGCATCTGCGTAGTAAGGGCCTTTGCGGTAGCGCAGGGTGCCAACCAGTTCGGGGATAATGAAGTTGATGTCCGCGTAACCCTGACCGTGGCCATGCGACGGAGTATTGACCGGCATTTTGTCGACACTGATGGCAAAATCGGTGCCGTGATCCAGGTTGAAGCCGCGTACAAAGTACTGGTTCGCTTTGCCTTCGCCACTATGCTGTGTCGCGATCATACCCGGAACAAACTCGAGCAGTTCTGCAGTTCGTGACACCGGGCGCAGTTCCAGTTGCTGGGCGTAGACCACCCCTTCGGTCGCCGTCTCAGGGTCGCCCTGAAGGTCGAAATCTGCACCCATGACCAGAATTTCACGTACGCCCTGTTGTATGCTCTGTCCGGGCATCTCTTCGAACACCTTGTCTGCATCACTATTTGTCTGAGCATGAGTGGGCAGTGCCACGGCAATCGCAGCGCTTAGCAGGTAAGTTGACTTCAAAATTACTTCCTTATTCTGTTGGCTTGTTAAATTACGTATCTCGCAGTCAGAGGCTTGTGAATATAGCTTGTTTAAGCGGCTATAAATTTTAAGTGGCTGATATGTAATAAATAAATAGACAGAATAGGTGCCGATCGGCAATCGGTTTTTGCAATTTTTGGGGAAGGGCGCTAGATTGTCACCTTGCAGTCTGCATGCAGTTGTCCATAAGGCCCTACCATGGAAAAGAATAAGCACCGAGCCTCTTCAAATATTCTTGCCACCCATCTGGGTGAGCTGGAATTGCAGGCCATGGAAGTCCTGTGGGGTTGCCCGCATCTTGATGCACGACAGATCCGTGAGCGCCTTCAGCGGACGCGACAACCCAGCCTGAGCACCGTGCAGTCGGCGTTGGAACGCCTCTATCGCAAGTCCTACGTGGACCGAATAAAGCAGGGTCACGCTTACTCTTATTTTGTCACGGTTTCCCGAGGCGCGCTGCTGGCGCGTATGCTGGGCGAGGCGATCCACCTTTTGCATGACGGTCGCATGGAAACCATTCTGAGCAGTTTTGTGCACGTCGCCGCCGACATGGACGAGTCTTCTCTGGACAGTCTGGAGGAGATGATCAGGGATTATCGCAGGAAATCAGGCGGTAGTGACGGGACCCCGCAAGAGGGCAAGCTTTAATGGAGCCGCGGTCATGATTCAACTGATCGGCACATTCTCTCTGATCTGGCTAATGTTGTGGGCAGGACTGGCACTGTTTTTTGCTCTGCTGTATCCGCTGCTGCGACGTGTTGTGCTGCGAATACACCCAAAGCATGGCAGTCTGCTGTTACTTCTATACTGGGCGGCACCCGCACTTGTCGGGTTTCTGGCCAGCAGTTTGTTGTTTGTATCGCAGGCGGACGGGATGTTGATCTCGGCACACTGTCACGGCGCCTGCGAAGAACACGTACCGCTGCTGAGTGTCGATGCGCTCGCCATTGGCGGTCTGGTGATAGCTGGTCTGCTGGTTCTGGTGCTGTTATTTAATTTCCTGCAGCAGCTTGCTAAAGGTCGCTCGATGTTCAAGCAATTTGAATTGATGACAGAAACCAGGCCTGGATTCAGATTTCTCGATGCCAGAGAGCCGGCCGTGTTTACTCTGGGCTGGTGGAGTCCGCGTGTTTTCATCAGTCGTGGTCTGCTTGAGTCCTGCAGTCGCGAGCAGCTAGCCGTTATCCTCGATCATGAGCAGGCGCACCGTCAGCGTAAAGACAATCTCAGGTTGCTGCTGGGTCGGGTGTTCACGCTGTTTGTCCCGGGAGATCGTGGCCGGCAGATTCGCCATGATATGCATTTATTGTGTGAAGAGGCCTGCGATTTTGTGGCTGCGGGTAATCATGGCGTTGCCAGTGTTGCGGCGACGCTGGTGCACGTGGGGAGAGTATTGAAGAATCACCCGGCGCCGATTCACTCGCGTGGTTTCGCGAGCAGTGATCTTGAGCTCAGAGTGGAGGCCTTACTGGCTCATCACAGCCGCCGTCCAATTCCCGCCTGGCTAATGTTGGTGCTGACTCTGATCTGCACATCCCTGCTCATCCTTGCGCTGGACCCTTTGCATCACGGAGCTGAGTCATTGATCGCGATCCTGGAATATCTCGCGCATCGACTCGTCTGACTGTTGAATAATGACAGAATGTGGCCAAACATGACCTTCGCAGGGAAATTTGCGGGGGTGACTGGCGAGGCCAGGGAAGCTGCACTAAACTGGGCCGGCTGAGATCAACCATCAGGGGAATCAAGTGGGCAGGAAGAAATTAGCGCAAACCTCTTGGCTGCTGACGCTGCTCTGCCTGCCAACTGCGATTGCCTGGGCACAGGATGCCGAAGATTTAAGTCAGACAGCTCAGGATGATGAGCCCGGCCTGATATCACGTGCACTGGACGAATTGCCGCTGGACCGGACATTAGAGTGGCTGGAAGAGCAGCGCGACGACATGTCCCGGCGAGTGACCAATATGGGGCGGTCCGTTGACGACTGGCTCGCTGGCGATATCGAAAGTGCAGACATTAATCAAAGCTACCTGAGAATCCGCTTCAATCAGCGTGTTGGGCGACATGATGCTTATTTCTCCAATGCACGCATCAGTGGCCGCCTGGATCTGCCGCGCGCCTCTGAACGCTGGAAGCTGATCTTCGAGTCTGAGAACCGTGAGCAGAACTCACTGCGTGATCAGCGCCTGAGCAACATCAATTCCTCCGAGTTTACCGGTGGCTTCAGCTACGAACACCCTGAGCGCAACGGGTGGCGATTTAATCATGATGTTGGCGTCAGGGGGCGGATCCCTCTGGATGTGTTCTATCGTCTGCGGACG
This sequence comes from Pseudohongiella sp. SYSU M77423, assembly GCF_029911965.1. Classification (NCBI taxonomy): domain Bacteria; kingdom Pseudomonadati; phylum Pseudomonadota; class Gammaproteobacteria; order Pseudomonadales; family Pseudohongiellaceae; genus Pseudohongiella; species Pseudohongiella sp. SYSU M77423. The sequence continues at coordinate 774,608 of NZ_JARYTH010000002.1, read as the reverse complement.
CGCTATGGCGTGGATATTAACGAGGACTGGTATGTCGGCCTCAACAACCGCATCTTTTACTATCATAACGAGGGCTGGGGTCAGGATACCCGGCTGTTCTTTACCCGACGCATTTCTGAAGACTGGAACTTCCGCATTGAATCGGAAGTGAACTACGAACACAAATACCGGCTGACAGAGTTTGCACAGTCTTTCTCACTGCATCAGCAACTGGCTGAACGAGAGAGCATGATTTATGAAATCGGCTTGTTGGGGCAGAATCGACCGGAAAGTGAGGTAGACAGTTATTACGCGCAAATGCTGTATCGAAAAGCGATCTACGAAGACTGGCTGGTTATGGAGGTGGTGCCGCAATTGCTGTTTGAGTACCGATACGACTGGGAGCCTGATCCACGCGTGCAGCTGAACCTGGAGGTGTACTTTTTTGAGTTTGGCAACGCAGTCAACGATTGAGGCAGGCTATGACAACTGACGAAACAAACTTACCCATATTCATGCGGCCAGGACATTGCGCGGGGGATCTGCTGGAAGCACCGCAGTGGAAAGTGCTGGCGCAGTCGCACGGCTTTGTCGAGATTGATGCCCACATTCCCGATCAGGTGCTGAATCCACGGCAGCAGTTATTTGGCGGGTTTACCGGGACCTACGTCGACATGGTGGCTCTGTACACCATCCGGACCATGTTTGGTTCGCGTCATGACTACTGGATCACCACAATCAACATGCGGATTGACTATCTATCGCCTGTAACCGGGCCGAGAGTGCGCTTGACTGGGGAGTTGATCAATCAGGGCCGCTCGACATCGCTGGTTGCGGTGACATTTTACGGCCCTGATGGGGAAAAGCAGGTCTATTCGATTGTGACCCTGCGTGTCATCGACAAGGCCAGCAATTAAGCAATAATTATCGGTCTTGCCTTACAACGCATCGTTGCCCGTTTCGCCGGTTCGAATGCGTATGCTCTGTTCGAGGGCCGTCACAAAAATTTTGCCATCGCCAATATGACCAGTGTTGGCCGCTTTGCAGATGGCGTCGATGACAGCGTCTACGATCTCATCAGCGACTGCTACTTCAATCTTGGCTTTAGGCAGAAAATCAACGACATACTCCGCGCCGCGATAGAGCTCGGTGTGGCCTTTTTGCCGGCCGAAACCCTTAACTTCCGTCATGGTCATGCCATTGACGCCAAGCTCGGACAGCGCTTCGCGAACATCATCGGATTTGAAGGGTTTAATGATGGCAGTTATCAATTTCATCCAGCTACTCCAGCGTGGCCATAAACTCGGTTGTGGACGCGCACTTTATCATGCAGGCCTGTCATACACCATATCAGGGATGTTGCCTGGGAGTCAGTGGAGGTTCAATCGCTACTCGGTTCGTGCGCGTGCAGCGCATCAATCCATGGGCGCAGCTCATCCCAGTCCAGGTTAAAAATGTGTTTGGCGTTAGTGCCAGTTACAAGCCCGGCATTGACTCTGGCGCCGGCCTGTTCCAGAGCTGTGACCATGTCAGGCATCGCCTGATCCCAGCGAAATAGGTCATTCTGGGCGATCCGCACGTAAACTGGCAGATTGTTCATATCCTGAATAATGCTCAGGTCACGAAGGATACCGGGCACGGCGACCACGCCGTGGTACTGATCGGGTTGCTGTGCGGCCAGCGCCAGTGCAGAACTGCCTCCTGTGGAAACTCCGACCAGCAAGGCTTTGCCTGACAGGATATCGGCCTGGGATTGCAGGCGTTCGATCACAGCCGGAATTTTGTAACCGTTTTGACCATCAAAATTGCTGCCGTCGGTCGACACTGGAACCGCGATCATCCAGCCCTGTCTGGCAAGCTCGCGGCCCAGCCAGAACTGCGCGCGCGCAACATATTCATTGCCGCCGCCGCCGGGTATCAGCACTGAAAGCGGCCATGGGCCTTCGCCGTGGTTGTCCGGTTCAAACAGGAAAACCTTGACCTCGCTGCCATCGCTCATGGTCACACGTACTTCGCGTGCAAGCGCCAGGCCCGATTGGGACAGCAGTAGCACTGTCATGCAAAGACACAGCGTCCAGCGAAGCAATCGGTGCAGATTGCGCGTGATGGACAGTCTTAATGGTTCTGTGTGGTCAAACGTGAGCAGCATGCAGTGTCCGGCTGGGTAATGGTCCAGGGCAGGGAATGATGAATATTTTTGAACAGGTTCAGAATATCAGATTAATCCTGGGGTCGCGCCCTGATGTCGACAAGCCGTGCCTTTGGCCCGACAGAAAGTGCATCTGCACTAGGGGTTACGCTCCATGCTGGCAAGCGGTTCAGACTGCTGGTCACGCCATTGAAAGAAACTGTAGACTGAGCCTGCCAGCAGTATGAGAGTAAGAATAATCCAGAGGGTCAATCGCAGTCGCGCGGCCAGGCTGCGGTTCAGCGTCGGGTCACCGGCACCGTTATCCCGCCATCCGGATGAGGTTTCGGCATGCTCCAGAAATTCGTTGACGCGATGCTGCTGGGCTGCCCGCTGCAGCCGGCTGCGTCGTTTGAGGTAGGCAAATGCGACCACCACGACAAGAGCTGTAATCAAAATCTTCCAAAGCATGTTGCTACCCAGTCTCGCAAGGACCCGAATGATACCTTTCAGCCATGCCCACTGCCAGTGTTATGGACCGATTGACCTTTCCGCTGCCATAATCGGTGGATCTGAGCATCAGGATAACTGGACGCTGGAGGCGTGATGAAAACAAAAATAATCGCAGTGATTCTATTGGTGCTGGCGCTGGCCAGCGCACTGGCGGCGGTAATGACGGCCATTAATCTGGGTTTTATCATGACGCGGCCTGATTCGATCTCCGTGGCCAATACCTTTATCGGCCAGTTTGTTGTGATTGTGGCGGCGCTGGTACTGGCCAAATGGTTATACGAGGCTGGCAGAGCGCGGTTGCGCTAAGCGCGGATGGTCTGGCTCAGGAGTGGGAAGCTGGCGACTAACACGTTATAATCCGGCTTTTTCTGCAGCAGCTGGCTCATGAACGTCATTCACGACACTGAAGGCTTCCTGGAACATCATCCAGGTTGTGTAGCGACCATCGGCAAGTTTGATGGCGTGCACCTTGGGCATCAGCAGATCGTCAGGCAATTGCGGGCCAGGGCAGCTGAGCTCGATGTGCCTACTGTTGTAATTGTCATTGAGCCGCATCCGGAAGAGTTTTTTGCCAGAAATCCCCGTGACTGCCCGCCAAGGCTCAGTGAGGCCGCTGAAAAGATCACATTGCTGGAAGAGTTTGGCGTCGACACGGTCTATCTGCTGCGCTTTGACGACAGACTCTGCCGTCTGAGCCCCCAGCAGTATGTCGAGGATATCCTGATCAAAGGTCTGAATGTGCGTTGTCTGATCGTGGGCAATGACTTCCGATTTGGTCACCAGCGTCAGGGCGATTACGCCTTACTGCAGGAGTATGGGGCGCGTGCAGGTTTTCAGGTAATCGAGACCCAGAGCTGCAGCTACGATGGCACCCGCGTCAGCAGCACGTATGTGCGCGACCGGCTCAGGGCCGGGGACTTCGAAACCGTGGCTGGATTGTTGGGGCGGCCTTATGCAATTGCCGGAGAAGTTGTCAAGGGCAGGCAACTGGGACGTGACATCGGCTTCCCAACCTGCAACCTGGCGCTTAATCGTCGCAATATCCCCCTGCATGGCGTCTATGTCTGCGACACACAGATCAGCCTGCCTGATGGACGTCAACTGAGTGTATCGGGGATTGCCAATATCGGATATCGTCCGACGGTAGATGACAGCGGCGAGGCCATTCTGGAGGTGCACCTGCTGGATTTTGACCAGGATGTCTACGGTGCGTGGATGTCGGTGATCTTCCGGCACCGGGTGCGCTCGGAGCAGAAATTTTCGTCATTGGACGAGCTGACACAGCAAATAGGCAAGGACACCCAGCAGGCCAGAGCGTGGCTTGCCAACCATTGAATTCAAAACGTAAATCGAGCAAGTGACACTTTATGACTGACTACAAGCAAACCCTGAACCTGCCGTTTACGGAGTTTCCGATGAAGGCGGGTCTGTCGCAGCGCGAGCCAGCCATGCTGAAACGCTGGCAGGACATGGACCTGTACGGAAAAATCCGCCAACTGCGCGCAGGCAGTCCGACATTCATTCTGCATGATGGTCCTCCCTATGCAAACGGTGACCTGCACCTGGGACACTCAGTCAACAAGACACTGAAAGACATAATCGTCAAGTCACGCTCGCTGGCCGGCTATGATGCGCCCTACGTGCCGGGCTGGGACTGCCATGGCCTGCCCATCGAACACAATGTTGAGAAGAAAAAGGGCAAGGCGGGTCACAAGATCAGCCACGCTGAATTCCGTAAAGCGTGTCGCGAATATGCGGCGCGGCAGGTCGAGAACCAGAAGAAAGACTTTATCCGGATGGGTGTGCTGGGAGACTGGGACAACCCTTACCTGACCATGAACTTCGACACCGAGGCCAATATCGTCAGAGCGCTCGGCAAGATCGCCGTAAACGGACATCTGGTCAAAGGTTTCAAACCGGTTTACTGGAGTGTGGTTGGCGCCTCAGCCCTGGCTGAAGCGGAAGTTGAATATCAGGACAAAACATCGTTTGCGATCGACGTGCGTTTTCCGGTGGTCGATGCCAATGCGTGGCTGCAGGCCTTTAATGTGGATGCTGACACTGCCGGCACTGGCAGCCTGTCACTGGTGATCTGGACAACCACTCCCTGGACCCTGCCTGCCAATCAGGCGGTTTCCCTGAATGCCGATCTGGAGTACGCGCTGATCCGATGCACCGTCGATGACGCGGTGGGTGAAGAGTTGCTGGTGGTTGCCGCAGAAATGCAGGACGACGTGCTAAAACGTTATGGTTGTGCGGAATCCGCGACGCGGCTTGGTATCGCCAAAGGCGCGGCTTTTGAAAAGATGCTGCTGCAACACCCGTTTGTTAGTCGTCAGGTTCCAGTGCTGCTGGGTGACCATGTGACGCTTGATGCCGGCACCGGTGCCGTTCACACGGCACCTGACCATGGTATGGAAGACTTTGTTGTGGGGCAGCTCTACGGCCTGGGTACACTGAACCTGGTCGACGAAAATGGCGTGTTTGTCGAAGCGGCGGGAGAAGTTGCCGGTGAACATGTCTACAAAGTTGACGAAAAGATTCTGGAAATTCTCAAGCGACAGCAGGCCCTGGTTCACGTCAATAAAATCACGCACAGCTATCCGCACTGCTGGCGCACCAAGACGCCGCTTATTTACCGGGCGACGCCGCAATGGTTCATCAGCATGACAGAGAAAGGGCTGTTGACCGACGCACTGGCTGCCGTCAAACAGGTCAAGTGGATGCCCGAATGGGGTCAGGCGCGGATAGAGCTGATGCTCAAAGGCAGCCCTGACTGGTGTGTGTCGCGTCAGCGTACCTGGGGCGTGCCAATTGCCCTGTTTGTTCACAAGCAGACAGGAGAACTGCATCCGGATACGGCATCTTTAGTGGAGCAGGTGGCCAGTCTGATTGAAAAGTCAGGCATCGACGCCTGGTTTGAACTGGATGCTGCCGAATTGCTGGGGGCGGAAGCTGATAACTACAGCAAGGTGACTGATACACTGGATGTCTGGTTTGACTCAGGTGTCACACATTACTCTGTGTTGCAGGCACGTGAGGGATTAAGTTACCCGGCTGACCTGTATCTGGAAGGGTCAGATCAGCATCGTGGCTGGTTCCAGTCATCATTGAAAACAGCGATTGCCATGAACGGCACAGCACCGTATCGGCAGGTGCTGACGCACGGTTTTACGGTGGATTCGCAGGGACGCAAAATGTCCAAATCCATCGGTAATACCATATCCCCGCAGGAAGTATTCAACGAATACGGTGCTGATATTCTGCGTCTGTGGGTCGCTGCCACTGATTATCGGGGTGAGATCGCTGCATCGAGTGAAATTTTCAAGCGCGTTGCCGACTCCTATCGTCGCATTCGTAATACCGCGCGCTTCATTCTGGCCAACCTCAACGGCTTCGACCCGTCTGCCGATGCAGTAGCACCGGAACAGATGCTGGCGCTGGATTACTGGATCACCCGCCAGGCGCAGCTGCTGCGAGAGCAGGTCAAGGCAGACTATGAGAACTACCAGTTCCTGAGTGTCTATCAGAAAGTGCATAACTTCTGTGTCATCGAACTGGGCAGTTTCTACCTGGATGTCATCAAGGACAGACAGTACACCGCCAAGGCAGAAGGGTTGGCGCGTCGCTCCACGCAGACTGCCATGTACCATATCGTTGAGATTCTGGTGCGCCTGATTGCACCGGTACTCAGTTTTACGGCAGATGAAATCTGGCCACTGATCCCAGGGCAACGCAGCGAATCAGTGTTCCTGTCCGCTTTTGCGGACGGCCTGGCACCTTTGCCAGCGCGAGACGATTTCAGTGACGCCTTCTGGCGTGAACTGATCGAGGTCAAGGCTGCAGTCAACAAAGAGCTGGAGCGTGAACGTACCGAGAAACGTGTCGGCGCCGCACTCAGCGCTGAAGTTACGCTGTACTGTGAGGATGGACTGCTGAAACGGCTGGCTACTCTGCAGGACGAATTGCGGTTTGTGCTGATTGTTTCGGCAGCCAAACTCCAGCCCCTGGAACAGGCCGGTGATGCCAGTGCCACCGAAGTGGAAGGGCTCAAGGTCAAAGTGAAGCCGTCTGTTCACACCAAATGCGTTCGCTGCTGGCACCATCGAGAAGATGTAGGTCTGCATCAGGAGCATCCGGAACTGTGTGGTCGCTGCGTTGACAACATCAGTGGCGAGGGTGAAATACGTCACTATGCCTGATCATCATGCTGACTCTCCGGCAACGGAAATTGTTGCCGGCGCACGGGTTACCCTGCATTTTTCGCTGGCATTGACTGATGGCTCCATCGTTGACAGCAATTTCGATGGCAAGCCGGCCACGTTTACCGTTGGTGATGGCAATCTGCTGCCGGGTTTTGAGGCAGCCCTGATGGGGGCTAAAGCCGGTGACACGCGAGAGTGCGTCCTGCCCGCCAGTGAAGCCTTTGGCGACAGCAACCCCAGTAATGTGCAGACGTTTCCCCGTCAGCAGTTTGCCCGCCTGCTGGCCAATACCACCGATCCGGTAGAGCCTGGTACGGTCCTGTCTTTCACGGACAGTGGCGGCAATGAGATTCCCGGTGTCTTGAAACAGATTGGCGAACTGACTATCGTGGTGGACTTCAACCATCCATTGGCGGGTCGTGAGATCGTATTCAGGGCGCATATTATTTCTGTCATGGCGCCTGATGTTCAGGCAGTCAGGATTCAGGGTTAAGGAATTATGCAATCAAGCGGAAGAACAGAAATCAAGCTCGCCAACCCGCGTGGTTTCTGCGCTGGCGTGGACCGTGCCATCGATATTGTCAATCGTGCGCTGGATGTATATGGCGCGCCTATATACGTGCGGCACGAGGTAGTGCACAACAAATTTGTGGTTGATACCCTGCGCCAGCGCGGCGCAATCTTTGTTGATGAGCTTGATGATGTCCCCACAGAAGACAGCCTGGGTCGTCAGCCGATCGTTATTTTCAGTGCGCATGGTGTCTCACAGCAGGTACAGCAGGAAGCCACATTGCGCGGCTTTCAGGTATTTGACGCGACCTGTCCGCTGGTCACCAAAGTGCATCTGGAAGTGGCCCGTTTCAGCGCCGAAGGGCGTGAATGCGTGCTGATTGGCCATGCCCGACATCCGGAAGTGGAAGGCACCATGGGGCAGTATGATCGCAGCCACGGCGGTGATATCTACCTGGTGGAAAGTGTTGACGATGTGGCGACACTGACCGTACGCAATCCGGAAAAACTGGCCTACGTCACACAAACGACGCTGTCCATGGACGATACGGCGAAAATCATCGATGCGCTGCATGAACACTTTCCGGCGATCGAAGGCCCACGTAAGAAAGATATTTGTTATGCCACGCAGAACCGTCAGGATGCGGTGAAGCAGCTGGCACTGGAGTCAGATCTGGTGCTGGTGGTTGGTTCACCCAACAGCTCCAACTCCAACCGTTTGCGGGAGCTGGCGGAAAGGCTGGGTTGCGAAGCCTATCTTATTGATCGCGTTGAGGACCTTAAACCCGAGTGGTTCAACGGCAAGCGTCGTTTCGGAGTCACCGCGGGAGCGTCGGCGCCCGAGATTCTGGTACAGCAGGTTGTTGAGCGCCTGCGCGAGATGAGCGGCGAGGATCCTGTCGAAGTGCCCGGGGTAGAAGAAAATATCGTTTTCCGCATGCCCCGGGAACTGGCCAGAAGCTAGGATTCAGACTTACTGGTTGTTGCCTGTTGCTGCGTTTCGCTCAGCAGCGCGTGCCCCTGAAAGAATGCCCATCAGTGCATAATTGCCCTCATGACAGGCATATTCAAAGATCGGGTCCTCGCTGGCGGTATAGTTGATAATGGCCGTCCATGGTCGCTCCCAGGTGCTGGGGTCTTCCACGGTGAACTGATACTGCAGCACATCCTCGGATATCCGGGTGTAGCGCTCCATAAACAGCCGGTTGGCACCCGCGCCACGGAACAGGCTCTGGTCAGAGAAGTTGCGGGTTTCCACCACCAGCGTATCTCCTTCGTACCAGCCACGTGATGCCCCGTGCCAGAGTCGCACCCGGTCATCCAGCACAAACTCATCCTGTTCTGGTGCGTCAACGATCGGAATCACCCGAACGTCGTGAATCATTTCCTGAATGATGGCCACCGAGTCGCTGCCCTGAACAATCTGATAGTAGCTGTTATAGCCGGCCATGATGTAGGGCATTCCCCAGGTAATACAGCGCTCCTGCAGCGGTCGCCCCAGATAGGAGTCGGTTTCTCCCGGCCGGTTGGCATTGCGCTGTGCCAGGCGTGCGCGGGCTTCTTCGGTCATTGGCGGTATGCGGCCATTGGGCGGATCAATAATCAGGGAGGTACGATTCTCCAGATTGCGATCAACCATCCAGGCTGCATCATAGTTGCCGGTTGAAGGGTCATAGGATTGCACTTCACCGGTGATTACCGCATTCAGAAAGCCGTCGCCGAACAGGGCATCGCCGCCGCTGTCGCGAATTTCCTGGGCCTGACGTCGCAACTCGGCGAATTCCTCCGCAGAGAGCGTGGCGCGGTCACCAAATATTTCCGGTCTTTCCAGCGGTGTACTGCTGTTATTGGCCCATACACCCTGCAGGTCCGGGTGACCGTCAGGGGTTCTGGGGGCCTCCCAGTCATTGGCCTGTTGCGCAGATGCCTGAGCGCTCAATGCGATGGCCACAAGCAGGGTCAGTGCGCGGCGGACCGGCTTGACTCTGATTTTTAAGTTCAATGTTGTGTCGGTACAAGTCATGACGTGACTCCTCGGCGTGCTTACTATTGCACAGGTTCCTGAATGGTAAATGGCATCCCGCGCGGCGGGACACGGTCGTCAGGAGCATCCTTGTTCAGGTAGCCGTAGATCAGTTCTTCGGCGAATTCCACACACTTGAATTCCAGCAGCTGGGCGTTGTCCTCCAGGCGCCGGTAGATCGGGAACTTCATGCGCCAGGGTCGGGTATAGGTGACCGGATCGCGAATTTCAGCCTCGTACATGATGACGTTGGGGCCGGCAGGAGTGTAGCGCTCGATGACCTCCAGCTGGTCACTGTGGTGGTTGCCAGCGTGGTCAAACCAGGTATAGGGCATGAAATCGGTCACGCGGATGACCAGCGTGTCGCCTTCCCAGTGTCCGCGGGAGTGACCCATCCATGCAGGCACCGGGCCGTCGAAATCAGGCTGATCCATGTACACAATGCGCATGGCAGAGGCAAACTCATAGGCCATGACAATGTGGTCGTCGGACTGAATGATCTGGAATGGGAAGGGCAGGTAGTTGGCGCGTGGGACACCTGGCATATAGCATTTTACCAGTGGATCAAGAGCCAGCCAGTCAGCCTGGTTTTCCTGCTTTTGTGCGAGACCTTGCGGCGTGTACGGCAGTTCACCATCCTGTACAACGCCCAGAGTAGCCGGGATGGCACCATAGGCACCCAGTTCCCAGTCGGGACCGGCATGCGCTGCGGAGGGTTCGATGTTGTAGTGGTGGTTGCCCATGCTTTGCCACAGTCCGCTCAGGTCTGGCCTGCCATCTGCAGTGCGGCTGATGGTGTCGCTGTTGGCTGGCTGCGCGTGGGCGTCGGCCCCGCCCAGAGAAAGCGTCACCGCGATTGACATTGAAAGAGTCATTGCAGCTGCGCAATACAACGCATCAGCCCGGTATTTCGGCATACTTGTTCTCCCGCTTGTTCTTCATTATTGTGAAGGAGTTATTTTCGGTCCAACTATCACACGAGTATGCCAGTAAATCAATTACAGGTTTTGTCATGACGATTCGTGTTGCCGTCTATGGCACGCTGAAAAAAGGCTTGTCCAATGCGCACTATCTCGAGCATGCGCATTACCTCGGTACCGACTGTCTGACGGATATCGTGCTGTATGACCTGGGTCCCTGGCCGGGTGCCAGGCTTGAGGCCTCGCTGGGGATTGATGTTGAAGTTTACGAGATAGACACAAATCAGTTGCAGCAACTTGATGAACTGGAAGATTATGATGCGATTGAACCCCGCAATGGCATGTATGACCGCATTCAGATTGAGACCCGTTTTGGACTGGCCTGGGTGTATCTTTACCTGCTGCCCGTGGAGGGCAGACCACGAATCTGCTCCGGTGGCTGGTTGCCAGGGGAAGGGCGGGACCATCGCAACATGAATGACATGGAAGAAACCACCATATAAAAATATTTCTGACTGGAGGAACCGCGCGTGACAAAACAATACCTGGATAGCCTACGTATACCAGCGCTCGCTGTATGCTTTGTACTACTCGCTGCCTGCGGGCCCGCTGATACAGGCTCTGACATGTCGGAAACCGACATGTCGATGTCGCAGTCCATCGCCGAGTCTGCGGACATGGTTGACGCTGCAGCTGAAGAGTCAGAAGAAGATCTGGTGGCCAGGGCACTGGCGATTCATGAACGCGTCATCGTCATGGACACCCATGTTGATATCAATACTGCCAATTTCACAGAAGGACAGAACTATCTTCAGGACCTGAACACACAGGTCAACCTGCCCAAGATGGAAGCCGGCGGGATGGATGTCGCCTGGCTGGTGGTCTACACCGGGCAGGGGCCGTTGACAGCTGAAGGCTACGCGGCAGCTGAAGCCAACGCGATCGACAAGTTTGAGGCCATTCGTCGTCTGACCACTGAGATTGCACCCGACCAAATTGAGCTGGCCACCACATCGGATGACGTTCGGCGTATCGTTGCTGCGGGCAAGAAGGTTGCCATGATCGGCGTTGAAAATGCCTACCCACTGGGTGAGGACCTCAGCAAACTGCAGGATTATTATGATCGCGGCGCCCGTTACGTGTCATTGTCCCACAACGGCCACAGCCAGTTCTCCGACTCCAATACCGGTGAGCGTGACGATGTTTGGCTGCATAACGGACTTAGTGAGCTGGGTCGACAGGCCGTCGCTGAAATGAACCGTCTTGGCATCATGATTGATATCTCACACCCTTCATCCGCAGCCAATCAGCAGGTGCTGGAGTTGAGCCAGGCACCAGTGATCGCCTCTCACTCTTCTGCGCGGGCCCTGGATCCGGACGTCAGCCGTAACCTGACCGACGAAGAGCTGCTGGCAGTGCGCGACAATGGTGGCGTTGTCCAGGCGGTGGCTTTCCGAGGATATGTCAACTCAGCCAAACATCGTGCCTACGTAGAGGCTCTGAACGCGCTGCAGGCGGCCATTGCCGAAGAGCTGGGCTACACGCTGCTGGAGCCGGCCGAGGTGCGCGCTCTGGATGCAGAACAGCGAGAGATGTACACAGCCCGCCTTGAGGAAATCAACGCCATGGCCGAGCCCCGACTGGCCGAAGAGGTTTACAGCGTGGCACCGCCGGTAGACGTCAGTGACTTCGTTGACCACATCGACCATATCGTTGACCTTATAGGCATTGACCATGTCGGCATCAGTGGTGACTTTGATGGTGGTGGCGGTGTGACCGGCTGGGACGATGCCAGCGAAACCTTCAATGTCACGCTGGAAATGGTGCGACGTGGCTACTCAGAAGAGGATATCGCCAAAATCTGGGGCGGCAACGTGTTGCGGGTACTGGATGAGGTCCAGCGTATTGCCGCTGAAATCCAGGCTCAGGAATAAGCGCGGTTTAAGCCATCCTGGCGCGTCACCCGTCGCCGCACGGCACGCGCCAGGATGTCTGGATCAGAATGGACCAGCGTGAATTGCCGGGAGGCTCGTGTCACCGCTGTGTAGATCAGCTCCCGTGTCAGAATCGGAACATCGTGTCCGGGCAGCACCAGTGCGGTGTGGGCGAACTCGGAACCCTGTGACTTGTGTACCGTCATTGCAAAGGCCGTTTCAACCGACTGCAAACGTGTGGGAGAGACCCAGCGCACCGCGTCGCCATCTTTGCCCGGGAAGGCCACCCGTAAACGCAGACGGCCCTCAGCGTCGGGGCAGGGCAGCACAATGCCGATATCACCATTCATCAACTTCAGATTGTAGTCGTTGCGCGTCAGCATGATGGCGCGGCCTCGATACCACAGTGTTTCGCTGCTCAGGGCAGGTCTGTCGTACCTTGACACATCACTATCCATGTCAGTCGAGCGCAGGATTGATTCAATGCGTTGATTCAGGGCGATAGTCCCGAACTCTGAGCGACGCACCGCAGCAAGCACCCTGAAGCCGTCGAAGGCTTTCAGTACCTGCTGGGCCCAGCTGTCCCAGATCGATGGTTCCGCACCCTGACGGCTGCCTGTTGTGGCAGGTTGCTGCGACAGTATCTTCAGCAGTCGCCCATAACCATTGTCGGGGTCAAGTATCAGTTGTCTAAATGCTTTGTCGGAGGACGTCTGCAGCCGGAGCGCCTGCAACTCAGGATAGCGTCCATCGAACAGTTCCAGCAGGGAGTCCTGCTGACGGTTGATGGCACCGGCCAGGGCACCGATGCCCGGAATGCTGCCAAATCGATAGCTGAATCGCAGCATGGTAATGGCCTGATCAATGGGTTGGCCGACACTGGATTGTACAGACGCGGGCAACTGCTGGCCGGTCGTGGATTTCAGCCAGGCCATGGTGTTGGCAGAGTAATGGCCAGCATCAGCGCGCGCGCACAGACTACCCAGCACGGCGCCGGCCTCAACCGATGCCAGCTGATCCTTGTCACCGAGCAGTACCAGACGACATGCGTCAGGAAGCGCATCCAGTAACTGGGCGAACAGCTCAATATCCACCATCGAAGCTTCGTCGATGACCACGACATCGGCGGGCAGGGGATTACCCGCGTGATGTCTGAACTGTCTGCTGTTGGGTATCGGGCCCAGCAGTCTGTGCAGCGTCGTGACTTCGCTCGGCAGGCTTGTGTCATCGCCGTCTCGGCTGAGTCGGTCGCGCTGACTGCTGATCGATTCGCTCAGGCGCACGGCCGCTTTGCCGGTAGGTGCGGCCAGACGGATACGCAAGGGTCGGTCCGAGCTGATTGCCAGTTGTAATGCAATCAGCAGGCGCATCACTGTTGTTGTCTTACCCGTGCCCGGGCCGCCGGTGATGATTGCGAAACGATTCCGCAGCGCATTGGCACAGGCTATTTTCTGCCAGTCACAATCCTCTGCGTCGGGGAACAGGGAGTCCAGAATGCTGCGCAGCTTTTGTGGATCAACAGCGTTAATGCCGTCGCTGCCTGCCGATGTTTCAAGCCGCTTATCTATCTGGCGCAGAATAGCCTGTTCGTAGCGCCAGAATCGGCGCAGATAAAACAACGGTCGCGCCGGATCATCAACCAGCACCAGAGGAGCATTGCCAGTTCCTGCATCGATTAGCTGAGCATGAGCCAGATGCCCGCGCCATTGTTCCAGCGTCAGCCCGGCCAGCAGATCTTTCGGTAAGACGTCCGGCTGACCGTGGGGTCTGTCGGGTGGCAGAGCCAGTGCCTGGTCCGGATCCTCAAGACAATAGGCCAGGTCCAGGCAGGCATGTCCGTGCCCGTTCTGGTGACTGCAAAGGGCAGCGGCCAGCAGCAACAAAGGGGATGCAGGATCGCTGGTCGCGGTCTGCTGCCAGAGAAAGCGCACCACCTCAACATCCAGCCAGCGCAGCCAGTCTGCCTGCGCCCACTGGTCCAGCACCCTTATCAGTATTTTACTGTCTGCCAATGCTTCGCTGACTGTCACGCGCTGTGATGATGCCTGCTCTGTAGCATTCATGGCTGGCCCTCCGTGAGGGGTTTACCGGCAAACAGTTGGTCCAGAGCGTGAATGAATACCGCTGGTGGCCTGTCCATCAATACACCCTGAGTGTCGGCCTGATAGCCACGCAAAAAGAAATATACGGCGCCGCCTACATGCTGCTGGTAATCGTAGTCAGGCAATCTGACTCGCAGCAGTCGATGCAGCGCCAGCAGGTAGAGCGCGTATTGCACATCATAGCGATGTTCCAGCACAGCCTTTGTCAACGCAGCCTCATGGTACGCTGTGTCATTGCGCCCCAGATGGTTGGATTTCCAGTCTGCCACGTAGTACTTTCCGTCGTGTTCGAAGCTCAGGTCAATAAAGCCCTTCAGCATGCCGTTCAGGTCTGTCGGCTGCAGCCTGGGGCGTGGGTGTCCCGGCAGCAGATACTGATGACACAGGGCGTCGATGTCAGCAGTATCCACGGAGTGCGCGGGCAACAGAAATTCCATTTCTGGCTGTAGATTCTGCAAAGTCGTAAGTACCAGGTTGCTCTGATTGTGCAGTGTGAAGGTTTGCTGGAGAAAGCCTTTCAACCAGGCATCCAGTCGCTGCACCTCATCCTGCCAGCCTTTTACCCGACAGCGGGACGTGATGGCTTCGAGCCTGCGAGTATCATCGCTGACAGCATTGGCGAAGCCTTCGGCGCAGGCCCACTCCAGCAGGTTGTGAAGGAAAGTGCCTTGCGCGGGACCGCGAGCGAATCCATGCAGACCCGGGTCATTGCGGTCAAAACTGCGCGGAGTGGACAGTACAGACTGATCCAGTTCGGATTCCTGTGCCATTCGTTCCTCAAGCGCCTGTTCGTCCTGTGGCTGTTCAGGTTCAACCCGGTCGCCGGCAACTGTAACCTGGGTAATCAGCGAGTAACTGGAGATCCACCATGGCGTTGGACGCGTGTGTTCTGCCTTGCGAGCCGGTTGGAGCTCTGTTGCTGGCTTGTTCACACTTGAGCTGAAAACTTCGCTTTTGTCGTGATCGTCGTCAGCGTGACTCTGCTGTGTTGTCACCGTTTCGACAGTGATGTCGCCACAACGCTGCTGCAGGTCGGCAAGCGCCGCGGACAGTCCACCGGCATCGATCTCCTGGCCACCGGCAAGCAGATATCCCAGTGCACTTTCATGCAGCCTGGGTTTGTTGCTGTTGCCGTATTTCAACAGGCCAACGCCCAGCCATAGTCCGTGCACCGCACGTGTCATCGCCACGTACAGCAGCCTCAGGTCCTCTGCCAGCCGTTCCTGCTCGGCCAGCGCGGTATCTGCATCATCACGGTCGGGAGAGATTTCCAGCCGACGCTGCTGTGTCTGATCTGCCATCGGCAGCATCACCGTCCAGTCCTTGCGAATGGGTCGCCAGCTGGCTGCAAAGGGCAGGAATACCAGCGGATATTGCAGCCCTTTTGATTTGTGGATGGTGACGATACGAATCAGTTCGGCGTCACTTTCCAGACGCAGAATCTCCTCGTCGCCCGGGTTGTCGATCATCTCGCGCAGGTGACGAATGAGAGCCTGTTCGCCTTCAAATTCAACACTTGCCTGTTGCAGGTATTCCGCCAGGTGTAACAGATTGGTCAGAACCCGCTCGCCGTCAACCAGCTGTACCAGGCGTTGTGGCACGTGATGCTTTTGCATCAGTTCACGCAACATGGGTAGCACACCATTGGTTTGCCAGTGCTGCGACAGCAGACGGAAAAGCTCAGCCTGATCCTCCCAGTGCTGTTCATCTTCATTAAGTCTGCGAAGCGCATCGACAGTGAGGCCCAATGATGCAGTGCCCAGTGCTGCCCGCACAGCGCTCTCATTGGCTGGTTCCGCGCAGGCAATCAGCCAGCGCAGAACATCGTGCGCCTCTGGCGTTGCAAATACAGACTCCTGGTCGGACAGGTAAACGCTGGCGAGTCCATGCTGCTGCAGGTGTTCCCGGATTGCCGCAGCCTCATGCCGGTCACGGACCAGGATAGCGATATCACTGGCACGAACCCGCTGCTCCGATGCGCCAGCGAATCGCCAGTCACTGTCTGACTGTAGTATGGTCGCGATACGGGCTGCACACACCGCGCCCAGGCTGCGCTGGTAACGCTCCTTGCTGATTGCTGCCTCTGCATCATCGGCATCGCTGAGATGCCAGAATGTCATGGCCGCAGCAGCCGTATCGGCTGACTGGTATAGTACTTCGGGACGGCCATTGGCTTTGACCGGATGAAACGGTAAGGGATCATCGCCACTGGCATCCCGGAAACAGAAGGCTCCGGCCGGGAACTGGTCGGCATGTTCAAAGCATGCATTGACGGCGTCGACCAGCGATTTGCTGGAGCGAAAGTTGGTGCCCAGGTGGAAGTGTCGACCTGTGGTTGCTGTACGTGCAGCCAGATAGGTGTGAATGTCTGCATTACGGAACGAATAAATGGATTGTTTAGGGTCACCGATCAGCACCACGACCTGTTCGTTGGGAGCATCGGCTATTCCGTAAATCCGGTTGAATATTCGGTATTGCAGCGGGTCAGTATCCTGAAATTCATCTATCAATGCTGCCGGGTACTGAGCGCGGATCTGCGCGGCCAGTTGTTCACCCTGGGCGCCGTGCAGGGCTCTATCGAGTTGCAGCAAAAGGTCGTCGAAGCCGAGCTCGGCCCGGCTGTGAATGCGCTGCTCCAGAGCCTGTTCCAGCCAGTGCCGGGCATGCTGCAGAATAATTGCGCTGGCCGAAATGCGATGACGTGCGGCAGCATCCTGTTCGGCAGCAGTCCAGCGGTCTATTGCCAGCAGTGCAGGGTGCTCTGGTGCACTGTAGCCTTTTTTGAGTCTAAGAGCGCTGTAAGCAAAACGTCCCAGCTTGACATCAGACTCCTCGCCCTGCGCCCAGAGGTAAAGTGACTCCTTCAGGCTCGCGAAATCCGCGTCGGTCTTGGCTTCTGGATAGGTGGACTTGTTCAGGCCAGGCTGCAGCGAATCCAAAAGGGCGCTGAGTTCATCCCAATGTTGCAGCCAGATCTCACGCGCTGCCTGCTGCTCAGCAGCCGAGTGTGCGTGACGCTTGATGACGGGTGCCAGCGCCTGTTCGAGATCTGCTTCCACCGGCAGCGGCTGACCATTGAAGGTGATGGTGGTCTGTGTTTTGTTCAGAAGTCCCCGGACTGCCTTCAGCAGTTCTCCGGGACCTGCAAACGAAGCCTGCACCAATGCCACACAGGCCGGATCGAGTCGGTAAAAATGCTGGCGCCAGTAGTCGCGCACCAGCTCTGCCAGCACGTCCTGCATCTGGGTGATCAGTTGCTGGCGAAACAGTGAACCGCTGTCGAAAGCGTGTTCGCGCAGCATCCGGTAGCACCAGCCATGAATGGTGGATATGGCAGACTGGTCCATGCTCTGGGCAGCCAGCGTCAATTGTTGTGCACATCGCAACCAGTCGGATTCGGGATAGTCTTCACGGAGCGCCAACAGGCTCGTGTCATGATCCGGGCTGTCGTTCAGGAAGCAGCGCGCTGCTGCGCTGAGTCGCGCCCGGATGCGATCACGAAGTTCCTGGGTTGCCGCATCGGTAAAGGTTACCACCAGGATTTCATCGGGTGTCAGCGCCCGGTGAAAAGCCTGCTCTTTACCATGCTGAAGGATCAGCCTGACGTAAAGCAGGGCGATGGTATAGGTCTTGCCGGTGCCGGCGCTGGCTTCGATGAGGCTGCTGCCACGCAATGGCAGACTGAATGGCTGCAATGCGGTGCTCACTCCACTGCCTCCTCATCTGCGCGCTCCAAACCCTGGCTGAATCGCTGTGATCTTGATGCCTGCCAGAATGCCACCAATGGGCTGTACAGGGTGGTGCTGTCTTGTTCAAAACCGTTACTGCACAGACTGTCGAAGTCTGGCCACAGACGCGCCAGGGCTTCGCTGTCAACTACCTCGCCACTGCGATGGTAGTCGCCTTCATAACAGGCCAGTGTCGC
Source organism: Pseudohongiella sp. SYSU M77423 (assembly GCF_029911965.1). Classification (NCBI taxonomy): domain Bacteria; kingdom Pseudomonadati; phylum Pseudomonadota; class Gammaproteobacteria; order Pseudomonadales; family Pseudohongiellaceae; genus Pseudohongiella; species Pseudohongiella sp. SYSU M77423. Next base: position 756,369 of record NZ_JARYTH010000002.1, on the reverse strand, counting down.
TTTTGATGGTACTTCGCCGTTGTCATTAGCCAGCCAGCCGCAACCGGTTTTAACACTGCTTGCCAACGGTGTCTGTAAATTATCATGCCAGGCAGATAGCAGCTGCAAAAGCGAGGCTCTGGCTTCAGCGGCTGTCATGGCTGGCAATACCTCATTGGTGTCTGGGCCGAGTATGTGTGTCGGTGTCGGGCCAGCCAGCTGCGCTGCCAGATGAGCTGGCCAGATACGTGCCAGGTAGTGCCATTTAACCAGCGCCTGCCTGCCGCCTGACTTTTTGCCCTGCCAAAGCTGGCCGCTGATCAACTCGATGCGCAATCGTTCTCCGGATTCCGATCTGCGAATCCCTGTCAATGTGTCGCTCAATGCTACGGCACCATCATCCTGCGCAAGGTCAATACTGTCCTGAAGTGTCTGCGGGTGGCTGCTGCACAAGTCACGATAGACTTCCAGCGACTTGCTCAGTGGCTCTGTCAGCGAGTCATGATAAATGTCTGCAAAATGACCCAGAGGCAAAAGTCCACGCCCCTTGAGACGCTGTGATGCATGTTGCAGCGCAGCGCTACTGTCCTGATCGGGGTCGCGCCGCATGACATCGGTCGCCATGCTCAGCAGCTGGTCCTGCAGCTGCCAGCGTTGCAGGGCATCCACTGTGAATACTTCGTCGTCATCAATGTCGGCGCCTGGCGAGCGAAACACGATGCCCAGCACATGCTCAAAGAAAACCGCTGCCGGGTTTTTCAGCAAGGCTGCCAACTGACGCAGGGACACCACAGATACTTCTTTAGCTTCCGCCCCGATGGAGGCGCCGGCAATAGTGGTGGCGTCGTGCTGCTCTTCGGATGTTGACAGTTCGGCGGGCTGCCACTCATGGGCGAAGGTCTGGTGGGGTGATCCTGCTGTGAAGTAGCTGAGGCTGAATGGCTGCAGTGGATAGACGGTTGTCAGCGCGTCGACGTCGCAGGTATCGGCCAGGTACTCTCGAAGCTGGGCAACCAGGACCGATGGTGGGCGTTCGCTGTTGTCCCTAATGCTACGCCCCGTCCAGCCAATGTAAAGTGAATCGCGTGCGGACAAAAGTGCTTCCAGAAACAGGTAGCGGTCATCCTCCCGGCGGGATCGATCGCCAGGCCGATAATCCTGTCGCATAAGATCAAAATCGACTGCTGGCACCTGACGGGGATAGTCTCCATCATTCATCCCCAGAAGGCAGATATGCCGAAACGGTATGGCCCGCATCGGCATCAGTGTGGCAAAGTTGACTGAGCCACCCAGGAAGCGCTGGTTGAGATCAGACTGATCAATGGAATCCAGAAAATAATCACTGACGATTTCAATAGGCAGCTCGTCATCAAAGTCTGCGAGCTCACAATGTTCCTGCCATTGTTGGAGTTTCTGCTCTACGCGCGTAGTCAGTAACAGATCCTGGTCGCTGTCTGCTCGCAGAAACTCCTGCATCATGGTGCTGATGCGCGTGGTCCATTCGCGAACCGGGGCGGGTGTCATAAATAATTCGCGATAGTGGTTCAGGCGCTCCACGACATGGGCGACAATACCGGCCAGGGCGGCATCAAGCCCGCCCACTTCGGCGTAGGACTCTATGCCCGACCAGGCGCACTGATCACCACTGGTGTAACCGAGCAGCATACGCTGCAAACCGAACTGCCAGGTATTCTGGTTCGCAGATCTGACGTCGTCAGTCACCAGCCAGGATTGCTCCAGCCGCTGTTTGCCGTCCATGCCCCAGCGCACACCGGAGCCGGTAATCCAGCGGTGCAGCAGGGCATGGTCTTCACTTTTTAAACCAAACGCTGCCTGCACGACCGGTATGTCGAGCAGGTCAAGAATTTCGCTGACGGCAAATCGTGAACGATGCAGGTTCATCAGTACATCCAGTGCGCGAAACGCACCCGCCCGCTGTCGCTGTCCGCGGTCGGAGACAGTAAATGGTATGTATCGCGGATCGTCCCGTGACAGCCGCCCGAACACTGCCTGAATGTGCGGTGCAAACTGATTGATGTCGGGCACCATGACCAGAATATCCCGCGGATGCAATTGCGGATCCTCGGCAAACAGGGCAAGCAGGTGGTCCTGCAGTATTTCTACTTCTCGCTGCCGGCTGTGGGCTATGTGAAAGCTGATGCTGCGGTCATCCGACGGTAGTGTGGTCTGCTGCTGGATCTCGCTGCGGCTTCGCAAGTGATAGATGTCGCCCTGCAGACGCCTCAGTCTTGAACTTTCATCCGGCGCCTCAAACAGATCGACGGCCAGTTTGCGACTGGCGAAGACTTCTTCGTAAGCGGCCCGTTCGTCATGCTCATCCAACAGCCTGATATAGTCGCGACCCTGCTTGCCCCAGGCGGCAAGCAATGGATTGCCGCGCGAAAACAGTTCGTCGATTATCCCCGGATCGATATCAGACTGGTCGTCTGCAGGCAGCTGCGGAAAATCGGGTCTGGTGTTGTGGCGCCGATAGGGCTTGTGGAACAGTCGCATCGCTGTATGTGGTTCAATGATGTCACCCCAGTAGAACTGGCAGGGGTTGTGCACACAAAGGATCACCTGGGTATGTCTTGAGACGGCGGCCAGAACTTCGAGTGTCTGTGCGGGCAGCGACGAAAGACCAAATACAAGAACGCGCTGCGGTAACTGGTCCGCCATGGCCAGTGAGCCGCTCTCGCAGGCTTTCAGAAAACGCGCATGAATCTGTGCTCTGCCACTGTCGCGCTGTGAGTCGGGAATATCATCCAGCAGGCGTCGCCAGAGCTGTGCCTGCCAGCGTTGCGAGTCTGGCAGCGATGTGAGCCGGTTATGCTGGCTTATCTGGTCATTACCTTCAGCCCAGTCGTTCAGCCAGTCGGCCCGGTATATCTGGTACTGGTCAAGCAGGTCGGCCAGACGTTCTGCAAGCTGATAACGTTTGCGCTGGCTGTCGTCGCGCTGCAGGAAGTGCCTGAGTGCAGAAAACTGTGAATCATCCAGCAGTGAAGGCAGCAGGTGTAACAGGCGCCAGACCAGCAGCGGTTTGTCGAATGGCGAGAGGGGTGGAAGATCGCCCAGCACCGCCCGATAGGCCTGCCAGTGAAAGCGTCCGGGGAGATCAATGGAGAGTGCGGCGGCGATTCCGCAGCCAGCATCACTGCTGCCATCGTCGTCATTGGCCAGCGCGAGTTTCAGCCACTGTGCGACACCGCTGCTCTGAACCAGTATGACTTCGTTCTGCAGCGGCGGCAGCGGGTTGAGGCGCAGCCATTCCACAGTTACACGGCGCAGGTTTTCCAGTCGGTTGCTCTGCAGCACCATGAAGCCGTGTTGAATCATCCGTCAGTCCTTGTCCTTCGCATTCGGCGAGTATACACCGACAAAGCAGCGTCAGGGCGATACGGATGTCAGCTCGGGCGCCCGTCTGGCCTGGGTGCGCTGTTCGTAGGCATAGGCCAGGCCAATCAGCTCTGGTTCTGAAAAGGCCGCTCCGAAAAAGGAGATGCCGACTGGCATCCCGTCTATGTAGCCAGCGGGAACCGTGATGGCAGGGTACCCAGCGATCGCGGCGAGGCCGGAGCTGGATACATAGTTCACCGAGGAGCCATCATCACCATTTTCCAGATCGATCAGCCAGCCAGGGCCGTTGCTCGGTGCCACAATCGCATCCAGCTGATTGTTTGTCAGTGCGTCGTCGAGGCGGGACTGACTGATGGACTTTGCCTGCTGCAAGGCTTCCAGGTATGCAGGGTCGGTCAGATCTGTTGTCGCCTGGGCCTCCAGAAAAATCTCCTGGGCGAACCATGGCATCTGCAGTGATGCATTGACCTCGTTAAAGCGGATCAGGTGCTCAAGGGACTGATAAAAGCCACCACGATTTCTCAGGTAGGCATTCAGGTCGTTTTTGAACTCATACAACAGCACCTGGTAGGAGGCCTCACTGAGCTCGCGGCTGCCACTCAGTTCGATGTCAACCACTGTAGCGCCAGCACTGCGCAGCTCGTCCAGTTGCGACTCCATCAAGGCGTCAAGCGGAGCGTTGCGGCCAAACAAAGAGCGCATCACGCCTATGCGTTTGCCTGACAGCGCGTCGGCCTGCAGGTATTGCGTGTAGTCCACGGGGCTCTGAGCCTGAGGGTTGTCAGTGATGGCATCCTGCGGATCGCTGCCCGCCATCACGCTCAGCATTACAGCGGCGTCTGCCACAGTTCGCGTCATGGGGCCTGCAGTGTCCTGACTGTGGGCAATCGGAATGACACCGCTGCGGGAAATCAGTCCCAGCGTGGGCTTAATGCCAACCACGCTATTGTTGGCAGAGGGGCAGATGATGGACCCGTTGGTTTCGGTGCCCACTGCCAGCAATGTCAGATCGGCTGCGACTGCGACACCGGAGCCAGAGCTGGACCCGCAGGGAGTGTGCAGCGCATTGTAGGGGTTGCGGGCCTGGCCACCACGCGCCGACCAGCCGCTGGATGAGCTTGTGGAGCGGAAATTAGCCCACTCACTGAGATTGGCTTTCCCAAGAATGACGGCACCAGCCTCACGCAGCTGTTGAACCAGAAAGGCGTCCTCTGCCGGTGTGGGGGCAAACAGCAGCGCGTAACTCCCGGCGGTCGTTTTCATGGCATCCGCGGTATCGATATTGTCTTTCAATAGCACCGGCATGCCGTGCAGCGCCGAACGCACGTTGCCGCTGGCGCGCTCCTGGTCGAGACGGGCGGCGATGTCCAGTGCCTCCGGATTCACTTCGATCACGGCCCGCAGGCTGTCGTTGTAGGTGGCGATACGCTGCAGGTAATACTCAGTCAAGGCGACGGCAGTCAGCTCACCGTCCTGCATGGCGTCCTGCAGGATTTCGACATCCGCCCAGGCCGGAACCTGCTCACTGTTGTTGCCTGCAGTCTCGCTGGCATCGGTCGAGCCGACGCTGACATCGCTGCTCTCAACAGTCTCAGATGGCGGCGAGCAGGCTATCAGCAGTGCTGTCGCCCCCATCATGGCGGTTCGCGCCAGCAACAAAGCGTGATACCTGATTCCGCGTTCGATTGCGGGCGGGTGAATCATCGTTGCGGCATTATCAGTCATCATTCACCTGCATGTCAGAGTATTGGATCCAGTGTTTGCTGCTGTATTAATCGTTGGCGCTCATGGCGGCTTCTGCTTCAGCCCGTCGTGCCCCCGCCAGGACGCCTGGCAGTGCATAGTTGCCCTCGTGGCAGGCGTATTCGAATATTTTTTCGTCGCTGGGCCGGGCATTAAACATCAGTTCACCGGTCCACGGCTGTCGGTAAACCGATGGGTCATCCAGTGTAAAGGTGTACAGAATCTCGGTTTCCGAGACCCGTTCGAAGCGCTCGGTCACGGTCAGGTTCTGGGAAGCACCAAACACGCGCTGTTGCGGATGAAAGCCGGTAGTGGTCACGACCAGGGTATCGCCGTCCCAGTGACCCACGGAGTCGCCCATCCACTTGTTCATTTCCGGGCGCAATTCATCATTCAGGCGGATGATACGGGCGTCGTGATTCATCTCGGCCATGATCATCACGTAGTCGTCATTCTGAACGATCTGATAATTATTGTTGTACATCACTGGCAGCATGGGCGGACCAGAGTGGTTGCCAAAGGAGAGCAGGCAGCGCTCAGCCAGCGGCCGGCCCTCAGGGCCGTCATTGGCGCTGACTCCTGGTGGCAGTTCGCGGCGCAGCCGGGCACCTTCTGCAAAGGGAATCTGCCCGTTGGGTGGGTCCACGATGATGGAGGAGCGGGGCTCACCATTGATCACCTGGATGCGGTCGCCGACTTCTTTCCAGAACTCGTTGTAGCCGTCATCGGTATCGCCATCGTCGCCAGCCTGGGCGCCGGCACCGGCCTCGCGATTGGGATCGCTGGGTGCAAATTCGGCATCGATGAATGAGGCATGGTTCTGTTCCATGGCATGCACCTGCTCTGGGCTCAGTACCAGCGTTTCGCCCAGATCGCGGTCGCGGGTCAGCGGAGTCAGTGTTTTATTGCTCCAGACACCCTGCAGATCAGGCTGGCCATTGGCCAGGCGGGGCAGGTCGTCAGATTGGGCATGGCTGAGACCAGCCGGCAGGGTGGCAAGCAGGGACAGTGAAATAGCGGCGGCGCGGAGAGTCATTATTATTTCCCCCGGGATCGTTGGATTTGTCACAGAATTGTGCCAGAACAACACCGATTATTGGATAAAGGTTCCGGGTAAGGCAAGGTCTAATCAAGCATTTGCGGCAAATGGTCGACAATTGGACAAACTTTGCTGCAATTTTATTAAAGCCACTTCCATATCAGGTCGTTATAATCCCAAAGTTTTGTTACTCATAATTCAAATTACAGGAAGGTCGTTTTGAGATCGATTGTTCACCTGACCATTGCCGGTTTGCTTGCCATCCCGTTCAGCCAGCTGGCAGCAGCCCAACCCATTAACGCCGCCGCTACGGAAACCGTTCCCAGACTGGGAGCCGAAACCAGACTGCCTCTGCAACGATTATCGGATGATATAGACATCCGTCTTGATGGTAATCTGGACGACTCTGCCTGGCAGGGACTGACGGGGTACACCGGTTTTGGCGTGGTTGAGCCGGAAACACTTGCACCGGCACCTTACCGAACCAGGCTCAGGGTGTTTTATAACGACCGTGGTATCTACATCGGTGTCGATATGGAACAGCCGTCGGATACCCTGGTGCGCCGCATCACTGCGCGCGACAATCGCGAAGTGAACCGCGACCGGGTGTCCATAACACTGGATTCTTCCGGCGAAGGGCAGTATGGCTACTGGGTCAGTCTCGCACTGGGTGACAATCAGCTGGACGGCACGATTCTACCTGAGCGTCAGTACAACAGTCAGTGGGATGGCGCCTGGTACGGCGCGACTTCAGAAACGGCCAATGGCTGGTCCGCGGAGTTCTATATCCCCTGGGGACAGCTGGCCATGCCATCACGTGATGAAGACCGGGAGATCGGGTTTTATGCCGAGCGTGTTGTGGCCCACCTGAACCAGAACTGGTCCTGGCCGGCCATCGCCAAGTCCGATCCGGTGTTTCTCAGCAACTTTCCGCGGATGCAGCTCGATGGCGTCAACCCCACCCAGCAGTGGAGCCTGTTTCCCTCGGTTGCGTCGACCTATGATGAAATCGACAGTGAGTGGCGGCATCGCACGGGTGCAGATATATTCTGGAGACCATCCACCAACTTCCAGATGACGGCAACCATTAATCCCGACTTTGGCTCGGCAGAAGCAGATGATGTTGTGGTCAACCTCACTGCCAGCGAGACTTTTTTCCCTGAAAAGCGCCTGTTCTTCCAGGAAGGCCAGGAAATCTTTAATGTCACCTCGCGCGCCAACGGCAGTTCCGGCAAGCGCTTCACAATTCTCAATACACGACGCATTGGTGGCCGCCCACGATCGCCAGATCTGGATCCCGGTGAATCGCTGACCGCGCGCCAGCGCATTACCAACGCCGATCTGATTGGTGCGGTCAAAGCCACTGGCCAGCTGGGACGTGTGCGTTATGGTCTGCTGTCAGCGGTGGAAGACGAGACCCGATACAATGTCGGCGGTCAGCGCATTGAGCAGGAAGGTCGCGACTTCACAGCTTTCCGTGTGCTCTATGAGGATGCAGCAGGCGGTGCCGCGTATCGCGGGCTGGGTTACATTGGCACACTGGTGGCACACCCTGACTCTGATGCCGAAGTGCATGCGGTGGACTATCGTTATCTGACCCAGGGCGGTATCTGGAGCTTTGATGGCGCTGTGGTGACCTCCGACTCCGATGAAAACGGCCAGGGTTATGGCACCTTCACCGACATCGTTTACTCACCGCGGCAGGGCTTTAAACACACCCTGAACCTGACCTACCTGGATGACACCATCGACATCAATGACTTTGGTTACCAGGATCGCAATAACGTCTGGGAAGCCTGGTATCGTTTTGAGTGGATCAAGACCAACCTGGGCTGGGCGCGTGATATCCGTGTCAGTCCCTTCCTGCGCTACGAGGAGAGTCTGGACGGTGATCGCACCAACAATGCCGTGCCTGTAATCAGCACGACCATCACGCTGAATAATCTGGACCGGGTCAACCTGAGCTTCCAGCACTTCCCCAAGCGTTATGATGATCTGAACAGTTTTGGCAATGGCACCTTTGCTACCCGTGAGCGTCTGAATGCCAGCGCCAACTACAGCACCAATACTGCTCTGCCGTTCAGCTGGGAAATTGGCTTTGGCCGTTCCGAGGAATTTGCCAGTGGTGACAGCTATCGCTATGACCTGGGGATGAACTGGCGTCCGCTGCCGAACATTAATTTCGCGGCCAATGTTAACTATCAGGATCGTGACGGCTGGTTGTTGCATCAGGGCGGTCAGAACTTTACTGCCTTTGAAACTTCGCAGTGGGAAAGCAACTTCCGTTTTGAGTACTATCTGACCGCCAAGCAGCAGCTCAGTGCGGGTCTGCAGTGGGTAGGCATCAAGGCGCTGGGTGATCGCTACTTCCGCCTGCCTGCGAATGCACCGACCCGCAACCGTGATCTGATCGAAGTGGATCAGCACTCGGCGACACCCGGGGATTTCTCGATTTCGCAGATGAACTTCCAGCTGCGCTACCGTTGGGAGATTGCGCCGTTGTCAGATCTGTTTATCGTCTACAACCGCAACGCCAACCGTCGTGCGGGCCTGTTCGACTTTTCCGATCAGTTTGATGATTCCTGGCAGAACCCACTGGTCAGCCAGCTGGTTATCAAGCTGCGTTACCGCCTCGGTACCTGAGGACTTTGCAGTGCAGCACTGGAGCCCTGATTTGATATCAGGGCTCCAGGTGCCACTCAATAGAATTTCATAGCAGGCGCGCCAGTGTCAGCAGTGCTCTCTCCAGCCGCGCATCCCAGCGCACGGCACAGTTCAATCGCAGGCAATGGCCAAACTTGCCGCTGGCAGAAAACAGCGGACCTGGCGCAAAGCTCACACCTTCATCCATCGCCTGTGCCATCAATGCGGTGGTGTTGATATCTTCTGGCAGCTCCACCCACAGCACAAAACCACCGGCAGGTCGGCTGACCCGGGTATCTTCCGGAAACAGCTGTGTCACCCTGTCGGTCATGCGGGCAATGGCTCGCACATATTCACTGGCTGAGCGCCTCACTTCCCGTTCGTAGTGGCCGTGCTGCAGAATATGCGCCAATGCAAGCTGACCGGGTGAATTAACCGAAACCGTGTTTACAAACTGCAGATAGGTTGCTTCAGCATGGCGTTTGCCAGGAACCAGCCAGCCCACCCGCATGCCAGCCGACAGGGTTTTCGACGATGAAGAACAATAGTAGACCAGACCTTCGGTGTCCCAGCGCTTGACCGGCGAAGGTCGTCTTATATTGAACGACAGGTCTCCATAAATATCATCTTCAATCAGTGGTACCTGGTGTCTGCTCAGGCATTTCATCAGCGCCTGCTTGCGTGCGTCACTCATACATACGCCAAGCGGGTTGGAAAAGTTGGGGACCAGAATGCAGGCTGCGACCTTCCATTTTTCCAGTGCGAGATCCAGCGCTTCTATGGAGATGCCTGTCTCGGGGTCGGTTGGAATCTCCAGGGCCTTCAGCCCCAGCGATTCGATGACCTGCAGCAGCCCGTAATAGGTTGGCGACTCTAGAGCCACGGTATCGCCGGCCTGAGTCAGCAACTTCAGGGCGATGGCAATGGATTCCTGACAGCTGTTGGTGACCAGTACATCGTCAGCGTTAACCAGACATTGCATACCCGCCAGCCTGCGCGCAATCTGCTGACGCAGCTCAGGTGCACCAGGTGGGAATTCGTAACCTGCACAGCGCCTGCGCTGGGTCTTGAGTACGTGATGAAAAGCCTGTTCCACCTGCCGCGCAGGTAGAAAATCAGCGTCTGGTACGGCGGCGCCCAGATTGACAATCCCGGGATCGTTGACGGCCTGGAGTAACTGCAGTACGCGCTCCTGTCCGGTGACTGCGCGTGGCCGGTGGCTGGTGCTTGCCTTCCTCGGCATATCGCGCTGGGCAGGTGGCTGGCGCACAAAATAGCCGGACCGCGGCCTGGCTTCCAGCACGCCTCGCTGCTCAAGCTCACGACAGGCACTGACGGCTGTGGCGATGCTGACTTCCTGCTGAATACTGAGTTTGCGAACTCCTGGCAGCCGGGAACCGACAGGGAAAAGTCCTGCGGCGATTTGTGTCTGCAGTCGGTCTGCCATTTCCAGATAAAGCATAGTAGCTCCAGTGTTACAGTCCAGCGGTACAGATAGGTCTCAGGCCGCCATTACAGATGTGTGAATATCAAAACTGTAACGGTTCAAATTCATTATTTTATATCTGTATTGGTGGTGCCTGTCCAGCTACAGTGGCATGCGTAATAGCACTATGTGCAGGTATGACTCCTGCGGAGGAGAATTGATATGGCATTGGAGCAGATTCTGGCACTTGTCGGGTTTGTGCTTGTCATGACAGGAACACCGGGGCCTAACAATATGATGTTGCTTGCCTCGGGCGCTAATTTTGGTTTTCAACGATCGATACCGCATATTCTGGGAATCACAGTCGGATGTCAGATATTGCTGGTCGCCGTGGCACTGGGGATTGGTCAGCTGCTGCTGCGTGTGCCCCTGGCTGCAGGCCTGCTGAAGGTATTGTGCGGAGTTGCGCTGCTGTATCTCACCTGGTTGCTGGTGCGACCGGCGCCCGCTATTGATGAGTCTGCGCCCTTGAAGGTTAAACGTCCGTTGAGTTTCTGGCAGGCTGCGCTGTTTCAGTGGGTGAATCCCAAAGCATGGATGATGATGATTACGGCTGTGGCAACCTATACACAGCCAGAGGCCATGCTAGACAGTCTTCTGATGATTGGTCTTATGTTTGCCGTAGTCGGTATCCCCTGCATCAGTATCTGGAATCTGTTTGGCGCGTCGCTGCGACGCTTTCTGGCAAATGCAAGACGAGCGCGTCAGTTCAATCTGCTGATGGCAGGGCTGTTGCTGGCCTCCATGTATCCCTTGCTGGTGTGACAGAGCTTGCGAACGCATTAGCACATTGTATGAATTGGCTTATCATCGGCCCGGTTAAACGGAAGTGCTCGATAATCAGGAGGAAAGTGTGGTGAACACAAAGTCTGTGGACTACCTGACACATGCCAATACGATGGCGACCTATAATCAATGGATGAATCAGAAGCTTTACGAGGCCAGCGCCAGCCTGAGTGATGAGCAGCGCAAACAGGACCAGCGAGCCTTTTTCAAGTCCATACACGGTACGCTGAATCATCTGATACTGGCTGACCGAATCTGGATGGGACGTTTTACAGGCAAACCATACGTCGTGCCGTCACTGGACTACATGCTGACTGATTCTTTTGAGGAGCTGCGACAGGCCAGAGAAGCGGAAGATCAACGCATTATTGACTGGGCAGGCAGCCTGGACCGGGAAACCGTTGAGTCAGAGCTGCATTTCACCCCGATGACCAACCCGCAGCCCCGAACCCTGCCGATGTGGCTGGCGCTGACACATTTTTTTAATCATCAGACCCATCATCGTGGGCAGCTCACTACATTGTTATTCCAGCAGGGCATGGACCCGGGTGTGACGGACCTTTTGTATATGCCTGGACTGTCATGAGGAAAGCGATCGGCAGCCGGGGCCGCTGAGACGACTGCGCCCGCCGGCCACCGGGGCCACTATTATCTGCGTGCCGATGCGTTCTTTGAGTGCTGCAACGTGAGAAATGACACCGATCAATTTGCCTTGCTGCTGCAGGCCGGACAGTGTATCCAGTGCGACATCCAGAGCTTCTTCATCCAGAGTTCCAAACCCTTCGTCCAGAAACAGCGAGTCGACCCGCACATTGCGACTGGCTATGCCTGACAGCCCGAGTGCCAGGGCCAGCGACACGATAAAGCTCTCGCCGCCTGACAGGTTCTTTGTTGAACGTGTTTCTCCGGCCTGATAGTTGTCGATGACATTCAGTTCCAGCGGTTGCTCGCGATCACGGACCAGCAGGTAGCGATCGGTCATTTTCTGTAATTGCTGATTGGCATGCGACACCATCAATTCAAATGTCAGACCCTGTGCAAAATTGCGGAATTTCTTGCCGTTACTGGAGCCAATCAGTTCATGCAGGCGTCCCCAGCGTTCGACCTCATCGCGGTGTCGGTCAATCTGTTCTGACAGTGATTGCTGTCGCTGGCGCGCCTCGTCGTTGTCCTTAAGGCGTTGTCGAACAGCGCCGAGTGATTCCCGCAATGAGTTGGCCGTCGTTTCCTCTGCCTGCAACTGCTGTTGTAGAAGCTGTCGTGTTTCCTCACCCGGTTTACTGTTTAGCAGGGCCTCCAGTTCCTCATTGCGACGCCGCAACAGTGCCTTGATGGTTTTGCCTTCGTCCGTTAATGCCTGAATCCGGTCCGCCAGCTGCTTGCGTTCCCGTTCCGGCAACTGGGCCGACAGCAAGGCCTGTTCATTCTCGAATTGCTGAGCAGACAATAATTCGCAGAAATGTGATTCGGCATCATTTAACTGGTGGCACAATCTGTGTACGCTCTTGATTCCAGTTGCGATGCGTCGTTCACAGTCGCTAAGTTGCTGGCCCAGTCGATTCAGGCTTACTTGTGCGGTGTGCAGTGACTGCCGTGCTTTCTGTGTTTTTTCAGTGACAGACTGCTCTTGCTGCTCAACTGATTTGTCACCCAGCAGATCCCGCCGTTGCTGCACAAGATTCTCAAGTTTCAGCTGGCTTGCTTCCAGCTGGCGCTTGATGCTCAGTGCTTCGCGTGCGCCCTCAGTGGCAATCTGCTTTTGTTGGGCGGCATGCAATCTGGCCTGGGCCGCATCAATTTCCTCGAGCGTTTTGCTTAGAGTGGCTTTCTGCTCGATGATTGAGTCGCGACGTGATGCGACTGTGGCACTCAGCCTGTCTTGTTCAGTGTGTATGCCAAGCTCAAGGCACTGGCTTTCGATATGTCTACGTAATTCAGACTGCCTGTGCTGGAGTGCCTCGATCTGCTGCTGCAGTTGCTCCTTTCTGGTGTGCCATGTCACTTCTTTTTTGCCAGCAGTGGAAACGGTTTGAGTACTGTTTTCCAGGGCCTGTTGAGTGCTGTCGATGTCTGCCTGAACTGCGTCCTGATTGATGTCCGGCTGATGACTGGCATAAGGGTGCTGTGTGGAGCCGCAAAGCGGGCAGGGCACATCTTCTTCCAGTTGCGTACGCATGGCTTCCATGTCCAGCACGCGCTGCTGCAATCGCTGCTGCTCCTGCAGTGACTTTAATGTTTTCTGGTGCGCCAGCACCATGGCCTCCGCCTGCTCGCGCTCATGACTGGCGCGAACATGTTCGTTGTTGGCGTTGGCATTCTCCTGCTCGAGTTTCGACACCTGTTCGTCTGAGGATGAGAGTGATTCGATATCGCGGAGCAGATTGGCATGCGCGCCAAGCTTCGCTGTCGCCGCTTCGGACTGCGCCCTAATGTCGGCACTGCTGCTGGCACGGGTCAGTTTCTGGAGGTGTTGCTCTGCGGCGCGTACTTCGCTGCTGGCAAGTTCGTGGACTGCGTCAGCGTCCGCCGGATCCATCTGCAGGATTCTGTCTTTTTGCAGGCCCTTGTCTTTGATGCATTTTGCCAGTTCGTGCTGCTGATGTTCTGCCGACACTCTGGTCTCTGTAATCTGGGTATCCAGAGCATCGACTTTTCGGAACAAGGGACGCATCTTCTGCTCTTGGGCCTCGGCTTCCTGCAGCGCTTCCTCACCGTCTGAGATAAGTCGCTGTTGCTGTTCGATGTCATCCTGCAGTTTTTGCTGCAAGGTTTTGTCGTCAGTCAGTCGCTGTTTCTCGGTTTGCTGCTGACGTCGCAACTCAGTCAAGCCTGTGTATTTAGAGCTGAGTTCCAGCGCCCGGTTGGCTGCCTCCAGCTGGCGTCGGTCTGGCGCGGACGCTGCCTCTCGTTGCTGCCATTGCTGCTGGTCGTGCTGAAGTTGTTCCAGACTGCTGCGCAGCTCTTCACACTTGATATGCCATTGGTATTTCTGGCGCAGAGAATCGATTTGCACAGTTGCAGTCTGCAGCTGCGCGGCAAGCTGCGAGGCTTCATTCTGCAGTCCGGTTTCCTGCTCCTCCGTCAGCAATTGCGTGCCCTGTTGCTCAGCCAGCAAAAGTGCAAGCTGCTGTTTCTTCTCGCTGAGCCGCTCGTGCACCGCCAGGGAGATATCGCCATAGATGGCGGTGCCGGTTATCTTTTCCAGTATCGGCGCGCGGTCATCGGGTGTGGCTCTCAGGAAGGCGGTAAACCCACCCTGGGCCAGCAGCATGGATTGCGTGAACCTGGCGAAGTCCATGCCGGTCAACTCTACAATTCGAGAGCCAACAGTGCTCAACTTGCTGTCGATGATTTTCCCGGACTCTGCATCCACAACTTCATGTCGGGCGGCCTGCAGTTTGCCGTCCGGTTTTTTGCGTGCGCGGTGCTGTGCCCAGAACGCGCGATAGCGACCCTGTTGCGTGCTGAAGGTAATTTCCGCAAAACACTCGCCGCTCTGGCGCGACATGATTTCATTGCTGGAGGCAGTGATGGAACCAAGCCGCGGTGTCTGTCCATAAAGCGCCAGACACATCGCATCAAGCAGCGTGCTTTTGCCGGCACCGGTGGGGCCGATAATGGCAAAAATTCCGTCACTTGTGTAGGCCGGGTCTGTGAAGTCGATTTCCCATTCGCCAAGCAGGGAGTTCAGGTTCTGAAAGCGTATGCCCAGAATGCGCATGTTTATTCAGCCCGCCGATCTGCTGTTTGCATGTCGTTGACGATCTCGCTGTAAAGGCTTCGCAGCTCCTCGCGTTCATCCATCGGAACCTCATGCTGGCTGAGACAACGTTCAAAAACATCCTCTGGTGTCAGTTCATCCAGCGTCTGTTCGTCGTCGCTCTGGCTTAAGGCTCGCTGGACTGCCTGAGGGTGTTTTATCCTCAGCACGGTGAGTCGTCCTGCGCCTATATCGGCGGCGAAGGATTCCAGTTTTTCGCGCAGCTCAGGCTGTCGACGCTGACTGGTGTACACCAGCTCGACCCAGGTGTCGCCAGGCAGTTCCGCGACATCACGCAGGGCATCCTGCAATGTTTCAAGGTCACCGCGGCACTGACGCAGGCGTTGAAAGACTGGTACAGGCAACAACTTCAGCTGCGGTTCGCGGCCCCGGAACTCCAGCAGGCAGACCGACTTTTGCTGGGTCGCCTCACCAAAGCCCATCGGCAGCGGTGAGCCGCTGTAACGGATGTAGGTATTCCCGCCGACAGCCTGAGGTACATGCAGGTGGCCCAGCGCCACATAATCCAGAGATGAAGGGAAGATGTCAGGGCTTACATGTGCCAGCGAGCCGACATACAGATCACGGACGCCATCGTCTTCCACAGTCTGTGCGCCTGCGGTAAACAGGTGGCCCATACCTATGATGGGTACATCAATACCGGTCTCACTCTTTTTCACAGACGTTTCGGTGCTGCCAGGTTCGGCTCGCAGTGTTTCTGCAGCTGCCACAACCTGCTGGTAGTGCAGGGCGATGCCCGACAGCAGTTTCTGCTCCTTGTCGGCCATGGATTCGCCGGCCTCAGATTGTCGAATATCGCGGTCGCGCAGGTAGGGGACTGCGCAGACGATCATCATGGGCTGCTGCTGTGAATCTCTGAGCAGCAGAACTTCTTCTGCCGGATCATCCAGCGCGGCACCAACAACGTGGACATTCAGTGCCTGTAGCAGTTGCCGGGGAGCATTCAGGAATGTGGGTGAATCATGATTACCGCCGATGATCACAATGTGCTGGCACTGTGTTGCGCTGACCCGGCGCAGAAAGTCGTAATACTGCTGCATAGCGCGGTTGCTGGGGGTGGTGGTGTCGAAAATGTCACCCGCGATCAGAAGTACATCAATGAACTCCGTCTCAATGGTGCTGACCATCCAATCCAGCATGCAGTCAAATTCTTCATAACGTTTGTGGCCGTAAAGACTGCGGCCCAGATGCCAGTCTGAAGTATGTAAGACGCGAAGTGTCATGTTCGGGGGTGTTCGTTAATTGGGTGGATTCAGTTTGCCGGTCAGACGCTGCAAATGCCGCTGCAGCTCGTCCTGGCTGATGTCGATGATCTCGCAGACACGGCCATACAGCATGATGGTGGATACAGAACGTCCACCCAGTTCCTGTTGCGTATCATGCAGCACTTTAAGGATTATTCGCTCAACACGGGTCAGTCCATCCCTGACATCGGGGATGGTATCCAACAGATCATCCCTTGGAAAAGCACTCATCCTTGCTCCTGCTTGGCAGTTATCGGTCGTGTCGATTGTTATATCAACGGCTGCAGGGGAAGCGTTGCTGCAGGCCGCTCAGCAGCAGAGACTCTACCAGATAATCGTCCTGCACGTCTGCCTCCGCGGCCTGCTGGCGTACGATCGAGACAATTTCATCAAGGCCCATTGAACCACCTGAAGGGGGACAGAACAGGGTTGCCAGCTCTGCGTTGACGGCAGTGCGGTGGTAGGTGAAAAGTGCAGTCGTGATGTCACTCATACGCTGGATTATGGCTGTATTGGCGGGGTTGCCCTGCTCGACAGACTGGATTTCCTGGTGCAGTTCCAGCCAGGTCAGTGCCTTGACTGGCGCTGCAGCGACAAACAGGCAAACCAGAAATAAGGTCCTCATGATTCGAATACCTCCAGATAATTATTGTTTTACAATAATAAAATATTGTTTTACGATGTCAATAGTGCAATTTTTGTGTTCTGTCCAGGAGGGCATGGCAATGAATCATCTGGTGCGGATAGGCCGTATCAGCAGGCTGATGCAGATCGCCTGCACACTGTATCTGGTGTTGGCGCCCGTGATGCTGCTAGTGATCTGGTTGAGTTTCGAAACACTGGGTCCACGTTGGCAGACACTCCAGCAGCTACCGATCAGACCGGAATATGTCGGCACCCTGAATCTGGTGCTGGGCGCCATGGTCAGTGCACTTCCGCTTGGTCTGATGATGTGGGGTGTCTGGCATTTGCGCATGTTGTTTGGGCAGTTCCGTCGCGGCGAGATCTTTAATGACAGAGCTGCAGCAAACCTGCTGGTGTTCGCACGCATGCTGTTCATCACAGTGTTGATTTCGCCGCTCATCAGCGCGCTGCTCAGCCTGATACTGACCATGAGTAATCCGCCTGGACAACGGGCGATTACCCTGAGTACGGGCAGCAATGATCTGGGACAGCTGTTTATCGCCGGTCTGTTGTTGGCGGTGGCCTGGGTTCTACACGAGGGACATCGCATCCAGTCAGAAAACGAGGCATTTGTCTGACAGTGGCGATTATCGTAAACCTCGATGCAATGCTGGCTATCCGCAAAAAGCGATCCAAAGAGCTGGCCGCTTATGTCGGAATAACAGAGCAGAATATCTCGCTGTTGAAGACAGGCAGGGTGAAGGGTATTCGCTTCGCGACGCTGGAAAAGATATGTGAATTTCTTGAATGTCAGCCGGGTGACATTCTTAGGTATGTAGCTGGCGAAAACGAAGCGCCATCAGACGGCGAAGCCGAATGATGGCGCTCGTTGGTGTTTTACAGTGAGGTATTACAGATCAAAACGATCAGCGTTCATCACCTTGGTCCAGGCCGCCACAAAATCCTTGACGAATTTTTCTTTGGCGTCGTCCTGGGCGTAGACCTCTGACAGTGCCCGCAACTGTGAGTTGGAACCGAAAACCAGATCCACGCGGGTGCCTGTCCATTTTACTTCTCCGGACTTGCGATCGCGGGCTTCGAACACATTGTCTTCACCCTTGACCGGCGCCCACTCGAGGTCCAGATCAGTCAGGTTGACAAAGAAGTCATTGGTCAGATTGCCAGGTGTTTTGGTCAATACGCCGTGTTTGGCGCCTTTGTAGTTGGCGTTCAATACACGCAGTCCGCCCACCAGCACAGTCATCTCTGGTGCGCTCAGTTGCAGCAGCTGGGCTTTGTCGACCAGCATTTCTTCATCTGACACCGTAAACGCGGCGCGGCGATAGTTGCGGAAGCCGTCTGCTTCGGGACGCAGTGGATCGAAAGATTCCGCATCTGTCATTTCCTGAGTCGTATCGGTGCGACCTGGCGCA
This sequence comes from Pseudohongiella sp. SYSU M77423, assembly GCF_029911965.1. NCBI lineage: Bacteria > Pseudomonadati > Pseudomonadota > Gammaproteobacteria > Pseudomonadales > Pseudohongiellaceae > Pseudohongiella > Pseudohongiella sp. SYSU M77423. The sequence goes on along the minus strand of NZ_JARYTH010000002.1, from coordinate 738,251 downwards.
AATGGTACAGCAATGCTGTGACCGGCATCCTTGGCAGCCTTTTCAACGGCAGCGCTGCCGCCCAGTACAATCAGGTCAGCCAGTGAGACCTGTTTGCCTGACTGTGAACTGTTGAATTCAGACTGAATGGCTTCCAGTTTGCCCAGCACTTTGGCCAGTTGTTCCGGCTGGTTTACTTCCCAGTCTTTCTGGGGTGCCAGGCGGATACGCGCACCGTTCGCGCCGCCGCGCATGTCGGAACCACGGAAAGTTGAGGCAGAAGACCATGCTGTGTAAACCAGCTCGGAGACGGTCAGACCGGAGCCTAGAATCTTCGCCTTGAGATCAGCAATGTCCTTGTCGTTGATAAGCTCGTGATCAACTGCAGGTACCGGATCCTGCCAGATCAGGTCTTCGGCTGGCACTTCCGGCCCGAGATAGCGAGACTTCGGCCCCATGTCACGGTGCGTCAGTTTAAACCAAGCTCGCGCGAAAGCATCGGCAAACTCTTCCGGGTTCTTGTGGAAGTGCTGGGAGATTTTGCGGTACTCAGGATCTTCCCGCATGGCCATGTCGGCCGTCGACATCATGATGCCGACTTTCTGTGATGCATCTTCGGCGTCGGGTGCCTTGTCTTTGTCAGCCAGGTTCTTGGGCTGCCACTGGTTAGCGCCAGCCGGACTCTTGGTCAGTTCCCATTCATAACCGAACAGAACATCGAAGTAGCTCATGTCCCACTTTGTCGGCGTGGGCGTCCATGCACCTTCCAGTCCGCTGGTTATCGCATCGCGGCCTTTACCGCTTTTGTAGCTGCTCTTCCAGCCCGTGCCCATCTGCTCGATCGGAGCTGCTTCCGGCTCAGGACCAACATGGGAGGGGTCACCGGCACCGTGGGTTTTGCCGAAGGTATGACCGCCAGCGGTCAATGCAACGGTTTCGTAATCGTCCATGGCCATGCGCTTGAAGGTCTCGCGGATGTCTTTGGCAGAAAGCAGCGGATCAGGATTGCCATCCGGGCCTTCCGGATTTACGTAGATCAGACCCATCTGCACGGCAGCCAGGGGGTTTTCCAGCTCGCGCTCGCCAGAATAACGGCTGTTGGGTTTGTCACTGGTGGCCAGCCACTCGTCTTCCGCACCCCAGTAGATATCTTCTTCAGGTTGGTAGATGTCGGCGCGACCGCCGGCAAAGCCGAATGTTTTGAATCCCATCGATTCCAGTGCAACATTACCAGTAAGGATGTACAGGTCAGCCCAGGAAAGTTTGTTGCCATACTTCTTTTTGATCGGCCAAAGCAGGCGACGGGCTTTATCCAGGTTGCCGTTGTCGGGCCAGCTGCCAAGCGGTGCGAAACGCTGAGCGCCAGTGCCAGCACCGCCGCGGCCATCACCCATACGGTAGGTGCCAGCACTGTGCCAGGCCATACGAATAAAAAACGGACCATAGTGACCGTAGTCAGCCGGCCACCAGTCTTTGGAGTCGGTCATTAAGGCTTCGAGGTCTTTCTTGACAGCTGCCAGGTCGAGTGACTTGAATGCATCAGCATAGTTGAAGTCATCGCCCAGTGGATTCGATTTCGGCGAGTGTTGATGCAGGATGCCCAGGTTCAACTGGTTGGGCCACCAGTCCTGCACTCCCGTGCCTTTGCCGCCCATCTGGGTGCGGGAGCCGTGCATCACGGGGCATTTGCCAGCGCTGTTTTCGTTTTGACGGTCCATAACTCACTCCATTGTTCTGCATGAATTGTTTGAGGGTGATGTCTTGTACTCAAGCACTATAGCGCGCTTTGCTTGATATAGAGAATCTTGTTTTTGCAATAAATCGATAGAAAATATGTATCGATTGGGCCGTCAGAACGCATTCACGTTTCGGCCCTACAAGACACTACGAGCTAATGTTCCGGATAGATGATGTGCGCCAGAGCGATTGTTCAGATGTCAGAGCGCCGGCCAGCCTGCGATGGCTGGCGGCGTTCGCGGAGTGTGGCGGTAAGATTACGCCAGCGACTTGATGGTATTCAGCTTGTCCTGCAATGCGGCCACGGAGCTTTCCACAGCGCGCTGTCGTTCACGCTCGGTAGCCACGATTTCTGCCGGGGCGTTGTCGACAAACCGTGCATTGCCCAGTTTGCCATTGATCGCCTGCAGGTTTTTCTCCAGTTTCGCTATCTCTTTTTCAAGTCGCGCGATTTCCACATCCTTGTCGATCAGGTCAGCCAGTGGTACCAGAATCTCCATGTCCTGATACAGCTGTGTGGCGCTGACCGGTGCCGATTCGCCTGCCCGCAATGCACGCAGCTCCGACAGTTTTGCCAGTTTCAGCAGGTTGGCCAGATTTTCATCAAGACGTCGGCGGTCCTGCTCGGTGGTGTTGCCCAGCAGCGCCGGGAACTGTTTGCCAGGGGCGATATTCATCTCGCCGCGAATATTTCGAATACCAATGATCACGCCCTTGACCCAGTCGATGTCGGACTCTGCCTGAGGATTGATCAAGGCATTATCCACGGCCGGATAGGCCTGCAGCATGATACTGGTGTTGCTGGTTTCGATGCCGATCAAGGTGGCGATCTTCTGCCAGATTTCTTCGGTGATAAATGGCATCAGCGGGTGCACCATACGCAGGCTGGTTTCCAGCACTGTCAACAGGGTCAGGCGGGCAGCGCGGGCCTTCTCCGGCTGATTGTCGGCATCCCAGAGCACGGGCTTGGACAGCTCCACATACCAGTCACAGTACTCGTTCCAGAAGAAGTCGTAGATGGTCTGTGACATCAGGTCAAAACGGTAGTTGCCCATGTGATCATGTACCTGGGCGACGGTCTGCTGCAGACGCGAAAGAATCCAGTGATCGGCCAGGCTCAGATTTGGATCGTCGCGCAGTGTGGCCACATCAGAGGCAGAAAACTGAATTCCCTTCTCTTCGGTGTTCATGATCACGTAGCGCGAGGCATTCCAGATCTTGTTGCAGAAGTTGCGGTAACCCTCCATGCGGCTGACATCGAACTTGATGTCACGGCCGGTGGATGCCAGCGAGTAGTAGGTGTAGCGAAGCGCATCGGTGCCATAACCGGTAATGCCATCCGGGAACGACTCACGGGTAAACTTCTCGATTTTCTTCTCGAGCTGCGGCTGCATCAGGCCTTCTGTACGCTTGGCAACCAGATCATCCAGGCTGATACCGTCGATCAGGTCGATCGGGTCCAGCACATTGCCTTTGGACTTGGACATCTTCTGTCCGTTTTCATCGCGGACCAGGCCGGTGATGTATACCTTCTTGAACGGGATCTCGCCGGTGAATTTCAGTGTCATCATGATCATCCGGGCTACCCAGAAAAAGATGATGTCGAAACCGGTGACCAGTACATCGGTCGGATGGAAGGTTTTCAGGGTTTCCGGGTCATCCGGCCAGCCCAGCGTTGAGAAGGTCCACAGTGCAGACGAGAACCAGGTGTCCAGCACGTCTTCATCCTGCTGCAGGGCCAGGTTCTCAGGCAGTTTGTACTTTTCCCGCACCTGGGCTTCGCTGCGTCCGACATAGATCTTGCCTTCGGCGTCATACCAGGCCGGTATGCGATGTCCCCACCATAGCTGACGTGAAATACACCAGTCCTGAATGTCGCGCATCCAGGCAAAATAGGTGTTTTCCCAGTTCTTTGGCACAAATTCAATATCGCCGTCCTCGACCGCCTTGATGGCTGGTTCGGCCAGCGATTTGACTGCCACATACCATTGGTTGGTCAGGTAGGGCTCAATGACTACGCCGGTTCTGTCGCCGCGTGGTACTTTTAATTTGTGTGGCTCGACCTTGGCGAGCAGCCCGGCGCTTTCCATATCAGCCACGACCTGCTTGCGTGCATCAAAGCGGTCCATACCACGATAGGCCTGTGGCGCATTGTCGTTGATGGCGGCATCGATCGTGAAAATATTGATCATTTCCAGGTCGTGGCGCTTGCCAACTTCATAGTCATTAAAATCGTGGGCGGGCGTGATTTTTACGCAGCCAGTACCAAACTCCGGATCGACGTAATCATCCGCAATAATTGGTATGCGCCGATCGCAAAGGGGCAGGTCTATCCATTTGCCGATCAGTGACTTGAAACGCGGATCTTTCGGATTGACCGCAACTGCGGTGTCACCCAGCAGCGTTTCCGGGCGCGTGGTGGCGATGGTGATGAAGGTCTCGCCATTGTCGGTTGTGGCACCGTCCGCCAACGGATAATTGAAGTACCAGAAAAAGCCGTCTTCTTCCTCATTGATCACTTCCAGATCAGAAACTGCCGTGTGCAGTTTCGGATCCCAGTTAACCAGACGATTGCCGCGATAGATCAGACCCTCGTCATAGAGGCGGACAAACACTTCTTCCACGGCCGCAGACAGCCCTTCGTCCATGGTGAAGCGTTCACGTGTCCAGTCGATGGAACCACCCAGGCGGCGGATCTGCTGCGTGATGATGCCGCCGGACTCTTCTTTCCACTTCCAGACTTCATCAAGAAACTTGTCGCGACCCAGCTCAGTGCGTTTGACACCCTCGCGCTCCAGACGACGCTCGACCACCATCTGGGTGGCAATGCCTGCGTGGTCGGTACCCACCTGCCAGAGGGTGTTGCGCCCCATCATGCGGTGGTAACGGATCAGTGCATCCATGATGGCATTCTGGAAACCGTGACCCATGTGCAGGCGACCTGTGACGTTCGGGGGCGGTATCACAATACTGTAGGAGTCGCCTTCGCCGCTGGGGGCAAAGTAGTTACGCGATTCCCAGGTCTGGTACCACTGTTGTTCGATGTCTTGGGGCTGGTAGGTCTTGTCCATGGATGCTCGGGGGGTCTCTGCGATGGCTCAATGTCGGAAAGCCCGGGATTATACCTGATGCAGTGCCACATTTGCAGCGATCATCCGGGTTTGCTGCAACCCGTATTGATCGGCTCCGGCCTTGGGATGCCGGGGGTAGTTGCTCTGGAGACGCCCGTGAACCCATCCGTGGGGGGCTCGTCGCCAGCCATCCCTGGCTGGCGGCGCTCCACGCAGCTACCCCCGACACCCCAAGGCCTCAGTGCCATCCTGCAAAGCGCGGAGACCATCCGCCGTCAGACCGTGAAATCTTCAGCAGTATCACTGCACCGGGTATGCTTTTAATCTGGCGGGCACAAGGCCGCTAGGGTGTCATGCGTCATTGGCGGCTATTGCTCCTGCAAAACCGGCATGACCGCCATCCATGGCGGCCAGATGTATTCACGGGCGTCCCCAATGCAGACTTACCCCGTTCCCTTGGGGCCGGACCGGATCGAAGCCATCCAAGAGGGACGGGGTTGCGTAAAATCTGATAGATAATGGCTACCGGTTGTTGATTGGAGAGCGTGGGGGATTTTGTGAATCGATTGGGTGTTTTTGCTCGGGTGGCTGCCTTGTGGCTGCTGGTGTATGCGGCGCCGGTGCATGCTGAGATTGATCATCAGGCCTGGACGGCGTTGCTGCAGGAGCATGTGCGGGTGATTGATGGCGGGCAGGCGACTCAGGTCGATTACCAGGGTATGAATGATGACAGGGCGGCGCTGCGGGCTTATCTGGATGCGCTGGCGGCTGTCTCGCGTGAGGATTTTGAACAGTGGGCGCAGGATGAGCAGCTGGCGTTCTTGATCAACGCCTACAATGCCTGGACTGTGGAGCTCATTCTGACCGAGTATCCGGACATCGACTCCATTCGCGACATTGGTGGCTGGTTCGGCTCGCCCTGGGGTCAGGATATTGTCGAGCTGTTTGGTGAACGCTATACGCTGGACAATGTCGAGCACGACATGATTCGCGGCTGGAATCGTTACAATAATCCGTTGATTCACTTTGCGGTCAATTGCGCCAGCATCGGCTGTCCGGCGCTTCGCAATGAGGCGTATACCGGTGAGCAGCTGGCTGCACAGCTGGATGAGCAGACGCGACTGTTCCTGGCAGACCGTTCGCGCAATCGAATCGAGGACGGCCGTGCCCGCGTCTCAGAGATCTTCCGCTGGTATCCTGAGGATTTTGAGCAAGGCTGGATGGGGTATCAGAGGGTGGGTGAGTTCCTTGCCGACTACGCCTCAGCGCTGGGCGCGACAGCAGAGCAGGCTGATGCACTCCTGAGCGGCGATATGGCAATACGCTATCTGGATTATGACTGGGCCCTGAATGATATTCCGGATTCGTAACAAACTTTGTAACTTTCAGCCAAGCTCAATCACAGTGCCATCTGCAGCGCGGGCATCCTCAGCATCATGCGTCACCAGGATGGCAGGCAGACTGGCATCGCGCAGGGTCTGAAACACATGCTGTCGAACTTCCTGGCGCAGATGACTGTCCAGCCGAGAAAAAGGTTCATCCAACAGCACAGCGTGCGGATTGGACAGTAGCAGCCGCTGCAATGACACGCGTGCTTTCTGGCCACCGGATAGCGTGGCGGGATCGCGCTCAGCAAAACCCGCCAGACCCACATTCTCAAGTGCCAGTTCGACGCGTGCTGATCGATCCGGTACGTCGGCAGGCAACGCAAAGGTAAGGTTCTGCGCAACCGATAGATGCGGAAACAGCAAAGGGTCCTGGAACAACAATCCCACTTTGCGCTGTTCAGGCGGCAGCCCGTTCAGACAGCGTTCGCCCAGCCATATCTCACCCTGAGCCTGAAATTCCGGCGCAAGAAAGCCGGCAATGTATGCCAGCAGCGAGGACTTTCCGGCGCCAGATGGACCCATGACAGTCAGTGTGGCGCCGGGTTCGATCTGTGCATTGATTTGCAGAAGGCGCTGACCTTTGAGGGTGATTTCAATATCCTGCAGGCGCAGGGTCATGCCAGTCATGTCAGTGAACCTCGCATCGCCTTTCGATGGCGCCAGATAATTCGTGGCAGGGCCAGTGCCAGCGCGAAACCCAGCATGGGGAGCAGTGTCTGCATCAATGCCCATACTACAATAGGGCCACGTGTCCCACCCGAAGCCAGCGCAACCGCTTCGGTCGTCAGTGTGCTGACCCGTCCTGCACCTGTCAATAAAGTTGCCAGGTACTGACCGATGCTCACAGCAAACCCGACAGCACAGGCAGTGGCTATTGGCGCGAGCAGCAGCGGCAACTTGATCCGCCACCAGACACGCATGGGGGAGGCGCCCAGCGTCGCAGCGAGTTGCTGCCAGCGCGGGTCCAGGCGTCGGTAGGGGTCCGCCAATGTCAGATAGACGTAGGGCAGCACAAACAGACAGTGGGCAAATCCGACGACCAGCAAGCCTGGCTGCCAGCGCAGCTGTTCCAGCATCAGCGTCAGCCCATACAAAAATGCCACCTGAGGCACCAGCAGCGGAATATATATGGCCCAAAGTAATCGTTGTGGTGCCAGGCCGCGTCGGGATTCGTATTCCAGTGCCGCCAGCACAAGTGCCACGGTGAATAACACCGATGTCAGGCCCAGCAACAGCGTATTGCCCAACGGCGTGTTGAGCACACTGCCCACACTCTGCCAGTGCTGAATTGTCCATGCTGTTGGCAGATTGTCCGGAAAGCGCCAGAGTCCTGCGAATGCCTGCAGGCAGAGAACCAGCAGACTGAGCATCAACGTGCCAAGCGTCACTAACAGCGTGCTGCGGCCAATAAAATTGACTGTCGCCTGCCCCCGTCGACGGATGCCACGCAGACTCAGTTGTCTAAGTAGCGGTTTCAGCAGCCGCTCCGCTATCAGCCAGATGGCAATGGCTGACAGCGTGACCGTCAGCTGCAACAGCGCCGCTGCCGATGCCAGCATACGGGTTGTCAGGTCGGAGTCAGCGAACCAGCCTACGATGCGGACGCTCAGCGGCGGTGGCAAAGACGGGCCCAGAATCAGCGCCACATCGACGGTGGCGGAGGCGAAGGCGATAACGGCAAACAACGGAAGTCGCAGCAGCGGGTAGAGAGCAGGTGCCACGGTCCACAGCCATGCGTAGACCGGACGGTATCCCAGTGTCCGTGCCATGGCGACACGTTGGTCCGCCTGCAACTGTGGCAGTACGGCCAGTGCCATGAGTAACAGGAAAGGGATTTCCTTGAGAACAAGTCCCGCCATCATCGACAGGCCCAGCGGATCGTTGAGGATCAGCAGATCAGGGGGACGTTGCCAGCCACTCAATTCCGGTGACAACAGGCGCAGTGCAAGCCCGGAAGGTGCAATCAGGAAGGCCAGACCGAAGGCGGCTGCCGCATGGGGTACTGCGAGCAGTGGCGCCACCAGTTGGCGCATGATCCGCGCCCATCGGGTGCCGCTGACTGCAGCAAGAAACAACATGACCAGCAGCAGGGCCAGCATTGGTGTGATGACGCCGGCGGCAAGACTAAGTGCAACACTATGGCCTATGCCTGGCACTTCCAGCAGTTCGCGCCAGACAGACAGGCCGGGATCTGTCAGACCCAGGACGGGCAGGTAGCCGAAGGCTGGCAATACCACGGCGGCCAGTCCCAATAAAACGGGAATGACCAGTAAAATGACCATCAGTGCTGGCGCAGCTCTCAGCATTTCAGCCGGCCCTGTTGTGCTTAGACTGTTTCATTGACACCGAAGAGCCTTCAGCGGCTGACATAACGCGCCATCCAGGCTGCCTCCAGCGCGTCCATCCAGCTGGGGTGCGGCTCCTGCAGTGCGGTCGTGCCCGTCATCGCTGCAGGGGCTGCAGGGTGTGACTGGCGTGTCGCCGCGAATTGATCCTGCCATTGCTGCGACAGGACAGTTATATCGATAACGGCTGTGCCACCCATGTGATCGGGATCCTGCGCGCGCAACTGGGCCTCGGGTGACAACAGAAAGTTGGCTGCCACCATCGCGGCAGCCTTGTGGCTGGCGTTGAATGGGATCGCGAGGAAACTGACATTCGCCAGTGTGCCACGTTGGGGCAGGTGCGTACGGACGCTGTCCGGCAATTCACCGCGCGCCACACTGTTGACCGCTTCAGTCGGATTAAAAGAAATCGCCAGCGCAATTTCACCGTCGACCATCAGGCGGCGAAGCTCCGCCCCGTTGGCAGGGAAATTGCGACCCTGGCGCAGCAGATTGGGATGCAGGGCGTCCAGGAAATCCCAGAGAGGGGCAGTGACCGCATTGAAATCGCTGTCACCAACAGGCGTATACAACACCGATGTGTCTGACACCAGCTCCAGCAATGCCTGCTTTAAAAACGTTGTGCCCAGAAAGTTTGGCGGCCGGGGGTAGGTGAATTCGCCTGGGTAGCGTTCTGCCCAGTCGAGCAGCTCGCTCACACTGACAGGCGCCGAAGCCACATAGGCGCTGTCGTAATAAAACACCAGATGCGCCCGCAGCCAGGGCGACTCATACCCGTCCACTGGTACGGTAAAGTCAGATCTGACATCAGGATTGGCATCGGCATTGACCAGTGCGTAGTTTGGCAATTGTTCAGCCCAGGGGCCAAACAGCAGGTCATTGTCCTTCATGCTGGCAAAATTCTCACCGTTCAGCCACAACAGGTCCACTGCGCCGCGATCTGAATTGCCTGCCTGTTTTTCCGCCAGCACTCGAGCGACGGCATCCGCTGTATCGCTCAAACGCACATGCGTCATATCAATGTCATGGCGTTCCGCCAGTTCGCTGGCAACCCAGTTCAGGTAGGTATTGGTCTGCTGATCACCACCCCAGGCATAAAAATACAGTGGCCGATTGCGAGCCTGATCCTCCACCGCCGTCCAGTCTGCCGGGTCAGCTTGCTGGCCATGGGCCAGCGCCGTGAAAAGCATACAGCCGACCAAGGTCCGTGACTTGTGTTTCGCTAAGCGTCGGAGCGGTTTTGAGAGCAGTTCAGTCAACGCTGTCGTTTTAAGATAGAACGTCATCAGCTATTCAGCTCTCAGGATGTCTGATGTGTGGGTATCATCTGCAGGCGACGCCCGAGTCGTTGTCTGCGCAGGTCGTGCAGCACTGTTTCCAGGTGGTCGCGAAAAAAAGCGTCGCAGCCGATACACAAATTGCTGTAATCACGTCCGTCGGGCGTGTGGGTGTAGCAGTTGGCGAGATACTCACTGACTGACTGGCCCTGGGTAAGGCCCATGCGCTCAGGTTTGCCGGCATTGATGGCTTCAAATACCGGGTGTCCGGCCAGGCTGTCGAGAATGTCTGTCAGTGGTTCCTCTGTCAGGTTGCCCAGCGCCCGAGCGGTTTTCAGACAGCAGGGGAACACATTGCCATCGGGGTCGATCGAGACTTCAGATCCGTTATAGCCGTACTCCAGAAAACCCAGTCCACCCGACCAGGCGTTACAGAAGTTGTCCTTGATGGTGGCTTTGGACAGGCTGTTCTGCCAGGCACGCCCGCGAGGCCAGATCTTGCCAATCCAGGCATCATCGGTTGCACCAAACATGCTGTATACCGGCGGGCCCTGGCCGTCCAGGTCGCGACGCTTGTCATGCTCTGCGACGCTGATCATGCCGGCAGATTCGAACATCTCGCGAAGCTTCGCAGCCAGCTCGAGCTTCTTGTCACCCTGCATGCCGACATGATAATCGTCGATACCTGCTGCAGAAACCGACCATACGCCGCGACTCAGTAGTTCGTCGAGTATCTTTTCAGTCAGCAGGTCGCCGGTGGTCTGCACGATGACCTTGACGCCACCGTTGTTGCGGTACTTGTCGCGGATGGCTTCAAGAGCTGGATATAACACGCGCTCCCGCACTGGGTCGGTCAGCACGTCGCCGCCCGAAATGATGATTCTGCCGGTGCGCAGCTTGAACCCGCTGGGCGTGCTGTCGTCCGGTGTATCGCGGTCGAGGTACTGCATGGTCTCAGGAAAATTGCTGATAATGGCCGGTGCGCTTCGCAATGCCTCGTTCACCACCTCGTCCAGTTCTTCGCGCACGTAGGGACGGAAGCGTTCTTCATAGCAGTGTTTGCAGCGTCGATGACAATGCCAGCAAAGTACATAGTAGATGGATTCCATCGATTGCTCCTGCTTGTTGTTTGCTAATGCTTGTCGTTTACCAGTGCTCAATCGCCTGTGTCCTGTGTTGTCTCAGGAAATTACGCTGCCGGTCAGCCGCTGGATGGTGGTCGATAGGCCGCCGGTGCTGTGCTGCGGTTGTTTTGCACAATGCCCAGCAATACCAGTGGCACAACAATCATCAAGCTGCCAATGACAAACCAGATATCAGGTGCCTCGGCAAACCAGATCCAGCCAATCACAATGGCCCAGATCAGACCGGTGTATTCGGCACTGGTTACCTGGTTGGCATCCACTGTCCGGTAGGCCAGCAGCACCGTCAGGCTATATATCAACATCAGGATGCCGGAACTCAGTGCATAGCTGACAATATCCAGGCGCCAGCCGGGTGCCGAGAAAAACCATTCCCAGGCGAACAGTAACAGCGCCGGGGGCACCATCAAAAAATGGCTGACAAACAATTTGTGCACGGTGGATTGATCTTTCGGCAGCAAGCGCACCAGCACCGCATTGACGGCCAATGCCAGTGCGCTTCCCAGCGCTGCCAGTGCGCCCCAGTTAAAGTCGATTGGCCGCAGAATCACCAGCGTGCCAACAAAGCCACTGACGACTGCAAGCATACTCAGCGGTGTGAGTTTTTCGCCGAACAGCATTACCGCCAGCACCATGACCATCAGGGGAGCCACATAAAACACCGCATTGGCCGTTGCCAGCGGCAATGTAGTCAACGCCACGACCATACAGAATACACCCAGCAGGGCCGTCAGTGAGCGCACAAGATGCACCTTGAGCCCTGCAAATGGCGCCCTGTGGTTGAACTGCCGATAAAACGGAAGCAGCAGTAGCAGCGTGATCAGTGTTCTGATTACGATAAACTGAAAGATGGGTGCGTCGCTGCCCATCAGCTTCACGATCACATCCGAAAGCACGGCGAGTGCGTTGCCGACGATCAGCAAAATCATGGCGCTGCGCAGGGTATGCCCTGACATGCTCCGAATCCCCGAAAATAATGATTAAGGTCGCCAGACGCACTGCCACCCTGGAGTGCGTCTGGTTCAGAAAGTGCCGGCTCTTGTGTGCTGTGTCAGGCTTTCTGTTGACGCAGGTATTCAACCAGCAGCGGAACCGGACGTCCGGTTGCGCCTTTTAACGCGCCGCCAAACCAGGCCGTGCCAGCGATATCCAGGTGTGCCCACTGGAATTTTTCAGTGAACCGCGACAGGAAGCAGGCCGCTGTGATGGTGCCGGCTTTGGGACCACCAATATTGGCAATATCAGCAAAATTTGAGTCCAGCAGGGCCTGGTATTCATCGCTCATGGGCAGGCGCCAGACGGTATCCAGCGTGGTCTGACCAATCTTGAACAGCTCATCAGCCAAAGGGTCATGGTTGCTCAGCATGGCGGTGTTGACGTCGCCAAAGGTGGCCACGGCCGCGCCCGTCAGCGTTGCAACATCGATGACAGTTTTGGGTTTAAAGCGCTCTGCGTAGGTCAGTGCATCACACAATACCAGTCGGCCTTCTGCATCAGTGTTGAGAATCTCGATGGTCTTGCCGGACATGCTGGTAACGATATCGCCAGGTTTGGTTGCCCGGCCACTGGGCATGTTTTCAGCAGCAGCAATCACTGCCACAACATTAATCGGCAGGTTGAGTTCTGCCACGGCTGTCATTGTACCTATTACTGAGGCCGCACCGCACATGTCGAACTTCATTTCGTCCATGCCCAGTCCTGGCTTCAGGCTGATGCCGCCAGTGTCGAAGGTGATGCCCTTGCCAACCAGACAATAAGGTCGGCTGTTGGCTTTTGTGGTGCCTTTATGTTCGATGACAATCAGGCGGGACTCCTGATCAGAGCCGTGACCCACTGACAGCAATGAACCCATACCGAGCCGCTCCATCTGCTTCTCGGTTAGCGCTTTGACTTTCAGTGACTTGTACTTCAGGCCCATTTCTGTGGCGCGCTGCGCCAGGTATGACGGTGTGCAGATATTTCCAGGCAGATTGCCCAGCTCTCTTGTCACACTCATGCCGGCACTGATTGCCTGGCCTGCCTGCAGGGCCTGATCCAGCGACTTTTTGGTGCTGCCCGTAGGTGCTGCAATGCCAACCGATTTCAGACTCAGTGGCGGGGCTTTTTTGCTTTTGGTCTGGTCATAACGATACTGGGCATTGCCCAGCTCCATGGTCAGCTGTGTGACAGCCCATTCGCCATCGCGCTCTTTGACTGGAACCTGTGCCAGCGCCACCAGGGCCGATTTGGCCGGGGTTTTGTTCAGGGCCTGAGCGGCGGCACGGACCGCCTTACGCCAGATTTTGGGCTCTGCCGGTGCACTCTCGCCAACGCCTACCAGCAGCAGTCGATCCGTCAATGAGCTGTCGGCGACCGGTACCAGCAAAGTCTCGCCCGCTTTGCCTTTGATATCGCCGGCTTTATGCAGTGATTTGATCAGTGCGGCCAACTTGTCGTCCAGCGGGATATCCTCGGCCAGCAGGCCGGTTTTTTCGCATACACCCAGTACCAGGCAGTCGTGTTTTTTGCCCAGATTCTTGTCGGCGAGCAGCTGAAATTTCATAGAAGTTTCCTGAAAAGTGCGTTATCAAAAGGGTAACTGCCTGACATGCTAGAGAATTACGCGCGGCATGGCAATAAGTGTACTTTAGTGCCCCAGACGATTAAAATTGGCGCCTCATTTTCTCAGCACGCAGCATGGAGCGGTTATGGCACGTGTCAAAATCAATATGCCGGAAGAATTCCTGTTCAGCATGGAATATCCGGTGCGCTTCAGCGACCTTGATTACGCCCGCCACCTCAACAGTGTTGCCATGGTTCACATCCTGCATGAAGCGCGTTTGCAGCTGCTGGCCAGCCTGGGACTGACCGAGTCCAATATATTCGGATTGGGTATGGTCGTGACGGATATGGCCATTGATTATCGTTCTGAATCGTTTGCCAAGGATGTGCTGGTCATCGAAGTGGGTGTCGGACGTTTCAACAAGTACGGCTGCGATATCTGCTTTCAGATCACCAACTCCGCGCTGGATCGGGTTGTCTGCAATGCCAAGCAGGGCGTTGTGTTTTTTGATTTTGACAAGCACAAGATCGCCCCGGTGCCGCCTGCCTTCAAAACTCTGGTGGGCGAGAGTGAACTTTAAACGGGACGCTGCCCAGTGATCCTGTTTCGCTACCTTGCCCGTCAACTGCTGCAGGTCACTGCGGCTGTCACACTGATCCTGTTGGTAGTGTCCTTCACCTCAAGATTTCTGCAGTATCTGGGCGATGCCGTTGCCGGGCAGATGACAACCGATATTCTGCTGTTGCTGATGTCGTTCCGGCTGCCCGAGTTTCTCACTATCATCGTACCCTTCGCGTGGTTTCTGGCCGTACTGCTCACTTATGGTCGGATGTACGCTGAGAATGAACTGGTTGTCCTGCATGCCTGTGGTTACAGTCGCCGCCGGCTGCTCGGCGTGACTACCCTGATTGCCTTGATGCTGGCGTCGCTGATGGGCCTGCTGAGTCTTTACGCTGCCCCGGCAGGTCTGCAGCAGACCGAACGATTGCGTCAGTCGCAGCAGGAACTGACCGAAATAGACCTGATCGTTGCCGGACAGTTTCAGGAGTTCAACCGCGGACAGCGTGTGACCTACGCAGAAACCATTTCCGAAACCGGCCAGGGCCGCCAGCTGAACAATACCTTTGTGGTGGTCAGAGACCCAACGCCGCCGGAAGGCGAGTCCGGTCTGCGAGTGATGATTGCAGAAACCGCCCGACCCGTGCTCGACGAGCCCAGCGGGCGTCGCTTCATGCTGCTGGAAAACGGTGTGTTTTATGACGGCACGCCAGGTCAGGCAGACTACACCATCACAGACTTTGTGCAGCAGGGCATACTGCTGCCAGAACAGGTCGGCATAGCGCCAGTACTGGAAGAAAAAGCCCTGCCGACACTGGCGCTGCTTGGTTCGGCAGATCCGGCCTATCAGGCGGAACTGCAGTGGCGCATTTCAGTGGTCCTGCTGCTGCCCATTCTGTCCTTGATTGCGGTGCCCCTGAGCAAAGTTGAGCCGCGTCAGGGGCGTTTTGCCAGACTGGTCCCCGCGGCACTGCTGTATGGTGTCTATTTCATGCTGCTGCAGGTGTCCCGTGATGCCATCGAAGAAGGTGAGCTGCCGGTGCTGGTCGGACTCTGGTGGGTACATCTGATGTTTCTTGCCGGCGGTCTGTGGCTGATGCTGCGCGGTCGGCCCAGGGTCAGCCAGGCTTCCCGCCTCGCGCCCGGTCCAGAAGGACAGCCCTCATGAGCATGCTGTCCCGATACGTTACGCGAACGGTGCTTGGCGCAATGCTGATTGTGCTGGGCCTGATTACCACGATTGATCTGATCTTCACGCTGGCTGACGAGCTGGGCAGTACCAATCAGTTTTACACAGCTGCAAATGCCTTTGCTTACGTGATGAAAACCCTGCCTACCAGCGTCTACGAACTGCTTCCCTACATTGCTCTGGGTGGCGCGATTATCGGGCTGGGTGTGCTGGCCTCCAGTCAGGAACTGCTGATCATGCAGGCAGCCGGTGTCAAGACGCACACACTGATAGGCTGGGTGATGATTCCGGTGCTGGGTGTCATGCTGTTTGGCCTGGTCCTGGGTGAATGGGTGGCGCCGACTCTGCAGCAGCAGGCGCAAAGTGATCGTGCCATGACCATGAGCGGTGGTCAGGCGATCAGCAGTGATGAGGGGGAATGGCGCAAGATTGGTGATCAGTTTATTCACATCAATGCCATTGCGCCGGGCGGGCGCGAGCTGTTCGGTATCACCATTTTCTCCCTGAACGTCGAGCGCCGGGTAGCAAGCAGCCGCTTTGCGCAGCGTGGCGAATATGTCGACACCGATGGTCAGTCCTACTGGCGTCTTTATGATGTGCAGCAGACTGTATTCGGCGACACTCAGTTACAGGGCAGTCGCCAGCCGGAGTATCGATGGGACGTTGATATGTCGCCGGAACTGTTAAGCGTATTGCTGGTCAGGCCGGACCGTCAGTCGATCAGCGGTCTGTTCCAGTTTGCACGCTATTTTGACAGCGAGGGTCTCGACAGCAGCAGCTATTACCTGGCGTTCTGGAAAAAACTGATGCAACCCCTGGCGACTCTGAGCCTGGTGCTGCTGGCGGTATCATTTGTATTTGGACCGCTGCGTGAAGCGACCATGGGACATCGAGTGTTTGTCGCCATTGCGATATCGCTGGTGTTTACCATTGTCCAGCGCACCATTGAGCCTGTCACATTATTGTATGGCATCAGCCCGTTCCTGGCGGCATTGCTACCGGTACTGCTGTGTGTGTCGATTGGGGTCGTGCTGCTGCGCAGAGTCTGACTGATCGCCAGCCAGCCAGCTCAGCATCGCTGCCCGATCAGGGGATCAGTGCATGCATACGGATGTTGATCATGCGCAGGGTGGCCTTGACCGCCGCCAGCACCTGGTTGGCGTCCACGCCACGGGTTTTTATCTCCCGCTCCTCAACCCGCCAGGTAATGATACATTCAGTCAATGCATTGGTATTGCCGCCACGTGGAATGTGGACTTCATAGTCGACCAGTGCTGGCATGACAAAGTCGCGCTTCTTGAGGATCTTGCTGATGGCATCGATGAAGGCTGCAAAGCCGCCATTCCCCGATCCTGAAGCGTTGTAGTTCTTGCCCTGAATGGTCACGCGGATACTGGCTGTACTGTCGACATCCAGGCCACTGCTGATGTAGCAGTTCAGCAACTCGATGTAACGGTACTCGCGTCGTTCGAGCACATCTGCAATGATGAACGGCAGATCGTCGGCCGTGATCAAAGCCTTGGAGTCCCCAAGCTTGACGATTTCCTGAAGCACCTTGCGCTGATCTTCGTCGGACAGTTCCAGGCCCAGCTCTTCCAGGTTATTGGCCAGTGAGGCCTTGCCACTCATTTTGCCCAGTGCATAGGTGCGCTTGCGGGCAAAACGTTCCGGACGCAGGGCAGTGATATAGAGCCCGCCTTTCTGGTCACCATCGGCGTGAATGCCCGCGGTTTGAGTAAAGACATCGGCACCAACGATGGGCGCATTGGCGGCAACCCATTTGCCGGAAAAATTCTCGACCATGCGACTCAGCATGGCGATACGGGTTTCATCGATGGACAGTCGGACATCCATTTTGTCTTTTAATACCACGGCGACTTCCGCCAGTGATGCATTACCTGCGCGTTCGCCGAGGCAGTTGATGGTGCAATGAATGGTGTCGACACCGGCCTTCACTGCGGCCATCACGTTGGCAGTG
Organism: Pseudohongiella sp. SYSU M77423; assembly: GCF_029911965.1. Taxonomy (NCBI): domain Bacteria; kingdom Pseudomonadati; phylum Pseudomonadota; class Gammaproteobacteria; order Pseudomonadales; family Pseudohongiellaceae; genus Pseudohongiella; species Pseudohongiella sp. SYSU M77423. Next base: position 721,045 of record NZ_JARYTH010000002.1, on the reverse strand, counting down.
GCCAGTCCGTAGTCATTGTGGGGATGGAAATCGAAGCGTTGATCGGGAAAGCGATCCACCATGTCGGAGAGCGCCTCGAACACTTCATCCGGGGTCATGACGCCCAGTGTGTCAGGCAGCATGAAGTTGCGAATCCCAATATCGCTGACACCGGCCACCAGGCCATAAACATACTCACGGCTGTCTCGGTAACCATTGGACCAGTCTTCCAGATACATGTTTACCTGCAGACCGTTTTCATGCGCGTAGGCCACGGTCCGTCTGATGTCGTCGACATGCTGTTCCAGCGTTCTGCCCAGCTGCTCGCGGCAGTGTTTTTCGCTGCCTTTTGCCAGCAGGTTGATGACCTTGCCGCCGGCATCACGAACCCAGTTGACGCTCAGTGTGTAATCCACAAAGCCGAGCACCTCGACTTTCTCCAGCAGGCCTTCCTGCGCCGCCCAGGCATTAATATCGGCGACTGCCTGTTGTTCACCCGCAGAGACCCGCGCTGAAGCGACTTCAATACGGTCAACACGCAGCGCCTGCAGCAGTGACTTGGCAATCTGCAGCTTTTCCTTGGGCGTGAAGGAAACACTCTGGGTCTGTTCACCATCGCGTAGCGTGGTGTCCAGCAGGCGAATGTGGCGGCGTGTGTCGTTGGCCGAGTCTGTCATGTGTTACGGGTCCCGGTACTGGTCTGGACGAGAGCGGCGATTCTATCAGAGTTTAAGTTTGTGGCGAAATGACCGATAATGAGGACATGATGACAAACAAACTGAAGCTGTCAATTTTCTCCCTGTTCCTGCTGTCCGCGCTGGGTCTGACCCCGGGTGTGGTCCAGGCGCAGAGTATTTCCGGTGGCAGCACAGAACTGCTTGACGAGAAGGAAGTAGCCCGTCTGTGGCTGCCTGCCAGTTATTCGCATTTACAGAATCAGCTGGTTCTTGCAGCACGCCGCGCAGCCCGTCACGAGGATTGTCAGGAAGTGTTGTACGGACGTCTGAATGAGTATCGCACAGAACGTGATGAGCCCTCGTTTACGATCATGTGCATGAAGGATGTGCGCACCACCTTTGATCAGGTGTTTTTTGCCAGTGAGCTCGACGGCGAGTCACTGGATGAGCCGAGGCAGCAACCGACCTCCGAGGAGCTGGAGCAGTTGCGTGGTCTGCTGCAGTCAGTGGCTCCGAATCGACGTGCTCCTGGCAGCGAAGATGACGCGGACGAAGCTGCAGTCGATATGACCCCGCCGGAAGTATTCTGAACCCATGAGCGATTCCCGTCAGGCGCCGGACTCCGGCGCCGCAGTCAAGTCAGGCAAAACCAAAATCGATCGCCGTTTGCTGGATGCAGCAGAAATCGCTGAGCTGCCGCGTGCAGGGCTGCTGCGGCGTCTGGCAGCGCTGTTGTACGATATGTTTCTGGTGGCGGCTATCTGGTTCTGTTTTGGCTACGTCCTGCTGTTTATCTTCGGCTTTTTTGCGGACAACACCAGTCAACTGGTGGACGGCGAGGTGGTTACGCACCCGGTGCTTTCTGCTCTGCAGTTTGTCATGATGGTGAGTACTTCACTGGCGTTCTACGTGTGGTTCTGGTGCCGCAGTGGTCAGACGCTGGGCATGATTGCCTGGCGAATTCGGGTGCTGAGTCTGGATAATCAGCCCTTGACTGCGCGGCAGGCGGTGACACGTTTTGTTGCCGCATGGCCAGCTTTCTGGCTGGCCGGGCTTGGGTATTTTTGGATGTACGTCGACCGGGATCGGGACGCAGTGCATGACAAGCTGTCGGGCAGCAAGGTGATCCTGCTACCCAAACATGCCAGACCGTTCTGACGGTCCGGGCCGCCTGTCAGGCTGAGGGTACAGGCAGCTTTCGCAGTGCCTCGACGACGCGGTCGCCAAATGCCTGGGTATCGATCATTTTGACGTCGCTGCCGGGTTTGGACAGATCCGGAGTCGAGTAGCCGTCGGCAAATACGCTTTGCATGGCGTGCCAGACGTTACGTGATTCCTCGCGCATTCCAAAGCTCATCTCCAGCATCATCGCCACAGACCCGATCATTGAGTAAGGATTGGCGATATTCTTACCCGCGATATCCGGAGCCGAACCATGAGAGGGCTCATAGTAGGCCTTCTCGTCACCGATACATGCTGAGGGCATCAGTCCCAGTGAGCCCAGAATGCCGCCACCCTGGTCGCTGAGAATGTCGCCGAACATATTTTCCATCACCATCACGTCAAATCGACCTGGGTTCAGGCAGAGGTAGGTCGCGGCGGCATCAACCAGAATGTGTTCGATCTTTACGTCCGGGTAGTCCTTGCCAACTTCTTCAATGACCGTGTTCCACAGCACGCTCGACTTCAACACATTGCTCTTGTGGATGTTGTGCAGTACTTTTTTGCGGCTCTGTGCCGTTTCGAAGGCGACTTTGGCGATCTGACGAATCTGTACTTCGTCATACTCCAGAATCTCTTTGACATAACGAATGCCATCGGCCGTTGTGCCCGTTTCCTTCTCGCCGAAGTAAAGGCCACCGACCAGCTCACGGATGATCATGATATCAATGCCGTCACCTATGATTTCTTTTTTCAGTGGCGAGAAATGCGCAAGACCCTGTGGCAGGAATACCGGGCGGAAGTTTGCGTAGGTATTGTAACGACGGCGCAGCGGCAGCAGAGCACCACGTTCAGGCTGCATATCGACCGGGATCTTCTGTGATTCCTGGTGGTTCAGACCAATCGGACCTTTCAGAATGGCATCTGCCTCATCACATACTTTCTGGGTCTGTTCCGGAAACGGGTGGCCGCACTCAAAATAGGCGCTGGCGCCAAAGGGCGTATGGATCAGGTCAAAGGTGACGTCATTGCGCTCGGCAACGAGTTCCAGCACCTTGACCGCTTCGCGCATGATTTCCGGGCCGATTCCGTCACCGTCGAGCAAGGCGACCTTGTAATGTTGAGACATATGAATTCCTGTATATAGATTAGGGCCCGGGCGGGCCTGCGTCCGCACGGGAATTTCAAAAAGGGCGTTAATTTAACACGGCAGGAGGGGGATCGGAAGTTTGCTGACCGGCCCTGCCAATCAGAATAGCTGCATAACCTGGCGGATAAAAATCAGTGCCAGAATTACCACCACGATATACGAGACTGTATCGCTGACCTGAAAACCAAAAAACTTTTTAGGTTTGCCTTCGTTATTTTGTGCCATGTCAGATCCTGCATCCTTGTCATACATGGAGCGTAGATTACACAACATTGTCAATGCTTACTAGCACCGAATGGGGGGGATTTAGGGTAAATCTCCTACGAAACGGGCCAATCTGCTGCATCAACCGAGTCCAGCTGGGTATTTGGCTGCTCAGGTGCCCAGTGCCGCACATAGTCTCCGTGAGGGTCGAACTGGGCCGCCTGCTTTTCAATATTGAAGTGTCGACCACCGCGAGGATCCACACCCACGCCTGCGATATATTGCCAGTTGCCCCAGTTTGACGCGACATCATAATCAACCAGCTGGTGCTCAAACCAGGCCGCGCCATAGCGCCAGTCCATGCCCAGTTCGTTGACAAAGCAACTGGCTGCAATCTGACGTCCCCGATTAGACAGGTAGCCGGTCGCCTTCAATTCCCTCATGCAGGCGTTTACCAGCGGCCAGGGCGTATTGCCATGACACCACTTCTGGTATCGCTCAGGATGCAGGCAGGCATGCGGTGCTTGCTTGCGCAGGCCTTTCAGGCGGTACAGGCTGTCATGCTGTGCCAGCGCCAGCCAGTGAAAGTATTCACGCCAAAGCAGCTTCTGCAGCAGATGCTGACTGGATGCGGTGACACCGTTTTGTTCCTCGTGTCGTTGCAACATGTGTGCAGCACGGCGCACTGACAGACATCCCTGCGAGAGTGCCGCTGATAACCTGCTGGAGTTGTCCCTGCCAGACAGCGCGTTGCGTGTCTCCTTATAGGTCATCGGTAACTCTGATTCGAAGTAACGCCTGGCATGACTGGAGGCAGCCGACTCACCCGGCGGGAAAGCGAGATCCGCGCTATTGTCGGCGCCGGGGCGCTGACCGCCATTGGCTGCCAACGGCGGCAGTGTTGGCAGCCAGGCGGGTAACGGGCTGCTTTCTACAACACGCAGTGGCGGTCGGGGCAGCGAATCAGGCGTCTGAATGGGAAGTTGTGGCGGAAGATTCTGAACCCGCTGGCGAAATGCCGCAAATCCCTGCTTCAGTGTGCTCAGTTCGGTGTCAATCTGTTCGAGCTCATACAACGTATTGTTATCTACCTGCACTACTTGCAGATTGGGGAAACGAGACTGCAGATAGCTCAGAATCCGGCGCTCATCACTGCCATTCTGACGACTGCAGACCAGGCGGTTGACGGGGTGTCGGTCAATCAACTGGCTTAGCTGTTGTTCTGTGTAGCCGTACTTGATATCAAGATATTGACCGCGGTCGCGCAGGGAACGGCCCAGTTCGGCAAGCGACTCGTTCAGGTAGCGCCAGCGATGCAGGCCCATTGAGCTGATATGATAGCGATGTGGCAGAAACCATCGCTGATCAACACAATAAACACAAATTAATGCGTCGCTTTGTGAGGCCCGCAGCAGGGCAGGGTTGTCACTAAGCCGCAAATCATTCGTTATCCAGTACAAAGTTGTCGCCATGTGATCGCGCCCATCGAGTAAATTGGGGTAAAATTGCGCCGCGCGGCAAGATGCAGATCAAACCGGTGAATTTGGGTCTGTTCCGTGCAGATGTAGGGTATCACCGGTGCTTATGAATTTCAGGAGTAATTATGAAGCAAGTGTACATCCCGGTTTTAACTGTATTGGGCACCGTAGCGGTCATTGGAATCGCCTGGATGAATCTGGATCTGCCTAATCAATCACGCGTTCATGCCTGCATTGGCGACTGTTATGAACAGTATGTAGCAGACAACGGTAACATTCTCGATCAGCAGCGTGCTGCCGCTGAGGCGGCTGCCTCAGCCAGTCCAGCAGAGCTTGGTGCGGCTACCTACGCCAGCTGTGCCGCCTGTCACGGCGCCAATGGCGGCGGTGGCATTGGCCCGACTCTGGCTGGTCGCAGCCCGGACTTCATCGTAGAGGCGCTGACAGCCTATAAAAACCGGGAAGAGCGTGGTCCACAAAGTGCAATGATGTACGCGACGGCGGCAGCACTGACCGACGACGAAATGCAGAATCTGGCAGCTTACATCGGGACACTGTAAGTCTGATAAATGCCGGGCGCGATAGCCGTCTGCAGGGCAATTCTGCAGACGGCTAAGCGAAAACCCTCATACCTGTGCCGATCTCTCCCTGGCCGCAGGTCCCTTCGTTAAGCAGCTTCTCGCTATACCATCGGCAGCTCGTCGACGGTCGCAACCATGCGGCGTCGCATGGCTTCATCAGGTAGACGTCCAAGCATCGCGCCGATATTGTCTTCCATATTGCTGGGTCGACTGGTCGATGGCGTGGCGGCGGTGACCGCAGGGTGGCTGAGCACAAATTTCAGGAAGAACTGTCCCCAGGTTGACGCATCGAATTCACTGGCGTACTCAGGGACTGGCCGGTCGCCAACACGCGACCAGAGACGAGTGCGGCCAAACGGCGCGTATACCAGCACGCCTATACCGCGTTCCTGGGCCAGTGGCAGAATCGTTTCCTCAACGTCGCGGTTGTCGACGGCGTAATCGATACCGATAAAATCCAGTGGCTGGCTGCGCATGACCTCAATCAGGTGATCGTATTGTCCGGGGAAGGTAGTAGTAATACCCATGTAACGAATGCGACCAGCCTCTTTGTACTCGCGCAGAATGCCGAGCTGCGTGTCCGGGTCACCCATATTGTGAACCTGGATCAGGTCAATAACAGGTTTGGCTATGCGTTCGAAGGAGGTTTCAATCTGTTCGCGGGCAGCCTGTGGGTTTGCGCTGCCGCCATCCCGGCCGGCGACATTGACTTTGGTTGCCCAGAACAGTGAGTCATTGATACCCAGTTCCTGGGCAATCTGGCCTGCCACTTCCTCCGATGCGCCATAACCGGGAGCGGTATCAAACACACGCCCACCCAAAGAGTGCATCCGCTGCAGTACGTCCCGAACAGCGCTGATATCTTCGCTGCGTGCCACCTGTGCAAATGTGGCGGAGCTGCCCAGTCCGATGGCAGGCAGCATCTGTCCGGAAGATGGAATTGGTCGCATGATGGGTGACGCATTCTGCGCCAGCGCCAGAAAGGATGGCGATAAAGTCAGCGCCGCTCCTGCGCCAAGACTGGTACCCAGGAACTTGCGACGCGAAAGAACACGGTTATTGCTCATCAGACTACTCCGGTTTGTTTGAATGGTTGTTCAGAGACCCGCGCGAGGCAGTTTACCCAGAGGGCTTATACCGCATCAACAAAAACCGGATTGCCCGCCGGATACCAGTCAACTCCGCCGGAAGATGACACTCAGATTGTTGGCAGGCATTTCAACCGTGTCCGCCAGTTCAAGTTGATGCTGGCCTGCCAGCTGCACCACATCTTCAAGGTGCCGCACGCCCCACTGCGGATTTCTGCTTTGCAGGTCGGCATCAAACGCGGCGTTGCTGTCTGCAGTATGGCGGCCGCCACGCTGATAGGGGCCATACAGATACAGAATGCCACCAGCATTCAGCAAGGCCTCTGCATGGCGCATCAAACCCTGTGTCGCTGACCAGGGACTGATGTGAATCATGTTGATGCAGGTGATGAGGTCCAGCGCGACAGGGTCCAGTCCGGCCACTGCCAGTTGCGCTCTGGTCTGGGCAGGCTCGCCACTGATATCCAGCAGAAGTGGAGGCTGCAGCGCGTCGATGCCCTCGTGTTCGCGCCACGCGGCAATGCTCGACAGTGCATCGGGGTTGATATCGCTGGGCCACCATCGCGCAACTGGCAGTTCATGGCTGAAGAAAATGGCATGTTCGCCAGTACCCGCTGCGATCTCAAGAGCCATGTCACCAGATTTTACAAACGACTTCAGAACCTGACAGATTGGTTCGCGGTTACGCAGCGCCGATGGTGCACTCTGCCTCATGCCGGAAGCAGCGCCATAACGGCAGCCACAATGGCCCCGATGACAAGAAACAGATTGGGCAGCATGGTAAGAGCGAATCCAAGGCCACGAGTCTTGGGGTCTTTCACGTAGGCGATGGCATAAAGCTGGCGTCCGATGACAAAAATCAGGCCAAGTATGGCGGCATAAAATGCGCTGATACTGTTGGCAAACATGTAGATAGCCGGCAGAAAGATCACCAGGCTTTCCAGTGTATTCATCTGCACCCGATAGTAACGCTCAAAGGTCGGGTCGCCCTGAACTGCTGGTGCGGGCACATTGTATTTTCCCCGAGCTCGTCCAACCTGTACGCCGAAGACGATGTATTGCAGCAGTGCGACAGCGACGATCAACATTACCCATGCCATGATGGCTTCCCCTGTTGTTATGTAATGGTGGCCCGATCATAAGGTCTGGCACGGGTATTCACAAGCGCAGCTAGAGTCCAAATCGTTGGCGCAGAAATCTGGCGACACCGTCTTCATGGTGATGCCCGATGACAGCCGTGGCGGCGGCTTTGACCGGATCTTTGGCATTGCTGGTGGCGTAACTCTCATCGGCAATGGCAAACATGCTCAGATCATTGTCGCTGTCGCCAAAGCAGATAACCCGGGAGGCGCCCAGTTGCTCACGCAGTGCAGCAATTGCTGCCCCTTTGCTGGCCTCGCTGTGGTGAATGTCAATCCACTTGAGGGACTGGTCTTCCATGGCCGGTCCGGAATAGGCAACCAGCAGTGGTTCATTGGAGATGCTGTCGTTTACGAAGTCGACAGATTCATTTTGACCGATCATGTTAATGTTGGTGATCTGTACGTCGTTCGGCATGGCCTGCAATGGTTTGACCGGCGTCTCCGAGCGGGCAGCGAACACTCCCAGCAGCCTTTCCTCAACCGAGTGTCGCACTGGCGGGTGGAAAATGGCGTGCTGGTGCTGCTTGTTGATGGTATGAACAAACGGCGTCAGATCTGCCTGGTCGGCGGCCGCCAGGATGTGTCTGGCCTCAACAATGGTCAGAAAGTTGCCCAGAGAAATGCTTTCCAGACGTGGATCCCATACCAGCACACCGTTGGTATAGACATGGGGCAGTCCGAAGCCATGATCGGCGATGATATCTTTGGCCGCATGCAGGTTGCGACCGGTCGCTACCGTGTAGGCAATACCGTTGCGTTCCAGCTCGCGCAGAGTGTCGCGCGTGAACACAGATATTCTGGAAGAATTATCCAGCAGCGTACCATCGAGATCAAAAACGAACAGTTCCATAGCAAATACCGGGCTGCGGCCCACCAAGGACTCGCAAAACGATGATTGTAACAAAGCTCGCTGGATTTATCTGCCGCGCAGGGCTACGCTTTCTGGCAGTACCGGCAGATCAACAATGACAACTCAGGAGCCAGAACAATGAAACAGCTCAGTGCAGTGCTATTCCTATTCGCAAGTGCGGTTGTTAGTGCCCAGACACCGGCGCTGCCGGCCAATGTGCAGGGGCGTGTTGATGCCGTCATGCCGCAGGTAGTCGACTGGCGCCGCGACTTCCATCAGCATCCTGAACTTGGCAATCGTGAGTTCAGGACCGCTGGTGTGATCGCATCACATCTGGAATCACTGGGGATGGAGGTCACCACTGGCGTGGCACACACGGGTGTCGTTGGTATTCTGCACGGTGGTCGACCCGGGCCCGTGGTTGCGCTGCGTGCGGACATGGATGCGTTGCCTGTGGAAGAGCAGGTGAATCTGCCGTTTGCCTCACAGGTGCGCACCGAATACAACGGTCAGGATGTCGGAGTGATGCATGCCTGTGGTCATGATAATCACATGGCCATCTTGATGGGTACAGCCTCCGTGCTTGCGGGTATGCGTGATGAGCTGCCCGGTACCGTTATGTTCATCTTTCAGCCAGCCGAGGAAGGCGCTCCCGAAGGCGAGGAGGGTGGTGCCGAACTGATGCTGAAAGAAGGCCTTTTCGACGAGTTGCGCCCTGATGCCGTGTTCGGCCTGCATGTCTGGCCGATTCCGGCAGGACAGATTGCGGTTCGTGAAGGTGGCACCATGGCATCCAGCGACTCCTTCCGGATTCGGGTGCAGGGGCAGCAGACTCACGGCGCAGCCCCATGGGCGGGCATCGACCCGATTGTGATTGCCTCGCAGATCGTACTGGGCCTGCAGACGATTCCCAGTCGCCAGCTGGATGCCACGCTGACGCCATCGATTGTGACCGTGGGGGCCATTAATGGCGGTCTGCGCAGCAACATCATCCCGGATTCAGTAGAAATGATCGGCACACTTCGTACCTTTGATGCCGAGACACGCCGTCAGATCCATCAGCGTGTGGAGCGAACGGCCAAACAGATTGCAGAAAGTGCTGGAGCAAGTGCTGAGGTCGATATTTCGCTGGGTTATCCAGTTACCAATAACGATCCGGCCCTGACACGGCGCATGTCGTCGACACTGCAGCGTGTAGCGGGTGAACGATTTGCCGAGGCATCACTGATTACTGGCGCGGAGGATTTCTCCTACTATGCCAATGAGGTGCCAGGTATGTTCTTTTTCCTGGGTATTGCCGCCGATGACCCTGCCATGGTTTATCCAAATCACTCACCGTTCTTTTATGCCGATGAGCGGGCTTTGCCGGTGGGCGTGAGTGCCATGACGGCGCTGGCACTGGATTTTCTGAACGGAAATTAAGAGCAACGCACTAGCGCCGCAGCCACTGTGTTAGTTTGTGCCAGACACGCAGTGCCGGATAGACGTTGACCACGCTGTAATGAAATGGTCGCTTGACCGGTACTGAGCACTGCAGAAAATCTTCAGCTACTGGCAGTATCAGCAGGTCACGGCTGCGCATGCTGGCCACCTGCTCAGCTGTCATGGGCAAAAATGCTTTGGGCTCGGTGCCCGCCCATCGCTCTGCCAGTTGTACGGCTCGGGTTTTGTGTTTGCCCCGGTAAACGGGAACCTCTGGCAGGAACATTGCGACCGGGTGTGGCCAGATGCCCATTTTGCCAAACAGCGGAGCCGCCTGATCAGCATTGGCCGCCTCGCCTTCTACAAACTGCCAGTCTTTGGCTTTCAACCTTCCCGCATGGGCGATGACGCCGTCCACATAGCTCAGGTCGCGCTGTGTCTTCTTCTCGGGCTGATGACGGAAATACACAGGAAAATTGTCTGCCAGCTGTGTGATGCGTCGGTCGCGTCGATGGCGCCGGCCACGCAAAAACATGGGGTGCAGAAACGCAGCATCCGGGTACTGCGCAAAAAACGCCTCGATGTAGTCCTGATCCTGTTGATCGATATCACGGACCACCTGCATATCATCCTGAATAAAAAACACCAGCTCGCTGCGGCTGTTGTCCAGGGCCAATTGCATATTATTGTAGAGGCCACCATGTCGTGCGCCGTCCTTGACCTGACCCAGCATGAGCTCAACACCGGGCGGTAAAGCCGACAGATAAGCTTGTGTGTCCGGACAGGTGCTGCGATCATCGACAATACAGATGCGGCTGTCTGGTGCGTGTCGCAACAGCGAATCGACACAGTTTTTAAGGAAGTCGCCGCGATTGTAGGAAAATACAAAAATGTCCATGCAGGTCCAGTGATTGGCAGTGATTTTAGGCTGCGGCCATTTTACGGTGAATGGCGCCTAATTGCAGTCCTGCATGAGTAAATACAGGAGTGTTGCATGCTGAAGTGGGACCATCCCGCGCCTTTTATGCACGAATTGACGGTTACCCGTGCCGATATTGATGAGCTCGGGCATGTCAATAACGCAGCCTATGTGCGCTGGCTGGAAGCCTGTGCCTGGCGTCACTCCGAGTCACTGGGTCTGTCATTGGCAGAATATCGCGATCTGGATCGCGCCATGGTCGTGTTGCGTCACGAAATCGATTATCTGGCGGCGGCATACGAAGGCGACGAACTCGTGGTGGCCACCTGGATTGTAGAATCGGACGGGCGGCTGAAGCTGAGCCGGCACTTTCAGATTCAGAAAGCTGACAGGGGTGACACGCTGCTGCGTGCACGCAGTGCATTCGTGTGTATTGAGCTCAGCACTGGCAAGGCCAGGCGCATGCCGCAGGAATTCGTCAGTGGCTACGGCCAGGCGATGGTCAATATCAAAGGAGAGCCTTGATGGCATCTGGAAACAGCAGTATCACTAAATTAAGCCGCCGTGCCGCTCTGGCGGTTGGCATTGCCTGTCTGGGCTCAACGCTGGCACATGCACAATCTGCCCAGCAATTGCCGGATGGATTCAGTCTGTTATCAGAGCTGGCACCGGATATTCAGCAGGATATCCGGTATCGAGGCAACAACAATTTTCTTGGGCGTCCGGTTGCCGGCTACAGCGCCAACGAATGCGTATTGAGTACTGAAGCTGCCAATGCCCTGGCCGAGATTCAGCCACACCTTGCCGCGCTGGGTTTTGGGCTCAAGGTTTACGATTGCTATCGGCCCCAGCATGCCGTGGATGACTTTGTTGAATGGGCTCAACTGGTGTTTGATCAACGCATGAAGGCCAGCTATTACCCGGATGTGCCAAAGGCGGAATTATTTTCGCAGGGCTACATTGCCGAGCGCAGTGGTCATAGCCGCGGCAGCACGGTTGATCTGACGCTGGTACCGCTGGACAGTGAACAGCCAGAGGTCGATGCACTGGCCCGCGACTACGATTGCCGGGCACCGGTTGCCGAGCGGGTGCCGGACAACAGTCTGGATATGGGCACAGCCTATGACTGTTTCGATGCCCTGTCGCATACATTCAATCCTGCGGTAGGTGATGCGGTGCTGGCGCGCCGTCGCATGCTGGTCAATATCATGAACACCGCAGGATTCGATAATTACGATCAGGAATGGTGGCATTTCACCTTGCGGGACGAGCCCTTCCCGGAGCAATATTTCGACTTCGCGTTGCCGCAGCATACTGGCACAGAACAATAATCAATAACCACAGAATCGGACGCAAAGATATGAATAAACTTATTTCTGCCCTTGGCATTGTCATCACGACCCTGAGCGCACAATCGGCGCTGGCCCAATCGACCTACATCCATGCCGGCAGCCTGTGGGATGGCAGTGGTGCAGATGCTCGCCAGCAGGTCACACTTATCGTGCAGGACGGACGCATCAACGCCATCGAAAACGGGTACCTGCAGCCGGGCGCCAATGACACACTGATTGATCTGTCTGAGCGCACGGTGCTGCCCGGGCTCATTGACCTGCATGTGCATATCGAAAGTGAAACCAGCCCGACTCAGGGACTTAATCGATTCACCAAAAACCCGGCAGATATTGCCTTCGACGCGGCGGTGAATGCACGCAAGACTTTACGCGCGGGCTTTACAACAATTCGTGAGCTGGGTGGCAGCGGTGTCAATATCGCTTTGCGCGATGCCATCAATCAGGGCAAAACCGAGGGTCCACGCATCATCACCGTCGGTAAAAGCCTGGCTACTACCGGTGGTCACGCTGATCCGACCAATGGCTGGCGCGATGACCTGATGGGTCATCCCGGACCGGGAGAAGGTGTGATCAACAGTGCTGAAGATGCCCGTGAAGCGGTTCGCCAGCAATATAAAAATGGCGCCGATCACATCAAGATTACCGCGACAGGCGGTGTATTGAGCGTGGCGGCCTCAGGTCAGAATCCGCAGTTCATGGAAGACGAACTGGAAGCGGTGGTTGCCACTGCCCGCGATTACGGTATGCATGTCGCGGCGCACGCGCATGGCAAAGAGGGCATGCTGCGCGCCATTCGGGCTGGCGTGCATACCATCGAGCATGGCACCTATATGGACGAGGAGGTCATGGCGGCCATGGTTGAGCATGGCACCTGGTATATTCCGACGATTTCGGCGGGCAAATATGTAGCCGAACAGGCGGAGATTGAGGGGTACTACCATCCGCTGGTGGTGCCAAAAGCACGTGAAATTGGCCCGCTGATTCAGGGCACCTTTGCGCGTGCTTATGAGTATGGAGTCAATATTGCCTTCGGTACCGATGCCAGTGTGTTCCCGCATGCAACCAATGCCATCGAGTTTCAGTACATGGTCGAGGCGGGCATGCCTGCCCGCGAAGCACTGTTGAGTGCAACCTCAGTCGCAGCTGGCGTGCTGGGTCTGGAGAATGAGATAGGTACGCTTAAACCCGGTATGAGCGCCGACCTGATTGCGGTCGATGGCGACCCGCTCAGCGACGTGACTGTGCTGCAGCAGGTCGACTGGGTTATGAAACAGGGTCAGGTCTACGACTGACCTTGCGTGCGCCGGTCATTCTTCCATCAGTTCAATGATGGCAGGGACCGGCGCATTGCCGTAACTCAAAAATTCGTTGTGGAATGCCTTCAGATCAAAGTCGTCACCCTGACGCTCCTTGACGCGTTCACGATAATCGTAAATCTCAGCATAACCAGTAAAGTAAGAGGTCAACTGAACCTGTGACAGCCGGATACGGCGCCATTTGTTCTCTGCTTCAGTCTGCTCCTGGAAAGCCTCATTCAGCATCATGTCCATGGCTTCGTCTTCAGTCATGCCCAGTACATGCACGGCATAATCCATGATGGCATTGGTGACGACGCGCAGGTTCCATTTGCCGTACATCAGCCACATCTCCGGCTCCTGATTGCCCCAGCCTTCCTCCAGCATCATGCGCTCGGAATACACGGCCCAGCCTTCTATCATGGCGCCATTGCGCAGCAGGCTTTTGATCAGGCCGGACGACTTGTTACCGTGCACGAGCTGCGTGTAATGACCTGGCACAGCTTCGTGAATGTTCAGAATCTGCAGCACCCAGTGGTTGTATTCGCGCAGATAGCTTGCCGCCTGTTCTTCGGTGTAACCATCCAGTGGCGTGACGTTGTAGTAAGTGTCTGCGGTCGGGTTGAATGGACCCGGCGCGCTGACAGAGGCGCCGGCACCACTGCCGCGCATGTACTCCGGTGTCTCCCGCACAACCAGGGGACGGCTGGGATCCTGATCCAGCAGGTCGTTCTCAGCCACAAACGCGGTCAGTTCCGGAATCTGCCGGCGGATTTCCGCAAAGAACTCGTCTCTGGCGACATGTCGGTCAGACAGCAGATCAACGAGCATGCCTATGCGCTGCAATCTGTCGTCAGGCATTGCCGTATCGGGGAAGTAGCTTGTCCAAAGCTCGCGTGTGATCGCGTCCATGTCGTCATGCAGTCGCTCTTTTTCGGCGAGGGCCCGCTCGTACATTTCACGCGCGGTGAAACCGGATTGTATATCGTAGCGAAATTTTTCTTCGTAAAGTTCGGCGCCGATGCGAAAACCGCGAGCCTCCGCATTGTCTGTCAGCAATTGCTGCAGCTGTTCCAGTTCGGTAATAAAGCCGTCCACCGTTTCCAGCGCCTGCACCCGAAGCTGTTCAAATCTGTCCTTTTCAGCCTGTTCCAGATTGGCTGCCATGACACGCTCACGCAGTGACTCACCCAGCAGATTGCGGGTGCCCTGATTCTGCGTAATAGCCAGTTCGGTGTGGGGCAGCGTCGGATCACTGATATTGGCGCGGGCGGCCCTGTAGTACTCGGGCACCTGCTCCAGTCGCGCCATTATCGTACGCAGACGCTCCTCTTCCGGGGCGTATGGCGTCGTGAGTATCAGGCCGATCGGACCCGCAACATTGTAGCTGGAGGGATCCCATTGCCAGTCACGAAACGCTGTCAGATACCACTGCATTGACTCCAGTTCATTGCGCAGCAGAGCCTGGTCAATGCGCTCGGAGGCGGTCAGTGTATCCACAGGGTACTCCGCCAGCTGCGCCAGTGCCTGTTCAGCAAAAGCCACGTCATCGGCGAAGCGCGCAGGCGTCGGCAAGGTCACCAGATGCGCATTGTCGTAGCGCCCGGCGTACAGAGCCCACTCTGGGTTGCGCTCCAGCATTTTCATCATTAAAGACTCGCTGAATTGGCTGAATGACGCATTGTCAGCGTCACCGGGTTGCGCGACGCTCAGTGCACTGTATGCCAGCAGGATTGCAGCCAGGGTAATGGAACGCATAAGGGGGTCTCCGTAGGCCAGAAGTCGAGAGTCGATGGATTCCGAGAATAACACAACAGTATGAATCACGGACGCTGTCGCATCAGGTGATGCAATTGAGGGCAAGGATTTTCCAGCTTCGTATAGGACTGCCCGCATGTTTTGGTTATGATCAAAGGCATGAGCACTCACGCACCTGACAGCAAATCCCGCGAATCAGCCCGGCGCGAGCCCACGCTGGATGGGCGGCGAATTGGCCTGAGCGAACTGAACCTTGGTGTTGAACCGAAGCGGGGGCGATGGCAGCGATGGCTGTACGCGTTCTCGCAGTTTCTGGCGGGTATGTACACTGGTGAAAGCTGTGCGGGAACGCCGCACAGCGAGCGCAGCACTTTCCGTCGTGATAAAGACAATGCACAGGCAGAGCCTGAGTCTGAAGACTCCGCCCGCGACAAACGACTCTGATATCCGAACGACGCAGTCAATAAACTGATTTAACAGTGATTTTTTACAAGCGCGGAATAAGCAGAACAACAGGAGCACATCAAAATGAGTCTTACGATACTGGTACGGGCGCTGGGACTTGCGGCGTTATGCCTGACGGTGACAAGTGTCGCGCAGGAAACCGCCACCCCCAATGGCGTGGTCGATAATCGACGATCCGCCATCGCCTTGAGCGGGGTGACAGTGTATGTGGGCGAGGGTGAGTACCGACCGGATGCGGCAGTGCTGATACGTGATGGCTCCATCGTTGAAGTCACCAGCGAAGATGACATACCGGAAGACTATTTTGTGATGCCACTGCCCGGTCGCTACGTCTATCCCGGGTTTATCGACCTGTACAGTGGTTATGGTTTGCCAGCGCCGGCTCGGCCAGCCGGAGGTGGCGGTGCCGAAGTGGTTGAATCCGGCCCCCGTGCGCTGAATGTCAACGATGCCATCAAATCGCACTACCGAGCAGTCATGGCGTTCGAACCGGCACGTGACGACCAGATTCCGCTGCGCCGGCAGGGGTTCACGACGGTAGCCAGCTTTATGGCCGATGGCATTGCCCGTGGTACTTCCGTTCTGGTCAATCTAGACCACAGTAACGCCAATGAAGCCGTCCTCGCGTCTGATGTGGCGGCCTACTACTCACTGAATAAAGGCAGCTCCAGGCAGACCGTACCCGTCTCGCTGATGGGTGCCATAGCACTGCTGCGTCAAACTTACCTGGATGCTGAGTGGTACGCTCAGCATGATCCACGCCCATTCGCCGATGAGTCACTGGAGGGCTGGTTGCGCACGCAGTCGCTGCCACAGATCATGGAAGTGGACGACTGGCACCAGGCACTCGCCGTGCACCGTGTTGCTGAAGAATTTTCCACCCGGTATATCCTTAAGGTAGGCACTGACGCCTATCAGCAGGCTGCCCGACTGGCAGCCACCGGGGCACCACTTATTGTCTCTGTCGACTATCCGGAAACACCGGAGGTCGCCGATCCTTTTACAGCGGATGATGTGTCATTCACAGAGCTCAAGCACTGGGAACTGGCGCCGTACAATCTGCGCCTGCTGCACGAGCAGGGCATTCAGATGGCCATTACCCGCGCCGGATCCGGTGATGAATTTATTGCCAATCTGCGCAAGGCGGTTGATGCCGGGCTGCCGGAAGAGGCGGCCATTGCTGCACTGACCAGCGTTCCTGCGGCACTTATCGGTGAACAGCAACGGCTTGGCCACATCGGCGCTGGCGCGCTGGCCAATCTTGTCGTCAGCGATGGGCCGTTGTTCGACACGGATACCCGTCTGCTTGAGACCTGGGTAGCCGGCTCGCGCTATGTGGTATCCGAGCCATTGACCGAACAGGAAGGTCGATATCAACTGGCAACGCAGTCAACGACAGTGGATCTGGCGCTGCGTCTGGCTGATGGTCGTCTGCGCACACAGGTGCTGGACGGCAGCAGCGACACGGCACTGGAAGGTGCAAGCGCCAGTGTCACGATTGCACAGGATCTCATCAATCTGACGCTGCGCATGCCCGGTGAAGAACAGACCCTGCGTCTGAGTGGCTGGCCGACCCAGGATGGCTGGGAAGGCAGCGGCTGGACGCTGGCGCGTACCGGACAGTTGCCGGCCAGCGAGGAGACTGATGCTGCTGAAGAAGCGGAGATGTCGACAGAGCTGCCTTCGCCGGTTATCTACCCCTTTGCTGCCTATGGCAGCGAGACTGTGCCGACCCAGCAGGCAACGCTGATACGAGGTGCAACAGTCTGGACCAACGAAGATGCTGGCACGCTGATAACCGATGTATTGCTGCGGGATGGACGTATCGCGGCGGTAGGTGAAAACCTGCAGGCCGGTGATGCGGTAGTGGTTGATGGAACCGGCATGCACCTGACGCCTGGCATCATAGATGAACATACCCACATCGCTTTGTTCGGAATCAACGAAGTGGCGACCAATTCAAGCATGGTGCGCATGACAGACGTCGTGGATTCCCAGGATGTAAACATCTATCGCAATCTGGCAGGTGGCGTGGTGGCGGCGCAGCAGCTGCATGGCTCTGCCAACCCGATTGGCGGGCAGTCCTCACTGATCAAAATGCGTTGGGGCGGAACACCTGAGGAATTGCAGATTGAAGATGCACCGGGATTCATAAAGTTCGCACTGGGTGAAAACGTCAAGCGCAGCACCAACCCAGCGTCCATTCGTTACCCGCAGACCCGCATGGGCGTGGAGCAGGTTTTTGCCAATGCATTCAGCCAGGCACGTGAGTATGAATCGCGCTGGCAGCAGTGGAACGCGCTGTCCAACAGTGCACGCCGGGATGCCATCCGGCCGCGCCGCGATCTTGTTGATGAAACCATGTTGGAAGTTTTAAACGGCGAACGTTACGTGACGGCGCACTCCTATGTGCAGTCGGAAATCAACATGCTGATCCATATTGCGGACAACTTTGACTTCACCATCAATACCTTCACGCATATTCTGGAGGGCTACAAAGTGGCCGACAAGATGGCTGCACATGGTGCCGGAGGTTCCACTTTCTCGGACTGGTGGGCCTACAAGTGGGAAGTGCGTTATGCGATTCCCTACAACGCCGCACTGATGCAGCAGGCCGGAGTAGTAGTTGCCCTGAATTCCGATGATGCCGAAATGTCCCGGCGCCTGAATCAGGAGGCTGGCAAGATGGTCAAGTATGGCGGTGTCAGTGAGTCTGATGCATTAAAGATGATTACGTTGAACCCAGCCAGGCTGCTTCATCTGGATGATCGGATGGGCAGTATCCGCGTAGGCAAGGATGCCGATGTTGTGTTGTGGGATCAGCATCCATTGTCCGTCTACGCGCAGGCGCAGACTACCTGGGTTGATGGCATCCCGTATTTCGACCGCGAACGTGACCGCGAGCTGCGTCAGTACATGGCCAGCGAACGAGAGCGCATCATCAATGTCATCTTGAGTGAACAGGAGTAATCGCATGAAAATCATAAACAGAGTAGTGCGCGTTGTACCTGTTGTGCTGGCCGTTTCAATGCTGCAGGCGATTGTTCCGCGGCCGGCCCCGGACCAGTCAGAGCCCATAGCCATCACCGGTGCTGTCATACATGTGGGAGATGGCACGGTGATCGAGGACGGCGTACTAGCCTTTGACCAGGGAGTCATCACCTACGTTGGTACTGATGCCAACAGTCCGGCATTTTTTAATCACCAGGTGATAGATGTAGAGGGGCGTCATATTTATCCCGGCTTTATTTTGCCTAACACGTCTCTGGGCCTGTCCGAGGTCAGCAATATCCGGGCAACCAATGATGTGGTGGAAACAGGGGATATCAATGCCAGCGTTCGTTCGGCAATTGCTTACAACACCGACTCAGAGTTGATTCCGACATTTCGTTTTAATGGCATCCTGACTGCACAGATTACGCCACAGGGCGGTCTGGTTTCAGGCAGCTCCAGCGTAATGAAACTTGATGGCTGGAACTGGGAGGACACATTGCTCTCTGCTGATGGCGCCATGCATATGCACTGGCCCGCACGAACCCGGCGTCAGCGTAATGAAATCTCCGGTCAGTTCGAAACCGTGGACAACGAGGACTACGCCAATCAGGTACAAGTGTTGCACGCACTGTTTCAGGATGCGATCACCTACACAGGTTCGCCGGTGAATCTGAATCTGGCCGCCATGCAGAATGTTCTGTCTGGCGAGGCGAAACTGTTCATTCACGCCAACGACGCACGTGACATCGTCAACAGTGTTCAATTCGCCAGGGACTACGAAGTGCCAGAAATTGTCATCGTTGGTGGCCGCGATGCCATGAAGGTCAAGGATCTGTTGCTGCAGGAATCGGTGGCAGTGATCTACGAGTCAGTACATGGTTTGCCCGCGCAGTCCTGGTACGACGTTGACGAGCCTTTCAAGGTCCCATTCCAGTTGCACGACGCCGGTATTCTGGTGGGTATTGGTGGTGGCGAAACAGCTCTGGATTCGCAGCGCAACCTGCCTTTCTTTGCCGGAACCGCCGCCAGCTATGGGTTGGACAGGGAAACCGCACTGGCCATGATCACGGAGCACAATGCGCGAATTCTTGATGTAGATGACCGCGTGGGCACGCTGGTCGTGGGCAAAGATGCAACGTTTTTCATCGCGGCTGGTGACGCGCTGGATATGCGCACCAATCAGCTTGATGAGGCCTTTATTCAGGGCAGGTTACTGGAGCTGCAGGGCATGCAGCAGGAGCTGTACGAGCGGTTCTACGAACGCTACGCAGGTCAGCCTATCGAGTAATCAGTGGTTCATCGGTGCAGCAAGAGAGGCGCAGTCTCCACGCTGCACGGAATAATTGATCAGGACAGGCCGTCAACAGATTAGCGTCTGAAGGAAGGGCGTGGCTCCATGGAGGTAGCGGTTGTTTATTACAATACTGGCATGGTTGATGTTTGGCCTGTCCATTCTGTTGTGTCTGGTTTCCACACTGGGTCGCTTGTCACATTATGAGTGGTGGATTCGCGCCTGCGAGTTTCCCCGCGTGCAGATCGCTGCTGTGGCGTGCATCCTGGTGGTCGGCGGCCTGTTGCTGGACAGCACCCAAACGCTGGCGGGTGTGGCGTTGTCGCAATGGACATGGGCGCTTGGCCTGATTGTGATGATCTATCAACTGTCGCGCATTCTGCCCTGGACAAGGTGGTGGCCTACTCAAATGGAGGACGCTAATGGAAAAGTGTCTGGCGAGCACTGCGTAACACTGCTGGTCGCAAATGTGCTGACGCCCAATCGCAATAGTGAAGGCCTGATCAATCAGGTGAAGCAGCATCAACCCGACATTCTGCTGGTGGTAGAGTCTGATCTGTGGTGGCAGTCGAAGCTCGATGAAGCATTCGGCGACTGGCACTCGATTGTCCGTGTTCCCCAGGACAATCTGTACGGTATGCATCTTTACTCCAGGCTGCCGCTGGAAGACGCCAAAGTTCATTACCTGATTGAAGATGACATTCCGTCGATTCGGGCCTGGGTAAAACTGCCGGGTGGCAAACGCGTGCGCTTCTACGCGCTGCATCCCCGGCCGCCGGCGCCCAATGAAAGTGAGGAGTCATTGTGTCGTGATTCCGAGCTGTTGCTGGTGGGTCAGCAGGTTTATCGCGACAAGGAGCCGGCGATAGTTGCCGGTGATCTCAACGATGTCGCCTGGTCGCGAACCACACGGCTGTTTCGCCGCACCAGTGGCATGCTTGATCCACGGCGGGGCAGGGGCATGTTCAATACATTCCACGCTGGGTACTGGTTCATGCGCTGGCCCCTCGATCATGTGTTCTGCACCGAACACTTTCTGCACAAGCGCATGCAGCGACTGGACTACTTCGGGTCTGATCATTTCCCGATCCTGGCGACTCTGTGCTTCCGTCCATCCGAGTCAGATCGTAATGACAAACCCAGTGCGAATGGCGAAGAGCGTGACGAAGCCCGCGAAATTATCGATGATGGCAAACAGCTCAGGAAAAGTCGTGGACTGGGCGATTCAGCCCTCGGGTAATACTTCTGACAGGTAGTGCGGACTGAACCCTGCAAACGTTTCGAGTCGTTCCAGATCCGGGATATGAGTTGGACTTTAGTATGTCGCCATGATCCGGCTGAATGAGCGATAGTTGACATGGATCAATGCTTGCGGCACGGTGTCCGATACAATGGCGTGGATAACTTCTTGGCAGGCTGGTTGTGTCCAATATGCAAGGAACCGTCCCTACAATGTTGCCGCTGCGTGCTCTGGTTATGCCCAGAGAAACCTGTCGGCAGCTTTCATCGAGTGAGCCAGGCGCACTCACGATTCTTTTTCGTTATGCGATCTGGCTGTTGCTGATGCCGCCTGTATTTGCCTGGCTGGGCGCCTACCAGTTTGGCTGGCGCCTCGGTGCGGATGAACCGCTTATGCTGCCGGCATCCAGCCTGGCACTGATCAGTGCGGGGTACTTTGCTGCACTGGTGTTCGGGTTTGTATCCACGGCGCTGATCAGCCAATGGATGGCAACCACCTATGGTGCAAACCGCCACCTCGGGCGGCATTTTGCATTCGTCACAATGGTTGGCGCGCCATTGGCCTTCGCCAGTCTCGCCCATCTTTTTCCGCACGTGTTTCTCAATGTTGTCATTCTGATTCCCGCGATGATGTGGAGCATGTACCTGTTGTATTCGGGCATTGCCACGGTGCTGGAAACGGTTCCGGAGCGTGGCATGTTGATGGCGTCGGCGCTGGTGGGCTGGTTGCTGGTGGCGGCGGTGTCACTGCTGGGTTTGAGTATGTGGTTGTGGGTGGCCGGCATCGGCCCCTCATTGGGAGTTTGACCGGATGGCAGCTGTTTACGAAGAAGGTATCAGTACTCTGAAGGCTGTACAGGCAGAAATCTATCGTGACAAAGTTGTGTTGCGTCTGGTGCAGTTTTCCATTGTCTGGGCGATCGTGGCGATGGGCGCTGGGGTTTACATTTCGGCGGAGCTGTTGTGGCCCTGGCTGGATTTTGGGCAGCCCTGGCTTTCATTTGGACGTCTGCGTCCGCTACATACCAATGGCGTCATTTTCGGGTTCGGCGTTTCTGCGCTGATGGCGACGGCATTCTACAGCGTGCAACGTACCAGCCATGTGTCACTCTTTGCGCCTCGATTGGCCTGGTTCTGTTGTTACGGCTGGCAGCTGACGGTGCTGCTGGGTGGTCTTTCGCTGCTGGGTGGCTGGACATCCAGCAAGGAATACGCTGAGCTGGAATGGCCGTTTGATATCGCCATCGCGATACTGTGGGTGTCATTTGGGGTTGTGTTTTTTGGTACCCTGGCAAAACGTCGTATCCGACCCATTTACATCTCCAACTGGTTCTATGGCGGTCTGATCATCGTTATCGCCATGCTGCACATCGTCAATAACCTGGCTCTGCCGGTGACGCTGGGCAAGTCCTACTCGCTGTATGCTGGCGCGCAGGATGCCGTCGTTCAATGGTGGTACGGTCACAATGCTGTTGGCTTTTTGTTGACCGGCGGCTTTCTCGGCATGGTCTATTACTTCCTGCCCAAGCAGGCGGGTCGCCCGATCTGGAGTTATCGACTGTCCATCGTTGCTTTCTGGGCCTTTGTCTACACTTACATCTGGGCAGGCCCCCACCATCTGCATTACAGCGCCATCCCGGAATGGGTGCAGTCGCTGGGTATGGTAATGAGCATCATTCTACTGGCACCCTCGTGGGCAACCCTGATCAACGGCATCATGACCGTCAGTGGCGCCTGGCAGAAGCTGCGCACAGACCCGGCATTGAAGTTTATTGTGCTGGCTCTGGCATTCTATGGTCTGGCAACTTTCGAAGGGCCAATGATGGCAATTCGCAGTGTCAACGTGGTTAGTCATTTCACGGACTGGACCATCGGTCATGTGCACTCCGGCGCACTGGGCTGGAATGCGATGATTACCTATGGAACGTTCTATTTCCTGATACCGCGAATGGCAGGTAGAGCCCTGTACAGCACATCGCTCGCCAATCTGCATTTCTGGCTGGCTCTCGCTGGAACCATGCTCTACATCATGTCGATGTGGGCGGCTGGTGTTTCCCAGGGGCTGCTTTGGTTGAACCTGGATGAAACTGGCGAGCTGCGCTTCAATTTCACCGACATCATGGCAGGGATGGCGCCGTATTACGGACTACGCCTGCTGGCCGGCCTGATTTTTCTGCTGGGCACCTGTCTGATGGCATGGAATCTGTTCATGACCATCAGGGGGCGGGACCCGGTTGAGGTCACCGCACCCGACGTTGACCCGCTTTACGAGGTAAAACGATGACAGGCATGTCGCTCCACAAAAAGCTTGAAGAAAATACCGGACTGCTGATCTTCGGCATACTGGTTGTTTCTGCCATCGGTGGGCTGGTCCAGATTCTGCCGGTGCTAAACCAGGAGTCGCTAGAAACCCCAACCGGCAGCACAGAGCCATACTCTGCTGTGGCACTGACAGGGCGCGACATCTACATTCGGGAAGGCTGCTCTGTATGTCATACACAACAGGTCAGGCCTTTGATTGCCGAGGTTGAACGCTACGGGCCCTATTCACGGTCGGGCGAATTTGTATATGACCGTCCCTTCCTGTGGGGTTCTAAACGCACCGGACCGGATTTGCACCGCCTGGCAGGTAAATATTCCGATGACTGGCACCGTGTCCACCTTCTTGACCCCAGGTCAGTTGTTCCGGAATCGATCATGCCGGCCTACCCCTGGCTGGAAGATGCCCCGGCGTCTGGAGTGGGTGATATTCAGAAAAAGATGCAGGTCCTGCAGCGGCTGGGTCACCCTTACACGCAGGAGCAGATAGAGGCGGCCCCACAGCAACTGGAAGGGCTGACGGAGTTGGACGCGCTGGTTGCCTATCTGCAGCAGCTTGGAATTGCCGTTTCACGCGTGGAGGTGCCATGACACTTTTTATATTTGTAGGCGACATGCTGGTCATGTTTTTTATGGTGACCATGATAGTGTGGCTGACAGCGGGCGTGGGTAAATCCAGAGCACAGGAAATCAGCAGAATCCCGCTGGAGGATGAGAATTACAATGGCTGATATGCCCGGAGATTTTTGGAGTGGCTGGATCATGGTGCTGACGCTGGTGTCGGCAGCCGTGGTCGGGTGGTTGATCTGGAGCGTGTATTTTTCACCGACGCCACATGAGCCGGAAGAAGAATTAAACGAACCCGTTTGGGACGGCGATATGCGGGAGGGCAACGCCCCGGCACCCATGTGGTGGTTCTGGCTGATTCTCGGCGCCACCGTATTCTCTGTCGGTTACCTGATGCTGTATCCGGGGCTCGGCTCCTTCAGTGGCATGCTGAACTGGTCGCAGGACGCCCGGGTCAGCAATGCCTACGAGCACTATCAAAACCAGTTTCAACCAGTCCGTGAGGAGATTCTGGCCACCTCGCTTGATGATTTGCAGTCCAGCTCAGGGCGCATGAATACCGCCTCGCGCCTGTTTGCCCGTGAATGCGCAGCATGTCATGGACGTGATGCCAGCGGTCAGCTGTCAATGTTTCCTGATCTGACCGATCAGGAGTGGCAGTGGGGCGCCACTGCCGAGCAGGTGGAACAGACTCTGAGGAGTGGCCGTCGCGCTTCCATGCCTGCATGGTCAGGCGTCGTGGAAGAAAGCCAGCTAGAACCCCTGGTCGATTATGTAATGGCGATGGATGACAGCGATTCTGACCAGATGCCAGGGCGTGCGGTTTACATGACCTACTGTGTCGCCTGTCATGGCGCACAGGGAGAGGGTAATGTTCTGTTCGGCGCGCCCTCCCTGCGAGACGATGACTGGCTATACGGCGGCGACCGCGCGAGCGTGCTGGCATCCATTACCGCTGGTCGGGCGGGTGTAATGCCAGCATTTAATGATCGCCTGAATGACGCGCAGATTCGCTTACTGGTCGCATGGTTAACACGCGAGCAGTAAGCCTGCCGGATACTGTGACCTACTGGTTATCCTCATCATCGAAGTCTTTGCCTTTTTTGGCATTGGTCTCAGCGCGCTTGTCATCAACTTTTTTAGGTTCACTGTTGTCACTGACAATTTTCTGCTCACCAATTGAGTGGATGGTGATCGGCGCTGCCGGCGCATTCCCTTCTTTGTCTTCGCCAAAATAGAGCGTCATGTGTGGGAACGGGATCTCTATGCCAGCTGCATCCAGACGATACTTGACCAGCCGGTTGTAAGCGCGTCCGATGCGCCACTGAGATCCCGGGAGAGTCTTGATGCGGACACGAACGTTAACAGAGCTATCAGCAAGTGCCGTGACACCGTGAACTTCCAGGTCCTCCAGGATATCGTTCTTGCAGTCATCATCGGCCATGAGCTCTTCGAATGCTTTTCGCAGCTCTACTATCACTGTATCGATATCTTCACGATAGGCTACTCCGTACTCACCAACATGATAGGCAAATTCACGCATGTAGTTGGATACGGTATCTACCGATGAGAATGGGATCAGGTGATAGGTGCCGGATAGATCGCGCAGCCCCAGGGAGCGGATGGTGAGTTTTTCCGCGACGCCGGTAATACCGGCGGCTGTTACGACATCGCCGTTATTGATGGCGTTTTCCAGCTGAATAAAGACACCGGTAATGATGTCCTGCACCAGCTTCTGGGCACCAAAACCAATGGCCAGACCCAGCACCCCGGCACCCGCGATCAGAGGGCCTATATTAATACCGATTTCTGACAGTACGACCATCAGGGTCATCACAACCAGGGTGATCGACACAGCATTGCGGAAGATCGTCAACAGGGTTTTCTCACGCGCGCTGGGTCCGCCACGGGAAGAATCAGGGTTCAGTCGCTGCTCTATCCAGCTAGCCAGGGCAATCCATACACCAAGTGCCAGCAGGATGATCAGGGTTACAGAAATGGCTGTACCCAGTGTGTTGATGCCGGCATCCGATGCCAGCCATGCGGGCAGGTTGAACAGGCTCCAGGCGTCCGCCACAAAGCCGAGCACAACAATCAGGATGACCAGTCTGACACCCTTCATGATCGCAGGCAGGAATCCATTAAGCCGGTCTTCCAGCAAGGGGAAACGTGCCCTTGTTTCATCACTTAACTGGAAGCCACGACCCAGCAGCTGACCCAGCACCACTGACAGGAACAGGCCCAGACCGATTGCCACCAGCGTCTGCAATGAGGCACGCAACATGAAGGGCAGAGCATCTTCGGGGCGTGCGATGGTCACCAGTGTCATCGCTGCCAGATAGGCAATTGCAACCACGAACCAGCTTTTGCTCAGCATGCCCAGCAAGACGCGATTGAATGTCATTTCTGCATTCTGGGAAAGCTCTGTGAGTTTATCGGTGATGCGGGTTTTGTTTTGCAGAAGAATGGCCAGTGCGTACAGGAACGCCAGCAGCATCACAATCAGGGCAGTCAATTTGCCGACGGCAGGCGTAAGTAATTCATTGGCCAGCGGCACCAGAAACAATATGCCGTAACCGATGAAACCAACCAGCCTGGACAGCCAGGCGTGCCAGTAATGCGCCTGTTCGGCGCTCAGCGGCAGCATGCGAAGACCGTCATTTCGGGCGGCAAACAATACTCTGATCAGTGCGCGCGTGATTTCGATGATCAGAAACGCATTCAGGAACAGCGACTGCTGAATGTCCATTTCGCCAGAGTTGCCAGGTACAAACAGCGCAACCAGGTAGCCGCCCACATAGGCGAGTGGGATCACTACAAGATCCAGCAGGGCGGCACCACCCACGGCAATTGATTTGTGCAGCATACGACTGCCGCCGGTATCTTTCAGTGCCCAGCGATCTATCGCGGTGAATACCGGTCGAGCCATCAGTCTCAGCACAAGGAATAGCGACACAGCCGCCGCGATGACAAGCAGCAGCCCCATGGCATCACTGGTCAGGTTGTCGACCTGCACAGCCTGCTCGCCAGTGACCAGGTCAGTTATTGACTGGAAAGCCTCCATGGATTCAGCGACCAGATTCTGTGCCAGCTCACGTGTGGCGCCTGCAATTTCCTGCACCGGAGAGCCAGAGGCTTCTTCCTCGGCTGAAGATTCATCTGTTGTCGGATCCTCGCCGGCTGCCAGGGCACGCAAGTCACTGATTAGCTGCTCTCTGGCTTGCTGATCCTCGAGGATATCTGCCAGGTAGGCATAGGAATTGTCAGTGCCGGAGTCGTTCTCGGTAGCGGTTTCTGCGGCCGTTGACAGCGCCGGCTGTGCGTTGGCGAGGCCAGCGACCATCAGTATGCAGAAACTGGCAATGATGGCGATTATTTTGGCCGGTGTCAGATGCGTCACTATGCGATCTCCATGTGGTCGTTGTTTTCTATGTTGCAGATGCTGAACAAGCCTAAGGTCTGGCAGGCCAATTGGCAAATCTGCGGCGTCAGGTAATGCGCTTGACAATACTGTGTGACGTACAGCATTATTACTGTGTCGCGCACAGTAAGCGAATGCCGGGCTCTGCTGACGCCTTAAAAATCAGTAGAAGCCGGGTACCAGGTTAAGTACGGATCTCTCGCGAGCTGGATCATGTAAGGCAGCAGCCCTGAGGCAGAGTCCTTTAGAGAGGTAGCACATGAGTGAAGATCGTTTGGAGGCCATGCGCCTAGAATTGCGACGCGGCAGCCTGGCATTGATTGTCCTGACTGCGTTGCGTCATGAGCACTATGGCTACTCGCTACGTCAAAAACTGCAGGCTGACGGACTGGCCATCGAAGAGGGCACCCTGTACCCGCTGGTGCGCCGGCTTGAGAGTCATGGCCTGCTGGATAGTCGCTGGAGTGATGAACAGGGCAGGCGGCGACGTTACTACAGGATGTCGGTAGATGGACAGAAGGTTCTCAATGCATTGAAGCAGGAATGGCAGACACTCAATAAGGTCATGCACACCGTACAGGAGTCATCATCATGAACTGGATCGATCGCTACGTGGCAGAAATCAAGCGCTACCTGCCAGCAAAAAATCGCGATGATGTCGCGGAAGAACTGCAGTCGTTACTGGAAGAGGAAGTGCTTGAACTTGAGGCGGATCGCGAACGGCCGCTGACTGACGCGGAGTGGCATGACCTGCTGCGGGAGTTTGGACATCCCATGCAGGTAGCTACACGCTATGGCGCCAATGGTGCACTGGTCAGTGCAGCTTTATATCCACTGTATCGCAAAGTGGTCACTTATCTGCTGGCTGCGACTGCACTCATTTATGTGGTTGCAATTGTCTGGAGCATCGTGGCGGATGTCACATGGGGGGTGATGACTGAACAGCGTGCTGTCAATCTGGGGTTTGGCTTCAGTGAGGCCTGGTCATTTGCTGTGAACTGGCTGGTGTTCATCACGCTGGGATTTCATATTGCGGATCGCTACCTGGTAAATGCCGGCACACTGCAGCGATGGAATCCGGATTCGCTGCCACCAGCAATGGCCGAGCGCGAGACGCTGCTCTCGAGCATCCTGGTCAGTATTCTGGTGGCGGTATGGCTGGTCATACTGCACCGGCTGTCACCAGAATTCAGTGCGGCGGTATTGTCCGGTGAACAGGATAATCGTTTTATCACGCTCATCGGCTGGTTGAAAATTCAGGCGGTAGTGGTACTTGCCGTGTATCTTGTTCTACTGTTCAAACCTCACTGGACCAAGGGCAAGCGCGCAATGATCATGGTGGCAGACGCACTGACAGCATTTGGCATCGCGCTTTGTCTGTCAATGCCCGCGGAGGCCCTGCTGCAGGCATATCCACAATTGCCAGAAGGTCTTTTGCGCGTCAGCACAATCGTTCTCTGGATCTGGGTTATGGGGCTGCTGGCGGATCTACTGGTGCAGGGTTACAAAGTGGTACAGCGGCGCTGACGTATCAGCGCCGCCTGGTCCATGAACCCTGATCGCTCAGATCAGCCCAGCAGAGTCGAAGGTAGTTCCGGAATGCGCGCCACTATGACTTCACGTCGTGCCCGACTGATGCCATAAATGATTCGCTCGCCTCGGGCACTGCGGTCCCAGGCCCATGACTGACCTTCAAAGGGGACATCAATGGTGGTCACATACTCAAGCGTGACGCCCTGTTGGGGCAGACGCACTACATAAAGTTCGGCCGCGTCGTGGCCGGTCACATACAGTAACCCGTCGTCGCCCCAGTCTCCGCCGGAACAGGCACTGTCGCCCCAGGTCGCAACGATCTGGGGTGGGAACAGCCATGACTCCAGCATTTGCCAGTTATCGTCGAACTTGCCCACGTGCGTCCAGCGCTGATCAAATCCCGGAGTGGTTCCATTGTCGTTGTAGTTGGCAAAACATGCCCACCAGAATCCCTGGTGCCGGACTGCCCAGGTCAGTGATCCAAGGCGGATGCCCAGGCTGTAGGTCGCCACGGGCTGCAGGCTGTTTCTATCGTAGGTTTCCAGTGAACTGGCCATAGGCAGTTGCGGAAAGTTTGAGTGTGCCACAACCAGTTCATCTCCATCGACCCAGCCTGCATTAAGATGGATGATGGCGCCGTCGCGAGGCCCCATCCATTCACCGACCAGTGCGCCTGTGTCCTTGCGATGCTTGACCAGTGCATGATTGCCGATACCGTAGAAGTGATCTGCATCGACTGCCACGCCCTGATTGGCATGGCTGATTTGCCAGCGTTGCAGTTCGTCAGCGACCAGACCGTGTTTGGTGAGCCCAGGGTTTGCTCCAGCTGCCGCGTCAGTAGACGCAGCAGCGGCAGGGCGGCCCAGACTTGATACTCCGGTACCAATGGCGAGCGCACCTGCGGTAGCGCCCAGTGTCAGCAAGACCTGACGACGAGTGACAGTCGCTTCGGGCATTGAGTTGTCATTCTGCATAATCAGAACCTCCGGGTAAGCTGAATGTTCCAGCTGCGGCCGGACAACAGTGACTGACTGACAGATGGGTCATAACCAAAATTGTCTGAGGACAGCGGTGGTTCTTTGTCGGTCAGGTTGATGACACCCACGCGCACGCGCGTGTCGCGCAGCAGGGGCGAGGCAGTGTTATCGAATTGGTAACCAACAGTCAGGTTGTAGGTGACGAAGCTGTCGATTACACGGCGATAAACGGTTCTACCCTGCGTAAAGAACGGCTCGATGTAGTCGGGCTGACCCAGAGACTCATACACGGCCTGGGTGGTTGTTGCCCCAGTGTCATGTGTCTCACCTACATGATAGATACCCAGGCCCGCATTCCATGCGCCATTGCGCCAGAAGATATTGCTGGTGCTGCGCCATTTCGCCGCACCATTGCCATACAGCTGGTTGTTGACGGTTGGTTCGACGTTAGCTGGCGCCAGTGTATCTTCAGCCTTGTTCAGGTAGGCCCACTCGGAACTGAAAACCATGTCACCAAACGACAGGCCTCTCAGTTCGTACCGGAAGCCAAAGTCGACACCACTGTGTTCGCTGGTCGACAGGTTCAGGAAGGGGCGGTTGCGCGAGAAGATGCGTCCGGCAGGCGCCACAGGGTTGTTCGGGTTTGCTGCGTTGTAGGCGGCAAACGCTGCACGGTCTTCGGGTGTCAGCGCAAAACGCTCGACATCGCGATCGCCTTTATAATTTGCAGTGCCACTGCCCAGATCAATCTGGTCAGCAGGCACACCTGCGGCCAGCTGTTGCTGAGTGTAGGCGCGCAACAGTGCGGTGTCACTTTCATTGATCTGAGCCACACTACGCTGGCCCAGCAGATTGCTGCGACGAATGCGCCACCAGTCGACATTCATGGTGAGACCATCCATAAATGGCGCATCGAATACCAAGCCTACCGTGTCACCCTTGGATTCCTGGGCCTTGAGGTCCGGGTTGCCACCAAAATAGGTGCGCATGACGTAGGGGCCTTCATTCAGTGCGGGGTTGCGGTAGGCGTCAATATCGCCAGCACCAGCGGTGATGGTCCAGCGCGGGCTGGTATACAGAGCTGCCAGACTGGGCGCCATGAATCCTTCATTGCGCGAGGCGCGCAACATCAACCAGTCAACAGGTTTCCAGTTGATACCAACTTTTGGTTTGGTCGTGTTACCAAAGTCGCTGTACTGTTCAGTGCGAGCCGACACATTGAGTTCCAGTCGGTTCATCAGCGGTATGTCAGCATCCTCATTAATCAGCGGTATCATCACTTCAGCAAAGGCGCTGGTGACGTCACGGCTGCCAAATACATCAGGGCGTGGCGGGTGTAGCAGGAAATCATTGTTGGTAGTATCCAGTCCCGAGCTTGCAGGGTTCTCACCACTGAAAGGGGGGCGGATGTCTTCCAGATCTTCGCGACGGTGTTCAACGCCAAACGCAGCCATGACATCACCACCCCACCAGCTGAACAGAGTGCCTGAGGTCTTTGCGTCGAAGCTGGCGATATAGCTTTGTGCTTCGCGCGCAAAGGTGTCGCTGAATGAATCTACGGTCGCCCGCGGATTGTTGTAGGGTGCGTCGGCGACGACAGCGTTGCCCTGGACCCGGAATGTGTAACCGAATGGGTTGTAGGCATTGGCATCCGTGCGGCCAATGGCGTCCTGAAGCAGGCTTTCGCGCACGTCAGGGTAGGCTTCATCATTGCCGTTGACCTGGTTGTAGAACAGTGATGTTTCCCAGGTCCAGGTAGCGCCAAACGATCCCTTCAGGCCAGTAGCAAAGCGCACAACATCGGATTCAGTTGTGATCAGTTCTGGTGACAGTCCAGCCAGCGTCATCTGTGTGAAGCTGACGGTACGAGGCTGCCCGGTCAGGCGTGGAGTTCCATCCGCATTCGCTGCACCGGTGGGATGATAGAAACGGGAGCCGTAAGGGTTGTAGGGATTGTCGATCGGCATGACCATCAGCTTGTCTGAGGTTGGTGCATTTAATGCCAGTGGCTGACGTTTCATGGTGGATTCAGCCATGTAATAGCCAGCTTCGGCAAATACGGTGACAGAAGGGGAAATGTCGTATTCACCAGCCAGATAGGCATTGCCGCGCTTTACTTCAGGTGACGCGAAACCAAACTGATTCAGGTCCAGGTAGAATTCGGGATTATTGGCGCGTGAGGGGCCACTGCTGGTCAAAGTTGGTGTGCCGTTCACCGGTCGGAAGTAGTTATTGGCTGTGCTGCTGCCAACCCGGAAAGTGGGCCAGTAGCCGCGCGCCGAGCGTCCATCAAAGCTGCCACCCAGGTTGTTGAACGGGGCTGGTACCTTGTCGCTGTTAAAGGAGGTACGGCTGAAATCCCGTTCACTCAGGGCAATGCTATCCCGGTTCAAAGCTTCAATGCTGCCGATAAAACGGCCGCGACCGTTAGCCAGGTCGGTCGAACCAAAGGTCAGTGCCAACTGTGTGTTCTCACCGCCGCCGTGTTCAGTGCCGCCTTGCTGCAGCGATACTTCAACGCCATCAAACTCGCGCTTCATGATGTAGTTGATGACACCGCCAACGGCGTCTGAACCATAAATTGAGGATGCACCATCGCGCAGCACTTCAATGCGCTCAACCCCTTGTGTTGGCAACTGGTTCACGTTGACTGCCTGCGACAGGCCCGCCGTCATCGGGTTAATGGACATGCGTCTGCCATTGACCAGGACCAGTGTTGCAGTGGCACCCATATTGCGCAGATTGATGTTGGCGTTGTCGCCGCGGGCGCCAGACGACCCGAGGCGGGTCTCGTTTTCTGGCAGGTTTACCACCGACGGTAACGAGGTCAGCAGGTCAACGGGCAGAACAGCTGCCCTGACCTCCATGGCTTCTTCGCCAATAACTGATACAGGCACGGTGCCATCGTTTTCTGCACGGCGTATGTTTGAACCGGTCACCACCACTTCCTGAATTTCAGGAATGGCGTTGCTTGTCTGGGTTTGTGCTATGGCTGCAGAACCCGCTCCAAGCAGCAGTCCGGTCACACTAAGCTGCACTAGCATTGCCAGTGGTCGTTTGCCGAAACCTGGAATATTAAGGGATTTGCTGGTCTCCACAGAGACCGGGACTTCCGCCATGTGTGGGAATGGCTTGTTCATGTTATAGACTCCAAAGGCGTGGTTGAAATAGCCTGATTTCTAATTTCCGAAGAGGGCCGGAAGTAATGTTTTACGATCCGGCTGGGTGCCGGACGCCATGGAGATTAGCCTGACTTGGTGACAGATCAGTGGCGGTTATGTGGCAGCTCAATGAATTTTTTGTGAATGACAGATTGGTGACGGGAAGGGCGATCGCAACTAGGGACAGTCCAGACAATTAAAGGTATTATTCGGGGCAGGACACTTTCGTTCGCAGCACTGGCAGACAATTCATGGCAACAAAACCCAGTATTCACAAATTCACGATTGCCCTCAGTGATCTGGACAGGGAATATTATGATTCCCTGAACCTGACGGTTGCCAGGCACCCGTCAGAGACACTAGAACGCATGCTGGTCCGCGTGCTGGCTTACTGTCTCAATGCCAGTGAGCAACTTACTTTCTGCAAGGGGCTCAGTGACACAGATGAGCCTGACGTCTGGGCAAAAGACCTTAATGGCGGTATTGCGCTCTGGATCGATGTGGGTGAGCCAGCTTTCGATCGCATCAAGAAGGCCAGCCGTCTGGCGCGCGACGTCAAGGTTTATGCTTTCAACACTAAATCTGCTGTCTGGTGGAGCCAGCATCAACAAGAGTTCGCCGGGCTCAGGGTATCGGTCAGTCGATTCCCCTGGGCGCCTCTTCAGCAACTGGCCGAGGTCTTGCAGCGAACCATGGATATGTCAGTAACCATTTCCGGTGGAACCGTCTATGTCGCTGCCGAAACAGGCGAGTACGAGTTTGCGCTGGAAGAGCTGCAGACAGTTAACTAGATCAGTCATTCATCCAGGCAGAATCAGTAAGGGGCCAGGTCATGCATATTGAGGGTATCAGGGAAAACAGAGTCGCAGTGAGTCTGAGTAACGGGGTCGCCCATGTGCGCTTGAACCGACCGGACAAGCGCAACGCACTGGACGATGATCTGTTTTTGTCATTGGCGGCGGCTGGCGAAGCATTGAAAACCATGTCAGGACTGAGAGCTGTTGTTTTGTCCGGAGAAGGCGAGTCGTTCTGTGCCGGGCTCGATTTTGCCTCGTTCAAGGGAATGTCTGAGCGCGACGGAGAGACGTCCACAATCGGCACCATGGTGTCCAGTGACAGCATCACGCATCTCGCCCAGCAGGTCTGCTGGGTATGGCAGGAAGTGCCGGTGCCTGTAATCGCCTCACTGCATGGACATGCGCTCGGCGGCGGCATGCAGATCGCACTGGGCGCAGATATTCGGATTGCCCACCCGGGCACCCAGCTGTCAGTCCGCGAAGTCTACTGGGGCCTGATCCCCGACATGACAGGTACACTGATGCTGGGTAGTCTGGTGCGGCCGGATGTCGCGCGCGAACTGGTATACACAGCACGTGTGCTGACGGCAGCGGAAGGGCATGGCCTGGGACTGGTCACACGGCTGTCAGATGAGCCTTTGGTGGAAGCGCAGGCGCTGGCTGCAGAAATTGCCAGTCGCAGTCCGGATGCGGTCAGAGCTGCCAAGCGTTTGCTGACACGACAGCTCAGGCAGCAAGCTGCAGAACAGTTTGCGGCCGAACGGGAAGAAATTCATCGCCTGATTGGTTCAGCCAACCAGAACGAAGCAGTGGCGGCCTACTTTCAGAAAAGAGCACCGAAATTTCAGGATGTCTAGATAGTCTGTGGATCGGAGCAAGCAGAAGAAAGATGGTACCGGAGGCCGGACTCGAACCGGCACGCTTTTAAGGGCATCGGATTTTGAATCCGACGTGTCTACCAATTTCACCACTCCGGCAGGATGTGTGCTTGTGCAGAAGGGCGCCATTATAACAACATTGCAACATCTGACAATGGCTGTTTCGCAGCCTCCTGTGGTGCTGTCAGAGCTTGGCAAGCTTCGACGAATCGGGCAAACTTGCCGCCCTTATGAAACTATCCGACTTTGATTATCAACTGCCTGACGAGCTGATCGCTCACTACCCTGCGGCCAATCGCAGTGGCAGTCGCATGCTGTGTCTTGATCGCAACAGCGGCGCTGTTTCCCACCACGTGTTCAGCGACATTGTGAGCATGCTGCAGGCCGAGGATCTGCTGGTATTTAACGATACCCGGGTGCTGCCCGCTCGCCTGCATGGGCAAAAGGCAACCGGCGGCAAGGTTGAAGTTCTGATTGAGCGGCTGCTGAGCGAACACGAAGCGCTGGCTCAGGTGCGTGCCAGTAAATCACCCGGCCCCGGTATGCAGCTGATACTGGAGGCAAGTGACAACGATGCCGGGCTGACTGTGGAAGTGCTCGGTAGACAGGGCGAATTTTTTCATCTGCGCTTTCCTGCAGATGCACCGGCAGTTGATCTGCTGGATCGCTACGGCCATATGCCACTGCCGCCCTATATTGATCGACCTGATGAGCAGGCGGACCAGAGCCGTTATCAGACAGTTTATGGGCGCAATCCGGGCGCCGTCGCGGCACCCACGGCTGGGCTGCATTTTGACGACCCCCTGCTTGATGCAATCAAACAGCGAGGCGTCGACATGGCTTTTGTCACGCTGCATGTTGGTTCGGGCACGTTTCAACCGGTGCGTAGCGAAAATGTGCTTGAGCATCGCATGCACAGTGAGTGGATTGATGTGCCGGCGAGCGTCTGCAGGCAGATCGCGGCATGCCGTGCCCGCGGCGGGCGTGTCATTGCCGTTGGCACAACGTCGGTTCGCAGCCTCGAATCGGCAGCGCTGAAGGCGGGCGGCGACATCGATGTGGAGCGGACGATAAATCCCTATCAGGGCGATACGGATATCTTTATCTACCCTGGCTACCAGTTTCAGGTAGTGGACGCGATGATCACCAATTTTCATCTGCCGAAGTCGACGCTGATGATGCTGATCAGTGCCTTTGCGTCGCGTGACAAGGTCATGGCTGCCTACGCTGAGGCAATCAGCCAGCGTTACCGCTTCTTCAGTTACGGCGATGCCATGTTCATTCGGTAGTGGTATACTCTGCCCCCTCTAATCTTCAAGTAACACCTTAAATACAGACTTTACAAGGGTTTTATCATGGCTAAAGCACCCGTTCGCGTTGCTGTCACCGGGGCAGCAGGACAGATCAGTTATTCATTGTTGTTCCGTATCGCTGCAGGCGAGATGCTGGGCAAAGATCAGCCCGTCATCCTGCAGTTACTTGAGATTACACCGGCACTGGAAGCGCTGAAAGGCGTTGTCATGGAGCTGGAAGACTGCGCGTTTCCGCTGGTTCACGACATCGTTCAGACCGATGACGCCAATGTTGCATTCAAAGACGCCGATTACTGCCTGCTGGTAGGCGCACGTCCCCGCGGCCCAGGCATGGAGCGCAAAGATCTGCTCGAAGCCAACGCTGCGATTTTCTCGGCACAGGGCAAGGCCATCAATGACAATGCCAGCCGCGATGTTAAAGTGCTGGTTGTTGGTAACCCGGCCAATACCAATGCGCTGATCGCATACCGTAACGCGCCAGACCTCAAACCCGGTCAGTTCACGGCCATGACTCGTCTCGACCACAACCGCGCCATCGCGCAGCTGGCCGAAAAGACAGGTAAGCACAGCACTGACGTTGATGGCATCATCATCTGGGGTAACCACTCCGCTACGCAATACCCGGATATCAACCACGCTACAGTGGCTGGCAAAAAGGCGGCCGACCTGGTTGACCAGGACTGGCTGGTAAGCACCTTCATCCCCAATGTTCAGCAGCGCGGCGCCGCCATCATCAAGGCGCGTGGTCTGTCCTCAGCTGCATCAGCGGCCAATGCGGCCATCGAACACATGCGTGACTGGGCCCTTGGCACCAATGGCAAGGTGGTTAGCATGGGCATTCACAGCGATGGCAGCTACGGTATCGCCGAAGGCCTGATCTACTCATTCCCGGTCACCTGCGACAATGGTCAGTACACCATCGTACAGGGTCTGGATATCAGTGATTTCAGCCGTGGCCTGATGCAAAAAACCGAGAAGGAGCTGGAAGAAGAACGCAACGGTGTTGCGCACCTGCTTCCCTGATTCCGGGCTGGCGGCGGTGACTGTATGAGTCATCGCCGCATTCTCGAGTCCGCAACATGAACATCCGCATTAACTGGCGTCGTGAACTGCGTTTCTGGTCCTTTCAGTTGTTGGGCTGGATGACGTGGATCGTGATGCTGGTGCTGCGCGACCTCACATTTGTTCCTCGCGAATACATTCTTGAGCGCGTCAATGTTTTTGTCGTTGATGCCCTGATAGGCATGGCGTTGACCACGGCGCTGCGTTATCTGTACCGAAGTGTTTGGGATCGGCCGGTGTATGTCCGTTTTCTGGCGGTGATGCTTGGCTGCTGGCTGGCCTCGCAGGCCTGGCGACCCATCAAGGTGCTGATTACCGATTCCGATTTTGGCGCCAGTGTGGATCTGACCGGTTATGGCTGGAACACGTTCAGCAACTGGCTGCCGATATCCATGTCACTGCTGCTGTTGTGGAGCATGCTGTACTTCATGATGAAGTATTATCAGCTGTTCCATTACGAGCGCGAAAAAAGTCTGCGCTCAGAGTCTCTGGCGCACGAAGCACAGCTGCGCATGCTGCGCTATCAGCTCAATCCACACTTTCTGTTTAATACACTCAATGCCATCTCGACGCTGATTCTGGTGCAGTCGACCGACCAGGCCAATGCGATGGTGACCCGTCTCAGCAAGTTCCTGCGTTACTCACTGGAGCACGACCCGCTGGACAAAGTCACGCTTGAGCATGAGCTGGCCAGCGTCAACCTGTATCTGGATATAGAAAAGGTCCGTTTTGAAGAACGCCTGCGGGTTGAATATGATCTGGCCGCTAGCGTCCGTCAGGCACTGGTACCCAGCATGCTGCTGCAGCCGATGGTCGAAAACTCCATCAAATACGCCATTGCACGTCACGAAAATGGCGGTACCATCTGGATCAGCGCGTCGCCGTGTGATCGCAATAAGCTGTGTATTACGGTTGCCGACGATGGCCCCGGTGCCGTGGGCGATCCGACGTCCATTGGGGTAGGATTAAAAAATATCCGTGACAGATTGCAGGAGATTTACGGTGACGAGCACCAGTTTCTGTTCTCTCCACAGGATCCAAAAGGATTTAAGGTAACGGTAGTGATTCCCTATGAAACCAGATAATTCCAAACAGTTGATACGTGCCCTGGTTGTTGATGATGAGGCTCTGGCCAGGCAGGGTCTGGAACTGCGTCTTGCTGACATCGACGGCGTCGAAGTCGTCGGCAGTTGTCAGAATGGTCGCGAAGCACTGGAGATGATCGCCGAAAAGGAACCCGATCTGATGTTTCTGGATATTCAGATGCCGGGTATGACGGGTTTCGACGTGGTTGAGCAGCTTCAGCAGGATAATATGCCGCTGATTGTGTTTGTGACGGCCTATGACGAATACGCAGTGAATGCCTTTGATATTCACGCGGTCGATTATCTGTTAAAACCCATCGAAGTCGAGCGTTTGCAGCAGGCTGTCAACAAAGTGCGGGAGCGCCTGGATCATGGGCGCGACGATCAGGAGAAACGCCAGCTTCTGGATATTGTTATCAGTCTGACGGGCAAGTCGGAACAGGCCATCGTTGAGCTGATGAGCAGCGGCAATCCGATGATGCGTTATGGCGAAAAACTGGCAATCAAGGACGGTTCATCCACGACCTTTGTGCCGGTGCGCGATATCGACTGGATTGATGCTGCCGGCGATTACATGTGTGTACATGTGAAAGGCGATACGCTGATCATGCGTACGACCATGAAAGAACTTGAATCACAACTCGACCCAAGCGTATTTCAACGTGTTCACCGCTCCACGATCGTCAATCTTGATCGGGTAGAGAAAGTGTCCTCACATATCAATGGCGAGTTCCATCTGACCCTGAGCTGCGGTACCTCGCTGAAAATGAGCCGCAGCTACAAAGACAAGGTCAAACACTTCTTTTGATGCCAGTCTGAGCTGATTTACGCCTGTCATCCTTTCAGATGTGTCAGGGGCAGGGCCGTGGTATCAAGTACTTTGCGCATGATGAAGCTGGAGTGGACATCGGCAACTCCCTCAATACGGGTCAGGGTGTTGAGCAGGAACTCCTGATAATAGTCCATATCCGGCACCACCACTTTTAACTGATAATCTGCCGATTGTCCGGTGATCAGCAGGCATTCGATGACTTCAGGGTGTTTCAGGATCTCGGACTCGAATCGCTCAAAGCGATCCGGTGTGTGGCGATCCATGCTTACCTGCACCAGCGCGCTGAGTTTAAGGCCCAGGGCAGAGGCGCTGAGTATGGTGGACTGACGTTCTATCAGGCCCTCATCCTGCATCCGTTTAACACGGCGTGCGCAAGGGGTTGCCGACAGGCCAACACGCTCTGCCAGTTCCAGATTGGTAATGGCGCCGTCTCGCTGCAGTTCCTGAAGAATTCGTCGATCCAGCTTGTCTAAATCCATGGTATTTCGCTTTGCGTGGTGAATATATCCTCAATAAAGCATAATTGTAGTTATAAAGTCCAATAATATCGAAATATGGCGTAAATTAGTGGTGGAATCACTCAAGGCATCCGACTATTCTATGCAACATCCGGCCGAACATGATTCGGAGTCCAACCCAGACAGAATGATCCTTCTGTCGGGTGCCAGGCCAGATGGGCAGTGATGGAGTCGAAGCTTAAACAGAGCACCGCTCAGCCACACTGACATCCTGACGCCACCAGCGTCAGTTCGCCTGCCGGAACAGGGCACGGACCCAGTAAGATGGATTTCACACTGGTAGCAACAGCAACGGGCAATCGCGTCAAGCGTTAGAAAAAAGCAACTGGAGTCACCGCATGTCGGAACACAATCGATTCGATCATCGTAAATACCCTGCATTCACACCTGTGGGTCTTAAGGGCCGTACCTGGCCGGATCAGGTGATCACAACTGCGCCTCGCTGGTGCAGCGTGGATCTGCGCGATGGCAATCAGGCCCTGATTGAGCCAATGTCAGTAGCGCAGAAAAAACAGATGTTCGACCTGTTGCTGGAGATAGGATTCAAGGAAATTGAAGTAGGATTTCCGTCAGCGTCACAGCCCGACTTCGATTTCGTTCGTCATCTGATCGAAGAAGACCGCATTCCCGATGATGTGACGGTGCAGGTGCTGACCCAGGCTCGGCCTGAACTGATCGCACGCACCTATGAGGCATTGAAAGGTGTCAAGCGTGCGATTGTCCATGTCTATAACTCGACCTCGGTAGTACAGCGTCAGAAAGTATTCAAAACCGACAAGCAGGGCATTATTGATATCGCAGTCCGCGGGGCCAGCGAAGTTAAACGTCACGCGGCTCTTAATCCAGAAACCGAGTGGGTATTTCAATACTCGCCCGAAAGTTTTACCGGTACCGAGGTCGACTTCGCAGTGGATGTCTGCAATGCCGTCATTGATGTGTGGCAACCGACCCCCGACTCACCCTGTATCATCAATCTGCCGGCCACTGTTGAAATGGCAACGCCCAATGTGTTCGCCGATCAGATTGAGCTGTTCTGCCGCAAGGTTGACCGGCGCGACTCGGTCATTGTCAGTCTGCACACCCACAATGACCGTGGTTGTGCAGTCGCCGCTGCCGAGCTCGGCGTAATGGCAGGGGCAGATCGTATTGAAGGCACCTTGCTGGGTAACGGCGAGCGCACCGGCAATATGGATATCATCACCATGGCGATGAATCTGTACAGCCAGGGTGTCGACCCGCGTCTGGATTTCAGCGACATGGACAAGATCTGCACCGTCAGCAAAGCCTGTACACAGATCGATGTGCACCCGCGCCAACCCTATGCTGGAGATCTGGTGTTTACGGCATTCTCAGGCAGCCATCAGGATGCCATCAAGAAATGTCTCGACCTGTATAAAGAAGGCGAAACCTGGGAGATTGCCTACCTGCCGATAGACCCGCGGGATCTCGGTCGTACCTACCAGGATGTGATTCGGGTCAACAGTCAGTCAGGCAAGGGCGGCGTCGCTTACGTGCTGCAGAGCAAGTTTGGTTTCAACCTGCCGCGCTGGCTGCAGATTGATTTCAGCCGGGTGGTCCAGAAGGAGGCGGAAACATCCGGCCAGGAGATTGCGCCGGACAAGATCTGGACCTTGTTCAAGGACACCTACCTGAGTAGTCATCAGGATGTACAGCTGCAAAATTTTAAATTTGAAAAAGTGGGCGATCGTGAACGCTTTAAGGCGGTACTGAACTGCTTTGACAAGGAGCTGGATATTGAAGGTGAAGGCGACGGTGTTGTTGATGCATTCGTTGAAGCCATCAAAAAAGCCACCGACATTGATTTCGAAATCATGGAATACGGTGAGCACGCTCTGGGTCAGGGTGCTGATGCTGAGGCGGTTACCTACATTCAATTGAAGAATGGTCTGGAGCGTTACACTGGTGTGGCCATCAGTCGGGACATTGTCAGCTCCTCGCTCAATGCGCTGCTGCGTGCTGCCGGTCAACTGATTGACGAAGCGCGGCAACGCAACGCTGCCTGAAATTTACCGGGCTCTTTGCCCGTTTAAACAGACGCTCGTGGTGCTATTCGTTGCCGCGGGCGTTTTTGTATGTACACAGCCTTGCGGTTCAGTCCGGCAGGGCATCATCACTGTTCATTGCATGCCAGTTCGTAGCATACTTCTCTCCGGCACAAGCCAAACTTTTTCTTCCTCCACTGCGACCAATCCAGCAGGCACATGAAACAGACAATCCAAGACACTAGTGATGAGGTTCTCATTGCTGCCGCGCTGGACGGCTCGCTGACAGCCTGGAATGCACTGGTTCGCCGCCATGAAAGGCAGGTGTACAACTTCAGTTTGCGGTTTACCGGCAATCCGGACGACGCCAGGGATCTGATGCAGGAAGTGTTTCTGGGTCTGTATCGCAACCTGGAGAACTTTCGCGGCCAGTCACAACTGACTACCTGGCTGTTTCGCATAGGCCACAACAAGGCGGTTGATATGGCCAGGCGGCGGCAGGCTGGACCTGTTGTGACGACGCTGGATGATGAGGTGCATGCCGAAGTGCCTCAGGCAGATGATGAAGCTGAGCTTCCGGATCGTCACTTGCAGGAGCAACAGAGTAACGCTCGCATCCAGCGTGTGTTGCAGCAACTGCCAGTTGAACAGCGCCTGGTTGTGGAGCTGAAAATTTTTCAGGAACTGACGTTTGATGATATTGCCGAGATTGAGTCTATTTCCGCCAACACGGCAAAAACGCGCTTCTACGCGGCCTTGAAGAAACTGAAATTCTTACTGGAGAGCACGCCATGAGCTGTGATCAGACCCCCCATTTAATCGCCGACTATTTCGACGATCATGCGGATGCGGCACGCCGGCAGCAAATTGACCAGCATTTGCTGGGCTGCGCTGACTGTCAGCAGGCGGTTCACGAGCTGTCACCGGCGGCAGT
Source organism: Pseudohongiella sp. SYSU M77423 (assembly GCF_029911965.1). Taxonomy (NCBI): domain Bacteria; kingdom Pseudomonadati; phylum Pseudomonadota; class Gammaproteobacteria; order Pseudomonadales; family Pseudohongiellaceae; genus Pseudohongiella; species Pseudohongiella sp. SYSU M77423. Next base: position 678,600 of record NZ_JARYTH010000002.1, on the reverse strand, counting down.
CATGCTTGCGCAATGGCGCGATGAGCCAGTGCCGCAGTGGAAACCTGCCAGGATCATGCAGCAGGATAAAGGTATGGCGTCGTCGCCGAATAGTCGGCATGACGAGGGCGGTCAACGACCGGCCGCTGAATCTGCCGGCCGGGCGCGCTGGTTGCAGTGGGGGCCACTGGCGGCGTCGCTGGTCATGGCCGTCGCGGTCGTGTTCCAGGTGCAGATCAACGTAAATGACCAGGGCTGGCAGCTGAGTTTTGCGGGCAGAGATGGCACAACGATGCAGACTCAGTCTCTCGACAACTATCTGGCCGATTTTGCCGAGCAGCAACAGCTCGCCAATCAGCAGATGGTAGAACAGGCCCTGGCACAGTTCGGCGAAACCAGTGCCGACAGTCTGGTTCAGCTTGTGCAGTACATCGAACAACAGCGCGAGCAGGACATGCGCCAGATGGAGGCAGGATTCAGGCAGCTATTGAACCGCAATTACCAGACAGTCAATTCCGTGCAGCAGCTGGCATCGTTTGTTCAGTATCAGGAGGCTCAGTAATGGAACCTATCTTGCGACGGCCTTTGACATCGGTGGCCCTGCTGGCGGCGCTGACTCTGACTGCTGGCAGCATCGCGGCACAAAACTCTCAGGATGTTGCAGCTGGTCATGACATGCGTCGCCCGGTTGACGTGTTCAGTGGTGTGCTTCGCGAAAGTCTCGACCTGAACCAGCGTCAGGGAATCTTCAGCCCCCGCAATGGTGATGTCACCGGGCGATATCTGCAGGGGCAGGGCGTAGTGTTGCAGGTGACCACGCCATTGCAGCGCGGTGGTTGGCCCGAGACATCCATGGACACGCTCAGTCAGTCGCTTAGCGAGCTTGGTGAACAGCTGGGTGTCATGCTGGAGCGCGGCGTTGTCGAGCGTCCCGACTTCGAGGCAGTGCGTGATGCCATGGCGCTCAGCCTGCGCACCGACGAGGTGGCACAGTTCTATCGGGAGCGTTTGCAGGCATTGTCGTCATTCGAGCTTGAGCCTGCCATTCAGCGCTCTCTGTCGGAGGCGGCAACCGTAGTGCAGCAACTGCAGCAGGCTGAGCTGCTGGATGCTGATGCGGTTCTGGCAATTGCCAGTGAGCTTTCGTCCCTGCGGGCAGAACTGAACACCCAGCTGGACCGGGCCATGCAACTGCGCGACGCAGTGCGCGAAGAGGCAGTGCAGGCGCAGGCGCTGCCAGATGACGCCACGCTGGAGCGCTGGCAGTCCATGCGTGAAGAAATTGAACAGCAGATGCTGGCGCTGGCTGAACGGTCACAACAGCAGATGGCCGAGTTGCGACAGCGACAGCAGGCACTGCGTGATCAGCAGCAGCAACAGTGGCAGCGCGATCTGGCTGCATTCGAGCAGCGACTGTTTGGCACTGTGTGCGATTATGCTGCTGGCCTCAGGCAGCTGCCGTCCGGTGAACACCTCAGCCTGGTTCTGGTTGGCACGGGGCAGCAGTTGGATAGTGGTGAGCGGCTGGATCGTATCCATGTCATCGATCAGCAGGACCTGCAGCGATGCCAGCAGGGCGAGTTGACCGGTGAAGCCCTGGCGCAGCGGGCATTGACCTACGACTATTGACGCAGAAGTACTCGATGAATTGAGCTCAGGCGCTGTTAGCCGCCAGAGTAATCTTATAGAATGGAATCACGCAGCGTTTTCTCGCTGACGCAATAACAATAAGCCCTGATGCAAGGAGTCCTCCACAGCATGGGGGCGCTGCACAACAAGGAGAATAAAATGGAATGCCCCAAATGTAATGCCAAAATGATAGAGCGATCTGTTGAGGTGCTGCATGGCACCGTAGTGATCGATCAGTGTTCCGGTTGTCAGGGCCTGTGGTTTGACAACGGTGAGGCAGAGCAGCTTAAAAAGTCCTGGATGTCTGATTTTCTGGACAGTGGCGATCCACGTGTAGGCAAAACTTACAATCGAGTCCGTGATATTCAGTGCCCGCGCTGCGGCAAATCCATGCAGAAGCTGAACGATCGCAAACAGCCCCACCTTGAATACGAGGCCTGCGAAGAGCATGGCATGTTCATGGATGCCGGAGAATTTACCGACTACAAACACGAAACCCTGATGGATATCTTCAAGGGTGTGATCGCAGCGATCCGTCGTCGCTAATCAATCTTCAGCCGCGGGTCTGGCGAATTGTGTCCATCTTGGATGTCGCCAGATCCCCTGGTCCCTGCATATCTCGGGTAAGCGTCTCACCTTGCCCAGATCCATCCACGTGTGCTCGGGTGAGTGGAAGTCGGAGCCGACAGTGGCCCACAGCTTCCGCTCAGCGGCAATGACCGACAGATTTTTGAGCATGTCCTGGTTGAGGTTCGAGTAGCTGACCTCCAGGGCGTCGCCACCCGCGTCAACAAACTCATCAATGAGTCGTCGAAATTTGGGGCGGCTTAGCGGGTAACGATCCGGGTGTGCTAGCGCTGCGACGCCGCCCGCAGCCTGAATCGCCTCGACTGCTTCTGATATTGAGCACCACTCTGCCGGCACGTACGCGCGTCCGCGCTTGGCCAGGTATTTGCTGAAGGCCTGCTGCTTGCTTTTGACAACACCCTGATGCACCAGAAACTCTGCCACATGTACGCGGCTTACCGCAGTGCAGCCCAGTGACTGCAGCCAGGTCTGCAGGCCACAGTGGCCGGCACGCTCAAGCTGAATACCAATCTTCGCAGCGCGTTCCTGCCGTCGTTGCTGCTGTTGTGCCAGCAGCTCAGAGAGCGTGGCGTTGTTGATATCCACCATCAGGCCAAGAACATGCACCTCCTGGTTGTCCCAGCGTGTGGAAATCTCTGTGCCGGGGATGATATCCAGCTGATCCGGTACATCCACCGCACCCGATGCAATCTGCAGGTGGGCATCCACACAGTCATGGTCTGTAATGGCCAATTGCTGGATGCCAAGCGATGAGGCGCGTTGCAGCAGCGTGGCGGTATCCAGATGGCCGTCAGAAAAGCGGGTATGTGAGTGCAGATCTATCATGGCGTGCAGACTACGCCAGCTGCTGGCCGGTGTAAACGCTCCCGGCCGAATAGTTGATTAAATTACTGTGGTATTCCATAATCGTTAAACAGCTGGCTACCCATTCTTTATGGATTTTTTAGCGTATGCGACTGACCACAAAAGGCCGCTATGCCGTGACCGCTATGTTGGATCTGGCTATCCATGCGGGTCGCGAGCCGGTGACCTTATCGGACATTTCAATGCGGCAGGACATTTCTTTGTCCTACCTTGAACAGCTTTTCGCCCGCCTGCGGCGGCGTGAACTGGTGCAAAGCGTGCGCGGCCCCGGTGGTGGTTACCGACTCGGGCGCAGCACCGCCGATATCGCAGTCGTGGATATCATCGACGCTGTGGATGAGTCGGTTGACGCCACTCGTTGTCAGGGGCAGGGCAACTGCCAGCAGGGCGAGATCTGTCTCACACATCATCTGTGGGAGGATCTGAGTCAGCAGATTCACACGTTTCTGGGCGGTATCAGTCTGGCCGACCTGATGAGCCGTCATGACGTTCAACGCATAGCCGACAGTCAGGATGAACGGCGGGAAGTGATCGTTCGCGACATGCGCCTGTCGTCCTGATATCAGCTTGTAATCAGGGTTGTATTCAGGAGAGTTGATGAAATTACCCGTCTATCTGGACTACGCCGCCACTACCCCTGTTGATCCCAGGGTAGCCGATCGCATGGCTAAATGCCTGACGCTGGATGGTCAATTCGGCAATCCCGCCTCACGTGCGCATCTGTTTGGCTGGCAGGCAGAAGAAGTTGTCGAAAACGCCCGCCGCGATGTGGCAGATCTGCTGCACTGTGACCCTCGTGAGATTGTCTGGACCTCGGGCGCCACTGAGGCAGACAACCTCGCCATCAAGGGTGTGGCGCAGTTTCATGCCGATCGCGGCAAACACATCATTACCTCTGCCATCGAACACAAAGCCGTCCTGGACAGCTGTCGATACCTGGAAACTCTTGGTTTTGAGGTCAGCTACCTGAAACCTGATGACACCGGGCGCATTGAGCCGGCGGCCCTGGCTGAGGCCATCCGCCCGGATACCATCCTGGTGTCGCTGATGCACGTCAACAACGAGCTGGGAACGGCCAACGATGTTAATGCTCTGGGTGAGGTTTGCAGAAGTAAAGGCGTTATATTTCATGTGGATGCGGCACAAAGCGCGGGTAAGCTGCCAATAGACCTGGGCCAGATGCCCATCGATCTGTTGTCGCTGTCGGCGCACAAGATTTACGGACCGAAAGGTATTGGCGCGCTGTATGTCCGTCGTGAGCCCAGGGTCGATCTGGTCGCGCAGATTCACGGTGGTGGCCATGAGCGGGGTATGCGCTCGGGCACGCTGCCGACGCATCAGATTGCCGGCATGGGTGATGCCTTCCGGTATGCTGCAGCAGAACTGGAGGCAGATCACCGACGCCTCACCGCGCTGCGCAAACGGTTTCTTGAAGGGCTGTCGAAGCTGGATGGCTGGAAGCTTAACGGTCATCCGGAGCAGCATGCACCCGGCATCATCAATGTCGCATTTTCCGATGTGGACGGTGAGTCACTGCTGATGGCGCTGCGTGGCATCGCCGTATCGTCCGGCTCTGCCTGCATGTCGGCGACCATGGAGCCTTCCTATGTGTTGCGTGGCATAGGCGTACCTGACGAGCTGGCCCAGGCGGCGCTGCGCTTCTCGGTAGGACGCTTCAGTACCGAACAGGACATCGATACGGCCATCGCAGCCGTGCTGGAAATGGTGCCTCGTCTCAGAGCTGTAGAATTACAGCCACGATAACCAGTATAATGCGCGCCTTTTATACACGCGACTTAAGACGCGAAATGCTGTGGAGCTGAACAATGGCAACTGAACGTACATTATCAATCATCAAACCTGATGCAGTCGGCAAAAATGTGATCGGCGAGATCTACTCCCGATTCGAGAAAGCCGGCCTGCGCATCGTTGCTGCCAAGATGGTGCAACTGACCGACGAGAGCGCTGGCGGTTTCTACGCCGAGCACAAAGAGCGCGGATTCTTCAAGGATCTGATCGCGTTCATGACCTCTGGCCCGGTCATGGTTCAGGTGCTGGAAGGTGAAGGCGCAGTGGCCATGAACCGCGAGCTGATGGGTGCCACCAACCCTGCAGAAGCCAAGCCAGGTACCATTCGTGCTGATTTCGCCAAATCCATCGATGCCAATGCCGTGCACGGTTCCGATTCTGCACAGTCTGCGGCGCGCGAAATCGCCTACTTTTTCAATGACTCAGAGATCTGCCCGCGCGGCTGATTAGCAGCGGCACTGAGCGATCCGGGAAATCACTGATGAGCGAAACGGTCACTAAAACCAATCTTTTGGGACTCAGCCTGCCCAAGCTGCAGGCTTACTTTGTCTCCATGGATGAGAAACCGTTTCGTGCCGTGCAGGTGATGAAGTGGATACACCAGCGTGGTGTCACCGACTTTGATGCGATGACAGACATCAGCAAGAGTCTGCGCGACAAACTCAAGACCAACGCGGAGATCCGCCTGCCAAACGTTGTTCAGGAATACCTGTCCAGCGACGGCTGTTATAAATGGATCGTTCAGGTTGCCAGTGGCAGCCGGGTGGAAACAGTCTATATTCCTGAGGCTGGTCGAGCTACGCTGTGCATTTCTTCTCAGGCAGGGTGTACGCTGGACTGCAGTTTCTGCGCAACCGGCAAGCAGGGCTTTAACAGTAACCTGACCACGGCAGAGATCATCGGTCAGCTCTGGTGGGCCAATCACCGTCTCAATGGTTTTGCCGAACCTCGCGCAGGCGCCGGTAAAAGCAATCGGGCGGTCAGCAATATTGTCATGATGGGCATGGGTGAACCTCTGCTCAATTTCGACAATGTCATGGATGCACTGCATCTGATGATGGAAGACAATGCCTACGGTCTGTCCAAGCGTCGTGTTACGGTCAGCACCGCAGGTGTTGTCCCTGCCATTGACCGAATGAAAGATTATACCGATGCATCGCTGGCCATTTCGCTGCACGCACCCAATGACGAGCTGCGCAACCAGATTGTGCCGGTTAACAAAAAATACCCTATCCGGGAACTTCTGCGCAGTGTTAAGGACTATATGGCTAGTCTGCCGGATAAACGGGTACCGGTTGTTGAGTACACGCTGATCGCCGGCGTCAACGATCATCGTCAGCACGCCAGAGAGCTGGCGGCGTTGCTGAAGGACTTTCCCTGCAAGATCAATCTCATCCCGTTTAATCCGTTTGAGCAGTCGGATTACCGTCGGCCAAGCAATTCGTCGGTCAACACGTTCAGGGAAATCCTGCAACAGGCTGACTACACTGTTACAGTGCGAACCACGCGTGGCGACGACATAGGTGCGGCCTGTGGTCAGCTGGTTGGCGAAGTGGCTGACCAGACCAAGCGAAGTGCACGTTACCGCAAAGCGGCCGAGTTATCGGCCGCCAATCGGCTGGATGTGCACAACGTAGTCTGACAACTGATCGCACGCCGGTGCAGGTATCAGGTCAGGCGCCGAGCTAACATGGTTCTCAATAAACAGGTCCCAAATAGGATTCAATGAATACACACGACGAAACATCGGATCAATCCGGTCTGTCTGAAGAGCAGGTCGAGCCACCATCCTCGGCTCCCGCCCAGACGCCCGGCAATCTGCTGAGAACGCAGCGTGAAACGCTGGAGCTGTCTCTGAAGCAGGTATCCGAACAATTGAATCTGACCATGCATTACATCAATTGCATGGAATCCGATAGCTACGACAAGCTGCCGGGTGATGTGTTCGTAAAGGGATATATCCGCAGCTATTCGCGCGTGCTGCAGCTCGACCCAGAGCAGATGATCGAGCTATACAATGAATTCACCAATAAAAAGGCTGCCCGTAAAGAAGAAGCCATCAAGCGCTACACGCGGCGGCGTCGTGACAAAAACCGGCCATGGATTATCGTCTCTGGCATAGCTTTTGTGGTGATGGCAGTCGCGTTGTGGTTCATCAATCAGAGCGATGAGACACCGCCTGTCGACAATGCCCTGATGGATGAGGCCGTGCGCAATGCGGTCAACGAAACTGAAGTGGGCAATGCCCTGATTGAAGATCAGCCAATAGATGAAGTGCCGGTGTTCAACAGCCCGGTAGAGCCGGAAGCGGCCAGTGACGCGTCAGTCATGGCTCTGGCATGGCCAGGCTCTGACGAACTGGAGATCATCTTCAGCGACGAAAGCTGGGTAGAGCTGGAGCACCGTGGCGGTGAAGAAAATTATCAGGATACCCACCAGCAGGGTGAAAAACTAAAGATCACCGGCACCGCGCCATTTTTATTGAATCTTGGCAACGCCAGAGCCGCGTCGGTTGTTTATAATGGTCGCGCGCTGGATATCAGCAATAACATTCGCAGTGATGACTCGGCCCGACTGAGTGTGGGGATGCAGTAACATGATGAGTGAATCGCCAATCAAACGCCGCAAAAGCCGCCAGATCATGGTGGGGCGTGTGCCTGTGGGTGGTGGTGCTCCGATTTCCGTTCAGAGCATGACCAATACGGAAACCTGTGACGTGGACGCCACCGTAGCCCAGATTCAACGGCTGGCCAATGTAGGTGCTGACATCGTCAGGGTCTCGGTGCCCAGCATGGAAGCGGCCGAAGCCTTCCGCCAGATCCGGGCTCGTGTAGACCTGCCACTGGTGGCGGATATTCATTTCGACTACAAGATCGCGCTGAAGGTCGCCGAATATGGCGTTGACTGCCTGCGCATCAATCCCGGCAATATTGGCAGCGAAAAGCGCATCCGGGCAGTCATAGACGCTGCGCGCGACAAGGGCATTCCGCTGCGCATCGGTGTTAATGCCGGCTCTCTGGGCAAGACGCTGTTGCGCAAGTACAAAGAACCGACTGCCGACGCCATGGTGGAATCGGCTCTGACGCAGATCGACATTCTCGACAAACTTGATTTCCAGGACTTCAAGATCAGTCTGAAGGCATCGGAAATATTCATGACCCTGCAGGCATACCGCACACTGGCCAGCCAGATTGAACAGCCTCTGCATCTTGGCATCACTGAGGCGGGCGGTCTGCGCTCTGGCACCGTCAAGTCGGCAATCGGTCTGGGTGCACTGTTGATGGACGGCATCGGCGATACCATCCGCATCTCGCTGGCGGCCGATCCCGTGGAAGAAATTCGCGTCGGCTTCGATATTCTCAAGAGCCTCGGGCTGCGCAGCAAAGGCGTCAATCTTGTGGCCTGTCCCAGTTGCTCACGGCAGAACTTTGATGTCATTGGTGTCGTGAATCAGCTTGAAGCCCGGCTTGAGGACATTATTACGCCCGTGGATGTTGCGGTCATCGGCTGTATCGTTAATGGACCGGGCGAAGCCAAAGTGGCAGAGATCGGCCTGACCGGTGCCAGCCCCAACAACCTGGCCTATATCGATGGCAAGCCGCACCACAAGGTGGACAATGCGACCCTGGTGGATGAACTTGAGGCCATGGTGCGGGCGCGAGTGGCAGAGAAACTCAGGGCCGAGGCAGAGCAGGCGCCGGCAGGCATCATCGCTCGCGGCTGATGAGCAGACTGGACAAGGAGTCGCTGGAAAATCTATGAGCAAGATCCAGGCAATTCGCGGGATGAACGACATACTCCCCGCAGACACGGCATTGTGGCAATACATTGAGCAGGTGGTCTCGCAGATCGTCCAGGGCTACGGATATCGCGAGATTCGATTCCCGGTGCTGGAGCAGACCCAGCTTTTCAAACGCTCTATCGGCGAAGTGACCGATATCGTTGAAAAGGAGATGTACACCTTTACCGATCGCAATGGCGATGAACTCAGTCTGCGCCCTGAAGGCACCGCTGGCTGTGTACGCGCCGCCGAGCAGCACGGCCTGCTGTACAACCAGCAACAGCGCCTCTGGTATCGTGGTCCGATGTTCCGCCATGAACGTCCGCAGAAGGGACGGTACCGTCAGTTTCATCAGGTAGGTGTCGAAGCCTTTGGCATGACCGGCCCGGATATTGATGCCGAGATCATTCTGGTATCTGCCGCGCTGTGGCGTGCACTGGGTCTGCAGCATGCTGTCAGGCTGGAAATCAACAATATCGGCACTTCAGAAGATCGCAAAGCCTATGGCGCGGCGCTGAAAGCCTTCCTGCTGTCACATGAAGCCCAGCTTGATGAAGACAGTCAGCGGCGACTGCACAGCAATCCCCTGCGCATTCTGGACAGCAAAGTGCCCCAGACACAGACGATCCTGGCAGATGCTCCTAAACTGTCTGAGTATGTTGCGGAAGAAACAGCGGTTCATTATCAGACACTTAAATCGCTGCTGGATGCCAACGGCGTGGCCTATACTGAGAACCCCAGGCTGGTGCGCGGGCTGGATTACTACAATAATCTGGTTTTCGAATGGATAACGGATGAGCTGGGTGCCCAGGGCACGGTCTGCGCTGGTGGTCGTTATGACTCGCTGGTCGCGCAGCTGGGTGGGCGTGGTACGCCGGCTGTAGGCCTGGCCTTTGGTATGGAGCGCCTGGTGCTGCTGCTGCAGAGCGCTGGCGAAGTGCCTGCCTCCCTGATGCAGCCGCTGGATGTCTATCTGCTGGGCTCAGAGGGAGTGCCGCAGTCCGCGCTGATGATGCTGGCGGAATCACTGCGGCGGCAATTGCCCAGACTCAGGCTGGCAATGCATTGTGGCGGCGGCAAGTTCAACAGCCAGCTGAAGAAAGCATATAATAGCGGCGCCAGTGCAGCTGTCATCATTGATGCAGTAGAAGGTGATGGGCTTTCGGCACGGCTGCGACGACTGGACGATGCCGGCGATACCTTTGAGCTGGATGAAGCTGGTCTGCTGGTCGCCCTGCGCCGCCTGGCCACGCCAGACGCAAGCGCTTGACAGCAGGATAACGGTAGGACACGATGCCTGCCTTAAATTGAGTATGCCCGCACTGCGAAGCAGTGGGGTCGGATTGGATTGGACAGGAGCTGGTTTGTGGCTTTAAGTGCAGCAGAAGAAGAAACCCTCGAATCGCTAAAGCGCTGGTGGCATGAAAGTGGCCGCCTGCTGGCTCTGGGAATAGCAGTGGTCGCCGCCGTTTATTTCGGCTGGCAGTTCTGGCAGAGCAGTCAACAATCGGCCGCTGCAGAAGCGTCCGCTGTCTACGACCGCCTGTCGACTCTGGCGGTCACCAACCCGGGTGAACTGATACCGGCTGAAGGACACGACGAAATCCGTCAACTGACAGCAGAGCTGAAGAACGAACACAGCAGCAGCGTCTATGCACTTTACGGTGCGCTGTTTGCGGCCCGGCTTGCGGTCGAAACGGATGATCTTGCCACCGCACGCCAGGAGCTGGAATGGCTGCTGGCAAACACACAAAGCGGCATGTTCAACAGCACCGAGCCAACCCTGATCCGGCTGGCACAGCTGCGTCTTGGACAGGTCATGCTGGCCAGTGGCGAAACAGATGAAGCCCTGGCGCTGATCAGTACTGTTGACGGCCAGGCTCTGCAATCCGAATTTGACGAGTTGCGCGGTGACATTTACCTGGCGCAGGGCAATCATGAACAGGCACTGGCGGCTTACGAGTCTGCCCAGGGCGCTGGCAACATGAGCCCGGTGTTGCAGATGAAAATGTCCGAACTGCAGGGCAGCCGTTGATTAATCCATCGATTCAGGCCATCAGACTATGACCCAAGCCATAAAGCTGGCGCTGTTGCTTACGCTTGCCGGAGTGATCAGTGCCTGCAGTCTTTTCTCTGACGACGAGACCGAACAACCGCGTGAACTGACTGACATCAATGAGCAGTTTGAGCTCGAACGTGTCTGGTCAGTCAATGTTGGCGATGGTCAGGGTGAGGGCTACAACCGTCTGGCACCCGCCATTGATGGTCAGAACATTTATGCGGCCAGTGCCGATGGCACAGTGATGGCGATCAATAAGGAGACAGGGCGCGTACTGTGGCGCGAGCGCACTGATCTGCCGATTACCGGTGGCGTTGGCGCAGCTTCTGGCTTGGTACTGGTGGGAACACTGGACGCCCGCGTGGTGGCCTTTAATCAGAGTTCCGGTGAACAGATGTGGACCACTGCGGCGACCAGCGAAGTCCTGGCCGCACCCCAGACTGACGGCCTGCGCGTAGTTGTCCAGACCATTGATGGGCGGTTGATTGGTTACGATGCACGCGATGGTGAGCGGCTGTGGATTTACGAGAACACGGTGCCGGCTCTGTCACTGCGTGGCACCAGTAAGCCGCTGATCACCGGTAATCGGGTGATTGCCGGCTTTGCCAACGGCCTGATTGCGGCAGTGGATATAACCAATGGCAACCTGCTCTGGGAAGAGCGTGTCGCCATTCCGCAGGGGCGGTACGATATTGAACGGATCATAGACATCGACGGTAACCCGACGCTGTTTGGTGGTATCGTGTATGTCAGCAGCTTTCAGGGTAACCTGATGGGACTGGATGTACAGACAGGTCGTATCGTCTGGGGTATGGCAGGCTCCAGTTACAATGCACTGGCACTGGGCCTCGGCAATATTTACTGGGTCGATGCCAACAGCCATGTGTTTGCCGTACAGAACAATTCCGAGCGAACTGTCTGGGAAAACGACGATTTGCGACTGCGCAAAGTGAACAGCCCGGTAACGTTCAACAACTACCTGGCGGTCGGTGACTTTGAGGGTTACCTGCACGTGCTGTCACAGATCGATGGCCAGATAGTTGCCCGTACACGCATTGATCGATCAGGTATTCGCGGCGAAATTATCTCCGAAGGCCGCAACCTTTACGTATTTACAAACAGCGGGCGTCTTAGCGCCTTACGCCTGCCTTGATTCCAGGGCCTGTGTCTGACAGGCCCTGACTTGCATCTGGAAATCTTATGAAGCCCGTTATCGCCCTGGTGGGTCGCCCCAATGTGGGTAAGTCCACGCTGTTCAATCGACTGACTCGCAGTCGTGATGCCCTGGTTGCCGATTTTCCCGGGCTTACCCGTGATCGCAAGTACGGTGAGGGTAAAGGCGCCAGTAAACCCTATATAGTTATCGACACCGGTGGTCTGGAAGGTGGCGAGCAGGGCATCGATTTTGCCATGGCATCGCAGTCACTGCTGGCCATGGAAGAGGCCGATGTTGTGCTGTTGCTGGTGGACGGACGGGCAGGGCTGAATCCGGCTGATATTCAGATCGTCGAGCACCTGCGCAAACTCGACAAGCCAGCTTGCCTGGTGGTCAACAAGGTCGACGGCATTGACGAGAACGTAGCCCTTGGGGATTTCTACGGGCTTGGCATGGAGCAGATATATCCGGTCACTGCCTCACAGGGGCGCGGTGTCAGCAAGCTGATCGAATCGGTGCTGGAGCGTTTTCCTGAGCCTCTGTCTGAAGAAGAGCGCGTCGAAGAAGGCATCCGCATTGCCATTGCCGGACGTCCCAATGTCGGCAAGTCCACGCTGGTCAACCGCATGCTGGGTGAGGAGCGGGTGGTCGTGTTCGACATGCCTGGCACTACACGTGACAGTATTTACATTCCTTTCGAACGGCACGGTAAACGTTATACGCTGATTGATACGGCGGGTATCCGTCGCCGTGGCAGAACGCACGAAACGGTGGAAAAGTTTTCAGTCGTTAAATCGCTGACAGCTATTCAGGATGCCAATGTCGTCGTACTGGTTATTGATGCGCGAGACGGCATCGTCGAGCAGGATCTGCATTTGCTCGGTTACGTGCTGGACGCCGGGCGGGCCCTGGTGATCGCCCTGAATAAATGGGACGGCATGGACACCGAGCAGAAGGAACGCATCAAGAGTGACATCCGGCGCCGTTTCTCCTTCGTGGATTTTGCCGCCATTCATTTCATCTCTGCCCTGCATGGCACTGGAGTTGGCGATCTGTACAAGTCCATTGAAAAAGCCTACGAGTCCGCGAAACGGCAATTAAGCACCAACCAGCTGACCCGGATTCTGCAGGATGCGGTAACCGATCATGCACCGCCAATGGTCAATGGTCGTCGCATCAAAATGAAATACGCCCATGCGGGTGGTCAGAATCCGCCGATCATCGTGATTCACGGCAAGCAGACCGACAAGCTGCCTGACCATTACAAGCGCTATCTGGAGAAAACATTCCGGGAAGTGCTGAAGCTGGAGGGCACACCTGTTCGCATCGAACTGCGCAGTGATGCCAATCCATATACACAGCACGAGCAGGGTATGACCCCGCAGCAGGTTGCCCAGAAACGCCGAATTGCCAAAAACCGCGCGCAGGGCGGAACACACGCGGATGAACGCAAGACTCCGCGCCGTCGACCTGCTGGTCCCGGCGGTGGTCGAAAGAGCTCCTGATATCAAAACCCTGACGTGCGGCTGGAGCAACGCATGCCTATCAGTAAAACAGCCCGTCTGAACCTGTCAGCTGTCATATTGCTGACACTGGTCGCCTGTAGTGAGGACCCGGCGCATTTGCAGCCGACCGGCTTTTCTGTGTCGGCGCCTGAGCTTGCTACACCCTTTGATCAATACCTGGAACAAAGCCGCACACAGGTCAGTTCTGCGCTGCAGCGAACCTTTACTGAAGATCAGCTTCCGTTTGGCGAGACTTATTCGCTGGCTGAGGTGGCAGCAATGCGCAGTCCCTACCAGCTGGAGAGCCGCTCCGGCTGCGCGCCCGGACAACGCCCGATAGGGTTTTTGCTGTTGCACGGGCTCAGTGATTCACCCTATTTGCTGTCCGCGATGGCCCGCGATCTGGTCGCAGCCGATAATTGCGCCGTAGCGCGTGCGCTGCTGCTGCCCGGTCACGGGACGGCACCTGGCGATCTGGCACAGGCCACCCGGCGCGACTGGCAGCAGGCGGCACGTTATGGCGTCGAATCGTTTGCAGGCGAGGTTGATTCCTTGACTGTGGTGGGGTATTCAGCAGGCGCCACGCTGGCGATCGATCTCCTCAATCGACAACGTGAATCCGGCAATGTCATTGATCAGCAGGTCGACTCGTTGATCCTGATGTCACCAGCGCTGGGGCTGCCGGGATTTACGGTGCGGCTATCTCCGTATCTGGGCTGGCTTGTCCGTTGGACGGGCATTGAACAGGAACGCGATGCGGCCAAGTATGAATCCTTTTCCGTGCCTGCTGGCGGCCAATTCTATCGGCTTCTGCAGGAACTTGAGTGGCAGCAATGGCAGCCCCTCGACGTCCCCGTGATGATGGTCGTCAGCGATGCCGACGAAACCGTGAGTGTGCCGGATGCGGCGCAGTTTTTCTGTCAGCAGCTCAGTCCTGAATCGCGGCAGCTGCTGTGGTATGACTCGGCCGCCCTGCAGGCACCCGACTGCAGCGGTGTTACTCGAGTTGATGTCAGTGCTAATGACTATCGTGTGCGAAGCCTGTCACATGTGGGTCTGACGCTGCCGCCAGACGATCCACACTATGGTTTTCAGGGTTATTACCGCCAGTGTCTGCACTACGCGGCTGAGTCCGAACAGCGACAGCAATGCCAGCAGGATGATGACAGCAGCATCTTTGCCGAGCGGCATCTGCTCGAATCGCTGGGCATCGAACAGCCGGGTACCCTGCTGCGTCGAACCACCTTTAACCCGTTTTATGATGATATGATGAGTCGAATCCTGCGTTTCCTTGGTCAGGAATAACAGGAAACAGCAATAAACACGGGATAAAACGACATGAGTCAGTCCAGCGTCTGGCACGATTGCGGTTTCAAGATTGCCTGTATCGATACCGGGCTGTTCCGTGACGGTCTGGCAGCCTGCTATCTCATCGAACATGATGGCGAAGCAGCACTGGTGGATACCGGCACTCGCAACAGTCTGCCCAGAATCATGCAGACACTGGCTGATCACAATATCTCACCGGAGCAGGTGCGCTGGATTATGCCCACGCACGTACATCTGGATCATGCCGGTGGTGCCGGTGCGCTGATGGATGAAATGCCAGAGGCGACGCTGGTCGTTCATGAGCGCGGTGCCCGCCATATGATAACGCCGGAGAAACTGCAGGCCGGATCAATGGCCGTGTACGGCGAAGAGGCCTACGATGCCGCGTTTGGTCAGCTGGTCCCGGTGCCCGCGCAGCGAGTCTGTATTGCCGCGGATGGTGACAGTTTTGACCTTGGCTCGCGGCGATTGCAGACGCTGAACACGGCTGGCCATGCGCGCCACCATTACGTGGTATGGGATGAACACAGCAGTGGACTGTTCACCGGCGACACATTCGGCGTCAGCTATCCGGAGCTGAACACTGGCCGTGGCAGCCGTTTTATCTTTCCACCCAGTACACCAGTGCAGTTTGACCCGGCTGCCTGGCATGAATCACTGAACCGCCTGATGACCTTACCTGTCGAGCGGGTATTCCTGACGCATTTTGGGATGCACGAACAGCCCGCCGAGCTGGCAGCGCTATTGCACGAACAAATAGATGTCTATGCCAATCTGGCGCGTCAGATCGGCGCCGAATTCAGTCGCAGGCTTGATGAGGTGGATAGCGATGCTGAGGCGCTGGCCGATGCCATGCAGCGCCGCCTTCAGTCGCGTCTCATGCAGCACAGTCTGGATGAACTGGCGGCCCGTCAGTGCACGGTACCGCCGTCCGTCATCCGCCAGAAGCTGGCAGGCGATATGCAGCTCAATGCGCAGGGACTACTGCACTGGCTGGCGCAGTCAGTTCCTCACGGCTCTGGCGGCTAACGCTGGCCGCGGATCAGAGAGTCGACGCTGAGCTTGCCAGGTCCGAAAGCAAACAGAACAAAAAAGACCACGAAGTACATCGCCGCCAGTTCACCATTGTTCAGCGTCGGAAACCAGGCCGGATGGGCTGTCGCATAGGCCATGATCATCAGCAGGGCACACAGTCCTGCCGACAGACGACTGAACAGGCCCAGCACCAGCAGTGCGCCGCCGAATACCTCAATCACGCCGGCGATCCATAGCATGTTGACCATCAGGTCGATGCCGAAAAAGTCCATGCCGCCAAGCACTGGCTGCGCATTGTCGCCAAACAGTTTTGGCCAGCCATGAGTCATGAACATCAATGCCGCCAGTATCCGCATGATGGTCCACGACAGGGTCTGACAGTTATCTGCGATTGCATTAAAAAGTCTTTCCAGAGATTTGCCAATTGCCATTGTTCAGGTTCCTTGAGAGCTTGTTGTAGTCGCTGTTACTGAAGTCAACGGTGGGACATGCATGTCCCGTCCTGCTCGCAGCGAGCATAGACTTAATCCCGGCAATGGGCTACCCTTTTTCGATTGATTGACGCCTCAGGATTATCGACACGCATGGCCGAGCTGCTGCGCCGCTTTACCAATCCCCGATTTGATCTCAGCCCTCAGGAACGCACGCTGGCATGGCGTCTGCACCTGGATCTGCCGTTGCTGACCGCATTGCTGATGCTCAGCCTGCTGGGCATGGTCGTGCTGTATAGCGCCTCGGGTGAAGATATGGGTTCGGTAGTCAGGCAGGGCGTTCGTCTGGGCGTCGGCTTCACGGCATTGCTGATCATTGCGCAGTTGCCGCCCCGCACCTTCCACTACTGGGCAGTTCCGCTATTTGCTGCGGGCGTTGTGCTGCTGATTCTGGTGCTGTTTTTTGGTTCGATACGCAATGGCGCCCAGCGCTGGCTGGCCATCCCCGGGCTGGGCCTGTTTCAGCCCTCGGAGATCATGAAACTGGGCCTGCCCATCATGGTGGCCTGGTACTTCAGCAAACGCAGCCTGCCACCGCGCTATACCGATATCCTGATCGCGCTGGTAATTGTCGGTATACCCAGTGCGCTGATCGCCAACCAGCCCGACCTGGGAACAGCAATTCTGGTTGGCATGGCTGGCATCATTGTGCTGTTCTTCGCCGGTATATCCTGGCGTATCGTCTCATCGGCAGTAATCGCCGCCATGGTGGCAGCTCCATTGATGTATATGTTTGTCCTCGAACCGTATCAGCGCCGCCGCGTCGATACCCTGTTCAATCCTGAAGCTGACCCGCTGGGCGCCGGCTGGAACATTATCCAGTCAAAGATAGCCATCGGCTCTGGCGGGCTGTTTGGCAAAGGCTGGCTCAACGGCACCCAGTCACGGCTCGACTTTTTGCCGGAATCATCAACCGACTTCATCCTGGCGGTCATCGGTGAAGAGTTTGGATTCCTGGGTATCGCCATTTTGCTGGCGCTTTACATGTTCATTGTCGGGCGTAGCATGTTTATTGCCTGGCAGGCCCGCGAAACCTTCTCCAGATTGCTGGGCATCAGCCTGGGACTGACCTTCTGTATCTATGTAGTAGTGAACATGGGTATGGTGTCCGGCCTGTTGCCGGTGGTTGGTGTTCCGCTGCCGCTGGTGAGCTATGGTGGTACCTCTGCGGTGACGCTGCTGGTCGGATTCGGCATTCTGATGTCTATTCATACCCATCGCCGCCTGCTGCCTCCCTGATACTTCTTCAGGCGCTCGATTTTTCTCAAGTTTTTGTTCCCGTCTGCCGTTATGTAATTGTGACAACGATTAATTGCAGGGGAGCAAGGTGTCGTTATGATTTCGAATGTAAAGCTGCCAGCCATGCCCGTTCTGGGGCTGATGGCGATTCAGTTCGTGTTGTTTGTGTCAGGTATTTTGCTGTTTGAAGGTGGAGCTATGTGGCTGGTGCTGGCACTGGCGACACTGGGTCTGGCGCTGACCGGCATGCTGATGAGACCGGGCAGCACAGCGGTATCCGACGAATTGCTGCAGGTGTTGCGAACCGTGAACGAGGCACAGGGTGATCTGTCTCTGCGCATGCGTGAATCGGGTGATGCGCGCAGCGTTGAGACAGCGAAACTGTTCAACCAGTTTATGGAGCGATTGCGCGCTGCGCTGGAAGATCTGCGCAACCACAGTATTCGGGTAACGCTGACCTCTGCTCAGGGGCGCAAGATTGCCGAGCAGGCCAGTGTCGATGCCGGCAAGCAGGAAGACTATTCCGAGATCATCTATAACTCCAGCGAAGAAACGGCAACGGCGATCGAGCAGCTGTCCCGCTGGACAAGTAATATTGCCGATCTGAACTCGCGCAATCTGACCACTGCCAAGCAGGCTGTCGGCGAATTGCAGCAGGCGAATCGTCAGATCAGCGGCGTCGGCGACATGATGCAGCAGTTCCATGGCACCGTGGCGCAGCTGGAAAGCACATCAGAAAATATTCGTGTCATCCTTAGTACCGTTCAGGGCTTTGCTGCGCAGACCAACATGCTGGCGCTAAACGCTGCCATCGAAGCGGCCAGGGCAGGTGAACAGGGTCGAGGATTTGCAGTCGTGGCCGATGAAGTGCGGGACCTGGCCGTAAAAGTTCGGGGTTCGGCCGATGAAATTGGTGCCCTGCTTGAAGACATGATTGCCGTTGTGTCCCAGACCTCTACTGGCACCGAAAAAATGATCAGCGAGACAGCGCTGGCACGAACTTCAATCGACAAATCCGCCAATGACTTCCATCAGATGATGGACGGCTTTGAATCGAGTCAGGCTGACCTGCTGCAGGCCAGCTCCGCCGCGGGGCAACTATCCGTCAACAACAACGACATTCGTAGCCGCAGCCATGAAATACGTGATCTGGGTCATCGCATCCGCAAGGACATGGAACAGAACAACGCGCAGACACATGAACTGCTCGATTCTACCGACAAAGCGCTGCACAAATTATGTCAGTTCCGGATAGGGCGAGGTGAACTTGAGGAAGTGCTGGAGATTCTGGAACATCGACGTGACCAGATTGAACCGGCGCTGGCCACCCTGCAGCGCAGTGGCGTAGATATGTTTGACCGTGATCACAAGCCGATTGACGGCACCAATCCGATCAAATATGACGTTTCCTATGCCAGAGCTTTTCAGAAAGCATGTCAGCATTTTATCGATCAGTGGGCGAGTGAACAGGACGGTTCGCTTTACTGTCTGCCATTGGACAGCAAGGGCTATGTGGCGATTCACCGCAGTGAGCTGTCCCAGGAGCCGACAGGCGATCCGAAAATCGATCTGGCCAAGAGCCGGCATATGCGTTTCTTCCAGAATCGCGATATTCCGTACATGGGTCGTTTCCGTCTGCAGAGCTACCTGCGCGACACCGGCGAGGTGATGTTCAACCTGTCCGTGCCGATACATATTGATGGCAAGTACTGGGGCGGCCTGTTCCTGGGATTGCCGGCCGCCCGTCTGGGTCTGGATCTGTAATTTGCGTCAGCCTTACTCGCTGGCGCTGTTGACCAGGGCAATCATGTCGACCGGGTTTTGTGGTACCGGCACCTGGCGCCCATTCACAAACAGCGACGGCGTTGATCGCACACCTGCCCGGGTACCGCCGCGCTGATCATTGCGCACTTTCTGCAATAGCGTATCGTCCTGCATATCCTGGTGAGCCTGTTCGACATTCAGATCAAGCTGCTCCAGGTACCCATCAAATTCCGCCTCAACAGAAGCCAGGCCTGACCAGTAGGCCTGATTCATGAACAGCAGGTCATACATTTCCCAGAACTTGCCCTGGCGTCCGGCAGCCTCAGAGTAGAGTGCCGCAGTCCAGGCAAATGGATGCGTGGTGGTCAGTGGATAGTGCCGGAACACCAACTGTACATCGCTGGCAATTCGTGGCCAGGCCTGACTCATGACACGGTGCTCGGTGGCGCAGGCAGGACACTGAAAGTCTGCGTAGACCACCAGCGTGGTGTCGGCCTCAGGGTTGCCACGCACATGGTCTGTCGGTCCGATTTCATCTGGCGGATAGACTTCACCCTGGCCCATCAAACCGTACAACACGCCAATCAATATCAGAGGCACGAGGATAACCAGTGCCAGACGGGTCAGGTTCTTCTGCAGGGCTGCTTTTTTCTCGGCCGCCTGTTGTTTTTGTTCGCGAATCAGCCGCTGCTGTTCCCGTTTATTCATTGAGTCCTCCGTTGTCGGTATTGCGATTGACCGCTCTGGTTTCACTGATGATTTCGCCGTCTGCCAGTCGGGTTGTCAGCACGTCCCCCACAGAAACTGCTGCGACACTGGTGATCAGCGACCCGTCGTCCCGACGCGTGATGCTATAACCTCTTTGCAGGGTCTGCAATGGACTGATGGCGTCCAGATTGCGCGCCAGCATGTGCAGTGAGGTACGCTTTTGCTGCAGGAGTCGACTGATCGAGCGGCCCAGGCGATGCTCGAGCTGATCCAGACGCTGCGCCTGATCCTGCAGGCGCCGCCCGGGGTGCTGTAGACGTCGTTGCAGCCATTCCAGTTGCTGCTGGCGCTGGCTTATTTGCCCCTGCATGGTCCGCACCAGGCGGGACTGAAGATTCTGTAAGCGCTGCAGCAGCGCCTGCTGGTCGGGGCTGAGCAGTTCAGCAGCAGCCGATGGTGTCGGTGCGCGCACGTCAGCAACAAAGTCAGCAATACTGACATCGGTTTCGTGGCCAACGGCGCTGACCACGGGCAGCTCACTGCTGGCTATCGCTCTTGCCACGGCTTCGTCATTAAACGCCTGCAGGTCTTCCAGTGATCCGCCGCCGCGCGCCAGCGTAATCACATCCAGACCCAGCTCCATGGCCAGACGATTCGCATCGGCAATTGCCCTGATGATGGCAGCGGGGGCATCCTGGCCCTGCACAGGGACAGGGAACACGGTTACCTGCATGGCCGGGTAGCGGCGCTGGAACACGCTGAGAATATCGCGGATGACAGCGCCGGTCGGGGAGGTGATGACGGCAACGTGACGACAGGGTTCCGGCAGCGGGCGTTTGCGGGCACTGGCGAACAGGCCTTCCGCGTTGAGTTTGGCCTTGAGGGCATCAAAGGCTTTTTGCAGCGCGCCGGCGCCGGCATCCTGCAGTGACTCCAGAATCAGCTGATAGTCGCCACGCCCCTCGTACAGACTGACCTTGCCCTTGACGATGACCTGCATGCCATTGCTCGGCCGGAAGCGAACGCCAATATTGCGGTTGCGAAACATGGCACAACGCACCTGGGCCTGGCCGTCTTTAAGCGTAAGATACCAGTGTCCGGATGACGGCACTGACAGATTGGAGATCTCGCCTTCGACCATGACGGCCGGGAAACACTCTTCCAGCAGGCCACGCGCCAGCCGGTTGAGAGTGCTGACACTGAGCACGGTGTTATCCAGGGAAGCGGTCGGGGAGGCGTCAAAAGAGTCATTGATCATTGCCGCAGTTTACCTCAGGGACTGTGATCTGTATAATCGCGTTTTTGTGGATAGGTGAAAACTTATGTTACGCATTGCTGAAGAAGCGCTGACATTCGACGATGTACTGCTTCTGCCCGCCCACTCCTCTGTGCTCCCCAAATCGGTCAGTCTGAAAACACGATTGACGGCCAATATCGCACTGAACATTCCCCTGATGTCGGCGGCCATGGATACCGTGACCGAGGCGCGTCTGGCTATTGCCATGGCGCAGGAGGGTGGTATTGGTGTGATTCACAAGAACATGAGCATCGAGCAACAGGCCCGCGAAGTGAAGCAGGTCAAGAAGTTCGAGAGCGGCGTGGTCAAGGATCCGATTACCATTGCACCTGACGCCTCCATCAACGACCTGATCGCCCTGATGCGTGAGAATGACATCTCCGGCATGCCGGTCGTTACAGGGCGTCAGCTGGTGGGTATTGTCACCAGCCGTGATGTCCGGTTCGAGTCGAATCTGGAAGCGCGTGTTGACTCCATCATGACACCCAAGCCCAGTCTGGTGACGGTGAAGGAAGATGCCAGCCATGATCAGATAAAGGAGCTGCTGCATCAACACCGCATTGAAAAGATTCTGGTCGTCAATGACGAGTTCGAATTGCGCGGGCTGATTACGCTGAAAGATATCCGCAAGTCGGAAGATTTCCCCAACGCCTCCAAGGATCAGCAGGGCCGCCTGCGCGTAGCTGCTGCTGTGGGTACCAGTGCCGACACCGAAGATCGTGTCAGTGCCCTGGTCGAGGCAGGTGTGGATGTGATTGTCGTGGATACCGCGCACGGTCACTCCAAAGGCGTCATCGACATGGTGCGGCGCATCAAGGGTCTGTATCCGGAAGTTGGTGTCATTGGCGGTAACATCGCCACGGCCCAGGCTGCCCGTGATCTGGCTGCAGCCGGCGCAGATGCTGTCAAGGTCGGTATCGGTCCCGGTTCCATCTGTACCACCCGTATAGTCACTGGCGTGGGTGTTCCCCAGATTTCTGCCGTGTCCAATGTAGTGGATGCGCTGAAAGATACCGATGTCTGTGTTATCTCTGACGGTGGTATCCGTTTCTCTGGTGACATCGCCAAGGTCATCGCTGCTGGCGCTCATGTTGTCATGATCGGCAGTCTGCTGGCTGGCACCGAAGAGGCGCCAGGTGAAGTTGAACTCTATCAGGGTCGCAGCTACAAGGCCTATCGTGGTATGGGCTCACTGGGCGCCATGTCGCAGAGCCAGGGTTCCAGCGACCGTTACTTCCAGGATGCCGCCTCAGGTGTTGAGAAGCTGGTACCGGAAGGCATTGAGGGTCGGGTACCCTACAAAGGCACGATGTCCGGCATTGTTCATCAGTTGATGGGCGGCCTGCGTTCAAGCATGGGGTATACCGGCAGCGCCGATATCGACACCATGCGCACCAAGCCTGAATTCGTGAAAATCACGGCCTCGGGCATGCAGGAAAGCCACGTGCACGATGTCAGCATCACCAAGGAAGCACCCAACTACCGCGTGAGCTAGAGCGGTCGCGATTCTAATGAACGCTTGTATTTCATCACCGTCGTCAGAGCCCTGGCGGCGGTGTTTTACTTATCAGGCAATGCCAATTCAGGAAATCCAGTTGTCATGACCCAGCAAAACATTCACAGCCAGAAAATCCTCATTCTTGACTTTGGATCACAGTACACGCAGTTGATAGCCCGCCGCGTTCGTGAGCTGGGTGTGTATTGTGAGATATGGGACCATCAGTGCACTGAGGAAGAGGTGCGCAATTTTGCCGCGCAGGGCATCATCCTGTCCGGAGGTCCGGAAACAGCAACTCTGGCCGACTCTCCGCAGGCCGCAAAATACCTGTTTACATTAAACGTACCGTTGCTGGGTATCTGCTACGGCATGCAGACCATGGCCGAACAGCTGGGCGGCAAGGTCGAGGCGTCGGACAAGTCCGAGTTTGGTTACGCCGAAGTCAATCTGCCAGCTCCCGGTGCGTTGTTTGACGGCATCGAGGACCGCATCCTGACCGATGGCACGGCTCAACTTGATGTGTGGATGAGCCACGGCGACAAGGTTGTCAAACTGCCGCCGGACTTTGTGGTAACAGCCGAAACCAGCAGCGCGCCGATTGCCGGCATGGCGAACGAAGAGAAGCGCTTCTATGGCGTTCAGTTCCACCCGGAAGTGACGCACACCTCGCAGGGTAAGCGTATTCTGGAACGCTTTGTGCGTCAGATCTGTGGCTGTGATGCGCTGTGGACCTCTGCCAATATTATTGAAGATGCCATCCGCACTGTACGTGAACAGGTAGGCAGCGATCATGTGCTGCTGGGTCTGTCGGGTGGTGTGGATTCATCGGTTGTTGCTGCGCTGCTGCATCAGGCCATCGGTGACCAGCTGACTTGTGTATTTGTCGACAATGGCCTGCTGCGCCTGAATGAAGGTGACCAGGTTATGGCCACCTTCGCCGAAAACATGGGTGTCAAAGTCATCCGTGTGGATGCTGAGGAACAGTTCCTCAGCCGTCTGGCTGGCGTGGATGATCCCGAGAAGAAGCGCAAGATCATCGGCAACACTTTTATCGACGTATTTGATGCAGAAGCGGCCAAGATCCCCAATGTGAAGTGGCTGGCGCAGGGCACCATTTATCCGGATGTCATCGAGTCCGCCGGGTCACGCACTGGCAAGGCCCACGTGATCAAATCTCATCACAATGTCGGTGGCCTGCCCGAAGACATGGCGCTGAAACTGGTCGAGCCCCTGCGTGAACTGTTCAAGGACGAAGTTCGCCAGATCGGCCTTGAACTGGGTCTGCCCTACGACATGGTTTACCGCCACCCGTTCCCCGGCCCGGGCCTGGGTGTCCGTGTGCTTGGCGAAGTCAAACACGAGTACTGCGAAGTGTTGCGCCGGGCCGACGCAATTTTCATCGAAGAGCTGCACAAAGCTGACTGGTACCACAAGACCAGTCAGGCCTTTGCCGTGTTCCTGCCGGTCAAATCAGTGGGCGTGGTTGGCGACGGTCGTCGTTATTCCTGGGTCATTGGCCTGCGTGCAGTCGAAACCATCGACTTCATGACAGCCCGTTGGGCGCACCTGCCCTATGAGCTGCTGGAAACAGTCAGCAACCGCATCATCAATGAAATCGCGGATGTCTCGCGGGTGACTTATGACGTGTCGTCCAAGCCGCCGGCGACGATTGAGTGGGAGTAGGGGCAGGGCAGGCGACTTGATTAATAGCGGCCATAAACCGCTATTAATCGGTGCCTTGTTGTTCAGGGCTCAGGTTCAAGCCTTGTTCATGCTGCTCAGAGGTCGTCAGCAGAGAGCAGGCCAGCGATTTCCGCCGGGGTAGCGCGAAGGGCCATGACGACCTGATTGAAGAAATCTACTTCACCGTAGCGGATCTCATCGTCACTGCGGATGACATCAGCCAGTGAGCTGATAATCGCCACGCGTTCACTTTCGGTCAGTTTCTTGGTGGCCTTGGACAGATAGCGTACCAGGGGCTGCGATTCAAAAAGCTCTGAAGAGGCTGCGGTGAGGATGTCGGCGCGGCTGAATTCCTCGCCGATCTGTTCTTTGAGCACCGATTTCACTTTTGCTATCTCTACAGACTCGATGTTGGAGTCAACACGAATAGCCCGCGCCAGGACCATGAGCAGGACTTCCTGAAAGAGTTCTTGCTTTTGACTGGAACTTCCATTACTGATCAGGTTGCGAATGGAATCAAAATTGATAATGCTCATGCTGGCTCCGTCTGGATCTTGTTTTTAATTAATTAAGTACCTTCTGACATGGGGCTTGCCTGCTCCATGGAAAACAGCAGACTAATAAGAATCTGCGCTGCTGTCCATATTAAGCCTTTCTTGAAAAGCGTTCCAGTTGGGAGTTGAGCGCAATTTTTTACACTTCATCCCGCAGCCCATACTAATTCCTCTGCCACAGTTGTAGAGTCTTGCTTCCAATACCGAATTGTTTAGGGGGATGTATGTTAAGAAGAAGCATGGCAGTCCGGCTAAATCACGTGCTGGCCGCACTGGGATTGGTAGCCTTGTCCCACACGGCCTCGGCCGCAGATGTACTTGGTGTCACCTGCCAGACGCCGCCACCGGTGCATTGCGCCGACGGTGACTGTGCCAGCAAAACGGCAGTGCCTGGCAATGTCATCGAGACTGACAGCGGCAGGGAATACTTTCTCGATTATCCATGCGACCTGCAGCCAGGGGAAGAAGTCACGTTCATCCTGAATATTCATGGTGCCGGTTCCATCGGCAACTGGCAGCGCCATTACTTCCCGGCCATGGACTACAAAGATTCCCATCGTCTTGTGGTAGCCACGCCTACTGCCGCTGGTTCGGCAAACATGGGTGGCGGCAGTGGCGTGCGGGTATAGGCACCACAAACGGATGATGCTCACCTGCAGGCCATCACCGAGCAGGTCATTGAAGCCTTTGGCGCCGAGAACATCCGCGCCTTCTGGCTGGCCGGCCACAGCCAGGGCGGTATGACCTCGCGTCGCCTTGTCTGCACCGACTTCTTTGCGGACAAAGTCGACGGCATGCTCAGTCTGTCGGGTGGCCGTATCGGCCAGGCACCCTTTGTGGATAACTTTGGACCTCCGATGGCAGACGGTACACCTCCACCTTCACGCCCACGTGGAATGGCGGAAGAGACGCTGCCCAACTGCGACTTCTCCCATATTTTTGCGATTGGAGAGTATGAGATTGAATCGCTGCCCGACAGCTCGCCCTGGGCACAGCGCTATCAGTGTGATGCCCGTGAGCAAACGCAGGTCATTGATACCGAACCAGGCTGGGTCTATGACAGCGGACGCGCTGGCTTCCCTGTATGGGGCATGGAGGCACGTCCAGGGACAGCGGCTGTTTACGAATACCCGAATTGCGAGGATGGCCGGGTGGTTGCCGATGTGGTGCGGCTGGACAAAGGTCACACCGAAGGGCTCGAGCCAAATGTCACTGAGCGCATTGTTGAGCTGATTGTTTCAGCCAGTGGTGGCAAGATCCAGTCATCGCAATAACTGCTCTCTGACACCGGCGCGGCTGATGTCTGTTCGGCACCAGCCGCGCCAGACCGTTCAGATTCTCCTTTTTGCCGAAACCGCTCGTGTCCGCAGGTCGTAATAAGGTAACCTTCGCCATGCGAATGATACCCAAATGACCTTAATGCAGAAGGAGAACACCATGCTTCGTCAATCGCTCTCGGCTATCGTACTGTTGGCCGGATTGCTTATTGGCTCCTCAGCCATGGCCCAGTGGACACTGGACAACGACCAGTCCAGGCTGAGCTTTGTAACCATCAAGGCCGACCATGTCGCCGAAGTTCACACCTTTGATCGGCTCGCCGGCAGCATCAATGCCTCGGGCGAAGTCAGCATTACCATCGAGCTGGCCAGCATCAATTCCCTGATCCCTATCCGTGACGAGCGCATGCAGGCCATGCTGTTCGAAACCAATCTGTTCCCTGAAGCCATGGTCAGTGGCTCGGTTGATATCGCCGATCTGCGCGCGATGGAGCCGGGTGAATCCCGCGCCTTGACGCTGGATGTGTCGCTTGATCTGCGTGGCGACGCCCGTGACTATCCAGCGGAAATTCTGGTGACGCGAACCCAGAACGGTGTTGTGGCTTCAACACTGAAACCAATTCTGGTGACAGCGGATAATCATACCCTGGCTGCCGGTGTTGAAGCTCTGCGCGAAATCGCAGGTCTGCCCAGCATTTCCCGGGCAGTGCCGGTGAGCTTTACCGTCGTATTTGAATAAGCTGCTTTAATCCGGAGTTTCCTCCGCAGCAGGACTGCTGCGGAGGCGATACATCCATTGTGCTTGCCGATAGCGCTAGTACCATCCCTGTTCATGAATCAGTCCGATCGCGGTCGTGCAGGGTTGTCACCAGATCGGAATCAAACACCCGAGACGTTAAGAACGTTTCATGACGACCTCCTTCATTTCTTTTCGCTTCCTGGCTTGGATTTCAGCCGCCACTCGCCGCAACCATGCGACGGCAGGTGGAGGATTTTCTGACACGCTTGCTTTGGTTAGCAGGGAACAGGCGGCCAAGTTTCCTGGGCTCAGCGCATTTGCTTGTGAAAATACAAATGAGAATGATTCGCTTTACAGTTAATGTTTGTGCTGCTATATTTCGCGACATTCTTGTTCATGTATTAATCGTTACTCAGGTGTGTCGCCTCAATGAAAACTATCTCTGCCAACCGAACTGCAGCTCTCATTCCTTTGCTCAGCGGATTTTCCCTGCTGCCCCTTCACTCGGCCATAGCGGCTCAGGATGAGCCTGCATTCCAGGAAGAAATCATCATCACCAGCATCCGTGCCGACCGTAACAGCCGCGGCGCCACCGGTCTGGATCTGGATGTGGCAGAGACGCCGCAGTCACTGACCATTCTGGATACCGAGACGCTGGAGAGCTTTGGTCTGGAAGACATCAACAGCATGCTGAAGCTGACGACTGGCGTGAATGTGGATTCATCCGAGACAGATCGTACCTATTACAACGCGCGTGGATTCGATATCACCAGCATGCACGTGGATGGCGTCGGTATGCCGTTTGGTGAACTGGTGGTGGGTGATATTGATACCGCAATCTATGAAAAAGTCGAAATCATCCGTGGTTCCAACGGACTGATTACCGGGCTTGGCAACCCGTCAGGCACCATCAATTATGTCCGCAAGCGTCCAGGCAATGAATTTGCCATGAGCACACGCCTGACAGTAGGGCGCTGGGATACCCGACGTGCCGAGTTGGATATTTCTACGCCGCTGGTCGAATCCGGGCGCTGGGCCGCCCGTTTTGTGGGTGTCGCCCAGGATGGCGAAAGCTGGCTGAACAACTATGCCAATGACCGCGCGGTGGGTTCGCTGGTCATTGACGGTCAGATTGGCAATTCAGTCACAGTAGCGCTGGGTTATACGCGCCAGGACAACAACAGCGACGCACCGTTGTGGGGTGCATCGCCGATGATCTACAGCAATGGCCAGCAACTGGATTTTGATGTTTCGACCTCAACTGCCATGGAATGGTCCTACTGGGACACTTTGTCAGAGCGTTCCTTTGTCGAACTCGGCTGGCAGCTGGCTGATGACTGGCGTGTCGAAAGTTCAGTGACGCATATTGATTACGCTGACAATTCCGAAGTGTTCTACGTCTACTCCAACACTGGCCTGGATGCCGACACCGGGCTGGGCATGCTCAGCTACCCCGGCAAGTTCGACGCCAGCGAAGAGTCATTGATCTGGGATACCTCACTGCAGGGCAGTTTTCAGGCCTTCGACCGCGAGCACGAACTAAATCTGGGTGTCAGCTTGGCTGACCAGGATTCAGGTTCCCTGGACCATACTGCACTAAGCGGTTTCCAGGCCATGCCGGCATTCCCTGGCTGGCAGGGTAACGAAGTGGCGCGCCCAAGCTGGGATACGCCCTATCAGGCGGCTGAGGAAGACACTCAACTGAACCGGCTCTACGGCTCGCTGCTGCTGTCGATGACAGATCGCTTCAAAGTGATTCTGGGCGTGAACGTGGTGGACTATGAAAATCGTGGCGTCAGCTGGGGTGTTTCCACAGACTCTGACGAAGATGGCAGCAGCCCTTACGTCGGATTCACCTGGGAACTGCTGGAAAGCCTGAATCTTTACGCCAGCTACAGTGACATATACCAGCCGCAGTATTACCTGGACATGGATCTGCAGCCGCTGGGTTCAGCGGAAGGTAAAAGTTATGAGGCGGGCCTGAAAAAGCAGTTTGATTCCTCATGGCTTGCCACGGTGGCAGTATTCAAGACTGAGCAGGAAAACCTGCAGGAATTCGTCCGTTACGGCGACGGTGACGGTATCGACGATACTGATTACAGCGACGATTTTGATTTTGCCATGTATCGCGGTATCAGCGTCGACTCCACCGGTATCGAGCTGGAAGTTTCCGGTGAAGTGGCAGAGGGACTTCGGCTGCAGGCCGGTTATACCTATCTGCAGCTGGAAGATCCCAATGGCGATGAGACGCGCACATTCATTCCGCGCAATACCTTCAAGATGCTGGCCGACTGGCGTCCGGTATGGCAACAGCGCCTGGCGCTTGGACTGTCCGCGCGCTGGCAGGATGACATCTATTTTGACTCTGCCTACGGGCGCATCAGTCAGGATGCCTATGCGGTCATTGGCGGCTATGCGCGCTATGACGTGAGCGAGTCGCTGGCGGTCTCTCTGAACGTCGACAATGCCCTGGATGAAAAGTATCTGAGCTCGGTCAAGTTTGAGCAGTCATATTACGCAGCACCGCAGAAATACAGTGTTTCGCTGGATTGGCAATTCTGACAAACCGGCCCTGATAGCATATTAAGCGGAGTGCATTGACGTGAACAAACTTCTATTCAAAGTACACAGTTACCTGGCGCTTCTCGCCGTCGTGCCAATTCTCATTGTTTGTGTGACCGGCAGTATTCTGGTCTTCAAACATGAAATTGATTCTCTGCTTAGAGGGGAGCTTGTTCGCGTCGAGCCTCAGTCGCAGCGCATGCCACTGGATTCGCTGCTGGCGTCGGTCAATCAGGCGCACCCTGACTACGAAGCGGTTGGCTGGACCCTGTTCCAGGATCCTGGCCGCGCCGATCAGATGTACGTCATGGAAAAAGGCACCAGCGACTGGTCGTATGTTTTCCTCAACCAGTACACAGGTCAGGTGCTGCAGGAACCGCAGCTCTACGATCAGTTTCTGACCGACTGGCTGCTGGAGCTGCACTTTAATTTTCTGCTCCATGATGCCGGGATGCTGGTGACATCGTTCTTCGCTGCCATTTTAATGCTGTTGGGTTTGACGGGGCTTTACCTGCACCGCAAATTCTGGAAGAACTTCTTTACGCTGCGCTGGAAAAGCCGGCTGGTTGTTTACTTCAGTGACATGCACAAACTGGTCGGTGTCATCGCATCGCCGGTGCTGATCATACTGGCCTTCACCGGTATCTGGTGGAACGTCGTGGCATATCTGTATGAGATGCAGGAGCATGCGGACGGCAGTGAGCACCACGTCATGGTTGACCGTCTCTATGGGGAGCAGGTCTCATTTGATGCGATTGTTGCATCAGCTGAGCAACGGATAGCTGGTTTTGAGGCAACCTATCTGACCCTGCCGTACGAGCCCGGCGTTGATATCCAGGTCTGGGGTGACGTGCCTACCGGCAATATTCTTACCAGTGAGTATGCCAGTGTGGTGACCTTTGATGAGCTCAGTGGCGATTGGCTGTCTACCTATGACATCCGTGAAGCCACCACCGGCGCGGTCATTGTCGACAGTTACCGGCGACTGCATTTCGGCGACTTTGCAGGCCTGCTGTCAAAAGCGCTGTGGGCATTGCTGGGTCTGTCGCCGGTACTGTTGTCAGTTACCGGTCTGACCCTGTGGTGGAAACGTCGCAGCCAGCGTCAGCGCGCCCGTGAAAAGCGACGTGAGAAACTCGAGCTGGCAAACGCCTGAGAACAGAATGCAATCTCAGTTTGAGAGAGCTGCCTGAATACCTGGTTCGGGGCGCCGTGAGGCGCCCCAACTGCTTTCCACCATCGATATCACATCGTTCAGCTCCTGCTCGCTGACATCTGCCAACGCCCCGTGTTCGAGTGGATCGTAATGGAAGATGTAGAGGCGTGACGCAAACTCGGCAAACGACAGCGATGACTCGCCAAACCGCTCCCCGTGACCGGCCGTGCTGACCTTCACACCATTACCCCAGTCCTGTCCGCTGTCATTATTCGGATTAAAAAAGTACACCCGCGTTGTTCCCTGGGGATCCACGGTAGCCCGAATGATGGTGATGGCATGCCAGCCAATGAATCGCGCGGCGCTGTCGGTGACGGCAATGCCAGCAGGTTGCGGATGAATCAGCGGCTGATTGCCGTTGTACCCGGGGTGGTAGTGCGCGTAAAAGTGTCGATAGAAACTTTCCAGCTCATGCAGATGGCCGGTGCCGACATCAACATTGATTCGGAAACCGCGTCCGGTCCACCAGCCGTGGAACTCGGGATTGATCCACTGGTGCGGATCACCATCGCGACCAATGCAGTGGCGGCCCATTTCCGCGTATATCCTGTCCAGGTGTGGTACCACAAGCAGAGAAACAGGATCGAGGTCCAGCGGCAGCGTCTGCGCGACACCACTCAGGCTCTCGCGTGATGAAATGGATTTACCCTCAAAGTGCATGACAATTTCATCATCGCGGGCAGCCCAGGTCACCATCTGCAGTAGATAGTCCGGATCGTTGTATGACCACATCGACAGGGCGCGCGCTGACTGGCAGGTGGGGTTGTTACCCTGCCCAACACCCAGCGGCAGGCCCAGCATACAAAGCACTCCTTCCATCAGCCGGGCCCGATGCGGAACCGCGTCGCCAAACGCTGCTGACAGACGCGCCTTCGACCATGGCGCGAGTTCCAGACCCAGCTGACGCCACAAGGCGGGTGCTACCGGTGGCTGATAGAAAATACCGCGCTCCAGCGTCAGTGCCAGTCCATAGATACCCTGGGCAGTTTCTGGAAACAGGCAGTCGTCAATAATGCTGTGCACCAGGTCACGAAAACACAGCAGGCAGTCGCGCCCAGTTGCAGAAAGACCCAGGGCTTCGGCAAGTAACTGATCGCCATGCTGGGCCACCTGTTTCAATAGGACAGCGTGATAGGGCGATACCAGTCCGGTGTCGTGCATGGCACGGGCAAAACCGGTTGCCTCATACTGCAAGGCCGTGGTGTCCATGGATTCCAGTCGTTGCTGATACACTTCGACGCCAGGATCTTCATGACAGGCCTGCGTCGGGCCGAACAGTGCGCTGACCAGGCGGTTGGCACCCTGGCCGCTGCTGCCCAGATCTATGTCGGGGTTGGCCTGGCACAGGCTGATCTGCGTGATCATCTGTTTGACAGGATCGACCTGAATAGGTCGCTGCTGAAGGATGCGCCAGATTTCGTTGATCAGCTCATCGATGATGTGTTCAAAGCCGATGCGAGACGCCAGATGCTGCAGCAGCAGGCTGGGAATCAGCGCCAGACGACCCTGTGTTTCGCGCTCGGACTCGCCGACTGAACCGAACAGAATAGGCAGGTTCAGGGCCAGGACCTGGGTCAGAAAATGCTTTGCAGCCACCGCGCTCAAGGAGGAGTGCTGGTAGCGCGATTTGGCCACAGCCAGCATGCGCAGTTCGCTCAAGGCCTCAATGACCAGCAGAGTGGCATCACTGCCACGCAGTGACTGCCCACTCAGTGAAGGTACCAGGATCGCCGGCTGCGCCCAGTCCGAGCCTTCAAACACACCAGCCTCTTCCAGTGCTTCGGCACGCTCCTCGATCGCCGCGCAGCCACCTGGTTGCTGCAACACGCGACGCGCAAGGTCGATGACCGGCTGTAGCCGTGTGGGTTTGGAAAAATCCGGAGCGCGCGCCAGTTGTAGGATGGCCGCATCCAGTTTTTGCAGCAAACCTGTCATTAAATCGTCCGACAAGTCGATATCTCCCGCGGGTCCTGCCTGCTAGATGTAATAGTCAAGCTCTTCCTGAGCCTTCAGTGTGTCATGCAGCTTCTGTGCATCCTCACCCCGAAAGTACACCAGTCCCCAGTGTGTGCCAAACGCTGTGCGCTTGGTGACGGTTTCTTCCAACGGTGGTGTCAGCTCGTGAGACTCAAAGTAGGGGTTGTTGTCCACCTCTTCGGGGATGACCAGCTGGCTGACCACGCGTCGTCGTGGATAGACACCAAAACAGCCGGCGTAACCATCGGCGTCCTCGACTTCTTTCGGGAAAAACGCCTTAACTTCTTCTGCGGTGGTCTTGGGGTCGAATACCAGCATGCTGGCCTGATAGGCGTTGAAGCCATACACGCGTTCAAGCAGTTCGAATACCTTGAAACCCGGTGGGCGGTAAGCCACCTCGCCAAAGTACATTTCGCCATCACTGGTGACGAAGTATTCCGGGTGAATCAGGCCAAATTCAATGTCGAAGGCCTTGATCAGCTTCTCGATCTGGGCGCGAATCTGTGGACGGTATTTCTCGAGTTCCGGTGAGGCTGGCACAAATACCGAGTAGCCAAGTGTCACATACTCAGAGATGTTCAGGAATACGATCTTGCCGTTGTGGATCCAGGCCTCAACCGCAAACTCCCAGCCATCCAGATGGGATTCCATCAACACCGGAAATTCCTCATCGGGAATAGAGTCGACTTCATCGGGGGTACGAATCACACGATGCCCCAGGCAGCCTGCCTTGTCGAAAGCTTTTAAGTGAATCGGATCGTTGGGGTCGCCGTCCAGTTTCAGCAGAGTCTGATTGACGCGTTTCAGAAAACGAACCACATCTTCCTTGTCGTGTGCCTCTTCGAAAATGCCGACGCGAATGCCGCCCAGCTGCGCCCTGCGTTTCATCAGTGCCTTGTCACGTAGCAGCAGAGACTGTCCATACAGGCGCGGGTTGTCCAGCAGTACCGAGTTTATGGCGCCCGCCCACTCGACAGTTTCCTCATACAGGGGGATGGCAATATCGACACCCATTTCCTTCAGAGTCTCAGCGATCTCCATGGATCGGTCATTTAGTCTTTCAAAGTTCCAGGACAGATAGGGAATATTGTGTTTCTCACAGTATTCCTCGGCCCAGTCAGGAGCGACCACGACATAGCGGCGATCAAACGTTTCTGCCGCCTCTACAGCGTTCAGGCTCCAACCCAGTAGCGCGATATACCCTTTGTTTGGGTCTTTCTTCATGCCAATACCTTACCCTTTATGCCAGCAGCTGCCGGCATTTCACTTTGAATTTCAATGATTTCGGAAACCACTGTACCTTAGTTGGCAGTCAGTTGCACGGTGCCTGGTGGCACAGATAAGCCCAGAATCAGGCGAAGCTTGGGTAGAAGTTAGCGCGTTGACAGCAGTCCGCGGCGACGAAACCAGATTTCCAAAGGCAGTGTCACCAGGGGGGGAATGGCCGCGAGCAGGGCGAGCAGACTCATCTGCCAGGACCAGCGCAGGCGCGCGCTGCAGTAGACACATACGATCACATAGATGATGAACGCACCGCCATGCAGGCGGCCAAACAGCCACACTCCCAGGTCGGTGGTTTCGGTGACGTATTTCAGAAACATGCCCACCAGCAGACCGGCCCAGGTGAGGGCCTCAAAAAGTGCGACGACTGAAAACAGTCTGCCTGCCGGGGACAATGGAAGATGGGTCATGAGGGCTGATACTCAGAATGCGGAAACAAGCGCGCCATTATGCCGGTGCGTGCTTGCCGGATCAACGCCGCCTGACAGCAGGCAAAGAACTGGCCGGCACCCGTAACTACTGCACACAGGCCGCTCCTGACGGTATAATCGCCGGCTTTTAAGCACGGACGAGATATCAGCCAGGAGTTCAGTCATGCCCGCTTACCGTTCCAAGACCTCAACCGCCGGCCGCAACATGGCAGGTGCCCGTTCGCTCTGGCGTGCCACCGGCATGAAAGACGAGGACTTCAGCAAACCCATTATTGCGATTGCAAACTCCTTTACGCAGTTTGTACCGGGGCACGTGCATCTGAAGGATCTGGGCCAGCTGGTGGCGCGTGAGATCGAAGCGGCGGGTGGTGTCGCGAAAGAATTCAATACCATCGCGGTCGACGATGGCATCGCCATGGGGCACGATGGCATGCTGTATTCACTGCCCAGTCGCGACATCATTGCCGATTCGGTGGAGTACATGGTCAACGCCCACTGCGCCGATGCTCTGGTATGTATCTCGAACTGCGACAAGATCACCCCCGGCATGCTGATGGCCGCCATGCGTCTGAACATCCCAGTGATTTTTGTGTCCGGTGGACCGATGGAGGCCGGCAAGGTGCAGCTGGCACGTCCGGAAACCCAGACCATCGAGATCCGTAAACTGGACCTGATTGACGCCATGGTCATGGCCGCCGACGACAAAGTGTCGGATGCCGAACTGGCAGAAGTCGAACGCTCTGCCTGTCCGACCTGCGGCTCCTGTTCAGGCATGTTCACTGCCAATTCCATGAACTGTCTGACTGAAGCACTGGGCTTGTCCCTGCCTGGCAATGGCACAGTGGTGGCTACGCATGCTGACCGAGAAAAACTGTTCCGCCAGGCAGGTCGCCAGGTTGTGGAACTGTGCCGCAAGTACTACGAGCAGGAGGACGCCTCTGTGCTGCCGCGCTCTGTTGGTTTCAAGGCCTTCGAAAATGCCATCGCGCTGGATATTGCCATGGGCGGTTCCACCAATACCATTCTGCACCTGCTGGCGATTGCGCAGGAAGCCGAAATTGATTTCACCATGGCGGATATCGATCGCATGTCGCGTGATCTGCCGCAGCTGTGCAAAGTGGCGCCGAATACCAACAAGTACCACATTGAGGATGTTCACCGTGCCGGTGGTATCATGGCCATCCTGGGCGAGCTTGACCGTGCAGGTAAACTGCACACCGATGTGCCAACTGTCCACGCGCCTACCATGAAGGATGCGCTGGATCAGTGGGATATCGCCCGCAACCCCAGTGAAGAAGTGAAAACCTTTTATATGGCAGGACCGGGTGGCATTCCGACCCAGGTCGCCTTCAGTCAGGACGCGCGCTGGGAGAGTCTGGACACTGACAGAGCCCTGGGCTGTATCCGTTCCTACGAGAATGCCTTCAGCAAAGAAGGGGGACTGGCGGTTCTTTTTGGCAACCTGGCAGAGAACGGCTGTGTGGTCAAAACGGCTGGCGTCGATGACAGCCTGATGGTATTCGAAGGGCCGGCTCATGTGGTGGAAAGCCAGGATGAGGCGGTACGCAACATCCTCGATGACAAGGTCAAAGCCGGTGACGTGGTTGTGGTTCGCTACGAGGGTCCAAAAGGCGGGCCTGGCATGCAGGAAATGCTGTACCCGACCAGCTACATCAAGTCCAAGGGCCTCGGCAAAGCCTGCGCACTGCTGACCGATGGGCGCTTCTCCGGGGGTACATCCGGTCTGTCTATAGGCCACTGTTCGCCTGAGGCTGCGGCCGGCGGCAATATTGGTCTGGTGCGCAACGGTGATCGTATCCGCATTGACATCCCCAACCGGCGCATCGACATGCTGGTCAGTGATGAGGATCTGGCGGCACGCCGCGCCGAACAGGACACGCTGGGCTGGAAACCCGCCGAGCCGCGGCCGCGCAAGGTCTCGGCGGCGCTGAAGGCCTACGCCATGCTGGCGACCAGTGCTGACCGTGGGGCTGTCCGTAATCTGGAGCTGCTCGACTGAGCAGGCCGTATTGGTGACAGACATGCCTGGCTGCGCTAAGGTGTCAGGCCCATACTTGATGTATCAGGAGTGGATTATGCGTTTGCAGACATTGAATTTGACCGCCGCTGTTTCGCTGGCACTGTTTTCGGTATCAGCCGTTCAGGCCGATGACGCACAGCGGCTGCAGGAACTGATTACCGCAGATCATCGCGACCCGGCGAATATAGAGCGCAATCAGTACCGAAACCCGGTTGAGACGCTGCAGTTCTTCGGCATCGAATCCGACATGACAGTTGTTGAGGTATTGCCGGGCGGCGGCTGGTACACAGAAATTCTGGCACCGTTTCTGAAAGAGAACGGTACTTACTACGCAGCCCATTTCTCACCGACCTCGGGAATTTCCTATCAGCCACCCATGCTGGAGCGCTACCGCCAGAAACTGGCCAATCACAATGAGATCTACGATGAAGTTATTGTGACCCGGCTGCATCCACCAGCTGATACCGAAATCGCTCCGGCGGGCTCGGCAGACATGGTGCTGACCTTCCGCAATGTGCACAACTGGATCATGGCCGGGACGCAGGAAGAGCACTTCGAAGCCTTTTATCGGGCCCTCAAACCGGGCGGTGTTCTGGGTGTGGTTGAGCACCGCGCGCCAGAAGGCAGTGGCATGGATGTGATGGAAACCACCGGTTATGTGACCGAGGCGTATACCATCGAGCTGGCACAGGCAGCGGGTTTCTATCTGGAAGAAAAATCGGAAATCAATGCCAACCCGCTTGATACTGCAGACCATCCAGCTGGCGTCTGGACCCTGCCGCCAACGCTGCGGCTGGGTGATGAGAACCGTGATACTTACCTGGCGATTGGCGAAAGCGATCGTATGACGCTGAAATTCAGAAAGCCGGAGTAATACCGAAATTGAAAAAGCCCGCCAACCTGGCGGGCTTTTTTTTTGCCAACTGAATTTGTAGCCAGCGCCAACATAGCAGTTTCAGTAATTAAACATTGTGCAAAGCAGCGCGGGCAATCATCCAGATACCCATGCCCATCATCATGAGATTTTCGGTCAATGAAACAAAGCCAAGTGGCACCTTGCTGTCCCCGCCAACGCAGGCGCACTTAAGGGACCGCTTGTCGATATACACGGCTTTAAAAACTGAGGCGGCGCCAACACTACCGATAAACAGCGCGACCGGTGCTGAAATCCAGACCAGCGCCCCTGCAATCATCAGCAAACCAGCCAGCGTTTCCCCAAAAGGGTAGAGGTAGGCGTATCCAACATAACGCTGCGCCAATAAATCATAATTGAGAAACATGCTGGAGAAGGCTTCGAAATCCTTGAGTTTTTGGAGTCCCAGCAGCGTCATTGCGCCTGCCACAAACCATTCAAGTGTTCGTCCGGTAATCACAGAACCTGCTGTGGCCCAGCTGATGGATAATGCCATCAGTGCGGCGACGAGAAAGAGCGCGATGACTGGCCGGTAGCTGAGCCCCTCGTCTTCGGCAGATGCTTTGCCAAAATACTGGCGCAGGGATTCATAACCGCCGATGCGTTCTCCATCGATGAAGGTCTGTGGTGTGGTATCCACATCGTGTTTCTTTTTAAACGATTCAACTTCCTGTCGTGATCGCAGTTTGTGATCCTCTACCTGGTAACCCTGGCGTCGTAACAGATAACGGGATTTCAATCCAAATGGGCACAAGTGCCCGGGCATGTCCATGCGATACAGTGTTGCACTTCTATTGGCAGTCGTTTCGTTTGTCATGGCACCTCATAAAACTAATTGGGTACTCTTGTGACTGTCATACAGTCAATGAGTTCCACCAGGTTTCTTGCTCCTTCACTCTTTTTGACATACCTTCAGCATTATTCACAAAAATTCAGGCTGATAGCTTATGCCACGTTGGCAATGGGTGCTGATGCACCTTATCAGGCGGCTTTGGGTGCGGGCTACTCTGCTTGGCGGGCTGGGTGTGGCAGCGGCGATGATTGCCACCACAGCTGATACGCTCATCCCCTTCAGTTTTCCGTTCACCATCGAGGCGGAATCGATTGATCGCATACTCAATATCCTTGCGACCAGCATGCTGGCGGTTACGACATTTTCGTTGAGTGTCATGGTGAGCGCCTATGGAGCCGCATCCACCAATGTCACACCACGGGCCATAAAACTGCTGACTGAGGACCATACCACGCAGAATGTCCTGTCTGCGTTTGTAGGCTCATTCCTTTTCAGCGTTGTGGGCATTATTGCGCTGCAGGTTGGCGCCTACGGCGATCAGGGCCGTATTCTGCTGTTTGCCGTCACGCTGGGTGTGCTGGCACTGGTCGTCATTTCGCTGTTGCGCTGGATCGATCACCTGACAAGGTTCGGGCGTGTTGGCGAAACTACTGCGCAGGTCGAGCAGGCAACGCGACGTGCCATGGATGAGTATCTGCGCGAGCCCTGCCTGGGAGGACAGCCGCGCATTGATGCAGATCTCGCCGACGTCGATACGGCTGTGCAGGTGTGCGCTGCACGCATTGGATATGTCCAGCATATCGACATGTCGGCGTTAACCGAATGCTGCGAAAAAATGTCCGTCAGAATTTTCCTGTCCGTTGTTCCAGGTGCCTTTGTTTACAAAGGTGCTGTTCTGGGCTGGTTTGAGTGTGACAACAGCAGCGAAGTTGACTCCGCTGCGCTGAGCGCTGCCATCTGTGATGCAATAACTATTGACGATGATCGCAGCTTTGATCAGGATCCCCGGTTTGGTCTGGCGGTGCTCAGCGAAATTGCCTGTCGCGCTCTGTCGCCCGGCGTCAACGACCCTGGCACCGCGATTGATGTTATTGGACGGCAGACGCGGCTACTGTCACGGTGGGCCGAAGGGTCATCGTCGACAGACACTGGCTCAGCCAGTGCCAGGTCACCAAGATATCCCCGCGTCTACATTCCGACGCTTGACACAGCAGACCTGTTTGAAGACTCGTTCATGCTGATTGCCCGCGACGGTGCGGCGCATGTCGAGATCCAGTTGCGCCTGCAAAAAGCCTTGCGGGCGCTGGGAGAACTGGGCGATGCCCCGTTTCGGGAAGCGG
This sequence comes from Pseudohongiella sp. SYSU M77423, assembly GCF_029911965.1. Taxonomy (NCBI): domain Bacteria; kingdom Pseudomonadati; phylum Pseudomonadota; class Gammaproteobacteria; order Pseudomonadales; family Pseudohongiellaceae; genus Pseudohongiella; species Pseudohongiella sp. SYSU M77423. Next base: position 639,062 of record NZ_JARYTH010000002.1, on the reverse strand, counting down.
CCAGCAAACAGTCTCTGCTCGCGCGTGATCGCGCCATTCAGGCACTGACGCTGGAGGCTGATCGCGAACGGGTTCTGGCCGTGCTTGAAACGCCCGCCGAGCATGGGCAGCCATCGGCACACGATAAACAGTGAAACAAACGATGCAGGCAGCAGGGGGCGCCATGGCAGAAAACAGCGATCCAGATAAGCAGGCAGCCATAGAGTTGCTGGCGCCAGCGCAGCGCGAAGATCATTTCTGGATGGAGCAGGCTCTGCTGCTGGCTGACCAGGCTGCTCAGGTGGACGAAGTGCCGGTTGGAGCGGTTGTGGTGTATCAGGGTGCGATTATAGGGCACGGCTTCAACCAGCCCCGGCGCAGTCACGATCCCACCGCTCATGCGGAGATCATGGCCCTGCGTGAAGCCAGTCGCAGACTTGGTAACTATCGTCTGCCTGACTGTAGCCTCTATGTGACAATCGAGCCCTGTACCATGTGCTTCGGCGCCATTATTCATGCTCGCATAGCGCGGCTTGTATACGGAGCCGAGGAGCCTCGCTATGGCGCCGTTGTCAGTGGTCAGCGCCTGCTGGCGCAGGGTCAGTACAACCACAAGTTAGCGGTGACAGCAGGGGTACTTGCTGAGCCCAGCGCCGAGCGGATGCGCCGGTTTTTCCGCGAGCGCCGTCGCTAAGCCCTGCGATTAGCCAGTCCAGAAGCCACCATATGGTGACAATAGTCTGATTTTTCAGGGCGACTCCTGTATAATCGTCGCACCCGAATGCCGGCGCGTCTGTGTCCGGTAACCTGCATCCCTGACCACCAACTTGTAAGGCTATCTGACACAATGCTAGTTCTTCCCGGCAGCACCGCTCATTCCGACTTCAGACTTCGCAAACTGCTCCGCGGCGTTCAGCAGGACCTGCCAGCAGTAACGGCAATTCACTCGCGATTTGTCCATCTGGTTGACTGCGACGCACCCATGGCAAGCGAGCAGCTGGAGATTCTGGGACAGTTACTTGCTTATGGCGACATGGCAGAAGAAACGCAGGGCAGTGCCCAGGGCGTGTACCGGCTGGTTGTGCCGCGCCCGGGCACCATCTCGCCCTGGTCGAGCAAGGCGACTGACATTGTCCGCAATTGTGGTCTGACAGACGTTGCCCGCCTGGAGCGCGGCATTGAGTGGCATGTCACGGTCGAAGGCTCGCTGAGCGATGATGAGCTGATACTGCTTGATACCCACCTGCACGACAAGATGACCCAGGCCGTCCTGAATGAAGTGGAGCAGGCCGCTCAGCTGTTTACCCATGCCGAGCCGGCCGCCATGGCGCAGGTTGATGTGCTGGGCAAGGGCCGTCAGGCGCTGGTGAGCGCCAACCGTGAGCTCGGTCTGGCGCTGGCCGATGATGAAATCGATTATCTGGTGGATGCCTTCACCAGGCTTGGCCGAAATCCCAACGATGTAGAGCTGATGATGTTTGCTCAGGCCAATTCCGAGCATTGCCGGCACAAGATATTTAACGCCAGCTGGACTATCGATGGCATAGATCAGGATCTGTCGCTGTTTGCCATGATCCGCAACACGCACGCCAAATCTCCGGACAACGTTCTGTCTGCCTACAAGGACAATGCGGCTGTCATGAGTGGCAGCGTTGCGGGGCGTTTTTTCCCGCAGCCGCTCACGCATGAATACACCTACACAGAGGAACCCATCCACATTCTGATGAAGGTGGAGACACATAATCACCCGACCGCCATCGCGCCGTTCCCTGGCGCGGCAACCGGCAGCGGTGGTGAAATCCGTGACGAAGGTGCTACCGGCACAGGCGCCAAACCCAAAGCGGGTCTGTGCGGTTTCAGTGTGTCCAATTTGCGCATACCGGCATTGCCACAGCCCTGGGAGGAAGATTTCGGTCGCCCGGCGCACATCGTCTCGGCACTGGATATCATGCTTGAAGGACCGATTGGTGCGGCTGCCTTCAATAACGAATTTGGCCGGCCCAATCTCTGCGGTTATTTCCGTACCTATGAGGAGTCGGTGCCTGCGGTAGATGGCAATGAAGTGCGTGGTTACCACAAGCCCATCATGATTGCTGGTGGTATCGGCAATATTCGTGAGTCGCATGTGCAGAAGCAGCCCTTTGCGCCGGGCGCCAGACTGATCGTGCTGGGCGGTCCGGCCATGCTGATCGGGCTCGGTGGCGGTGCGGCCTCGTCGATGGCAGCCGGATCTGGCAGTGCCGATCTGGATTTTGCCTCTGTACAGCGCGAAAACCCGGAAATCGAACGTCGCTGCCAGGAAGTTATCGATCGCTGCTGGCAGATGGGCGACAACAATCCGATTGCCTTCATTCACGACGTCGGTGCCGGTGGCCTGTCCAACGCGCTGCCCGAGCTGGTTAAAGACGGCGAGCGTGGTGGTCGATTTGATCTGCGTCAGGTGCCGAATGCGGAGTCGGGCATGTCGCCACTGGAAATCTGGTGTAACGAAGCACAGGAGCGTTATGTGCTGGCGGTTATGCCCGATCGTCTGGCCGACTTCGAAGCCATCTGCAAACGTGAGCGTTGCCCCTTCGCGGTAGTGGGTGAGGCGACTGAAGAGAAACATATTGCGCTGGACGACAGCCACTTCGGCAACCGTCCGATTGACCTGCCGATGTCAGTGCTGTTTGGCAAACCCCCGCGTATGCACCGCGATGTGCGCAGCGAGACGGTACGCACCGTGGGACTGGATACGGCCCAGATTGAGCTCGATGATGCGCTTGAGCGGGTGCTGAGTCTGCCAGCAGTCGCCAGCAAGAATTTCCTGATTACCATTGGTGACCGCACCGTAACCGGTCTGGTGTCACGCGACCAGATGGTTGGGCCGTGGCAGGTACCGGTGGCTGATGCCGCCGTGACAGCCGCCTCTTTCGACAGCTATGCCGGTGAAGCCATGGCCATGGGCGAGCGAACGCCGATCGCACTGCTGGATGCGCCCGCATCAGGTCGCATGGCGGTTGCTGAAGCCATCACCAATATCGCCTCGGCCAGCATCAGGGACATACGTGATATCAAACTGTCGGCAAACTGGATGGTGGCGGCTGGTCACACCGGAGAGGATGCGCGCCTGTACGAGACCGTTCGCGCGGTAGGTATGGAGCTGTGCCCGGCGCTGGGTATCTGTATTCCGGTCGGCAAGGACTCTATGTCCATGCGCACGGTCTGGAAGGAGAACGGTGAGGCAAAGAGCAACACCGCACCGTTGTCATTGATAGTGTCGGCCTTTGCACCGGTTCAGGATGTACGCAGGACCATCACCCCACAGCTGCGGCTGGAGCGGGGCGATACCGAGCTGCTGTTGCTGGATCTGGGACGTGGCCGCAACCGCATGGGCGGCTCGGCGCTGGCGCAGGTTTACCGCGAGCTCGGTGAAACACCAGCCGACCTGGACAGTCCTGAAGATCTGAAAAACTTCTTTGGTCTGATCCAGCAGCTTAACGCCGACGGCCTGCTGCTGGCCTATCATGACCGCTCTGATGGCGGTCTGATCACGACATTGCTGGAGATGGCGTTTGCGGGACACTGTGGTCTGGATATCCAGCTGGCGGAACTGCTCTCCTCGGATCAGGACGTTCAGCCTACGGAGATAGACGTGCTGTTCAACGAAGAACCAGGCGCCGTGCTGCAGGTGTCTTCGGCGCAGCTGAACCAGGTTATCAGCCTGGTCGAAGAGTTTGGCCTGTCCGACTGTGCCTGTGCACTCGGCCGGCCAGTAGCTGGCGACCAGATTCGCATTTTCAATTCAGGGCGCCTGCTGCTCGACACCACACGCACACATTGCCAGCAGGTCTGGGCCCGCACCAGTTACGAAATGCAGGCCTTGCGGGACAATCCGGAGTGTGCCGAGCAGGAATACGAACGCCTTGCTGACAAAAAAGACCCGGGCCTGCATGCGCGCCTCAGCTTTGATGTGAACGAGAATATTTCTGCGCCGTACATAAATACCGGCGTACGTCCCGCCGTAGCCGTCCTGCGTGAGCAGGGCGTAAATGGTCATGTGGAAATGGCAGCGGCGTTTGATCGAGCCGGTTTCAAGGCTGTTGATGTGCACATGAGCGATCTGCTCAGCGGCGCCGTTGCTCTGGATGCGTTCAACGTACTGGCCGCCTGTGGCGGCTTCTCTTACGGCGACGTGCTGGGGGCCGGCGGTGGCTGGGCCAAGTCTGTGCTGTTTAATGAACCACTGCGACGCCAGTTTGAGGCCTTCTTCAAACGAGAGAACACGCTGTCGCTGGGCATCTGCAATGGCTGCCAGATGATGTCATTGCTGCACGAGCTGATTCCCGGCGCTGAAAACTGGCCGCGCTTCGAACGCAATCGCTCTGAGCAGTTTGAGGCTCGTGTCAGTCTGCTGAAGGTACCGGATTCACCCTCGGTGTTTTTCGCCGGCATGAAAGACTCTGTATTCCCGGTCGCCGTGGCGCATGGAGAAGGGCGGGCGCAGTTCGCTGACGCCACCCAGCGCGCACAGCTGAAGGCCGCATCAGGCATCGCTGCTGCTTACGTGGACAACTATGGTGAAGTGACGGAGCATTACCCGGAGAATCCCAATGGTTCGCCAGCCGGTATTGCCGGGGTCTGCAGCCGCGATGGACGCGTGACCATCATGATGCCGCACCCGGAGCGTGTGTTCCGTGCCGTACAGAACTCATGGCATCCGGCGGAGTGGCAGGAAGATGCCCCGACGCTGAGAATGTTCCGTAACGCCCGAGCCTGGTTGAAGTAATGCTGAAACTGACTTTTTACGTGCCCGAGTCCCATCTTGAACCGGTCAAGCAGGCTGTGTTCGAGGCGGGTGCGGGCCGTATTGGCGATTATGACAGCTGTTGCTGGCAGATCGCCGGTCAGGGCCAGTTCCGGCCACTGGATGGTGCCAATCCCTTTATTGGTTCTCAGGGTGCGCTGGAGACGGTCAGTGAGTACCGTGTGGAGATGGTTTGTACGGAAACCTGTATCGAGGCGGTCATCCAGGCACTGAAAGCGTCTCACCCCTACGAAGAGCCCGCCTACGACGTTGTGGCGCTGTTGCCATACTGATCAATTAGCTGAATACATTCATCCCCATCTTATGACGCTTTGTCGCAGTTGCGACACAATTTATTGCAGATTCTAAGTTGGGTGACGTATGATCGGCCCCGAGTAGCGACAAGACTACCATCAAGGGAACGCAAGCCGAGCCAGGTATGAAATGCGCCAAGCGAGGCAAAGCCCGCGATGCAGGGAGCTCAAGGATAAAGAGCGGTTCTTCCGGCCGCTGGGTAAATGGATATTACACGCAGGATGCGAGCAGGACGCAAACGGCCGCGCAGGGACGCAAAGGCCAACTGCCTGGAATACAATCTTTCAGCTCTGGCTGATCAACTGAATATCCGCCTTTCTCTCTGGCGAATACCTCACATCAAACATTCTCACCGGATAGTGCTGTTTGCGTCTATCCTCGAAGTACAGCTCCAGCGTCTTTCGAACGACGGCAAAGGCTATGTTGTCCCAGGGCACTTCGTGCTCTCTGAACAGTTTAACTTCAAGGCTTTCCTCACCGGGGTCGAAGTCCAGGCTGGCCAGGTCCGCGCGGAAAAACACATACACCTGATTGATGACCGGCAGATTAAACAGCGCATACAGGCTGTCTGAGGGCAGTTGCAGCCTGGCACCAGCTTCCTCGTGGGTTTCCCGGATAGCGCCTTCCAGAGTCGTCTCACCATTCTCCAGAAAGCCGGCAGGTAGCGTCCAGTAGCCTTTGCGGGGTTCTATGGCCCGACGGCACAACAGAACCTGATCCTGCCACACTGGCAGTGTTCCCACGACATTGTTGGGGTTCTGATAATAAACCTTGTCACAGGGGAGGCAGCAATAACGCAGCTTGTCATCGCCGGGCGGTATGTGATGAGTTATCGGGCCGGCACATTGAGGGCAAAATTTCATGAAATATCAGGCAGTAACCGTTGACGCTGAATTGGCGGCACGCTCAGTGTCTGGTAGGCGTGCCGGGTGTATCGTCTTGCTTTCTGGCAGCAGAATCGAGTGGCAGAATATCAGCTTTCGGGCCGTTCTGTCTTGCTTTGACGGCATCGATTGGGTTGTTGAGGCAGAAGTTAAGCTCGGAGAATGAGTCCTGCATCATGTTGGAAAGTTTCAGGAAGGCGGCAGTCGGGTTGCCAGCGCGGCGCAGCTCCATGTTGATTCTGAACTGCAGTCCCGCCAGGCGACGCTGAGTGTCGGAAGAGGCCGAAGCGACCAGTTCCGAGGTCAGCTTGTTGCGCAACCGGTCCAGTGCATCGGGGTCGTCCCGATGCATGGCCAGCAAGGTATCGAAGTCCGGCAGTTTTGCCATGGTCGATCAGATCCTGTTGATTTCACAATGCAACCGGAACTGCTTGGATGTGATAAACGCTTCAACTTCCTGTAAGCGCTGCTCTGTGGCTCGCAGATTGTTGACACAATCATCAACGTTGGCTTTGTACTGCGCAGCTTCTGCGGCTCTATCCTGAGTTCTCTGGGTGCTCTGAGTTCCTTTTTTACTTACTTTGGGCTCCTTGTCAAGCACAATCCAGAGGATCACATATGCCCAGAGCGTCAAACCACCCACGATAAACAGCGACAGGAAGGTAATCAGGCGCACCAGGAAGGTACTGATACCCAGGTAATCTGCGATCCCTGCACAGACACCGGCAATGCGTACATTGCGTCGACTGCGGTAGAACGGACGCTTCAGATTGAACCGACCTGTCCCTGTTGCCTCCTCCGCGGGCTCGCTTTCTACCCTGTCGTCAGCGGGCCTGTAGCCCGCTTCGCGTTCAGCTTCGCGCATGACTGATTCCGTGTCATCGCGCTTGCGGGAGATGGCCGCCTTCAGGCGGGCAGGTCGCTCCTCATCTTCGATCAGCCAGTACAGCAGGAAGTAGGCGATCAGCAGAATCGGAGAGACCAGGCAGGCAATCAGGTAGATGACACGAACCAGTGCCGCCGGTACTTCCAGGTATCGTGCAAATCCCGCGCAGACACCCAGCAGTTTTCGGTTTTCCCGGTCCAGCGCCAGTTTCGGGCGAGGGCGGGTGAAGGTGCCTTGTTCATTTTGATTGCTCATGCTGTTCCCTCCAGCCCGGCACCTCAGCGTCGAGTATCGCTTCCAGCGTGTCGATACGCTGATTCATCGTATCCGCCAACTTACTCAGCTCATTCAGTGTGTAGGTCTGAGCGGCAGCCGGCAATTGCTTCTCCTTGCGCCGGTACAGCAGAACCACCCAGATTGTCACGAATGTGCCGCCGATGGAGACGAGCGCTATGACAAATTCAAAGAATTCCATGACCGGGGTCCTTTACTGTTTGTTCAGTTTGGCTTTGATGCTTTCCAGCTCCTGATCGATCTTTTCCCGATTTGCCAGCTCTTCAAACTCGTCGGCAAGGCCACGCTGTTTGATGTTCATGCTGTCTACCTGGCCTTCCATCAGGTCGATCTTGCGCTCGTAATACTCGAACTTGTTCATGGCGCTGTCAATACTGGTGCTGTGCAGCTTCTGATTGATATCAACGCGTGACTGAGCGGCACTGGTGCGCATCAGCAGAGTCTTCTGACGAGCGCGGGCATCAGTCAGTTTGGCCTGCAGCTGTTCAATCTCAGTGCTGAGCTTGTCCAGCGTGTCATCCAGCTTGACCAGTTCGCTTTCCAGCATCGTGATCGTTGTGTGAACAGAGGACTTTTCGACCAGTGCCGCCCGGGCCAGATCTTCACGATCCTTGCCCAGTGCCAATTCGGCCTTGGCTTCCCAGTCGGCGGCCTGACGACGCAACTGCTCTATACGACGATTGACGGTTTTCTTTTCGGCGATCACTTTGGCGGTGTTGCTGCGCACCTCCACCAAGGTCTCTTCCATTTCCTGAATCATCATGCGGATCATTTTCTCCGGATTCTCAGCCTTATCCAGAATGGCGCTGATGTTGGAGTTAATGATGTCGCTCAAGCGTGAGAAGATACCCATATTGTCTTACCTCTGAAATAGTGTTGGTGTTTCAGTGCATCCTTGGGTGCGACTGTGTTCCACACTGTGGTGAGCAGGTTCTGTGCCAGTTTTTGAAAATAATCATAATGCATTGAAAAATAACGAAATAAACATTTGCTGCTGCTACTAAGTCGTTTGCTCTATTGGTTGTTTGAGTCAATAAGTGGTATTTTTCGCGACATGTTGGTCTGAGCTTGATTTCAGGCCATAAGAAACAGGAGAGTTTCGGTGTCTGACGATATTTCCCTTCCGCGTATGATAGGCGAATCTGCCTGTTTTCTGGAAATGCAGGAGCACGTCTCGCAGGTTGCGCCGCTTAATAAGCCGGTTTTGATCGTGGGTGAGCGGGGCACAGGTAAGGAGCTGATTGCAGCGCGTCTGCACTATCTCTCCAGCCGCTGGCAAAACAACTTCCTTAAAATCAATTGTGCGGCCCTCAGTGAGTCATTACTCGAGGCGCAGCTGTTTGGTCACGAAAGTGGCGCCTTTACGGGTGCCACCGGTCAGCGCAAAGGTTTTTTCGAGCGTGCTGATGGCGGCACACTGTTCCTCGACGAGCTGGCGAATACCTCGATGATGGTCCAGGAGAAGATCCTCCGGGTGATCGAATACGGCGAGTTTGAGCGCCTTGGTGGCAATCAGACCCTGACCGTGGACGTGCGGCTGATAGCAGCCACCAATGAGGACCTTCCGGCACTGGGCCGGGCCGGCAAATTCCGTGAAGACCTGATCGATCGTCTGTCATTCGATGTCATCACCTTGCCGCCGCTGCGTGCCCGGTCAGACGATATCATCGTGCTGGCCGAACACTTTGCGGTAGCCATGGTAAAAGAGCTGGGGCTGGACTACTTTGCCGGTTTCACTGACAGCGTCATTCAGCAGATGCTCAAATACAGCTGGCCCGGCAATATCCGCGAGCTGAAAAACGTTGTTGAGCGTGCGGTCTATCAGCATCCCGGGAAAACGGTCAGCCGTCTGGTATTCAACCCCTTTGAATCTCCTTACCGACCCACGGTGTCGCCAGTGCGGGCGGCACAATCCAGTGGTGATGAATCCATGCCGGCTGTGACGGACAACGCGTCAGCGCCTGCACCAGCAGCAAACATTGCCGGCTGGAATGCTGAGCCGCTGGATTTCAGGCAGCACATGCAGGACTACGAGACAGACATGCTGAAAAAAGCGCTGGAACACTGCCAGTTTAATCAGCGCAAGACAGCAGAGTTTCTTAACCTGAGCTATCACCAGTTGCGCGGTTATCTCAGGAAGTACGATCTGATTTCCTGAAAGTTAAGGCGGTAAAAAATGAGGGTTCAGTTGCAGGCCGGATTGCAGAATGTCTATTGATCTGTGGCTTGTTCCTGAGCCGGACATGACACTGCAGCAGTTGCAGGTGATGTCGGCCGGCCTGCTCAGCGAAGATGAGCAAAAGCGTTTTGACAGTCAGCGGCTACCCAAAGGACAGTTCACCTTTCTGCATACGCGGGTGGCACTGCGCAAATTACTGAGTCACTACTGGCCCGCTGTTGAGCCGGGTGCCTGGCGATTCAGGCGCTCACATCACGGTAAACCCTTTGTATCCGCACCGCCCGGTGTTGTCCCGGCCGCCGGCTCCTACAATCTGACCCACGCCGACGGCATGCTGGCCATTGCGGTATGCGACCGTGGCGAAGTGGGGGTTGATATCGAGCCGCAAACACGCGAGGTGGATGCGCTGGCACTGGCAAAGCGCTTTTTTACTGATGAAGAATTTCAGCTGCTCAACAGCAGTGCGGCCGACATCAGGCAGTCACTTTTTCTGGAAATCTGGACACTCAAGGAAGCCTGCGTGAAAGCCTGTGGCATGGGGCTGGCACATGCGCTGCGACACTTTTCCTTTGACCCGCTTGCGGCGCAAGGTCTGGCCATGACTCTGCACAGGCCGATACAGCCGGCGGCTGAATCAGGCGCGGATCACTGGCAGGTATGGTCTGGGATACATGGCGCTTTTCGCCTGAGTCTGGCGTGTCAGATGGGCGCGGTTGACAGCAGCCCGCAGTCGCTGACAGTGCAGGGTTTCGATATTGTCTCTGGTGTACACACCGCGCAGTGGCAGCAGCTGCGAAGCACCAGTATCTGAAGTCAGACAGCTCAGCCGTCTGTCTCGTTGGCTTGCTCGGCTGGTTCGGCTCGCCACATGCGTACCGTCTTGATCACATTGTCCTTGACCTGAACGATCTCCGCAAAATACTCACCAATCTGGATACCAATGGCTGAATCCGGGATGGACTCCAGCGTCTCCATCAACAGGCCGTTCAGCGTCTTGGCATTGGTGGTGTCCAGTTCCCAGCCAAGAATGCGATTGATATCGCGCAGCGTGGCCGTGCCGTCTATCAGATAGGTGCCGTCGTCCTGCGGGTGAACGTCCTGGCTGCTGTCGGCCACATCAGTCGTGAATTCACCCACAATTTCTTCCAGAATATCTTCCAGGGTAATGATGCCTTTTACGTCACCATACTCATCCACAACAAAGGCCATGCGTTTGCGATGACGCTGAAAGTTGAACAGCTGTGTATGCAGTGGTGTGCTTTCCGGAATGAAGTAGGCCGCGTCCAGTTCATTGCTGATATCGTCCTTGGTGATTTCATTGGACTGCGCCAGTCGGGCAATGCTGCGCATATGCAGCACGCCAATGACATTGTCGATCTCTTTGCGGTATACCGGCAGCCGGGTGTGCTGCGCGGTGCCAATCAGCAGCAGGATGTCGTCCAGGTCATCATCCATGTCGATGCCGGTGATCTCACTGCGGGGCACCAGAATGTCGTTCACGGTGACCTTCTCCAGGTCCAGCACATTCAGCAGCATGCCCTGGCCCTGGGCCGGAATCAGCTGTGCTGATTCGTGCACCACGGTGCGCAGCTCTTCCGGGCTGAGCTGGTGATCGGCGGAGGATTCGGGTTTGATGCCGAATGCGCGAATCAGCAGGTGGGACACGCGGTTGGCCATCCACACAAGCGGATACAGCACCTTCAACAGCAGCACCAGCAGCAGACTGGACGGATAGGCAATGCGCTCCGGGTGCAGGGCGGCGATGGTTTTTGGTGTGATTTCGGCAAAAATCAGGATCAACAGAGTCATGACAATCGTCGTCAGCACGGTTTCCGGATTGCCGAACAATTGAATGGCAATGGATGTGGCAATCGAGGCGGACAGCAGATTGACAAAATTGTTGCCGATCAGGATAACGCCCAGCAGTTTGTCGGGCGCCTCCAGCAGACGGCTGACCCGCTGCGCGCCAGCGTGTTTTTGCCGCACCAGGTGCTTCAGTCGATAACGGTTCAGCGACATCATGCTCGTTTCCGAGCTTGAGAAGTAAGCTGAAGCGAAAATCAGAAAAACGAGCAGACCAGTGAGAATGGGAACCGATGAGTCTCCGTCCATCAGTGCCTAACCTCCAAGGATGAATTCGATGACAATCTTTGAGCCATAAAAGCCCAGCAGCAGCAGGGCAAACCCGGCCAGGGTGCCCTTGATGGCGGTATTGCCGCGCCAGCCAAGACGATACCGGCCCCACAGCAGCACCGAGAATACCGTCCACGCCAGCAGCGAGAAGACTGTCTTGTGTGGCAGTCCCTGAGCCATCAGGTCATCAACAAACATGAAGCCTGCTGCAATGGCTAGCGTCAGCAGTATCTGGGCAATCCACAACAACTCAAACAGCAGCTTTTCCATGTCCTGCAGTGGCGGGAATCGACGCATCACAGCTGATGCATGCTGGTGACGCAGATTGTAATTCTGGTAGGCCAGAAAAGCCGCCTGCAGTGACGCCAGTGCAAACAGGCTGTAAGCCAGAACCGATAACAGGACATGCGCGGCCAGGCCGGCGTTCAGTTGCTGCGTGGGGTAGTCGCTATCTATAAGCAGGGACAGCAACAGTGCCAGTGCTGCCAGCGGGAAGACCCACAGCACAATGATGGCCAGCGGTCTGCGCAGGTTGGTGATCATGGCCAGCAGGGCGATGGCAGCCAGAATCAGAGTGCTCACCTGCACTATGCCAAAATGGTAACCGTCTGGACGCACAACCAGCAGCCACGCACTGATGCCATGCAGCGCTATTGCCGCGAGCCCGGTAGCGGCCACAGCCGGGCCGGCCTTGATGCGGGCGTTCTGGGTCCGGATGGCGTGACTCTGAAAGCTCAGGCTGGCAATGTACAGCACGATGGCAGCAATGCCTGACAGCGTCGAAATGGGCATGAAAGCAGACAAATCCTTGTTATTGGTTATCGCTCAAGCGGGCGGGTCAGAAGGGCTCAGCCCGCATGTTGTCGGCAGAGTGTCGCATAACTGTCCAAGGCGTTGAAGCATTTTTTGGCTTGCCACGTGAGCCCGGAGCTCTGCCTGACGGCTATTGTAGCGGGCGCGCATCAAGGGGATAATACGCGGCATTATTTACGATGTACGAGTTTCCGAGGTCTATTGACTATGTTTGACAGCTTAACCGAACGGCTCTCCGGTGCCCTGCGCAAGATCAGTGGCAAGGCGACGCTGACGGAAAACAACATTGAAGAGGCGCTGCGTGAGGTAAGACGTGCGCTGCTTGAGGCGGATGTTGCGCTGCCGGTGGTCAAGGACTTCATCGAGCGGGTCAAACTGCGCGCTGTCGGTCAGGAGGTCTCCAAGAGCCTGAGTCCGGGTCAGGCCTTCATCAAGATCGTTCAGGCCGAGCTGGAAGCGGTCATGGGCGTGGCCAACGAAAAGCTGGACCTGTCTGCGCAGCCGCCCGCCATCGTACTGATGGCAGGTCTGCAGGGTGCGGGTAAAACCACTACCGTCGCCAAACTGGCGCGCCTGCTGAAAAACGACCAGAAAAAATCGGTAATGGTGGTCAGTGCCGACGTTTATCGTCCCGCCGCGATTGCACAGCTGGAGACCCTGGCCAAAGAGGTTGGCGTCAAGTTCTTCCCGTCAGATATCTCACAGAAGCCGGAAGACATTGCCCAGGCAGCGGTCAAGGAAGCGCGCAAGGCATTTGTTGATGTGCTGCTGGTGGATACCGCTGGCCGCCTCGCCATCGACGGCGAGATGATGGACGAGATCAGTCGTCTGCACCGCACACTGAACCCGATTGAAACCCTGTTTGTGGTTGATGCCATGACCGGTCAGGATGCGGCGGTCACAGCCAAGGCCTTCAGCGACGCGCTGCCACTGACCGGTGTGGTGCTGACCAAGGCAGACGGTGATTCCCGCGGTGGTGCCGCGCTGTCCGTACGCCAGGTCACCGGCAAGCCGATCAAGTTTATCGGTATGGGCGAAAAGATTGACGCGCTGGAGCCGTTCTATCCGGACCGTATCGCCTCGCGCATCCTGGGCATGGGTGACCTGCTGTCGCTGATCGAAGAAGCTGAGCGCAAGGTCGACCGCAGCAAGGCAGAGAAGCTGGCTGGCAAATTCCAGAAGGGCAAGGGTTTCGACCTTGAGGATTTCCGCGAACAGCTGCAGCAGATGAAGAATATGGGTGGCATGGCAAGCATCATGGACAAGATGCCTGGCATGGGCGCCTTGCCGCCTGGCGCAGCCGCCAAGGTGGATGAAAAGCAGTTTAGCCGCATGGAGGCCATCATCAACTCCATGACGCCCAAGGAGCGGCGCAACCCGGATGCCCTCAATGGATCGCGTAAGCGGCGTATCTGTCAGGGCTCTGGCACACAGATTCAGGATCTGAACCGTCTGCTGAAGCAGCACAAACAAATGCAGAAAATGATGAAGAAAATGAAGAGCGGCGCGCTGGCCAATATGATGCGTGGCCTGGGCGGTATGCGGGGGCCAGGAGGCTTCCCGGGTGCTGGTGGTCCGCCGCGATTCTGACAACTGATCCAACAGTCTGGCCGCAGTGTGAAAAAAACCAAAGTTTTCTTCCCTCTGGCGGCCAATTCGCTTAGAATACCGCACTTTTTCCGGCACTGTGTCGGGAATACTCTGTTTTCGTACGAAGCTAACATTAGGAAATGTAGTCTATGGTCACAATCCGACTGGCTCGCGGCGGCGCCAAGAAAAAGCCTTTTTATCACATCACGGTAACTGATTCGCGCAATGCGCGTGACGGCCGTTTCATCGAGCGCGTTGGGTTCTTCAACCCGGTAGCGCGTGGTAACGAGGAGCGTCTGCGTATCGATCTGGACCGTGTAAAGCACTGGGAAGGCCAGGGCGCACAGGCCAGCGAGCGTGTAGCTGAGCTGATCAAGCAGGCGAGCGCGGCCGCCAGCACTCAGGCCTGATAGCCGGAGTTGCATTGGCAGCGTTATCTGCAGACCGGATCTGTCTGGGGCGCATCGGTGCGCCCTATGGCATCAAGGGTTGGGTCAAGCTGATTTCATTTACTCAGCCACGCGATAACCTGCTTGAGTACAAAACGTTTTACGTAACATGTCAGGGGCTTGAGAAACAGCTCGACATGGATGCTGGTAAACCGCACGGCAAAGGGCTGGTAGGGCACTTTGTTGGTTACGACACGCCGGAAGCGGCGCGTGAGCTGACCAATATCGAGCTCTATGTGCAGGCCGATGCCTTGCCGGATCTGTCAGAAGACGATTATTACTGGCACGAATTGATAGGCCTGCGGGTTGAGAATACGGCGGGGCAGTGCCTCGGCAAAGTCAGCAACCTGCTGGAGACCGGCGCCAACGACGTGCTGGTGGTAGATGCCAGCGCTGACAGCATAGATGATGTGCAGCGACTGATTCCCTGGCTGCCCGACAACGTTGTGGTTAAGGTGGATCGCACGGCTGGCGTCATTGTGGTGGAGTGGGGCGCTGACTACCTGCTTTAAGAGTGCCACCGGGAAGGCGTCGCCATGAAAGTTGCAATCGTGACACTGTTTCCGGACATGTTCACCGCGGTGACCGACTACGGCATCACCGGCCGCGCCTGTCGCAACGGGCTGCTGGACCTGAAGTGCTGGAATCCACGTGATTTCACCACCGACAGGCACCGCACAGTTGATGACAAGCCGTTTGGCGGCGGCGCCGGCATGTTGATGAAAACCGAGCCGCTGTGTCAGGCCATCGACGCAGCCACGGCCTGGCATGACAGTCGGCCGACGGTGATCTACCTGTCGCCCCAGGGGCGCAGGCTGGACCAGGCAGGTGTTGAATCACTGGCTGGTCGGACGAATTTGATATTGGTTTGCGGGCGCTATCAGGGCATCGATGAGCGAGTACTGCAAACCCGGATTGACGAGGAATGGTCGGTAGGCGACTACGTCCTCAGTGGCGGTGAGTTACCCGCCATGGTGATGCTGGACGCAGTGATCCGGTATCTGCCGGGAGCCCTTGGCAACGAGGACTCTGCAGGTCTGGATTCATTTGCTGCGGTTGAGGGTGGGGCCGGATTGCTGGACTGTCCGCGCTACACCAGGCCACAGGCCTTTGCCGGGATGGATGTTCCGGCGGTGCTGACCGGCGGCAATCACCAGGAAATTCGACGCTGGCAGTTAAAACAGCGTCTGGGAAGAACATGGTTGAAGCGGCCTGATCTGCTCGAATCGCGGCAATTGACCGACGAGCAGCGGGTTTTGTTAAACGAATTTATCAGTGAATCTGGTGCCTGACTGCCGTGACGGTAGCAAGGTATCAATAATGGGAGTGCGGCAATGAGCAACAGCAAATACATTGAAATGATCGAAAAAGAGCAAATGAACAAGGAAATCCCGGAATTCAGCCCGGGTGATACCGTTGTTGTTCAGGTAAAGATCAAGGAAGGCGATCGTGAGCGTCTGCAGGCTTTTGAAGGCGTTGTCATCGGTATCCGTAACCGTGGTCTGAACTCTGCCTTCACTGTCCGCAAGATCTCTCACGGCGTGGGCGTTGAGCGTACATTCCAGACTTACAGCCCGCTGGTAGACAGCATTGCCGTCAAGCGTCGTGGTGACGTTCGTCAGGCCAAACTGTACTACTTGCGCGAACTGTCTGGTCGTGCTGCCCGTATTACAGAAAAGCTGGACAAAAAAGTCAGCTGATCTCTGCCGGCCAGCGCGCCGATCTGCCGGGTGTCACAGCCTGTGGCACAAAGATGCAGAAAAATGCAGAAAAAAGGGGCTTTCGAGCCCCTTTTTTTTGGCCCATAGTGCCGCTCATGGTAAAGTCTTGTGTATCTGTTACTAGCTCTAAATGGCTGTGGAGAATCTCTATGAAGTTGTCATCTAAGCTGAATGGCGCACTGCGTTGGGCACAGCTGGCGGCTGTGTCTTTGACCTTTGTCGCTGGCAGCGCCACGGCTGCGGAAACCCCGGACTGGGCTGTCGAGCTGACCAATACCCTGAATACCAGCCTTGGCGCTGTCAGCCAGGGCCAATTGCAGGTCCGCCAGGTCAACGAGACGCCGATGGAAGGCATCTACGAAGTCATCATGAGTTCGGGTGAGATTCTGCATACCAACCGCTCCGGGCAGTTCCTGATGACCGGTGAGCTGTATATGACCCGACCCGAGGGTCTGGTCAATCTGACTGCAGAGACGCGCAAAGGCCAAACGGCGGACCTGATCGCCAATATGGCTGAAGAGGACATGATCATCTTCAGCCCGGAGAGTGACCCGCTCGCGACCATTACCGTGTTCACAGATGTTGATTGCACTTTCTGCCGTCGCCTGCATGGTGATATCGAGGCGATCAATGAGCGTGGCATTGAGGTGCGCTATGTAGCCTATCCGCGCGGCGGACGCCAGTCGGAAGCCTACCCCAAGATGATTTCGGTGTGGTGTGCCAGTGATCGCAAGCGGGCGCTGACGCAGGCCAAAAACGGACAGAATCTGCCGGCGCTGGAATGTCAGAACCCGGTGATCAGCCAGCACACGATTGGCAACCAGATCGGTATCTCAGGAACGCCTGCGATTGTGCTGCAGGATGGCACCGTGATCCCTGGTTATATGGAAGTTGACCGTCTCGCGGCTACCGTTCTGGGCCAGTAATACGTCACGTACAATCGACGTATCATTTATACAGATACATTTGTTTTACCCGACACGAACTGGATTCGTGTCTTTTTTTTGATGTGAGGAAATTGTGAGTCAGGATACGAAGAATCAACAGTTGCGAATCGGTATCTGCGGACTGGGTACTGTCGGTGGTGGCACGTATCACTTGTTGCAGGCCAAGAGAAAGGAAATCACGCGCCGTGTTGGCATGGACCTGGATATCATCCACGTTGCAACTCGCAATCCTGATCCGGCATTAAAAAAAGACAACATCAATGTCAGCAAGGATGTGTTCGACGTTGCCAAAAACCCCGACGTCGACATCGTTGTGGAGTTGATCGGTGGTTTCGATCCAGCGCTGGAACTGGTGCTTTACGCCATCGAGAATGGCAAACACGTGGTAACAGCCAACAAGGCGCTGATCGCCGTGCACGGAAACACCATTTTTGAAGCAGCCCGTAAGAAGGGCGTGGTTGTTGCCTATGAAAGCGCTGTTGCCGGTGGCATTCCCATAATCAAGGCGCTGCGTGAAGGTCTCGCGGCCAACTCCATTCAGTGGCTGGCCGGTATCATCAACGGCACCAGCAACTTTATTCTCACCGAAATGGGAGAGCGCAAGCGCGACTTCCCTGAAGTGTTGAAAGAAGCACAACAGCTTGGTTATGCCGAAGCCGATCCGACCTTCGACATCGAAGGTATCGACGCCGCACACAAGCTGGCCATTCTGGCCTCCAATGCCTTTGGTATCGCCCTGGAGTTCGATCGTGTTTTCACTGAGGGCATCAGTCACATCACGACCGCAGACATTGAGTACGCAGATGAGCTGGGTTACCGCATCAAGCACCTGGGCATAACACGTATCACAGAGAGTGGCGTAGAGTTGCGCGTCCATCCAACCCTGATCTCCCAGGATACCCTGATTGCCAATGTAAACGGCGTCATGAATGCTGTTGTGGTCAAGGGCGATTCCTCCGGCAGCACGCTTTATTACGGTGCCGGCGCCGGCGCCGAAGCCACTGCCTCATCGGTAGTGGCTGACATCATTGATATTGCACGCGCATGGCGCGAGGAACGTTCGAGCTCAGTGGTGCCACCGCTGGCCTTCAACAATCTGCGCAATGATCTGCGCATACTCGACATCAGCGAGATCGAGTCCGAGTACTACCTGCGCATTCCTGCACGTGACAAAGTGGGTGTGATGGCCAAGATATCCCAGGTACTGACCAACTACGGCATCAATATCGAGGCAGTCATCCAGAAGGAACCACATGGCGAGGATGCCGAGAAAGGAATAGTGCCGGTTGTCATTCTGACCAGCCGCATCAAGGAAGAAGTGATGGACGTCGCCCAGGGTGTTATTGAAGGGCTGGATGAAGTGGGTGCAAAAATTATCCGCATCCGCGTAGAACAATTTGATGGCGAGAACAACTGACATGAAATACATCAGCACCCGCGGTAAGTCTCCCGCCTGCACTTTTGAACAAGTGCTGCTGACTGGTCTGGCACCTGATGGTGGACTTTATGTGCCGGAAACACTGCCAGTATTCAGCCATGAGGAAATCGCCTCCTGGGCTGGTCTGAGCTACGACAAACTGGCTTTTAAGGTCATCAAACCGTTTGTGAATGGCGAGATACCCGACGACGTGCTGCAGGACATCATCGAGCAGAGTTATGCCGGTTTCTCCCACAAGGCGATCGCGCCGCTGCGTATGCTGGGCGTCAATGAGTGGGTCCTGGAACTCTACTGCGGTCCGACGCTGGCCTTTAAGGATTTTGCCCTGCAATTGCTGGGCAGACTGCTGGATCATGTGCTGACCCGCGATAACAAAAAAGTGGCTGTTCTGGGTGCGACCTCGGGTGATACCGGTTCCGCCGCACTGGAAGGCTGCCGCCACTGCGCCAATATCGACCTGTTCATTCTGCACCCGCATCAGCGCGTGTCAGAAGTGCAGCGCCGGCAGATGACCACCATCCCCGGCGAGAATGTGCACAATATTGCCGTCAAAGGTAATTTTGATGACTGCCAGCGCATCGTCAAGGCAGCCTTTGGCAATCAGTCCTTCCTGCCCGATGGCCGTCAGCTGGTGGCGGTGAACTCCATCAACTGGGCGCGCATCATGGCGCAGATCGTCTACTACTTCTATGCCTCGCTGAATCTGGGTGGTCCACTGCGTCCGGTATCGTTCTCGGTACCAACCGGCAACTTTGGTGACATTTACGCGGGCTACCTGGCACGCCAGATGGGTCTGCCAGTCAATCAGCTGATCATTGCCACCAACCGCAATGACATCCTGCACCGTCTTATCAGTGACAACGAATACTCGCTGGGCGAGCTGGAACATACGCTGTCCCCGAGCATGGATATCATGGTTTCAAGCAACTTTGAACGGTATCTGTTTGATCTGTTCGATCGGGATGCCGAGGCAGTCAGCGAGTTTGTCACCAGTCTGGGGAAAAAGCCGCAGCATCTGGACCAGGCAAAATGGCAGAAGGCCCGCGAACTGTTCTCCAGTCTTGGCGTTGATGACCAGACCACCTGTCAGGTGATTGCCCAGGTGTTTGAGGAAACAGAATTCCTCATCGACCCGCATACCGCCATCGGTGTACATGCGGCGCGCGTGTGCAATAAGGATACGTCCGTACCGATGGTTACATTGGCCACCGCACACCCGGTGAAGTTTGCCGAGGCGGTGGAAAAAGCAGGCCTGCAGACGCCGCAGCTGCCTGCGCACATGCAGGATCTGTTTGAGCGTGATGAACGTTACTCAGTACTGGATAACGATATCAACGCGGTCACACAGTTCATGCAGCAGCACCTGGGCTGAGCGCAACTGCTCAGCCTCCTGATCCCCGTTCCATGCATGTAAGGATTTCATGATTATAGAAAGGCGTCAGGTACCCGCAGTGGCAGCCTTGCATGGCAAGGTGCCGCCTTTGCTTGAGCGTATCTACGCGGCGCGTCAGATTACCGATGCTGAAGAGCTGGAGTTAAAACTCTCCCGGGTGCTGCCTCCAGACACGTTAAAAGGCATGCCCGAGGCGAGCCATCTGCTGTACCAGTTACTGCAGCGCCAGGGCAGGGTGCTGATTGTTTCGGATTTTGATGCCGATGGTGCCACCAGTTGCGCACTGGTCGTGCGTGCGCTGGGCAAAATGGGTTTTCAGCACGTTGATTACATAGTCCCCGATCGCTTTGCCTACGGTTACGGGCTGAGTCCCGAGATTGCCGAACTGGCTCTTGAGCGTCGACCGGATCTGGTGATTACCGTGGACAACGGCATCTCCAGTCTTGAAGGCGTTGAGCGCCTGAAGGCCGAGGGCATTGCCGTACTGATTACCGATCATCACCTGCCCGGTGATCAACTCCCCGATGCTGATGCCATCGTCAATCCCAATCAGCCTGATTGCAGGTTTGCCAGCAAGGCGCTGGCTGGCGTCGGCGTGGCATTCTATGTGATGCTGGGTCTGCGAGCCCTGCTGCGTCAGCAGGGATGGTTTGACCGCGCGGGTATTCAGGAGCCCAATCTGGCAGAACTGCTGGATCTGGTGGCATTGGGCACGGTGGCAGACCTGGTCCCACTGGATCGTAACAATCGAATTCTGGTCAACGAAGGCCTGCGTCGTATGCGCCAGGGGCGAGCCTGTCCCGGCATTTATGCCTTGCTGTCGGTCGCCGGTCGCGCCACGCACTCATTGACAGCCTCCGACATGGGCTTTGCCGTGGCACCACGCCTGAATGCAGCAGGGCGCCTGGAAGACATGTCCATCGGTATTGCCTGCCTGCTCACTGACGATCCCGCGAGTGCGGAGCGCCATGCCCGCGAACTGGATCGCCTGAATCAGGAACGTCGTCGTATCGAGGATGAAATGCGCGAGCAGGCCGACCAGGCGCTGCAGAAAATGCTCGGCGAGCTGGAGCAGCGTGAACTGCCAGCTGCGCTGTGTCTGTACGATGCAGGCTGGCACCCGGGAGTGGTCGGTATTCTCGCCTCGCGACTGAAAGAACAATTACACCGACCGGTCTTCATTTTTGCCAAAGCCGATGAGCAGGAGCTAAAAGGCTCGGCCCGTTCGATAGAGGGGCTGCATATTCGTGACCTGCTGGCGGACATTGCTACACGCTATCCCGGCGTCATTACCCGCTTTGGTGGTCACGCCATGGCAGCGGGACTGAGCCTGCCGCCAGAGCAGTTGCCGGCATTTCAGGATGCCCTGCAGCGCTGTGCCGAGTCTGTACTGAAAAGTGACTCGCTGCAGCGCCGCCTGCTGACTGACGGCGAATTGCCGATCGAGGCGCACAGCCTGGAATCCGCCCGTATACTGCGCGATGCCGGGCCCTGGGGTCAGGGTTTCCCGGAGCCGGTGTTCGATGGCCGATTTCGAGTGATCCAGCAACGCCTGGTTGGCGAAAAGCATTTAAAAATGGTGCTGTCGGCCGATGGTGGTGTCACCCTGATAGACGCCATTGCCTTTAATGTGGATAGAGGTATGTGGCCCGACGCCTCTATTCGTGAGGTGTCTGTCGTCTACCGGCTGGATGTAAATGAGTTTCGGGGAGTCAGCCAGGCGCAACTTCTTGTGTTGCATCTGGAACCCGTGTGAAAAATGTTACTTTTTATCACAAAGGGGACTGCCATCCGCCTGACTTAGACGCTACAATCGGGCCATTCAAGAAATTGATATAAAAGAAAATATTGCTATATTCAAGCACTTGAGACGGGGAGCTGTGATGCGACAGGGGTTGGTACAGAAGTTATTGCTGCTGATGCTGGCGGTCTTTTCCACAGTAGCGAGCGCGGAAGTATTCGTCGGTGAAGAGATCGAAGTCGAACTGGTCTCCGAGTCTGCCAATGTAGTGCCCGGTGAGACTCTTTGGACTGCTGTGCGCCTGAAGCCCACCGAGGGCTGGCATACCTATTCCAAATGGCCGGGTGACAGCGGCGACGCCACCATGATTCATGAGTGGCAGCTGCCTGAAGGCGCCTCGGCAGGAGACATCCACTGGCCGGTACCCAGCTGGCTGCCATTCCCCGGCACCGACCTGGTCACATTCTCCTACAAGGAAGAAGTGCTGCTGATGGTGCCCATTCAGGTGCCTGCTGACCTGAGCGGTGATCAGTTTAATGCTACTGCCCACGTTGAATGGCAAGTGTGCGACCTGATCTGTCTGATCGGTGATGCTGAAGTCAGCCTGACGCTGCCAGTTGATCGCGATGGCGGGCTGCAGCCAGATCCCCAGTGGGCAGACGCTTTTGCCGAAACCCGCGAACTGCTTCCGGTCGAAGAACACAAACTGGACAGCATGTTTGCCATCGCTGGTGACCGTGTCAGCTTCTCCGTCTCTTCCAATGAGCGCGAGTTCGACGACGTCGAAGAAGCCTGGTTCTTCCCGGAACAGCGCCGCATCCTGTCGCCGGGTCCCCTGCGTGACGTCACGGTCTACCCCGGTCTGGTGCAGATCACCCACGGGCAGCCGCGTCGCATGCTGACCGACCTGACAGAAATTGGTGGCATGCTGGCCGTGCAGCGCAGCAACGGCGAGATTGATGGGTTTGTCATCAATGCCACCGAATCGACGCCCGAAGGCCTGGCCGCGCTGGCCACGGTGGCTGCCGAGCAGTCCATGGACAATTCAGGTCCCGGGTCGATGGCAGGGGATCAGAGTCTGCTGCTGATTCTGGCGTTCGCGCTGATGGGTGGTGTCATCCTGAATCTGATGCCCTGTGTGTTCCCGGTGCTGTCCCTGAAAGTGGTCAATCTGACGTCAAAGGCCGGCGCCTCAACGGGAACACATCGCATGCACGGCGTTGTTTACGCCGCCGGTATCATCGTGTCATTCATGATTCTGGCTACCATACTGCTGGCACTGCGGGCCGGTGGGCAGGCGGTTGGCTGGGCCTTCCAGCTGCAGTCGCCATGGTTTGTGGGGGCGCTGTCACTGCTGTTTTTTGTCATCGGTCTCAACCTGTCAGGTGTATTTGAGTTTGGTACACGGCTGATGGGGCTGGGCAGCAACCTGGGCACGGGTAACGGTTATCGCTCTTCTTTCCTGACCGGTGTGCTGGCCACTGTCGTCGCCAGCCCCTGCACGGCGCCGTTCATGGGTGCGGCACTGGGCTTTGCCCTGTCGCAGTCCTGGGTCGTCGCGATGCTGGTATTCGGCTTCCTGGGTCTGGGTATGGCGCTGCCATTCCTGATTCTCACCTTCGTCCCAGGTCTGATGAAACGCATGCCAAAACCCGGCCCCTGGATGGAAACCTTCAAGCAGTTCATGGCCTTCCCGATGTACGCCGCTGCACTGTGGCTGCTGTGGGTGCTGGGTCTGCAGGTAGGTGTTGATGGCATGACTGCCGTTGCGTCTGCCGGCCTGATGGTTGCTCTGGCTGTCTGGCTGCTGCAGAAATCGGCAGGTCACAGCGGCGCCAGGACACTGGTCGGTCGCGTTGCAGGTGTGGCGTTGATCATCGGCGGCCTGTCCTTCCTGTGGACACCCATGCTGGTGCCGGGCAATGGCGCAGGTGGTGATACCGGCATCGACATGACCGGCGATGACTATATGGCTGAGTTCGAGCCTTTTGCCAGCGCCCGCATCGACGAGCTGCGTGCGCAGGGCAAGCCGGTTCTACTGAACATGACGGCGGCCTGGTGTATCACCTGTCTGGCGAATGAGCGGACTACCCTGGGTACCGAACGTGTCCAACAGGCACTGGTCGACAATGGTGTCACCTACATGAAGGGCGACTGGACCAATCAGGATCCAGAGATCACCAAAGTGCTGGATGCCTTCAATCGACCCAGCGTCCCGTTGTATATTCTGTATCCTGGCGACCCGGCTCTGGAGCCGGTAATACTGCCGCAACTGCTGACACCTTCGATTGTCATCGACGCTGTTGCCAGTTTATGATCCAGCACCCTGCACGACGGACACGTAGCAGGTTAGCTTAATAGTTTGTCTGCGTGCCGGGAGCGCGGAATGAGTGTCAGGCAACAAACACCGCTGGTGAACTTCGCGCTGAGCGCCCTGATTGTGGCGCTCAGCATCTATCTGCTGGTGGTCGGGCAGCAACTCTTCCTGCCACTGGTCATCGCTATCGTCTTCTGGTTTCTGATCAATTTTGTCGCCAATCTGGTGGCACGAATTCCTCTGGGCCGCTGGCACATTCCGCGTCCATTGTGCTTTCTGGCTGCGATACTGATCTGGATAACCGTGGTAACTGTCATCGTCCAGTTTGTCAGCGGCAGTCTTAATGATCTGGGCAGCGTCGCGCGCGTCTACGAAGCCAATCTGCGTGATTACTGGCAGTCACTGCCATTTACCGCCCAGTTCCCGGCCGGCGGATTCACCCAGGTTGTGACTGAATGGCTGGATATCTCCTCCATGGTCACAGCACTGGCGCTGACATTTACCGGCCTGGCGGCCGACAGCATATTGATAGTCATCTATGTGGGTTTCCTGCTGCTGGAGCAGGGCAATTTCAACAATAAACTTTCGGCACTGATCGGTGATCCTGCGCGAGAGCGACGAGTGCGCCGAATCATCAATAAGGTGCGTGGTGACATCCAGAAATACATGACCATCAAGATGCTGACCAGCGCCATAACAGGCACGCTGGGCTACGTCATTTTGCGCCTGCTGGGCGTCAATTTTCCCGAAGTCTGGGGCACCTTGATCTTTCTGCTGAATTTCATTCCTACCGTGGGCTCCATCATCGCAACGATTTTTCCCGCCATGATTGCTCTGGCGCAGTCGACTGATGACGGCCTGTACCTGGCACTGCTGGTGCTGATGATGATCGGCGCCTTGCAGGTGACAATCGGCAATATTATTGAGCCCCGCCTGATGGGTACTTCGCTGAACCTGAGCCCGGTGGTTATTCTGTTTAATCTGGCCCTGTGGGGTTATATCTGGGGTGTGGCAGGCATGTTCCTGTGCGTTCCGTTCCTGATTATCACAACAATCGTTTTATCGCATTTTCCTAAAACGCGACCGATTGCTATCCTGTTGTCCAGCAACGGCCAGATAGATCTGCCGGTCGATCAGGACACTCCTGCACAATCCTAGTGTCCTGACGACAGGACACTTACATCGGCGTATAATCAGCCGCCAACAAACAGCGCCACCATTCAATATTGGACAGTTAGATGAAAAGTAATGATATTCGCCAGTCGTTCCTGAACTATTTCAAGTCGAAAGGGCATGAGATTGTCCCCAGCAGTTCGCTGGTGCCGGGCAACGACCCAACACTGTTGTTCACCAACGCGGGCATGGTGCAATTCAAGGATCTGTTCCTGGGCTCCGAAGTACGCAGCTACACGCGCGCCGTCAGTTCGCAGCGCTGTGTGCGTGCCGGTGGCAAACACAACGATCTTGAGAACGTGGGTTATACCGCGCGCCATCACACCTTTTTTGAGATGCTGGGCAACTTCAGTTTTGGTGACTACTTCAAGGAAGACGCCATCCGGTATGCCTGGGAATTTTTGACTGAATCATTGCAGCTGCCGCGCGAAAAGTTGTGGGTGACCGTGTTTCAGGATGACGACGAGGCCGCCGAAATCTGGACCAGCAAAATTGGCGTGCCAGCCGATCGTGTGGTTCGTCTGGGAGAAAAATCGAACTTCTGGCAGATGGGCGACACCGGCCCCTGCGGTCCCTGTTCCGAAATATTCTATGACCACGGCCCGGAAGTCGCTGGTGGCCCTCCCGGCAGCCCGGACGAAGATGGCGATCGCTACATTGAAATCTGGAACCTGGTGTTCATGCAGTTTGACCGTCAGCCCAGCGGCGAGCTGGTGCCACTGCCCAAGCCTTCCGTGGATACCGGCATGGGTCTGGAACGTCTGGCTGCGGTGCTGCAGCACGTGCACAGCAACTATGAGATCGACCTGTTCCAGAACCTCCTGAAGGCGGCCGCAGAGATCACCGGGGTTGCTGACACCACCAACACCTCATTGCGTGTAATCGCCGACCACATCCGCTCCTGTGCCTTTCTGGTGCTCGACGGTGTGACGCCTTCCAATGAAGGCCGGGGATATGTATTGCGTCGCATTATCCGTCGTGCCGTTCGTCACGGCTATCAGCTGGGTGTCAAAGACGTGTTTTTCTACCGTCTGGTCGCCGCACTGGTCACTGAGATGGGCGAGGCCTACCCGGCACTGAAAAAAGATCAGGCGCGCGTGGAACGCGTGTTGCGTGAAGAAGAACAACAGTTTGCCCGTACCCTGGAAAACGGCATGCAGATTCTGGAGCAGGCCATCTCCCAGCTGAAAGGCGAGGTGCTGCCCGGCGATACCGTATTCCGTCTTTACGATACTTACGGGTTCCCGGTCGACCTGACTGCGGATGTGGCACGCGAACACAATCTGACACTGGACATGGCAGGCTTTGAACAGGCCATGGAAGGACAGCGTCAGCAGGCACGTGCCGCCAGCCAGTTCAATGCCGTGGAAAAACTGAGCATCGAAGGCGCTGCTGCCACCGAATTTGTGGGTTACGACACTCTGCGTGAGGACGCCCGCGTGCTGGCCATCTATCAGGATGGCAAAGCGGTGCAGAATCTGATCGGAAATACCGAAGCCGTCGTACTGCTCGACATCAGCCCGTTCTACGGTGAATCAGGTGGTCAGGCGGGTGACCGCGGCGCGCTTGAAGTGCGTCAGAACGGTGCCATCAGCGCGCTGTTCGACGTGCAGGACACCCAGAAGCAGGGTGAACATGTACTGCACAAAGGTACCCTGCGCCAGGGCCGTCTGTCGGTCGGCGATAGCCTGACCGCAGCTGTCGAAGAACAGAATCGACATGCCACCATGCTCAACCACTCGGCGACGCACCTGTTGCACGCCGCGCTGCGCACAGTGCTGGGTGAGCATGTGACACAGAAGGGCTCACTGGTGACGGCAGATCGCCTTCGCTTCGACTTTTCCCACAACAGCCCGCTGACGGCAGAGGAAGTGTCGAAGATTGAACGACTGGTCAATGTGGAAATACTGCGCAACGAGCCGGTTCACAAAGAAGTCATGAGCATGGACCAGGCCATGGAAAAAGGTGCGCTGGCCCTGTTTGGTGAAAAATACGGCGACAAGGTCAGAGTAGTCACCATGGGTGATTTTTCGACTGAACTGTGTGGCGGCACGCACGTGGATCGCACCGGTGACATCGGTCTGTTCAAACTGGTTGCCGAAAGCGGTATCGCCGCCGGCGTACGCCGCGTTGAGGCCGTCACGGGTCTTGGCGCTTTGCAATACGTCGAACGCGAAGAGCAGGTATTGCGGCAGGTCTGTGAAACCCTGCGCAGCAGCGCCGATGGCGTGGCCGAGCGGGTTCAGCAGGTGGTTGCCAATCTGCGCAGCACCGAAAAAGAACTGGAGCAGCTCAAAGGCAAGCTGGCCAGTGCGGCTGGCAGTGACATTGCTTCCAGTGCCGTTGAGGTTAATGGCATCAAGGTGCTGGCTCAGCAGGTCGAGGGTTTTGACAGCAAGGCGCTGCGTGAGACCGTCGACAAGCTGAAGAACAAGCTGGGCAGCGCAGTGGTTGTGCTGGGCTGTGCCGACGGTGGCAAAGTGGCCCTGGTCGCCGGCGTCACCCAGGACCTGACCGACCGCATCAAGGCGGGCGATATCGTTAACTCGGTAGCGCAGCAGGTAGGCGGTAAAGGTGGCGGACGCGCTGACATGGCAATGGCCGGCGGCAGCGATGCGGCAGCCCTGCCAGCGGCCCTGGCGTCTGTGATTGAAACTGTGAAGCAGATCACATGAAGCTGCGTAAGTTATTGACTTGCCAAGATCTTAATAAGTCTGTTTTAATCACAGTCAATGTCGGTGAAGCAATTATATGGCGTTAATAGTCAAGAAGTTTGGTGGTACCTCGGTAGGTAGTGTTGAGCGCATAGAAGCGGTCGCCGACAAGATTATTGCCAGCCGCAGCAACGGCGACGACATCGTTGTTGTGGTTTCTGCGATGAGCGGCGAAACCAACAGGCTCATCGCACTGGCCGAAAAAATACAGGAACAGCCAAGTCCGCGGGAACTGGACGTACTGGTGTCGACCGGCGAGCAGGTGACAGTGGCATTACTGGCCATGGCTCTGCACAAGCGCGGTTGCGGCGCCCGATCGTTTACCGGATCGCAGGTCCGGATCCTGACTGACAGCGCGCATACGCGGGCACGAATCCAGGAGATCGATTCCCAGCGTATAAAGAACGAACTGGATCAGGGCCACGTAGTAGTGGTGGCAGGATTCCAGGGTGTTGATGGTGATGGCAACATCACCACGCTGGGTCGGGGCGGCTCGGATACCTCGGCGGTGGCACTGGCGGCGGCGCTCGATGCTGACGAATGTCAGATCTATACCGACGTAAAAGGCGTCTACACCACCGACCCGCGCGTCGTTGAAGATGCCCGGTTGTTACGAACGATTACATTCGAGGAAATGCTGGAGCTTGCAAGCCTGGGGGCAAAGGTACTACAAATACGCTCCGTGGAGTTTGCCGGCAAGTACAAGGTGCCATTGCGCGTCCTGTCCAGCTTTGAAGATGATCCCGGCACACTGATTACACTTGAGGACAACACTGAAATGGAAGCACCGATCATCTCTGGCATTGCATTCACCCGTGACGAGGCAAAAGTGACTGTCTCCGGTGTGCCGGACGTGCCTGGTGTCGCCTATCAGGTCCTGGGCCCGGTCAGCGATGCGGGTATCGAAGTCGACGTGATCGTGCAGAACGTGTCCGCTGATGGTACAACTGACATAACGTTTACCGTCAAGCGCCAGGACAGCGAGCAGACCCGCAAACTGGTCACTGCAGTGGCGCAGCAGGTAGGCGCTCGTGATGTCAGCGTAGACAACAGGATTGCCAAGGTGTCTCTGGTGGGGGTCGGCATGCGATCTCACGCCGGTATCGCCAGCCAGATGTTCAAAACACTGGCCGACGAGTCAATCAATATTCAGATAATAACGACCTCCGAAATCAAGATATCGGTGGTTATAGAAGAGAAATACCTGGAGCTGGCTGTGCGATCGTTGCACTCCGCATTCGGGTTAGGGGAAGAGACCGCACTGGCTGGATGATCAGGGGGAGCGAGCTCGAAAAGTCAGGCGTAGACCTGGCCGTGATTTGTTTTGGGGAGACGTGACTGCATTTGGTTTGTTATCCGGTCTACTGAGTAACCGCGCAGTCTGGAACAATTCCGTGAATACTTTTCAGGCCGCTGAAAGGGATGTTGCATGGATTTCATGAATGGGAAAGGAGATACATCATGTTGATCTTAACTCGCCGGATTGGTGAGACTCTGATGGTAGGCGATGATGTAACAGTCACCGTCCTCGGTGTAAAAGGCAATCAGGTACGAATCGGCGTCAATGCCCCAAAGGACGTTGCAGTACATCGCGAAGAAATATATCAACGTATCCAAAAAGAAAAGGACGGCGGCACTGATACAGGCAACCATTCCGATCAGTGAATTTCTTGGCATTCAAGCCTGCCATTTCTCCAAAGTTATGCTATGATGGCGCCCGTTTTGGAGAGATGGCCGAGTGGCTGAAGGCGCGCCCCTGCTAAGGGCGTATAGGTTAATCCCCTATCGAGGGTTCGAATCCCTCTCTCTCCGCCATACGCCTTATCCA
>NZ_JARYTH010000002.1:187171-609384 GCF_029911965.1 Pseudohongiella sp. SYSU M77423 | reverse complement strand
CACCTCTGTACGGGCCTCTAACTGCAGTAGAAAAATGAGCTGCAGTGGATAGAGGGATGCGAACCCGAAAGAGGGTTCCGACGGATTGCAAAGCAATCCAAGACGAGCGCGACAGCGCGAAGCCCGAAGGGTTGGACAGCCCCCAAGGCTGTTCAATCAATCCCTCTCTCTCCGCCATACGCCTTATCCACCTCTGTACGGGCCTCTAACTGCAGTAGAAAAATGAGCTGCAGTGGATAGAGGGATGCGAACCCGAAAGAGGGTTCGACAAGCATCGCTTCGCGATGCGCAGCACGTCACCGCCAGGTGACGCCCCGACGGGGTGAGTCGCGCAGCGACGAATGCATCCCTCTCTCGTCAACCCTGCGCTAGATCCAATCAATCCCTCTCTCGTCAATCCTGCACTAATGCCAATCAATCCCTCTCTCGTCACTCCAGCGATACCCCCAAACCATACCTCTGGCTGTTTTCTAATATACCGTTCCCGGTCTCACACTTATCTGTAATCACTGTTCTACAATTTTCGATATCACAATTGATAATCATTACTATTCTTAGTATCATCACCGTTCCCAAATTTGAGTACCACCCATTTCTGGAGATTTTTACGTGATCGATCGACATACCTCTCGTGCTCTTGGCATTTTGTTCGGCGCTACGCCGCTTACCCTGTCCATACTATCAGCGCCAGCGCTTGCGCAGGGTGCCGAGGGAGGCGTGGTTGAAGAACTGGTGATAACAGGCCGCTATCTGAGCCAGGACCAGGTCAATGCGCTGCGCACACCAACCCCAATCATTGATGTGCCGCAAAGTCTGTCAATTGTCACGGCCGAACAGATTACCCAGCAGGGTATTACCAGCATCGGTGGCATTGTCGATTACACGCCAGGAGTAAACACCTCCCAGGGTGAAGGCCATCGGGACTCGGTGGTGTTCCGTGGTGTGCGGTCTACTGCGGACTTCTTCATCGACGGCGCCCGGGATGATGTGCAGTATTACCGGCCTCTCTACAATCTGCAGCAGGTCGAAATCCTGCGCGGTCCCAACGCGCTGCTTTTCGGTCGCGGGGGTACCGGTGGTATTCTCAACCGGGTCACCAAGAAGGGTGTTATCGGTGAGGCATTCACCAGCGCTCAGGCCGGCATGAATTCCTTTGGCGGCTTTGATCTTCAGCTCGACAGCAATTTTGCGACTGGCGACAACTCCGCTGTTCGCGTTAATGCCTTCTATGAAAGCCTGGACAGCCATCGCGACTTTTTTGACGGCGAGCGCATTGGCCTCAACCCGACCGCCAGGATTGCTCTGAGTCCGGACACTACCCTGGATCTGTCCTATGAGTACGTCGATCACCAGCGGTTTATTGATCGCGGTGTCCCCACTGGCAGTGACGGTCGTCCGATGGATGCGTTTGAGGACATTGTGTTCGCGGATCCGGAATTGAATACTTCTGATCTTCAGGCACATCTGTTCCGAGGCGCTCTGCAACATCGGTTCTCTGAAAACCTGAAGGCTAATTTCAGTGCTTTTTATGGTGACTACGACAAGTTCTACCAGAACTTTTATGTCTCAGGATACAACCAGGCCGTAGCGCCCCTGGAAGTGACGCTTGATGGCTACGCAGATGAAACCCTGCGCGAAAATATGATCCTTTCCGGTAACTTTATCTGGGAATCCAGTATCGGTGGCATTGGTCATACCATTATCGCAGGCGGTGAATACATCGATACTTCTTCGGATCAGTACCGCTTCAATGCGCTTTGGAGCACCACCAACGATGATAACGAAGTGTTTGCGGTGACCCGACCCCTTAGTCTGAACAACGGTGTCGGCGTCAATGCTGCGGGTGCCAGGACCGTCAATTCTTTCGCATCGGATCTGAATGACGATACACGGGTAGGCATTGATGTTCGTTCAATCTACATTCAGGACGAGATTGAGCTGTCAGAGATGTTGGATGTGGTAATTGGTGCGCGTTTTGACAGCTTCGACATCGAGGTTTTTGATGTCCCGGCCAACCAGGTGCGTACCCGCCAGGATGAGGAAGTTTCACCGCGGGCCGGCCTGGTGTTCAAACCGCTGGAGAATATTTCCCTGTATGCCAGCTATAGCGAATCGTTTCTGCCACGCAGCGGCGAGCAATTCGCGAATATCAGCGGCAGCAGCGGTCAGCTGGATCCGGATACATTCAGTAATCAGGAAGCGGGTCTGAAATGGGACTTCGGCAGAGGTCTCAGCCTGACCGCAGCGGTCTTCGAAATCGAACAGAGCTCGCCTCAGGTGGCCGATAATAATCCGGAAACACTCGATGTTATCGACTCTGAGATCAGTGGCTTCGAACTGCA
The DNA here is from genome assembly GCF_029911965.1 of Pseudohongiella sp. SYSU M77423. Classification (NCBI taxonomy): domain Bacteria; kingdom Pseudomonadati; phylum Pseudomonadota; class Gammaproteobacteria; order Pseudomonadales; family Pseudohongiellaceae; genus Pseudohongiella; species Pseudohongiella sp. SYSU M77423. Next base: position 607,042 of record NZ_JARYTH010000002.1, on the reverse strand, counting down.
ACTGCTTGGCCAGGTAAATGACCGCTGGTATCTGTCTGCCGGGTACAGCAATCTGGATGGGGAGCAGGTGGACCGCTCAGGCCCGACCGGCTTGCGTCCGCGGGAGCTGCCGGAACATATGTTCTCACTCTGGAATACTTATCAGTTGACCGAACAGTTTGGCATGGGTCTGGGTGTGACACATCAGAGTGACAGTTACATCGACAATGGTAACTTTGCAGTACTGCCAGGCTATACACGAGTGGACGCTGCGGCATACTACGATGTTTCCGCGGATTTCCGTATTCAGGTGAATATTGAAAACCTGACAGATGAGCTGTACTACCCCAATGCACACAGCACTCATCAGGCTACCGTAGGCAGCCCGTTGAATGCTCGTGTGTCTTTGATTCGGAACTTTTAAGCGACGGCAAGACAGCTCCGATTCGGGCCTTCCGGCGTATTCAAGGTAAAGACGAATACCCGGAGGCCCCCATGCCCAACAACATCACCATCTTCGGCGCCAATGGCACCCTCGGCAGCGAATTCACAAGAGCGCTGTCCTCACACTATCCCGAAGCAACCATCCACGCCTTCTCTCGCAGGCCTCAAGACAGTGCCGCCCAAAACGTCACCACTCACCAGCTCGACTACCTCGACGAAGCCGCCCTGAAATATGCCGCTACAGAGGTATCTGCAAACGCCCCCGTCGACCTCGTCATCGTAGCGACAGGCATTCTGCACACTGACGACATCATGCCGGAGAAATCCCTGCGTGATTTATCTGCAGACAAATTCATGCAGATCTATCAGGCCAATACCATCGTGCCTGCGCTGATTGCCAAATATTTTGTGCCCGTTTTAAACAAAAAGCAGCTTTCGGTTTTCGCGGCTCTATCAGCACGTGTCGGCAGTATTTCCGACAACCATCTAGGTGGCTGGTACTCATACCGCGCCTCAAAGGCCGCGCTGAACATGATCATCCGAAACGTCGCCATCGAGGCGCGTCGCACCAATAAACAAGCGATCATCTGCGCCCTGCACCCGGGGACTGTTGATAGCCCGTTGTCAGAACCTTTCCAGAAAAACGTACCAGAGGGCAAGCTGTTTACCGCCGAATATTCAGCGTGTCAGTTGTTGCAGGTCATTGGTTCACTGAAAAATGAAGACAGCGGCAAGGTGTTTGCGTGGGATGGTAATGAGGTTCTACCCTAGGACAGTCGATCAGGGGAATGCGTTAGTCAGGGGGCCGGCAAAGGGGGAGGGCTTCTCGTCGTAGAGATTCAGTTCATTATTCAGCGTTAAAGGAAAGCGAGTCGGCGCCTGCATTCACAAACGACCGACTCATCTCAAACCTGTTGCTTTGATTGTTTTCATGTTTTATCCCGTATATCGTTTTTTGTGATTATGTCTGTTCTTCACTGGCTTGTGGCCGTGAAACGCCTTGTTGCTTACGGGTTTGAAACAACAAGCGTACTGTCTAACTATTCAACTATGAATCAAGGTACGTGTAACGACCGTAACTTACTGCTTACCAACGAAGCTGAACTTCATCAGCGTACGAACAGGAACTGCTTCACCAGCGTCAGCAACTACCGGCTCAAACTTCCAGGATTCAATAGCGCTCAGAGCGGCGCGAGTGAACAGGCGAGAGTTTGACTCAGCCACTGCAGGAGAAGAAACGCTGCCGTCGGGCATTACAGTGAACTCAACAACGGTGTAGCCTTCGATGCCAGACAGTTCGGCACGACGTGGGTACTCTGGCAGTGAAGACTCAACAACGCGCAGATCCTTGCTGCTGTACATGCCCATTGCTTCAGGAGTCTGTGCGTTGGCGCTTACAGAAACTGCGCTGCCAATAACACCGGCCAGAACTGCGATTTTTACTACTGCTGACTTACTCATTTATTTCACCTCGAATTTTGGGGTTGGATTAACTTGCACTTGGAATAAAGCAAAGCCTGTGCCAGTTTTTTATATTTAATAAAAACAATAACATAGCAAAACAGGCCGATTCGCGAGCAATTTTCTGGTGCGCTGTTTTAATGCAGGCTGCACCAACTTGCTTCACGAATGACAGCATGTTGCCATTAGACATTGACAATGTTGTGTCATATTTCTGAATCTTTCGTGACACTCCATTTCTGAACGCATTCATGATAATGTCCGGCGGTAGGTCATTGGCGCATCAGCCAATGAGTGCCGGAACACCGATCGATGTCCATTAAAAGCAGAACAGCAGCAAAACAATAAGAGAAGAGGCAGATCATGATTCGCAAGGTACCCCAGCTAGCCCTGACCGTTAGCCTGCTCGCCGCGCTGGCGGCCTGCAGTGAACCAGATACCGACACCAACTCCGCCAATCCGGCGGCTGACCTGGCCGCGGCTCGCGCAGCCGTAGACCTGGCTGTTGCTTCCAGCGCACCTGACCAGATCAGTGGTAGCTCGGTGCTGGTGACCATTAATGGGATTGACTCGCTGCAGGGGCTGACCTTCCTCGCTGATGACCGGCCATTGGCAACCGTCAGAGAGACCGCAATGTCTGCCGGGAATTCATTTAATGTGCTGCTGGCAGGGCTGGAGCAGGGGAGTCAGGCACTGTCGGTGCAGAACAGCCAGGGTCAGGTGCTGGCCTCGATTCCGGTGACCAGCCATCCTCTCAGTGGTCCCATCTTCTCCGGCCCGCAGCAATATCCCTTTGTCTGTACCAGTGTGCTTGAGTGGGGTGTGCAGCCACTGGTTGATCACAATGAGGAGTGGGGGTTCCCTGTATACGCCCCCGGCGCAACTGCCGAGAATGCAGAGCCCATCGGATACAGCAAGGACTGCATGATCGAACCCTTTGTTGAATACCACTATATGAGTACAGAGGGCGGCTACAAACCCTGGCCAGCCGATGGCATGCGCCCGGCTGACCTGGCAACAACCACGCTGACAGACGGCACTGAGGTGGACTTTGTGGTGCGCTGGGAACGCGGCACCCTCAACCGCTTCCTTTACAGCTTTGCTACTCTGGTACAGCCAGATGCAATGACCGGCAGTGTCATCGATCCTGGGCCCGCCAACTGGAATGGTCGCCTGTTATACCACTTTGAAGGTGGTGTGGGTGTCGGTCACAGTCAGGGGCGCGTCAGTGCCAGCCGTGCACGTTTGCCAGAGGCGCTGGGGCAGGGCTACGCCGTCATCTACTCGTCCGGCAATCGCACCGGTGAGCATTACAACCTGCAGGTCGGTGGCGAAACCGCGCTGATGGTCAAAGAGCACTTTATCAAGCGTTTTGGAGTGCCCGATTACACCGTCGCGGTGGGTGGATCAGGTGGTGCCATCCAGCAGTATGTGTATCAACAGAATCATCCTGGTCTGATTGACGCCGGTGTAGCCCAGTACTCCTATCCCGACATGGTCACACAGACCATCCACGTGGGTGACTGTGAGCTGCTGGAACACTATATGGATGTCACTGATCGCAATAACCCGCGCTGGCAGGTCACCGGGAACCGCAGCCTGATTATGGGTTTCAACTCCACCGATGCCGTGCCGGATCCGCTGGCCGACATCAAACGTCAGCTGGGTTATGCCTCCGCCCCGGGTGCCAACGAATGCATCCCTGCCTGGCGCGGCCTGACCCCGCTGAGCATGAATCCGCACTATGGGCAGGTACGGGAGCAGGACAAGATGCACCCGCCCGGTATCATGGATGACGTGGTGTGGACCCACTACGACGATCTGAAGAACATCTACGGCGTCGACGAAAATGGCTGGGCGCGCACGCCCTGGGACAATGTTGGTGTGCAGTACGGTCTGCAGGCACTGACAGAAGGTGCCATCACACCTGAGGAATTCCTCGACCTGAACGAAAAAGTCGGCGGCTGGAAACATCCGTCTGACATGGTGCAGGAAGGCGCCCCGTTTCTGGGTGAAATGACCCCGGAGAACTTTGATCCCTGGAGCAGTCGCAATATGAACCTGTCCACCAATGGTGAGCCAGCGCCGCGCACCAGTGGCGATCTGCAGGCCATCAGCGCACTGTATGAGTCCGGCATGGTGTTTGATGGCCAGCTGAACATTCCCATCATCGACTGGCGGCATTATCTGGAGCACGTGCTGGATATGCACAACTCGCATCAGTCCTTCTCTGCGCGCCAGCGCATCGAGAACCAGATGGGCCACAGTAACAACCAGCTGATCTGGTTCACCGATGCACGGCCCGAGCCTGCCTTCGACCAGACCCTGCAGGCGCTGGAAGTGCTGCACGAGTGGGTGAGCAATATCAAAGCCAATCCGGATGCCAGTGTCGCCGCGGCGCGTCCGGACAGCGCCCAGGATGCCTGCTTCAATACCCAGGGCGAACTGATCGCGCAGGGAGACGATGTCTGGAACGGCATTCTCAACGAGCAGCCAGAGGGTGCCTGTACGCAGCAGTTTCCGGTTTACTCGACCTCACGGATGGTGGCAGGTGGCCCAATTGAAGGCAGTATCTTCAAATGCGAGCTGAAGTCGCTTGATCAGGCGCTGGCCGATGGCACCTACGGCAGCTGGCAGCCGGACCAGACGCAACAGCAACGCCTGCGCAACATATTCCCGCAGGGCGTGTGTGATTACAGTGAGCCTGACAGTGCACGTCCACAATAAGGCAGGGTTTATGGAACACTTTGTCGGCATGCGGGTGATACGGTTACAATCGGGCACCGTATCAACCCGTCGACAAACGATTTGATGTAGAGCAGTAGTAAATTCTCAAAACAGGAAAACACAACACAGGACGCAACAATGAACTTTGAAGACATCAAGAATATATGTGTAGTGGGCGCCGGCAACATGGGTCATCAGATTGCCCTGCAGGCTGCCATTTGCGGATACAAGGTCAAATGTTTTGACGTCAATCAGGAAACGCTGAAAAAGGCCGATGCCTTCGTTGATTCCTATCTGCCGGGTCGCGTTGAAAAAGGCCGCCTGACCACCGAGCAGGCGCAGGCTGCGCGCGGCAATATTCAGTTTGTCGACTCACTGGAATCTGCGGCGGGTGATGCCGACTTTGTCATTGAGGCAGCCACCGAAGTGCTTTCACTGAAGCGCAAGATTTTTGCCGACCTGGATCGCATCGCACCCAAGCACGCGATTCTGGCCACCAACTCGTCTGCCATCGTCAGCTCCAAAATTGCTGATGCCACCCAGCGTCAGGATAAAGTGTTGAACATGCACTTCTTCAATCCGGCACTGGTGATGAAGCTGGTGGAAGTTGTTAAGGGGCCACATGTCTCGGATGAAAGCGCTGATCTGACCATGGAGCTGTGCCGCGTCTTCCAGAAAGTGCCGGTACTGCTGAAAAAAGAAGTGGATGGCTTTTTGCTCAACCGTATCTTTGCAGCGATTTCACGCGAAGCCAGCTGGCTGCTGGAGATGGGTGTGGCCGAAGTGGAAGATATTGATAACGCCTGCGTCTACGGCGCTGGTCACCCGATGGGGCCGTTCCGCCTGAACGACCTGACCGGACTGGATCTGAGCTACATCATGCGTATGGAAAAATTCCGTGAGACCGGCAACCCTGCCGATTTGCCCAACCCTCGCCTGGTAGAACACTACATGAAAGGCGAATACGGCGAAAAAACCGGCAAGGGCTGGTACGACTACTCCGGCAAGAAGTAAGTGCGGCGGTCGCCGTCAGGCTTCGAAGTCTGACGGCGCCAGTGCTTTGGCCAGTTCCGCCGGTTCCACTTCGCCACCGGTCAGCTCGGCATCCCAGTCAGTCCCCACCATGGCATTGTCTTCATGCATGCCCGGCAGCCACTCGGTCAGGAAATCATCCAGGCTGATGGCGCGCGGCTTATACACTGACCACTCATCCGTACACATGGCCGCTGCGGCCTGTTCGCTGGACCAGAACGGAAATACATCGGTATCTTCATACTCGATGGAGTCGCACAGCGCCCAGCCATCCTCGCCATACAGGCCCCAGACCTGGCCCTGCTGCAGCGCCTGTTCTACGAATGTCTCAATGTTGCTGTCATCATCGGTGTGGGTGTTCATAGGCGTCGAGGCTCCGCAGGCTGGCTGACCGGTCAAAGAAAGTCGCGTATTCTATCCACGTCAGGATATCGTATCCACCGATATTATTGCAGCAAAAAGGATGACCTTGCATGACTCAGGAAAACTGCCGTTACCAGACCGTAAATGCCGCCATCAGTCCTACGGGCAGCCTCGAGCTGCTCTCCCAGCAGGAGGTGGAACGCCTTAGCCGGGTAGGGCATGGGGAAATTCACGAGCTGTTCCGCCGTTGCGCACTGGCGGTGCTTAACTGCGACGATAGCTCCGACAGTGCCGAAGAGGTGTTTGCGCGCTACCCGGACTTTGATGTCGAGATTGTGCAGCGTACCCGCGGCGTCAAGCTGAAGTTAAAAAATGCGCCGGCCTGTGCCTTTGTGGATGGCAAGATCATGAGCGGCGTGCGTGAGCATCTGTTTGCCGTGCTGCGCGATATCGTGTTTGTGGCCAGTGAGCTGTATCGTCAGGATGAAACCAGTGTCGAGGAGGGCTTCGAGGCCATTCGTCTGGTGCATCGTGGCCCGCTCAGCCCCGCCGCCATCAATAATCTGGTATTTCTGCTGCTGCGCAATGCCGGTCTGCTGAAACCACGCATGCTGCCCAATCTGGTGGTGTGCTGGGGCGGTCATTCGATCAGCCGCGACGAGTACGATTACACAAAATCGGTTGGTTACGAACTGGGCCTGCGCCATCTGGACATCTGCACCGGCTGTGGACCAGGCGCCATGAAGGGCCCCATGAAAGGCGCCGCGATCGGGCATGCCAAGCAGCGCATCCAGGGCGGGCGTTATATCGGGATCAGCGAACCCGGTATCATCGCCGCTGAGTCCCCTAACCCGATTGTGAATCATCTGGTGGTGCTGCCGGACATTGAAAAACGCCTTGAGGCCTTTGTGCGCGTGGCCCATGGCATCATCGTGTTCCCGGGCGGAGTGGGGACGCTGGAGGAGATTCTGTTTCTGATCGGCACACTGATGGATCCGGCCAACAAGGACCAGCAACTGCCACTGATTTTCACCGAAGCGGCCTGCAGCAACGGCTATTTCAAGCGCATTGACGAGTTCCTGGTGGCCACGCTGGGAGAAGAAGTGCGCCGCCACTATCGCATTATTGAAGACGACCCGGTGGAGGTGGCGCATGTGATGCGCGAAGGCATGCAGCAGGTGGGCAAGGGCCGCCGTGTCTCGCGTGACGCCTATTACTACAACTGGCTGCTGCACATCCCGGAAGAGATGAAGCACCCCTTTGAGGTCAATCATGACAGCATGGCCAGCCTGCGCCTGACCCGTTCACTGCCTCCGCAGGAGCTGGCCATCAACCTGCGCCGGGCGTTTTCCGGCATTGTAGCCGGCAATGTGAAGGACCATGGGGTAAGGCTGGTGCGTGAGAAAGGGCCCTTTGTGCTGCGCGGCGATGTCAGCATAATGGCGGCGATGGACGGTTTATTGCGTGATTTTGTGGCACATGGACGAATGAAACTGGCCAGGGAACGCTACAACCCCTGTTATACTATCGAGCCCGAGCCAGCCCAGTCAGAACCGGTCTAATAGTTGACTAAAATAGTCGGATACTCGATAATTTGCGGCTCCTGAAAGCTTTTTTAATCGTCGTTAGAGCCGAGGTTGCCCATGAGTGAACAAGTCGAAAGCCTGATCCGTAAGGACTATGCTGCCGGATTTCATTCAGCAATCGAGTCCGACACGCTGCCACCGGGCCTGAATGAAGACGTCATCCGCCACATTTCGGCCCAGAAAGAAGAGCCGCAGTGGATGCTGGACTGGCGCCTGAAGGCCTTCGAGGCCTGGAAGCAGATGACCGAACCGACCTGGGCGCACGTGCACTACCCGCAGATCGATTTTCAGTCGATCTCCTACTACAGCTCGCCCAAGAGCATGAAAAACCGCCCGAAAAGCCTCGATGAGGTGGATCCGGAGCTGCTGGAGACCTACAAAAAGCTGGGTATCCCGCTGCACGAGCAGGAAGCGCTGGCAGGTGTGGCGGTGGATGCGGTATTCGACTCGGTATCGGTGGTCACTACCTTCCGCAAAAAGCTCTCAGAAGCTGGCGTGATTTTCTGCCCGATCAGCGAGGCAATTCGCGAGTATCCAGAACTGGTTCAAAAGTACCTGGGTTCTGTGGTCCCGCAAAAAGATAACTACTATGCCGCGCTCAATTCCGCGGTGTTCTCCGATGGCTCCTTTGTGTACATCCCCAAGGGCGTGCGCTGCCCGATGGAGCTGTCCACCTATTTCCGTATCAATGAGCTCAACACCGGACAGTTCGAACGGACCCTGATCGTGGCCGATGAAGGCTCCCACGTCAGCTACCTGGAAGGCTGCACCGCGCCAATGCGCGACGAGAACCAGTTGCACGCGGCTGTGGTTGAGCTGGTGGCGCTGGACAATGCCCAGATCAAATACTCGACCGTGCAGAACTGGTATCCCGGCGATAAAGAAGGCAAGGGCGGTATCTACAACTTTGTGACCAAGCGCGGTATCGCGCACACCAATGCCCGTATCTCCTGGACCCAGGTCGAGACCGGTTCGGCCGTCACCTGGAAGTACCCCAGCTGCATACTCAAGGGTGACAACAGCGTCGGCGAATTCTACTCAGTAGCACTGACCAACAATTTCCAGCAGGCCGATACCGGCACCAAGATGATTCACCTGGGCAAGAACACCAGTTCGACAATTATTGCCAAGGGTATCTCGGCCGGCCGCAGCAACAGCTCCTATCGCGGGCTGGTGCGTATCAATCCGGCTGCCGAGGGCGCACGTAACTTCACCCAGTGCGATTCACTGCTGATCGGTGATCGCTGCGGTGCGCACACCTTCCCGTATATCGAAAACCGCAATGCCTCTGCCGTCATCGAGCACGAGGCGACTACCTCCAAGGTCAGTGATGACCAGATGTTCCTGTGTCAGCAGCGCGGCCTGGATGCGGAGAAAGCGGTGTCGATGATCGTCAACGGCTTCTGCCGTGAGGTGTTCAAGGAGCTGCCCATGGAGTTTGCGGTGGAAGCCGGCAAGCTGCTGGAAGTCAGCCTGGAAGGCTCGGTCGGTTAAACCACCGCAGTCTGAACCTGATTCTTTTTTTATCAAACGGAACTTTATTATGTTACAGATCAAAGAACTGGTTGCTGAAATCGACGGCAAGCAGATTCTCAATGGCCTGAATCTGACCATTGGCGACGGCGAAGTCCACGCCATTATGGGCCCAAACGGGGCAGGCAAAAGTACGCTGGGCAATGTGCTGACCGGCCGCGATGGCTACGAGGTCAAATCCGGCGAAGTACTGTTCAACGGCAAAAATCTGTTTGATCTGGAGATCGAAGAGCGTGCCCGTGAAGGCATGTTCCTGGCTTTCCAGTACCCGGTGGAAATCCCCGGCGTCAGCAATATGGAATTCCTCAAAGCCTCGCTGGATGCCCGGCGCAAACACCAGGGCCTGGAAGAGCTGTCCTCCTTCGACTTCATGAAGCTGGCGCGCGAGACCAGCGCCAAGGTCAGCCTGGATGCCGCTTTCCTGAAGCGCGGCGTCAATGAAGGCTTCTCCGGTGGTGAGAAAAAGCGCAACGAGATTTTGCAGATGATGCTGCTGGAACCGCAGCTGTGCATTCTGGATGAAACCGATTCCGGTCTGGACATTGATGCCCTGCAGGTGGTTGCCAATGGCGTCAACGCCATGCGTGACGGCAAGCGCAGCTTTATCGTCGTGACTCACTACCAGCGACTGCTGGACTACATCGTGCCTGATCACGTGCACGTGCTTGCCGGTGGCAAAATCGTCAAATCCGGTGACAAAGAACTCGCCAAAGAACTGGAAGCCAAAGGTTATGGCTGGCTGGAAGGTGAGGTCGCCTGAACATGACTCAGCCCGTTCAGCCAAGCGATTTTCAGAAACGCGCCCTGACGCTGGCACAGCAGCGCAGCGCGCCTGCGTTCCTGCAGACGGTGCGACAGCAGGGCCTGGATGAATTCGGCCAGATTCAGTGGCCCGGTCGCAAGACCGAAATGTGGAAGTACACCACTTTGCGTCCGGTCGAAGCCTTTGCCAATGCCGAATGGCCGGCCGACGATGTCGCCGCCGACGGCGAGCAGCTGGCATCGCTGCCCGAGCTGGATGCCACACGTCTGGTATTTGTCGATGGTCTGTTTGATGGTGCCGCGTCGGATGAACTGCCCGACGGTGTGCGCCTGTTCAGTCAGGCCGACGAGGCGGCACGCGTGGTGCTTGACCAGTACCTGGGCAAGATCGCCAAGGATATTGATCCGTCACGTCGCAATCTGTTTGCAGCTCTCAATGATGCCTGGCTGACCGACGGCGTGCTGGTCTATGTGCCGAAAAATGCCACACTGGAAAAGCCACTGTATGTGGTGCACCTGTCGACTGCGCAAGCGGCCGAGCGCGTCGCCAATCAGCGACTGCTGGTGATGCTGGAGCAGGGCGCCAGTGCCGATATGATCGAACACTATCTGAGCGCCGACGATGCGAGTGCCAGCTTTGTGAACACGCTGACTGAGATACACGTCGGCGATAACGCGAGACTGAGCCATACCCGTCTTAACCTGGAACACGAAGCCAGCAGTCATGTCGGCGCGGTGCATATCAACCTGCAGCGCAGCGCGGTGGCCAATGGTTTCACACTGGCTGAAGGTGGCGAGCTCAAGCGTCTGGACTACCAGATTAACCACTGTGGCGAAGGTGCCGAGCTTAACCTCAATGGCCTGTATCTGGGCCGACATCAGCAACACGTCGACTACCACACTACTATTGAACACCGCGTGCCCAACTGCACCAGCCAGGAAGTGTTCCGAGGCATTGTGGGTGACAAGGCCAAGGCCGTGTTTAATGGCCGCATCCATATCCATCAGGATGCGCAGAAAACCCTGGCGGAACTGAACAACCGTAACCTGCTCACCTCCAACACTGCTGAGGTGGACACCAAGCCGGAACTGGAAATTTACGCCGATGATGTGCGCTGTGCACACGGTGCAACCATCAGCCAGCTGGACGAGACGGCGCTGTACTATCTGCAAAGCCGTGGCATTGAACTGCCCCAGGCGCGCATGATGCTCAGCTACGGCTTCATCAACGAGGTGCTGGAAACCCTGCCTCATGAGGGTATCCGTACCGCGCTGCAGAAGCGTCTGCGACAGCGGTTTGTTGAGGAGATCTAAGGTGGCCGACGTGGCAGCGGAGACAGTAGTGCAGGCGCACGGCTTTGATGCCGGGCGCGTCAAGCAGGACTTTCCGATCCTGAATCAGCAGGTGAACGGCCAGCCACTGGTCTACCTGGACAATGCCGCGACCACCCAGAAGCCACAGGCCGTCATCGACGCCATCAGCCACTATTATCAGTTCGACAACAGCAATGTGCACCGCGGTGCCCATACGCTGGCCGATCGCGCCACCGCCAAGTTTGAACAGGCACGGCAGCGCGTCGCACAGTTTATCAATGCCCCGGCCGCCAAACAGGTGCTGTGGACCCGTGGCACTACCGAAGGTATCAACCTGGTCGCCTCCAGCTGGGGTGGCGCGAATCTGAAACAGGGTGACCGCGTGCTGGTCTCGGCCATGGAGCACCACTCCAACATCGTGCCCTGGCAGATGGTTGCCGAAAAAACCGGTGCCCGTGTCGAAGCCATTCCGGTGGATGACACCGGCACGCTGGATCTGCAGGCCTTTACGGACATGCTGGATGACCGCGTACGTATGGTCTCCGTTAACCAGGTCTCCAATGCCCTGGGCAGCATCAATCCGATTGCCGACATCATCCGGCTGGCCCACCAGCACGGTGCGTTGGTGCTGATCGACGGCGCCCAGGCCATCGCGCACTGGCCGGTCGATGTGCAGGCCATGGACTGCGATTTTTATGTGTTCTCCGGCCACAAACTGTTTGGCCCCACCGGTATTGGTGTGTTGTATGGCCGCGAAGAACTGCTCAACGCCATGCCGCCGTATCAGGGCGGTGGTGAGATGATTGAAACGGTCAGCTTTGATGGCACCACCTACAACCAGCTGCCCTACAAGTTTGAAGCCGGCACGCCAGACATTGCCGGTGCCATTGGTCTGGCCGCGGCCATTGATTATGTCGACAGTCTGGATCGCGCAGCAGCGGCCGAACATGAACATGCGCTGCTGGCCTACGCGACGGAGAAAGCGACGCAGGTGCCGGGTCTGAAACTGATTGGCACTGCCACCGACAAATGCGCGGTCTTGAGTTTTGTGCTGGAAGGGGTGCATCCCTCGGATCTGGGCATGCTACTCGACCAGCAGGGTGTGGCCGTGCGAACCGGCCACCACTGCGCGCAGCCACTGATGCAGCAGTACGGGATACCTGGTACGGTGCGGGCCAGCTTCAGCTTTTATAATACATTTGACGATGTAGACAGATTATTCGCCGCCCTGGACAAGGCGCGGCAGTTATTAACGTGAGGTAACACAAATGACGGTAGAGACATTCGATCCGCAAGCTGCCTCCACCCCGGTGTCGGTCACTCCGGCGGCGGTGGCGCATTTTCGCAGGCAGCTGCAAAAAGACACTAACGCCAGAGCCGTGCGCCTGAGCGTCAAGGAAAGCGGCTGCACCGGTTTTATGTATGTGGTCGACCTGGTCCAGGAAGGCCAGGCCGAAGACCTGCACCAGCAGCTGGAAGACGGCCTGGAGCTGTTGATTGACAGTGGCAGTCTGGGGGTTGTTAAGGGGACGAAGATTGATCTGGTTACTGAAGGCGTTAATCGCCAGCTTCGCTTCCAAAACCCCAATGTCGTTGATCAATGCGGCTGCGGCGAAAGCTTTTCGATTGCGAAGGACTGACTGAGCCTCGATTGGATTATTTGATTTAGGAATCGGATATGGAACGCAAGATGGTGGTGGCGCAGCAGGATTGTCCGGCGCGGCGGGTGCCGGATGGGACGCCTGTCACCATCCCCAGGGACAGTTTTGTCAGCATTACGCAGGCGCTGGGTGGCAACTACACGGTGGTGCACCAGGGGCAGATGCTGCGGGTGGATGGCACGGATGCGGGCGCGCTCGGGCTGAAGCCGGAGACGCTGACGTTTCCGCCGGCCACTGACGACCAGATTCAGGAGTCGCAGGTCTGGGAAGCGCTGGGTACCGTGTTTGATCCGGAGATCCCGGTCGATCTGGTAAACCTGGGGCTGATCTACAAAGTGGACGTGGACCAGGATGCCAAAACCGTCGACATCGACATGACCCTGACAGCCCCCGGCTGCGGCATGGGTCCGGTACTGGTGGGTGATGTCGAATACCGCGTGCGCAAGGTGCCCAACGTCAAAAAGGTCAACGTCGATCTGGTGTTTGATCCACCCTGGAGCCGCGAGATGATGAGCGAGGAAGCCCAACTGGAAACGGGGATGTTTTTCTGATGGCTAAGCAATTCGGCGTCGACATCACCAGCGAAGACATCGTCGACACCCTGGCGTTTTTTGACAGCTGGGACGATCGCTACAAATACATCATCGACCTGGGCCGCGAACTGCCTCCTATGGCCGACGAACACAAGGTGGACGATAACCTGATCCGCGGCTGTCAGAGCCAGGTCTGGCTGGTCACGCGCGAGGAGCAGGGCAGCCAGGACGGCAAACTGTATTTCGACGTCGACAGCGACGCGTTTATTGTGAAGGGCCTGCTGGCCATTGTCATGGCCGCCTACAACGGCAAAACCGCCGACGAGATTCTGGCCTTCGATATCCAGGCCTACTTCGAATCCATCGACCTGATGCGCCACCTCAGCCCCACAAGAGGCAGTGGCCTGCAGGCCATGGTCGCCCGCATCCAGCAGATCGCCTCGCAGGCAGCCTGAGCCTAAGACCAGGTGTAGGTAAAAGCTGAGGCTTGCGCCTCAGCTGCGATTCTCCAGCACCCAGTTGGCATAATCACGCTGCCCCTGCGAGCGCTGCGCCGCGCTCATCTCAGTCTCCAGCGTGGTCAGAAACTGGGTAGCCAGCGCCACCTCATTATCCTGTGCCAGCCGCGCCCACATATAGGCCTGCGCCAGATCCCGGTCCACGCCGAGTCCCTGATGGTACATGGTCGCCAGGTAGTACTGAGCCTCACCATCATCATAGCCCGCTGCCTCACCGTACCAGCGTGCCGCCTGTTCATAGTGCGCGCCACGATTGATCAGTGACAGCGGCCAGACACTCATCCACGACGGCTGTACCCCCAACTGGTTGTAATACAGCACGCCCAGATTCACCATCGACCGCACATAACCCTGCTCAGCCGCCCGCTGCGTCCACAAAAAGGCCTGCTCATAGTCCTGCGGCACACCCTCACCACTGAAATACAGCACGCCCAGATTGTGCTGCGCAATCGCCAGCCCATTCTCCGCCGCCTCGGTAAACAGGGCGACCGCCGTCGCCATATCCCCCGCATCCCGCGCCTCAACGCCCTCGTAATAGACGCTGTAGTCCGGCAGCTCGGTATCCTCATCCGCCACCTGAACCTGCGCCTGCAGCGCAGCAGCCGGACAGAGCAGGGCAGCAACCAGCATCAGGCAGGAAACAATACGACTGGAAAACATCACCAAAAAACCTTCCTCAAGACCTTTCTTAAGACCGTATTCAAGACCTTTATTAAGGCGAGGGAGAGCCCGCCTGCTGGCTGTTGAATTCTTCAATCCACTGCTGCACTTCCCGCTGGACACGCTCCACCTCGGCAGGGGGCAGCAATTCCTGGATCAGCACCGCATTGGCCGCCGCACTCTGATGCCCACCGGCACCGGCCAGCGTAAACCAGCGATAGGCTTCCGCCGTATTCTGCGGCGCACCCATCCGGCCATTAAACATCACCACACCCAGTGTGAACTGTGACTGCCGGTCACCATTGTTAGCGGCCTTCAAAAACCACTCCAGCGCCTCAGCCTCGTCCCGAATCACACCCAGGCCATTCAGATACATCACCGCAATGTTGTACTGCGCATTGGCATTATCCTGATCCGCCGCCAGCGTAAACCACCGCAAAGCCTCAAAATTATCCGCCGCCACGCCCTCGCCATTCAGGTACCGAGTGCCCAGCGCAAACTGCGCCGCCGACTCACCCGCCTCAGCCCGCGACTGCAGCGCAGCCAGCTCATCCGACGACTGTGCGAATGCCCCGGTCGCCCATAAGCAAAGCCCCAAAACGCAAACTGCCCCGCAGGCCACGCGCCTAAAGGCACGCACCGGCAGGGCAGAACTCATCCAGCGAAAAGAATTCAAACGAAACCGCTCAGAACTGCTCGTACAGACTGTCCGTATCATCGTCAGCAAACACCACACGGTTGGCATCCTCCAGCCACTCCAGCGCCAGTTGCTCACCCCGAACCACATCCGACTCACTCAGACTCTCCCGAATCATCTCCAGCGTAGGCGCCAGATCCCGCTCCCCATTCACATAGGCCAGCGTCAACCACTTAACCGCCTGCACCAGATCCGGCGCCGAAGCCCCCTGACCCGTACGATACATCTCCCCCAGGCGGCGCTGAGCCTGCACATGCCCCTGATTGGCCTCCTGCGTGAACTCCATCATCGCAGCCCGGTAATTCCCCGACTCATAAGCCCGAACCCCAGCCTCAAAATCAGCCAGCACGGCCCCAGAGACCATCAACAGGCCAGCCATACCAACGGCGCCCAGCGTTTGTTTTATTGATATAGGCATAATGCGACCCTTAGACAATAAGTAGAGCGAAACAAAAGATTCCCGATCTTAGCACGACCACCCCGACCCTGGAAATTTCTACAGAAAATATCAAAAAGGGCTTTGAAAATACTGCCAGTTATATATAATACGCACCCTCAACGCACCCGTAGCTCAGCTGGATAGAGTACCTGACTACGAATCAGGTGGTCGCATGTTCGAATCATGCCGGGTGCGCCATATCCATAAAGAAGCCCGCCTTGCGCGGGCTTTTTTTATGGATCCGGCTTACCCGGCTACGTGAGAACTGCCGTTCGACAAAACGCAGAGCGTTTTGGACGCCCGCCAGGGCGCCCCGAAGGGGGGAGCGAATTTGCCCAAGGCAAATACGCGAATCAATCATGCCGGTTCCTTTCGAGTCACCCCAAAATGCGACTTATCGCACAAATCCCTCCGATTAGCCAAATGGCTAGTTGCCACAACTCTCTGATTCTGCACATATTCGGCCAATTAGCGCACCCAAGACGCAGGTGGCCAATCAATACGATTCACCCGTAGGGCGGTAGCGTGCCTGACTAATAAGGAATTGCTTGCCTGCACGCCTCCCTGAAAGAGCGGGCGCATGTTTATCTTATAGTTGATTAGGGCATCTACCGAATCTCTTTACTGGGTCAGTGTACTTTGGTGACAAGTAATGCAAAAACTGTATCGATATAGCGTGCAGTAAACCAGCGAAATTGTGTCAGTGTGCGATACGTATGGTGAGCAATTAGGAGAGATTTGTGCCGGGAAAAATAAAAAATCGTAAGCCACGCTCCAGGGGGATAGCCGAAACTTACATCCACATTAAAGATGTTCCTAGCGACCTTTCTAAAGAGAAAGTCCAACAATACCTAAAACAGCATGCTTGGATATGGGCAAAGAAAAATTTTAAGCATCCCGTAATTGTCAAAGTCCGGGTAGAAGAAGGTTCACTTAAAGTTTGGGTTTTTGTCGGCGGCCTATCGCTTATTAATTTTGTATCTGACTACGGGTCTTTTCGTAGCGGTATCGATCAGATGGTATCGGATGCCAAAGCATTTTCTTCATTTGTAATTGAGCATTTTAGTCACGATGAAGACATTCCAGATCAGGCGGTCATTCGAGCAGAAAAAAGACTCGGTGTACCTGGTAAAATTCAGAGATTTCTTAAATCCCTAGAAAATATTGATTCTCAAGACCTAACTCATAACGAGCGTCAAGTTAAAATTCAGGATTTGAGAGATGAGTTTTTAGTGATAGTACAACTACTTGATAACCCACGAGACCGTCAACTTTTTATGGAGCAAGTGCCAGATAATATTAAGCAAACTCCTAACATTCCCTTACCCGAGCCAATCCCTGGTGTTCTTTCGTTAGATGTTATCCGAAATGAAGAGGATTGAGATGCTTAACCAAATGAGCAAGTATGTTCGCGATTGCTTGCTGGGACGTACACGACGTTCGCTCCCCTTAGTATGACGTTAAAAGCTGTGCATTTACCGAGAAGATCAAGAGTTTAAATGTCAGAGCCTAAGCCAAGGAAAGAAAAGCTATCCATTTACTTGGTCAAAACTAGTTTGGCTGACGAAATATCAAAGTTCATTAATGTCGAAATCTCTAAGCCGCCGATTAATATTGAACTTATAGATGTGGAGGCAACTCTCTACGTCAAGAAAGAACCTCCAAAGTCGCCACCTACATGGACAAAGCTGTTTACTGAACACCAAGAATTGCCAGAAGATATTTTTGGCAGCAGGAAGTCAGTTGGTGCAGCACTCGTTATTAAGCTTAGTTCGAAGTGCTTTGTATTAACCTTCGGCACAGGTTTTCATATGGTTCGTAATGAGGCAATAGAAAGAGATTTCGGCCTAAGGGTAACGCTGAATTCGGTTAATCCCGATAAGCTGCGAAGCTTGGACAAAGCGAGTTACGATCACAACCCGTTAAACTCGCGGACTCAGAGCTCAATAGATTTAGGCGTGTTTGATTTGGATGTGGATTCCGAGATGGATATGCTGTATGCCGTAACTGGAGCATCAAAAGTACCTATTTTTGGCTCTCATGTGACGGGTAGAGACGCTTTATCTTTATCGCTAGAAATAAGTATGGATGGATTGAAAGAAGTTTTGCTAGAGGCAATTTCTAGATACGAGGCTTCGCTGCCAAAAGAATTTGAATGGGTTGATAACATACAGAGAATAAAAGACAAAGAGTTGACTGAAGTACTAGACTTAGAGCTTGATGAGATTCTTGCCGAAAAGAACTTCGGTAATATGTGGCTAGGAGAACCCGAAATAGTTGATTGGGAATCGCAGATAGGATATTCGTTTGATCTATATGCTCAAACGCCAAGGCATGTAGTACTAAGATTAGAGGACTTGATTAAATACTTAGAAGACAAGGGTATAACGTTTACATCAGAGAATCTTAAATCACAAATTATCAACATCAATGATAATGAATTCAATTCAATCAAGAAGTGGTCAGCATACAGATGCTTATACGCCGAGGTAAATTTTGACAAGGAGAAATTTATACTAAGAAATGGATTATGGTACAGGGTTAATACTAACTTTGCGAACTCGGTTGATGATTATTTACAGAGTCTTGATGCGTATGACTTCGAGTTTCCCGTGTATGCTCATGAACGCGAAGAAAACTACAATATTTCTGTCAGTGACTCGAATGGAAACATCGAACTTATGGATAAAGAGTTTGTGAAGATAGGTGGTCCTTACGACAAACTGGAATTCTGTGACCTAATCAAAGACTCAATTGAGTTTGTTCACGTCAAGTATTATAGAAATTCGTCGACTTTGAGCCATTTGTTCTCACAGGGGGTCGTTGCATCAGAGGCGTTCATAGGTGATGCAGCCTTTCGGCACAGGCTTAATGAAAAACTCCCGGTTGCCAGCAAACTGAAAGATGCGAATAGCAGGCCAGACCCCAGCAAATACAAAGTAGTATATGCTATTGCAACAAATCGAAGTATACCTAACGAATTGCCATTTTTTTCCAAGGTAACCCTAAAAAATGCCCTCAAACGGCTGAAGACTCTGAATTTCAACGTATCCCTTTCTGCAATTAACGTGGATCCTTCATTGGAAGTTAGGAAGAAATATAAGCCCAAGAAGTACAAGTAAGCCGAATAACTATCCTCTTCAGCTAAGCAATTCGTTGAACTAGCATCGGATCAAATTTGAATTAGAGGATCTATGCGAACGCGATTCTTTTTTGCGAGGAAAGTTTGTGCCGAGAGATCTGTATGATGGGTTTTCCAGACAACGCAGAAACTTGATGATCATGAGTGTGTTGATGATTATGTACTATCTTGCGGATCTGCAATTTACCAAGCTAAATATCTTTGGTAACGAAGTTGTTATTGGAAATCCTCTATATATTCCAATGATGTTATGGTTAATTCTTTCCTATTGGTTTGTCAGATATATGCAGTATTTTATCGATCTAGATGACAGATCCTATCGAGACAAATTTAATAAAACCTACGACCGCTGTATTTTTAAATACCACTTAAAGAAACTAAATTCAGATCCAGTTAAATTACAAGAGCTGGGAACAGTCGATGGGAAGCAGCGTCTGATTAAGCCTTTTAATATTAATTCATATAATCGACAAGCGACTTGGGCGAAATTCGAGTATTCATATTATGTTACTCACTTGAGAAGTGGGGATGTAGAAGCTCTCAAAAACCATAGCTCTCATACTGTTGAGATTAGCGGTTTGCCAGTGCTCCTAATATACTTATGGGCGAGATTTAGCGGATTCGCGCTGACTACATATGCCACGGAATATCTATTGCCTATACTTTTGTTTTTGGCGACGCTGATAATTGCTTGGCTATGAGCAATTAGATGTAGTAAAGGTGTTGTGATGGGTGGTCTTAGGTTTAGCAAGGGGAAATACAGATTATCAGTTGATCAACTGAAAGTGGCTTCGGCCGCTGCATCTGTCAAGAGGCAAGTAATTCGAACTATAAGGGGACTATTAGAATGACAAAAAGCATAAAAGAAACCCTAGTTTCCGGAAAGCTGGCTCGATTGATTCCAGTCGTTGCCGATTCTAAGAAAGAAGAACGAGCGACGGCTTCGCTATTGGCTTCCTTTATGGTCGTGCCAGCATTCGCGAGCGACGTTCTATCGGATCTCGGCGCCTCCATGGGAAAGCGCACTGTTGTAGAGGGCTATACAGAAGTTTGTTTCAAAGCTGCTGACAAGACAAAGAACTGCCGTCCAGACGGCTTGATTATCGTTACATCTGGTTCAAAGATCTGGACTGCCCTGATAGAGGCTAAGACAGGAAACGCGATACATACGAAAGAGCAGGTAGAAACCTACCTGGATCTAGCCCGTGCCCATGGTATCAATGCTGTCATTACGCTCTCCAACCAGTACGCGATTACGCCTCGTCACCACCCAATTGTATTGGCGAAGCAGAAGACCAAACATGTAGATGTATTTCACTACTCGTGGCTGTCACTGATTTCGAAGGCTGTTTTGATTACTGACAACAAAAAAGTCGAAGACCCAGAGCAAGCATATATATTGAGTGAGCTCGTACGTTACTACCGTCACGAGTCATCTGGCGTGACACATTTCACCCGAATGGACGGTGCCTGGAAGAATGTCTGCACAGCTATTCTACAGAATGCCCCATTATCTAAGTCCTCCAGCGACGTCACCGCTGCAATCGTTAGTTGGCAGCAGCTGCTCAAGTACCTAGCTTTGGATCTGAGCATGAAGATCGGGCAACCAGTAGCTCTGCACCTTTCCCGTACTCAAGCTAATGAACTTGAGTTAAAGTTTCAGGAAGATTGTGACAGCCTTGTGCAGCAACACTGTTTGAGTGCTGCCTTAGATATACCAAACGCAGCAGCGAAACTCACAATTCATGCGGACTTCGTGCGAAGAACATTGAACTTCAGTATGAAACTGGATGCACCAAAGGATCGTACTCGCGCCACTGCTAGTGTGAACTGGTTTACACGTCAACTCAAAGGTAAGAAGAATATTGAAGATCTTGTCCTTCGGGCCAATTGGCCACGGCGGCGCCCAGATACAGCAGCGCCCTTGGTAGACCTATTCGAGAAACCTGAATTGCTAGTGCCAGAAGGTGCTAGTGATACCCCCTCGAGCTTCGAGATCACGCGAGTAGTCGATCTGATGTCCCGCTTCAAAGGTGCGCAGACATTCGTCGAGGATGCGTCGCATAACATCACAGCTTTTTATCATGACGTAGGACAGCATCTGTCGCGCTGGGTTGCCAAGGCTCCAAAGATCAAGGAAAAGGCTGCCGAGCAGCCGACTATCCCGACAATAATGTCAGGCGTGACTGAGATTTCAGAAATAGAAGATTCGCCAAGTCCCGAATCGGTAGAACAAACTAAGCGGTCCTTTTTAGGGAGAATGTTGAACGTCTGAGTGGCACATAGTCGTGAATAGATCGCAGTGCACTGCGTAGGATTTGGCCTGACTAAAGTGCAACGACATGAGATTGATATCTTCGAAAAACATTGATGTTGCAAACGAACAGTGAATGGTCTGATAGGCAATATATCTATCCCACAGAGAATATTTAAAATGGTGTCGAAGAAACGCAAGGAACAGTCTCGAAACATACAGTTACCCAAAGATGCTCTGAAACGAATAAAACTCGGCGAGGCATTTGCAGAATACGACATAATACGAAGCGATCCTCAGCTATTTGTTACCACCCCATCCACAATTAGCTCGATGGATCCTGATAGCACCGATTGTTTCTATGTTGGCCGAAGAGGCGCAGGAAAAACCGCAATCACATTTGAAGTTCAAAGGAAGTTCAAGCGGTCCATACATATCATTCCTCAAATATTCGATCTATTAGTGTTACCACTTCAACATGAAGAGTTCCTTGATACCCGGCAACGCCCTTTTAAATCTTTAATGCACTCGATGGAAAGAGCATTAGTAGATGAAGTGATAAAAGTTTGGCAAGAAACCGGGATTTTTAGCTTTCAGAGAGAATCCGATGCAATCCGCCGTGAGCGGGGACTTATCGAAGACTGCGACTTCGATGTAAGAGTACTAAATCTTACAGAAGAGATATTCGATGCATACTCAAAGGAGAACGATAAGCTGTGGTTGCGACAGATCAATAGAAGTAAAGAGATAATTAGGGAAGCAAATGCAATCGCACTAAACGGTAGCTATGATTTTATTCTGCTTATTGACAGATTGGATGAGTCTTGGGACGGTTCAGATTCCGCCATAATCTGTTTGATGGCAATGATGCATGCGGCTGTCCGACTCAGAGCTTCGACCTCGTTTCTAAGGCCTTACATTTTTATTCGTGAGAATATCTATGATCGAATTCGTGCCATTGACAATGAGTTTTCTAGATTAGAGACATCCTCAGTATTTTTAGATTGGACAGATAATAAACTTATCGAACTTGTCGAAAGAAGGCTTGTCAGGCCGTTTAGTACCAAGCCAGCTCTTGGTGGGGACGCATGGGGCCACTTTTTTGAGGAGGAAGAAGGGAGGGAGCCAACGTCTACTCGTGTGTTGTCGCTCTGTCAGCATCGTCCTCGAGATATACTCATGCTTTGTAGTTACGCTATTGACAACGCAATAAATATTGGCCACACACGGGTTAAGCACGTCGATTTAGACGAGGCATCCGTGAGGTACAGTACGAGCAGGCTAAAAGATTTAGGGGACGAATACGCAGAGAACTACCCAAATATAAGTTTGGTATTGGAATATTTCTATGGCCTAGGTAACCAATACACAGTCAACGCCATCGAAGATTTTATTCAGAAGTTGCTAATTAATGACTCTATAAAGAAGCACTGCAAAGAATGGTTTTTTAGGAACACAACGCCTTATCGGTTTGTTGAAGTATTATACGGGATTGGTTTTGTCGGAATACAAAGAAGGAAACATACTCAATACAAAGGATCTGGGATGGATTCAAATGCAAAACCGGCATTTGATAATAACTCCATATTCGAAATCCACCCAACTTATCAGCAAGCTTTGAATCTTCGCTCTGTATTGATATCTGACTTAAAAGACGAAACCACACTAAAGAATGAAGGAATTCTTGAAGATATACCTGAGAGCTTCCAGCTTGATGATTATAAAATGGCACTTGAGCTTGTGCTTCGTAGGTTAAGAGGTCTTCCTTCAGGAAGAGGGAGCGCGAATGAATTTGAACAGATCGTCGGCGATGTAATCAAGCTTTGTTTTTTCCGATCTCTTACCAATATTCAGATATCTGAGCGTACGGCTGATGGGACGATTGTGAGAGATTGGGTGGCTTCTAATAGGGCCACTGGTGGATTTTGGGATATGGTACGCACCAAATATGGTGCTACTCAAGTTGTATGGGAGTGCAAAAATTACACGGAGCTTAAGTCTGATGACTTTCACCAGATTCAGTATTATCTAAATGATACATTTGGCAGATTCGGAATTATTGTCTTTAGAGGTGAGGATATTAAGGAATCGTATTTGAAACACGTTTCAAGCATAGCGAATAAGAATAGGGCTGGCTTAGTAATTTTGTTGACACAGAAGGACTTAGAAGTGTTTCTACGACAGTCAATTAAAGGAGCTTTCAAAGAGAGCCATATTCAAGACAGACATGATTATTTCGTAAGGAAAATATCTTAGTCAAATTTAACAATATTTTATTGGGTTAACTAACTCGGAATTAAGGTAAGGTCTCGACAATCCCAAGCTAACTTTCGAGTCAGGATTCGAGGTCTAGTGCGGCAGTGAACTAGACCCCAATTAAACCGGACACTTCGTTTGAAGTTATAGGCCAGAGGTGTTCGCAAACTGGGATCAGTCCACTGGCTAATTGGTGTTCAGTTTAGCAGGGGAAACACAAGAGCCTAGCTGAAATATTTCTGATCAGTAGCCTGTTAAAACAAGAGCCAGACTCATAACCTTATGTCATTGTGACATGTATGATTCTGGATATAGACGCTAAGAATGCACTGTATCGACTCTCAATTGATTGACACAATAGAATTTTCAGAAGCATGGAGTTGGTTCAAACGAACCTATTTACTGGAGAATCCAGTTTGACGGGTCTGGTGATGTCATAACGGGTACTACGCTCAAGGAGTATAATCGATATTGTGAAATCATATTGTTCGGAGAATATTGCAATCTCTTCACTTGGTTCGTTAAACCAAACGGGGGTCTCATGCCTTATACCATCGCGAGCCTTCTTGAAATCAACTGTACTTTTATTTGCCGCTAGAGATAGTGCCGGAACCTCAATCGGTGGGCGATTGGCTGTACGATAAAACGCACCACTCTTATATGCTGGTTTGCTCGACCGCGCAGATAGGATATAGCCGTCTCGTGAAACTACCAGAACTGCCCGTTGACTGGTGTACTCAATCCAGCGCGAAAGTGCCGCGATTAGTGAGACTCCGTATCGGTCTGTGATGAAGTCCATCAGCTCCATTGTTATTTTACAGCCATCAGGAGCTTGAGCTCGAAAATCATCTAAGGGCATCAGAAAGTTGGCAGCAAATACATTAGCCTCGTGCTCAACTTGGCCAAACTCGGATGCCCATTGAGTGAGGTCTCGCTCTCCGCATTGAATTCCTGACGGGTATTTCTTACGATGTAACAGGTAGTGCCCAAACTCGTGCGCAAGTGTGAAATTTATGCGCCCGGACGAACTGACGCTGTCATTGTAAAGAATGGCCCAACCTTTTTTGCCAGAAGGGTCTTTGAATAGAGCCCCCTCAAAACCTGGTAAATTTGCCCCTTGAACTAGACTAATCGGATCGTTCGGGTAAAGGGTACGAGATAACTCTTCTGCGACCTCCTTTGTCCTTATAGGAAAATGATCTGGGCCGAGTACAGTGTTCAAAATGCGTGATATTCTGAATGCCCACTGTAGTGGAGTTTTAGATTCAGTCATTGCTCTCCGTCCATTTGTTGACCATAGCCTTAAGCATATCTTTAGTCTTTTCATCCATAGACTTGTACTTTCGATAGAAGAGAGCGTCTTCTGCAGACTCCTTTGTAATCCCTGAGTCCGTATCGAGTAGATATTCGATCGTGACACCCAAGTGTGCAGCTATCCTTGATAGTTTTTCCGCAGACGGGCGCGGAGGGGTCTTGTTTTCCAGTTCCCATATATAGCTTTTGCTTGATTCAGTAAGGTCGGCTAGTTTTTCTAGGGTATATCCCTTCTCATCACGTAATTCCTTTATTTTTGAACCAAGTGACGTAGGCATAACAGCGGCTCCGGGGTCATTAAGTAGTTTGTTCAGAGTAGCGGAAATTATAGTATTGACTAGCGGCAAATGGAACTGGTATATTCTGTTCGGTATAGCGAACAATGGGTATGTTTATAAAGGAATATAATTGTTTGAGATACTATATATAGTGCTTTTTAACTGAATTGTGTCTATATGTCATATGGATGCTTAGGGATCGCACAAACTTAAGCTGGATATCTCATTCCCTATTCGGTTCGAGTGTAGATCTATGATGAGATGGCCAAATAGCTTCTCTCTTACAGCAGCAAATTTATGTTTGTGGACAAGGTAGTAAGCGGTAATTGAGGCATAACGCAGTAACTCAAGCCAGTTATGCAAATTGAGAAATAGGAGAGTTAGCTGTCATGTCAAGGCTGCACGTTAGTCATAAAGATATTGCTAAGTTCGCTGATGAAAAGGTGAATCTGCCAAAATTCAAGGCGGACGAGTACCGCAAGCAGGTTCGTGGGCTAAGAGAAAAGCTTGAAACGCATATCGCTGAAAACCCTACATTTTCTCTGCGAAAGATGATGCTCTCCGGGAGTCTGGCGAAGGGGACAGCTCTGCGGTCCCTAAATGATATAGATGTTGCCTGCTATGTAAGTGGATCCGATGTTCCCCAAGATATTTCTGAATTGTTGAAATATATAGCTGAGCGACTTCGAAAGGCATTTCCAAATTTTTCACCAGACCAAGTAAAGCCTCAAACCTACAGTATAACAGTGTCCTTTAAAGGTTCAGGATTGGATGTTGATATAGTCCCCATAATCTATAACGATGATCCTCAATGGTATGGAAATCTAGTCAGTCAAGATGATGGATCATTCCTGAAAACAAGCATCCCATTGCATCTTGACTTCATTCGCAACAGAAAGAAGCAGCAAGAAAAAGACTTTGCGCAGGTTATTCGACTCGTGAAGTTCTGGGCTAGACGCTTGAAGAATGAAGACCCCAATTTTCGATTCAAATCATTCATGATTGAAATGATCATGTCGCACTTACTGGATAGGGGCTTTGACTTCTCAGATTATCCAGAAGCACTTCAGCACTTCTTTACGTATTTGATCACGAGCGAAGTCCGGGAAAAGATCGTCTTTGGCGATTTTTATGAAGAATCTAAGGTTGGATCGTTCTCTGACCCCATTCAAATAATTGACCCCGTAAATGAGACCAATAATGTTGCGTCTCTCTATAGCTCAGCGCAAGCGGATTCGATCGTAGCCGCCGCATTAGACGCCGGGGATGCAATTGATTCGGCGCTAAGGGCAACAACGAAAGAAAAGACTGTCTACTACTGGCAAAAGGTCTTTGGGCCTTCATTTCAGGTATGAGGTGAATTATGTCATTTAGCACTACTGTTACGGAGTCAAGAACGTTTACAGTCACCCACGCAAGATATCTGGCATCAAAAATATCAACAGATCTTAAGCGAATTCAAAGATTTTATCCTGGTCATATCACGGACGATAGAATATCGGATTTTGAGCAGGAAGTGACAGAATACCTGAAAGCGGGATACCTTCAGTCAGTCACATACGGGTTTCAAAGAGATGGAAAATGGGTAGAACCTACAGTCAGATATTCCGCACAGCAGCTATTGGACAGTGAAGTGGATGACGATCCTGGAAAGATAAGACCAAATAGAAATGTAGAGGGTGCACGTTTTGCGAGTTATCTGATTCAAAATGATGCGTGGGGAAAGCTAACTGGAGAGCAAAAAAAAGCTTTCGAGGAAAAAGTCGTTATAAAAAGAGTCGGTGCCCCGGCTCCGAGTGTTAACGGTTATTTCGAGTCTGACTTGAAGTATACCGCAGGTGGACAATCCTTAATGCGATCAAGAGTAAGGAGCTTCGGATGAGTACTAGGCCTCCTATTGATGAATTATTTGAAAAGCGAATCGTCTATCCAGATTTTGAGCCTCAAGAGCGGCTTGCACGGCTTGTTGGACTAGATGCTCACATAGAAAGGCTTAAAAAAACGCTCGGCTTGCTGATTAATCCCGCAGGACTAGTTGCATGGGGAGAAAAGTTTCACCCAGGCTGTAGCTCCGTATTGAACTTGGTGCTACGTCGTCCACCGCTTGTGGTCCTTGCAGGTGATGTGGGGTCAGGTAAATCTGAGTTAGCCGAAACAATTGGTGATGCGGTTGCACGACAAGAGCATATTGATATTACACTTTTGCCAATGAGTCTGGCGACTAGAGGCCAAGGAAGAGTTGGAGAAATGACACAACTTGTTTCTGCTGCTTTTGATCACGCGATAGAAGAAGCTCAGAAGCTCCGTAATCCTCATGGGAAAGCAAGAGGTGGCGTAATTCTTCTGATCGATGAAGCTGATGCTCTAGCTCAATCAAGAGAATCTGCCCAAATGCATCATGAAGATAGAGCTGGTGTGAACTCTTTTATACGCGGAATAGACCGAATTGCCAATCAGAAACTGCCGGCGGCAGTAATTATGTGTACGAATCGCATCAATGCGCTCGATCCCGCTATCACCCGAAGAGCAGCAGATATATTGAACTTTTCCAGACCAGATGACGCGCAACGCCGATATATTCTTACAATGTCATTAGGCCCCCTTGGATTAACTAAAACAGATATTGACGCTTTGGTGGCATTAACAGGTCCTTCGGGGAATAGTGACTACGGGCTAACATTTTCTGATATAACGCAACGTTTAATACCTACGATAGTGCTCGAAGCATACCCTAGTCATTCCGTCGAGAGGGAACTCGCCATTGAAGTCGCCAAACGAACAATTGCAACAAAGCCTTTTGTAGAGGAAGTCAAATGAGTGAATGGTCTCTTACTAATATTTTTGAATCACTTCATGCCGACATTCATACGCAGTTGACTAGCGCTCGCAAGTCATTCGCACATCCAGGAACTAAAGGCGATGGTAGCGAAAACGCTTGGCTAGAGTTGCTGCGGACCTATCTTCCTAAAAGATATCAGGCGGATAAAGCTCATGTTGTAGATAGCAATGGGAATTTTAGTGAGCAAATGGATATTGTGATATTTGATCGGCAGTATTCGCCCTTTGTGTTTGATTTCCAAGGACAGATAATCGTACCTGCAGAAAGTGTGTATGCAGTATTTGAGTCAAAGCAAACTGTGAATAGTGAAAACATTCAATATGCGAAGAAAAAAATAAGCAGCGTACGGAAGCTACACCGAACCAGCCTTCCCATCCCTTTTGCAAATGGAGTTTATCCACCCAAGCCCTTGTTTCCAATAATTGGAGGCCTATTAGCGCTGGACTGTGACTGGAAGCCAGCTATGGGCGAAACGTTGGTTCGGCATCTAAGTGAGAGTACCACACATGGGGCAATTGACATTGGTTGTGTGGCGGCTCATGGATACTATTACTTTGACAAAGAGAAGCGAGACTTTGAGATACTGAATAGCAACAAGGCGGCTACGGCATTTTTGCTAAAGTTGATTGCCGAATTGCAGTTCAGCGGTACTGTACCTATGATTGATGTTCTTTCGTACTCAAAATGGATGTCATCATGAATAGTCATGCTCTATCGCTCCTAGAGATAGATAGCAACCGCAATATACTGACTATTATCTAATATTTAGAATAATTACCTTTTAGTGGGGGAAGAGTATCGTGAACCAAAAAGACAAGCAGGAGTTCACGGAAACGTTCCTAGATATATATTTGTCTCACGGCTTGGGGAGCTTGCCGAAAAGTGAGATCGACCTTTTGGTGTTTTACCTGCTAACTCAAACCAGCGAATACAAGAATAAATCCAATTACGAACTATCTAGCTTATTCAAGGTTCCAGAATCAAGAATCAAATCGCTCCGACTTAGCTCCGCTCTCAAATACGAAGAGATCAATTCAAAGGCGGTATTGTCGCGAATTGTCTTGCGGTTTATCCAAAGTGAGCAATTTGCCGAGTACGAAGACGGAAAGATGGAACTGTCATTAGAAGACCCTATTGAGAAGAGAGAACTTGAAAACTTCTTAAAATGCCGTGGACACCACGCTGAGTACGCTCTTAACTCCGAGGTGCTCAGGATATCGCCAGTAAGATTGTTTGAGCTGATTATTGAAAACTTGGAGAACCCAAAGTCTGAGTTTAATTCGATTATACGAGCCAGTATTCAGGATGCGGATATTGCTGAGGAGCTTACCGGTCAGGCACTCACGCTTGGGCAGAAATTCGCTCGATTCAGGAAACATGCTATTAGCGCAAGTACCATTAGAACCCTGATAGAAGCTGCTGCGAACGCACTGTGAAATACTAGAATGCTAAATATAGGGCTATAGGCGGATCAATTTCCGCATTGAGGACAATGTGAAGATTAAATTAGGGCCTCTGTTGGGTATCGAAGCAAACTATAGATATTCCGCCTGTTTCCTATCAGAGACAAAGCTGAATAAGAGTAACGTGAGACTGTGCCTCGACCAAGTTTCTATTGGCCTATCGTCATTGTTTGTATGTGAATCTCGGACAGATTTGGAGGCGCATTACTTCTATCGATTCAGTTTTGATGTTCCAAGGTCGGAAGAGTCCTACTTGTTCAAATACTCTATCGAAGTGAACGGGAGCAAACTCAGTGATCAACACGGAAGGACTGTATGGGAATTTGAAGTCCCTGGTCGGGGTGTAATACCAAAAGTTGGATTCTCCTCGTGCAATGGTGATAGTAAGAAACACCCTTCAAAGATCTTAAAAAAAGATTTTCTGATGTGGAAAAAGATGAAGGAAAACCATTTGCGCCCCGGCGAATGCTTTCACCTACTTCTAATGGGTGGAGACCAGATATACGCTGACAGCATTTGGGATGAGGTGCCCATAATAAATAGCTTAAAAGTCAAGTCAAAACTAACCTCCAAGGTCGTCGAAGAATTTTCTCTAACTCCCCGTTTGAGGCAAGAACTTACTGATCAACTAAAAAAGTTCTATGAACAACTCTATATTGACAGTTGGTCGGACTCTGACATGAGTTACATGATGGCATCGGTCCCCACAGTTATGATGTGGGATGACCATGATATATTCGACGGTTGGGGCTCATACCCGGACGAGCTACAGAACTCGGATCTTTTTAGGTGTATATACCCTGTCGCCAACCGATATTTTGAGATCTTCCAAACCCGTACCTCTTCGAACATATCTCGAATTTCGAACACACACTTTTCAATGCATTTTTCCTTTCGTAATTACGAAGTAATTCTGCTAGACAATCGTACTTTTAGAACTATGAAGAATGTTATGAGCCCTTCACAGTATTACGATCTGGGAAAGGTACTTGATAAGGCGCTATTCTCAGAAGTCCCAGAGGAACTTTCGAAACAGCGGACCCTTTGCTTCGTAGTTCCTGTTCCTATAGCTCATCTGGATTACTCACATCTTGTCGAAAGATTGCTCCCAAAAGTACCAAAAAAGGAGTTTCGTCACTCTATGAACGATGACGCCATTGACCACTGGGATCATTACAACCACAAGGCTGAGCAAAAGAAACTGCTGGATATTCTATTCGATGCGGGGGAGAAGCATAATGCAAAATATGTTTGTGTGGTTTCAGGTGATGTCCACACTGCAGGTGCCGCTACTATAACTAAAACAGGCGGCAAACGAAAAATTACGCAAGTAATTTCATCGGGTACGGTTCACTCGGGGCCTAATAGGTGGGAGTTTGCCCTCATGAATCTGGTCACTACCCCCAAAAGTGATATCACAGGATACAACTTATACCTAAAGAATTTTGGGAACTTCAGAAAACATACGATCAATCTACGTAACTTCGGGATTCTGACAAAAGCAAAGCATAGTGGCATTGTTGCTAGTATTGAGATGGAAAATAGGGAAAATCTCGCACACAGAACTTTGAATAAATTTAAGAATTGATTAGCCTTGACCGATTTTGGGTTTTCAGAAGGCGCGCCAAGTAATATAGATCAAAAACTGCCCTAATTAGGTGTCTGATAATGTAACAGAAATGAGGGCAGCTCAGATAGTCGTCGGGGCTCTACAGCCGATTATTATTGCGAAACTGTTATTGGGATATATCTCACGTTCCGGGTAATAACCAAGGAGGAGAAGGTTTTAAACTAATCACGATTAATGAGATCACTAAAATTCCCCACTCCAGGTATGTAATCACTTAGCACCTCATTATCGATTCCAGGGCTAGCCATTACATGAACCTTCCCACGAGGAACATATATTGTCCTTAAGGAGAATTTTTCGCCGTTATTTATCATTGGATGCTGAAATATACCCCAGTAGAAATCCATAGCATTATAGTTTCTAACATTTTCTGTTTCTTTTATACAGAACTTATCAAAGACCAAATGTATTGCAGCGCGGTTTATGTGAAAAAGTTCTTGGGTGACTTGGGTCTCCAAGCTAAATACCGCGGCGTTTAGGATGGCATTCGTGGCTTTTTTGTCGATGATCCTTTTAATGACGAAAAATGCTATCAAAGAGGCCCCAAAAGTTGGTAGGGCGAAAGCTAATGCAAGCAAAAACAAAACTATCAGATACATCTATACGTCCTTGTTAAATCTAAAAAGGGGCGATTCTAACACATATATCGGTCTGCCCCTGTATTGAACCGGACGCTCCGAGCAAAGTTCAGGCCTAAGCATCGTATTTAGCTTAAGGAATGTCGAAGACTTATAATAGGTAGAGTCTTTACCGGACCGACGTCGATCCGCAGCTGAGTAGCAACTCGATTTAGAGCTGAATATCCCAGCAAACACGGTGATTATCCATTGAATGACACACGTCCTAACCCACATTGCCGGAGACGCCTGGAATAGATAAAACACCACCCATCCCTCAAGCCCCAACCACCATTCTCTCCGCCGCCGTATACTCCATCCCAAAAACCTCCGCCACAGCTTTATAAGTCACCTTCCCCCGGCAAACATTCAAACCCGCCATCAAATGCTTATTATCCCGAAGCGCAGCCTCCCACCCCTTATTAGCAATCGCCAGCACATGCGGCAGCGTTGCGTTATTTAGCGCCAGCGTCGAAGTCCGCGCTACCGCCCCAGGCATATTCGCCACACAGTAATGCACCACCCCATCAACCAGATAAGTCGGATTCTCATGAGTAGTAGGGCGCGAAGTTTCAAAACAACCGCCCTGATCGATGGCCACATCTACCATAGCCGACCCCTGTTTCATTCGCGTCACCATCTCCCGCGATACAAGCTTCGGGGCAGCAGCGCCCGCTACCAGAACCGCCCCCACCACAAGATCAGACTGCAGCAGTTCCGCCTCGATCGTCTCCTCCGTAGCATAAGCCGTTGTTATGCGACCCTGAAACAGATCATCAAGCTGACGAAGGCGGGTCAGCGACCGGTCAATGATAGTGACATGTGCCCCCATCCCCACAGCCATACGCGCTGCATTAGTGCCGACAACACCGCCGCCAATAATAGTAACCTTCGCCGGCGGTACCCCAGGCACGCCCCCCAGCAGCGTCCCGCTGCCACCCTGACTCATTTCCAGAGCATGTGCGCCAGCCTGGATCGAAAGCCGTCCAGCCACCTCGGACATCGGCGCCAAAAGCGGCAAACCACCCTTGTCATCGGTGACCGTCTCATACGCGATTGCCACAGCACCGGAAGACATCAGCCCCTGAGTCTGCTTCTGGTCGGCAGCCAGATGAAGATACGTGAAAATAATCTGGTTCTCTCTGAGCATTTTTAGCTCAACTGCTTGTGGCTCCTTGACCTTAACAATCATGTCCGAGCCTGCGTAGATCTTCTCGGCATCAGGCGCGATATCCGCGCCGGCCTTCTCGTAGTCCTCATTCGTAAAACCAATGGCCAGGCCTGCATCTTTCTGAACCGCGACCTGGTGTCCATGAGCAACAAGTTCACGAACCGACGCGGGCGACAGACCGACCCGGTACTCTCGATTCTTGATCTCGCTGGGGATTCCGATACGCATAGCAAGCTCCTTACAACGACGGGTTCAAAGAATTTGTCAGATCAAGCTTAACATGATGATATGTATTCGCTGGTTTTCGACTCATTGGATCATTGCACAGAAAGCCGAATCGGAGTGCCAGACGTTTTTATATATACTGACTAACAAATCCTTATAGAATCCGAGCAAACACGGTGCTTATCCACTCCATGACACGCTTTCTGACCCACATTACCGGAGACATTCAATGGCTGTAGGTGTCTGGATAAGCCTGTTTGTCTACTTTGCGCTGATGATCATCATCGGCCTTTACGCCATGCGCACCTCAACCTCATCGTCGGAAGCCTACATGCTGGGCGGGCGCACACTCAGCCCCAAGGTTGCCGCCCTGTCAGCCGGTGCCTCCGATATGAGTGGATGGCTGCTGCTGGGCCTGCCCGGCGCTTTGTATATATCCGGTCTGGCGTCAGCCTGGATAGGCATTGGTCTGTTTATAGGCGCCTTCATCAACTGGATTCTGGTGGCACCCAGGCTGCGCGAGCAGACCGTCCAGTACGGTAACGCCATCACCATTCCAGCGTTTCTGTCGAATCGTTTTCCAGCCCAGGCATTATCCCTGCGCACCGTCTCAGCCCTCGTGATCGTCATCTTCTTTGTGGTGTATACCGCATCCGGCCTGGTGGCTGGCGGCAAGCTGTTTGAAAGTGCTTTTGCAGGAATCTTTAATGTCGCCGGTATCAGTGATTACGCCATGGGCATCCTCATCACCCTGGGTGTGGTGCTGGCGTACACCGTAGTGGGTGGTTTCCTGGCCGTGAGCCTGACGGATTTTGTGCAGGGCTGCATCATGATGCTGGCCCTGGTGATTATGCCAGCGGTTGTGCTGTTTGGCGAAGGCGGCGGGGGCTTTGCCCAGGCGTCTGCAACGTTGAATCAAGTGGATCCCGCACTGCTGTCCTGGACGGCCGGATTAAGCTTTGTCGGTTGGCTCTCAGCACTAAGCTGGGGACTGGGTTATTTTGGTCAGCCCCACATCATCGTCCGTTTCATGGCCATTCGCTCGCTGAAGGATGTGCCTATCGCCCGAAATATCTGCATGAGCTGGATGGGCATTTCGCTGATAGGTTCTATTTCCCTGGGCATTTTCGGCCGTGCCTATGCGATCAGAAACGACCTGGTTGTGGCCGACCCGGAAACCATCTTCATCATTCTGTCGGAACTGCTGTTTCATCCGCTGATTACCGGCTTCCTGTATGCTGCGCTGCTCGCCGCCATCATGAGCACCATTTCCAGCCAGCTGCTGGTGTCCTCATCATCGCTGACCGAAGATTTCTATCGCCTGTTCCTGCGCAAGCAGGCCACCGACCGTGAATGCGTCATGGCAGGCCGGGGCTGCGTTGTCGCCGTGGGCTTGATGGCTGCCCTGATTGCCTCCGATCCGGACTCTCAAGTGCTGGGCCTGGTCAGCAATGCCTGGGCCGGCTTTGGCGCGGCATTCGGTCCACTCATTATCCTGTCGCTGATGTGGCCGCACACGACCGGTACCGGTGCCATAGCGGGTCTTATCGTCGGGGCTGCGACCGTCATGATCTGGATTTCGCTGGGCTGGAACAGCCAGTTTATGGGAGGCCCGGGCGTTTATGAGATCATCCCGGGCTTTATTGCTTCCTGGATTGCTATAGTGGTTGGGAGCGTGGTGGGCGCTGGATCGCGCAGCTAGTTAAACATGGGGTGAAGTCGCAGGAAAACTGTTTTTCTGCGCATACTCACGATACGAATGTCAGGGCTCGTCGTAGTGACCACCCAGAGCAAAGATATAGATTGATGATTCGTCGAACCTATACACAATTCTATCCTTCTGGGATATGCGCCTTGACCATAAACCGGTCAGGTTATGCTTGAGGGGTTCAGGTTTGCCTGTCCCAACAGCGGGGTCCTCGCAGCGAATGAGCTCTTTGATCATCTTGCGAGCAGCGTCATGCAGTTTTTTGTCGTTCTGGCGCATGGCTTCATACGCTTCCCAGGTCTTACCCTCAAATACCAGTGATCTCATCCATTTGCTCTTTGGTAGGCGTGTATCCTTTACGCTCAGCATGGGTTTTGACCGATTCGGCCAGTTGTTGCATCAGGCTGCTGTTTTGCAACACGTACAACGTTTCCTGTTCGCGCTCCCAGTCTTCGGCGCTCATCACCACAAAGTCTTGCCCAGATCGTCGGGAGACTCTTATCGGTTCATGTCTACTAACACTTTGTTCTACAAGCTTTTTCAGGTTATCCCTGAACTTATTTACACTTACTGTTTCCATCGCAACCACCAATATATGTACGGGAATGCCGTACGAGTATACTCTGGCCGCCCCAACAATCACAAGCGATTGGGCGCCAGCTTATCTGGCGCCGTTGTTGATGGGCGTTATGTGTATTGATTCATTAGATCGATAGGGGTATCGTAATACCAAAGTCTTATCGATGGGTGGCGTCATGACAGAAGTTACTGTTTCTCCGAAGTATCAGATTGTAATTCCTAAAGAAATTAGAGAATCCATGGGAATAGTCTCTGGGCAAAAAGTCCAGATGATGTCATATCAAGGACGCATCGAAGTGATCCCGCTAAAATCCATGAAGGAGATGAGGGGCTTCCTCAAAGGGATTGATACCTCCGTAGTCAGGGAAGAAGATAGGGAATGAATGTTGTTGATTCGTCGGCTTGGCTGTCGTATTTCGCCAGTGACGGGAATGCCGCGGTATTTGCAGAGCCAATTGAAAGGCTTTCGGAATTGCTGGTGCCGAGCATCACGATTACGGAAGTTTTTAAAAACGTGCTGCGTCAACGTGGAGAAGAGGCTGCCTTGATTGTCACGGCCCACATGAAGCAAGGCAAAGTTATCTCGCTGGATTCAGAATTGGCAATGGGTGCTGCCAAGCTTGGTGTTCTCCATAAACTGCCCTTGGCTGACAGCATTATTTTTGCCACCGCTCAAAAGTATTCTGCTGTCATCTGGACTCAAGATAAAGACTTTGAGGGCTTGGCGAATGTCAGATACATTTCCAGAAACAACACATAACAACCCGCTCAAATTCGTTCCGCTTTGCTACATCGGACACGAACTGCGTTCTTAGTTATTGCACGGAAAGGAGTGACATGAACATGCGATTCTTCACCACCTTGATCTGCTATCCTCTAGCTTGGCTGATTCCGGCCACTGCGCTTGCCCAACACTTCCCCCC
The DNA here is from genome assembly GCF_029911965.1 of Pseudohongiella sp. SYSU M77423. Classification (NCBI taxonomy): domain Bacteria; kingdom Pseudomonadati; phylum Pseudomonadota; class Gammaproteobacteria; order Pseudomonadales; family Pseudohongiellaceae; genus Pseudohongiella; species Pseudohongiella sp. SYSU M77423. The sequence continues at coordinate 570,934 of NZ_JARYTH010000002.1, read as the reverse complement.
GGACCAGGATCTCATCGAGGTGATCCAATCCCGGGTCGAAGAGGGTCGAGGCGTCGGCATCGTACTCGGCGTCATGGAGGCGGACGGTTCGACTCGCGTGGTAACTTACGGCGACACTGGTGTGGACGACCTGCCTCTGGGCGAGAGAGCTTTATTCGAGATCGGCTCTATCACCAAGGCGTTCACAGGAATTCTGCTCGCCGACATGGTCGCACGGGGCGAGGTGTCGCTCTCCGATCCCGCCTCCGGCTTCCTGCCTGATGGCGTCACCGTCCCCAGGGCCGACCGCGAGATCACCCTCCTTGACCTCGCGACTCACCGTTCGGGACTGCCCAGAATTCCCGGGAACATGCCCTTTGCTAACCCTGCGAATCCGTACGCTGACTACACAGTTGACCATTTGTATGCTTTTCTCTCGAATCATGAGCTGCGGCGCGATGTCGGTTCACAGTACGAGTACTCAAATCTTGGCTTCGGCTTACTTGGTCATCTGTTGGCGCGCGCGGCAGGAGTTACCTACGAGGATCTCGTGCGTGAGCGAATCCTGGAGCCGCTTGGGATGAGCATGACTGGTATTACTCTCGACGCAGAGATGCTTCAGTGGATGGTGGCTGGTCACGATCAACAGGGTGAGAGAGTTCCGCTTTGGGACCTGCCCACGCTGGCTGGTGCGGGGGCGCTTCGCTCCAACGTCCGTGACATGCTTGCTTTTCTTGCTGCGAACATCGGCCCGCCCACGTCTGAGCTTGAGCGCTCGATGCACGCCAGCCATCAGGTACGGGAGAGTGCCGGTATGAGTAGGAGTATAGGGCTTGGCTGGCTCGTTCGGAGCGTCGATGAGCAGAGGATTGTCTGGCATAACGGGAGCACAGCTGGTTTTCGTACGATCATCGCTTTCGATCCTGATGCGCAGGTAGGGGTGATCGTCCTTACCAACTCGGCGCACGGCGCCGATGACATCGCTTTTCATTTGATCAATCCGGAACTGCCGCTCGCGCCGCCCCCAACACCTCCACGCGAGCGCGATGAAATCGCTGTCGCAGAGCACATTCTTCAGACCTACGTCGGCGAATATCAGCTCTCACCAAGTTTTTCGATCACCGTCACGCTGGAAGATGGAGCCCTGTTCGCTCAGGCCACAGACCAAAGCAGGTTTCCGATTTTCGCGGAATCAGAGACAGAGTTCTTCTACAGGGTTGTTGATGCACAGATCACCTTCGAGCGGGACGAAAACGGAATCGTGACGGGCATGGTCTTGCATCAGGCGGGACAGAACATACCGGGGCAAAAAGTGCGCTGACGCTGCGCGCGACCTCATCCCGTAATTGAGTAGCAGCGCATGTGTCGTCCTTACGAGTTCGTCTAATGGGGTTGACGGCACACCACCATCAAATACATACGTTATGATTTGGGGTGACAATCTGGTGAGATTCGTTGGACATCCAACTTTGACAACGTGAACGTTGAGTTCGATGCACCTGCCACTATAAAAAGCGCCAGTTCTTAACGCGGAGCACCATGTGATCACAGATAATCATAAAGAAATAGAAAACCTGTTTCACGCCATCGGCGAAACCTTCTCCAGGCTCGACTTCGACGCCTGGCTCGCACTTTTCACCACACCTAGAACCATCATATCCAAAGGCAATATTTTCTCCTCCGCCTCCACCGAAGAAACCCGCAACAAGATGATGCCCGTGTTCGACAGCCTGCGCCAACGCGGTTTCACCCACACCCGCCTCGACAAATGCCACATCAAACTACTCGGCGACACCAACGCCATGGTCAGCACCGTCTGGACCCGACTCGACAGCCACGGCGATGTCATCGAAACACTGGGCGCTACCTACACGCTGGTGCTGACCGACGATGCCTGGAAAGTCGCCGTTGTCATGTCACATCGCGCCGACGTCATGGCGATCCCGGACCAGGGTCAGGACTCGTAATAAGCCATCAGCCGGTTCATGCCCAGCACGTGCGGCTCGACCTTTTCCAGGAATTCCGCCAGTTCCAGCCCGTCAGCCATGGAGGGCTCCAGGTCCAGGGCCAGCACCCAGAAATAATAGTGGTGTCGACCGTGGCCGGGTGGCGGCTTGGGACCACCGTAGCCGATGCTGTCAAAATTATTCAGCCCCTGTGCGTAATCCTTGCAACCCTGTGGCAAATGATTCACTTTGGGCGGAATGTTGTAAACCAACCAATGCACAAAACCGTAATTACCCGTTGTCGAGATCAGAGGGGCATCCGGATCGTGACAGAATATCGCCAGTGACCTTGTGCCCTCGGGCACCTTGCTCCACGTCAGCTCTGGCGACACATTGCCACCGTCATGGCTGTGCCTGTCATCGATACGCTCACCCTGTTTCAGGTCGTGACTGGTCAGTTTCATGTCTGAAAGTGCAAATGTCATGAGGACTCCTTTATTGTCAGATTGTGATCGTGGAATACTTGAATATTACCTTACGGAGACCGGTCCGCATGTTCAAGCGTAAACTCTACCTGTTTGCCGGGGCATCCAGCGTGGCCTTGGTCGTCGTCCTGCTGGCCGCCGCTGTATCCGCGCAGATTACCCGCCAGAACCTCTCACAGAGCACCATGGCCCAGACTCTGCTGATAGAACACCAGCAGCTGTCCAGCATCTCCTACCGCCTGTTCAAGCAGCTCACCGACGGACTGATTTTTGGCCAGACCGCCAATCAGGCCGAGGTTCGCAACAAAAAGGAGCAGATAGATGAGTCACTCAGCAACATCCGGCGTCTGGAACTGACGCAGCGTGAATCGCTGGGTGCAGAAGCGACCCGTGGCAGCGTTGAAGACACCGAAGACCTGGCGCTGCTGATTACGCAGATTATTGAAGAATTCCAGTCAATCGCTGCAAGCGGCAGTGATGTGCCCCTGAGCCGGCAGGAAAGGGTGAGAACCCTGCTTGAGGTGACCATCGATAACCAGTTCCGCGAAGCCATCAATGATGCCGTTTCGCGTCAGAGCAATGTCGTGGCTGCCATCAATGCCCGCATCGACACGCTGAACACCGCCATTGTCTGGTTTACCGCTGCCTTCGGTTTGCTGGGACTGCCACTGATCGTGCTGGCCTGCCGCTGGCTGATCAATCAGCTCTATCCTCCCTTGCAGACCATCTCCAGCGGCGCCGAGGCGCTGGCACAGGGCAACTATGACCACCGTCTGCCAGACACGCTGGATCAGGAGTTTCTGCCCATCGTGCAGTCCTTCAATTCCATGGGACGGCAACTGCAGGAGCACAAGCTCATGGCAGAGCGCTCACGCAAACAGCTTGAGTTCGAAGTGGAACAGCGCACCAAAGAACTGATGGACGCGAATAACAAGCTGACTGACATCGATAATCGCCGGCGTCAGTTTCTGGCAGATCTAAGTCACGAGTTACGCACCCCGTTGACAGTCATCCGCGGTGAGGCTCAAGTGACCCTGCGCCAGCCTATCGTTACTGAAGACGCCAGCCGGCAAACTCTGGAGTCCATTCTTAGCCAGGCCGTCGGACTCAGCCGGCTGGTCGATGACCTGTTACTCCTGGCACGTGCCGATTCCGGCCAGCTGGTAATTGAGCCGCAGTGGATTGACATGGCCAGCTGGTTGCGACAGCAGACTGAACACTGGCAACGGCTTGCACCGACCCACCGTATAGAAATGGAATGGGCCTTTGATGACGAGGGGGCGCAGCTCTACGGCGATGAACAGCGTTTGACACAGGTCATTGCCATTCTTGTCAACAATGCCGTTAAGTACAGTGACCCGAATACCCGTGTCATGGTTAAGGCGTCACAGTCCGCCACTGACTTCAGGATCTCCGTGATTGATCAGGGACCCGGGATTTCTCCCTCCGATCTGCCTTATATCTTCGAGCGATTTGTCAGGATCAACCGTTCCATTGAAGGTTCGGGACTCGGCCTGGCGATCGCACGTACCATCGCCGAAGCCCATCATGGCGAGCTGAGCGTTGACTCGGTCGTCGGCAGGGGATCAACCTTTACGCTGACACTGCCCAGGGAGCCGCAGCCATGAGGGTGCTGATAGCCGATGACGAGCGATCCCTGCTTAACTTCATTGCGCGCGGGCTTGGCGCGGAAGGTATTGAATGCACGACGGTCAACCAGCTGCACGAGGTCAGCATGCAGGCCTATCAGCAGCAACCGGATGTCATCGTGCTGGATCGCATGTTTGCCGATGAGGACAGCCTGCTGGAACTGCCGGCGATTCTGAAGCGTTCGCCGAAGAGCAGGGTGCTGCTGTTGACCGCACTGGATGACGTCGCTGACCGAGTTGCAGGACTGCGAGCCGGCGCGGATGACTACCTGTGCAAACCCTTTGATTTTGACGAATTGCTGGCCCGTGTGCAGGCACTGGGACGACGCCTCGATGCACCGGCGCAGGAAAGCGGCGATATCATTCAACAGGGCCCGATTACGCTGGATATTGGTAGCCGACTGGTGGTCCGCGACGGTGTGGAGATATCCCTGACCAGCCTGGAATTTGATCTGCTGATGTTCCTGATGCAGAACCACGGCAAGGCTCTTTCCCGCGAGCGCATTCTCAACAAGGTCTGGGGGCATCAGTCCGAGCCCCTGACCAATATCGTTGATGTCTACGTCAGCCGGCTGCGACAGAAGCTGGACAACCCCCCACCAGCTGAATCCATGATCCAGACGGTGAGGGGGCTCGGATACCGCTTCCGGGCATTACATGGGTGACAGCAGCGACGGATGCGTCACCAGGTTGCGCACGCCGTGTGCCTGGGTCTCATCAAATACATTGTCATTACACCATTCCCCGACCGTTTCGATGTCGACAAAGGCTACGTTGGGCCGGACGCTCCAGCTGACCAGCAAGGGCGAACCATTTTCATTGTAGGCAGGACCCGTTGTTGATCCGGCGTATTGAATCGGCGTGCCAGTGTCAGTAGGAATGTTCAATGCCTGGTGATAGCCATTGCGCTCACCGATGGCCGCCAGCTCATTGAAGTCCAGCGCCGAGCGATCATTGACCAGCACCAGTACCTGTCCTTCCACACGCAACTGCGGGTTCATGGTGTTGTCATTCAGGCAGGCGCCCAGTGTAGGGCCTGGATTGATCTGCGCGCTGCTGAACACATAATGTACTTCAATGGTATCTCCCGGCATCAGGGACTCGTTATTGGTGGGGCAGATGTTCCCCGTGATTGGTGCCAGCTGGCTGGCAGCCAGTTCGCCGTCATAGAGAAAACCGGTGTGATTGCCGTGGCCGTCGCCGTTACCGGCATAGACAGTGAACTCCCCACCTTTGTGCTCAGCATTCTTGTGGAAATGGATGTTGCACAGGTTCAACTGCTCGTACTGCGGGGCCAGACTGAACTGACGCGTGTTCTCGCCAAGCGGGTTTGACAGATCACGAGGCGACTGCGGACCGAAGCCTTTGCCAGCGGTATTCTCCAGCAGTTTCTGATTCTGTTGCTCGATAACGCTGTCGGCGACGGCTGCGCCGTTGTCATTGGCATACACTGCCAGGGAAGCTGACATGCTGATAATGCCAGCCATTGCTGCCATTGATTTCATCTATTCACTCCTGCTGTGGATTAAGTGGCCCCAAAGGTAGTGAAAGATTCCGAATTGATAATGAATTAATTATTAAAAGTTTATGAACAGCGTGGTGGCAGGTGATGACCAGACTGGCGGCCGACAACGCCAACGTCCACTGGGTCGACATCACCGATAGAGACGAAGAGTTACGCCAACAGAGTATCGACCCCGAGCGGGCGCTGCGAGAACTCCACGTCAAAGATGCCAACGGGCAGATTCACAGCGAAATAGATGCCTACCAGCTATTGATGCGCCGCGCCCCCATTCTGCGCCCAGTGGGCTGGCTGATTGGTCTGCCCGTGATCAAACCCATCCTTTCCAGGCTGTACCGGCGCATGGTGGATAAACGATTGGAACGCACCGGGCGAGGGTAAGTACCACCCCTAAGCGCTATCCCGGACAGGCTTGACCCAAATCAAAAGCAGCGCGAGCACCAGCAGGTATTGTGGGGGTAGCTAACACAACCCAGACCGCGACCTTTTACATGCTTGCCTGGAATTCACCCCAATGTCCGTCACTGTTTATCTGCTCGCCATTCTCGTCATCACTGTGATTGTATTGTTTGACCGGCGACTGCTCGATCATCGCGCAGACCTCAACACCATGCATGAATTGCTGGCCTCGCAGCCCGCAAACCCGCCCGTCTTTACCCCGGAACGGGTTGCTGACCTGCCTGATCCTGCTCGACGTTACTTCCTGTACACCATTAAATCGGGCACGCCGCTGCTGAAGGTAGTCAACATCACCATGGCAGGGCGCTTTGGCATGGGCACCAAAGACAAACCCAATTACCTGGACTTCACTGCGACTCAAGTCCTGGCAATGCCGGCCGGATTCGTCTGGAAGATGCGTGCACGGCGCGGTGCCATGGTCTTGTCTGGGTCCGACAGTCAAAGCTGGACACGTTTCTGGCTGATGGGTTTATTGCCAGTCGCCCGCATGGGGGGAGACCCCGATCATACCCGTTCAGCCTTTGGTCGTTATGTCGCCGAAGCCGTCTTCTGGACACCTGCCGCGTTGTTGCCTGGTCCCGGCGTGGTTTGGGAGGCCCTGGCAGCTGATCGTGCACAGGTAACCGTCGAGTATCAAGGGCTGACTCAGGTTGTAGAACTGACCGTGAGCGAGAATGGTCAGCCGATTCAGATCAGGTTTGATCGCTGGAGCAATGCTAATCCCAGGAAACAGTATCAGCTGCAATCGTTTGGCGGTTATCTATCTGAATTTCGCGATTTTGGCGGTTTTCGTCTGCCGACACACCTTGAAGCAGGCAATCACTTTCAGACTGAACAGTACTTTCCATTTTTTGTGGCGGACGTGACTGAGATTGAGTTCGAGCATGGCTGACACGGATTATGCCTGGCTTCAATAACTCCGCAACCCCGGCAGCGGCGCCCGTCGCGTCGCAAACGCTGGCTGTTCAGTCAAACTGACACTGTGCTGCGCCACACCGGCTGCCGGCACCTCCACAGTAAACTCTGTCAGTTCCTGCCCGACACCTAAACCCTTGTGCCACATTCTTGCCGTGTAAGTTCCTGCCGGCAGATCCACAATTTTGCCTACACCTTCCATATCGCTGATGGCCATCAGATGCGACTCGCCGATATAGATATAACCGACCATCCAGTCGTGGATATTGCATCCAATCGTGACAACGCCCGGTGTTTCAAATACCACAGGGGCGGCCGGGTCGCCGGTGTAAAGTGGCAGTTCAAATCTTTTTGTCGGCGAGAAAGAGTAAACGTGGTGATGCACATCATCACTGTTTGGAAAACTGACCGAGGTACCAGCAACAATAGCAATCACCGGCTCGACAAACTCTTTGTTGATCTGATCAATGACAGCCGACTGCGGCCAGTCAGCCGGCTGTGGCAGGCCAGTGTTGATCAGCTCGACAACGGCACCCTCGACAGGATTACCCGCTTCATCGCGAATTAATACCTCAAGGTCGCCTCCATATGCTGCGTGGCTCAGGCTGAGCATGACAGCAATCGACACACCAGTTTTGGTACAGGCCATGATCAGAACCTCTTCAGGTAATCGAGATGAACGCGCGTTTCCCGATAACGCACACCCGCATCAGCGCGTGCCAGACGACGTTCAGCGCCCAGTGACAGCGAACTGTCCATTGATAAAGGCATGCTCCATTGCAGGCCGGCGGCGTAGCGGCGCGCCTCGACGCGATACGCCAGGTATCCTCGGTCAATACCGTTATCTCGGGCAATTGCCTCACCGATCCGGAGCAGGGCACTGCCAGGTCGCGCACTGGCACCCGTGTCACCATCTGTCGCGCTGAGGTGCGCACTCAGGGCATGGCTGTTATAGAGCAGGTAGTCTGCCTGAATGGTCAGTTGCTGTTGCTCCTGATTAAAAACATCAACGTCAAAAGCAGGATTGGCAAGTAATTCGCGCCGCGATGGCGCTGACTGTGCCGTCCACGACCAGCTTCCACTGAGCTGAATGTTATCAGCGATCCAGCGGCTCAATGCTGCACTGTGCGAGTGCACCGGGCCGCTTCGAACCGAGCCCTCAAACTCCTGATATAACCATTGTGAGCGCAGATTCAGGCGGGGTGCTTCGGGGCCAAGACCGAATTTGTGGCTATAGCCCACAGCCACGCCGGCAGCCAGCCTGTTCATGCCGCCGGTCTGCTGCCACAGGTCACCCTGGGTGAGCAGGCCAACGCTGAACCAGTTTCCTGGCGAGGTCACAAATCGCCAGTCCCGGTTGTAGTCCGCCTGCAGCAATCTATCCCAAAATGTATTGATGTCATCAGCCGCATTGGGGACGTTGCTGTGATGTGCCAGCCGCAGATTCAGAATGGCATCCGATTCTGCCGCTCGGAGGGAGCTTGCCGACAGCAGCAACAGCACACAAAGCAGTACCACTGCACTTTTGATCAGGCTGCGATGTGGGTCCTTGCTGTCCCGATGAACCTTGATTTCCACCAGAGATTCTCCATGTCTGAATCTCAGGTATTTTGCGCCTGAACTTGTGCGCTGTCTACGCTGTATGACGCCTCAGAACCACGTAGTCACATCCCTGCGCATGTAAAGAGCATGGCTGGCGTCATAACGTACAGAATACATAACTGATAAATCCAGAATATACCCTGGGCTGAGATAATGGTTGAGACAATTCACAAACACACAGCAGTACTCATAGTGAGATCCAATACTCAGTCACTCAGTGGAGAGCCCATCTGACCACTAAGCCTCCACCACGCCGACATGGAGGTACTATGAAAATTTTAATTGCGTGTTTTCTGGCCCTGTTTACAAGCGCCTGTGTGTCATTCAAGCCTGTAGAGCTGGGAAGCGTTCAGAGCATTACTGATACAAGCGCTTGTGGCACCCCAGTCACCGACATTTGCAAAGCCAGACTTTATGCATCTGAGGCTACTCAACAATATAAAACAGCCGTGATGACAAACTACGACAAAAACAATGAGTTTGATTCCTGGATTCTGAATCTGGTGACACTGGGCATTGGTGCTGAAGTGGCCGAACTTCACTCTGACGTATTAAAGACATCTGCGATGGGTCTTGGTTATCAGTCTGCCAGGAAAACGTATCGAAGCATCCCGTTTCAGTTGCAGATATACACCAGTGCAATCAGCGCAAGCCAGTGTGTTTTCGACAATTCAGAACGACTGGAGGAAGGTTTTTCGGATTTTCAGACCATCCAGAGCATTGCTTCACAGTTGAATCAGTCAAAAAATATTCTGGATACTAATCAATCGGCGATAAATCAAATTATTAGCGATCATTATGAAGAGCTTGGCTCATACAGTCAGGTCGCGGCCAAGTTAGACCGAGCTCTGGATCTGGCGGAACGATCCCTGGAGGCGCTTGAAACCGCCGACAATGAAGTTGTAAAGAGCATACAAAGAATCGAAGTCACAATCCTGCAGCGCTTTAACGGCCAGCTTCCTGATATCGACACGATTACCACACAGCTGCGGACGCAGATTGCTGAAAATATTGAACTGGAAGAGGGCGGCAAGGTAAGTGAGACGCCGGCTGGCAACGTACCTCTGTTGGGTCTCGCTGATTCTCTGGACGCACGTCTTCAACAACAACTGGAAACGGCTCTCGCAGCAATGAACGCCTTGGCCAGCCTGAGAGTGGAGCGATACCTGTCAGATCTGAATCTGGTAAAAGCCTGTTCGGTGAGCGTTTAAAAATGTAGCCAGCACGTGCGTCGCCATGCCGGTATGCTAGTCTAGAGGTCTGACCGAACCACGGACCCTGCCGCGCATGACGACAGACAACGAATTCAGCACCGACCGCCGCCAGAAGCAGGCCCGGAACCTTGTGCTGATTGCATTGATCGTTGGGCTTTTGGGTACGGTGCTGGGCATTGTTTTCGGGATCTCGGCAGGCACATTGGTCGGGCCCGATTTCTGGCTGATCAGCCTGTTGGGCATCGTCACCGGGGTCCTGACGCTGCTGCTCATCCTTAAACCCACGCTAGCGACCAGCGTGATCGCCGGTTCGCTGACCATCTACTTCGCCATTCATCTGAATGCTGGCGCAATCGTCCTTTACCGTGCCACTGGGGAGATTGTGCGCCTGATCCCCTATGTCATCTGGCTCTTTCCACTCGTTATTTTTCACCATTTCACGAATTTTGGTTTTTATAAACGCGCCATCACTATCCTGGTGGGCTTGAGCCCGCTACCGGTAGCCGGGGTTGTGCTGATGGACCTGCCACAGCCTCTGTCCGTTGCTACGGCAGACGCCGTCGTAACCTTTCTGTTCAGCTTCTACATCTTTGTTATCTGCTTCGGACTTTACGCGCGTCATCGTGACGCGGAAGTCCAGCGGGTGGCGATGGCTGAAGAAGCGCAGCGCAGCGCAGAGGCGCTCCGGGTTAGCGAAGAGCGCTTCAGACTGCTCAGTCGGGCGACGGACGATCTGATTTGGGACGCCGATCTGACATCCGGAAAAGTCTGGTGGAGCGAGTCCCTGCTCGAAACACTGGGTTACTCAACAAAGGATGCCAGGTCCGGCCTGTATGCCTGGCGGCGCTGGATACACCCCGATGACCGTCACCGGGTGGTCAGTAAACTCATTAAAGCCATCAAAAAGGGGACCAACTGGGCCAGTGAATTTCGATTGCTGTGCTCGGACGGGGAGGTCCTGGACGTTGTATCAAAAGGCGTTGTGCTGCGGGACTCAGTGGGCAAACCGGTTCGACTGATTGGCAGTACCACCGATGTCACTGAACTGCGTGTTCTGGAAAACAAGTTGCGCCAGTCACAGAAAATGGAAGCGGTGGGGCAGTTGACGGGCGGCATCGCGCACGATTTCAACAATCTGCTGACCATTATCATGGGCAGTTCGGAATCCTTGGCGGACATGTTTCCCGACAACCCCAACGCGCTTGAGTTGGCCAGTCACGCCATGCTCGCTGCACAGCGCGGTGCGGACCTTACCGCGCGGCTGCTCTCATTCGCACGTCTTCAGGCCCTGGCGCCCGAATACATTAATCCTGGACAGTTGCTGAAAGACATCAATGGCCTGATAAATCGAACCATATCTGAGGATATCGAGATCGTTGTCAGTGTGGCTGACAATGTGCAGCCCATTGAAGTCGATCGCAGCCAGCTTGAGAACGCCATTCTGAATCTGGTGATCAATGCGCGCGATGCCATGCCCTATGGAGGACAACTGACCATTGAAGCGTCGAACATCACGCTTGCAGCCGATGATCTTCCCTATTATGACGGTATGCAGGCAGGCGACTATGTAGTGATCGCTGTTTCCGACAATGGTATTGGCATTTCGCCGGAGACCATGGAGCGGGCATTTGAGCCATTTTTTACCAGCAAAGAGGCTGGAGAAGGCTCCGGGCTTGGGCTGTCCATGGTCTGGGGGTTTGTCCGGCAGTCAAAAGGCCAGGCATTGATTTACTCGGAGGTCGGCGAGGGCACTTCCGTAAAACTCTACTTCCCGTCGGCTAAAACCGCACAGGCCCGGGTCACTACTCCGACCACGAATGACAGACTGACCGGCGGCACTGAGCGTATCCTCGTTGTTGAGGACGACAAACTGCTGCGCGAGCAGGTTGCTGTTCAGCTTGCCGATCTTGGTTACCAGATCAACCAGGCTGCATCCGCCGATGAAGCGCTGATGCTCATGAATGATGGGCAGACAGTCGATCTGCTGTTCACCGATGTTGTGATGCCGGGTGGCATGAATGGGAAGCAGCTCGCCGATGCCGCAAAATCGCTACAGCCTGGAATCAGGGTGCTGTATACCTCCGGTTACGCCGAAGATGCGATCGTTCATCAGGGCCGTCTGGACCCGGGTGTGGATTTGCTCGGCAAGCCTTATCGACGGGCTGAGCTGATGAGCAAGATTCGCGAGGTACTGGACAGGGAGTCGGATTAAGCACCCGGTCAGGTACTAATCCGGGCGCCGCCAAGCAACGGCACCCGGATCATCACAACATCAGGCCAATCGCAGCGGCAGGCGCGTAAACGTCCTTCCAGTCACAGCTGCCAGCGCATTCGCCACCGCCGGTGCAATCGGCGGCGTGCCTGGCTCACCCACACCTGAAGGTGCATTGGTGGATGGGACGATATGCGTCTCTACCACCGGCATCGCATTCATGCGCAACACACGATAGTTGTGGAAGTTGGTCTGATCCACATGACCATCTGTCAGTGTCACCTCATCCGCCAGCGCTGCCGACAGACCGTAAGCAATGGCACTTTCCACCTGTGCTTTTACGATGCTTGGATTCACCGCGATACCGCAGTCAATTGCTGCGACCACCCGTTCAACCTTGAAATTGTTGCCATCAACAGAGACATCGACGATCTCTGCCACGGTTGAACCAAATGAGGTATGCACGGCCACGCCACGACCCCAGCCTTCCGGCAATTCAGTCGTGCCCCAGCCCGCTTTTTCTGCCGCCAGTTTCAGCACTGCGGTTTCGCGTGGATTGTTTTTTAACAGTTCCAGGCGATAGGCTACCGGGTCTGCACCCGCTTTTCGTGCCAGCGCATCAATAAACACTTCCTTACTGAACGCCGTATGCGTGTGACCCACCGAACGCCACCACTGTACTGGCACACCCACCTGGGGTGAATGCAGTTCTACTTGGCGCTCTGGCACCTCATAAGCAAACTCGGTCAGACCTTCCACTGAGGTATTGTCAATGCCGTCTCTGACCATCATCGCTGCCATTGAGGTGCCAGCCATGATGGACTGTCCGGCAATACGGATCTTCATCGCGTTGGGTTTGCCCGCAGCATCCAGCGCGGCAGACAGCTTGTGCACATAGGCCGGGCGATAATATCCCGCCTGCATATCATCCTCTCGCGACCACACCAGCTTTACGGGCGTATTTGGTACCTGGCGCGCAATCTGTACCGACTCCAGCACATAGTCCGAGGCCGGGTTGGCGCGGCGACCAAAACCGCCACCAGCAAATACCGTATGGATGGTGACCTTGTCACCGCTGGTACCGAGCAGCTGAGCAATTGCTGCCTTGTCACTGGTGGGTGACTGACAGCCATACCACATTACCGCTGAATCGCCGTTGACCTGCGCAACGCAGTTCATCGGCTCCATCTGTGCGTGCGCCAGATACGGATACTCAAACATCAGCTCTGTCACATCTGAAGAGGCCGACAGCACTGAATCCGGATTGCCATGCGCTTCGGCAATAGCGCCGGGTGTTTCCACCAGTTCACGATACTGCGCGAGGATGTCACCGGAGCTGCGGGTTTCCGCGTCACTGGCATCCCACTCAATCTGCAGCAGCTCGCGTGCCTTTATTGCGGTCCAGTAATCACTGGCCACCACCGCAACGCCACTGTCGATCTCAAACACCTGCTGCACGCCGCGGCGGGCAAGGGCAGCGCTGGCGTCGAAGGAGCGTACTGTGCTGCCAAAGCGGGGCGGGTGTGCCACGACTGCCGTCAGCATGCCCGGCAGTTTGACGTCCTGCGTGTAGATGGCGGTGCCATTGTGTTTGCCGACATCCTTGCGCAGCGTATTGTCCTGGCCGATCAGCTTGAATTCGCCAGGCGTTTTTAAGGTCAGTGAGGCTCTGTCCGGTGTAGGCTGCTGTGCCGCTGCAACCGCCAGCTCGCCAAAGGTGGCTGAATGATTACCGTGTGACACGACACCGTTACTGACCGTGATCTCACTGGCATCGACTTGCCACTGTGCCGCAGCTGCTGCAACCAGCATGGCTTTAGCGGCCGCGCCAGCCTGGCGCATCTGCATGAAGCTGTTGGCGATGGCGGTGCTGCCGCCGGTACCCTGCTGACCCATCAAAAGGTTGGCATATTTGGTGACATCCGCCGGTGCGTGTTCACAGACCACCTGGCTCCAGTCCGCATCAAGTTCTTCGGCCACGCAGGTGGCGAGACCGGTATACACACCCTGGCCCATCTCCAGATGTTTGATCAGCACCTTGACGGTGTTGTCCGGGCTGATGCTGACAAAGGCATTCATCTCCAGGGCGGCATCTGACGCCTGCTGGGCGAGAGCGGACGGTGCAGAAAAACTGACTCCCAGCATCAATCCGGCAGACGCTCCGGCACTGACTTTCAGGAAGCTGCGACGGCTGCTATCGGGCACTGCGGTGTCGGTTTTCAGAAAACGTCTGATATTCATTATGCAGTCTCCGCAGCGTTGGTGAATTGGGCCGAGGCCATCTTGATACCGGCCTTGATACGCGGGTAAGTACCGCAGCGGCATATATTGCCGGACATGGCGGCATCAATGTCGGCGTCGGTCGGGTTGGGGTTTTGCTCCAGCAGTGCCGTAGCAGACATCACCTGTCCGGACTGACAGTAACCGCACTGTGGAACCTGCAATTCCACCCAGGCCTGCTGCACGGCTTTTGCCTGCGGTGACTGCAGGCCCTCGATGGTGGTGATGTTCTTGCCGACCGAATCAGCCACGGTCATCACACAGGTGCGCGTGGCGACTCCGTCGACATGGACGGTGCAGGCGCCACATTGCGCCATGCCACAGCCGAATTTGGTGCCGGTGAGGTTGAGATGATCGCGCACCACCCATAGCAAAGGCATATCACCTTCGACGTCAACCTCGTGGGATTGACCATTGATTGTTAACAGGTAGGCCATACGTCCTCCGCAGACTTTTCAGGAACTGTTCAGAAATTTATAGGGATCGTTCGACATTAAAAGCCAAACTTGACAAATAGTCAAATTCTGTAAAGATGTCATTCTATGACAGCACCTGCAATGGACCAACGGGAAATCGATATCGTGGACGCCGCCATGCGAGTGGTGCTTCGCTATGGCATGGCACGCACCACGATGAGCGACGTTGCCCAGGAAGCCGGCATATCCCGGCAGACTCTGTATGCCATCTTTTCGAGCAAGGACGAGCTGCTGCGTGCCATCATCCGGCACCTGGCCAACCGCACCGTGGCGGAAATCGAGGCGGAATTTGCCCGTACCAGCGACCTGGGCGAGCGGCTGGACGCGGTGATCTGGCAGATAGCCGGGCGAAGCTTTGAGCTGCTGCGTGCGTCACCGGATGCAGACGACATTGTCAGTGGCTTTAACGCTGCCTGCAAAGAAGAGCTTGAGCGCAATACCGCCCGTTATCGCACGTTGATCGAAGCGATGCTGCAGCCATATTCAGAGCGCATCAGCGGCACTGGCATGAGCGTGCCCGCGCTGGCTGACTTCATCCAGAAGTCCACCTTGACGCTTAAGCATGAGGCTGCGGACATGGCCCATCTCAAAACGCTTGCCGGTTCATTGAAAACCCTGGTGCTGCAGGTGGCACGACCTGCAAACTAAGACCGCTCGCCAGTCGATATGACTGATATACAATGACCGGACGAGCGCGGGCAGCCTGCTGGCGACAGCCACTCAGTTGCCAGTCCCCGTTTACAAGAAAAACAGCTATCTGGGAGACGTGTCGTGATCAGCATGTATTCAAGACTTCGCCTGCGAACATTGCCATCCATCTTTGCCCTTCTATTTGCCGCCTCTAGCAGCATGGCTGCGGAGATACCCACGGTCACCCGCCTGAATGACGGCCCCATCATCACGCAGCACATGGATTCCCGAATGGGCTACAACGTTCAGGGCCCGTCGCTGATCAAGGTGCCTGACTGGGTCGAAAATCCTCTGGGTGAGTACTATCTGTATTTTGCCGATCATCGCGGCACCTATATTCGTCTGGCGTACGCCGATGACCTGCTGGGTCCGTGGACAACGCACGAACCGGGTTCCCTGCAACTGGCAGAATCTTTTTTCCCGGAGACGCTGGAAGAGGGTGCCGCCGCAAACGCTTATGCACACATCGCGTCGCCCGACGTACATGTACGCGATGATCTGCAGCAGATTGTGATGTACGTGCATGGCCGCGACGCCCGCGCCTTTGATTCAGCCACCTCGCAAGGGCTGTCCGCCCAGGTCACCCGACTGGCAACGTCCACAGATGGCATCAACTTTACCGGCCATCCTGAAATTCTGGGGCGACCCTATTTTCGCGTGATCCAGCACGGCGACTATTACTACGGTCTGGCCATGCCGGGTTATCTGTATCGATCACAAGATGGCATCAGCAATTTCGAAGAAGGTCCGCGCCTGTTTAATGATGACATGCGCCATTCGGCGTTATTGTTGAGGGGCGATACCCTGTATGTGTTCTGGACACAGGTCGGCCACGCCCCGGAGCGCATTCTGATGTCGACCATCGAGCTAGATGGCGACTGGATGAGCTGGCAGGAGTCGGAAGCTATCGAGCTGTTACGCCCCGAGACCGACTGGGAAGGTGGCAATCTGCCAATTGAACCCTCAACGCGCGGGCATGCCGAAGGCGATGTCAACCAGCTGCGCGATCCGGCCATTTATGAGGAAGACGGTGAAATCTACCTGCTGTATTCGGTTGCCGGTGAAAGTGGGATTGCCATCGCCAGGTTGGAGTTCTGAGGCTTGCCTGCCTCACCACGATCCAGAATAATCAAAGTGGCGACTCCAACACCGGCCAGCTACGTTAATAGGGATGACTGATACATGAAGAGCACTAGCGTCCAAACAGTATACGCATTCTTTATTATGTTGCATCTGGTCAGTACCGCCGGCGCAGCAGAACAACCCTACCAGCATGCCGATGAGCAGATTGGCACCGTTCGTCAGGTCTACGATGGCAAACTGTATCCTGATATTCAGGTCAACACCTTCCGCAATATTGACCGTCTGTTTCCCACACGCACCGTGGCACGTGGCGATTCGGTCAGCGCGATACCTGTGAGCGATCAGCCACTGCAGGATTTCTCTTATGTGGTAGATGGTCAGACTTATGACCTGTACGACGTGCTGGCGATGAATCGCGTCAGCGGCATGCTGATCATCAAGGATGGGGAAATCCTGTTCGAAAAATACCTGTTGGGCAACGATGAACACACACGCTGGATGTCCATGTCGGTGGTCAAGTCGATTACCGCGACCCTGATAGGCGCCGCCATCCACGACGGCTTTATCAGCGATATTGACGATCCGATTGTGGATTATCTGCCGCGTTTTGAAGGCACTGCCTATGATGGCGTCACGGTCAGAAACCTGCTGCAGATGAGCTCAGGCGTGGACTGGAACGAGACCTACACTGATCCGACGTCTGACCGACGCCGCATGCTGGAGGCGCAGATCAGTCAGCAGCCGGGGGCAGTTCTGGATTTGATGGCCTCCCTGCCGCGGGCAGGGGAGCCTGGCACAATCTGGAACTACAGTACCGGTGAAACCCAGTTGGCGGGTGCGCTGGTGCAGGCCGCTACCGGGATGCCGGTAGCCGACTACCTGTCACAGAAAATCTGGGCCAAAGCAGGGATGGAGGCGGATGCCAACTGGTGGCTGCAATCGGAAGACGGTCTGGAAGTCGGTGGCAGTGGCCTTTCTGCCACGCTGCGTGATTATGCCCGCTTTGGGCTGTTTCTGCTCAACGACGGTGTCATCAACGGTGAGCGGGTGTTGCCTGAAGGCTGGGTAGAGGCTGCCAGTACCCGCAAAGTGGTAGGCGGTGAGACGGTGCCTTATGGGTATATGCTGTGGCCATTGCATGGCAGAAGTTATGCTGCCGAGGGCATTTTTGGTCAGTACGTGTTTGTGGATCCGGACAAAGACCTGGTCGTGGCCATCTGGAGCGCGCAACCCAAGCCGCTTAATCGTGCCGGCCTGAATGAATACGTGTTTCTGCGTGCCCTGTCTGATTATTTTGAGTAACAGGTTTGCCCAATTTGGCTGCTCCCCTGCATAAAGCTCAATGGCTGGCTGATAAATCCTCGTAGTGCGGCCATGACGCTCTGTCGCAACAGGCACAAAGCACAGGAAATGCATGTTAATCTGATATTTTCCTGGCAGTGCCGCTCTTAGCTTGGCATTTCGGAATGTTCGAGTAGTAAGTCAGTGGCCGCATCTTCAATCATCCAGCGCTGAGCCTGGCAAAAGGCATCAATGCGGATCAGCTGCGCAGGTGGCAGCAACACCGCCAATACCTCCGGTCGGCTGAGCCGCCAATGCTTTTCCAGTTTGAACCACTGCTTAATAGCCAAAGGGCGTCTGGATCGCTTTTTAACCGTGCAGCGACAAATACATCGGCGCGTTTAAACTGATCAGTAGCAGGGATGATCATATTATGATCAATGATGAGATTTTCGTATCCACCGCGGACGGAGGTCTGGGGCATGCAGTACTCTGTGATTTCACCTGACTCGGTAACTTCTGTGGCCTGCGCCAATCCAGAAATAGTGCTTGCAAAGGATATAGCGACCAGACAGGCTCGCTTAATGTTCACATTCATGATGTTTCTCTCCTTGATGACCTTTCCTTGTGATTGAGTCACGCTTAGAATCTCACAAAGTCCGCTGCGAATCGTGTGACCTTTATCACATGAATCCAGATGCTATCCGTGTTCCTCACCAACAATACTTTAACTCTTAAATAACAGGTGCATTGTGAAAGGAAGCTGTCTGTGCGGCACAAGCCGATACGAAATAAACGCCCTGGCGGGTCCCATCGTGCATTGTCACTGCCTGACCTGCCAGAAGGCTCACTCCGCAGTATTCGCCACAACGGCACGCGTGAGCCGCAGTGATTTTCGCTGGCTGGCGGGCGAAAGTGAATTAGGGTCGTTCGAGTCTTCCCCAGGTAAACGTAGATGGTTTTGCAAAAACTGCGGCAGCCAATTGATGGCCGAGTGGGCTGATCGCCCAGAGGTGATAGTAAGAGTCGCAACACTGGATGAGGACCCAGGTGCGGTCCCTAAGGCGCATATCTGGACTTCACACGATCGCAGCTGGTTGGCGATCGATGGGGATATTCCTGTGTATCATGAGAAACCCTGAGCTGCGGCATCGACACGCGTCAGATTACGAAATGTTCACGCAATGAATATCACCCTGCGCCCAGCCAACACTGGCGACTTGCCCACATCTGCCATGGAGCGGGCCATACTACAAACGCAAAACCCCTGACCACAAAGGCCAAGCCATGCAAAGAGTCTATTCCCACGAGAACATGATGATTCTTTCATCTGCCAAGAACCTGCTCGAACTCAATGGCATCGATTGTTTCGTAAAAAACGAATACCACGCCTCTGGTGGTCATGTTGGTTTGAATGCCGTTCCTGTTGAACTCTGGGTTTATGACGATCAGTCAGCAGACAATGCAATCTCTATCATTGAGAAAGAGCTCAATCAGATTGGCGATCTCCCCGACTGGCAATGCAGGCACTGCTCGGAGTGGAATGCCAGCACATTTGAGACCTGCTGGAAGTGCCAGGCCACGCCGCAGTAATTCTTCAATCGCCCGCCGCGGGCTGTCCGGTAGAATTCTCTTTGTGTCGAATTCCTCCGTGTTCATTCGACTGGAGTCAGATCAATCACGATTTCCTGAGGAGAGTACCTGTGAAAATTACCATTGAAACCCTGGTCAAGGCTAAACTGGACACTGTCTGGGATGCCTGGAATAACCCGGACGATATCAAACAATGGAATGCGGCATCAGACGACTGGCACACGACACGCAGCACTGTTGATTTGCGCGTGGGTGGCAGTTTTCTGTCGCGCATGGAAGCCAAAGACGGCAGCTTCGGCTTTGACTTTGAAGGCACGTACACTCGCATTGTGCCGCACGAGCTTATCGAGTACAAAATGAGTGATGGCCGCGAGGTTACCACAACGTTTATTGATACTGCCGACGGTGTGCATATTAATTCAGTATTTGATGCGGAGTCAGAGAATCCACCTGAGATGCAGCGGGATGGCTGGCAGGCAATTCTGGATAATTTTGCAAGGCATGCGCAGTCACTTGTTTAGCCAGGCGCCCGAATGCGAAACACCAGAGGATATCAGGGTTGGCACTATAATCATCAGGAGCTACTGCCAATGAAACAAAACAAGCAGCTTGTACTCGACTTTTATGAGGCTGGTGCGCGGGGTGACACAGATGCTTGCTTCGCGCTTCTGTCGGATGACATCAGCTGGACCAACATCGGTTCTACCCGTTTCTCTGGAACGTTCCAGGGCAAGCAGTCGCTTGCGGAAAACCTTCTGGGCCCATTGTTTGCTCAACTCAAAGCAGGAATATCCACAAAAATCGAACGGCTGATTTCGGAGGACGATATCGTTGTCGCGCAGACAGTCGGTACCGCAGAAACCGTGGATGGACTGCCGTACAACAATAGGTACTGTCAGGTCATCAGGATTAGTGACGGGAAAATCGCATCAGTGACAGAATACATGGACACGGCATTGATCGACTCTATTTTCGGGAAAACCGACGACCATTAATTCGGCGAGCTGCCAGGCCACTATATCAGCAAGCCTATTAAGGATTATCTGTGATGATCGTAAAACGTGTATCGATGGCACTTCTAGTGTCCATGTTAGTCGCCTGCGGTGCCGGAGAAGAGAGCGCCAGGACAATCCATTCAACCGATGCCGTCTACCCGGCCGTCGGGCCGTACTCACAGATGGTACAGACGGGCAATCTCTACTTCCTGTCTGGCGTGATCCCGCTGAACAGTGAAGGGAGTTCTGTTGTGGGAGATGACATTGAACAGCAGACGCGCCAGGTCTTCGAACATATCACCTCAATGCTCGAATCGCAGAGTCTTTCACTGGCCGATGTGGTTATGGCAACAGTCTATATGACAGACCTGGGTGAGTTTGCAGCGATGAATGGTGTTTACGGCGAGTATTTTTCCGAGGCGCCTCCAGCCAGAGCGACTGTTGGGGTGGCCGAGTTGCCAAGAGGGGTGAAAATTGAGATCTCTGTCATCGCCAGCCGGTCGCCCTAGGGTTCGGACTGGCGCGAAGAGTCCAACAAAAAAGGCCTGGTGCAATTTTGCGCCAGGCCTTTGTTCATAGCGGGGTGACCCGCTCTTTTAGCAGCTGTGCAGTTTTAAGGCACACGTGCCGCACGTATTTCAATTTCGATCAACCAGCCATCAACGACCAGATCTTTGATCTCCACGAAAGAACGCACGGGCTTCATCGGGTTCTCTTCGGTTCCGAAGAACTGACGGTAGCCGCGATTGAAGCCGTCAAAATCTACCGTGCCATTGTCACCGGCGACGCCAAAAGCGCGTACCTGGATGATGTCGGACATTGACCAGCCTTCTGCTTCCAGCGTTTCCTTGAAGCCGTTGAAGGTATCAATGGTCTGCTGTTCCATATCGCCCCAGGTGCCATCTTCCATCGGAGATGCGCCCGAGCCGCTCAGATACAGGAATTCGGCATTGGCGGGCACGCGGATGGTGGTGTAGAAATGGCGGCCTTCGCCTTTACGCTCAATTTCCTGCGCCGTGACCATTGCTGCTGGTGCCATAAACATCCCGCCCAGCACTGCTGCCAGAGAGAGTAACTTCAATGCTTTCATACATTTTCCTCTTATTATCCAAATTCATGTCAAATGGCCGCTAAGGTTTGTTGACCAGGCCAGACTCAAGTATGCCATTATTCGACGCCAGCTGCGCCTGTTGTTTGAGCTTACTGCGCTCGTGTCATGCTCCATTCGCGGGTGGTTCCCATGGCCGTAGCCGTGCCAGTCGCCTGATTACCGTTTACAGTGCCTGACATTTCATAAATAACGCCAGAGTCGCCACGTTCCAGCTCAAAGCTGAAGGTGGGTCCGTTGGCTGATCCATTGCTGATCGGCCAGATGCGACCGTCGCTCAACTCAAACTGACCAATCAGGGAGGTACCGTCGGCGTACAGGTCGACGACCGCGGTGACATCGCCATTGGGGCCTGACATGACAAAATTCCACACTCCATCGGCTGAGTTCTGTGCATACAGCGTGGAGCTTATGGTAGCGAGGGCGGTGACCAAGAATACAAAGATTCCGGCTTTCATGGCTGCTTTCATATTTTTTCCTGTTATTGTGTTGATTGGTGTCTATTGGCCGTGCGGGTGATTGGACATGGCCAGACTCAAGTATGCCACTAATCCACTCCCGCTTCATTGACAGCTTGATACTTTCTTGGTTATCACTGAAGGACTGATCGGCCTGGCTTCGTATCTCGTAGTCATGGCAGGCATTAAGCAACTTCCCGGGAGCATATTATCAAGGCGATACAACCCGCAAAAATCGGCGTAGGCACTTTTGTTATACGTGATGGAAAGATTCTGCTGGGCAAACGGATTGGCGCTGACGGCGCGGGTTCGTGGGGGCTGCCTGGCGGCAAGCTCGACACGGGCGAGAGAATTGAAGCCTGCGCCCGCCGCGAAGTTCTGGAAGAAACCGGACTGGAGCTGGCCCAACTTGTTAAATGCGGCTTCTCCGATGATATCTTCACAGAGACAGGCAGGCACTGGGTGACAATATATTTTGGCACGCATTGCCCGACGGGCGAGGTTATAAACCTGGAGCCCGAATTCTGTGAGCGCTGGGACTGGTTTGAGCTGGATAATCTGCCGCAGTCATTATTTCTGCCCCTGAGTAATTTCCTGAAAGACACCAATAACCGCAAAGCAGTGTCTGACCTGCTGGCGCTTCACTCATCCCCGGACTGAGCCCTGTCCAGACACTGCACTCCGCGGTCAGGTTAGTGAAATGATCGATCGCAGTGGCGAGGCACAACGCTTTGATTATGGGATAAGTGCGGATGACAGGATATGGGCGATACCCTGGACTTCCTGGATGCTGCGAGCAATATTGTCGCTGTTGCAGCTTCTGGAATCTACCTTACAGGGGAGTACATATGCGCCATCTCATGATGAGTCTTATCGGAATTCTATTGGCTGGTACGGTGTCAGCCCAGTCCAATACCACCACGGCAGACGGACGCGAAATCGCGCCGTTGCCGCCCATCACCATCTACCACCTGGAGGCGCGTCGTTCGGAGCGTATCGTCTGGTTGATGGAAGAGCTGGGTTTTCCTTACGAGCTGGAGTTCGTGCGCGGCAATCTCGGCGCATCGTTGATGAACATCCGCCGCGCGAATCCGGAAATGCCGGTGGCACCCACCGTCATTTATGGTGATGAGATTCTGGTGGAGTCAGGTGCCATTATTGATGTGATCCTCAATCGTCATGCGCCAGACCGGCTGCAGCCACCTGTGCACAGTCCGGACTATCCCCACCATCAGATCTGGATGCACTACGCAGAAGGTTCGCTGGCTGCCCGCATGGGCATCGACTATCGGGTATGGCAATTACAGCGGCCGACATCATGATGCACTTCCCGATCAACTACACATTCCTGATCAATGTGGTGGATCGAAGCCTGTTCCCAAACATCAATGCGTGGATGGAAAAGGTCGAAGCTCGGCCTGCCTATCAGCGTATGGCGGAAATCTCCAAGCCAGACGGTATGCCCAGCCCTCCCGAGCCGCTGCCGGACAGCGCAAGACCGCCGATTACATTGGGTAATTAAGAGGTGTGAATTCTGGACAGTCTCTGTTACTCAGCACATGGGTGACAGAGACTGTTCCAGCGATTAAAACTATTGGCGGGAACTACTCTTCGTCTTCCTCGACACCGCCCAGCCAGCCGCTTCTCAATTCAGCAGCTGTTTCGCCAGCGTCCTCATTTACGTCGACCTCAAAATCTCCAATGACCGGATTCAGTGTCAGCGGCAGCGTTTTGAGGATGCCATCACGGAAGAGCGTAAACTCAACTTCCTCACCCGGACTGTAGCGTCTCAGCATTACATCCAGTCCATTGCTGATCTGCACGCCATCCAGTGCAATAAGTTCGTCGCCCGCGTTGATGCCGGCATTCCACGCCGCACCATCCAGGCGTGCGTAAGAGACTACCGGCGGGTTTCCACGGACAGGAGCGTCAATGGATACCTGCACCCGGTCTTCACTAGTGTCCTCGCGCTCCAGCACCCAGCCAATTGACGCCAGCGCCTCAGCCAGTGGCAGGGGTTGCGTGTCATAGACCCAGCCGTCCAGCTGGTCGGCAAGTGCATCGCCACCGGCTGCCGCCAGTCGCTCGCGGAAATCGGCATAGGTGAATCCGCCGCCGCCCAGAGGAAAGTCGTCATACAGCGCGGTCATCACCGTATCCAGGCTGCGCTCGCCATTGCTGATGCGACGGATCTCCAGATCCAGCACCAGACCCAACAGGCCACCCTGGCTATAAAAGGACACGGTACGGTTAGGTTTATCGGCTGCGCGGTCGGCACCGCGATGGAAGTTTTTGGTCCAGGCTTCAAAGCTTGCGCGCGCCAGTGTGTCCTGACTGTAGCCGGGTGCGTCCACCACGCCAGTGATGGCGCTGGCCAGCTGGTCACGGTAATCGTCGACCGACACCAGGCCGGCGCGCACTGGTAGCAACTGATCGTAATAACTGGTCAGGCCTTCGGCGACCCACAGCAGCTCTGTGTAATTGATGTCCTGGTAATCGTAGCGATCGATTGAAGCCGGGCGGAAGCGCTTGACGTTCCAGGTGTGGAAAAACTCATGTGCCATGAGTCCCAGAAAACCCTGCCAGCGATCCTCGTCCCAGAATGCGCGCGGATCAGTATGGACCAGTGTGCTGTTGTAGTACTCGGTGCCGCCACCGAGACCATCGCCGCTGTGCAGAATAAACAGATAGTAGTCGGTTGGCAGACCCGTGTCTGAGGCCGCAAATACTTCAGCGGTCGCTTCGACCAGTGCCGCCATTTCACTGGCCAGACGCTCTTCATCACCATCCCAGATACCGTGGATCAGGAAATCAACCGTCATGCCTGCGGCTTCAAAGGTGACCAGATCAAACGTGCCGGCCTCTATGGGTGAGTCCACCAGGCGATCGAAGTGCGGGGCCACAAATCGACCGGAGTCCGGCTGTTCCATGCCGCTGGCGGCTCGCCAGCCATCCGGCAGGTCCATGCTGACCTCGATGGGCTCATCGCGCAGCTGGTCGGCGTACATGAATACGGCGGCCGGATTCAGGAAGGCATGATCGGCATCAACATGGCGTGTGCGGTCGGTCAGACTGTCCGCATAGACTCTATAGGTAACGACTACATCACCAGAGCGGGCATTGGGCCGGGTGACCTGCCAGGATGACTTTGCGGTCTGTTCGAATGGCAGAGCATTGCCATTGCCATCAGTGACTTCGATGCCTGAAACCGTGCCCACAAAATCAAGGATCAGATACAGGCCGGAGCGCCAGACCGGCAGGTGAAAATCCAGCGTATTGCCAGTGACATCGCTGAATCGCGCCTCAATATTGACTGTCTGCGTCGCGCGCTCGGACAGGTCTACCTGGTAGTGAGTTTCCTGAGCGCTGGCGCTCCAGCTCAGGCAGCTCAGCACCAGTGACAACATGATGGCTGTCAGGGCAGGGATGTTTGATTGCTTAAGTCTCATAGATACTCCTCCGAATGTCCCGAAGGATAACCCAAAACGGTTGATCAGACACGATAGTGAGCTCAGTTGTGCTTAAATGTTTGAGCAATGATTGGTATAACTGACCCAGAGTTAGCAGCACAATAATAATGCCAGCACCTGCCAGCGAAGGAGAGCACCATGAAGAGGTTTTTACTGCGACGCAGGCTGATAGCAGCCTTGCTGGTCACCCTGCCGGGGCTGACCACAATTCACGCACAGCCCACAGCAAGTCCGGAAGAACTGGCGACCACCGTTGACGATGGCTTTACGCTGGCAGTTGTCGGCGACATCATCATCGCCTATCCCCTCAATCAGATGATGTCGACGCCAGGTTTCCCAGAAGTTCTGGAGCTGCTGCATGGCGCTGACGTTGTGGCCGGCAACATGGAAGGCAATATCATCGATGGTCGCACGTTTCGTGGTTCCCGCCCCGGCGGCTTTCGGGCCGAGCCAGAGGCGGCAGAATGGTTGAAGGAGATGGGCGTTGATATCGTGGCGCGCCCCAACAATCACGCCAATGACTTTGGTATTGAAGGGCTGATGGAAACCTCCGTGCATCTGGATCGGGCCGGTGTGCAGCACGCGGGTTATGGCGAAACTTACTGGGCAGCTCGCTCCGCCCGGTTTGTCAGCAGTGATCGTGGTCGCGTGGGCATGGTGGCCGCCTCCGATCACCTGCCACAGGCCGCCCCGATGAGCGGTGAGTGGCCCGGTACCGGCGGACTCAGCCCGCTGCGCGTGACCCGTAACTTCATGGTGCCAGAGGCTCACTGGGACGCCATAGGGACAATGCGCGACCTGTTTCCCAACGGTACCTCGCACTTTGCCCGTGGCGCGAACACCGATGAACATATCCAGTTTGTCGGTCAGAATTTTCGCAAGGCGGCACCAGGTATTGAAAAACCCTACTATTCATTTTCGATCAACCCGACTGACATGCGCGATATCATGACCGCGGTGGAAGAGGGCAAGATGATCTCTGATCTGATTACTGTGGCGTTTCATGCCCATCATTTCCACGATGCAAGTGGCGGCTATCGTGGTGAAGGACTGGAGGAAGGTGAGCATCTGGATACCAATCCCAGCATTGCCGACTATCTGCCAGTGTTCTCAAAGGCAGCGATCGACCACGGTGCCGATGTGGTGCAGGGCACCGGTGTCCACGCGCTGCGTGGGATCGAAATCTACAAAGGCAGGCCGATTTATTATGGTCTGGCTGAGTTCATCCGCCAGATGGACGTCACGGGTCTGGCTGGACGTGGAGCCCCCGGCAAGAGTGAAGGGCCGCCGGGGTTCGAGGAGATTCCGGTAAAGTACGAAAGCATCATTGCCATTAACGAGTTCCGAAACGGGCAGCTTTACGAGGCGCGACTGCATCCGATTGAGCTGCGCTATGACGAGCAGAAACTGGCCCGTCGGGGTATTCCGGTGATTGCACAACCTGAGGTGGCCCAACGTATCCTGCGGCGCCTGCAGGAGCTTTCAGAGCCATTGGGCACGCGAATCGAAATTGAAGGCAATATCGGGGTGATTCGGCCCTGATCAGGGGGCAATGGACAAGCGGTGTGTCTGTCGAACCTGTTCAGCCATCTGCGGATCCACACCTGCCGCTTCGACATAAGCCTGCCAATTATCTACGCTGTCGCAAACCTGCCGTATCAGCGTTCTGGCACGCCTGGGTTTAATCCCGCCCAGCGTGGCCAGCGCCATCAGGTCCTCCAGCACAAAACCATCACGCTTGCCATTGATGCTCATCTGGTGCTGCGCGGTGAATTTACCCTGCGGATTGTAGGAGTAAGCTACATCAAAGGCGGGGGAGAGCCACCATTGTCCCTGAGGATTCATCAGGAAAGCGATGTTCTTGACGTGGTCGTCCTGATTTCTGGCAATGACGTTCAGACTTGCGCGCAGTAATTGCTGCTCGGCGTCTTTGATAGGGTTTTTGCAGATCTGTCGGATGGCCTGCATGGCCTGCTCATAGCTGTAGCTGCTCGGATCGTTGTAGTCGAAGTGACACAGGCCACCCAGGGACAGCATGTGAATCTTTTTGCCCTCGGCAGTCCGGTCGAAACGGCGCGTCATAAAGTGCGCCCTGCCACCTTCTTCATGCAGACGGCATTCTTTCATGTCGATGCCGGCATCTCTGGCCATCAGGTAGTAGGCATACTCCAGCCGTCCAAAACCCTGAGGGTCAGCCAGCTCACGGTCGCGGTTATTGCTGATGCCATCAAATTTCAACAGCCAGTGTTCAAAACCCTCGGGGCCGGCAAGCTGGCCAGAGCGGAACTCGCCGGTACTTCGATTCCAGAGCAGCAGGGCCTTGGCGCGGGCGCCGCCTGCCGAGGTTCCAACACGAAGAATATTCTGCAGATGGTCCTGATCTTCGGTGCTGCCATCAAGCAGCCCAGCCAACTCACCGCGTTGAGACAGCACTTTGTTGGCCAGTTTCGTCAGTGCAGCCACATCCACATGGGAGTCATTATCGGCCTGCGGGCCAACCGTTGGTTCGAACTCCAGCGCCCCCATGCCGCGTCTTCCAATGTAGCAAAGTCGCTCCACCGGATTCATGCTGTTGGGCTTTCTGCCCTCAGCCGCCAGCCATGCGTCGATCAGCCGGTTGCCAAACTTGTCAGGCAGACTGTCGGCGACCAGTCCCGGCAGGTTTGAAAAACTGCCTTTGAGCTGGGGAAACTGATAAATTGCCTGGCTCAGTGGCATGGTGATGGGGCTGACTTCGATGCCAGAGTGGCGAAATGCCTCATCGTATTCAAATACGCCGAGTTCGCGTTCATCATCCCAGACAACGGCGCCAATCGTTCTTCCCCACAGCCGGACGGCAGCACTCATCATGGCGTCTCCTGCTCATCCCAGGACCAGGCGGGAATGGGCTTAACGGCTTTCTTGCGCGCACGCTGTCGCGACTTGTCTTTAATGACCCGTTTGCCGGGCGATTTAATCGCCTGCATGGGACTGATACCTGCGCGGGGGAGTATCAGTTCGAGTGAATCCGCCTGACCAAGTGCCTGCAGAAGACGAACCAGTGTTTCCAGCGAGCCGCCGTTGCCGGCTTCAAAACGGCGCAATGTGCGGACAGCGACGCCGGATTTTTCCGCCAGTTCGTCCTGGGTAATGTTTTGCTGCAGACGGCTGGCCGCGACGCGATCGCCGAGTTCTCGCAGGACTATGGCAGGAGGCGCTATTGTAAAATCTATTTTAGAGGCCATATATTGCCTTTAATATCGATAATATGCGAATAAGAGGTCAGAAGTGGCTAATAAAGATGATGTTTTAAGTGCCTGTCGATCATGCTATTGGATGTAAATAAAAGGTCATAATATGCCTATTAATACGATATATCAATATCAAAAGGCCATATATTGCCTTTTATAAAGGTGTTTGTGAATGCTGGTGGCATCCGTGATCATGCAGTGGTCTGGGTTCGTTGATTTTGGAGCGAGCGTCTAACGAACTTAAAGAGTAAAAACTGTGCTAGTGGGTCTGCGCCAGCGGCGCAGACTCTTGTCGTCCAAACTGCTCACGGTAGCGTCTGGGTGACACTCCAATCGCCGCCCGAAAGTGATGGCGCAGATTGCTTGCATTGCTGAACCCGGACAGTTCGGCCACTTTCTCTACATCATGTCGCGTGCTTTCCAGCAGCTGACGCGCGGCGTCCAGTCTCTGTGTGGTCAGCCATTCCTTGGCGGACACGCCAAATGTGTCCCTGAACTTACGATCGAACGTGCGTCTCGACATCCGCGCTTTTTCCGCAAACTCGTCGATGCCAATCGGACGGGAAAGGTTGTTCATGGCCCAGTCCAGAGATCTGGAAAACTGGCTGGGCTTCTCTGGCATTGGAGTTTCCACAAACTGGGACTGCCCGCCCTGGCGATGGGCGGATATCACCAGACGGCGTGCCACATGATTGGCGATACGGTAGCCGAAGTCACTGCGAATCACCTCCATGCCCAGGTCGATGGCCGCAGCGCTACCTGCAGAGCAGCCAATCTGGCCGTCATAGACGTAAAGAACGTCGTCTTCATACTCGATCTGCGGGTAAAGCGCCTTGAGTTTGTCCGCATAACGCCAGTGGGTTGTCGCCTTGCGCCCATCCAGTATTCCCAGCTGCGCCAGCAGGAAGGCGCCCGAGCAAAAGGTCAGGATACGTTTGTCAGAGTTGTAGGCGTTTATCAGCTCCGAACGGATGGCCTCGGGTACGGGTTTGCCGTCGGTCGACCAACTCGGGATGACGATCATAGAGTAGTCAGCAAGGCTGCTGACTGTCTTGACGGCAATGCTGACGCCGCCGGTGCCGACAATAGAGCCTTCGGCGAACGACACCACGTCGCAACGATACCAGTCGTCCATCTCGGGTCGTGGCAGCGCAAACAGCTCTACAGCGCAGCCCAGTTCAAACAGTGCGATCCGGTCGTGTACCAGAATGGCCACACGATGCATTTTAATGTCTCCCTGAGTGTTTGGCTGAATATATACGAATATTGTCCTTTCAGCCAATATTCTGATAGCTCCACGCGGTAGACAATAGCTTCGAACCGTCAGACAGGGACGGACAATCCCGAACGTAAACAGGAGGTATCATCATGTCATCAGCCGTATCCCGACCACCCGCCGCCGACAGTGCATCGGCACTGGCCCACTATGAGGCGCTGCTTCAATTTGAAACAGACTGCTGGGATGTACACCATGCCATCAGCAACAAGCGGCAGGATTTTGTGATTCTGGATGTCAGAGGCGAGGAGAGTTACCAGCAGGGGCATGTGCCGGCCGCCATTAATCTGCCGCACAGCAGGATCGGCGTGGAAACACTCGCACAGTACCCGGCGGACACCCTGTTTGTTGTCTACTGCGCCGGCCCGCACTGTAACGGCGCCGACAAGGCCGCGATCCGTCTGGCACGTCTGCAGCGCCCCGTAAAAAAAATGATCGGTGGTGTCACCGGCTGGCTGGATGAAGGCTTCAGCCTGGAAGTTGGTAAAAATGTCTAGCAATATTGTTGTCCGTCACGCAGAGCCCGACGACAGTCGGGCTGTACTCGGCTTAATGCAGGGGCTGGCAGAATTTGAAGGTTATGCTGAAAGATTCAGAGTCACTGAGGCAGCACTGTATGAAGGTCTGTTTGAACGACGCAGCTTCAATGTACTGGTTGCCAGCGTCGAGGGCAGGCTGGTGGGTATCCTGACCTACTATCACCTGCCATTCACTTACGACCTGACCCCTTGGGTCTACATGAAAGAACTGTATGTCGAGACGGATTTCCGTGGCGCCGGCGTGGGCAGATGTTTGATGAATAAATTGATTGCTGAGTGCAGGGCACGGGGTGGACGTAGGATTCGTTGGGACGTGCTGTCCGATAACCTGCCAGCCAAAAGGTTTTATCAAACGCTGGGTGCCCGACATGACTGCAGCTGGGAGTTGTATGCGCTGGATCTGAGTGAGGCAACTGAAGTTGGGCTTGAATTGAGATAGAGATGACAGGAAGTTGAAATGCAAATTAATGTCGCAGTGGTTAATGCGTTTGTCGATGGTGCGGCTGATACTGGTGCCGCAATGAATGGCGCAGCTTTGGAAAATACTATCGGTGGAAATCCGGCGGGCGTTGTACTTGATGCGGATAGTCTGACATCTATTCAAAAGCGGGAGATCGCCAGAAAAGTGGGCCTGTCAGAGACCGCCTTCGTCTCGAAGTCTTCGGTGGCGGACTTCAAACTGGAGTTTTTTACCCCGACACGACAGATTGCTCACTGCGGACACGCGACGATCGCGACATTCAGTTACCTGGCAGAGCAGGGCTTGGTGCCGGCCGCAAATACGTCGAAAGAGACCATTGATGGTTGCAGAAGTATCCGGATGCAGAATGGCTTTGCTTACATGGAGCAACTCAAGCCTAAGTACATTGACGTCACTGAGGACGAAACAGCCATTTTGAAATCACTGCGGCTTGCAGGCGGCAGCGTGACGGTAGCTCCAATTATCGCCAATACCGGAAACTCATTTGTCCTGGTGGGCGTTCGGGATCTGGAAACATTGAAGCGCATTCAACCCGATCAGATTTTGATCGAAGAATTGTCGGAGAAGTGGGACTTAATCGGGTTTTATGTGTTTGCGCAGGAAACCTGCCATGCCGGCAGAGATGCCTCCGCCCGGATGTTTGCGCCGCGCTACGGCATCCAGGAAGAGTCGGCCACTGGGATGGCCGCAGGGCCACTGGCCTCTTTTCTCCACGACCATCTGGGTATTCACAAAAGAGCTTTTGAAATTGAGCAGGGCTACTGCATGCCAAATCCGTCGCCTAGTTGTATCCACGTTTCACTTGAGAAATCGGGTACTCAAATCACGTCTCTGTCAGCAGGCGGGCGTGGCGTCTTGAGCAGAATGCTGCAGATAGAAATAGATGCGACGCTGTGATCAGAGCTCGGCGATCCATGCCACGGCAAGATGAAACGAGCCAACCTGTTTGTCTGCCAGCAGAAAGCCTATCTGTTCGACTTTTGCGGCATCAAATACGGGGCCAGGCAGGTTGCGGCCCCTAAAAACAGGCTTCAGACCGGAAAATGGAATGGGTATCTCTAGCCACTGACCCTTAACGGTATCTAAACCGAAACTGTAGGCAATTCTGGAGCCTTGGTAAGAGGCGTCCGTGTACAGCCGGAACTGGTAGCGGCGACCATCACCACAAACGCAGAGCATCAATCCATGCAGCTTGCTCAAATCCTGACGGTGCTGCCCGCGGATGGATGCAAAGCCACCGTTGTTCTCCAGCGAAATGACACCAGAAAAGTGCAGGCAGCCGTTGGCGATATCAGGAGCACTGTTCGAACGGCCGCCCATGACCTCATCGTCTATGGCGCGCCAGTTGGTTTGGGGCACGCTATTGGAGAAGTCGAGCAGAACTGTGTCTGGTGTTTGCCTTGAGTTCATGTTGGCAAGCTACCCTCTTTGTCGACGCCTGGCAATGCAGCGACCACAAGCCTGCTGCGCGGTCAGTCAGATGCGCGGCAGCCACATCCCGAATGTTGCACTCAGCACGCCTCCCAGCATAACAACACTGAGCAGAGCCACGCCGCTGGCGGTCATCAGCTTCTGAGTTGCCGACCCGTGTGCCTTTGCCCGCAGATACACTTCGAGAAAAAGCAGGGGGACGATATACGTCAGTGTATGCAGCGCTGTCAAAAATGGCCCTGTAAAACTCACCGGGTCAAAACCGACGGGTGCTCCGTGCAGGCCCAGCCAGGCCATCATGCCAATCCGGAACAGCCACACACCACTGACCGCCACGAACAGACGCAGGGCCCAGACACGGTGGCTTGCAAACTGTCTTCGGCGCGCAAATTTGAATGCCATGACCGCGCAGAGCAATATGATGCCGCCATTAATCATAAGCGCCGTATGTCCGAATGCACCGCCAGCTACCAGGTCAGTTCGCGTCACAATCATGTAGGCACCGCTCAGGCTCATTACGATTGCGATCAGAACATAAATACGGCCGTTCCAGCGGTGCAAAGCGGGCAGACGCCGACGAATACCCGGTAACAGCTGAAGCAAGCCACCCATTGTAATCAGCGCAGCAAACATCACATGCGTAATCACGGCGACATTGCCCGGGCCGTCGCCCTCGATGTAGCCGGCCGGCATCACCTGATTGAATCGCGCAAAATTACCCTGCAGGGTGGAACCGTAGTAGAACATAACGATATACATAGAAAATATCGCCTGTCCCAGCAGGACTGTCGCAAACCAGCATCTGGCGGCTGCATCCAAGGCCTTGCTGGCAAACACCGGGGACCGCCACCCCGAATCGAGCATCGCTTGTGATGTCATAACTGACTTTCTCCCTTGTGGTACTATCGTCCTGACTCACCACGAATGCAGGACTACGCCACCCAGTATCCGCATTGCCAGATCGTAGTCTTGCCGTTTTGGAAATCGACCAGTTTTAAGTTGACGACTATGTGGAAAATCAGCTCGCTGCCTGACGAACTAACAGCTGGAAGGCCCCGGGACGCGGCGTCAGTTGCTACCTCACTGATTTACCGCTTAAAGGATATTGAACCAGTTGTGCTGCTTTGGTGGTGTTTCGCCCTGGCCACCCTGAGTGCATCTCTCGCCCGTTATTATCCGACTGATACCGGATTTACCTACGTCGCACTAGTCATCACCGGCGCTGGTCCCTGTGCCTGGTTATGGTTTCTTAGCAGAGCACTGTTTCGTGACCGTAAACACCTGGGCGTAGGCGTATTCAGTCTGGTACCGCTTGTTATTGCTATTGAAGCCGCCGCTGCGTTGACCCCGTTTAGCGGGGCTTCCGTGTTTGCCACGGAGGCTGGTCGCATCATCCGCAATGCCGAAGCGCTGGTCTGTTTTACCGCTATCGCATTTGTCTGGCGTGAGACCCTGCATGGGTTTTCGGGACAGCCAAACGCGGCGGAGCGCCGTGTCAGAGTGCTTTTTTTAGCTGGATTCAGCCTTCTCGTTGGTGTTTCACTGCTGTGGGTGTCAGGGGCCGCGCCAGGTTCTATTGCGGCAGAGTGGCAGGACACCATGCTGACCCTTTGCGCGCTGCTTACGCTGATAATTAGCCTACTGGCTGTGCAGTTTCGTTTGCGCCACCCGCTGCATGAAACTGCCGGGCCGGGGAGAAACCAACGCGCGAGCTCTGTCGAAGGGGAGTCGGTTGAGCTGGCCAGCCGGATTCTCACCGCCCTGAAGGACGATAAACTGCTGACGTCAAGCTATCTGAAAGTGGCTGATCTGGCAGAACACACTGGGGACCAGGAATACAAGGTAACGCGGTGTATTACCAGCCACCTTGGCTACCGGAACTTTAACCACCTGGTGAACAGCTTCAGGATAGAACGGGCCAAACGCCTTTTCGAGGATCCGGAGCGTCAGCGCATGACCATTGCCAGTATTGCTTACGATTGCGGGTTTAACTCTCTTGGCCCATTTAATCGGGCTTTCCGACAGCATACAGGTGTCACCCCCAAAGAATATCGTCAGCGATCTGGTGCGGCCTGAGACGGCCTGTCAAGAAGATGCTTGGCGAGGTGATTGGCTGGCTCGATGATGAGGCTTCCTGCTGAAGTCTGAATAGACCGATGATTCGGATGCATCATGAGTAATTACATTGAATTCCTGAAAGAGATGTTTGCCGAGTTTGGCGACATTCGCGCGAGGAAAATGTTCGGCGGTCATGGCATCTATCACAATGATCTGATGATCGGTCTGGTCGCAGATGACATGCTCTATCTGAAGGTCGACGCTGTGACGGTCAGTAAGTTCAGGCATCGTGGTATGTCGCAGTTCATGTACCAGAAAGGTCAGAAGATGGTCGGCATGTCCTACTATCAGGCGCCCGAAGAAGCCCTGGAAGACCCGTCAGAAATGCGGCACTGGGCGGCCCTGGCGTATGAGGCTGCGCTTCGGTCGAGAAACTGAAAGCCGGGCTGGTCAGCACGAATATCACTGCTTGCCTGCCCGGTACCGAGCTTGTTGTGCCTGTCAACCAGATGGCCTCAGCTATTAGACTATCGGCTAGTTGTACCGAGCTTGATCGTCTGGTCTTATTGCTGACTATCTTAGTCCCGGGCCATGGCTCGTAGCCGAGAATCTCACTATGCAACCTGGATCGACATTTGTGACTGTGTTGGCCTGGATCTTTATTATTTTCGCCGGGTTTGCGACCCTGGTCTCACTTTCACAAGTCGTGATGGTATCGATCATATTTAGTAGCGAGGAATTACAGATAGCCAGTCTGTTGCTGCAAGCCAATTCGCTCTCGGACCTTATTGTTGCGCCGGAGGGTGGTGGTTTTGAAGGGGTCGAGCAATTTGGCACTATTTTACTCTGGTTCAGTGTGGCACTCGGCATTGCCATCAGAAACGAGTTTGTGCAATTCACTTCAGAAGATATGAGCGGTCCGCAGGCCGCCATCCAGTCATGAACATGTGGGCGGCGATACTCAAGAACGCGCAAGTGTGTTGCTTCACTGCCTGGGTGCCATGTCAAATCAAACGCCACAGATTGGTAATGGCCGTCATCGTGTCGTTTTTCGCGTTGTTTATGTCAATCGCACACGCCACCGTTGAGCCCCCAGTCTCGGACGTCCGCCAGCAATACGAGCTTCCAGCGCTGAGCATATCAACTTTCCTCGGCCGTTGGCTCGATTCCGTCAACTTGCGTTATAAGCCGGCAGGTGCGCATTCAGCGTATTCTGATAGCGAAGCTATGCTGGAGATGTTGCGGGAGGCTGCGCAGCGCTGGGAGAGAGTTAGTGGGATCAGATTTGACGTCGAGCTGGCCTCAGTTGCTGCTCCTGACGAGACAGATGTTATCGTTAGCTGGCAACATGCTGCGGGTGAGACCTGGGCCGGCAGGGCCGGCCCAGATTTTGGTGATTATCTGGAAAGTCGTGGATATTTCGAGTTTTCAGGTGGTGATTTAACCCTTAATAGCGCCGGCACCTGGTCCTCAGATCCATACGAAATGATGTCGATTCTTACTCACGAACTGGGCCACCTCCTGGGTTTGGGGCACTCTGAAAATCCGAACTCCATCATGTTTGCGAACCCCTACAACAGAATGGCATTTCCTATGGCTGACGATGTACGTGCTGTTCAGGTGCTGTATGGTCATCCCGATGCGGCTTTCGACTCAAGCTACATACAACCGCCTGCCGCATCTGCAGCGAAAGTCAGACGATTTATGGGGTCGGAGGCTGCCAGTCTGTTACTCGGAAGTTTTCAAGATTCCGACAGTATGACCGCCGCTTCAGTGATCAACGATGACACTCCCGACGATTCCTGGTTAATTCTGAAGACGCCGGTCCTGTCGACTGACGGTTTGCGAGCGCGGCTTGATATTGTGGGTCCAGACGGGATGCTGCATTCCAGTTTGCCTTTTGCGCCGGGCTGCCATTGGTGTTACTACCTCAAGGCCCTGGGTTTGGCCAGCTATTTCAAGGATTTTCCAGGTACCTGGTCAGTTTTCCTGCGCGAAGACAGTGCGCTGGTTTCCGAGCCTGAGCTTCTGTTCGCTACCTCATTTGAAGTGGATGCTTTCCGGCAATACAACCGCATCCCAGAAGCCAGAGCACTTGTTGAAAAGGCGGATACGCCCTATAGCATCAATGTGAAAGTTTTTGCAGACGATCCAGAGGGTGACGACATTATTGTGCGTTGGCATTTGCCGGAGCCCCGCAGCGACAAGGACGGTGATGGCATTGCAGACTACCATCTGACAGAAGACCTGGGCGGCAACATGCAGTCTGCGTGGCAACAAATAGACTTTAAGCGTCCGGGAATACACGAATTTTTCATTCAAATAAATGACAAGGCGGCACGATACGAAAACAGACCTGGCTTGGAGCAAAATACCAGAGCAGGGAAAGGTTTCCAGACCTTATTGAAAGTGACAGTCACGGTGCCCATTCAATCCAGTGCTGACATCAAAACCGTGTCATCCTACGTGCCGGATGGTCGCAGGCGATGGCTTTCAAGTCTGAATGGCGTTCAGGCGCATCCGGACTATCAGCTGCCTTACCAGCGCATAGGCACGATCGGCGATGGCGAACAACGTCTGTATTCATGTGTCAGGGTAACGACACGAGGTGAACCTGACCCCGGTTTTGCTGAGAATACAGACGTTACGTTTGTGATTACTTCCGTGGGTGAAGGTGAAATTCAGTTACAGGCCAGCAGAGCGTCGGCTCCTGTGCCCGGGGCAAATCCCACACAACAACGCTGCAGCGGCCGGTTTGAGACAAGCACTGGTCTATATACAGATATCATAAGGCTCGGTGAGCAGATTCTGGATGTTGAGTTCACAATGACAGACGACACCGCATTAACCTTCCGGCTTCAGGGCCTCCGTGAACTGCTGCCTCGAATCTGAGTGTTTGGTCTGCCAGGACAGGCTGATGCTGGAAGGCTGCTTATTCTTTCACACGCTTGAAGTTCTCGCTCAACTCATTGAGTGATATCTGCCTTATTGGTTTTGATTGTGACCAGCCGCCACTGTGCCCCTTAAACTTCGCAGCTCCATGTGAATATGGACATCCCTGATCACGTGTTCTATAAAGTAGCGTTTTATATAACGACCTTGAGTAGCAAAACGCGTCGTTCAACCACAATCGAATGCAGAAATTGAGAGTATTTATGAGCCTGGGGCACCGGTCAGCATGTTGAACGACCCAGAGATTGATCAGCAGCACCGTGAGTTTGCCCGCAAGATGCTGTTGGCCTACTCGCTGCTGGCTGTACTTCTATTGCCGATTTATCAGGTGTTGGACCTGATGTGGACTGATGGCATTCCTTCCTTGTGGTGGAGCAATGCAGCCTGGCGTGCTCTGGCTGTGATAACGGCGCTGTTCGGACTGTTGTGTATATTCAGGCGGCAGGATGGGCAGGGCGCACCTTTAATGTTGCGCCTGCTGGTTATGAACGTGATGTTGATGATGTTTGGACTTTTCATCAGCAACTATTTCGCACCTGATGGCAATGTCACCCTGATGGTGAATGGACTGATCATTATTATCTTCGCTGCGGCGCCTGCCTGCCTGCGTGGGGCTCGCGAGTTGTTGCTGATTTTTGGCGTACCTTTTATTGCCACTTTGCTGTTGATGGGGTGGCTGGATCAGTCGTTTCGCGATAGCAGCTATGTCCTTTATAACGTAGTCACCTCACTGATCATCGCGCTGATCATCTCAGAACTGCTGTTCCGCACCCGAACCGCCCTGTTTGAACAGCAAGTTGAGTTGCGCAAGTCGGCTGCAACTGACCCGTTGACCGGAATGAACAATCGACGCTTTGTCGAGCCACAATTACACAGCGAAATTGCCCGGGCACGGCGATACAACAAGACATTTTCTGTGGTGATGGCCGACCTGGACCGCTTTAAGCGCGTTAATGATGATCACGGTCATAATGTTGGTGATGCGGTACTGCGCCTGCTTGCCATCCGGATCAGTGAAACCATACGCGATGAAGATCGCGCTGTGCGCTGGGGCGGGGAGGAATTTCTGATACTGATGCCTGAGATAAATGCAGAACAGGCACTTCTTGCTGCTGAGCGTATCCGACGTGCTGTCAGCGCCAGACCTTTTGAAATTGATGGTCTGTCATTAAGCATCACAATCAGCCTGGGTGTGGCCGAATACGCTGGCGAAGAAAATCCTGAAACTCTGATAGCCAGAGCAGACAAGAACCTCTATCGAGCCAAGGACGAAGGTCGCAACCGCGTGTGTGCTGATCCTTCGTAAAACTTTTTCCTGCGTTACGTTGTTTCTTCATGCGCTTGGTCGGTGAAGGCCGACAAATGAAATTCTGCGGCTTCTTCGACCTCTTTGACGCCAGTTGCACTGACTTGCGGCACCTCGCCGCCTGCCAGTACCTCAAGAACTGCATGTACGCCCTGTGATAGGGAGGTCAGGTTATACCCGCCCTCCAGGACCAGCGCCAACCTGCCATCGCAATGTTTTTCTGCAATCCTCTGCACAATGCTGGTGATGACCTTAAAGCCATCATAAGTCAGGTTCAGGGCCATATCGTTGCGGTGGGGGTCAAAACCCGCTGAAACCAGCACCAGGTCCGGTTTGAAATGGTCGGCTGCTGGAACGAGAATCTCTCTGAAGGCCTTTTCGAATGCCACATCACCTGCCGATTCCGGAAGTGGCACATTGATGGTGTAACCCTCGCCGATGCCTGCGCCAACTTCTTCAAGGTGGCCCGATCCTGGGTAGAAAGGCGCGGCGCAGTGAGTATCAAAAAACAGCACACTGGAGTCAGCCCAAAATATATCCTGAGTGCCATTGCCATGGTGCGCATCCCAGTCGATGATCAGAATACGTTCGCAACCTAACTTGGCGTGCGCGTGCGCGGCCGCCACGGCAACATTATTGATCAGGCAGAATCCACGCGCGCGCACCGGCTCTGCGTGATGGCCCGGTGGCCTGACCAGTGCAAATGCACTGTCAGACTTGCCTTTAACCACCGATTCTACGGCGGCGATAGCCAGCCCTGCGGCCATGACGGCTGCCTCAATGCTGTCCGGCGATACGGCGGTTGTATCCGAGTCCAGCCAGGCACGTTTGCCGGTCAGAGAGAACAGATAATCCAGATAGGCACTGGTGTGAACGCGTGCCAGTTGTTTGTAGCTCGCTTTTGGTCCGGTTCGGTACTGCACGCCAGGTATGGGGTTTTCATCCAAGTAGGATTTGACTGCAGAAATGCGGCCCGGATGTTCAGGATAACTCCACTTGAAGTCCAGCTCGCTGAGGATGTGCCTGACGCGTTTTTCCACGCGGCTGGGGACGTAGGGCACGTCAACCTCAGGGTTGTGGCCAAGCATGACCTCATCGTAAAACACATTGACAGTGCGTGTAGTCATCAGCTGATTTCCCCTTTTTGTTGTGTCAGCGAGTTCGGCTGTTTTCAAGTGGTGTCACTCGTCTCACTTCAGCGCTTCCTTCACATTTTGTGTGAAGGCGGCGGCGCGAATGCCGGTTGTTACGAAGCCAAGACGCGTCCATGCCTGTTTAGCTTCTTTGTTTGATGAGGAGTACTCCAGCACCAGGTCGTAGGCACCACGTTCATCTGCAAATTCAACCAGGCGTTTTAACAATGACCGGAAGACACCGAATTTACGATAATCGGGCTCCACCCAGATATCGTCAATGATTGCCGAGCGATACTCTGCCACAGTGGCCTGCTCCCAGATACTCTGGCTGGACCAGACGGTGACGTCACCCATGCCAATCAGTCCGACACCGGGCAAATCCGCGACCACAATACGTTTGTCTGGCGACTCAAGCGCCGTCTCCAGCACTTCGTACAGGCGTTGATACTCTGACTCCTTGAGCTGCATTTCCAATCCACCGTTCACATGCAGCGCGAGCCTGGTCAGAAAATCCACCAGCACTGGCAAATCCGCGGTGACTGCATCGCGAATTGTGAAGGCTGGCTTGGGTATTCGGGAGGCCATGCCAAGGTCCTGTAAAAGTGAATGTCAGCCCCATGGTACCAGCATAAACATGCAGTGCTCCAATCACACGGTTCAGATAGCTTCGAGCCTCTGATCCGAATACGTCCAAGCTGTTTGGGCAGCAACGATTACAATCAAGATATTGAAAATATTTATAAATATACCGATAGTATGACAATCAGATTGGAGCAGGTTTTTAACGTGACCAACAGCAAACAAGGCGTTTTAATTGTTACCGGTGCGAGCCGCGGTATTGGTGCGGCGACTGCCCGCATTGCCGCCGAACGCGGTTACGCTGTCTGTGTTAACTATCACAGGAACCAAGCAGCTGCGCAGTCCCTGGTCTCTGAAATTGAGCATGGCGGTGGACGCGCGATTGCAGTAGCGGCAGATGTGTCCAGCGAGTCAGATGTCATTAGCCTTTTTGCAGATGTGGACAATGCTTTTGGGCCAGTCACCGCGCTGGTCAACAACGCGGGAATTCTGGAAAAGCAGACGCGTGTCGAGGACATCGATGCCGCGAGGCTAAACCGGATACTGGCTACCAATGTTATTGGAAGCTTTCTTTGTGCCCGTGAGGCGGTAAAACGCATGTCAACGCGACATGGCGGGCAGGGCGGTGCGATTGTCAATGTATCATCCGCGGCCTCCAGACTTGGTTCGGCTGGTGAATATGTTGACTATGCTGCCTCCAAAGGCGCCGTTGATACGCTGACAATTGGATTGTCGCGTGAGGTGGCTGGCGAAGGTATTCGCGTAAATGCAGTGCGTCCTGCGTTCATCTATACAGATATGCATGCCGATGGTGGAGAGCCAGGTCGCGTTGATCGCATCAGTAAATCGCTTCCCATGCAACGCGGCGGCCACCCCGTAGAGGTGGCACATGCGATTATGTGGTTATTGTCGGAAGAGGCTTCATATACAACAGGGACGTTTATTGATCTGGCGGGAGGGCGATAGCCTGTGACTGAGCGTCAGAGACAACACTTTAGAGGCAACAAACAACATCTGCCCAGTAAACCCTGCAAGACCTGCGGTCGGGAAATGAGTTGGCGCAAGGCCTGGGCCAAAAACTGGGATCAGGTGCTGTATTGTTCGGACAAGTGCCGGGCCAGCAAAAATAAATCTGCTGGCCCCTGATCTTACTCTGCCAGACTTTCGTAAATGATATCGCGTGCCACCTCACCCATATTGGCTGCGCCAGGGCGTCGCGGGCCCTGAGCCTGAATCATGGACAGCCAGAAAATGTCATTGACCGGATCAATCCAGAATGAGGTGCCGGCAGCGCCTGCCCAATAATAGGTGCCTGGTCCTTGTGGTGAACCGGCGGCTTGTGGATCGTAAAGCACGGCCATGTCAACGCCCCAGCCCTGTCCAGGCTGGCCGGGACCACCAATGCCGTAGCGCATGTCTTCATCACCGGTC
Organism: Pseudohongiella sp. SYSU M77423; assembly: GCF_029911965.1. Taxonomy (NCBI): domain Bacteria; kingdom Pseudomonadati; phylum Pseudomonadota; class Gammaproteobacteria; order Pseudomonadales; family Pseudohongiellaceae; genus Pseudohongiella; species Pseudohongiella sp. SYSU M77423. The sequence continues at coordinate 529,098 of NZ_JARYTH010000002.1, read as the reverse complement.
AGGCTGTTGGTGCTCATGATGCGGACGGATTCCGGCTTCAGGATACGCACGCCATCAAGCTCGCCGTTATTGACCAGCATCTGGATAAAACGTGCGTAGTCATGAGTGGAGGAAACCAGACCGCCGCCACCAGACTCCAGTCTGTCAGCGTCCAGGTAGCTGGGTCGATCGGGGCGCTCGGCCTGCTGGGCCAGTGTATTGCGCTCAGCATCCCAGTAGTGAACCTGTGCAAAACGATCGACATCTTCCGGCAGCACATAGAAGCGTGTATCCATCATGTCCAGCGGCTCAAACAGATGCTGCCGCAGATATTCGCCAAAGCTCATGCCGGTCAGCTGCTCAACAATGTAGCCCTGGATATCCATGCCAATAGAGTAATACCACTGCTCGCCGGGTTGTGCCATCAGCGGGATTGCGGCGACTTTCTGGATGAGTTCATTCAGGTCGCTGGACGCCAGCACTTCCTGCTCGCGGAATGCCTGATTCGCCGGGTCATTGCCAAACAGACCGTATGCAAAACCAGCGGTGTTGCTCATCAGCTCACGCATGGTGGGCTGGCGTTCAAGGTCTTCCAGTTCGACATTGCCATTGTTGTCGTAGCTGACCAGCACTTTCAGATTGGCAAACTCAGGGACATGCTTGCTGATCGGATCATCAAAATCCCACAGGCCCTGCTCCCAGAGCATCATCATGGCAACGCCGGTTACCGGTTTGCTCATGGAGTAAATTCGAAACAGTGAGTCTTTGGTCATGGGTGTCTGATCATCAACACTGGCGAGTCCGGCAGCCTCGAAGGTGGCGATCTGACCATCCTTGCCCAGCATCCAGACCATGCCGGCCACGTCCTGATTCGCCACGATCTCGCGCATGGCGTCGTCCAGTCTTTCGATTCCCTCTGCAGTGAAACCGGCGGCTTCGGCGCCGACTTCGGCCTGGGGCCAGGAATCGGCGTGTAATGGCATTGCCAGGCAGGCTATGAATAAAGCGCTGAACAGTTTTTTGAAGCAGGGCGGCGGTGTGGGTAGTTTCATGAGTTATTCCTGGACTTTTTCTATTATTGGAATGGCTGGCTTGCCGTAGGATAACCCAAAATACGTCTATTTGTAGGGCAGCTTGGGACAGTCGGGCATTTTACAAAGAAAACCCGCTCTGCATTGCTGCAGAGCGGGGCCGTTTCTGCGACGGCTAAGTCACCTACTCAAAGCTGAACGCTACCCGCGCATAAACCACACGTCCCAGCACATCCTGTGATTCGGCAGCGACACCGGCAATCATGCCTGTCTTTTGTGGCATACGGTCAGTCAGGTTGCGAGCGCCAATGGAGAGACTGATATCGCTGCCAAATGCTTCCAGCCCACGATAGGAATAGAACATGTCCAATTGTGTCCAGGCTCGCAGCTTGTCGGTTGGCCCGCCCCACTCAGCGCCAGGGAAGAATCGCTGAAAACTGAACTCATTGGCATCGAAGATCACTTCGTCGATGTAACGGGTGGTTGCGTTTAGCGAATGCCCACCCATCGTCCAGTTGATACGCAGATTTGCTCTGAGCTGGGGAATGGTCGGCACGGCACCAAAATCGTTGTTCTGCTTACCTACGGCCTCCATGCGGGGCAGGTCATCGGCTAGCTGGAAGGTATAGGTGTCCATGTAGGTGGCCTGCAACTGGACACTGATGTCGCCCCAGCCGGTCAAATTCCAGTCATCCAGGCTGAAACCGTAGTCGAGCTGAGTATCCCAGGCGCGCACCAGCATCGATGATGCATTCGAATCGCTCTGCAATATGCGATCTGGCGTTGTGATATCGCCAGGATTACGAATGATGCGTTTGTCTGAGCGGGGGTCATTAACCCAGGCTTCCAATTGGGCAATTGTCGGATAGGGGTTGGCATCCGTTGGATTGAAGCCTGTGGCGGCGCGGAAATTACGGTAGTCCGAGCGAATGATGTCCTGGGTAGTGGTGCTGACGATTCGATCGGCAAAGTCAGTCTCACTCCAGGTGATCGACCAGGTCAGGTTGTCAAGGAGAGCCAGGTCCACACCAAATGACAGGCTGTCTGAGGTCTCCGAAGTGAGCCCTGGATTACCGGTTCTACAGGACGTGATAAAACCCTGGAACTGAGTAAAGAGATCATCCACATTACTCAAACCGCAGCTTTCGGGTGAATTCAGCTGAGCCAGCGTTGGTACGATAAAGGCCTCGCCGCGGGTGGCGCGCACACTCAGCCAGTCTGTAGGCACGTAAACAAGACCGAATTTGTCCACCACGGCGCCTTGCCCGGTACTGAAGCTTTCATCGCGCACCGCAGCGGATAGTTCCAGATTGTCCAGGACGGGGAATGCAAGTTCCGCGAACCAGGAGTTACTGAAACGGCTCTGGCTGTTGGGCAGAGCCTGCACACCGATCAACTGGTCATTGCGAATTGAAGTGGCGGTAGGGCCATCCTTGTCTGTTTCCTGACGACGCTGGTAACCCGTTGCCATTGCTATTGGCCCGCCCGGAAGTTCGAACTCGCCCAGGGGTACCTGGCCGTTCACAATCAGGTCGAAGGTCTGCAGTGAATCCCGGTCGTCTAATTGATCCTGGGTGAAGATGGCATCGGCAACATGCTGTGGAGTTCTGTAGCGCGGATCAATGGCGCCGAAAGGGTTAAAGCAGCTATCGACATCGTTAATGACGTCACAGTTCAGACCTTGTGCCAGGGCACCCAGACTAAATTGCTGGGTACTGTTGCTGACATTGTCGTAGTGGCTGTAAACATAATTGGTGGTTCCTTCCCAGCCTTCCAGGTACGGCACCGCGAAATCCAGCCCAGCCGCGAATCGAAATGCGCGCCGGTCGCCATGATTGATCTGAACATCGCCGTGTCTGGCCATTTCAGTCGGCAGCGTGTTGGCAGCTGATTTGCCGAATGGCAGCCATTGCGATCCATTGATAGTGACATCCTCACTGAACGGGACCCCGCCCAGCGGATCGTTATCAATTGATGCAAAACGGTTATTGGCCAGCTGTACCTGACCCGATGCGTCCCTTCGCGGCAGGGGGCGTCCATAGCCGTCAGTGACGATCGCTCCCGAACTATCCCTGAGGGGCTCAGCAAACAGATCTGCGCCAGTAGAGCTTCTGGCCCGGAAGGTGTTGCCCGGCAGTTCGCCGCGTATTACGGGGATGTCGGCAGTCCTGGCACCAGGATTGCCGGTATTGTTCCGGTTGCGTGTTACCTGTCGATTCCAGATTAACTGGGACCTGAAGCTGGTCTCAGAGTTAATATCCCAGTTCAGATTTCCGTAAAGCGAGGCTGTATCAAACTCTGGCTGGAAATCACGGGTATCGCCAAAGCTGAAAAAGCAGCGGCCACCCAGTGGATTGCCCCAGGGATTGTTTCCAGGGCTTACCTGGTCTGGTTCAGTCTGATACCCGCAACTGGGATCGACCCGGCTTCCTGCGGTGCCCGTCAGATTGCCGTTTGCATCGCGATTGGGGACCAGAAAGTTGCCGGGATTGGAGCCGCCATTGTGTGTCAGACCTGAGCGAACATAGTCCGGGCGCTCCGCCCATTCCAGAGTGGAGGCATCAACGTAGGAACCTGCCACGACGAGGTCGACGGGGCCAAGGCTGCGTCCACCGAGGAATGAAATCTCTGACTTGCTGTAGTCGCCGCGGCTGTCGCCTTCTTCAAAATACTCTAGCTTGACGCCGTCGTAGGATGTATACGGGATAAGATTGACAACTCCCGCGACTGCATCCGTTCCGTACAATGCCGCGGCCCCGTCGGTTACAACCTCTATTCGTTGCAAGGCGGAAGCTGGCAGCATGGACTGTACGTTATCAGTAGCTATCCGTTTACTGTCGATCAGTGTCAGCGTGGCGCGAGGTCCCAGGCCGCGCAAATTGAAATTAGAGGTAGTACTTGTGACACCCTGAATGGAATTGGTCACAGCAGTGCCGTTGTTAAAGGTCAGATTTTGCACAACCTGAGCCATATTGACAGTACCCTGGGCTTCCAGGTCTTCGGCATTGAGCTGAGTTACTGGTGATGCGGCATTCAGGCCTTCACTACGGCGGATGAATGATCCTGTAACGATTATCTCTTCCACCTCGGGTGAGTCAGATTGAGCATGACCTTGTGTCGACAGGGTAAAGAGAGTCATTGAAATGGCTGTACACAGCAAGCCGGTCTTTCTTTTGAAACAGGGTAACTGATTTGGCAGGTGAGAAAGCATCTTGGGCCTCGTCTGATTATTGTTATTGATCGTTTTCGGAACAGAACGCTCAATCGCATTACCATACAAGGCTTGCAATGATGTCTTGCGTAAAATGAAAAAAGTTCTGACGAACTATGGAAACGTTCGATTACAGAATACGTCAGCCGACGTATTTTAAATTTTGTTCCGCAATGCGAACTGGGTCACGATGAAACTGGAAAATGGCGGTTGTAGTTATTGCCAATTCAATTCAGGTCGATTATCTTCGAAGGATAACAAACAATAAAAGTCAGGCTTTAATGCAGATCGTATTGCACTATTCCGTTAGTGCACTCGCTGTCTCCCAATTGTTGTTCATGGGACTGAGCAGCCTCGTGCACTATCGTCACCAGACGTTGGCACGCCTGATGGCGCTATACAGCGTGGGTCTGATTTTCTATATCATTCTTGTGATGCCCGTCACAGAATTTGCTCCCACGGCGGCGCAGCAAACTTTTCGAGCGTTCGCCAGTAGTACTCCCTTTCTCTTGTGGTTGATCAGTCGAAATCTATTCATGGACCAACATGGCACGCCTGCCTGGGCCTGGGCTACGCTAGCGGTTTATGTGAGCCTGAGAGTGATCGGCTCGATCCTGATTTCTACCACGGGCGAGATTCCTTTTTTATCGCAGCTATTGCTTATGCAACTGCCTCTGGCTGTCATGCTTGGATTTACGGTACATGCGATATATCTGGCGCTAAAGCACTTCAATTCTGATCTTGTAGAGTCACGCAGGCGACTGAGGGGGCCTTTTGTTGTTTCCATGGGTTTAATAGTCGGTGTGATTGTCGCCTCTGGTTTTTTCTATTCCGTCCCCGGCGCTGTACGAATTGGATTTTTTACTGTTATTTTTGCTTGTGCACTGTTTTTTAATATTGTCATCTTTCGGCTTCATCACGATTCGTCGCAACTGATCAGAAACAAGGCGGTCGGTGTGGCACATAATATCAATCTTACTGATTTTGAAAGTCGGTCTGATAAAGCTCTTCTGGAGCGTCTGAAGTCAGCAATGGAAAAGGATCAGCTTTACACCAAACTCGGTCTTACGATTAAAGACCTGGCGATGGCTTTGGGAATTCAGGAATATCTGCTGCGGCGCTTCATAAACAAAAAAATGCACTACCGTAACTTTAACCAGTTTCTTAATGAGTATCGTATCAACAAAGCCACCGCGCGCCTGATGGATCCCTCGGAGTTTGATACACAGATATCCAATATCGCTTTCGAGGTTGGGTATGCCTCGTTATCTTCATTTAACAAGGCGTTTAAGGAGAAACATGGCGTCACGCCAAGTGCATTTCGAAACCAGCTTGGAAGCCAGGAGTTTGACCAAGAGTCGTGGCTGACTCAACAGATGTAAGGAGAGAGCTGCAAATAGATTGTGAACCGTTCACAGCATAATAATCAGGAGGTCGGATTGAGATTTGATCCCCGTTTGTGGCGATTGAGAAATTTGCATTTGATCATGTTTCTGGTCGTCGGGTGCTCGGTTGCCGAGCCGCACGCAATCCGTATAGAGTCAATGGCGGACAGCAATCAGAGTTCGGCAATCGCTGTTGATCTTGTCGCTGTTAATGATCCAGTCTTGACCTCAGAATTGAAGTCACTGTCCGGACCTGACTGGTTTGAGCGAAGAGCCGAGTTGTTGGCGGCTCATGCAGACAGGCTGTCTGTCGTCAGTCTGCAGATCGCACCCGCGTACGTGGTAACTGAAGTTCAGAGACCTTCCTGGCACCGAAGTGCTGAGACAGTCTTGCTGTTTGCCAATTACCTGTCGCCAGCCGGACAGCACGCATCGGTGCTATCCGGTTATAAACAATTACTGATTCGCCTTGAGCGCGACAGCTATCAACTGCTTGAGTCGGACTGAAAGTTTGACACAATTGCCGGGTAGCGCAGGAAAACCACCACCCACACGCTGAGCAGCATCAGCGACTGAAACCAGAAGCTTGTCAGCACCGGGCCAAAAAAGTTCTCGCCGCGGATGATATGGAACAGAATGGCGCCGCCCAGGTGGGCGCTTAGAAACAAGGCGCCGATGATGGATGTTCTTGGCACCGCATACAGCAGCGCTGCAGTTACCTCACCGAGACCGATCCAGAACACCCAGGGTGCCATGGCATCGATACTGGCCAACGGATTGGCGCCCAGCATTTTGGTAGAGCCTGCCAGCAGCAGGAACAGCGTGGCTGGCACCACCAGCACCCAGGCGGCAAGATTCAATTTCTTTTGCGTATCAGGCATGGGTTTGCTCCCCCGGGCTTATTGAGCGGGCTCCAGGCGCAGAACCGCGCCGTTTTCTTCTTCAGTCAACAGGTAGATCAATCCGTCTGGCCCCTGTGCCACGTCGCGCACGCGCTGATGTAATTCAGTGACCAGTGTTTCGCGTTGCAGCTCCCACATGTTTTCATTGAACACGACGCGCTCCAGTCCGCCGGTGCCGGGCAGACGTCCGCGCTGAATGCTGCCGGCAAACAGATTGCCCTGCCATTGCGGGAAAGCATCGCCGGTGTAAAACATCAAACCGGACGGCACGATACCCGGCTGCCAGATCAGCAGAGCTGATTCATAACCCTCGCGCGGCAGTTTGGCCATCGGTTCGCCATCGTTATAGCTGCCGTAACCATAAAGTGGCCAGCCGTAGTTGCCACCTGCCTTGATGATGTTGAGTTTGTCGCCACCCAGTGGACCCAGCTCGGCGTGGAACAGCTCACCGGTCTGCGGGTGAATGGCCACAGCGTACTGGTCGCGATGGCCATAGGAGTATATTTCCGGGCGTGCGTCAGTGCGCCCCACAAATGGGTTGTCGGTGGGGATCGTGCCGTCTGCATTCAGGCGCAGCACCTTGCCTTCCAGACGCATCAGATCCTGCGCCAGCGGGCGTCTGTCCATTGCACCGCCTACGGTGACGAACAGTTTGCCGTCGGGAGCGAACACCATCCGGGAGCCGCCAGAGATCGTCATCGGTGTGCCAATAAACAGTTGCTCAAAGTCTTTGAGCTGATTGCTGCCGTCGTAGCGTGCCCGACCGACCGCGATGGCATATTCACCTTCGGTTTCCAGGGCGGTGTGGTAGCTCAGATAAATGAGCTGGTTCTGCGCGAAGTCTGGATGCGCCTCAACATCCAGTAGTCCGGAATGAAAGCCCGTGCGGATCGCCGGCAGTCCCTGCAGAGGCTCAGGATCAAGCATGTCGTCGCGGATCACACGCAAAGCGGGTGTATAACGGTCGGTAATCAGGATATGGCTGTTGGGTAGCACAGCGAAACCAAATGGACGTGGAATACCTTCTGCCACCACTGAAACCTGAATGTTGGCAGTAACGCTGTCCAATACAACCGGTGCATCCGGTAATGGATACGGCGTGGGGCGGCCCTGAGCGTGGGCAGGGGCTGCCAGGATTGCCTGGAAGGCGAGGATGACGATAGTGAATAAGAGGCGTTGGTACATAGCGGCGAACCCTGGTAGTGACATTTGTGACTGGAGTCAGATGGAGAGTGGGGAGCATACGGTAATAGGGCTGCGTCTGAAAGCATTTTGCCCGCTGTTTTGCGTTCTGTTCTGGCGATACGGGCTTGAGGCTGCGATTATTGCCCACGGCGCGTCACACATTGTCAGTTTCGTGATGATGACCCTTGTGATGTAAATCCAACGGAATGGTTCAGCACCGAACAGGTAAGACAGACAATGAAAACAGGTCAATTGACTTTCTTCTGCGGAAAAATGGGCGCAGGCAAATCCACAAAATCGCTGGAAATTGCGAGAGCCAGCGGCGCTGTTCTGCTGTCGGAAGACGACTGGCTGGCATCACTGTATCCAGGCTGCATACAGACGCTGCAGGACTACATTGAATATTCGCGTCGCCTCAAACCGCCAATCAAAAAACTGGTGCAGGATATGCTGCTTGCCGGTACCGATGTTGTGATGGATTTTCCGGCCAATACCGTGCAGCAGCGGCAATGGTTCAGGGCAATTTATTCAGAGATCAATGCGCCGCATCAGCTGATCTTTATCAACCAGTCTGATGCGGTGTGTCTGGAACAGATCGCCAGGCGGCGCGAGTCACATCCGGAAAGAGCAGCAACAGACACCGAGGAAATGTTTGCGAGCGTCAGCAAACATTTTGTGGCGCCCACCGCGGATGAAGGGTTCAATCTCGTCACCATCAATCAGGCCTGAGCTTCACGCTCTCCATGTGCTCCCAGCGAAATCACCGGGATAAACGCTGTAATCAGCAGCCCGATCAGGCAGATCCACAAACTCGCACTGAACATCGATGTGATGGCATTGGAAAAAGCAGTACGTGTACCTTGCTGAATGGTGGTCACTGCAGTCTCTACCTGAGCGTCGATGCTGTCATGGTAAGCGGCAAGATAGCGCTGCGCGTTGGGGACTGCACTGTCGCTTTTGCTGCCCAGATATTCCACCAGTGGCGCCTTGAACTCATCAGGCAGCAGGGGATTGCCAACCACCTCCGACGCGGCGCTGCGGTCACCGGCAAAGGCCTGCTCCACCGTCGGGGCATACGCGTCGAACCGGGCACGCACCATGTCCTGCACTGCCTGCGGATTCATGGCACTGGACTGCGCCTGACTCATGTTCATTGACGCGCCGCTGCCTGCCATTTGTGGTAACTGTCTGGGAAGTTCAGTTGCCAGACTGCTGACCATGACTGCACCGAAGATGGCGACACCAACGGTATTGCCCACTTGCCGGAAGAATTGGGTAGAACTGGTTGCGACACCAATTTTTGCAATCGGAAATGCACTTTGCACGATCAGGTTGATCAGGCTTTGCGACGGACCCAGACCCAGTCCAACCACAACCATGGCAATATTCAATTGCGTGAGTGTGGAACTGGCATCAAGTCGTGTCAGCAGATAAACACCAGCCACCAAAATGATCACACCACCGACCATGTAGGCCTTGTACTTGCCCGATTTTGAAACCAGACGACCGCTGAGAATGCTGGTGAACATCAGTCCGCCCATCAGTGGCAACATGGCAAAGCCACTGCCTGTGGCGTCCACGCCCAGCACCACCTGCATGTAAAGAGGCATAAACATCACCGCGCCCATGAACGCCATGCCCAGAATGAACGAGGACAGATTGGCGAAGACAAACACCCGGCTTTTGAACAGATCGAGGGGCATGACCGCATCGGGCGTGCGTGACTCGACGGCAATAAAGGCGATCAGAGAGACCGCGCTGAGTGCAAACATGCCAAGCAATTGAGCAGAGTCCCAGGCGTAGCGGTTGCCACCCCAGGTCAGGGCGAGGAGGAAGGGGATAAACACCAACAGCAGCAGCGACGCGCCCAGGTAGTCGATTTTGCCACCCTGATGACTGTTAAGCGTGGGCATCTTTTTAGCGACCATGTACAGAGCAATCAGTCCCAGTGGCAGGTTTGCATAAAACACCCAGCGCCAGCCGGCAATCGGGTGACCAAACCACACACCACTGGCGTGATCAGTGAGCAGGCCACCGATGGTCGGTCCTATGAGACTGGCAAGCGCAAATATTGCGCCGAACAGCCCCATGAACTTGGCGCGCTTCATGGGTGGGTAAAGGTCGGCCACGATCCCGATGGCGCTGGTGAACAGAGCGGCGCCGCCAACCCCTTTGACTGCACGAAAGATGATGAGCTGCATCATGCCGTCACCGAGCAGGGGCAGATCACCAAACTCACCACTCATGCCACACAGCACCGAGCCGGCGAGGAAAATACTGATGCCCCACAGCAGAATGCGCTTGCGACCATACATGTCGCCGAGTTTGCCAAAAATTGGTACCAGCACTGTTGATGAAAGCATGTAGGCCGTGGTCACCCAGGCATACAGTTCCAGACCATTCAGGTCGGCCACAATGGTGGGCGTGGCGGTGGACAGGATGGTCATGTCCAGCGCGCCGAGCATGAATACAACAAGGATGGCGATCAGTGAAATACGGCGTTGCTGATCCGTGATCGCGGTTTGGGTGTCACTCATGGTGATTGTGTCCTGAATGGTGTCTTTTCTATTCGGGGGAGCTGGTCTTGCGCAGGGCATCGACCAGTTTTTTGTTAAGGCGCTCGTATTCCTGTAATTCGTCGGCACTCAGCGCCTCAAAAATTGGCGCCAGGTAAGAGGCCGCATTCTCTGTTCGGGCTGCCACCAGCTGTTCATATTTGAGGCCCAGCGTCACAACGGAGGCACGGCGATCGCGCGTGTCCTGACTGCGAATCAGCAGGCCTTTGTCGACGAGAGAATTAACGACCTGCGTCGCCGCACTGCTGCTGATCATGCGTGCTGCGGCAATCTCCTTGACGCTCATCGCACCCCGTGCGGCGATGGTCAGCAGTGTCATCTGCTGCGCCAGGCTGACATTGTCTTCGTTGTCATGGCACGACTGGTGAGCAGCCACCTGTTGCAGCATGGCGCGCCGGATGATCTGGAAGCTGCCAAGAATTCTGGAGATGGTCTGTTTGCGGCTGGGCATGATGTTTCAGGCTGCCTGTGTGACTGGCATTTAGGTAAGTAACTTAATAGATAAGTAGCTTACCTATATTTTGTGAATAGTCAAGATTCGTATCACCAGGGAGACATTAATGGAGGTCACGGAGACACTGAGGAAGCGCAAACAGAAAGCGGGGTAACAAAATTAATGGCGGAAGGACATGGGAGTCGAACCCACCAGACGCGCGCTGCGCATCTCACCGGATTTGAAGTCCGGGCGCCCCACCGGGGACGATGTCCTTCCATGTATGGCAACTTAATTCTTGCCCGGAACGGCCTCCTCACGCCAGGCTGCCTGCATGTATCGGCGCTCATCACGGTAGTATGTCACACCTGCGCGATCCAGATACTCAAGCACTTTAATGGTCAGGTTGCGGCCTATACCTGAGAGGTCACGATACTCGGCAGCTAAAAAACCGCCGTCACTGCTATTACGGCAAAGCTGCTGTGCCACTGCGGCAAGGTCATCCAGTTGCTCGGGCAGATAAAAGCGGTTGGGAGCCACTGGCAGCAGATACCCCCAGGCCTGCAGGCGGTGCAGAATGGCAAGCATCTGGTCTCGCGGCAATCCCAACTGATCGCCGAGCTCTCCGACAATTGGCGGACGTAATCCCGCCTTGCTGATGATGTCACGAATCTGTGGCCAATACTTTTGATCCTCAACCGGCAGTTGTGGCTGATGATCAGGCAGTGCCAGGATGCTGCCGTGTCGCCGGAGTTGCCCGTCGTTCAGCAATTGTTTGATGAGGGCCAGGCCGGTCGCTGGCGACAGTTCAGGTATTGCAGCTCTTAGCACAGACTGCTGGTGTGTGCCCAGCTGTTCAGGTTGTGAAGCGTGTGCCTTTGTCAGAAACTCCAGCAACAGCAATTGCGATCTTTGCCATCGGTTTTTGCTGAGAGCCATATCACCCAGTTTAACGACATCGGACCCTGCCAATAGCTTGTTGCACTGCGATTCGCTCAAATTCCAGCGTTGCGCGAATTTGGGTAACTCAATCTCAGCCTGGTGTTGAAGCTCGATAGATAGCGCATCGGCGGCAGATCGGATGCCAGCCAGTGCCCGTAGCCGCGCAATCGACCCGGGCTTGCTGCGGCCGCGTTGACGCCCCTGCGGATCCAGTACACGACCACCAGCCAGCGTGATATTGGCAGCAGGTTCACGCACGACCACTGTATCACCGACAATGCTGTGCACCGGTTTGTCGAGCAACAGTTGCGCCAACCCGGAAGACTCCTCCAGCCAGACCAGTCGACCGCTGACTGCTGTGGCGCCGCTGAGAATCTGCAGTGTGCCACGGTGCACATTTTGGTCCGGGAGCATGCGTAGCTGCACATCCAGTCGCTGACTGGTCTGCACCTTGTCGGTAGCCAGAAGCCAGTCACCGCGCTGTGGGTGCGCCTCGTTGATATCGCCCGTCAGGTTTAAGGCACCGCGTTGCCCGCTGACGATTTCAGTTGCAGGTTCTCCGTCAATCTGGATGCTTCGCAGGCGCAGCTGGCCTTCAGTGGCGGCCAGCTGCAGTGCGACTGGTTCTTTTGAGTTCAGCCTCCCATTCATAAGCGTGCCTGTCACCACACAACCTGCCCCTGAAACGGTGAAACGCCGGTCAACCAGGAAGCGGGGTGAACCCTCTGTGGCGCGCGCCGGGTTTGTCAGGGCCAATTCCCTGATGCATGTCTGCAGTTCGCCCATCCCGAGGCCGCTGACGGCATCGGTTACAACAACAGGTGAGCCTGCCAGACTGCTATCCGTGATGAGAGACCGGATAGCGCCCAGACAGTCATCTAATTGTTGCGGGCTGGCGCGATCTGCAGCGCTTATGACGATGATGCCGCGATCAATAGCAAGCAGGTCCAGCAGGGCGAGATGTTCACGTGTTTGTGGCATCAGACCTTCATCGGCGGCGACCACCAGCAGGGCGGCATGCGCACCGACCAGACCAGCCAGCATGGTGCGGATAAATTGCGCGTGACCCGGCACGTCAACAAAGCACAGCGCGCCTGCCTGCTTGTCGTGAAGCCAGGCAAATCCCAGGTCGATGGTCAGACCACGGCGTTTTTCTTCAGCCAGCTGGTCGGTGTCTTTGCCAGTCAGAGCTTTGATGAGAGTGGTCTTGCCATGGTCGACATGACCTGCGGTCGCGATAATCAAGCCGCTGTCTCCGGCACATAACGATGTGACAGCCATTGGCTGGCAAGGGTGTCTGGGTCTTCGACGCAACGACAATCAAGCAGCACACTGTCATCGGCTATGCGGCCTATGACTGGCACAGGCAGCTGTCTCAACTGGCTGGCCAGTTCCCGTAACTCCCGACTGCGGGCGCGTTTGTTGCCCAGTTGGCTGCGCAGGCGCAGTGCTGCACTGGGCAGTCGGTCCAGGGGCTGGGAACCGGAACCAATCTGGCTGAGCGTATCAGTACCATCAACGTCGATGCTGTCGCCGGTCCAGGATCTTAGCGCCGGCAAAAGAGCTTCAACTGTCGTCTGGATAGCAGTCTGTTCCCTGGCCAGCAGTCGCAGTACCGGGATGCGCTGGGCGAGTGTTTCCGGGTTGGCGTAAAGCCTGAGCACGGCGGACAGGGCGGCCAGCGTAAGCTTGTCACATCGCAGTGCGCGTTTTAGAGGACTTTTGCGAATGCGGGCAATCAGGTCTGCACGCCCGGCGATGATACCGGCCTGTGGTCCGCCCAGCAGTTTATCGCCGCTGAAGGTGACCACATCGACACTCTGGGCCAGTACATCGCGAACCACTGGCTCGGCCGGCAGTCCCAGATCCTGCATGTTGATCAAAGAGCCACTGCCCAGGTCCACCACCAGGGGTATGCCATGATCATGGGCTATCGCAGCCAGCTCCGATTCGCTCAGGCTGCTGGTGAAGCCCTGCACAGCGTAATTGCTGGTGTGTGCTTTAAGTAAAAGTGCAGTCGATTTGCCAATGGCATCGACGTAATCATGTGTATGTGTGCGATTGGTGGTGCCGACTTCGCGAAGTTTGCAGCCAGCGCGCGTCATGATGTCTGGCAGGCGGAATGAACCACCGATTTCGATCAGTTCCCCGCGCGAGACAATGACCTCCTTTCGCGAGGCGAGGGCGTTCAGTACCAGCAGCACTGCCGCAGCGTTGTTGTTGACGACTGTGGCAGCTTCCGCGCCGGTCAGACGGCAGATCAAGTCTTCGACATGAACGTCGCGGTCGCCGCGCCGCCCGCTGTCCAGCTCATACTCCAGGTTGCTCGCACCGCTGGCGACAGCGGTCATTGCCTCAATGGCTTCAGGTGGCAGGGGCGCACGTCCCAGATTGGTGTGAATGACAGTGCCAGTCAGATTGAAAACCGGCTTGAAGGAGGGCGTCAGCCAATCTTCCAGGCGGGTGCGAACATCAGAGAGCAGGGATTGTTCATCATGAATCAGGCCGTCGCGCCATCGCTGCAGACCTATACGCAGTGCATCCAGAACCAGCGTGCGGCCATGGCAGGCGATCAAATCTTTAACACCTGGCCAGGCAAGTGTTTTGTCAACCGAAGGTGGGCGTGTACTGGGGGCGCTACTCACATCCACGCCCCCTTTTCTGGCTCAGCTGGGCCCGGCTGTCCCGCCGAGGTTTTGATCTGCACACAGCAGGCGCAGAATTTCACCCAGAGCCTCGTCGGCCAGGGTGCGCATTTCCGCGTCGGTGCGGTTCTGAATCGGGTGCGGCACAAATACCATGGCCGGATCGAAACCCAGCGTTTTGCATTGTGCAGCTGCCGCATCAATAAACTCAGTGGAGGCAACTCCAACTCCCGGAATCTGTCGTGACTCCAGATCGGCTATGTCATGCATACAGCACGACGTGCACGATCCTCAGTCAGCCAGACCTTCTACCAACACATCCACTTCGCCCGCTATCTGCTGCTTGAGCTCAGTCGGGGCAGGGCGGGTGAATGTGGGTTTACTGTAGCGTTTGACCGAAACGCCAATGGCCGACAGTTGCTCCTCGATGCGATCAAGGAAAACATTGCCGCGCGGTTTGGAAATGTCCAGCAGACCAACGACCTTGCCATCCAGATTATCGGGTCTGGGCAGTCGGGCCCGCTCGGCCGGGGCGTTCTCGGCCGTCGGATCCAGCAGAATGGATTCGTTCATAATGTAACCTCTCGTGTGACAGGTGAAGAGCCTACCGGGCCAGAGGCGGCCCAGCCGGCGATGATCGCAGAAAACAGGCCGGCTGTGCCACCGGCGCGGACTATCAACAGGCCGCCCGGTCGGAACTTGGGCACCTGTTTATCTCTGAATTTTTCCGGAATACCCTCGGCCATGCCGCGTGCGCCCACCACCAGGTTTTCGCCCGGAGCCAACAGCAGCTGTTCAAGTGTCTCTCGCAGGCGCTGCTTGGACCAGCCAGCCTCGATAAAAATACGTGCATGATCGGGTGCCACCACCAGCACGGCATCGCCCGCCATGGCCAGTTTGACATTGTCCACCGCACGCAATGATTCGGCGATAGACCGTGCCAGCGACTCGGGGTCGCGCGACTTCTGATCAATGATGCCCTGCACACCCTCACCAGGGAAAATAGTCACAGCGGAGCGACCCGCCGGAATGCCGCGCTCCTGTGCCAGGGGCAGCCAGTCGCTGTCCTCGGCTTCGGCAAAGCAGAAGGTGTATTTGCCGGGATTGCCGAGCGTGGCCCGGTCAATTTCCCCGGGTCGGCCGCCGCCTACATTGCGTATGATGAGCTGCAAGGCCCGCCCAATCGTTGCATTGGCGCGATTACCCTGCCCCAGGGCATTATTGCCTGAGTTCATACCGATGGCTTTGGCGATCGGACCATTGACCATGATCATGGGGCTGCCGAACATGGTGGTGCAGATCAGGCCATGCAGGCCAAAGTCATCATCCAGTGACGCCTCCAGCGCTGCCAGCAGCACCGGCATGTATTCGGGTTTGCAGCCGGCCATGACGGCGTTGATGGCGACTTTTTCAATGGTGCACGGGACCAGATCTGGCGGCATTATGCCAATGACTTCCTGTGGGTCGCGCTGGGTGCCTTTTAACATGCGCAGCACGCGCACTGCTGTTGGCGGCACCACTGGCAGACCATCACTCCAGCCGCGGGCATAACAGGCTTCGATGGCATCATCTTCGGCGCTGACATCAATCTCGCGTGATTGCAGCTTTGTATCGCCAAACTCCAGTTCGAGCTTCTCCGCGATGCCAGGTTCCAGCGTTTTAGAGCCGCAGCCGGGGCGCATGACTGGCAGCTCTTCACCAAGGTCAGTGAGCCCGCTGATCGCCCGCCATTCCGCCTTGTCCCAGCCGTAAGTGCGCGCCGTTTCCTGCCCATTCTCAAAGCGTATCAGGGTTGGAACAAACTCAGTGTTCAGCCGCCAGGAGTGTTCCAGGCTCTGGTCAAAGTGAGTGCCCGGCAGGCTGGCCGCGAACTCAGGGTCATCCTGGACGAGCACCTGAATTGGGCCAGCAGCGGCAAGATCGGTCAGCAGGGGTTCGATCAGTCGGCAGGTAGGACAGTCTGCCTTGGCAACAACAACGAGGCCGTCGGCTGGTAGTGAAGTCATGGAGCTGCCTTATCAACAAAGATTATAGTTTTCACGGGTTCATTATTCCTGAAAGGTAGCGCCAGCCCGGAGAATTGTCCAGCCGCAACAGGCTGGCGGGCGTCCTGATCGAGAAGAGGCTTCCTGACGTACAAGTGGATAACCGACCTAACTGCGGAGATTTGCATGAAATTGCGTGTGTTCTACGACGGCAGTTGCCCGCTTTGTGCAGCCGAAATGAAACAGCTGGCTGCGGCGGACCGTCAGGGCCAGGTGGAGCTCCAGGATATCACCCAGCCGGATTTCAGTGAACGTTTTCCGCATATTGATCCGGTGGCGGCTGATCGTATTCTGCATGGCGAAACGGATGATGGAACCCTGCTGTACGGCCTTGATGTGACCGCGCGAGCGTGGAATCTGGCGGGTAAGGGCTGGCGGGTAAACTGGTTGCGCTGGCCGCTGATCCGTCCCGTGGCTGATCGGGTGTATCTGTTTTTCGCCCGGCACCGGCATCGTATCTCACGCCTGCTCACCGGGCGGGAACACTGCGAGGCTGGAACCTGCAGCCCCGCCGAGTCCAGACAACAGTCGTCGCGGCGCTAGACGAGGCTAAGGCCGTCGAACCTAGTCTTCGCTGACAGTTTCAACCACTTCCTCTTCGCCGGTGATTGCCAGATACAGAGCCGCGAAGGAAGCCTTGATCCAGATCAGCGCCGGGAATACACCCACTATCAGCAATACCAGGCCCAGAACGAATACAAAAATCGACACAATGGCCAGCAGAAAAATTCGCCAGGTGTGTCCCCGGGTCAGACGCCAGCTGGCTTCCACGGCTGCGATCGGATCCAGGTCTTCATCCATGACAAGGTAGGAGACAAACGCCAGACGGCAGGCGACATAAATGCCAGGGATGATAAAAACCACCAGGCCAATGCCTATCAGGCCGGCTGTCAGCAATGACGCGAGAATGACATTCACGTAATTATCAAAGCCATCAAAGATGCTTTTCACTTCTACCCGATCTCCGCGCACTCCACGCAGGAAAATCATGTCAGCACCATAGTTGATGATGGGATACAGCAGAACCAGGTATGCCGTCTCCAGGATACCAATCAGGGCTGAGACGTCGCCATGGTCGTCACCATCAATGTTGACCGGCATCATAAAAACGGTGAGCACCAGAACGGCCAGCAGGAATACCAGGAAGTTCTCCCGCATCTCGGACCAGCCGCGCCCAAGTGCATTTCCTACGCCCAATTCGAAGTCTTCTTTGTAAACGTTGTCCTGTAATTCATCGTTCATGGCGATCTCCACCTTTGGTTGAGTCTTGCAGGGAGAGTGACAGGGCTCTCGTGATGCCAACACTAGGTCTGATGCGCAATACTGCCAACCTACCAAAGTAGTGATTTGTGTTTTTATGCCATTTACTACTTTGGTAGGGGGTCAGAATTGTGGCCCGGTGCTATATTCCAGACCACAAGTTACCCGGGCCAGATTCCTTGAGCGCTAATGAGTCTTTTTAATAACTTCAACATCAACAGCCTGCCTCTGTGGATCAGCTTTATGCTGTGCCTTTCCATCACAGCGGGTGGTTTACTGGTGCTGTTTCGATTTCGCCAGACCCGCAACAGTAATAGCTTTCACTATCTGCAGTACTTTCTCATCCTGCTGTATGTGTACGGCTATTACAGCCTGTGGAGTGATATTCTGCTGTCCGGATTTTTGCAAATGGACAACGTGGAGGGTGTGGCGACCCTGGTGGCGCAGATGGGTGCCCCTTTTCTTTTGATCAGCCTGATCATGGTTCTGTTATGGGTAGCGCGCGTGCAGCAGCGGTCCTGGCCGCTATTGCTGGGCATCAGCATGATCGGAGGTGCTGCCGTTTTTGCTAGCCAGTACCTGTGGGCGGGGCCCCTTATGGACGGAGTGCGGTTGTTTTGCTCATCACTGGCGATGGTCAGTCTGCTGGTGGTAGCGGCAACTCTTGCGACGGGAAAGCAGGAAATTGTCACCGACAAGGGACGCCGACTGCTGATAGCGCTCGCGGCGGCAGCCGGCCTTATGCACCTGACCGTATTCAGTTCTCTGACAGACTATCAGCACTTCGACACGGTATTTGTGTTGTACTTCTATCTGCTGAATACCGCGCTGGTTGTGGTTTACACCTACCAGGCCACTGAGGGCTTGATGCGGCCTCAGCTGTCGCTGGATGATTTTCTGGTCAAACACGGTATCAGCAAGCGCGAGGCTGACATACTCAGGGGCATCTACGCCGGCAAAACCAACAAGGAAATCGCCGACGAGCTGTTTATCTCGCTGCAGACCGTCAAAGACCACTCCTCACGCATCTATCAGAAGACCTACGTGAAAAATCGCGCGCAGCTGATGGCGCTGGTGCGTGAAAGTCAGGAGGTCTGAAACAGCCGCCGCTCTTCCATCATCCTCCGGCAAGCCAGCTGCCGTGTTAGCATACGGTCATTGTCTGAATTGCGAGGATATTGACATGACAAACATCCAGATCGACATCGTTTCCGACATTGCCTGTCCCTGGTGTGCCATTGGCTACGCCCGTCTGGAGCGCGCCATGGCTCAGCTGGAAGCCGAGCACGAGTTTACGGTCAACTGGCATGCCTTTGAGCTGAATCCCACCCAGAGTGGTCAGGGCGAACCCATCCTGCCGGCGCTGGCCCGCAAATACGGCCGCAATGAGGACGAAATGCGCGAGGCGCAGGGCAATATGATGAGCATTGCCAAAGAGCTGGGAATCAACTTTGAAAAGTTACAGGAGCGCAGGACGGCCAATACCTTTGACGCCCATCGTCTGGTCAAGTGGGCCGCAGAGCAGGGAAAGCAGACCGCGATGAAACAGGCCCTGTTCGAGGCCTACTTTGGGCGCGCCCTGGATGTATCCGACCATGAAGTACTGCTGGATTGCGTTAAATCTGTCGGCCTGGACGTGACAGCTGCTGGCAAGGTGCTGGCGTCCGATCAATTTGCTGACGCAGTCCGCGAAGACGAGGCGATTTACCAGCGCGCGGGCGTGAACTCAGTGCCGGCCTTTATTATCAATAAGAAATACCTGATTTCGGGTGCACAGGATCCCGATGTGCTGGTAAAAGCCTTTCAGGATATCAGTGCGGAAGCAGCCTGAAGAGGGGCACCCGTCAGGCTGCAGTTGTGGTATTGTTAGTCGACAACAACAAGCAGGATGCCAGCTATGACTCAGTCCTATCAGTCAAAGATTCCGGTAAAAGAGCTTGATATACCGCTGGAGCGCGACGTATTCATGCGCTCTATGTTGCGTGAACTGGCCGGCGCGCTGCAGGATGTTGTTGGTATGGAAGAGGCCTCAGGTTTTGTCAGTCTGGTGGGCCAGCGCATAGGTGATCAGCTCAACAAAAGCTATCGCGAGGCACTTTCCCAGCGGCGCTTGAATCGAGAGCAGGTAGCGGATGTTCTGGTCGATCTTAAGCGACGCATCAATGGCGGGTTTTCAATTGTCGAGCAGAACGACGAACGCATCGTTTTGAGCAATACCCACTGTCCTTTTGCTGAGAAGATAGAGGGCCGCCCCGCACTGTGCATGATGACATCCAACGTGTTTGGAAATATTACCGCTGAAAATCTGGGCTATGCCCGGGTTGATCTTGAAGAAACCATTGCCGAAGGTGCTCCAGGCTGCAGAGTAGTCATCCACCTTAACCTGCCCATGGAGGAGCAGGTTACTGGCCGAGAGTATTTTCGCGGGTGAGCAGCAAGACTTCTGACATATCTTTCCTGCAGGCCGCTGAGCTGTTGCAGGATGCCTTGCTGGTGGTTGCCAGCGACGGCCTTATTCTGGGCGCAAATCGTGCTGCCAGACGCTTATTGACCAATTCTCGTCAGTCGATCGATGGCCAGTCGCTGTTAGCAATTGCGCATGGTGCTGAGGCCGATGTGCTCAAACTCCTTCGAGACGGGTCACGCACGCGAGAACGTCTGCCGGGTGTGATTGTTTTAAAGAGTGAGAACGGTCAACCGCTTCGTGTTCGCAGCTCGATACACCTGCTGACGCCCGCTACTGAAGAAAAACCTGCGCAACTGGTACTTCAATTGCGTGACGCAGACAGCGCACCAACAAAATTCAAGGAACTCTCCGATCGCGTAGCAAAAGTTACTGCGGCCCTGCATCGCCAGCAACGTGCAGAAGAGGAACGCCGTGAGCTTGAAGCCCAGATGCTGCAATCCCAGAAACTGGAAAGCCTGGGGGTCATGGCGGGCGGCATAGCGCATGACTTTAATAATCTTTTGACCAGCATCATCGGCTATTCCGAGCTGGCACGCGCTCAACTTCCAGAGCATTCGGCGGCCGGAGAGTTTGTTGATGCAGCAGTAACAGGAGCGCGCCGCGCTGCAGAGCTCACCCAGCAGATGCTGGCTTACTCAGGTAAAGGATCGCGAATCGTAGAGCCGGTCCAGTTGTCCCGGCTGGTCAAGGATATCACCCGGCTGCTGGAGGTTTCGATCTCCAAGAAATGTGTCATGCGCTTTGAACTGCCAGAAGACCTGCCGGCATGTATGGCCGATGCCACGCAGCTCCGGCAGGTGATCATGAACCTGATCATCAATGCGTCTGATGCGATCGGAGACAGAAGTGGCGTGATCTCAATAACGACGGGTGCGGCCTGGTGTGATCAGGAATACCTTGCTGACAACTTTATCAATGACACCCTGGAAGAAGGTCTTTACGTGCATCTTGAGGTGGCAGACACCGGTAAAGGCATGACTGCTGATGTTCGCGCACGTATATTTGATCCGTTTTTCACTACCAAGTTTACCGGGCGCGGTCTCGGACTGGCAGCGGTGCTGGGTGTAATACGCGGCCACAAGGGAGCGATTCGGGTTTACAGTGAGCCAGGACGAGGCACTACGTTCAAGGTGTTGTTGCCAGCCGCACCGGGGGTGGAGCCACAGTCAGCCAAGACAGACAGTGAGTCTGAACAATGGCAGGGGTCTGGCACCGTGCTGGTAATCGACGATGAAGAGAGCATTCGCGCACTGGCACGCCACATGTTGATGCGCATGGGTTTTGAGGTGGCAACAGCATCTGATGGTCGCGAAGGGGTCGAGGTGTACCGGGATATGGCCGCCAGCAATCCGCTGGTGTTGCTCGACCTGACGATGCCGCATCTGGACGGGGCGGCGGCATTTGCCCAGCTGCGTCGTATCAATCCGAAAGTCCGGGTCATTGTGATGAGTGGCTACGGCGAACAGACTATTGATACGCAGTTCGCAGGCAAGGGGCTGGCTGGTTTTCTGCAAAAGCCATTCCGCCTGGCTGAGCTGCGTGATGTGGTCAAGTCTGCAGTAGAGCCTTAGTCGACCTGCCCCAGCCTTCGTCAGGTCTGTTATCTTATTACCCCCTCAGTGTTATACAATTCGCGCGCCTTGCCGATAGCAGATGAGTCGGCTGACAAGCGACCTCAGTAACTCACCCATGCAGCACATCCCGTTGCCTTGAAACGAAAGAGCGCAGTTCATGATTATTTTTGGAGACTCCCGGCTAACGATAGAAGATGTCGCGGTCGTGGCGAGGCATCAGCAGTCTGTTGCCCTGAGTCAGGCACCTGAATTTCGTCGGCGTATCGCTGCGGGTGTCGAATTTCTGGATTGTCTGCTTGCCGAAGAAGGCGTGATCTATGGCGTGACGACCGGATACGGCGATTCCTGCACGGTATCCATACCTGCTGCGCTGGTTGAGGAGTTGCCCAGACATCTTTACACCTTTCATGGCTGTGGTCTTGGCGAAAACCTGTCAGCAGAGCTTGGGCGGGCCGTGCTGGCAGCACGACTGGTTTCCTTGTGCCAGGGCTACTCAGGCGTCAGAGAGGTTTTGCTGCAACAGCTTACCCGCTTATTGCAGGAAAACATCATACCGGTTATTCCCAGTGAGGGTTCTGTGGGGGCCAGTGGCGATCTGACGCCGTTATCCTACGTGGCTGCCGTTTTATGCGGTGAGCGCCAGGTCTACGACAAAGGCCGCATTCGTCCCACCATGGAGGTATTCCAGGAGCGCGGTATCACACCATTGACACTGCGCCCCAAAGAAGGACTGGCCATCATGAACGGTACCGCAGTCATGACCGGCATCGCCTGTATGGCCTATCAGCGGGCGGCCTATCTGACCCGGTTGGCGACCCGAATCACCGCCATGGTGTCTCTGGTAACAAATGGCAATGCCAACCATTTTGACGAAACCCTGTTTCAGGTCAAACCTCACCCAGGGCAACAGCAAATCGCAGAGTGGTTGCGCCATGATCTCCACACGGGTGAGACCCCGCGCAATTCAAAGCGTCTGCAGGATCGTTATTCGCTGCGCTGCGCGCCACATGTGATTGGTGTGCTGGCGGACACATTGCCGTGGGCGAGGCAGTTGATCGAAAATGAACTGAACAGTGCCAACGACAATCCGATTATTGATGGCGAGGGTGAGCATGTGCTGCACGGTGGGCATTTTTATGGCGGGCACATCGCGCTGGTCATGGATACCCTGAAGAACACAGTGGCAAACATCGCGGACCTGCTGGACAGGCAAATGGCGCTGATGATGGACACCCGTTTCAACAATGGGCTGCCTGCCAATCTGTCTGGTGCCGCACCTGAGCGCGCCGCGATCAATCATGGCCTGAAAGCTGTGCAGATCGGCACCTCAGCATGGACCGCCGAAGCACTCAAGCAGACTATGCCTGCCAGTGTGTTTTCACGGTCCACCGAATGTCATAACCAGGACAAAGTCAGCATGGGTACCATTGCTGCGCGCGACTGTCTTCGTGTGCTGCAATTGACCGAGCAGGTCGCCGCCGCTTCACTGATTGCCTGTGCACAGGGGCTGGATTTGCGCCTGGCGCGTGCTGAGCTATCGGAGCAACAGATTGGAGTGCAGTTGCTGGACACAGTCAGACAGGTGCGCGAGGTGACGGCATTTATCACCGAAGACCGCGCGCTGGAGCAGGAGCTCAGAGTGCTGATTGATCAGATACAGCAGCAACGCTGGTCTTTGTATGAGAACTGGCACTGATTACAGGTTCAGAATTTTGTCCAGGCCAAGCTGTTCGGCAAAAACTTCACCGTGGGTCACGACAAGCAGCGTGCCTTGGTAGCTTTTCAGTACATGAGCGAGCAGGGTCTGGCTCTCCAGGTCCAGATGGTTGTCGGGTTCATCCAGTAGTACGAGCTGGGCAGCTGTCGGCCCCATCAGCGTGCAGGCCAGTGCTACCTTCAGGCGTTCGCCGCCGCTTAACTGAGCGACCGGGTGCAGCGCCTGATTGCCCGGCAAGCGCACCAGAGCCAATCTGTCCCGGTAAGCCCATTCAGTCCAGCCAGGATTCAGTCGTCGGAAATTTTCCAGTGCGCTTTCCTCGTCGTCCAACAGGCTCAGGTGTTGGTCCAGTTTCAGCACTGAGCCTCGGCGATGAATCTGTCCCGCCCGTGGCTCAATATCGCCGCTGATCGCGTTCAACAGTGTTGATTTTCCGCTGCCATTATTTCCGCTCAGCCACCAGCGCTCACCGCTCCTGATCTGGATATCAAGCGGAAGAGGGTTGCTGACCCAAGGCAGAATGACTTTATCCAGCTGCAGCAGGTGCCCTGAAATGGGTTCCGGCTCGGTAAGCGGGAAGCCCAGAGTAATCTCCCTGCCCAGCACTGATTCGGCGCCCGCTTTGCGCCGCTGTTCTTCCCGCAGCACGGACTGATGCTTTTGAGCGATGCGCCCACCGGTGGCTTCGCTACGCTCTTTGCGAGCGTCCAGCAGGATCTTCGGCAGGTCCTTTTTGCTGGCTTTGGCTCGGCCTTTTTGGACGCGCTGTTCATGGCGCTCTTTTTCAGTCTGCTGTTGTTGCTGCTCTTTTTTTATCGTCTGGCGTGCATGTTGCTGGTCATGCCGGGCCTTCTCCAGCAATTGCTCGCGGGTTTGCAGATAGGCTGCGAATCCCTGACCGTGCCACTGCAGGGCGCCATCGCGCAGTTCGAGCAATCGTCCAAACGACTGCAGAAGCGTTTGATCATGCGTGATCACCAATGCACCACCAGGCCGCTGGCTGAGCCACTTGCTCAGCCAGCGTCGACCGGCCTGATCCAGATGATTGCTCGGCTCGTCCAGGATCAGGAATGCGTCACGGATGCGTGACAGTCTCAGCAAATGTAAACGCGTACGCTGTCCGCCGCTGAGCGAACTCATCGGGACCAGCAGGCAATCGGCGGGCAGATCGAAGCGGATGAGCTCTTCGATCAGATCCTCCTTCAGGGTCCAGCGTTCATCGAGTAAAGACAGGTCATCGACCTGTCCGGCGCCGGAGAGCAGGCGATCAAGCGCCGCTAACGCTGATTCAACACCCAGAAAGGCAGCCACAGTGTCCGGTGTGAGATGCTCTGCTGCGTGCTGAGAGAGATTGGCGACCGGCACATGGTGTTGTACCTGTCCAGCATGCGGAAGGCGAACACCTGCCAGGCATTCGCCCAGCAGCGTTTTGCCGGCGCCATTGGGGCCGATCAATGCAACAGTCTCGTCAGGCAGATGCAGATCAAGAGAGTGAAAAACCGGGGGATTGGGTTCGAATGCAACGGAAAGCCCCGTTGCGGAAATACAGGCCTTGGCCATAAACAGCTCCTCTAACACACCAGAAAAAATAGGGGTTTAGAGTGCTGACTTCATTGGCCTGGCTCCTGCTGATGGTTGGTGCTGATGGTTGGAAAGAAACGCGGGTCGGTATTAACCTATGCGATTAGTTTAACAGTAATGCTGACTATTGATCAAAAACTCAATTACTCAGAGCAAAAGGTCGTATCGATAACAGCACATTCAATAAGCTACCCAGTCCCGAGAAATCGTAGTATGGTTGCCTCAAAACACAGATTCACGGAGCGAATATGTTTTTCACACTATTGGCCCTTACGCTAAGCCTGTCCCTGGCCGTTTCCTACACGGCTGCCCGCGTATTTCGCAAGCCAATCGGCGCCATCTTCACACGCATCATCCAGGATGAAATCAGCACCGCATGGCAGCGCTACGTGATGTTTGCCACCTACGTGGTCGGCATCTCCTCTGGCGTTCGTATCTACGAACTGGAGCGGTACATTAGCCCACAGATCAGCGACATGGGCATCCTGCA
Organism: Pseudohongiella sp. SYSU M77423; assembly: GCF_029911965.1. Taxonomy (NCBI): domain Bacteria; kingdom Pseudomonadati; phylum Pseudomonadota; class Gammaproteobacteria; order Pseudomonadales; family Pseudohongiellaceae; genus Pseudohongiella; species Pseudohongiella sp. SYSU M77423. The sequence continues at coordinate 503,675 of NZ_JARYTH010000002.1, read as the reverse complement.
ACTGACATTGGAGCGCTGGGTGCTGGAGATCTATCGCACACTGATCGCCTGTCTGCAGGGCATCGCCTGGATGTATCTGGTGGTGTTTGTGGTGGCCCTGATTGCCTATGTGATTGTGCGTGGGTTTGAATTGCGGCGAGGGAAGGTATCCAAGTCAGAATATCCAGAATCGATGGAGTAATAGTGATTTAATTCATCGCACGCTTGGGGGATTAGTATCATATGCTTGTTTCAATTCTCTCTGGGAAAAAGCTTTTATCGAAATTTGGTTTGTTTGTCGTGTGCGCTACCGGTTTTCTATCGCATGTGTTCGCACAGTCTGATCTGCTTTCGCTGGAACTGGACCTGGAAGGAATGCCCAAGCTGATTCATGAAGTTGAGCCGCGTTACCCTGCACGGGCGGCAGCCCGAGGTATTGAAGGATGGGTTCAGCTAAAGTTTACAATTATGGCTGATGGGACTGTTGATCCATTCTCTATCGTAATCACGGATGCTGATCCATGGGGCATGTTTAACTCAGCGGCCATTAGAGCGATCGAAAAGTTTAGATACGAACCCAGTGTGGTTGACGGCGTTGCCGTGGAAATGCCGAATTTTCAGCACGTTGTCCGTTTTGAATTGTGAGCTGTGGCGGTTTATGCAATTCATATTTCTAGCCAATCTCCCCCAGGCCATCCCCACTGTCGCTGACTGGTATTATCAGGAGTGGGGCGCGTCCAATCCGGACCTGAGCCCAGCCAGCATCGCGGCCAATCTGGAGAGTAGTCTGAACACTGATGAGCTGCCATTGATACTGCTGGCCATGGATCAGGGCGACCTGCTCGGCGTGGTGGAGTTGAAATACCGCGAAATGGCGATGTATCCGGACAAGGAGCACTGGCTGGGCGGCATGTATGTCAGGCCGGATTATCGTGGCAGGGGCATAGGCAGAAAATTGATTGAACATGCATTGGAGGTGGCCGCCCGTCTGGGAGTACGAACATTGCACCTGCAAACCGAACAACTTGATGGCGGTCTGTACAGGCGTCTGGGGTGGCGGCCAGTTGAGCAGGTCAATAACAAGGGCATTCAGGTGCTGGTGATGGAGCGCGATATCTGAACCGGTAGACGAATAAGGCGCGTCACACGTCAGGATGTTGGACAGAATCTGAAATTGGCGTTAACGTGTCTCACTGTAATTACAACAATAATGCAAGTCCCGGGAGTCGAACAATGAGAAGAAGATCGCTCTATACCCTGGCAGTTGCGGCCCTCGTGTCGCTGCTTGCCATGCCAGCCAGCGTGCTGGCCCAACCCAATATCCAGCCCGCAGAACCCTTCAAGGTCGGCACCTTCGCGGTAGGCAATGAACAGTTCTCCGGTCTGGTCATGCGCGATGACAGCCTGATCGTGGATCTGGTCGAGGCCAACAAAGCTCTGGAACTGATGCCGGAGTACCCCTCGATTGACATGCCTGATGATGTTCTTGGCCTGATAGAAGGCTACGAATACGGTCTGAAGTTCCGGGTCTACGAAATCGTCAATGCGCTGGTTGATTCTGGCATGCTGAATGGCAGCAACATGCCTGATTACATCCATGCTGTTGAAGACGTGGATATCCGCGCGCCCATCCAGTATCCCAGCAAGATCATGAACGCGGCAGTCAACTTCTACACTCATGCCTGTGAAGGCTGCACCGAGGCAGAACTGGCTGAGCGCACCCGCCAGCGTCGCGAAAACCGTGGCGTGCCCTATCTGTTCCTGAAGCCAACGCGTGGTGCCATCATCGGTGACGGTGAAAATGTGATCATGCCTTATGGTCGTGATGAGATCGAATACGAAGTCGAGATGGCTATCGTTTTCGGTCGATCTGGCAAATACATCTCTGCTTCGCGTGCCTACGACCATGTCTTTGGTTACATGGTGGCAATGGATATTTCAGACCGTGGTGGCCGTCCACCAGGTGGCTTTAGCTCCGGTCTGGACTGGTTTGTAGGTAAAGGCCACGATACCTTTGCGCCGCATGGCCCCTGGATTGTGCCTAAAGAGTTTTATGGCGACCCCATGGACCGTCTGCACCAGATCACGGTTGTTGATGGTGTTACCGTGCAGGAAGCCAAAGCAGGCGACATGATCCACAACATCCCTGAGCTGATTGAATACGCTTCATCACTGATCACCTTGTTCCCGGGCGATGTGCTGCAGAGTGGCACATCAGGTGGCACTGGTGCCGGCCGTGTTGAACGTGCAACAGGTTCGGGTTATCTGATTGATGGTGAAACCATCAGCGCAACGATTGAAGGTATCGGCACCCTGACACACCGTGTGGTTCGCGAACAAAGCGTTCCCGATGATCTGTCAGGTTCGCAGTTGCCGCCGACCAGTACTTACTGATACTTTTCGACTGCATGAATGAATAAAGAGCCCTGGCACCTGTGATGGTGTCGGGGCTTTTTTCTGATTGAGACAAGGAACAACGGCCATGTCAATGCGCAAACTGATACTGCCTGCGGTGATTGTTGTCGTAGTGGCTGGGTTGTTTATCAACAGCAGGATTAGTCAGCGGGACCAGAATGCTGACTCAATGGCTGATCTTTCAGAGGGAGTTCAGCAGGTCGCTGATGGCCAGACGACTGACCTAGGTCAAGCTGCGGAAGCTGAGACGCATAACGATGCGGCAAATACTCAGTCTGTATCAGATGAGAGTTCGCCGACAGACGCAACAGACCCACGGGCCGCCGATCGAAGTGGCGATAGTACAGCCGAGCCGCAACGATCTACGCGCACACTCTCTACAATCAGCGACAACGCGGATGTGCCCGCCATGAGCGATCGCGTTTATTATGTCATTGAAGAAGCTCAGCGGATGCAGCAGGCTGATCAATGGGAAGCGGCGTTGATGGAACTGAATGCACTTTACGCCAGCTTTGAAAACCTGACACCTTTCGAGCAGATGACACTGCTGAACTTCTACACCAATACCCTGATCAGGCTGGAGATGTGGCAGGAGTCGATCACCGCATTTTCAAAAATGCTGACGGTGCCCGATCTGCGTCCGGATATCAATGCGCGCGCGCTGCTGGCTCTGGGGCAATTGCATCAGCAAGTTAACGAAGCGCCCGCGGCAGTTACCTATTACGAAGCCTGGCTTGATTTCACCGAGAATACACCCGGTCTGGAGGCGCAGAGAGCACGCGTGCGTGACCAGATGCAGGCGTTACGGTAGCCATTTGGTTCAATCAGACATCCGTTTTGTCAAACACTTCTTCGACAGACAGTTTGAACGCATCTGCAATCTTGAACGCCAGCGGCAAGGATGGGTCAAACCGTCCGTTTTCTATGGCGTTGATGGAATTGCGGGAAACCTGCACACGCTCAGCCAATTCGGCCTGGCTCCAGCCTTTTTCAGCACGCAGTACGCGAATAAAATTCTTCATGTTAGTACCCGTCCATCACTCCGATGACTTGCCCAGTCGCTGAGTCCACCAGAACGAAATGGCGCCGGTGCCAATGAGTTGCAGAACGACTACCAGCATGAATCCAATTGTGATACCCAGCTTGACGGCTTCCTCTGGTGATTCGGTTCCCAGCCGTAACGCCGCATCGGCAAGGGCGTTCATCAATGGCGGTATCATCATCACAATGACAGCGGCCACACTGCCGATGGTCATACCCCAGGTGCTGGAAAAGCGTTGGCCAGCTACCTGCACTTCATCCAGCCGACGATTGACCCGGGCAGACAGAAACAGGCTATAGGCCATGACGAACAGCGCCGCTGCCGCAGCGACAGACAGTGTAAGGGCGTCAGGTTGTTCGGCCAGCCATGGGGTAGCTGCAAAAAAAGCCACAGGTACGATAATCACGGGCGATATCCAAAGTGCACAGCGTCCTATTTTCCGGGTATTCAAGGTGGCCATGGCAAGCTCCTGAATTGTCTATTAACGGGTGAATGAAAAGGGTATTGGTCAAAATGTAAAGCTAGCTTGTCATACTGCGGCGATAATGACAAGTAAACTTTGCATTTTATTTCTGAGCTGTGTTCATCTCTGTATTACTGAATGACGAACCGTAGTATCTTGACCGCTAAATAGCAGCGCCAGCCCGAGACGAAAAAGAATGCAATCTCTGGAACTAAAAATACCTCCGCTGGCACTGGTCGTTATATTCGCAGGCCTGATGTGGCTGCTTGCGCGACTCACCCCGGGATTTGATTATGCAGTGCCATTGCGTCAGGTGCTGGTGGTCGTTGTCAGTGCATTAGCTGTTTTGATAGCACTGGCAGGTGTTGCGTCTTTCAGGCGAGCCAGCACAACCGTAAATCCCCTGAATCCTGGAAGCTCCAGTACGCTGGTGGTGTCTGGCATCTATCGCGTCACGCGCAACCCAATGTACCTTGGTTTCCTGCTATTGCTTGCGGCCTGGGCGCTGTTGCTGAGTAACCTGGCAGTGTTGCTATTTCTGCCTGTGTTTGTCTGGTATATGAATCGCTTTCAGATTTTGCCAGAAGAGCGTGCACTGACCAGTCTGTTCGGGAATGACTATACCAATTACTGTGCGCGAGTCCGGAGGTGGCTTTGATGTCTTCATTACTTTCCTCTGTGCCCTCGCGATCCATGGTGTTTTTATTAATGATCCTGACACCGCTGTCAGCCACGGCTCATCATGGTCTTGGCAGTTATGACCAGAGCAATGTGCTGACACTCAAGGGCAAGGTAGTCGGCTTTGAGCTCCGCGACCCTCACTCACTGCTGTTTGTAGAGGTGGCCAACCCTGACGGGTCAGCGACTGTCTGGGCCATTGAGGGGGGCGCGGCGCGAGGCATTGTCGAAACTGGCCTAAGCAGAGAGTTTCTCTCCGGCGGGCCCATGGTGACGGTGACAGCGCTCCCGTCCGTGGATTCCCGATGTGAACCATTATGCCGTGCCGCTGGCCAGAACTTCGATTTTGAACGGTAAAGGGGGGGACCCGCATGTGGTTACGTCGTCAGTTCAGGAATCTGGATCCGCGCCCTTCACCATGGCCAATGAAAACATTAAAAAGCGCTACTACCTCATTCAGAAAAAGCAGGAATGGTGTGCTTGAGTTGACCATACAGCACGACATTCTGCTTGGCGTAACACCTGCCATGCTCGCCTGGTGGTTTCATCATCTCGGGGAGACCATGTCGTTTAGAGGCGATACTTATGCCCGTTATCTGGTATGGCATCCAATTGACCACATCCATTGGCAATTGCTGGTTACCGGACCGGATGGCTGCACCGGGCAGGGTGCTACTTTCAGAATAGTCGAGGCTTTCGGTGGCCAGCTGGACCATTATATAGACAGTATTGAGTTCGTTGAAAAATGTGATGATCAGGGTTTGACTTTGGTGAAGCGGGTGATGGGGCTTGAGGTTTTTCGCCTGGAGCATCGTTTTATTCCGATGTCCGATGGCACGCGATACGCATCTCGTATGGTTGTCGGGAGCTGCACTCCCATTCTTGGGTGGTTGATTAATTATTTGATTCGGCCGGCGGTTTTCTCTGATGCCACTGCTCGGGCCTGGCTGTTGCACAATATTGAAGAGGTAGGTAATTTTGAAATATTTCTACCCGAATTATTCGCAGCTTCTATGGTTGATCAACAGAACACCACTCAGTCACCGTGAGGCACGCAAATAAGGATTAAGACAGTGATATCGCGAAGGAAAGCCGCGCTCCTGATTTATATTTTTATACTTGTCCTGCTCGCCGGTCGAGGTTTACAGCTGATTGTACCTGATTTACTGCCATACCAGGCTGCGCTTGTAGGCATGTCCTGGTCCGAGGTGCCGGCAGATATACAGACCCTGATTACCTTTCTGAATGCTTACAGTGGTGGCGTGTTGATAGTGTTCTGTGTAGTGATGGCAGTGCTGTTGCTGGTGCCTTACAGACAAGGTGCGGGCTGGGCAATCTATGCTGTCCCATCGCTGCTGCTTGTCTACTGCGCAGCTTCCGCTTCTTCCATGTGGCCGCTGATGGCTCATGCGCATTCGCAGCCGCCCATGGACTCTGTTGCGGTCATTGCTGTCACCACGATACTGGCCTTCCTGCTATCACGGAATAAGGATGTCCAGGACAAATCACAATAGACCCGCGGGCTATCCAATGGCAGAATCTAAAACTTGAACGGTCACGGAAGGCTTAATAAGGACGTCATATGAAAGACCCAAGAAAGTTCTGGAACAAATTGGCACCGCGCTATGCCAAAAGCCCGGTGCGGGACGAGAAAATCTACCAACAGAAGCTGGAAATCACCCAGTCCTATTTCAAGCCAGACTGGTCGGTGTTTGAGTTCGGCTGCGGTACCGGCAGCACAGCCATTGTCCATGCACCTTATGTCAAACAGATTCTGGCAACCGATATATCCGATGCAATGCTCGCCATTGCCGAGCAGAAGACCCAGGCGCAGGGCATCTCTAACATCAGTTATCAGCAGGGCACTCTCGAGAGCCTTTCCCTGCCACCCGAAAGTTTTGATGCTGTGCTTGGTCTGAATATTCTGCACCTGCTGCCCAACGTGGATGAAACCATCAAGCGGGTGCATCAATTATTGAAACCGGGCGGTATTTTTGTGTCCAGCAGCGCATTAATGCGTGACGTGGCTCTGCATTGGCGGATGTTAATCCCGGTAATGCAGTTAATTGGCCTGGCGCCGCAGATCGCCCACTTTAACAAGGATGAGCTGATCGGCAAGCTGACCAAAAACGGGTTTACCATTGACCATGAGTGGCAGCCAGCCAAGGCGTCGTTGTTCATCGTCGCAAGGAAAAAAGAGAACTGATGAACAGACGTACCGGCGGTATTACCTATGCAAGCTCAGAGTAGCAGCGGGCAGCAGCAGGGAGTCGCAGATCTGGATGACTTGCTGCGGTCCCTGCAGCCATGTCTCACAGATTCCGAGTTTGTGTTCTGTTGCGTGCCAGGCTCGCTCGATGACTACATCAGACTTGAGCCCTTGGCCACGATTCGGGAGGAAGAGGGGCTGACTCTGGTGTTGCCCCTGTCAGTAGCCGAGCGTGAGAGATTAGGGTTCAACGGCGTCTTTCGCCAGATAACGCTGTCAGTGCATTCCAGTCTTGAAGCTGTCGGCCTGACGGCGGCTGTATCGCGCCTGCTGGCTGATCATGGGATTGCTGCAAACATACTGGCGGGCTATTATCACGACCATATTTTTGTGCCTCGCGACAAGGCTGACGTCGCCTTAAGCTTACTTCAGCGCATCTAGCGCTACATAACTATGTCTATTCTTGTCTGGTTAATGGCCGCAATCAAGCTGGGAATGCCGATGGCAGCTCTGAGCTGGCTTATGTTCAACTGGTTATATGGTGCCGGCCAGCTCCCTCGAGATGCTGGGCACAAGGCGATTCGTGACCGCCTTGCGGAGCTCAAGAAACATCACAAGACCAACAAGAGCCGCAGTGGCAATTACCTGTACAAGCAATGGCTGTTTTTTGGCGGCGGTTTCTATGGACTGGCGGTACTCTGGACATTGCTGGTGCTGGAGATTCGCGAGTTGATCGGTTTTATTGCCAACTTTGATATCCCTGGCCTTTTTGCGAATGGGATTGTGGCGTTGATTGTCAATTTCATCGTGTCCCAGATTGGCAATATCGTTCAGGCGTTCATGTGGTTCGGTTACTGGCCCGATGGGCGGGGCGGGGAGCAGATTGTCGTCTGGGTGCTGGTTGCTTATGCAGGATATCTGTTTGGTATTCACCTGGCGCGAGAGACAGAAAGCCTGCACAGCCTTTCAGAACTGGTCCGGAGAGTCAGTCGTCGCAGGCAGATGCGAAACAAGGATGAGGAGTAGTATGTATCACCCGATGTGGCACCTGCAACGGTGTCCTTGTCGCCCTCAGTCGTTATAATCCCTCCCGTGAATAACAACTATCTCCAAAAGTGGCGCTCTTCCCGGTCACTGATGCGCAGTGTACTGGTGCGCATCATGCTGGCAGCTGCCCTGGTTGTCGGCGGACTGACTGCGCTTGCCTACACGTTTATCTACAACGAAACCCAGAGCCGAATGCTTGATAATTATGGCGACTGGATCGTTGAGCGTGCTCACAATGACAGCCTGATCTTTGAGCTGGCCCAGGAGAATCTGGCACGTTTCAGCCAGGAATTTCTGCGACTTTACACCTCGGATGTGGTGGTCGATGTAGAGACCTTCTGGGCCTATTACCAGCATGGTGACGATGGTGCAGTGCGATTGCGCCGGGAGTTCTATGATGGACTCTATGCTGATGATGGTCTGTATTACAGTGGTGTCACCAGCTTTATTGGCAATAATCAGCCGGTAGATGACCCCGAGCTGCAGCGCCGTCTTGTCCTTTCACTGAGGTTACTGGCGCAATTGGGCCCGGCGATGGTCAACCGCTTCGAAAACGTTCATGTGACCTATCCGGAGAATGCCATCGCACTGTACGCGCCTGGCACACCGTGGGGGCTGGAAGCCGAGGCTGATCTGCCTATGAACGAACTGGGCGTCATCAGAGCCATGCAGCAGTCGGAGAACCCGGAACGTCTGCCCGGCTGGAGCGGGCTCTACTTTGATGCGACTGCACAGGAATGGGCGCTGACCTATCAGGTGCCGCTGGACCTTGACGGTCGTCACCTGATCAACCCCAGCCACGATATTTCATTGACGGACCTGATGGAGCGACTGGTCAGCGACACCCCAGAGGGTGCGTACAACCTGATATTCAGACCAGACGGTTACCTGATTGCCCATCCCGCTGAACCGGCCTCAGACCGTCGCTGGGTGGGTCAGATGTCGCTGGAGACCATTGACGATACTGAACTTACAGGGCTGTATCACCGGATTAACGACGCCACGGGTGGGCGCCCCGGGGAGCGCACGCTGCTGCATTATCCGGAAATGGATGCCTGGTTGGCTGTGAGTGAGCTGACTGGACCGCAGTGGTGGTTTATCTCTGTTTACCCCGATGCGCTGTTGCGTCAGGCCGCCAATCAGGCGGCGACAGCGGTGCTGGTGTCGGGCCTGGTCCTGATGGCTTTGCTGATCGGCATCATTGTTTACATCATTCAGCGCGACGCGGCGACACCGCTGGCCCAGCTAAGCCGAGCGGCCGAAAGTGTGGCAGACGGTGACTATGATGCCGTTGCCGAGGGGCGCATCAGTCTGCCGCGCGGGCTTCGTAACGAAGTCGGTCTACTGGCGCGGACATTCCATGGCATGACCATCAATATCCGCGATGCCCAGTCAACGCTTGAGAAAGTTGTCGCGGAGCGCACAGAGGCACTGGAATCGGCCAATAAAAGCCTGCGTGAGTTGAGCCTGCTGGATGGCCTGCTGGGAATTCACAATCGTCGGGCCTTCGATCGTGACCTTAAATCAGTGTTTGAACAATCCAGGCGGGGTGTCGGGGATTTTTATCTGATGATGATCGACGTCGACGAATTCAAACTGTTCAACGACACCTACGGTCATGCTCGCGGTGATGAAGTGTTGAAGCAGATTGCTGCGAGCATAGCGGGCAGTATTCGCCGCGATGATCGCGTTTATCGCTATGGCGGCGAAGAGCTGGCAGTCATTTTCACACCGCATGGTAGCGAACCGCCAGAGCAGGCGGCCAGACGCGTACTGGCGGGCGTTGCGCAAATGAATATTCCATTCCCGGAGTCCGCCCACGGTCGAGTCACGATCAGTGCGGGACTCGCACACGGTCACACTGACTGTGTTGACCCTGATGAGCTTGTCACTGAGGCTGACAGACATCTGTATGCCGCCAAACGGGCAGGTCGCAACAGGTTGATCTCAGAACAGATCTGACGCGGTTCGCCATCAATCGCTGTTGGTTTTCCCATTGTGACACCAAAGTCACGAAACCCTCATCTAATCGTCACCGACTGGTCATAGTTTCGGCGTAGGCTGCCTCAACAATCACAAGCAGCCCCTGGAGAGTTTTTATGTCCACCGGTCATTTCAAGCGTCGTTCCACCAAGCTTTGTTTTGGCATTTTCCTGGCCATGAACAGTGCCACCCTCGTTTTTGCCCAGAGTGGCGATGGCGCCGTTTCTGGTCGTATTGCCGAGGCCGCCAGCGGTCGCTCACTTGAAGGCGCAATCGTCACTGTAGCGGACGAGCGGTTCCGTGATTTTACTGATGCCAGTGGTCGATTCTCGATTGCAGACGTGCCTCCTGGCACCTATCCGGTCACCATCACATACGTCGGCCTTGCGCCAGTGGAAAGTACCATCACTGTTTCTGCCGACCAGGTCGCTACCCTGAATGTGTCTATGGAGCGCAGCGACGCCATTGAGACCATCACTGTACGTGCGGCCCGCACTGGTACCGATCGTGCCATCAATGAGCAGAAAACTGCAGCCGGTATCGTTAATGTGGTCTCCGAGGAGATGTTCGGTGCCATGCTGGATGGCAATATCGGTCAGGCCATGCAGCGCCTGCCAGGCCTGAGTGTAGATCTTGCCCAGGACGGCTCGCACGGAGGTATCAATATCCGTGGCGTGTCGGGTGAGTTCAACTCCGTGCAGATGGATGGCAATCGCGTCCCGTCCTCTGGCAGCAGCAATACTTTTGATCCCCGGCAACTGGCTGCTGATGGTGTTACCAAGATTGAAGTGATCAAGTCGCCAACACCGGACCGTGACGGTGATGCGGTAGGCGGTATTGTCAATCTGGTATCGCGAAGTGCGTTTCAGCGTCCGGGTCGCGAAATGAGTGTTGATGTTGGAGCACAACTGAATGAAGAGCCCGGCAACTGGGGTCACAGCGGCAAATTCTCATTCTCTGATATTTTCAGCGTCGGGGATGAGCAAAACAATCTGGGTATCAGCTTTACATTGAGCACCTATGATACCGATCGCTATTCGCGCAATGCCGATCAGGACTGGGTGCGTGTGACACCTGAAACAAATCCGCAATTGAATCTTGGTGGATATAACGAGCCGGTATGGTTCATGGAGTCCACTCACTTTGAACACGACACCCGCACGACTGAGACGCATACGCTGAGTGGTTCTATTGATTTTCGTGTAGGCACCAATCACGAGTTCTATGTGCGACCGATGGTCAGCACCTTTTCGCGCCAGGGCACAAAATACGAAACCGATATCGATATCGACACCGCGTTTGGCAACAGTCTGAGCGGCGACAAAACCTACGCCGAACTGACGCCCACTTATGGCCGTGGCACGGCGGACAGCGAAGCGTCTCGCGGCTGGATCGGCACGCTGGAAGATCAGGATAACGACCTGTTCTCACTGTCTGTTGGTGCAAAACATGAATACGATGCAGACCTGTTGACCTACGATATTTCCTTCTCTCGAAACAAAAGCCAGATACATGACGACAGTGAATTGAACATGCTGATGGAGCCGGATGACCCCTGGTTCATCTTTGAGTATGAAGTGTTTGATCCCAACGGTGATATCCGCGTTGATGTGGTCAATGGTGTTGATTCCACAGACCTTAGCCTGATGACTGAAGGCGAGCTGGAAGATGTGTTTGGCGCAAAAGAAGACGAAGTATTGAGCGGTCGCATCGACTGGCAGCGTGAAATGGCACTGGCCAGTGGTTCGTTTACCTTCAAGACTGGCGCCAAGTATCGCCGTAGTTCGCAGTTCCGCGATATGACGGTTGACCTGTATGAGATGGATGATGCTTTCCCGTATGCGGAGGTGCTGATTCCGACCGACGAGCTCATCTTCCGCAAGCCCAAGTACTTTGATGTGCAACCGCAGATCGGCCTGGCCATGCTGCAAAGCAACCCGGGACTGTTTGAGTTTGTCGAAGACGACTCACTGGAAGACAGCAACGTTGAAGATTACGATGCCACTGAAACTGTCTCAGCCGCTTATCTGATGGGCACCTACGAAACAGGAATCCACACAGTGATTGCTGGCGTGCGTTACGAGCGTTACGAATGGGATAACCAGAACAAAATCGTCAGCTACCTTAACGATGTGCCTTCCGTGACACCAGGCACTAGTGGTGACAGTCATGGCTTCTGGTTGCCAGGCATACACTTCCGTCACGCGCTGACCGACAACCTGATCCTGCGCGAAAGCTACAATCGCAGCTATGCGCGACCGCGTCTGACTGAGCTGTCTCGTGGGCGCTGGGTTGATGACGACGGTAATATAGAAGATGGCAACGCCAACCTTCAGCCGGCGCTGTCGGATAATTTTGATGTCCAGCTTGAGTACTACACCGATCGCGGTGGTCTGTATTCGGTAGGTGTGTTCTACAAGGATATCGAGGATTTCACTTACACTGAAACTTACGACTTTGACACGCTGGGCAGTAACGGCATTCCGGTACCGGCGGAAAATGGGGATCTGGAATATGAGCGTCCAGTCAATGGTTCCTCCGCTACCAACTATGGTCTGGAGTTGATTGCCCGTCAGAACCTGTTTTTCCTCCCGGGTGCACTGCAGGGACTGAGCATCGCCGCCAGTACCACATTGACTGAAAGTGACGCGACCTATCCAAACCGCACGGATAATCGTGATCTGCCACTGGAAGGTTTTTCAGAGTTGCTGTACACGTTCACACTTGATTATGCCTGGGGCAACCTTAGTGCGCGACTGGACTATACCTTCCGTGATGATTACATCGAAGGACTGGGTAGCGATATTGAAAGTGATGAGTTCTATGCGGCTGAAGATCGCGTGGATGCTGAAGTACAGTATCGCTTTTCAGACAATCTGCAGGCCTTCCTCACCGGCAGCAACCTGACTGATGAGCCTCAGGTCTCCTATCAGGGCTATCGTCCGTTTGTTGAGGATGCCAGTTTCTCAGGACGCAAGTACACGATGGGTGTGCGTTACGAGTTCTGATAGTCGGAGCTTAAGAGATCAGCATTGATACGTCATCAAAAAGCAGCGCCCATGGCTGGGCGCTGCTTTCTTGATAGGGCTGATCAAGGATCGACCGAATACTTGGTGAACGCACCACCAGCCTGGCTCAGTGAGTTGGGTCCTTCCGCAGCATAGACGTTGCCATCTGCATCGACTGCCACACCTTCACCTGCTGTACCCTGATACACACGGTCTTCGCGTTCAAATGGCGGAATGAATCCAGTCACATGATCGTGATCGATATGGCCGATACGGACACCATTACGCCAGCCAACGTGGTTGGTCGGACTTGATTCGGAATCAATGGCGTAAAGCATGTCGTCATCGGTGATAAAAATTCCACTGACCCGGCTGAACATATAGCGGGACTCCAGGTAGTTACCGTCCTGGTCGAATATCTCGAGTCGATGATTGCCGCGATCCGCCACCCACAAACGGCCCTGGGAGTCAAAATCCAGCGCATGTGGTGTGCGGAATTCTCCGTGGCGAACCCCAATCTGTCCCCATTGTTTGATGAACGTGCCATCGGGCGCGAACTTCATGACACGTGCTGTCTGACCATTGGCTCTGCCTTCGGCCATGGCCTGGTTGGTGGTCATGCCCTGGCCGCTGTGACCATCGGACACATAGATGCTGCCGTCAGGACCAACCACCACATCGTTCGGCTGATTAAAATGCTGACCGTCGTTGCCAGTCTGCCCGGGTGTGCCCAGGCTCATCAGCAACTCCCCTGTGGGGCTGAATTTATGCACCTGCTGGCCTTTGGTGCCTTCATCGTTGGTGGCGAAGTCTGTGACCCAGACATTGCCCTCATCGTCAACGTGAATGCCATGCGGCGTGACCATGATGCCCCCGCCAAAGTTGGCAAGAACTTCACCGGTGTGGCGATCAAATTTAAAAATGGGATCGACCGGATTGGTATGGCAGTTGACCGGCACACCTGATCCGAAACTGCCGGCGCCACAGCGCTCGTAGGCCCAGATGTTTCCGTCAAAGGGATCAATGTCCACGCCTGCAGTAGAGCCCCATTCACGACCGGCTGGCAGCTCTCCCCAGTTGCGTGTCACAACGGGAGCAGGGTTGGGCAGGCCGTCGCCGGTGATTGCATTGTCATAACTCGTATTGAGGTTGTTACAGCCGGTGAGTAGCGCCAGTGCCAGGCCGGCGCCTGCAAGGCCCGGTTTGATGGGGTTTGTCATGGGTGCTCCTTGTTATTATCGTGTCCTGCATTGATTGGGTGAGGTACTGCCATGAAGTCCCAAGCATACTACCCCCGGTGTCCGGGTCAACCCAATCCTGTCAACGGCGGCCTGTTGAGGATTGCTGCAGGGCCCAGAGCAACAGTCGCTGCTCCAGCCAGTCCATTGTGGTTTGTGGCTTTTCCATACTCATCCGTTGCAACAGTGGCTGCCAGCCCTGACGATTTGCTGGTCGCAACAAAGCCGCTGCGATCGTTTGCCATTTCCCGGTAGTGGTAGCTGTAGCAGACTTGAGCGCCTGCAGTGCCTGACTCAATTCCAGCTCTTCATCGGTGAAATCATGACCAAACGGGTAGGGTGGGAACAGACTTTTCAGGGATTGATCTTCAGCAAGTGCCTTGATTGCCTCAGGAGTATTGCCCTGCCAATGCGGTGGTGGGGTAAAGTCAGGGTGAATCTTGCCAGCATCTTTGGCCTGTTGCAGCAGTTCATCCTGAAATTGCGCGTCGGCCAGGCCGATCAGTCGGGTATAGACTTCCTGCTCGGGTTGGCCACGCAGATCAGCAATGCCGTACTCGGTGATGACAATGTCGCGCAGGTGCCTGGGTATTGTGCAGTGAGCGTAGTTGAACACGATGTTTGAAACTGTTTTGCCTTTGTGCTGCCGGGTACTGCGCAGTGTGATGATGGATCGTGCATCGGGTAACTCATGAGCCATCGCAACAAAATTGTATTGGCCACCGACGCCAGAAATAATACGGCCATCTTCGAGCGCGTCGGAGATAACCGCGCCATTCAATGTGCACATCATGGCGGAATTTATAAACCGGCCATGATCGCGCTGCGACACCTTCAGCTGCTGATCTCCCAGGCGATGGTCGAACAGATCATTAATGAAGTTGACGCTGGTCATGCAGATTTTTTCACGCAGCTCATCAGGAAGCTCGCGCAGACGCTGATAAAAACGACGGGAACCCAGAAAGAAACCGCCATGCATTAGCGTGGCGCCGACGTCATCAGATTCACGGCTGGCGACTTCACGTTTTAGTACACCTGCATCAAGCAGATCGATAAAGCCCTCCGTCATCATCTCGCTGCAGCCATAAAGACCTGCGGTGAAAGGCTCCGTGCCGCCGACCTCGCAGGCAAAGGGGAAGCGCTGGTCGATGTCCAGAGCCCGGTATAACTGCAGCCACTGCTGATTATTGCTGTGCCGCTGGATCGCCTGGTAAATGAGACCTGTCCCCAGTGAGCCTATGCCCAGCTGAAGGGTGCCACCATCGCGCAGCAGGGTGCTGGCGTAAAAACCGATGAGGTGGTCCTGGGCACTGAGTGCCATGTTGGGAACAGAAAACAGGGGATAGTCATGCTGCGGCGAGTCAATTACAACATCGAACTGAGTCTGGTTGACCAGAGCATCACGAGTCATGAACGGCAGATTGCGGTTTGTTTCAGCGACCAGCGCGGTCGGCGTGCCATCCTGGGCGCGCTGTTTCAGCAGAGGAATCAGGTCCAGTGTCAGGTCTGGATTACCACTCAGGCTGAATGCCCCGGAATCGCCTGATGGGTCGGGTGACACCAGTTGCGCAATGACGTTCATGCCCTGTGCCATCAGGTCGCGAACTGCGTGGGTGTAATTTGTACACACGTAATCACGTTGTTGCTGCGGCTGATCAACAAAGCTGCCCGCCTGGAAAAAGAATTCGGATACCCTGACATTTTCCGGCAGCTTGCCGGTGGCTGCGTCACGGGCATATTCAAGTTCGGGAATGTCACCGTAAAGACGCTCTAAAAAAGGTTCGAGAAAGCGGTGCTCCATGGATGAGGAAGCCTTCGGCGCCTGCAGCGAGAGACCGGTGACAATATGCAGGGAGATGCTTGAGTCACGGCATGCGCGTTGATAGATGGCGTTGGCAAAATGCAGGGGTTTGCCAATGCCCAGTGGCAGGCCAAGCACGACGCGAGGGCCCACGCGTTCCAGGACGGCGTCCACAGCGGCCTCGGCATTGCCAAGCCAGACAGAGTCTGTCACGTACATGTCAAGCTCCTGTCGGTGCATTGCGGGCAGCAAAAACAATCTGTGCACCGCATATTAGCCATCTGACCGATGGCAGCTCTTGAAGTTTTGCAGTATCTTTCTGGCGACGTGCCAGCGACGCCGAGCAAGTCCCAGTACCCACACTATAACAACGAGGAATCTTTCATGTCTGCTCTGATCGGCAAAACCTTGCTGCTTCTATCTATTCTGACGGCGGTATTGGCCAGCTTGCCGGTTCAGGCACAGTTCGACAATGAGTTGGAGGCCGTTAGACGACCGGTCTTGTGGCACCCACCATCACAAGTGTATGGCGATGATGAAGCGTTTGTGTTGGTACATTTCATGGTGGACTCAGAAGGGTACGTGATTGAGCCCAGCGTCTACAGGTCTACAGGTCACCCGGACTTTCAAAAAGAAGCGTTGAAGGCAGTGGCAAGCAGCCGCTGGAAACCGCTTGAGCGCGATGGGGTTCCAACGTTGACAGCCGCTTTTTTTCTGGCACGTTTCGTTGATAGACACGAAGAACCATCCGTAAACTTCGCATTTCGTAGACGCTACGATGCAGTCATTGCCGCCATTGCGGAGAATGATCAGCAGTCCGCCAAAAAGCTGTTTGATGAGCTGGAGGCATATTCGATTTCCACAAACTTTGAACATATTTTATTAAATCTGACACGCTTCAGCTATTTTCGTAAATACGGTGGTGATGAGTTGCAACTGATGCAGTATCTTGACGCCGCGTTGTTTTTTGAGTCGAGTTTTCGCTCTCGTCGCACGATCGAAATCGGTGCTGAATCCATGCCTGCTGATGTGGTAGCGCTGGCCCTTCGAAATCTGTTTATGCTGCAGGTCAACAATAGACGTTACGTGGAAGCCTTGAGGACCTATGAGTTTATGCAGGAGGCCGGCCAGAATGTGGATGAGTATGATCAGGTGGCAGAGCGCATTCGCGCTGTTCGTCAGGATGAATCCGCCTATATCATAAATGATGTCATCCCTGACAGTGGCTCCTGGCACATACTTGTCGCCAAGCCGGGTTTTTTTGTCCAAAGCGCCAATAGTGACATCAGTGAGTTGACCTTAAGGTGTCTGCACAATTCACAGACGTTTGCGTTTGAGGAAGGGGCAGAGTACCGGATCCCACCATCGTGGGGGAGTTGCAGCCTGGAGATCAAGGGTAGTCCCGGTTCTCAGATACAGCTTGAACAGTTTGGCTGATTGACCCGACTCTTATGATGGGTGATGCAAATAGTAGTGAATTGGAAAGTTACCCTGGTCGTTTGTTAGGCTTCCCGCATGAAGGCCAATGCAAGCGAGGAAGAATTTCTTAAACAAGCAGTGCGCGATCATGTCGCACGTCCACCTCTCGGGTACCATCAACTACGGTGGTACGGTCCTGGCTTACTGTGGATGCTCTCCTCGGTAGGCACGGGGTCTATCCTCTTTACACCGCGAGTTGCTGCCGCCTATGAGTACCAGCTGCTTTGGTTATTGGTGCTGGTGGTTTTCTTCATGTGGGTGATGATTCGTGAGATGGCCAGATACTCCATTGTCACTGGTCAGACCATGCTTGAAGGTATGCATACCCTGGCTGGGCCACGGAATTGGGCGGTTTGGCTGATATTTTTACCTCAGCTCCTGGCAGCCGCTGTGGGTATCGCGGGGCTATCTTCGGTTGTTGGCGGGGCAATTGCCTCGTTCGCTCCGGGAGGCAGCGCGGTGTACGCCATGATTGTGGTGGCCGCCTGTACCTCATTAACGGCCACCGGCCGCTATTCCCTGATCGAGAAACTTAGCCGCACTTTGGCGATTGTC
Source organism: Pseudohongiella sp. SYSU M77423 (assembly GCF_029911965.1). Lineage (NCBI taxonomy): Bacteria > Pseudomonadati > Pseudomonadota > Gammaproteobacteria > Pseudomonadales > Pseudohongiellaceae > Pseudohongiella > Pseudohongiella sp. SYSU M77423. Next base: position 485,778 of record NZ_JARYTH010000002.1, on the reverse strand, counting down.
CTGCTCCTGATGGTGGTGATAGCAGCAGCTGTGGTGTTTCCCGGCATCAGCCGTGTCGGTGCCGGTCTTTCTCCAGGCTGGCCCAGTGATGCCGATCTTTACGTAATACTTCCCTGGGTAGGCACAATTCTGGCAGGTTCCATGGGAATAATCTGGTTTGGATACTGGACAGCCACACGCGGCTACGGCGGGGGGCTGAGAAGCCAGGAGTCTGACCAGGAAACGGTTGAGTCGGAGGAAAAATCCACCTCCAGAGAGCAGGCGCCAAAAACACCGCAACAGCGGTTGCAGCGATGGATCTCAGTGGGTTCTGGCGCCGCCCTGCTGGGCTGCCTGGGTGGCCTTATCGTGCTGGTGGCTTTCATGATTCTGGGCGCCGAACTATTGGCAGCTAAAGAGAATCTGCCGCAAGGCACTGATGTGGCCATCGACCTGACCACAATGTTTTCTGGTATCTGGGGAGCAATGGGCAAATGGATGTTGCTGACGATTGTCTTTATTGCGCTGGTAGGCAGCATTGTGGCCAATCAGGATGGCTGGGGGCGCAGTTTCGCGGATATGTGCCTGATTCTCTCCCGTAGAGCCCGACAGGCTTCTCAGCCTGGGCCGATGATCAGCATTATCCGCTCGCTTGAGTCTCGATTTGAGAGTGAAATACTCTCACGGATTATGTTGAAACGACTGTTCATCTTGAGTGTCACCGGTCTCGTTCCACTGCTGATTCTGGCGTTTTTTCGGGACCCGGTTCAGGTGATGTCGGCGTCGGGTATCATCGCAGCTGCACACACACCGTTCATTGTGGTTACAGCTCTGATTGTTAATCGGACCCGTCTCCCAAAGCAGCTCAGGCCCAATCTGTTCTATACGGCAAGCATGTCAGCAGCTGGCATCTTCTATGCCATATTTGCCGTGCTTTATATTGTTCAACTGATCAATGGCTACTCTTCTGGAGGTCCGTCAGGGTAGGGCGGTATTCGCATTAACGATGAGGATATGTTACACAGGAAATGAAGGATCAATGAACGAAGGAGGTGTTATGAGCAACTTGCTGAAAATGAGTTGGGAAAGTCACCGCAAATGCTTCGCTACCTTGATTTTGAGCGCCGGTTTGGCAGCTTGCGCGTCCACGGATGATGGGTATGAAGCGCCATCCTACGCAACCATGTGGGACAACGACAGTTATCGCGTCATTTGCACCGGTGTCGACAATCGCGATGTGTATGTGCGCTACAACGCCCTGGACACTTTTTATCATGAAGATGGTACAGCCAAGACGCGTGATGAGTTCTGTCGTGAGCACGCGGCAGGTGCCAGATCGCGATAATATGTAATTTTTTAATCGATAGTTCTGTGACTCAGCCAGAGCAGTTTTTGCTCTGGCTGAGTGTGAATCATCAGCCAGTAAACTAGAACTGATATCGTGTCGTGAGCAGGGCAGTGCGACCGTAGGTGTTGTAACCGTCCACCACCTGATAGTCCCTGTCAAAAAGATTGCCTATCTTGAGCTGTAAACGCAGATCGTTTATCAACTGATATTCCATGACAAGATCGAATACGGCACTGCTGTCCACGGAAGACGTGCCAAATGTCACTGGATCAACGTCCTTTTGTTTGCCACGCAGATGCCAGTCCAGCCCTACTTCGAGCTTCTGGAAAGTTCGTGAAATGCCGGCGCTCAGGGTTTGATTGGGACGGCGTAGTAATTCCTGACCCGTATCGCGGTTCTCGTGATCCAGCAGAGTCAGCGCCGCATTTGCCTGCCAGCCTGACCATTCGCCCTGAATGCTGAGTTCCAGTCCGTTGATCAGAGCGCTTTCCACATTGGCTAATGTCGTAAAGCTCGCGTCCGTGGCAATGAGGTTTTTGATCTCATTTCTGAAGGCATTGACGGACCAGCCAACGCTGGGATTTGAGCCACGCAGGCCAAGCTCAACGTTGCGTGAAGTTTCAGGCTGCAGGTCGGGATTCCCGTAGAAGAAAAACGCTGGGAAATCGACGTAAAGATCTACCAGTGTCGGGGCCTTGAATGCCGTGCTGTAGGATGCCCAGAGCTGCATCGTTGCACCCAGGTCGGTGCCTATGGCGGCTTTGCCAGTTGTCTCGCCTCCGAATTGTTCATTGTCATCGTAGCGCAGTGAAAATGTTGTGTGCAGGGTGTTGCCGTCGCGCGGGAATTCACTGTGGATGACGGCGAATGCGGCACTGTTGTCGCGACTGGTGTCGCTTTGTGTCGCTCCGCTGGACAGGTACAGCAGCTCTTCTGATTCAAAGTCAGCACCCAGCACCAAAGCATGTTCACCAAGCTCAATATGGTTTTGCCAATTGAAGGAGTCCCGCTCTGTGCGGCTTTGTGAGCCAAACGTACTCCGGTTGATGCTTTCATCCTCGAAACGCGCGAGCTGGACATCACTTTGCCACTGCTCTGTGACCGGCAGGCTCAGTCCGACGCTGGCGGACTGGGCATCGCTGTTATTGATACCGCCGTCATAGACCAGCTCAGATTCCGTCCAATAGTAACCACCTCTCAGAGTGGCGCCACCGGTGAATTCGTGGGCGATTGAAACGTCGGCGGCATCACTGTCATAGGCGCTCCGACGGGCGCTCGGTGTTGGCGTGTGGATGGGACGGATGCCGTCAGTCTCATGATGGGCCACGTTGAGTGACAGCGATGTGTTGTTGATTCGGGTATTGATACTGCCATTGGTATTGACGGTTGACTCCGTGCCTGCTGCGACGCTGACACTGCCATTCACGCCCTGTTCAACGGATCGATTGGCTGCCTGTTTGGTGAAAACCTGAATTACACCACCAATCGCATCGGCGCCATACAGGCTCGATTGTGGTCCGCGCACGACCTCAATACGCTCAATTTGCGCGACCGGGATATTTTCCAGTCTGGCGAAACCTTCGCTGGCTGTGTTGGCCTTGACGCCATCAATCAGTATCAAAGTATGGTCAGAGTTGGTACCACGCATGAACAGGCTGGTCTGTGTTCCCTGGCCGCCTGTTCGTGCCATCTGGATGCCAGGTGAGCCGCTCAGCAGGTCAAACAGGCTGAGCGCCTGCGAGGCTTCAATGTCTTCCCGCGTAAAGACGGTGCTGGCAGCCAGCGTTTCGTTCAGCGGCTGACTCATGCGGTTGGCAGTAACGATAACTTCCTGAGCCTGTTGATCGGCAGACTCGTTTGCGGGAGTCTCCTGACTGGCCGAGGCCATCGTCGCAAGCGGCAGTGCGGTACACAGCAGACCAGCGTAGCCCAAAAGGGCGGCAGCGCTGCGCGGTGTTTGTATGTTTGTCGTGTTGTCGTTAGGAGTCTTGTTAGGCGTGTTCTTGTAAATCATTGTGCAATCTCACCCGAGTGCGTCATGTAAAATCACGCAGTCAGAGATGGCGGCAACAGAAAGAACCACGGGCGGGCCGGGGGAAGCGTCTTTCCGCAGCACTGCCCTCCGCAGCGTGTCGTTGGCATCAGGCCGGTCTCCGGGCTTGCAAGTCATAATCGTTCGAAACAGAACGTTATCAAGCAGTATCGCCTTCCCGTCATTATCGCCGTTTGGCACTTTTGACAGTGGCACTGTGATACAGCTTACTTGCTTACCGTTGCGGGGGCAGCGTTGGCATTGACCTGATTGTGCGTCGCACCAACTTCCCGTTTAATTCCGTGGTCACCAGGGAGCACGGAACACCTGAAGCGGCGCCAATGTTAGGTGAATGCAGCGCATTAGGCAAATTGAATCGCAGATGCCTTGAAGCCAACAAAGACGTTGAGCTTGACGTCTATCCAGTTGGCATCGGAAACTGAATGTTCACCTATCTGTCGGAGAGAGCATGAAAAATAACAACATCTCAAAACATGGCGTGTCGCGATCAATCGCCCTGGTGGTGGGGCTGATGACCGTATCCACAGTCATTGCCCAGGACTGGGTGCCGTCGCGTTTTGGTGCAGATGATCGGATTGGAGCTGCCAATTATCTGAATGATGATCTGGTACTGCAGGCCGCCGAGTTGATCAGCACCGGCAAAGTCTATTCACTGGGCGTGGAGACTGCTGAAAACTCCCCGGCCTACGGCAATCGCAGTTACAACATCGATATTGTCAGCGCCAACAGTCAGATTCCGGTCGGCACCGATGTTGTCACTTCGAACGATGAACGCGTCAGCACCAGCTTTGGTATTGGTTCGCAACTTGATGGTCTCGGTCATCTGGGGATCGGCCACCAGTACTACAATGGCCTGACCACCGAGCAGATTGTTGCCGACGATGGTCTGTCGCAGCTTGGCACCCACAATGTTCCGCCCATCGTGACACGCGGCGTGCTGATCGATATGACTGCGCACTTCGGCGTTGATATGGTCAGCGAAGGCACGGCGTTCAATCGTGCCGAAATCGACGCGGCCGCCGAGGCGCAGGGCATAGAGATACGCCAGGGAGATGTTGTGCTGTTTCACACTGGCTGGATGCAGTTGCTTGGTGTGGATGATCAGCGCTTTATATCCGCCCAGCCCGGCCCGGGCGTTGAAGGTGCGGAATATCTGGCCAGTCTGGGCGTTGTTGCCATAGGGGCTGATACTCCTGCGCTGGAGGTCATTCCCTTTGAAGATCCCGCTCGTGCCTTTGCGGTGCATCAGACGCTGCTTGCCAAGCAGGGCGTGTACATACTGGAAAGCATGAACACCGCGGAGCTTGCTGCGGATGGCGTCCAGGAGTTCATGTTTGTTCTGGGTCAGCCGCGCTTCAAAGGTGCCGTGCAGGTGGTGGTGAATCCGATCGCCATACGCTAAGCTGATCGTCATAACTTACAGGGAGAGACCCAGATGACCGCGAAATACTCCAGCCATCCGGCAATGTTCAAGAATAATCCGATTGGCTTTGTAATCTCGGTGTTGCTGATTCCGGTGTTTGGCGTCGGCATCCTCATTCTGCTGTGGTGGTATCTGCAGACCAAGGCAGCACGACTGACAGTGACAGATACCGAGATCATTTACGAAACCGGGCTGCTGAACAAAGAGCACTCCGAAGTGAGCCTGCAAAGCATACGGACAGTGCGAGTCAAACAGAGCTTCTTCGATCGAATATTCGGCGTCGGCACCATCGCCATCTACACCGCCGGGGACAACCCTGAAATCATTGCCAAGGGCATGCCGGATCCAAACCGGGTCAGAGAGCTGGTCTGATTATGAAAACGCCCCTGGGAGATACAGACAACAAGGATAAAAAAGAGTCGCGACGTGTTGCCGCAGTGCTGGTGTCGCTGCTTATCGTATTGGCAGTGGGGGTGCTGTTATTGCTGCCGAGTCTTTCCGATATCGTTGCGACGCAGCTTACTCCGGGTGTGGGGCTGCGCACTGCAGCAATCATTGCATTTTTTGTGTCGGTCGTACTGATGATAGTGTTTACACTGTCGTCTGGGGACGGGCTAATCGGGGAAGTGCAGTTTGTGATTCCTGGTTTTTTGCTGTTTTTTGTCATTTTGTGGTTGATGATCGCCTGGATTTTCTAGGCCGTGTTTCAGTCGATCATCAATGGCTCAACACACTAAAGAATTTCCCGGTGCACTTCCAGCACGGGTGCATCTATGTGCTGGGCAATTGCCTTTTCGATCTGATCCAGTCTTGCATTGATTTCAGAGGGCGAGCCACCCACAGTGACAACACTCCAAACCGCGCTGTCCAGGGCGTCAAAATCGCCGCTTTCGGCAACGGCCAACTCGGGCTGTTTACCCCAGATTGAACGCATTGGCGCGAACACGCGTCGCTTCTCTTTTAAATCACTGACACCATAAAGCTGAAAGTGCAGGGACATGACACCAACCGGCACAGTGATGGCCGTTGGCACTGGCTGGCGGGCCGCCATAAGCTTGCGAAATGCTTCAGACATCGTTACTGCTTCCTGTTTGACTGGTATCAGCGTTGACGCGCACGGCTGCCGCGCGTGGCTTTATTTCCTGCCCCCTGGCAAGCAGATGCACGCGACTGAACGCGGCACCGAACAGCAGGATCAGCGAGGAATAGTAGACCCACATCAAAATCAGCACAATGGCACCGGCTGCACCGTAAGTGGAATCAGGAGCCTGATAGGCGAGGTAGGTTGCAATACCGAAGCGACCCAGTGAAAACAGCAGCGCAGTGACGACTGCTCCGATCAACACCTGGCGCCACCCCAGCACGACATCAGGCAGAACTTTAAATATGGCTGCGAACAGCAGCGTAATAACTACAAATGAGAGCACCGCCTCGGCACTGCTGATCAGCATCTCAACGGCTGGCAGAAGCTGCACGGTAAAATCCAGCATGGCGCGCAGCACTACCCCCAGCACCAGAGAGACCAGCAGGATAAAACCCATGGAGACGACCAGCATCAGCGAAAAAAATCGCTTGCGCAGGAACAGGAAAAAACTATTGCGCGAAGGTTTGGGTTTTACGCCCCAGATATCGTTAAGTGAATATTGAAGTTGTGCGAATACGGTTGTGGCGCCGACCATCAGTGCTGCAATACCCGCTACTGTGGGTAAAATGCCGTTGGCTTCAATACGCGAATTGGCGACTGCTTCCTCGATGAGACTGGCTGCATCATTGCCCATGACAGACTGAAACTCGGCCACAATCTGTCCTTGCGCAGCTGCTTCTCCAAGGACAACGCTGGCTACCGAGACGGCGATGATGACCGTTGGTGCCAAAGAGAAAAGCGTGTAGAAAGCCAGGGAGCCAGCATAGCTGAACGCATTGCATTCCATCCACAATTTGCCAGCATCAACCAGCAAGCGCCAGCCATACCGCAAAGTGTCCATCAGTGCATCTCCTTACTTGCCAGCAGACTTACAGTGTGACGGTTGAAGCGCGGGCTTGCAAATCTGACAGGTAATGGGGATTTGTATCGTCTGAAAGAATCCTCGCTAAAGACTGTTACCGCTTTTGTTTTGGCGTTGATGAGTTCTCACGCTTGCGCCCGCTGACATAGCCGATAACTGAAACTAGCAGCAATGCCAGCGGAATTGCACCAGGTTCACTTTCCACCGTGACCATCAAGACCAGGAGAACAAACCCGATCACTCCCACAATGATCGATGCATTTTTTTGAATTTTCGGATGCATTCATGTTTCTCCAGTTAGTCCTCAAAGTAAATAAATAACTCTCGGGAATCGTGAACGTGTCAATAATTGCGCTTCGCGCAATGGCCGTGATATCTCAGCACATGGTACGAGTTTCGGCGACGATGCGCTGAGCGTGATGGCGGGCCAGGTTCCAGTCACGCCAGTCCGTGGTAACCGGTTCGGCAAACTCTGCCCACATGCGGTTGAGTGCGCAAGTCGTCAAGTTGCGAGTGTCAGTGGTTTGCAGAAAGTTCGCGTATACGGGCAGCGCATCGGCACCGAGGTGTGTAAGGTAAGTTATGTCCAGCGGTACCTGCCCTGTGCGTGCGAGCTGTAAATTGATCTGCGCTACCCGAGCGGCGGGATTGGCAGCTGCGAACAGCAACATGATAGTTATGGCGCCATACAACAATGCAGACAGAAAGTGCCGTGGATTGCCACGCAGAACTGTCGCGGCGAACCAGAGTAGTGAGCCCCCAAGCCATCCCAGCACAGCAAGCGCCATCATACGCGACAGTGTCATCCCGAAATGGTCAATGTAGAGTGTCAGCCGCATCACGGCGGATACCAGCATCACCATGACACAGGATATGAGTACTGCGCCGAAACGACGAAACAGAGTCTGATGGCAGTCAGTTGATGCCATGGTCATCAGCAGTGCCAGCGTCAGCCCGGCGACCAGCAGCAGTTCGAAGAAGCCACGCCGCGCATAACTGGCCACCGTCAGGTCGGCTCGTTCGGCAATCACGTCGTAGCCACCAAACAGATAGAACGCCTGCAGGGCAACAAAGGCGATAAACAGCAGCGCAATCGATCCCATAATTACCGCTGTTTCTTCCGCTCCCAGTCGCAACCAGCTGTTGGCAGTATCAGGCGCGGAACCCGTTGCTGTGCCTCGAGCCTTGTTATGACTCTGGACCAGTGTACAGCTGAGAACACCGGTTGTCAGAGCAACCAATAGCAGACTGATTAACGGCGTGACAGGAGTGACTTGTCCCAGCATCGTGGTCAGCCTGTTTAATTGCTGGTCGACCAGTGCATCAGCAGAGGCAAACAGCATGACAAAAACAACCAGCAGTGGTGTTGCAAACAGTGCGCCGCGCAGAACGCCACGAACGCGTGGGTTGTTATGATGCGATTGACGCAAAAGTGCGTCGATCGGGGGCATAATGCCCAATGCGATTCTGGCAGGGAACCGCCATGCGGCCTTGATAAGCATGGGCAGTCTGGCGTCAGCAAGAGCTTCAACATGCGTCTTGTAATACACCAGTCCCAGGCTTAGCAACATCACCAGGAACATGGGCAGAATCACTGCTGGAGAGGCGCGCAGCGCTGCCAGCCCGGATGCTGCCACCATGACCAGTGACCAGACGGCAAGTTCGATACGCCATGGCTTCGCTTGGTGTCGATTGAGCCAGCAGACTGTCGCGCTGGCCAGCACGCTCCAGACAACCAGGCCCAGGCCGCCCGGAAGGCGATCCCAGACCAGCCAGTGTAAGGCCAGGCCGCACACCACGCCCGCTATGAGCAGCACAATCATGTCGGAGGTGGACGAGTGAGTGTCGCCTGATCGTGGCGACACTCTTGTGGCCCTGGCGCCGAATTTTGCTGACAGTGAGCTGGACGGATCCAGTATGGTCATGATCTTACTCCTGCTTCATTGCCCTGATCAGGGCTTCCATATGAGATACGTAGCGTTGCAGGGCAGCTTGGCCGCTGTCCGTGAGTGTAAACTCGGTGCGTGGCGTGCGGCCGACAAACTGCTTGTGACAGCTCAGATAGCCTGCCTCTTCAAGCTTTCGGGCCTGGACGCTGAGGTTGCCGTCTGACAACTCCAGCAGCTCTTTTAATTCACTGAAGCTCAAACGTTCATGAACCGCCAGTGTGCTGATGATTGCCAGGCGACTACGCTCATGAATCAGGTTGTCCAGTTGTCCTGCTGTTGCGCCATTCTGCACTGTCTGGGCAGCGGCAAGGCTGGCTTTCTGTTGCGCAGACCTGTGCTCACTGTCCACTTTCTGTTTCGGCTTAGCCGCCATAACGCCTCCAGATAATGAAGCCAAATATGCAGTGAAGACCACCAAATCCAACGCCCATCAGTGTATTGCCGATGCCGGGCATCACCAGCGCTATGCTGCCAAGCGCCATAAACAGCCCGCCCATGATCCGCAAAACACGAACTGACCAGGCCCCGGCGGTCATTACTGCTGCACCGTACAGGGTTAGCCAGATTCCCGGGAGCAGCGCGTGAAAGCCGTGCATATACCCAGCCAATGTCAGCAATCCGCCTGCAATCATGGAAGGCAGGAAGGCCCCCAGCAGTTTGCGTGTTGTAGCCAGCCGCAACGAACGGCCTTGGCGGCGCGTCTTGAGGACGGTGAAGCCGGATGCCACGGTGGTCGCGATAAGGAGCTCAATCATCCAGATGCCCACTCGTGGTTCTGGTGCGTAAGGCGCTGCCACCAGAGCGGCAATCAATGCGGTGAGTCCGGTCAGCAGGTAACCAAGGCCGGAAATGCCGGTGAATACACCAGCCTGTTCCATGGTTGAACGGATAAACCGCAGGTTCTCTTCTGCGTGATCGGATAGACGGGTGGGGGTGGATGAGTGGCTGGTTTTAGTCATATCTATTAGTTAGTGAGAAATTTTAAAAGTACTTTATACTATAAAGTAACTGGTCGCAAGCATAGATGAAGTCATGTGTTCTATATGCTAGTTTGCGGGCGAATGTTCTCAGTTCAGGACGTCAGTTGTAAAAAACTTCAACGAAATCAGATTCGACCGGTGTATTGCCCACATAGGCAGGGATGAACCTGCTTCGATTGACCGCTGTGATAATGTTTCGTTTGCAGGCGTCGCTGATGGATACATTCGATACGTCGATATCATGTGCCATCCCGCTTTTATCTACACGGGCTCTAAGTATCTCCGCAAATCGCCTTTGGCCACAAAACCAGATTTCGGTGGCGACTCGCTGGGCAGAAAAATAATCAGCCCCCAGCGTATCCGAATTCATAAAATGATGGGTGAAAATCCGGACACTTTGATCCCCGCCAGATTTCTGCAGAAGAACCGAAAAGTTCATCCGGACCTCTACAAGCTGCCCGTTCAGCCTTGCAGCTGTTATGCGCCTGTTATCCAGTGTGGTGTTTATCAAACGAATCACTCGCCGTGCGGCATTAGGTGTTTCATTGGGATAGCAGACCAGGCTGGTGAGTTCACCAGAAGTGCGCACGCGCCCGGCGCATCTGACGAGCAGGCTTTCGTCATACTCAAACTTTAAACGGGAAAGTCGGGTGGCAATCAGTTCAGAATGCTCACCGATGTGTGCTGGAGAAGTGACGTTCTGATCTACGTCAGCTGACGAGGTTGTCGACAATATGTGTTGTGCTGCGAATAGTAGCGTAAGGGTGAAGATATAGCGTCGCGGGCTTGACTTCCTTAACTTGATCAAGGTCCAGTCTCCTTTGGACATTTTTCTGTCTATTTATCTGTTTATCAGGATTTTGTCAATATAACTTTTAGACTACGGTAGCGCGAGTCAGTCAGTGTAGGGACATGCTCGCGTTGTCGGTATAAGTGGCAGAATCTACCCATTTTCAGGGGAATTCGTTACGATTTTATACATTGCTTGAAAAGATTTGCGCTCCGGCTAAAATCCCGCGCTTCGATTGGAAATGGGTCTGTGTCCCATAAACAGTCGAAGTCATCTTTCTAGGGAGAAGCCATGTATAATTTCAAGAATGATTTCAAGCGCAGCAAAAAAAATGCCCTTCGGCATGTAATCGCTGCATGTATTGCTTCGTCATCTGCATTGCCTCTGATGGCATCGGCGCAGTCTGACGCACCGGAACTTGAAGAAGTTGTGGTAACTGGCTCTTATATCAGGAATAGCGCGTTTGCCGGCGCATCTCCTGTCAACACTGTTACTCAGGCTGACTTGCTTGAGTCCGGTGCACCGGCCATGGGTCAGTACATTCGTGACCTGCCATACACTCAAAATACCGACGTTGTTGCTAACGTCAACTCTACTCAAAACGGTCAGCAGGATTCCAATGCTGCGCGCTTCAATCTGCGCGGCCTGGGCGTGAACAGCACATTGACACTGGTTGATGGAACACGCTCTGTAAATGATGGTGCTGTGGCATCCTTGCTGCCCGATATCGCCATGGAGCGACTGGAAGTCGTTCTGGACGGTGGCTCCGCGCTTTACGGTTCGGATGCCGTTGCAGGTGTTGTTAACCTGATCCCCATCAAGGAGTTTGATGGTCTGCGCGTACGCAGTTATTACCAGACAGACGAAGAAACCTCATTTGAGGAGCCGAAGCTGGCTTTACTGTTTGGCCGGTCTTTCCGTAACGACGTCAATTGGGTAGCCGCTTTCGAAGCCTCCAAAAAGACACCGGTGCTGCGTACCGAGCGCCCTGAGTACCTGTACTACGATATCTCTGAAACCTCCACGGGTACACCTGGCTCCTTCCAGCGTGCTGCTGGTGGCATTGGTAACGGCGGTGTTGGTGGACTGCTGCGCGACCCCTCCTGTGGTACCTTCAATGAAGGCAATACCGACAAGACCAAGCCTGGCGCATTTCCCAGTGGCCAGCCGCTGGGTTCGACCACCTGTCTTTACCACTACGGTCCACAGCATGACTACGCTCGTGGAAATGTAGACTACACCCTGTTTAACAATCTGACCTGGGACGCCAATGACTGGTTGCAGCTTGAGTGGCAGTCCAGCTACAACTATCGTGAGTCGCGCTATAACACATCTGCGAGCCTCTCGAATACCACCAATAACCGGTTTGCGCTGCTTGTGCCAGAGAATCATCCGGCCAACCCCTGGGGCTTTGATGTTGTGCCACGCAACTGGCGTCCGTTTAATGGTCTGGCAGGAACCCAGCCATCGTTCCTGAAAGATGACGGCCGTGAAGTTCAGGATTACCGTTACTACACTGATTCCAATCGCTTCAGTGCACGCTACGATATGACGGATACCTGGACAGGTTATACCTACTACACACGTCAGGAAATGCGTCGTAGTGTTGACACCCGCACCATGGTGCTGCCGCGACTGCAGGCAGCGCTGCAGGGACAGGGTGGTCCGGATGGCGATGAATGGTTCAATCCGTTTGGCTCCGCTGACCCGCGTTCACCATATTATGTAGCAGGTGTCACTGATAACAGTCAGGAGCTGGTTGACTGGCTGTACGAGATCCAGAATCAGCGCGAGGTCAGTCGCAACAACCTGGAAGTTTTCGAAACCATGGCAACAGGCGAGATCTTTCAGACTGCGTTTGGTCCAACTCAGGCTGCTGTCGGTATACAACGCCGTGACACCCGTGTGCGAACCAGCCCGAATCCTTTCTCAATGATTGGGCAGAACTACAACAGTTCGATCACGGATGCTCCGCCCGAGCCAACCGATTACACTGACCGTGTCAACGCTGCTTTCGTAGAGTTTGAAGTTCCGCTTTACGAAACTATTTCTGCTCAGATCGCTGCGCGTCACGAAGAGTTTACCGATCAGGATATCGAAACCACGACTCCGAAGGTGGCACTGCGCTGGGAAGCGCGTCACGACCTGGCGTTCCGACTGTCATGGGGTGAAAGCTTCCTGGCTCCAGAGCCGGGCACCAATCGTCCGTTCAACCCGAACGAGAATTGTGGTGAAGTTTTCTCAGGTACAGACCCTATCACTGGCAACAGCCTGGCGGGCACTCAGTCCTGTTCATCCGGCAACCCTGATATCCGTCCAGAGACATCCGAAATCTGGAATGTTGGTTTCACCTGGGAGCCAACTGATGAGCTGAGTCTGAGTGTGGACTATCAGACCATCGACTATAAAGACCGTATTCGTGAGCTGAGCACAGTAGATGCAGTTGAGCTGCAGTTTGCCGAGATGCTGAATGCGATCGGCGAAACTGAAAGCAGCTACGATGCGACACCTGGCTCTGCAACGCGTCAGGCAGCCAATGCCTGGCTTGCTCAGCAGGGGCAGCTGACTGGTCCCGGCATCCAGCGTGATCCGAACAACCAGCAGATCATCAAGACTGTTCGCAACGCCGCAAACGTTGCAGAGGTGATGATCGATCTGGTGGACGTAAAAGGTCGCTACCGTATTCCGACAGATGACTTTGGTACATTTGTTGCCACAGCAACCGCTTCTTACTTCACCAAGTACGAGTATGTTGATCTGTCCGGTCAGGTGAGTGATGCCCGTGGTCGCCAGAACGGTGACAGTGGCATTGTGCCACCACTGCCGAAGCTGAAAGCGAACCTGCGCATGAACTGGTTCCTGGGTGCGCACAGCGCGTCCCTGACAGCCAACTTCCAGGATCGTGTCAGCACCGATGGTTCGTTCTTCGCGTACACCACGGGTTTGACAGCACCGGATTACATCTCTTCACAGACATTGTTCAACACGCAGTACTCTTACGCGTTTGACAATTTCTATGACAGCGAAGTGATTCTGAGCCTGGGTGTGACCAACCTGTTCGACAAGCGTGCCCAGCCTCTGCCGCAACTCGGTGGTATGGAAACACGTCTGCAGACACCGTTCGGCCGTCAGTTCTGGCTGAGCCTTGACTGGACGCCGAACTTTTAAGCGCAACGCATAAGTTCAGCTAATAAAAAACCCCGGCACTGCCGGGGTTTTTTTTGACTACTGGTCTGGGCCCTTGCGGAACAGGCCGCGCCACTCAGACCTGATGTGGTAATTGTGTACGTGCCGACTCCAGTGGACGCAACTGCGGCAGACCCAATCTCTGCCTGCGGCGACCCAGCAACAGCACGATGGGTGCTGCTATAAATATTGATGAGCTGGTGCTGACAACAATACCGAAGAGCATGGGTACCGCAAAACTGGCTACGGCACTGCCACCTGCGACTGCCATCGGCAGAACAGCCACCAGCGTGCTCAGCGAGGTATAAGTGGTACGGGTCAGCGTTGCGCTGATGCTGCGGTTCACAATCTGCTCCAATGGCTGATCAGGACGGGCACGCATGCTTTCACGCATCCGGTCAAAGACCACCACTTTGTCGTTAACCGAATAACCGATCAGAGCGAGCAGGGCTGCTATAGCCGTCAGATTAAACTCAATGCCGGTCAGCACAAAAAAGCCGATGGTTTTGGTCAGATCCAGTGCGATTGTCAACACCGCTGCCATGGCAAAGTGGTTTTCAAAGCGGTACCACAGGTACAGCAACATGCCGGCGCCTGCGAGCATTACCGCGAGAATACTCATGTCCGTGAAATCGCCACTGACGCGAGGACCCACCAGTTCCGCTCGATCAATGCTTGCCTCTGGCAGAACTGACTTGACGGTGCCCCGTAGTGTTTCCATCTGACTGCCGCCGTCGATATTCTCCTGTATGGCCTGTCGCAGCAGCCAGGATTGTTCGCCGTCTCCCGACAGCGCCTGAACACTGATATCCACCAGGCCGGCGTCTGCCAGCTGCGTGCGCAGGGTTTCAATGGAGGTGTCTGGGGTTCTGATCTCCAGCAGCGCACCACCACTGAAATCGATACCGTAATTCAGGCCAGGTTTGGCCATCAACCCCAGAGAGGCAATGGACAGGACGGCTGACACGATCAGTCCGGTGGTACCAGCTTTCATGAAACGGATGACACGACGACCGCTGCTGAACTGCTCACCAAATGTATCAAGCATCGGCAGGCCGCGAATGTTCAGCGGTTGACGCGCTCTGCGTCGCACCACCCACTCCATCATGACGCGGTTTACGGCGACTGCCGTGAACAGCGATGTCAGTAGACCGATACCCATAGTTACTGCAAAACCGCGTATCGGGCCAGAGCCCATCATGAACAGGAGGCTGATGGCGATCAGCGTTGTGATATTGGAATCCAGGATGGTGCCATAGGCGCGACGGAAACCATTGTCCAGAGACAGCCAGGCACCTTTACCTTGACGTGCTTCATCGCGGATCCGTTCGTTGATCAGAATATTGGCATCGACGGCCATGCCCAGCACCAGAATCAGGCCGGCAATACCGGGCAGGGTAAGCGTGGCTCCCAGCAGGCTGAGTATGCCGAACACCAGTCCCATATTGATGCCCAGTCCCAGCCAGGCAATCAGACCCCAGCTGCCGTAGCTGCACAACATAAACACCAGCACCAGTGCTGCACCGAAGATACCAGCAACAATACCCATGCTGATGGCGTCACTTCCCAGATTGGGGCCTACCGTACGTTCTTCAACGATTTCAAGTGCCGCCGGCAATGCACCGGCACGCAGTAACATGGCCAGTTCACCAGCCTCCACGGCGTTAAACTGTCCACTGATCTCGCCACTGCCGCCGGTAATGGGAGAACGTATGACCGGTGCAGTAACAACCTCACCGTCGAGCACAACCGCCAGGGCGCGACCAACATTCTGACGCGTCATGTCGCCAAAAATACGGCCACCTTCCTGGTCCAGCGTAAAGTTGACGACGGGCAGGTTGGTCTGTGGCTGCATGGCCATGCGGGCATCGCGCACATGTTTGCCTTCCATCGCCACTTTGCGTTCCAGGCGATAGGTTTGTGCGGGATCCGCCTGATCAGGCAGCGTCATGACATCGCGGTTGCCCGGCTCGGCCACCCAGTGGAAATTCATTTGTGCCGTCGTACCCAGCAGTGAACGGACCTGTTGCGGGTCTTCAACGCCCGGCAGCTGCACCAGTATGCCGTCACGTCCCTGACGGGTGATGCTGGGTTCGACCATGCCGGTCTCATCCAGCCGCCGATGAATGACCTCTATGCTCTGGTTAACGACATCATCAAGCAGCGCCTCAGCGCTCAGTTCGTCGCGGTCTCTGTAAATCTCCTGGGTGTCCACAACCAGCAGCAGCTGTGAGCCGCCGCGCAGGTCCAGGCCAAGTTTGACAGTGTTGGTCTGGTAAGCGCTCGGAAGGCTATTACTGACCGACTCAGGTAATACATTGGGCAGGGCGCTAAGCAGGCCCAGCATGATGATAAATGCGTACCAAAAGGTGCGCTGGTGAAGCGAATTAATCATGTATAACTCCTGTGACTGACACGATTAGCTGTCGAACTTAATCAACAACTGCGACGTCAGCCGGCTACATCAAAGATAGGAAAGATGTGTACAGAGTTATCGGATTGGCGGCGCGCGCGCCTGGTGGGGAGAGCTGCTGTGACGAGGGTTGCTATCAGTGGTGGCAGGGATGCCAACAGTAGCAGTTCGCAAATAGCTGAGCGCTGACTGATTGAGCGTGGTGGAATTATCGTCAGGGTCTGAGTCGCCGGGTACGCCGGAAAGTGCAGCACGGGTGCTTGGCGAAGCCAGCAGCTGTGTTGAAACAAGTCGCTCCAGAGTATCGCCGCTTTGGCGTTCGATCGAGTTGTTGCCAGCAGCAGGCAGGCTGACCCCTACTGACAGTAGCAGCGAGCAGATCAACAGCTGAACAGACAACAGATGGCGGAGCAAAGTCACAGCACGAATATCCTGAATTACATGTGCCCGGTGGCCGACTGGCACTATGTCAGCGGTCAGGGACACTTGCAGCCTCCTTATACGCCTGTCGTAGATGGTTAGCAAGACACCTGCAAATAAATTTCGTCAGCCTCACGCCGCCGGAAGACTGAGGACATAATCGCCTAATGCTGCGGGCACGATTGATTAGTTGAGCCAGGTTGGTTAGATTCCATTGTCGATTATAATCGCTCGTAAACACTGATGGGGCCTATCGCTTGGATCTCGAATCAATCTATCAGCGTCTGATGACGCTGGGTGACCAGATACTGCTCGTTCTGCTGCAGACAGAAACCTATGCGCAGCTCGCGCTGGTGATGCTGATCTATGCATTTGCATTCTTTTTTGCCAACCGGCTGCGTGCCTATCTGCCGGCGTTTGCAGAAGCCCCGCCTGATGCCCCGTTAAGCCCGTTGCGCCGCGCGGCTGGCCATATTGGTAACCTGATGTTCCCGTTGCTGAGCATCCTGGCGCTGGGTTTTGCCGTCGAGCTCAGTGCCTCGCTGATCGGGCAGTCATGGCTGGTCAAAGTGGCACTTGTCGTAGCCATGCTGCTGGTCTACAACGCCATCATTCGTGATCACGTACGCAATGAGTTTATTGCCTTTGTCTTCCGCTGGGCCGGACTGCCGCTGGTGTTCCTGTACTCCGTGGAATGGCTCGGGCCGCTGATATCGATTCTTGAGTCCATGCAGGTGACGCTGGGTAACATTCGGATCTCTGCCTATGGCGTTGTCCGTGTTCTGCTGTTTGGTTCCATTCTGTTCTGGTTGGGACGCCTGTCGAACAACACCGGACAGGAAATCATCCGTCGTCAGGAAAAGCTGGATTTCAGGGCCAAGGAAGTGGCCGCCAAACTGCTGCAGGTCACAATCTTTTTTGTCATCTTCCTGTTGCTGCTCCAGATCATGGGCATCAATCTGACTGCGCTGGCGGTGTTCGGTGGTGCAGTGGGTGTGGGCCTGGGTTTCGGACTGCAGGCCATTGCTTCCAATTTTATCTCAGGCATCATTATTTTGCTGGATCGCTCGATTTCGCTGGGCGACTACATTGAACTCGAAGACGGACGGACCGGTGTGGTTCGTGAGCTGACGCTCAGGTCAACCACACTGGAAACCTATGATGGCAAAGACATCATGGTGCCCAACGAAAAGTTCGTTACGGAAAGTTTTACCAACTGGACTCACAAGAATCAGAAGCAGCGATACCGGGTTGATTTCTCGGTCGCCTATGACTCCGATATTCACAAGCTGGTGGAAGTCATCAAGGCGGCAGTGGCCAGTCATCCTCAGGTTCTCAGCGGGGACGACGTCCCACTTGAAGAGCGACCTGATTGTGAGATTGATGGCTTTGGAGACTCAGGCGTCAACATGTTTGTTGAGTTCTGGATGGAAGGAATCGACGACGGCCGAAACCGTGTCGGTGGCGATCTGATGCTGTTGATCTATGACACCATGCGTGAGCATGGCTTTGTCATACCTTTCCCGCAGCGCGAGGTGCGCGTACTTAACAAGCAGTCACTCAACGACGATCGTCAGTGACCCGATCCAGAAAGGCCTGAATCTCGCGGCGCAGTCCGGTATCGTTGCCGGCTTCGCTCATGGCTCTTTGTGCGAGTGCAGTTGCTTCAGCAGGTCGATTCTGCAACAGACGCACATTTGCCAGACTCAGCCAGATGCTGGCGTCGCGCGGGTCAATTCTTAAACCGCGCTCGGCAATCGCAGCTGCTCGCTCAAGTTCACCCGCGTCTACCGCGCTGTTAATGCCAGCCATCAATGTGGATGTCGGAGTAGCACGAGCGTCTGGCGGGGCAGGGGATGTGGGGCCAACAAAACCACCCTGGGCATCTGCCTGGTCGGTTCCTGAACGGACCGGGCCGGGTGGCTCAGATATTGAACCTGCTGCCGTTGTACCCGTCAATGATGGCTGGCTGCGCTCCACTGGAGCAGGTGTTTGCCTTTGGGGTGATGCACAGGCTGCCAGTAACAGGGTGCCAATCAACAGGCCAGAACGTAAGCTCATGGACTGAACACCCTGAAGCGATCAAGCACCCTGTTAAACAAAGAGCCGTCATCCTCGCAATCAACCGCACGGTCAGGAGGGCGGCTATCAGCAAAGGGCAGCAGGATACTGTCCTGACACTGGCGATAGGCAGGGTCACGTACCGCATTTTGAGAGACCTGGCGCCACTCTATGTCGGGTGGCGGGGCTGTTGTTCTGGGCTCTATGCGCAGTGCGCTCATGATGTCGCTCCACACTTTTAGCGCGCCTGTGGCGCCGGTCAGACCTGTGGCACCGTTGTTATCGTGGCCCAGCCAGACCACCGCCACCAGATCATCACCGTAACCGGCAAACCAGCTGTCACGCAGGTCATTGGTCGTGCCTGTTTTGCCGGCCAGCGGCAGGTTTGCCTGCATGGTGCCCTGAGCAGTCCGTGCAGTGCCGCGACTGAACACACCCTGCAGGGCATGCTCCAGCAGGAACATGCTGCGCTGGCTGGCGACCTGTTCAATGGCAAGACCATAGCGTTGCAGGCGCTGGCCGTCGCCGGTCATGACGGCTTCGACTGCACGCAGGGGCGTGCGGAAACCGCCGCTGGCCAGTGTCTGGTACATTTGTGCGACTTCAATCGGGGTCATATCCACGGCGCCCAGCAGTAGCGAGGGATAGGCTGCCACGTCTCCGTTGTAGCCAAGCCTGCGCAGCATGTCGATGGTTGCCGGCAGGCCCAGTTTCAGGCCCAGATCGACCGTGGCCTGGTTAAGCGAGCGTTCCAGTGCATCAAACAGGTAGACGTCGCCGTAGTAGCGATTTTCATAGTTGCTGGGCGACCAGTAAGTGCCATTGTCCAGTTCGATCTCGCGCTTGGCATCAGACAGCACAGTTGCCAGCGAATAGTCACCGGCACCGGATTCAAGTGCCGCCAGATAAGTTGCCGGTTTTACCAGCGAGCCGATCTGACGGCGAGCGTTAAGCGCGCGGTTGAAGCCGGTATACCCCGCCCGGCGTCCGCCCGCCAGTGCCCGGACATCACCGTTGGTGGCATCAGTAATCACCACGGCGGCTTCCAGCGGGCCATTGTCGCCGTCAGCTGGTTGCACTGCGGCTACGGCTTTGTCCAGACGCGCTTCCAGCGTGGTCTGCATGGCAAGATCCAGCGTGGTAAAGATGCGCAGGCCTTCGGTGCGCAGTGCTGCTGAATCGTAGTCACGGGCCAGATTCTGCTGCACAAGCTCCATAAAGGCAGGGTAGCCGTTGCCCCGGTATGCTGGTCGTGGCGTTACCGCCAGCTCCGCCCGAGATGCCTGCGTTCGCTGTTCATCAGTGATGTATCCGGCATCCACCATTCTTGCCAGCACGGTATTGCGACGGCTGACCGCACGTTCCGGGTTGCGGCGCGGATTGTACAGTGAGGGGCCACGCGGCATGCCTGCCAGCAGGGCAAGTTCGTCGAGACTGAGCTGGGTCAGGGGGCGGCTGAAATAATGCTGGGCACCGAGGGCAAACCCGTGAATGGCCCGGTTGCCATCCTGGCCCAGATAAACTTCATTCAGATACGCCTCGAGAATCTGTTCCTTGCTGAATCGCAAGTCCAGTGCCACGGCCATCAGGGCTTCTTCAATCTTGCGCCTGAATGTCTGGTCGCGATGCAGGTAGAGGTTCTTCACCAGCTGCTGGGTCAGTGTGCTGCCACCCTGGACGATGCCACCAGCACGAATATTGGCCAGCATGGCTCTGGCAATGCCTTTGGGATCGACGCCATGATGTTCATAGAAGCGACTGTCCTCAACGGCGATAACTGCCTGGACCAATGCGGGCGGCACATCACCGAGGGCCAGCGGCAGGCGGTCTTCGCCAGTGTCCGGGTTAAACTGTGTCACTTCGACTGGTTCCAGCCGGGCCAGTGGCACCGCGCCACCGCCAATGCGCTCCAGTGAACTGATGCGCTCGCCGGTGAAAAACACAGCCAGAGTTTGCGGGGGTTCTGGGCCATCCCAGAAATCAAAGCCACGAGTCTGAATCTGCAGGCTTTGTCCGAGGCGCCGAAATTCTCCGGGTCTGTTCAGCTGCGCAACTTCGCGATAACCAAGCTGTTGCAACGTGGTCTGAACTTCAGCAAGCGCGTGACCGGCGCCGGGATAAAGTTCCATTGGGCGCGCGTAAATACGTGCTGGCAGCGCCCACTGCAGGCTGCTGAAGCTTTCGCGAATCTGTCGATCAATCCACACGCACCAAAGCACAAACACAACGGTCGCTATCAAAAGCGTCCATACGGTCAGGCGGCGCAGGGAGGGGAGTTTGGTGTTGAGACGGCTCATAAGCGCTCATTATAACAGTGCTGTAGGTCAAACCGATGCAGCTCGGACCCGTTCCATGGGATTTTTTTGATTGTGGCGGCCAGCCTGCGCTCTTAACTGCAGTTTGGAGCAACAAATTGTCGATACAGGCCAGCCCATGCCGGGCCGTTGTTACTGCTCAAGTGTATTGGATTACTGGGCAGTGAGTGATTCAGCTCAAACTGATGGACGCTTTCCAGTGCCTGTAAAAGATACTGCTGAACGGCTTCTTCACAGCCCTTTTGCACCTGGAAGCCATCCTGATAAAAGTCTCCAAGCAATGGCCAGAAATGATCGTCACCAATGACATGTTTTAACACCAGAGCCTGTCGACTGCTGCCATCGGCCAGCTCAAAACGAATGGTCAGCCAGGTTTGCGGCGTTGCCATCGGCAGGTTAAGACGAATACATGAAACGATTTCCAGCGGGCTGCAAATACACCGCCAGCGCGAACGGTGCCACTGATAAACACCTGACTCGCCAAGTTCAAATAGAAATTCCTGCTGCATACCATTGACCTCTGGTTGGAACTGTCAGTTACCAGAGGTCAACGGCACAGCGGCTTCTTTATTCCCCGCTGCCCGCCGGGTTTATCCGGTTACGATCGGCGGTATCTACCTGCTTGATAAACCAGGCCATGAAGCGGGCCATTCGCTCCATACCGGGCACTGAGATGACCTCTTCGACTTCGCCGCTGGTGTGATAGAGCGGCGGCGCCTGCATGGTCGTCACGATTGGCACATTCGCGCGCCTGTAGCCTCCGCCTTCGCCGCTGGCCATATCCGAGTTGCCGGACACAAAATTGACGCCATAACGCTGTACACCAGCATCAAACAGTGATTGAAGATAAGCTGATTCGTTGGTGATGCCGGCGACTATGGGCGCCTCACCGGAGTCAGCGATAAAATCACGATAGCCATCGGGCAGGACGCTGCGGGCCGGCGAGAAGTTGCGCTGTGCGACATGCTCCAGATTAAAGATCAGCAGCGCCTCGTCAAACAGGTCCGGGTTCATGGCGACCGCATTGCTGGGGCCGTTGAGCCCGGGCGTATGGTGACCAGCGCTGGCCACCAGAACCAGTGTCCGCTGCAGTGTGACATCGTCGCGGGAGAAGTGTCGCGCCAGGGCCATCAGCACGGCCAGCCCATCACCATTGTCGCCGGCACCGTCATACCAGGCATCCATATGGGCATTGATGACAATTGTCTCGGTGGACTGGCCCGGTATGACAGCAATTACGTTTTCTGCCTGGAGTCCGCTGTATTCCTGTGCCTGCAGGCTCAACCTGGCCTGTAGCGTGCCGCTGTGCCCCTGCGAGGCAGCCGCGTCGAGTGCGGCGCTGAGGAAAACACCATCCCGTCCTCCCACGTTGAAACAGGGGCCGCCGCAGTTGGCCAGATCACGCGCCATTTCATTGCCAGGCTGATCGATGATATTAAGAACCGCAACTGCGCCGCGGGCAAACAGATCCTGAGCCCTGGGCACGGCATGACTGCGTTCGAACACCAGGTGGGCCTGTGGTGTGATGTGCTGTACCGCGATTTTGCCGCTTACATCGATATGTTCCAATACGGCAGGGCGCGCATTGCCCGTGTATACCAGCGGTGCCTGCAGTGAACCGCCCGCTATGTATGATGGAGACAGTGCCACCGCTGTTGACAGCACCACATCGTCGCCGCCGGTATGCTCATTGGCCAGCAGGCGAACCTCCCAGCGTTGAGGCAACCACAGGCTGCTGTCGGGATTCTGCGAGACCTGTTGTATCTCGACATCTTCAATCCCGTATTGCTGGAACTGATCTGCAACCCAGTCGGCAGTTGCCGTTAGTGATGGGAAGCCGGCGACGCGTCCCCACATCTGGTTGCCACCCAGTTCCTGATTGATCAGGCTCTGTCTCGAAAATTGCACAATGTTCTTCAGGTCCGAAGCCAGCCGGTCACCTTCCAGTTCGTTGAATTGTAACTCCTGGGCAGGGACTACAGCCGGAGCAGGGCCACGGGAACCGATAATGGCGGGAATCGTATGAGGTGCAAAGGTCGGTGGTACTGGCAGGCCGTACCATGTCTCCTGAGCCTGTGCTGTGCCGGCCAGGGCGACGCAAATCAGAGTGAGCAGTCGTGAACAAGCGTGAATGTACCGGTTCATGGGAGTCCATCCTGTTATTGTGATTATTTTTTCCGTATCAGACTTATTGTACCGCTTATCCTGGTTGACGTGATACAACTGCGTAAATGGCAGATTGTTGACAATGATGGCTAACAGGCGCAGTATTCGCCATGAAAACGCCAATAATCGTCATAATAGTTTAGGATTATCTACAATCCATGACTTCCAACACGAATCAGACCAGTTCCCAGACTCTGTCTGACGGCGCCTTTGAACGCATCCAGAGTGCGATTGTCAAAGGGGATATAGCGCCGGGGACGCGTCTGAGTGAGCAATACCTGAGTGATACTTTCGGGATCGGTCGTGGCCCGCTGCGGGAGGCCATTCGGCGGCTGGAAGGTCGACGATTGGTGGTCAGGATTCCGCACGCGGGTATTCGCGTGGCATCGCTGAGTGTGGCTGAGCTGATTGAGCTGTACTACGTCCGCGAGGCGCTGGAAGGCATGGCCTGTCGGCTTGCTGCACAGCATATGACCGAGGAGGAAATTGCGGGGCTGCGCCAGGTGCTGGCCAGACACGAGCAGCACGCGGGCCTGCATACCAACGAATCCTACTATCAGCAGGAAGGGGAGCTGGATCTTCACTATCTGATCATACAGGGTAGCCGCAATCACATGTTGCATGAGTTACTTTGCAGTGATCTTTATCATCTGGTACGCATGTACCGGTATCGTTTTTCGACAACTCCGGAGCGCCCGCAGCAGGCGTTTTCCGAGCACCATCGTATTATCGAGGCGATTGCCGACCGCGATGGTGAACTGGCGGAACTGCTGATGCGTCGGCACATCAGTGCCTCACGTCGCAATATCGAACAACATCTGGAAAAGCCATAAGACAAAAATCAGTTAAAGAACTCAAAAGGAGAGTCCTGGACATGCAGACAACACCCGGTCAACGCTTTCGTGCAGCAGTCGCAGAGGAGCATCCGCTGCAGGTTGTTGGTGCGATTAACGCCAACCATGCGCTACTGGCAAAACGAGCCGGCTTTAAGGCCATTTATCTGTCCGGCGGTGGCGTCGCGGCAGGGTCTCTGGGGTTGCCTGATCTGGGTATTTCCGGACTGGATGATGTTTTGACAGACGTGCGTCGCATCACTGACGTGTGCGACCTGCCGCTGCTGGTCGATGTTGATACCGGCTTTGGTGCCAGTGCGTTCAATGTGGCGCGAACCGTGAAGTCGATGATCAAATTTGGCGCGGCTGCCATGCACATCGAAGACCAGGTAGGCGCCAAACGCTGCGGCCACCGGCCCAACAAGGAAATTGTCACCCAGGCCGAAATGGTGGATCGTATCAAGGCGGCTGTGGATGCGCGCACTGATGACAGCTTTGTGATCATGGCGCGAACCGATGCGCTGGCAGTGGAAGGGCTTGAAGCGGCTCTGGATCGCGCCGAGGCCTGCATCGAAGCGGGCGCGGACATGGTGTTTCCGGAAGCGATTACCGAGCTGGATATGTACGCCAGGTTCACATCCCGATTGAAGGTGCCGGTACTGGCCAATATTACCGAGTTTGGTGCCACACCGCTGTTCACGACCGAGGAGCTGGCCGGCGTGGATGTTTCGCTGGTCCTGTATCCATTGTCAGCTTTCCGGGCCATGAACAAGGCGGCCGAGAATGTGTATACCGCCATCCGGCGCGACGGCACGCAGCAGAATGTCGTCGATACCATGCAGACACGTGCTGAGCTCTACGATCGTATTGACTACCATGTTTACGAAGAGCACCTGGATGCGCTGTTTGCCAAGCAGAAAAAATCCTGACGTTTTCATCCAAATGCCAGCTATGGTTTCAATAGCAGGGAGGAAATTTAATTATGTCTGACAAAAAAATTCTCAGTGGTGCAGGCCTGCGTGGACAGGTCGCAGGAAAAACAGCGCTGTCTACCGTGGGTGTGTCCGGTTCAGGGCTGACTTATCGAGGTTATGACGTCAAGGATCTGGCTGAGAACTGCCTCTTTGAAGAAGTGGCCTACCTGATTCTGAAAGGGGAGCTGCCAAGCCGCGCTGAGCTCACTGAATACCAGTCCACCTTAAAATCGCTGCGTGGATTGCCTAACGCTCTTAAAGAAGTTCTGGAGCGGATCCCCAAAGAAGCCCATCCCATGGATGTGATGCGTACGGGCTGTTCCATGCTGGGCAACCTGGAAACCGAAGAAAAGTTTGCTGATCAGGGGCACGCTGCAGACAGACTGCTGGCCGTTCTGCCATCCATCATCTGTTACTGGTATCGCTACAGTCACGACGGCGTGCGCGTCGATGAGGTAACCACGGATGAGTCCATTGGTGCGCATTTCCTGCATTTGTTGCTGGGGGAAAAGCCTAAACCGCTGCACGAACAGGTGATGAACGTATCCCTGATTCTGTATGCCGAACATGAATTCAACGCGTCCACGTTTACCGCGCGTGTCTGTGCATCAACCCTCTCTGATATGCACAGCTGCATCACCGGTGCCATAGGCTCGCTGCGCGGTCCTCTGCACGGCGGCGCCAACGAAGCGGCCATGGATATGATCGAGAAGTTCCGGGATCCGGATCATGCTGAACAGGAAATGCTCGGCATGCTGGAGCGCAAGGAAAAGATCATGGGTTTTGGTCATGCGATCTATAAAGAATCGGACCCCCGCAATGACATCATCAAAGCCTGGTCGAAAAAACTGTCCGACGACGTCGGTGACACGGTGCTGTATCCGGTATCAGTACGCTGCGAGGAAGTCATGTGGCGTGAGAAGAAACTGTTCTGCAACGCCGATTTCTTCCATGCCTCGGCCTATCACTTCATGGGTATTCCGACCAAACTGTTTACACCCATTTTTGTCATGAGTCGGGTGACTGGCTGGGCAGCCCATGTCATGGAGCAACGTGCCGACAACCGTATCATCCGACCCAGCGCTGAATACACCGGTCCTGCGCCGCGCCAGGTAACACCCATAGATCGACGGGGA
The DNA here is from genome assembly GCF_029911965.1 of Pseudohongiella sp. SYSU M77423. NCBI lineage: Bacteria > Pseudomonadati > Pseudomonadota > Gammaproteobacteria > Pseudomonadales > Pseudohongiellaceae > Pseudohongiella > Pseudohongiella sp. SYSU M77423. The sequence goes on along the minus strand of NZ_JARYTH010000002.1, from coordinate 459,746 downwards.
TAACATGAACAAACTGTATCGCAAGCCTCTGCCCGGAACATCGCTGGACTTTTATGATGCCCGCCAGGCAGTAGAAGATATCCAGAGCGGTGCCTGGGCGTCACTGCCTTACACCTCACGAGTGCTGGCCGAGAATCTGGTGCGCCGCTGTGATCCGGATATGCTGACTGAGTCTTTGAATCAGCTTATCGAGCGCCGCCGCGACCTGGACTTTCCGTGGTTCCCGGCGCGTGTGGTGTGTCACGATATTCTCGGGCAGACGGCTCTTGTGGATCTGGCGGGGCTTCGCGATGCGATTGCCGAGCAGGGAGGTGATCCAGCCAAGGTCAATCCGGTCGTGCCCGTGCAGCTCATCGTCGACCACTCACTGGCGGTAGAGTGCGGAGGCAATGTTCCGGATGCCTTTGAGCGCAATCGTTCTGTCGAGGAGCGCCGCAATGAGGATCGCTTCCACTTTATCGACTGGACGCGCTATGCCTTCAAGAATGTTGATGTGATACCGCCGGGCAATGGCATCATGCACCAGATCAATCTGGAAAAAATGTCACCGGTCATCTATGTCGACAAGGGTGTGGCATTTCCTGATACCTGTGTGGGCACGGACAGCCACACGCCGCATGTCGATGCCCTGGGTGTTATCGCCGTTGGTGTGGGTGGCCTGGAGGCAGAAAATGTCATGCTTGGCCGTGCATCGTGGATGCGTTTGCCCGACATTATTGGCGTGGAACTCAAGGGTAAATTACAGCCTGGTGTCACTGCCACGGACATGGTGCTGGCACTGACCGAATTCCTGCGCAAGCAACGTGTGGTGGGTGCCTACCTGGAGTTCCATGGCGAGGGTGCAGCTGCGCTGACACTGGGTGATCGCGCGACTATCTCCAATATGGCGCCCGAGTATGGTGCCACCGCCGCGATGTTCTTCATTGATCAGCAGACCATCGACTATCTGACCCTGACAGGTCGTGATGATGAGCAGGTGCAGCTGGTTGAGACCTATGCCCGTCATACCGGTTTATGGGCTGACGATCTGGTCTCTGCCAGATACGAGAGAACGCTGAAGTTCGATCTGTCGAGTGTTACCCGTAACCTGGCTGGACCCAGCAATCCTCACGCACGCGTTGCAACAGCTGATCTGGCAAGTAAGGGTATCGCCGTTGGCCTCGAGCAGGCGCGTGCCGAAGAGGCTCAGGGCCTGTTGCCTGATGGTGCGGTCATCATTGCGGCGATTACCAGCTGTACCAATACCAGTAACCCCCGCAATGTGATTGCTGCGGGGCTTTTGGCGCGCAATGCCAATCGCCTGGGGCTGGTGAGCAAACCCTGGGTGAAAACGTCCCTGGCACCGGGATCCAAAGCCGTTCAACTTTATCTTGAGGAGTCGGGCCTCAAGCAGGAACTGGAAAAACTTGGATTTGGTATTGTCGGTTTCGCCTGCACGACCTGTAATGGCATGTCGGGCGCGCTGGATCCTCAAATACAGCAGGAGATAATCGACCGTGATGTGTACGCGACCGCAGTGTTGTCGGGCAACCGCAATTTTGACGGACGCATTCATCCTTACGCCAAGCAGGCCTTCCTGGCCTCGCCACCCCTGGTTGTGGCCTATGCCATTGCAGGTACGATTCGTTTCGACATAGAAAAGGATGTTCTGGCAGAGGTGGACGGCAAGCCTGTTCGCCTGATGGATCTGTGGCCCACGGACGAAGAGATCAACGAGGTGGTCAAAGCCAGCGTGAAGCCGCAGCAGTTTCGTGATGTGTACATCCCGATGTTTGATATTTCGCGTGACGAAGCCAACAAGGTCAGCCCTTTGTATGACTGGCGCGAGATGTCCACCTATATCCGACGTCCTCCCTATTGGGAAGGCGCGCTGGCGGGCGAACCCAGCCTGAAAGAAATGCGCCCACTGGCCATTCTGGGTGACAACATCACTACGGACCACCTGTCGCCCTCGAATGCCATCCTCGCAGACAGTGCCGCCGGTGAGTATTTGACAAAAATGGGCGTTCCGGAAGAAGACTTTAACTCCTATGCAACGCACCGGGGTGATCATCTTACAGCGCAGCGCGCCACCTTCGCGAATCCCAAACTGATTAATGAGATGGCCATCGTTGATGGCGAGATCAAACAGGGATCGCTGGCGCGTATTGAGCCGGAAGGCAAGGTTACCCGGATGTGGGAAGCCATAGAAACCTACATGAAGCGCAAGCAACCATTGATCATCATTGCGGGTGCCGACTACGGACAGGGCTCTTCACGTGACTGGGCCGCCAAAGGGGTGCGCCTGGCCGGTGTTGAGGCGATTGTGGCTGAAGGTTTTGAAAGGATTCATCGTACCAATCTGATTGGCATGGGTGTATTGCCGCTGGAGTTTGAACCTGGCACCACTCGCAAGACGCTGGAGCTGGACGGTACCGAAACCTACGATGTGCGCGGCGAGCCCAGGGCAGGGGCGGCACTGACACTGGTCATTCACCGCCGCGACGGAACCGACCTCACCGTGCCGGTGCGCTGTCGACTGGATAGCGATGAGGAAACTTCTGTGTACCAGGCGGGCGGTGTGTTGCAGCGCTTCGCTCAGGATTTCCTGCAGGCAGAGGGCGCAGCATGAGTTTTCCACATCAAATGCGCATACCAGCCACTTATATACGCGGCGGCACCAGCAAGGGTGTCTTTTTTGCACTGCAGGACCTGCCAGTTGAAGCGCAGCAGCCAGGAGTCTACCGGGACAAGCTGCTGCTGCGTGTGATAGGTAGTCCTGACCCCTATCAAAAACAGATTGATGGTATGGGTGGCGCGACTTCAAGCACCAGCAAGACTGTCATTCTGTCGCGCAGCTCAAAACCCGGTTTTGATGTTGACTACCTGTTCGGACAGGTTTCGATCGACAGCGCCTTTGTCGACTGGAGCGGCAATTGCGGCAATCTGTCCGCGGCAGTCGGAGGTTTTGCAATAACAAAAGGGCTGATTGATCGCGATAAAGTCCCTCAGGACGGTATCTGTCGCGTAAACATCTGGCAGGCGAATATAGGCAAGGCGATTGTTGCGCATGTTCCCATGCGTGGCGGTGTGGTCCAGGAAACCGGAGACTTTGAGCTGGATGGAGTGACGTTTCCGGCTGCTGAAGTGCAGCTTGAATTTATGGATCCGGCTGAGGACTCTGATGAAGGTGGCGCCCTGTTTCCAACGGGCAACAGGGTCGATGAATTGGACGTGCCTGGCATTGGTCGTTTTGCGGCAAGCATGATCAACGCCGGTATCCCGACTGTATTTCTGAATGCCAGCGACCTGGGTTACAGCGGCACGGAATTACAGGAGGCGATCAATAATAATACTGATGCATTGCTACGGTTTGAGCAGATACGCGCCGCGGCTGCTGTGAAAATGGGTCTGATCAAATCCGTTGAAGAGGCGGCGGCAAGGCAACATACGCCCAAAATCGCCTTTGTGGCACCGCCGGCTGATTACACCACTTCCAGCGGGCGCCGTGTGCTCGGCAGTGAAGTCGACCTGCTGGTACGCGCTCTGTCCATGGGCAAGTTACATCATGCCATGATGGGGACGGCAGCCGTAGCGATCGGCACTGCGGCGGCGATACCTGGCACGCTGGTCAACTCTGCTGCTGGCGGCGGTGATCGGGAGTCTGTGGTGTTCGGTCATCCGTCAGGTACATTACGCGTTGGGGCCCGGGCGGAGCAGCGAGACGGGCAGTGGACCGTTGCCAAAGCCATCATGAGCCGCAGTGCGCGTACCTTGATGGAGGGCTGGGTCTACGTACCGCCGGTGGATTTGTAAAGACTTGACACAGATTGCCAAAAAGTCGATAGCTTAATTTCGTTACAAAGTATCAAACAGGCATTAAAATCGCCGTTCAATTAAATTTGAGGAACTGCGATGCGATCTGCTGTCACCGCCTGCTGGGCCATGTTGTCACCCTGGATGTTCCTGGCGCACGCTGCTTCTGCACAGGATGCTGCAGAAGCAGCTGTTGTTACTGATGCACCGAAACAGGTGCGTGCTGTTCGCATCAGCGTACCACCAGTCATTGATGGTAACCTGAATGACCCTATATGGGAGCAGGCCGAGGTCATCACCGATTTTCACCAGACCCGTCCCGGTAATGGCACACCGACCTCCGAGCGCACCGAAGTTTATGTGCTCTACGATGATGACGCGCTCTATATTGGTGCGCGCATGTTTGACAGCGAACCTGACCGTATCGCAGCGCCTGTCATTCGACATGGGCAGGGCATGCCCTCAGACGACCGGCTGGTTGTGATTCTCGACCCCTTTAATGCCGGCCGCGCTGGCTACCGGTTCGAAACCAATCTGAACGCAGCGCGCCATGACTCCCTGTACACCAGTCCAACCTCGTTCTCGCTGGACTGGAATACTATCTGGGATGTGGCGGCCAATGTCGACGGCAACGCCTGGGTTGCCGAGATAGAAATTCCCTTCAAGTCCATTCCCTTTGATCCGGCCATTGAAACCTGGGGATTTAATTTTGGCCGCGCCATTCGCCGTCGTGGTGAAGAAATGGCTTGGGTGTCGCGCAACCGGACCTATAATCCCACCGTGATGGGTCAGATGACCGGTCTCGAAGGATTGAGTGCAGGCGCAGGGCTGGATATTGTGCCATCGCTGGCCGTCAATCGCCGTCGCGTTTATGGACCTCAGGGTGAGTCGGAAGTGAACTGGGAACCATCGCTTGATGCGTTTTATCGCCTCACCCCATCTTTGAATGCAGCGCTCACTGTCAATACCGACTTCTCAGCCACTGAAGTCGACAACCGTCAGGTTAACCTCTCGCGATTCAGCCTGTTCTTTCCGGAGAAGCGGGACTTCTTCCTGAACGACTCGGACCTGTTCCAGTTCGGTAACATCAGTGGCATGGCTGGCGGCAATAGCGCAACTTCGGGTGGCAGCCGCGAAAACGCGCGCCCATTCTTCTCGCGCCGAATTGGTCTGAGTCAGTCCGGTGCGCCGGTTGATATCAACTACGGCGGTCGTATCAGTGGCCGGGTGGGGCGCTGGAATATCGGCACCCTGGCCATTCGTCAGGATGAGTTTGGTGCTGTCGATGCCTCGGATCTCTTCGTCGCCAGGGTCTCGGCCAATGTGCTGGAGGATTCGGCAATCGGGTTCATCTACACCGACGGTGACCCGGCGTCCAACATCGACAACTCTGTAGCTGGCGTTGATTTCCGTTACATCAACAACCAGCTGGCACAGGGACGAACCTTTGAAGCAGATGCCTGGTATCAGCAATCTGATACACCTGGTCTGCAGGGCGATGATGCGGCCTGGGGTTTTGGTCTGCGTATGCCCAACAGCACTGGCTGGCGGTCACGCATGGGCTTCAAGGAAGTTCAGCGCAACTTTAATCCGGCCATGGGTTATGTGAATCGATCAAACATCCGCGATTTGACAGCGGATGTCGGTTATACGCATTTCTTCACAGGTGGTGGCTTGCTGCAGAGCGCGTTTGCCGGTATCGACGGGCAACGAATCGAAGTCATCGACGGTGGTTTGCAGACCCAGGTGCTGACCTATCGGCTGCTGGAACTGGAGACAAACAGCCGCGACTCAATGGAACTGTCCGTGATAGATAACCGGGAAGTCGTGCAGCGCCCCTTTACGATCTATTCCAGCCCCGATCGCCAGGTCAGCATTGCGCCAGGCGATTATTCCTTCACGGAGCAGGAGATCGAAGTTTCCACCGGTGGTCAACGTCAACTGGCTGGCAGCGTGGGTTATCTGACGGGTGATTTCTATAATGGTGAGCGCGACAATATCCGTGCTTCGTTGAGCTGGAATCAGTCCAGTAACTTTGTACTGAGTACCAGTTTTGACTGGAACAATATTTCCTTGCCACAGGGTGATTTCATTACGCGCCTGACCAGTGTGTCGACGCAGGTAGCATTCTCATCCACCCTGTACTGGATCAATCTGGTGCAGTACGACAACCTGTCGGAGGAGATAGGCATCAATACCCGGCTGCAGTGGATACCACGCGCAGGACAGGAAGGTTTCATTGTGCTGAATTACAACGTGCAGGATTACGACAAGAACAATCGCTTTGAAGCACTGTCATCAGATCTGAGTGTGAAGTTCCGCTATACCATTCGATTCTGATTCGCGCCACCCGGGGTCTGGTCAGGAAGTTAAAGCCTGGCCGGGCCCAATCGGCAACACCGTGGTGGACTTGATTTCCTCCATGACAAAACTGGCTGTGACATCAAACAGGTCGGCCTCAATCAGGGACTGATAAAGCAGGTCATAGCCAGCCATGTCGGTGACAACAGCCTTGATCAGATAATCGATCTGTCCCCCCAGCCGGTAGACCTCCTGAATTCCCTCAATTGACTGCACTACCTCGCGAAACTTGTCCGCCCAGGCCTGATTGTGCTGATTCGTGCGGATGCTGATTAATACGGTCAGGCCCAGGCCTAGCTTCGCTGGGGAAAGCAGGGTGACGCGCTGGCGTATGACGCCCGATTCCTCAAGTTTCTGAATGCGCCGCCAGCAGGCGGACTTTGACATACCCAGCGCATCCGCGAGCTCGGCGACCGAAAGACTGGCGTCCGGCTGCATCAGTCGTAACAGTTTCCTGTCGAGCTTATCCATGATGTGACCTCAATTTTTTGCTCAGAAAGGTTTATCGTGCCGAATAAAGGCGATAATAAGAGACAGTGTTTCATAATATTAGTCTAATGCGAATCAAATAGGAACAATGTTCGCTTGATCCGTCGCTACTATACGGGCATCAAAAGCTGATACCTGATGTTGAGGTCCACGATGCATTCGCCCGATAGCCTGATTGAAAAAATACGCAGCAATATCATAGGCTGCGATGGCGCCATGACCACGGTGTTTGGCCTCAAACCCATGGTCTACGCGGATTACACTGCATCAGGTCGCAGCCTTAAGTTCATTGAGGACCTGATTCAGCAGCAGGTGCTGCCCTGTTATGCCAATACCCATACTGAAACGACGCTGACCGGGGCCAATACAACGGCCTGGCGCGAGTCAGCACGCCAGGCGATACGGCAGGCGGTCAATGGTACCGAAGACGACAAGGTCATTTTCTGCGGCTCCGGCGCGACGGCAGCGATTAACAAGCTTGTTGAAGTGTTAAATCTGCGTTTGCCCACCGACCCGGTTAAACGGCGCCAGGTGCTGGAGTTGACCCCGGCGGAGGAACGCCCGATTGTTCTTATCGGGCCCTACGAACATCATTCCAATGAGTTACCGTGGCGGGAAAGTCTCGCCAAAGTGGTTGTTGTGCCCCTGAACTCTCGCGGCGAGATGGATCTGGAGGCGCTGGAGTTGTTATTGCAGCGTTATCGATCGGCCAGTCGTGTGATTGGCAGCTTTTCGGCAGCCTCGAATGTCACAGGTCTGCGGACAGATGTCGTAGCAGTCACCCGACTGCTGAAGCGCTATGGGGCACTGGCCTGCTGGGACTATGCCGCCGCTGGCCCCTACAGCGCCATCGATATGAGCGAACTTGATGCTGTGTTTCTGTCGCCCCACAAGTTCGTCGGTGGCCCCGGTAGCTCTGGTGTGCTGGTGGCCAAAGCTGCACTGTTTGTGAATCCGGTGCCCGCAACTGCCGGTGGCGGTACTGTGGTTTATGTCAGCCCGGACAGCCATGCCTATGTGACGAATATTGAGCGCCGCGAAGAAGCTGGAACACCCGGCATCGTAGAGTCGATTCGCGCCGGTCTGGTCATGTCGCTGCAGCAGCAGGTTGGGGCAGAGCGCATAGCTGCGCTGGAGCAGCAGATGGCCAATCGGGTCATGAGTCGCCTTAAAAAAATCGACAATATCGAAATACTCGGTGGCTGCGAGAACGAGCGGCTGCCTATATTCTCCCTGCGCTTTCGCAGTAGTCAGGATGGACCCGGGAAAGGGCGGGACCTGCATTACGGATTTATCGTTGCATTGTTGAATGATCTTTTTGGTGTCCAGGCGCGGGGCGGTTGTTCCTGTGCTGGGCCCTATGCGCACTATCTGTTGCATATGGACAGAGACTACAGTCGCCAGGTAGAGAGTGCAGTGTTGCTGGGTGCCAATGTGCTCAGGCCAGGCTGGGTTCGTCTAAGCTTTAATTATTTTATTTCTGACGAAGAATTCGATTATCTGATGACAGCAATAGAACTGGTTGCGCGCCACGCTGAGCAGATGCTGGTGTATTACCACTATGATGCCATGCATGGTGTGTGGCGGCACTGTGAATCACAGCTGGCACCACGTGACCGGTTTGCGGGTATCGACTGGTTTGCTGAGAAAGTGGAATGTTCATTAAAATCGCAGCGTCCGGGTTTACAAGTCGCGCTGGACGACGCCCAAAAGCAGATAGAAGCGGCAGTAGCATCGGCACGATCGCGTTACCCGAAAGCGCTGAAAGAGCATCAGGAAGCGCTTAAACTCCCGCCAGAACAGGAAACAATCCGCTGGTTTATCTGGCCCTCCGAGGTCTTTTGCAACGAATTGTAGCCAGCTATCGGTGATTCTGAAACTTACCGTTATAGTCCGACCATAACTAGAATCAAGAGATCACCCACATGGTAGCAGTTCTTCTCTCGCGCCTCTCAGCCCGTGCGCGCTCTTCCCGTTTGCAAATTACCATCGCAGCTGTTCTTGCGTCACAGCTGGCCGCATCACAGGTTTCAGCCCAGGATGTCATTCCCCGTCTGACTCGTATCGATGTCCAGGCCAACATCGAACTGGACGGACGCCTTGACGAGGCAGTATGGCAGCAGATACCCGCTTTTGACGGGATGCGGGTTGTGACCCCAGACACCCTTGCTGAGAGTTCACTGCGCACCGAAACCCGCATTTTTTACACAGAACGCGGTATTTATGTGGGTGTGATGAATCACCAGGACACCGACACGCTGGTTGCCCGAATGACGCCACGTGACACGCGTCTTGAGCGCGATGGTGTGGTGATCAGTATTGATGCCTCTGGTGATGGTCTCTACGGCTACATGATGCGTGTCAATCTTGGTGATTCAAAAACCGATGGCACTATTCTGGCTGAGCGTCAGTTCAACATGCAGTGGGATGGTCCCTGGGAAGCATACACCAGCGTTGTTGAAGGTGGCTGGGTGGCTGAATACTTCATCCCCTGGTCGATGATTGCACTGCCCCAGGCCTCCGGCGGGGATCGTCAGATTGGCATCTACATGGAGCGTCAGGTAGGACACCTTAACGAAACCTGGTCTAACCCGGCTCTTCCCAGTACCGTTAACCAGTTTTTGTCCGCTTTCCAGAAGTTCGAGCTGGAAGACATCGAGCCCAGAACTCAGATTACCTACTATCCCTACGTCTCTGGCACTTACGACGGTGTTGATGATGAAGCTGAAATGCGCGCCGGAGCGGAAGTGTTCTGGCGTCCCAGTACCAATACGCAGCTGTCTTTGAGCCTGAACCCGGATTTCGGTAATGTCGAGTCGGATGACGTGGTTGTGAACCTGACTGCCTATGAAACCTTTTTCCCTGAAAAACGTGCCTTCTTCCTGGAAGGTCAGGATGTGTTCAATACCTCGCCAAGGAACCAGAGTGCGCGTGGTCCCGGCGGCCCCACATCCATGCTCAATACACGCCGTATCGGCAGTTCGGCCTCCTTTGATGTACCGGCTGGCGTTCGGGTTGCGGATACGGACCTGAGTGCACCGACCGATCTGCTGGGTGCTGTGAAGTTTACCGGGCAAAGTGGTAACTGGCGCTATGGCACACTGGCGGCTATGGAAGATGATATGGAAATCCGTGGCACACTTAACGACGGGACACGTGTCACACTTGAGTCGGAAGGTCGCGATTTTACCGTAGGCCGCCTGTTATACGAAACAACGGGCCCAGCGGGGCGACGATCGATCGGCTGGATGGGGACCGATGTCTCGCACTCGGATATAGACGCCACGGTCAACGGGGTGGATGTCCACTATTTCTCCGGCAACAACCGCTGGCTGTTTGACGGTCAGGTGCTGCGCAGTGATGTGGATGGTGTAGAAGGTAACGGTGCCACTGGCGATCTCATCTATATGCCTCAGCGTGGTGTCATGCACCGGTTTGCTGCGGGCTATCATGATGACACACTGGATCTGAATACTCTGGGTTTTCTGACGCGTAATGATCTCAGTCACTTTGATTACAACTATACAAACAACAGTTCAAATGTCGAGGGTCTGCGCTCGCGTGAGTATTCATTGTTTGTGTTCAATCACTGGAATGGTAACAACGACTGGGTACGTCAGGGCGTATTTAATTCCCTGAATCTGACATTTTTGAACAACCACTCACTGAACAACAGTTTGCGATATTATGCGCGCCGTGTTGAAGACCGGTTGGGCCGAGGCTCAGGAGACTACAAGATTCCGGGACGTTGGCAGTTTGTCAGCACCTGGGAATCGGATCCGTCGCAGCAGATACGCTACAAGCTGGGTATCGATGCCAACACCGAAGACCTGGGTGAGCGAAACACGACAACCACGGCCGGAATCAGCTATCGACCGGTCGACAACTTCTCGCTTGATGTGGAGGCTTCATATACTGACCGTGAAGGCCTGCTCGTATACCAGGGTGGCGGTCGCTACACCAGTTTCGAGGCAACTCAGTGGTCTCCCAAAGTGACACTGGATTACTTCATCAGCGCCCGGCAACAGTTCCGTGTCGGTCTGCAATGGACTGGTCTCAAGGCGTTTGAGAACAAGTTCCTGCAAGTGAACCCGGATCGCGTGGAAGAGCTGCGCGAGGTGCCCAAGCCGGATGCCGAGAGTGATAACTTTGTTATCAGTCGTTTGACCTTCCAGGCACGTTATCGTTGGGAAATTGCGCCTCTGTCTGATCTCTTCGTCGTATATACGCGAGGTGGTAACGTACCAGGTGGTCTGTTTGACGAGTATACCGGCCTGCTGAGCGAGTCCTGGCAGGATCCGGTGGTTGACACGCTGGTCGTCAAGCTGCGGTATCGACTCGGTTCCTGATCTGCGCTAATGTCAGTGGTGTCATTACCAAAACAATAATGAGATCACTGATATGCGACGTTTAACATACCCAGCAGCCGCCGCGCTGCTGGCTTTCATGGCCAGCCTGACTCTGGAGTTGCCCGGCGTGGCGCCTGTCCTGGCACAGGAGCCGGTTAGTCAGTCGGCGTCTGAAACCAGCTCGGATGCTCATCCTGGCGAAGACATCTATCAGACCTACTGCGCTGCCTGCCATGAAGGCGGTGATCCCCGTGCCGCCAGTTTTGAAGCTCTGCAGTCAATGACCGCGCAGGCACTTCACTACACACTGACTTCAGGCCCGATGGCCATTCAGGGTCAGCAACTGACCGACGAACAGCGAGATACTCTGGTTGACTATCTGGCGATTGCCGAGGTATCAGACGAATGGATCACCAGTAACCTGTGTGCCGACGACCGTGGCACCATCAGCCTGAGCCCTGTCCATCTGAGTCATGCAGGCGGTGACCTGGCTTTTTCCCGCCAGTTGACCGCTGCGCAAAGCGGGCTGAGTCATGAGGACCTTGGCAATCTGGAACTGGCCTGGGCGCTGGGCATCCCGGGTGTTGGCGGCCTGCGCTCATCACCGGCCATTGCCGGGGAGACGCTGTTCTATCCCGCGGGCGCCTCTGGCAAGGTTCTGGCACTGCACGTTGAATCCGGTTGTGTTCAGTGGAGTTACGATGCCGGTGCCGCACTGCGCGGTTCCGCTTTGCTCAGCGGCGCGCTGGATGATGGATCACAACTTCTTTATGTCTCTGATGAGCGCGCACGATTACATGCAGTGAATCCACTGACCGGTGAACGCCGCTGGCTGATTGATGGCACGATAGACGAAGGCGTGCATTCCCGGCTCACTGGCGTGCCCATGTACCACGATCAGCGTCTGTACGTGCCGGTCTCTGCTTCAGGCGTCCAGCGCGGTGGCGAGCCTACACACGAATGCTGCGATGGGCGCGGCGGAGTGCTGGCTCTTGATGCAGCCAGTGGCGAACGTATCTGGACCTATGTCACCATGCCGCCGGCTAAGTATACCGGGGAGCGCAACTCTGTTGGTGTCCGCCTGCGTGGGCCGTCCGGCGCACCTATCTGGTCGAGCCCTGGACTGGATCCAGAACGTCGACAGCTCTATGTCACGACCGGCGAAAATACCTCGCTGCCGGCGACTGAAACCAGCAATGCCATCATTGCGCTGGATATGGACACTGGCGAGCAGCGTTGGCTGTTCCAGGCCGTCGCCAATGATGTCTGGAACATGGCCTGCACCGGACGCGAGTACGGGCCCAATTGCCCCTCAGAGCAGGACAGCATAATCAAGGACTGGGATTTTGGTGGGGCGGCGATTCGTGTCACGCTGGCAGATGGCAGCGAACGACTGGTTGCCGGCCAGAAATCGGGTCATTTGTGGGCCCTGAACCCGGACAATGGCGAGCTTGTCTGGCAGCAGCGTGTCGGCGAAGGCGGCGCCCTGGGCGGCAATCACTGGGGTGTGGCAATTGCCGGAGACAAGGTGCTGTTGCCGATCAACGATCCCAATGGTGGCGGTCGCAGCGATGATGTCATCAAGGCTGGTGTGCACGCCTTTGAGCTCGCTGACGGTGAGCCGGCCTGGTCCTATCTGTCGCGGCCAGACTGTGCCAATGGACGGGAGGAGCGCGTGTCGGGTTGTCAGGCACGCTACGGTTTTTCAGCCATGCCGCTGGTTATCGACGGTGCGCTGGTCGCCGGAAATATCGATGGGCGACTGTTTATCTTTGACACCGAGACAGGTCAGATACTGTTTGAGTATGACACGGCGGTTGGCTTTGATACGGTCAATGGCGTTGCGGCGCGTGGCGGGTCCATTGACGCTCAGTCGATTGCTGCCGGTGCAGGCATGTTATTTGTCGGGTCCGGCTACGACCGTTTCCGTCAGCAGGCAGGTAATACGCTGCTGGCCTTTCGGCCAGCCAGATAGCAGCAAGGCGGCAGGGCTCACCAGCCCAGCTGAATATTGGCTGCCGTTTTATCTATGATGGTCTGCCTGGCCTCCGGCGAGATCCAGGCGTTGTGTGGCGTCACAATCAGATTGAGATGCTCCTCCAGCGCCTGCAGCAGCGGGTGGCCGTCGCGTGGCGGCTCCTGGGGCAGTACATCAACAGCCAGTCCGCCCAGCCGGCCGTCACGCAAGGCTGTCAGCGCTGCCAGTTCGTCAATCAGGCCACCGCGAGCGCAGTTGATCAACAGACAGCCTGGCTTGACGTTCTGCAGTCGACGGGCGTTGATCAGGTGCCGGGTTTCATCTGTCAGGGGACAATGCAGTGAAATAATGTCCGCGTCGGCCAGTAAAGCATCCAGAGGGGGACGGTGATCTGACGACTCATTGCCCGGGCGGGCGGTGAAACTGACAGTCATATCCATGGCCCTGGCCAGCATTGAGACACGTGACCCCAGCTCGCCCTGTCCGACAAGCACCAGATGACGGCCGGCCAACTGCATGGTCGTGTGATTCAGCAGGCAGAAGTGTTCACTGGACTGCCAGCGGCCGCGTCGCAACTCGTCCTGATACAACGGCAGGCGGTTGGCGAGGGCCAGCATCAGCATGAACGTGTGCTGAGCGACGCTCGCAGTTCCGTAGGCCGTTATGTTGCGTACTTCTATATCCAGGCGTCTAGCGGCCTCCAGATCAATATTGTTGGTGCCTGTGGCCATCACACAGATCAATCGCAGATTGGGGAGCGCTGCAAGCGCGCGTGCGTCCAGCACCACTTTATTCGTTATCGCGACGTTGGCATGCTGCAGTCGTGATACCACGTCATCTGAGTTCGGATCCGACGACGTATTATCGTGTATATACAGCGAGTCAGTGATGTTTTGCAGAGGCGAGAAATCGATATCTGAACCCAGTGTTGCGGCATCCAGAATGACGGCCCGGATATTCGTCTGTCTGCTTGTCATGCTGTTCTTCCGTGTGATTTTCGAATTGCCTGCAAAGCTTAAACCAATGATCAAAGTCCTTCCATCCGAGCAAGCGTTCTGGAAGAATGCGAGGGATACAGACAGCGAAACGAGCTGGTGTCCTGGCAAGTGGTCCACATCACTGAGTGGCGCTGATGAATCAACATAGTACCAACGAAAGAGCAGAAAGATTTTGAACAAGGCTAACGACAAAGAACACAACCCGGACCAGGGCAGAAGCGCAGCTGCGACAGTCATAGGCACCCCCTTGTCGGCATCTGCCACACGGATAATGCTGCTGGGCAGTGGTGAACTTGGCAAGGAAGTGGTTATTGAGCTGCAAAGGCTTGGCTGCGAAGTGATTGCAGTAGACCGCTATGACAGAGCGCCCGCCATGCAGGTGGCGCATCGCAGCCACGTCATCGACATGCTGGATGCCCGTGCCGTCAGAGCTATCGTCGAGCAGGAACAGCCCCACCTGATTGTTCCCGAGATTGAAGCCATTGCGACGCAGGAGCTGGTGGCGCTCGAGGCAGAGGGCTGGCAGGTGATTCCAACCGCCCGTGCTGCACAGTTGACCATGAACCGTGAAGGTATCCGCCGTCTGGCGGCTGAAGAACTGGGATTGCCGACCTCTCCGTATCGGTTTGCCGACACCAGAACCCAGTATCTCGACGCTATCAAGGATGTCGGTATACCCTGTGTTGTCAAACCCATCATGTCCTCCTCCGGCAAGGGACAAAGTATTGTCCGGACTGCCGAGGACATGAATGCAGCCTGGGAGTATGCGCAGTCTGGTGGTCGTAGCGGTAAAGGTCGGGTGATTGTTGAGGGGTTTGTTGATTTTGACTATGAAATTACGCTGCTGACAGTCCGCCACCGTGACGGCACCAGCTTCTGTGAGCCGATCGGACACCGCCAGGAGCGGGGCGACTATCGCGAGTCCTGGCAGCCTCAGGCAATGAGCGACCAGGCCCTCGCCAGAGCCCGCGAGGTGGCAGAGGCGGTAACAGGCGCCCTGGGCGGCTATGGCCTGTTTGGCGTTGAACTGTTTGTGAAAGGTGATCAGGTCTATTTCAGTGAGGTTTCACCGCGACCGCACGATACCGGGCTGGTCACACTGATTTCCCAGAACCTGTCCGAATTCGCCCTGCACGCGCGCGCCATTCTGGGCCTGCCGGTACCGCTAATCAGGCAGCGTGGTCCCTCAGCGTCCGCGGTGTTGCTGGTAGCGGGAGAATCGGACCGCGTGAGCTTTAGTAATCTGGCTCAGGCACTAAGTGAGCCAGACACCGACTTGCGCCTGTTTGGCAAGCCGGAAGTGCGTGGTGAGCGGAGAATGGGCGTGGCGCTTGCCAACGGTGAGTCGGTCGATGAAGCTATTGCCAAAGCATTGCGGGTTATCAATACGATCGAGGTTAAGGTCTGACACCTGGAGGCGGGTCGCCATGGCAAAAACACTGTACCTGCTCGGCACACTGTGGCTGACGCTCTGGATCAGTGTGGCCGCCAGTGCAGACGAGCGCGATATCGACCGTAGCGAATTTGCTGTCCCCGGCCAGCCCGCCTGGACCGCTCTGACCCCGTTTGAGAAGCAGGTCATTGACCAGTTCACGGGACCTTCTGCGCAACAGGCCAGCGCTGACGAGCTGCTGGCCCTGTTTTTGGTGGCATCCGGAAATGTCCGCTCAGAAGCCGACTATCACCACTATCGGGAACAACTGCTGAGTTTCCTTGCCAGCCATGACGAACTGATTGAGGCTGTCAGTCCGCGTGAAACAGGCGCGCTACTGTTGCGGCTGATGCACCGGCATTTTTTTAGCGCCGGCTATGATGCCAACCAGAGTGCCATGGCCGAGATCCTCGATACCGGGGTTTATAACTGTATCAGTTCGGCGCTGCTGTATATCGTGCTGGCGGAATACCTGGGTCTGAACGCCAGTGGCGTCATCATGCCCAGCCATGCTTTTGCGCAGCTGATGCTCGACGACGGACAGATAATAGAAATTGAGACAACATCCGAAGACGGATTCGATGTGATTCGCGATCCCGAATTTTTTGCGCGGCAGGCCGAGCAATGGTTTTCTGAGCGCCGACTGGTGGTGGCCGATTATAACGACTATGAAAGTCGACGCCAGATCAGCGCTGCTGAACTGGGCTTTGAAAATATGTGGGTGCAACATATCAGTGTTGACCGCATGAACTACGCCGACCGACTGCGCATGGCCGAGCTTAAGGGGCTGATGCAGGCGGATGACCTGGTGGCACAGCATAACCGTCTGGTCTATTACTACCAGGAGGCTGACTACCTGAAGCGGCATGACGAGGCTGCCTGGACGGCGCTGATGTCGAGAATCGACCCCTATCTGGCTGCCTGGCAAACGGTGTCCCTGTTCGAACAGCATCGCTTCACCGATAGAGATACGCTGCTGCCCATGCTGCTTTTACAGTCGCATCGGGCCGAGTGGATGCTGCGCAATAACGAGGTTGAGGAAGGGCTTGGGCTGGCTGAGGCGCTGCTTGCCGAAACACCAGACCAACTGCGTGACGCCCATGTGGTCCGCGCCGGTGCGCTGCAGGCGATAGAGCAATACTACATGTCACTGGCAGCCAGACACTGGGAGAATCAACAATGGGGGCAGGTGATATCTGTTTATCACGAGTACCTTGGCAAAGATCTGGAAAGCCCCAGTCGCAGCGTATTTCAGGCTAATCTGGAAGCCGCCTACCTGAACAGCTCCCGTGATTACTGGCAGAGTGAAGAAAGGGATGTTGCCATTTCTCTTCTCGAAGCCTGCATTATTCGTCTGCCGGTTGCTGAGCAATGCCATCAGCGCCTGCAGGAAATGCGTCAGGTGCTGCTGTAATCGTCCACTCACGATCCCATTCGCTCATATCAAACAGTCCTGTGGTCGGGAAGGCTGGTGGTCTGATTGATTCGAAACGGCTGTCATATTCAACCAACGTTGTGTAACGCGGCTCGGTCGCCGAGATTGAACCGGCTACCAGAGTGCCCACGATATGCAGGCGCCCCTGCGCGCGCGTGTTGTAACGCCTTACGCTAAAGCGCTGACGCGCAAACAGAGCGCCGTGAATGACCAGATCACCTGTGCCGGTGACTGAGGGATTGGCAATCTCGATGCTGCCGTTGCTGGTCAGGCTGAGCAGGTGATTTGCGCCGGCGCTCTGGTCGGCATAAACCAGATCATCAGTAATCGTGATACGGCGCGGAGAGTAGATGGCGACCTGCCCATGTATGGTGCCGGATACATCAAACCGGC
Source organism: Pseudohongiella sp. SYSU M77423 (assembly GCF_029911965.1). Lineage (NCBI taxonomy): Bacteria > Pseudomonadati > Pseudomonadota > Gammaproteobacteria > Pseudomonadales > Pseudohongiellaceae > Pseudohongiella > Pseudohongiella sp. SYSU M77423. The sequence continues at coordinate 442,516 of NZ_JARYTH010000002.1, read as the reverse complement.
TGTCGTCGGTGCCGGCAATAATCAGCACATCATCAGTCAATGGCTGGTGGCCACCGAGCTGGGTGTCGGGCTGATACCAGTTAAAACCATCCGCACCCAGAAAGGTAAGCTGTGTGTACTGATCATAGCTAATCACCTGGAGTCCGCTGCCTTGCCCCGGGAAAACTGCTGGCACAATGGCATCGGGCATATCTATGCGCCCAATGCCTGTTTCCACTTCGTCCGTGAATATGTCAGATTCGCGCAGGCGGCGACCGATAGACTGGTGCGTGGCCAGTGTGACTGGGCCTGCGAAGAGTGGTCTGGCGCGCCAGTCGGTTTCAAGGTTGACAGGGCTGTTCGAGTGGAAACGGCCAAAAATCTGGTCGTTGGCCATTATCACATCATTGTCCCAGCGATTAATAAACTTGGCATACCAGGAGAATGGACGTTCAGTTATTGTAAGCTCCGTGCTGGCCAGGCCGTCGCCAAGTTCAGTCTGAATGGTCACGCGGTAGCTGCTTAACGCCGTGGGGCCAGATTCTGCTATCTGTGAAACGCTTATTTCATAACCTTCAGGTGGCTGAGTTGTCAGCCGCTCCAGTATCTCTGACAGAGAAGCCTCGGTGGTAGACTGCAGTTGGTCGATTACCTCAGCCAGTTCCTGCTGTGTGGTCATGGAGATTGGCTGTGTTTCGGGCTGCACCATGACTTCCGGCGGAAGATCTGTTGCGGGCTCCATGTCTGGCTGCTCTGCGCTTTGCTCTTGGGTCGGCGTGGCTGCTACCTGCATCGCAGCAGGCTGCTCGCTGGCAGCATTGCCTGTTGGCATATTTTGCTGTTGGGGAGCCGGCACTGTGGCCGCTGCGGTCTCGGTGACAGTCTCGGCCGGGGTTTCAGGCCGTGAAGTTTCAACAACAGAGGAAGGCTCAATGGGCAGGGATTGCGCAGATGGTGGAGCAGGTGGTGTGCTCGCAGAGGCAGCGGCGGTTGCATTCTGGTTGCCAGCAACAGCGCTGATTTCCGAATAACTGGCTCCCAGATCAATCGCGACACTGAGGCTTGATGCCGCAGCCTGCTCGTTCCGCAGGTCAATACCCGGCCATGCCGCTGCCAGCAGCAAGTGAAGAATGGCCGAAGCGGGCACAGCTACCAGAATCAAAAAGCGGCTGGGAGCCGTCCCTGTGTGTGTGCGGCTGGCATACACGGAAGTCCGTCCTGATAATCTGGTGGATCAGAACAATCGGTTTGATTATAGGGTAATCCGGCAGCTTCGGTAAGCGCTGATGCAATTTCAGCCAATGTTCCGGAAAAACAGGCGTGTGTACTTGCTGGCCTCGGTTTTCATGGCCATTGCGTCAGGATCCGTCAGGTATTCGTAGACCATTCCCGTCAGATAAGCCATCAGCGCAACACTCAAGACCTGAGGCTCAACGTCTGCAGGAAGATGGCCATGCTGCTTGGCACGCTGGAAGTAACGCGAGAACAGCTCGATACCTTCCCGCCGATTTTTGTTCTGGTATTGGAGGATGCTCAGCATTTCGTCGGAATAGTCACACTTGAGAAAGAAAATCGTCAGTATTTTAAAACGCCCGACATCGTTCTCGAGGTCTCTGAGCAGATCGGTACTCAATCGTTCCAGTTGCAATAGCGGGTGAGGGTGGTCGTTCTCCAGGTCTTCAAGGATGGTATCTGAAACGGACTGATGCAGCTGTTCGTGCAGAGCAGCAAAAACATCCAGTTTGTTTTTGAAGTGCCAGTAAATTGCGCCACGGGTGACTTGTGCTCGTATCGCGATATCGTTCAGCGTTGCCTTGGCGACACCCTTCTCGAAGAAGGTATCCACAGCGGCTTCCAGAATCCGCAGTCTGGTACGCTCAGCCTCTTCTTTGGTCCTGCGTGGCATGCTTTCTACCTGTACTTGATACTGATCTGAAGGTTGCGCGTGGCAACCTGAATTCCTGGATCGGGATTATACATGCATGAACGAATGTATAGAAGCGTAGGAATGGTGACCCGGCAACTGGCAAAAAACGGGGTATCGGCCGTACCGGGCCGATACCCCGACTGCATCACCGGATCCAGCAGGAAGCGAGGGGCTTTCTCCGGTGTCCGCCTTCCCTGACGACTAGCGTGTACTTTCCGTGTACACATTCTGTTTATAGACCAGCTTTGCTGGCTCTGCCCAAAATTTACGAAATTTTGGACAGGCCCCTTGAAATTCAAAAAGCTCGGCCACAAATAAGTGATTAAGGTCAGGGCTCGTAGAGGCTGACCGGATGTCAGATCTGAGGATGGGCATCAAACAAACCAAACTTTTATATATTGCTTGATGAGGATATAGCTATGAGAACGATTGATTTTGCACCCCTGTACCGCTCAGCCATTGGTTTTGAGCATATCAGCCAGTTACTCGACTCTGTTGCACAGCGCGAACAGAGTCAGCCCAGTTATCCGCCCTACAATATTGAGCGGCTGGATAAAGATGAATACCGGATCACCATGGCAGTGGCCGGATTCACCAACGAAGAATTGAATATCGAGTCTGAACATCAGACTCTCAAGGTCAAAGGCAATAAGGCGGAAGAGTCCACCGAACGTCAGTACCTGCACCAGGGCATTGCAGCCCGAAACTTTGAACGGGTCTTCCAGCTTGCCGACCACGTCCGTGTGATTAGTGCCAAGCTGGAAAATGGCCTTCTGCACATTGAGCTGCGCCGTGAGATTCCAGAGGCGATGAAACCGCGCCAGATCCCGATCTCTGCCAGCAATGAGAAGTTGATCGAGGCTGGTAAGTAACTCCGCACGGAAGGTTAAATGCTTTAATATTCGCCATTATCAGGCAGCCCTTTGGGCTGCCTTTTTTTTGTCAGGCAAGTATACTCGGGGATGATCTGACAATAAGGAAGCGTTTATGCAAGCTGTAGGATATACCGGTACCAACGCCCTCGCGCTGATTGAATGTGAGAAACCTGAGCCAGGGCCGCATGATGTGCTTGTGCGTGTCAAAGCTATTGCTGTCAACCCGGTAGATACCAAAATTCGGGGGCGGGTGACCCCGCCGGATGACCAGCCAAAGATACTCGGCTGGGATGCGGTCGGTGAGGTCGTGGGTGTGGGCAGTGCGGCGAGCATGTTCAAGCCTGGCGATAGAATCTGGTATGCCGGTGATGTCAGTCGCGCAGGTTGCAACGCCGAATTTCAGTGCGTCGACGAACGTATCTGCGCTTTGGCACCGAAGTCCTTGAGTGATGCCGAGGCAGCAGCCATGCCTCTAACCACGATTACTGCCTGGGAAATGCTGTTTGATCGTCTGCAGATCCAGGAAGGGGAAGCCTCGGCTGACCGGACCTTGCTGGTCGTGGGTGCTGGCGGCGGCGTCGGCTCCATGCTGATACAACTGGCTCGCCAATTGACCTCTGCCACCGTTATCGGTACGGCCTCGCGTGCCCACAGTCGCGAGTGGGTCAGTCAACTGGGCGCCCATCACGTGCTTGATCACAGCAAGCCACTGGCTGCGCAGCTGGAGGCAACCGGGCTCAAGGATGTGACTGATGTGGCCTCGATCAATCGCACTGACCAGCATTATGCTGATCTTGTCACCATGCTGCGCCCGCAAGGGCGTTTGACGCTGATTGATGATCCTGCCGAGCCGCTTGATATCAAACTGATGAAGCAGAAAAGCCTGTCACTGCACTGGGAGTTCATGTTTACCAGACCGCTGTTTACGACATCAGATATCAAGGCTCAGCATGTTCTGCTGACCCGAGTCGCTGAGCTGGTTGATCAAGGTAAATTAAAAACCACGGTTGGAGAGAATTTTGGTGTCATGAGCCCCGAAAATCTGGAGCGGGCCCATCAGGCCATGAAAACTGAACACACCGTGGGTAAGGTCGTTCTGCAGGGGCTAGGGAGCTAAACAAGAGTCTCTGATTATTCCGTCCATCACCACCAATATTGACTGTTGATTCGTTTGCGTAGGGAGAGTTCATGTCACGCCTGCCCGCTGTATTGAGAGATCTGCCGCTACCGGTAGTTGGTTCACCACTTTTTATCATCAGCAATCCAACCATGCTGATCGAACAATGCAAGGCCGGGATCATCGGTTCCATGCCTGCCCTGAATGCCCGGCCTGCCGAACAGCTTGAAGACTGGTTGGCAGAAATCACCGAAACCCTGGACGATTACAACCAGAAAAACCCCGACAATCCTGCGGCACCTTTTGCGATCAATCAGATTGTGCATCGCAGCAATGACCGCCTGGATCATGACATGGCGCTGTGCGAGAAGTACAAAGTGCCCATCATCATTACCAGCCTGGGTGCTCGTGAAGATGTCAATCAGGCAGTGCACGGCTGGGGCGGCATCACCCTGCATGATGTCATCAACAATGTGTTTGCCCGCAAGGCCATTGATAAGGGCGCCGACGGCCTGATCTGTGTTGCGGCGGGTGCAGGCGGGCACGCCAGCGTAAAAAGCCCGTTCGCGATGATTCAGGAGGTGCGTGAGTGGTTTGATGGTCCTGTTTTGTTGTCGGGGTCAATTGCCACCGGCGGTGCCATTCTGGCGGCCCAGGCCATGGGTGCTGACCTGGCTTATATCGGCTCGCCTTTTATTGCCACTCACGAAGCTCGCGCTGTTGATGACTACAAAAAGATGATTGTCGAAAGCAACTCCGATGACATCGTCTACAGCAATTTCTACACCGGAGTTCATGGCAACTACCTGAAAGGCAGTATTATCAACGCCGGTATGGATCCGGACAATCTGCCTGAATCGGATCCGAGTAAAATGAATTTCGGTGGTGGCGGTGAAAAACGAGCCTGGCGTGATATCTGGGGCTGTGGTCAGGGTATCGGGGTCGTGCGGGAAGTTGTATCAACCGCCGAGCTGGTAGCTCGCCTGAAGCGGGAATACCATGAGGCCCGCTCCAGACTTTGCCAATAATGCACTATAGAACGGCGACGACAATCCAGTCCGCAATCAAGGCGGGTTTGTCGTCGCCTTCAATCTCAATAGTGACAGCGTGACGCAACAGGTATTCGTTGCCACTGCGCTCCTGTACGCTCAGGAGTTTGAAGCGGCCGCGTAACCGCGAACCAATCCGCACCGGATTGAGAAAGCGAACGCGATCGAGCCCGTAAATGATATTTTGCTGGGTTCCCTGTATTTTCAGACTGCCATAGGTTGCAAAGGTTGGCATCAGGGCCATGACAAGCATGCCATGTGCGATGGTGCCTGCATAACAGGTCTCACGTGCCGCGCGCTGACGGTCAACGTGTATAAACTGAAAGTCGCCAGAAAATTCAGCAAACTGATTGACCAGGCTTTGCGAAATCAGGAACCAGTTGGTCAGCCCAACATCCTGGCCGATATAGGCCTGTGCCTGCTCAGGTGTCACACGTAAGGGGGGAGCCTCACCAACCAGGGTTAGCGACGTGGTTTTAACATAATTTCGCAGCTGCGAATCTGTAGTCATCTGCGCGGAGTCATGCAGATAATTACGCAAGTCCTGTAGCGAATCTGTAAGAGACATGATTGTATATTCTCTATTTTTTATTGTGCGTTAAACAAACAGGTCAAGCTTGAGAAAAAATACGTTGGGACACTAAAAAGGGAATGCAGACAATGCCGCATTCCCCGATAGTATACGAGTTGTAGCTGATTGTAACTATCAGCGGGTTTTCGCTGTAATGACCTCAACTTCAACAAACATCAGTGGCCCAACCAGACGAGCCACTTCTACAGTAGAGCGTGCCGGCAGGCGCGGCTGCTCTTCCGTACCCCAGTACATGCGATAGGCCTCCATGAAGCCATCGAAGTCCATTTCGCCGCCGTTGGCCGGGTCACCCACGAGGAACACGGTCATCTTCACGACATCGCCCATGCTCAGACCCAGGTTTTCCAGATTGGCTTTGGTACGCTCGAAGACGCTGATTGCCTGCGTTCTTGTGTCGCCGTAGTACTCCGGTGTGCCGCGCTCGGCATCGGGGTTGGCGGCTGCGGGAGTGACACCACTATGGAAAATGATGGACGCGCCAGGACCCACTTCAACGGCATTGGCGATGGGAAAGGTGCCGGGGTTCGGGTGGATGATGACATTTTCATCTTGAGCGTTTGTCTGGGTGCTCATCAAGGGCAGGCTGATAGCCAGCGAGAGTCCCAGAAGTGAACGCTTGAATCGATTGCTCACTGACATTGAAGTTCTCCTTGAATAATAACTGGGATAATGAGCTGTATCAGCGCCCCAGCGTGTTGATGTAACTGGCAATGTCTTTCATGGCCTGCTCGTCAGGAATGGCGCGGGCCATCAGGGCCATTTGTGAGCCATAGGTGTCTCGCGAATCGTAGCCGCGGTGACCATTCTTGAATGCATTTAACTGATTAACAATATACCAGTCGTTCTGGCCCGCCAGGGCAGGTGCATTCATGGCTTCGTTACCCTGGGCATCGGCACCGTGGCAGGCCGCACAGGGTTGATAAAGTGTCTGTCCACGCTCGGCGTTACCATCAGTGATGGTAATTTCAGCGGGTTTGTATTCCCAGGTCGCAACCCAGTCCAGTATGTCCTCTATGCTTTCATCGGTCAGGATTTCAGCCATGGGCTGCATTTCCTGGCCGGGGATATCTTCAGGGTGTGTGCCACGCAGGCCATCCCTGAACAGTTCCAGCTGCCGCTTCAGATACCAGCGCTCCATACCGGCCAGACGCGGTGCGTCAATGCCCTGGTTGCCCTGGCCATCGGTGCCGTGGCAGGTCAAACAGAACCGGTCACTGACTTCTACGCCATCGATTGTCGCTGCCTGTGCAGTTGTGCACAGTGCGGCACCCAGCGCCAGACTAACCCAGAATCCTGCTTTTTTGGCTTTCATCATGCAAATCCACTCTTGTTAAAAAAGGGGACGGAGCACGGCTCCGTCCCCCCATTTGGTCCGCTTAACGCTTACAGATTGATCTGTACGCGACCGTAAAGGAATCGTCCGTTCGGGCTGAATGCACCATCAGTCAGGTAGATATTACTGCTGGTAGCACTGAAGTCCACGGGACGTACCCGCTCTGGCATGGTGTTGAACAGGTTGTCAGCACCAATGATGAAGGTGTAGCGGTTGTCGTAGGTGTAGGCCACTTCGCTGGAGAAGATGGTCTTGTCGCCTACCCAGTAGTCACGAGCCGGGTTCGCATTGCTTGGCACACGGAAGTACTCATCGTAGTAGTTCGCCTGCAGCGTGAAACGCCAGTCGTTATAGTTGTGGTTGGCGCGGAAGTTCAGACGATTCTTGGGAATGCCGTCTTCCAGGTCAGCCACGTTGGCGCGGGTCAGCAAACCAGGTGTGAATTCCTTCAGCTCCTGTGTCTGATAAGCCCAAGAGGCGTTGAAGCTGGTGGTGCCAGCGTTCTGCCAGTCCATGTCCCAGGACGCAACCACTTCCACACCTTCGTTGGTGGTGGACATGTCGTTGGTGTAGTAGTTGAACGACACGATGCTGCGCGCACCGGAGATACCGGAATCTTCCAGTTCCTGAGCGATCTGCGGCGTAATGTCGAAGGTCGCGGAGTTCAGGATACGGTCGTCGATATCGATGCGGTAGTAGTCCACAGACAGGTCAACTGGTCCGAGTTCCGCGGTCCAGCCGATACTGAAGTTGGTTGCTTCTTCTGGTGTCAGCTCGGTACCACCAAAACGCTGGGAGATCGGGTTGGTTGGCGGAATCTGACCCTGTGTAACCGGGATGGAATCAACAACACCGGTAGAGATGTTGGAGATGTTGGCCTGGCCGGGCGACGGGGCACGGAAACCGGTGCTCACAGTACTACGGATGTTCATGGTATCTGTCAGACGGTAACGGGCGCTCAACTTACCATTGGTGGTGTCACCAAAGGTGTTGTAGAAATCCTCGTAACGGATCGCAGCACCCAGTAACAGGCGCTCGGTCACGTCAATTTCCATATCCACGTAGAAGGCCCAGTTCTTACGATCCCATGAACCCTGCTGGTCCGGACCAAAACCCTGGAAGCCGTCAGAACCTACACCGAAGCCCTGGTTGGCATATGGTCCAATGCGGTATGAGTCCTGATCTTCGTTACTTACCTTGAAGATCTCACGGCGCCATTCTGCACCGTAGCCGATGTTCAGGTCGGAGTACATGCCAACGTCAAAACCTTTTACCAGGTCGACGTTAACGGTGTTCTCAATCGTGGTGTAGATACCCGGCTCAAATGAAGTCGGTGAATCCGGACCCATGGAAGGGTTGACGGTGTTGTAGATGAAGTACTTCATCTCGTTAAAGCCGTTGTTGATGCTGACATCGTAACGGGTGCCATCATCCAGCTCGCCGCGGATACCGGCAGCTGCCATGGTATCAACGTTTGTGCCACCGAAGTCAGGCGTGTAACCGCCCGGGAACCACTCGGCGAATGAGAAGCAGTTGGGGTTGGCCGCGCTTGCATCACGTGCTGCCAGCGAGCTGGTCACGCCAGTTTGCGGATTAACGCCGCGTGGAATATTCGGGCAGCCAACGCCGTCGTTGGGGGTCAGATCCGCAAAAAGTTGACGTGAACCGCTTGTGAATACGCCACCTCGGTTTTCCGGGTTACGGTAGAAGAAACCCAGCTCAACTTCTTTCTCGCCATAACCAGCAAAAGCATACAGTTCCTGGTTGGCGCTCAACTGGATGCCGGAGTTCATGAAGAAGTTAACCAGTTCGGAGTCGGGCAGACCCTGGCGCTGCACGTTAACGCGTGGAGCGTTGTTGCCGGCGTCAATCAGCGCCTGCGCGTCACCACGCTGCACGGAACGGTCGCTGCGGCGCTGGTCAGTCAGGTCGAAACTCAGGCTGACGAAGCCGTCCGGGCCGAGTGGCAGGCCCACGTTACCGGCGTAGTAGTTCAGCATGCCGTCGTCAGTTTCAGTCAGACGACCGTGCTTGGCTTCAAAAGTGGCGCCGTCACGGTTTTCTTTCAGCAGGAAGTTGATTACGCCGGCGATGGCATCAGAACCGTACTGGGCTGATGCGCCGTCACGCAGCACTTCTACCTGGCGCAGGGCGATCGGTGGAATCTGGGCGACGTCCGGGAAGTGGGTTCCCTGACGGCCGAACTGGATTGCTGCAGAGCGATGACGACGTTTGCCGTTAACCAGAACAAGCGTATCGTCTGCCGGCAGACCACGCAGTGTCGCCGGGCGTACCAGCGAGTTGGAGTCGTTGATGTCCTGAACGTCTACGTTAAATGTTGGAATCAGGTTACGCAGCAGATCATTCATGTCTGCGGTACCCTGGTCCTGGAAGTCCTGAGCGGAAAACACGTCGATGGGCGCTGCTGATTCAAGGGCAGTACGCGGTGCACCGCGGGAACCGGTGACCACCACTTCTTCGAGCTCCGGAGCCGCTTCCTGGCCGTATGCCAGCTGAGCGCCAGCAGTCAACGAGCCCAGCAGCACCAGTGACGATGACAGTGTGCAGAGTTTTAGTGACTTGTTCATTGATATTTCCTTTTATGTAGTAAGTGCGTCTTGTTCGTGAACCGAGTAAGAGCATGCCGGCTGGAGTTGTTATATGGTTTTTGACCCAACGGCAGTCTGATTATTAGATCAGCGCATGTGCAAAGTCCTCCCTAAAACCTTCTCAATACCTACTAAAACACTCTCCAGCTCACGTATGGCGCGGCTTTTGAGAGATTCTGACTTAGTGGACTCGAGCAGCGTTCAGGGTGGACGCCTGGGTCAGACGCTGGGTCTTGTGATGCTCGTATTCCGCCCACTGTTGCTCATTCCACAGATTATTTTTCTGCATGAACTGCTGATTCTCATAGGCGTCACGAGATCGGCGGCTAAGAGAAATGCCTGTGATCGATTCCATCGCCATTACACCTTCCATCAACCGGTGTTGCCAGCTGATACCCGCTCCCAGGGATTCAAGCAGATCCTGATAGTCAGATGATGCAAGTACGTGGTCGGGAAAAAGCTTTTCCGCCGCGTGGGTGACATTGAAGAGACGACGCAGATGAACCGGTTGCAGGTTTTGCCAGTAGGCGACACCGGTGTCGATATCGCCTGCCATAAAGGCCAGCACGCCGTTGTTGAAGTAGAAGTCGGGCTCGTCACGCATGGCGCCTAGATAACTGTTGTCATCTGCCCGGATATTGCCTGCCAGAAAGTTGATCACTGACTCACTGTAGTGTGTCAGGATACCGTCCTGATCGACCTCGCGCTGCTGGGTCAGATAGATCTGTGCCTGTCTGAAGTCCCCCAGCAGTGCCAGGTTTACAGCCACCGATCCCAGATAGGACACATGGTATGGTCGCTGCTGCAATTCGTTTTTACGCGCGATGACAGCCTCTGAGGGTGTCATCACGTTGTGCCTGTAGCTCCAGACTTCGTCGGGAGATATCTCAAAGGGGCCAACCTCGGACGCCTGGTCCAGAAACTGGGAGGCCTCGTCGTACATACGAGCCCCAATCAGCAGGAGCGCATAGTGCGCCATCGCAAAGCGGGGTGGGTTGCCGGACAGTATCTGTTCGCGTAGCTGCATTTCCTGCTGTACATAGCTGGAGCCTCGCATCCGTAGTTTGATCGCGTGGATGGAGTCCAGTATTTCACTGTCCGGATCTATGCGGGAGATTTCCCGGTGAACGTCCAGCACAACCTGTAGCAGCTCGTGAATACGTTCTCCCGCGCTGTATACCGCAAGGTTATTGGCGGCTGTGGCCAGGCCGTGGTAGGCATTCAGAAAATCGGGGTCCAGTTCGATAGCATTACGGTGGTAGTCCATGGCGCGCTGCCAGTCGGCAGGATTGAACTGGTTATTGTAGAACTCGCCGCGCAGAAATCGTTCATAGGCAAGAGGGTTGGTTGTACCCCAATCGCGCATCTGCTCACGTTCGCTGTCATTGAGGTATATGCGCAGGGCATCGACCACATTTTCGACAATCTGATCCTGGACAGCGAATATATCGTTCATGGGCAGATCGAACTGATCTGAGTATTCGCGCAGCCCATCGCTGGCGCGGACCAGTTGCACGATAACGCGCAGATGACCCTCGGACATCATGACACTGCCCTGCAGGATGTGATCTGCATTGTATAGCTCCGAGGCATCGTCATAGCGGCCTCCCCGAGACATGGAGGCATTGATCATTTCGGCGCCACGAGGGCGTGACAGGATCTGCAGATGTCCAAGTTTTGCCAGTCCATGAATCAGCGATTCACGGATACCTTCGGCCAGGATCTGATTCTCGTCACTGAAGTCGCGGCTGGTGAAAGGCAGTACCGCAAGTCGCACAACGCCGTCAGCTGCTGGCGTCGATTCCGGGCTCTTGATGAGAACAGGGGCTGCTACCACCATGGCAATCAACATCGCGGCCGCAAAAAATCGTTGCCAGAGCGGGCGATGGTCCAGCCAGCCAAACAGGGCGCCAGACCAGCCACCCGCGGTGGGAGATTCTGTGTGTGTGCTTTGTGCGGCGTGAATTGATCGCGGGTCAGCGGATGTCCCGCCAACAGACGCGCTCGGGAACCGATTTGCAGTTTGTGGGTCAGAATTATCAGTGCTTGATTCATCCTCGGCAACGTGACTGGCCACAGCCGTCACAGGCGCGATCAAAGTATAGCCGCGTTTTGGTATCGTCTTGATATATATGGGCTTATGCGCGTCGTCCTGTAATGCGCCGCGTAACTCTGCAATGGCTTTGTGGACAGCGTGGTCGGTGGCGATAGGAGAGCGCCAGATACTCTCAAGCATCTGAGTGGGGCTGACTACCTGGCCGGCGTTCTCGATGAGCAGGCGCAGAACATCCATACTGCGTGGCGTAACTTTGTTCTCGATGAGTTCGCCAGCTGAGTTTTGCTGGCCTTGAGCGGTGCCGGAGGTGTTTTTCGAGACAGTGCAGGCGCCCGGCGACACTTCCCAGTCACCGACCTTGACGAGTTGATAGTCCTGCATTTTTATCGTTGTTTTATCGGCCATAGGCAATCTTTCTTGTATCCATCTATGCAAACAAAAACGGCACCGAACGTCAAGCATTTACGTGCACATGTTGCGTTATATCAAGGCTTACCCTGACAGCGTAGTGACTATGGTCATGGCTGTGCCGAGAGGCAGGCGCTGAATATCTCCAGCGCCTGACGATGCAAGATTGAGGCCACGCATTGATGATGCCACATTGCACACGGGAGTTCTGATCGTCCCGCGTGTGGCGCGGGCTCAAGCCGCCAGCATTTGGTGCCGATAGCAATGTAGCGCACTAAAACAGGGCGTTTCGCTTGGGCCTGGAATGTTGCCAGGGTGAACCGGGTAGGTTTTTGGTATGTTTCGGGCAGGACTTTTTGCTGTGGCATGCGCATAATGGTGTCACCGATGATCAGCCAATGGTGCATAGACGCCAGCCCGGCCACTCGGCCAAGAAGTAGAAGTATGGACTGCAGAGGATATCGCAAGTGTCAAAACCCGTAACGCGTCGTGAATTTCTGAATCTAATTGCCGCCACTGGCGGTGTCGCTGCCGTACTCGGCGTAGGCGGAGCGCTGGGTCTGATTCCCGCCAGCACCTCGGCCAGTGTGCCGAACCTGATGCCACTGAACGGACAGAGCAAGCGGGTTGTTGTACTGGGTGGAGGTATCTCCGGCCTGACGACGGCCTACGAACTTGGCAAAGCAGGTTATGACTGCACCGTGCTGGAGGCATCCCACCGCTGCGGTGGACGAGTCATGACAGTTCGCCACGGAGACCTGATCGACGAGATCGGCAACCCCCAGATCTGTAATTTTGATGATGAGCCGCATCTTTACTTCAACTGCGGTGCTGCCCGAATTCCCAGTTCACACAAAAATGTACTGAACTACTGCAAGGAACTCGGAGTTGAGCTGGAAATGTTCATCAACGAGAACAAAAACGCGCTGGTGCATGATCCCGACCTGAATGGCGGCAAGCCCATGCGCAATATCGATATCAGCACCAACCTGAAAGGCTTCATGGCCGAGATGATGTTCAAGGGCTTTAATGCCGCAGAACTCGACCAGCCCTTTACGGATGAGGAAGCCAGCAAGGTCGTAACGCTGATTCGTCAGTTTGGCGACCTGGACCAGGACGGACGCTACACCGGCAGTCTGCGCAGTGGCTATGCCTCTGGTGGGTTTATATCCGACCCGGTGCAGGAAGAAATGATTCAGATCCGTGACCTGCTGAAAGCCGATACCGGCCTGCTGCGTTCCGTGCTGCTCGAAAACGAAGGCGAGACAGCCCCGATGCTGATGCAGCCGGTTCATGGCATGGACAATATCATCAAAGGCTTCCTGCGCAAGCTTGAGGGCAAAGTGCAGTACCACGCCATGGTCATGGCTGTGCATGATCATGGCGACAGCATTGATGTGACCTATGACCAGAATGGCGAACGCCACACTATCACTGCTGATTACGTCTTTAACTGTATCCCTGCACACCTGATGGTTGGTATTGAAAACAACTTCCCTGAAGAATATCGCGAAGCGATGAAACAGATCCGTCGCGGTGTTGCTTATAAAGGTGCCTTCCAGATGAAGCAGCGCTTCTGGGAAGATGAAGAGATTTATGGCGGGATCACCTGGACCAATCAACCGATTCGGCAAATCTGGTATCCCTTCCACGGGCTGCTCAAGCAGAAGGGCGTGATGCTCGCTGCCTATGACTACGGCGGTGGTGATCGCTGGCAGCGTCTGACACAGGAAGAGAGAATTGAAGAGATGCTGTCTCAGGGTGAAAAGATTCACCCGCAGTATCGCGAGATGGCCGAGCACGGTATCACCATCGCCTGGCACCGCATGAATCATATGCTGGGCTGTTCTGCGCGTTGGGGCAGCATGACACCCGAACGGGAAGTGCAGTATTCACTGCTGCAGCAACCTGCCGGGCGTCACTACATGATCGGAGATCAAATCAGTCGTAAGTCGGCCTGGATGGAAAGTGCGATTCAATCTGCACACTGGGCAATGGCACACCTGGATCAACGCGTGCGGTCGGAAGCCGCCGCTTGATGGCTGGCAGGTCGGGAACCCTGCCAGATCTGTAGTACTTGAAGTTCCTCTTGATGGGTAGTCTCTTGTGGCTGCTCTGGCGTTTGCCGGAGCAGCCTTTCTTTTTTACGCGCTTGTACAATTGTCGCAATCGTCATTTGATTTAAATCAAAACGCTGCCGTGGCGCTTGATTACTATTCCACCTGCACCCTTTCAACTAAAGCAAAAAGGCTGAATAAACAGTCGGGTGCGTCCGCAAATTATTATTTTGCGAGACCTGACAAGCCATGCAATTTTTATGATCCAACTGAGAGCAGGGGAAAGACATGATGAAAAATGCAAGCAAGCGCGGCGTGTGGCGAAGTGCAATGGCCGGAGTGGCTCTGTCCTTGATGGCACCTGTTGCGCTGGCCCAGATCGAAGGTGTTTATGTGTCTGATGCAGGTGATGAGTGTACCTTGACGATAACCGAGATCAATATCCCGGAGCCCCAGTTTGGCGACGGTTATTATCGTGTCGAGTCACGTGGTAAAGCCGCATGCATGTGGGATGGTGTCGGCATGGGGCAGTCCACCAATCTTGTCGGTGGTTACGTGACCCTTCCGCCCGTGTTCAATCGTGTCTATATCACGGCCAAATGGTTGTTCGGCCCTACAAGTCCAAAGGTGGAGATGGTGCAGACCAATGAGGCCGGTGAAGTATTGATGAGCTCCACGTATACGCGTCAGTGATAGTTGTTATTCATCTGACTGTTTAGAGGGTTGTTCTTTGGCGGCTCTGCATCAGGACTGATGCGAGAGCCGCTATTTACTGCATAAAAAATCAAGCTGTTACTGCGAAAGTGAGGTCTGACGCGTTTAAGCGAATCAGGCGGTTTTGCATGACAAATTGAATCGATTCACAATCTGTTGAACTGCGTATCTGCCTGGTTTAGTCTTGCTATCTCTATATCGTGCCACCAGGAGCAGAATAAATGACAATGCAACAGACTCCCTTATTAATGCACCGGCTGATGGACAGGGGCGCCATGCTGCAACCCGAGGTGGAGGTGCAGACGGCCACCGAAACTGGCGTTCGCAGCCAGACCATGCTGGAAACCCGTAATCGCGCGCACCAGCTCGCGCATGCCCTGAATGATGCCGGTGTCCAGATTGGGGATCGCGTTGCCACATTTATGTGGAATGGCGCCAGACATCTCGAGTGCTACCACGCCATCGCGTGCATGGGGGCAGTGGTTCACACTCTGAATATCCGCCTTTCGCCAGTTGACCTTGAGTACATCATCACTCATGCCCAGGATAAAATTATTGTGGTTGATGCGGACATCCTGCCTTTGCTTGAAAAGCTTGAAGGCAAGATGCCGAGCGTTGAAAAAATTGTTGTCGCCGCTGAGCCAGGGTTTGAAAACTGGTCTACCTCGCTGCCCAATGCGGTCGACTATGAGGAGTTCATCAAAGACAAGCCGACCCGCTATGAATGGCCGGAAATTGATGAAAACTCACCCATGGGGCTTTGTTACACCAGCGGCACGACCGGTAAACCAAAGGGCGTGATGTACACCCACCGGGCTAACTATCTCCACACTATCTCCATCGCCATGACAGACGTCATGGGGCTCTCAGCCACGGATACACTGCTGGGCATTGTGCCGCTTTTCCACGCCAACGCCTGGGGTCTGCCGTGGGTTGCCACAATGCTGGGCATGAAACAGGTCTATCCGCATCGTTTCATGGTTCCCGATCATCTGGCGCGACTGATTCGGGACTGCGATGTCACCATTTCTGCCGGTGTGCCGACCATCTGGCAGGGCATTAAAGGTCTGATGGAAGCCAATCCTGGCAAATATGAGTTCAAGACGCTGACTCGTCTGACCTGTGGCGGCTCTGCGCCACCCCCGTCATTGATTGAATGGTTCTGGAATGAGCTGGGCGTTGAAATGGTGCAGGGCTGGGGCATGACAGAGACCAGCCCGTTGGCGACCATCAGCCGCCGGACTGGCAAGCGAAAGCATCTGGAAATGTCCGATGCCGAGCGCGCTGCCAATCAGGCAAAAGCCGGCCTGCCGATTCCCGGACTGGAGATAGAGATTTTTGATGACAAATGGAATGCCCTGCCACACGACGGTAAAGCATTTGGCGAATTGCTGATACGTGGTCCGTGGATATGCTCTGAGTATTTTAACAACCCTCAGCCGGACAAGTTCCACGATGGCTGGCTGGTTACCGGCGATGTTGCCAAGATTGACCCGGAAGGCTACATCATCATTACCGACCGTTCTAAAGACCTGATCAAGTCGGGTGGTGAGTGGATCTCCTCAGTGGATCTTGAGAACCATATTGCCGGCATGGCCGGTGTAGCCCAGGCCTGTGTCGTCGCGCATCCGCATCCGAAATGGGATGAGCGGCCGGTGGCTCTGGTAATCAAGAAGCCCGGTGCTGATGTGACTGCAGATCAGGTGCTTGCCCACTGCGAGCAGAAGTTTGCCAAATGGCAGCTGCCTGACGATGTCCTGTTTGTTGACAGCATTCCGCTGACCGCTACCGGCAAAATGGACAAGAAGGTTGTGCGCGCACAACTTGAGTCTGACGGTTACAAGCTGCCGGATCAGCGATAATCCAATCGGGTCTCAGCGGGCAGCTCAGTATCTTGTCGATATTGAGCCGCCCGTTGCCCATGACGTTTCCCGCTATTTGCCCCGTTTTCCTCCGACCTGCTTCCGCTGTTGCATCCACCAAGTCGAAGACCCGTTCTGATAAGAGGTAGTACTGATCATTATGTCCACTCTGATACTCAACCGACGTGACATTGAATTTTTGCTGTATGAGTGGCTTGATGCTGAAAAGCTGACCGAGCTGCCCCGATATCGAGATCATAATCGAGAGACATTTGACACCGTACTGGATTTGAGTCAGCAGATGGCAAGCGAGCGTTTCGCCAATCACAACAAACTCAATGACAGTAACGAACCCTGGTTTGACGGCGAACGCGTGCACATGATTCCAGAAGTAAAGGTGGCACTTGATGCGTTTGGAGAAGCGGGTCTGGTCGCAGCCGGGCAGGACTATGAACTGGGTGGAATGCAACTGCCGACGGTGGTTGAAAAAGCCTGTTTTGCCTGGTTTCTCGCTGCCAATGTGGGCACGGCAGCCTATCCCTTCCTGACCATAGGTAATGCCAATCTGCTATTGGCGCATGGCAGCAGGGAGCAGATAGAAACCTGGGTGAAACCCATGATGGAAGGTCGTTTTTTCGGCACGATGTGTCTGTCTGAACCGCAGGCAGGGTCATCGCTTGCAGATGTGCGCTGTCTGGCAGAGCCTCAGGAAGACGGCAGTTATCGATTGACGGGCAACAAGATGTGGATTTCTGGCGGAGAGCATTCCCTTTCCGAAAATATCGTGCATCTGGTGCTGGCCAGAACGCCAGGGGCGCCGGCAGGCGTCAAGGGTATCTCGCTGTTTATTGTGCCGCGTCAGCTGGTCAATGCCGATGGTTCTCTGGGCGAGCGCAATGATGTGGTGCTTGCCGGACTGAATCATAAAATGGGTTATCGTGGCACGACTAACACATTGCTGAATTTTGGCGAAGGGAAATTCCAGCCGCAGGGCAAAGCCGGGGCAGTGGCCTACCTGGTTGGCCAGGAACATAAAGGCCTGGTGTACATGTTTCACATGATGAATGAAGCCCGCATTGGGGTCGGCCTGGGGGCTGCAGCGCTGGGCTACACGGGTTACCTGCACGCACTGGACTACGCGCGTGAGCGCCGTCAGGGTCGCTCTGTTACCAACAAGGATCCCTCTAAAGAACCTGTTCGACTGATCGATCATGCAGACGTGCGGCGCATGCTGCTGGCACAGAAAGCCTACGTGGAAGGTGGGCTTGCGCTCAACCTGTATTGTGCCCGACTGGTGGATCTGGAGCGCGAAGCGCTGGACGAAGAGCGCGATCAGCACACACTGCTGTTGGATATTCTGACCCCGATTGCCAAAAGCTGGCCATCACAGTGGTGCCTGGAAGCCAATAACCTCGCAATTCAAGTTCACGGTGGTTACGGTTACACACGCGACTACAACGTTGAGCAGTTTTATCGTGACAATCGGCTCAATCCCATCCATGAGGGAACGCATGGAATTCAGGCACTGGATCTGCTGGGCCGCAAGGTAGTGATGCACAATGGTGCGGCGCTCGAATTGTTGACCCAGCTGATATTACAGAGCAGTCAACAGGCTGCCGCCCAGCCGGAACTCGCTGAATATGCCGCTGAGTTGGATGCTGCTCTATATCGACTGCTGGATGTTACCGGACAACTCCATGCGGCGGATTTTCTGGAATTGACGCTGGCCAACGCTTCTTTGTATCTGGAGGCCATGGGACACATTGTTGTAGCGTGGATCTGGCTGGAGCAGATGCTGGTAGCACAAGGTCACAAACTGGCTGGGCAACCCGATGACTTCTATCTTGGCAAGCTGCAGGCTGGCCAGTACTTCTTTCGGTGGGAGCTGACTCGGACCGGCCCCTGGCTCGACACACTGTCAGCCCTGGACAGCACCTGCCTGGATATGCGGGACAACTGGTTCTGAGGACGTTTCCAATTTGTGACACAAGGTGTCACAAATTTTCCCGACGACCCCTGTGCAGCCAATCCGGCGCACAGGGGTCAGTTGTTTAGGGTGCCCGAATTTCAGGCGTCAGCTGAGATAGGGCGAGCGTTCTGTCGGTCAGAAAGAATCATGGTCATTTGTATCAGAGTTGTAACAGCAATTGTGATTTTTTTTACCAGTGCGCTCAAGTTCTAATTACTTAAGTATAGTCCAGCGGTGCGAAAGCGGACGTTTGTCGCTACTCGTCTGCTTTGCGGCCATCAAGAGCCAACACTGTAGTACTAATTAAAATTATAAACGGAGTGATACAAAGTAATGACTAGTCATCGAAAAACTCAATCGTTGCGATATCTCATACACGCCTGCCTGGCGGGGACATTGACGCTGCCAGCCATGGCGGTCGCCCAGCAGGAAGAGCCCGCTGAAATCGAAGAAGTAATCGTTACCGGTTCCTTTATCCGCAATAGTGCCTTTGCCCAGAACAACCCGGTAGACACTGTCAGCCAGGCAGACATTCTTGAGTCTGGCGCACCAAACATGGGCAACTACATCCGTGACCTGACCTATACCCAGAACACCAACACGGTCGCCAACGTTAACGCCGGCAACAGTGGTACACAGTCAAGTGTTGGCACTACGTTCAACCTGCGTGGTCTGGGTGAGAACAGCACGCTGACATTGATGGATGGCACCCGATCTGTTGATGCTGGTATCAACACATTGCTGCCAGAAATCGCCATTGATCGTCTGGAAGTCGTTCTGGACGGTGGTTCCGCGCTTTACGGTTCCGACGCGGTAGCCGGTGTAGTCAACCTGATCCCTGTTAAAGACTTTGACGGTCTGCGCACGCGCGTCTATCACCAGCGAGACGATCCCGGCGCGTTTGAAGACAACAAGATCGGCATCCTGTTTGGCCGCAACTTCCGTAATGGCCTCAACTGGGTAGTCGCTGCAGACTACGCGCGCACCACGCCATTGATGACCTTTGAACGTCCACGCACACTGCGCGCCGACTACGGCTGGGCGACCTCTGGCAATCCAGGTGTCTGGCGCGAACTGCAGGGTGCCACCGCCAACCCAGGCCAGGTACATGGCGGCAGGCAGGTTGGTTCCAACCTGGTCGATCCAAGCTGTGGCACGTTTAATGATGTAACGGATCTTGGCCAGGGCGACAATAACCCCAGTGGCATTCGGCTGGGCAGCAATTGCTACTTCCCATATTCGCAGCAATGGCCGTTGGCTGAGGGCAAGACTGAGGCGAACGTATTCCAGAACCTGACCTATCAGCTCAATCAGCGCGTGCAGCTGGAAGCGCAGATGTCACTGGCCAGCCGTGAAAGCGAAAACCACAACACGCTGACTTACCAGCTAAACGCCAACAACCGCGAGGCACTGGTTGTACCCGCTGCGCACCCGGCTAACCCGTTTAATCGCGACGTCGGTCCATTCCTGTGGCGTCCATTTGCTGCTGCCGGCACGTTGCCGTCTTATGCCGATGAAGCAACGGGTGCTCGCAAGCAGACCTACGAGGACAAGATTCAGCGCTACAAGGTGGGAGCACGATTTGATGTCTCCGATACCTGGACTGCGAATACTTCTTACTCATTCCAGCACACCCATCGAGACTACACGGCGCGTATGATCAATATGCCCAATCTGGCAAACGCTTTGATCGGACAGGGTGGTCCCGGCGGCAATGAGTGGTTTAACCCCTTCGGCTCTGCGGACCCACGTTCGCCGTTCTACAATGCCAGCGTGACAGCAAACAGCCAGGAACTGATCGACTGGATTGCGCCTACCGTGCCGTTCCGTACCTCGGAGCAGGAGCTGACAGTGTTCGAAGTGAACGCAACCGGTGACCTGTATGAGCTGCCGGCCGGTATGGCGCAAATGGCGGTTGGTTATCAGATGCGGGATATCCAGGAATGGAACTACGCCAACCCGCTGTCTGCAGCTGGCATTGATTACAACACCAGCATCATTGATACGCCACCTACCTCGCGCAACTACGGTAGTCGTGTTCAGGCAGCCTACCTGGAATTTGAAGTACCGATTCTGGAAACGCTGGATGCCCAGATTGCCGTGCGCCACGAAAACTTCACTACATTTGGTCTGGAAACAACTACGCCTAAGGTGGCGCTGCGTTGGGAAGCGCTGCCCACTCTGGCTTTCCGTGCCTCTGTTGGCGAAAGCTTCCTGGCACCAACACCGGCCAACGCACGTCCGTTTGATCCAAACGAGAACTGCGGTGAGATCTTCTTCGGTGCTGACCCGATCACGGGTGGTGTACTCAATGGTGGCGCAACCTGTTCGTCAGGTAACCCTAACCTGAAACCGGAAACATCCGACATCTGGAACGTTGGTTTTACCTGGGAACCGCTGGATGATCTGAGTGTGAGCCTGGATTACCAGTCTATCGAGTACACTGACCGTATCCGTACCCTGGGTACGCTGGATATCGTGGCCATCGAGTTTGAAGAAATGCTGGCAGCGATTGGTTCCACCCCAGGCACCTACGATCCTACACCGGGCTCGGCGACTCGTCAGGCAGCGAATGCCTGGATCGCGGCTGGTGGTACACCCAAGGCAAGTGTGACCCGTGAAGCGGGCTCTCAGCGCGTGTCTCGAGTTGTGAGCCAGGCGCAGAACGTCAGTACGGTATGGGTGGATCTGTTCGATGCCCGCGCTAACTACTCGTTCGACACCAGCCTGGGTAATTTCTCTGCCACTTTGAGTGCCACATACAACACCAAGTATGAATACGCTGATGGTGGTGATGTCGTGGACGCGCTTGGCTTCCAGAATGCTCGCACAGGTATCGTAGCGCCCGTGCCGGAACTGAAGTCGCAGTTGCGTGTAGGTTGGATGCGTGAGAACCATAACGCCTCTGTAACCTACAACTATCAGGACGAAGTGATCTTCGATGACGCCGTCAACAATCTGTTGACCGGTACACCGCCACCCGCTGATGGTAAGGTCGATGCGTGGGATACGGTGAACGCGCAGTACACCTATCTGTTCGACGATTATTTCGATAGCGACATCAGCCTGAGTCTCGGTGTCAGCAACCTGTTCGACAAGCAGCCGCAACTGCTGCCGATCCTGGGTGGCTTCGAAAGCCGTCTGCACGCACCGTGGGGACGTCAGTTCTGGATGTCAGTAGACTGGCAGCCACGCTTCTGATTTTCGCCGACAAGGCGTGATTGAAACGAAAAAGGCCCGGATCTTGCGATCCGGGCCTTTTTGTCAGGGGCTGGCCCCTAAAGGAACTGCTAAAGCTGTGCGTATGCCTTACAGGCCGATGACGTTCTCAGCCTGCAGGCCTTTGGCGCCTTGCGAAACTGTGAACTCAACACGCTGGCCTTCTGCCAGAGTCTTGAAGCCGTCTGATTTGATGGCGCTGTAGTGAACGAAGACATCAGGACCGTTGTCCTGCTGAATGAAGCCAAAGCCTTTGGTTTCGTTGAAAAATTTCACCTGGCCGGTAACTGTAGACATACTGAATTTCCTTGTTGCTGCAAATGTTGCAGCGGTATTAAATAGGTATTAATAACACTTTGTCCGACCCTGGCGGTCACGCCCGGCGTCAAAGTGGATAAACGCTCCTAAAGCATCAAGCTTAAAAGCACGAAGCTCAAATACGATTACAAATATGAGATACAGAACGAGGGACTGATTGCGGCACTTCGTATTGCAGACATAAATATAGCCGGTATTCTGGCTTATCGCGCAGTCTACAGCAGGTTCCTGGAATGTCAACGAGTATTTTGATTGTTTCTCACTGACCAACACTTCCTGAGGCTCAGTGTGACAGCAGTCCTTGCGCTCCCTTGTCGGAAAAGCCAGCCTGCAGCAGAGTATTACAATATCCGGGGTGCTGAGTTATCATCTGAACCTGTTCATAAAAAACGAATAACGACGTACAAGAATCACAATAGAAAAGGGGTGGGGTATGCAATTGAAGACATTCTCGGGCCGACAGGTTCTGAGGGCTGCAGCATTTCTGGGCGCGGCCCTGACGCTGGTTTCCACAGCAGCAGCCGACAATCTCTCCTATGGTTCGCCTGAATCGGTCGGTATGTCTTCAGAGCGCCTGGAGCGTATCGCACCGGTTTTGAATCAATATGTGGACGATGGCGAGCTGGTAGGCGTCGTCAGCATGATTGCCCGTCGCGGGGAAATCGTTCATTTTGATGCCTATGGCGATATCAATCAGCAGACTGGTCAGGATGTTGAGCAGGACAGCATATTCCGTATCTACTCAATGACCAAACCGATCACCACGCTGGCCGTGATGATGTTGTACGAGGAAGGCAAGCTGCTTCTTACCGACCCGGTGGAGAAATATCTGCCGGCTTTCCGCAATGTTCGCGTGGCAGGACCAGGCGGTGCCCTGGTTGCACCAGAGCGTCCGATGACCGTGCAGATGCTGATGACGCACACCTCAGGCCTTACTTACGGCGTATTCGGCGACACCATGGTTGACCGCCAGTATCGGGACGCCAACGTCATGGCGGCGCCGGATCTGGATACCTTCATTGAGCGACTGGGACAGATACCATTGCAGTATCAGCCCGGCACGCGTTTTCATTACAGTGTTTCAACTGACGTTCTCGGTGCGCTTGTCGAAGCGGTATCAGGCATGACACTGGGCGAGTTCTTTGAGACCCGCATCTTCGAGCCGCTGCAGATGCAGGATACCTTTTTCCAGGTGCCACAGGAAAAGCTGAACCGCTTCGGTACCAATCATAGTTACAATCCGCAATCTGGTCAGCTGGAAATCGCTGACAATCCTGCCAATAGCAATTTTGTGAACCGTATGACCTTCGAGTCCGGTGGTGGCGGTCTGCTGTCCACCGCGGAAGACTATATGCGTTTCGCCCAGATGGTACTTAACGGTGGTGAGCTTGATGGCGCGCGCATCATTGGCAACAAGACTCTGGAGTACATGACACAGAACCATCTTCCAGGCATTTTTGGTGATCAGGGTGCACATGACCCGCAGACATTGCCAGGTTTTGTAAACGGTACTGGCTTCGGTCTCGGGTTTGCAGTGGTGGAAGATCAGACAGCCGCTGGTGGTGTTGGTTCGGACGGTGAGTATTACTGGGGCGGTGCCGCAGGTACCATTTTCTGGATCGATCCTGTCGAAGACCTGATCGGTATTGTCATGATCCAGCATATGAATGTCCGTGTTCCTCTGCGTGCCACGTTCAAGGCACTGACCTATGCAGCGATCACCGATTGATTCAATTTTGCCAAACAGATACAAAGGAATAGCTTGATGCGTTTGCTTAACTCAATTGAGCAGGTAGTGATCAGTGGTGTTGGTCTATGGACACCTGAACACGTAGTAACCAATCATGAGCTGGTCGAGGCACTAAATGCCTATGCCGACAAGTTCAATCAGGAGCATGCCGCTGGTATCGAAGCAGGTGAAGTCAAACCGGTAATGAAATCGGATGCAGACTTCATAGAGAAGGCCAGCGGTATCAAGCAACGCTACGTCTACGTCAAGGACGGGATTCTGGATATCGATCGTATGCGTCCCAGGATAGAAGAACGCGCTGACGGCGAACTCAGTCACCAGGCGGAGATTGCCCTGCATGCTGCGCGCAAGGCAATGGCAGCAGCCAACAAAACCGGTTCAGATATTGATGCAGTGGTTGTCAGTTGCGCCTACACCCAGCGTGCCTACCCGGCGATTGCGATCGAAGTTCAGCATGAACTGGGTATAAACGGCTTTGGTTTTGACATGCTGGTTGCCTGTTCAGCGGCTACCTTCGCCCTGCACCGTGCCTACGAAATGGTCCGAGCCGGTACTGCGCGTGCAGTGCTGGTTATCAATCCCGAGCTGGTGTCACCGCAGGTTAACTACCGCGATCGTGACAGTCACTTCATCTTCGGTGACGTGGCCACGGCAGTCATTGTGGAGCGCAAGGACCTTGCCAGCAGTGAACACCAGTTTGACGTGCTGGGCACGCAGGCGAAAACGCTTTATTCCAACAACATACGTTCCAATTTTGGTTATATGTCACGCGCCTACGACGGAGATCCCTTCACGGCTGACAAACTCTTCCATCAGGAAGGCCGCTCAGTGTTCAAGGAAGTCTGCCCGATGGCTGCTGAGCACCTGGCCGAGCATCTGCGCCTTCACGGTTACCAGCCAGAGGATGTCCGCCGCTGGTGGTTGCACCAGGCAAACATCAATATGAATCAGTTGATTTCAAAAAAACTGCTTGGACGCATGCCTGATGGCGACGAAGCTCCCATCGTACTGGACCGCTATGCCAATACAGCATCGGCGGGGTCGATCATAGCGTTCAACCTGCACCATCAGGACATGTTGCCTGGAGAGCTGGGTGTATTGTGTTCCTTTGGTGCCGGCTACTCGATTGGAAGCCTGCTTCTGAAAAAATGTGCATAAATTTTTGTCTGATGACATTGTGCGCTGATTTTTTTTTCGACAGGTAGTTGTTATGTTCCAGAGACAGTTTGCAAGAAATCTTTTTAAACTGACGGCGACGCTGGGCGTTGCCAGCGTTTATGCCATGTCGAGCCATGCTTCGACCCCCAGGAAAGGGGGCAATGGATGGCTGCCATGGGTGAGTCGGGCCTCCGGGCTTTTTGTTCATCCGGCAGTGATTTTGGCGAGATGGTCAACCGGGCCGTCAGTTATCAGACTGCTCAGCGTTTGTATCAGGGAGCGCAGGGTCGTCCTGGGGCACCTGACGCTGATGATATGCGCTCGCGGAGCAATACCTGGGTAACTCAGAATGACTCCCTGATTCCGATCTTTGATAATGTGGCCCGTCCTGTGTTCGGGCGTGTGCTGGTTCGAGTGGCCGGCCGCGATGAACCGGGCAGGGTACAGAGCCGCAGTGACCGTCTTGACCTCGGAATCCTGTATGCACCGACGGCGCAGTGTTTTGTCAGCATTGGCATTGGTGCCGAGGAAACGACAGCGGATATTCTGTATGCCGATGGTCGGTCCCGGGGGCAGTCTTTCGGACCACGTTTTGATGCAGGCATGTCGTTTGGGCCCGTGTGGTCAGCCGGTATTCGATACGACCACCTTAAGTATCAGGGTGACAGCGAGGTCAATGTAAATACACCTGCTGGCCGCCTGAATATCGCTCGGGACAATGAATACACACGGCAGTATCTGCAGGCAGACCTGATCGGACGTTTTTACCCCAATCAACTGCCATTTCTACCTGAGCGTTCAGTGCTGCGATGGACCACGAGTCTGCAGATGCTGGACAATCGCTACGAGCAGTTTACTGACAGCCTCGGGCGACAGACCTCCGAGCCCTTCGGTCACCACGAGCGGCTCTCATTGCTGCGCAGCGGCTTTAATGTCAGTCGCTCTTTCCGTGAGGGAAGTGACTGGAGCATGTTTGGCGAGCTGGCCTACGACTATCAGTTTGATACCAATATGGCCTTTCCGATTGATGACCGCTCTGTTGTGACAGGAACGGTTGGAATTGTCAGGCAGCTGGCACGTGGCAAGCGTGTGCAGGTGTTCTACGACTACTACCATCACACACGCGATCGCCGCTCAAGAAGCAATATTTCGCTGATCGGCGTCATCGACTTCTGATCAGCGACTGTCTGCCTGCTCCTGATAGGTATCTTTGTATTTGCGGCCCAGCCAGAGCGCAAGGAAAAACCATAACAGTGAGACAGGCAGCATTGTCAAGGCGAGACCCGTCAGTCCCATGCCAAACCATGCCATCGCGGTATACGACCAGGCTCCGACCTGATCGCCGACCCGGTACACAAAGGTATCGTTGAAGTTTTTGGCCTTGTATTTGTCAGTGCGTGACACGACCGTATACAGTGACTCACGCGCGGGGCGCTGAATGGCAAAGTTGCCGGCGCGTCTGATCACGTCGAAAGTAATGACCACGAGTAACACCGGTGCAACGGCGAGCATGCCGAAGCCGACAAAACTTACCACCGGCAGTAATGCCAGACTCACCCCGATGCCCAGCCAGCGCAGAATGCGACCGGTCAGAAACATCTGCACGACCAGTGTAATTGAGTTGACAATCACATCGCGGTTAGCGAACAGCTGTGTACGGGCTACCCGGTCATCACCAAAAGCTTCATTGACGATGGCGATCTGCGCAAAATACAGATAGGTCGACACGATGGTAAACATCAGCATCAATAGCGCAATACCGAGCAGGTAAGGTGAGCGCATCACATGCGTCAGTCCCTCCCAGACACCGCCACCAATGATTTCTTTCTGTTTGTCGCTGACCTGTTGCGTGAGGGTGGCGGCATCGGGTCTTTCGATATTCCGCATGTCTTTGTCCTGACCTGTTGCTTCATCATCGATGGCAGCCATGGCAAGGGATTGTTCGTTGTCGCTGAGATAACGTGAGACACGCGCAGCGATCTCCAGCAGGGCGGCGGATACCAGCAGCAGAGTTACCGGCCCCAGTGCTGAAGAGAGGATGGAGGTAATTGTTGACCCCATCAGGGCACCTGCGGTACCGCCGACAGCTATGACTCCGAACAGCCGTTTACTTTGCGAGGGGCGGAATACGTCGTTGACCAGCGACCAGAACACCGACACTACAAACAGATTGAATACGCTGGCCCAGATAAAAAACACGCGGCCGGCCCAGACTTCACTGATGCCATCAAGCGCCTGAAAGGCCAGATAGAATATGATCAGCTGGGCGATAAAAAAGCGATAAACCAGAGCAATGAACTGCCGTCGGGTAAAACGCGCCACCATGGCGGTATACACGGGGTGCAACAGCATCATGCCAATCAGCGTGCCGGTAAACAGCCAGGCGAGGTTCTCGACGCCGCCAGCAGCGCCCATATCATCGCGAATGGGGCGGATAATGTAATAGGCGCAGAGCAGCAGGAAATAATACAGGGCTGAAAGAAACAGCGAAGGGCCTTCGCCCTGACGGATGTTGATGGATCGATTGACCAGCGCGTGCCACGTAGACTTCATGATGACCCCATCACATATGTTTTTGTTATTTATAGCGTCAGGTTCTTACGTTACAGCCAGCCTTTCAGTTTAAAAAACACATACGGCGCGACACCGGACAGCACCATCAATCCCAGTGCCCAGGGGTAGCCCATGCTCCATTCCAGCTCCGGAATAAAGTCGAAGTTCATGCCATAGATGCTGGCAATCACTGTGGGCGGCAGAAACACCACTGCGGCAATAGAGAAGGTCTTGATGATCTGGTTCTGCTGGATGCTGATAAAACCCTGAGCAGCGTCCATCAGGAAGTTGATTTTGTCGAATACAAAGCTGTTGTGTGGCAACAGTGAATCGATGTCACGTAGCAGTTCGCGTGCGGTTTCAGCGTGGACCGCCGACAGTTTGCCCCGCCGCAGCAGGAAGCTTAGCGCCCGTTGGGTGTCCATCAGGCAGAGACGGACCTTGCCGTTGGTGTCCTCCTGGCGGGCCAGTTCGTCCAGTGCGTCCTCGATATCTGTGTCGTTATCTTCCAGTACCAGGTTGCTGGTTTCCTCAAGCTGGGTATAAACCTCTTCCAGCGTATCGGCCAGGTCATCGATCTTGATTTCGAACAGGCTGAGAAGAATGGCTACCGGATCTTCAGCCAGTCCACGAAGACGCCGACCACGCATACGCATCAGACGGAACGCAGGAATCTCGCGCTCCCTGAGTGTAATAAGCTGTGTGTCTGTCAGGGTAAACGCAACGCTGGTGTTGCGATGGCGCTCATCGCTCTTGTGCAAAAAAAGTGAGTGAACGTGCAGGCCGGCTTCGTCCTGGTAGGAGCGCGCGGAGGCCTCGATCTCCTCAACGTCTTCAGTGTCTGGCAGCGGTTGGCTATGCAGGCTTTCGATCAGGTTGCGTTCATCGTCATCCGGGTTGACCAGGTCCAGCCACATCGCCGCGGCCAGTGAGTCACTGGTAATCTCGCCCTGGCTGGGTATCAGATGTCGCTGTTTATCCAGCTGGTATCGAATCAGCATACTGGTGCCCCTTTAGATATCGCGATCGGTAACAGCGCCGTCGGACGCCGAGGCAACGGTGCGCGCGTATTTTGCCAGCACGCCGCGCTTATAGCGAGGGGCTGGGGGCTGCCAGCTCTTCAATCTGTTTTCTATTTCACTGTCGTCAACATGCAGTGTGATCTGGCACGTCTCCGCGTCGATGGTGATCAGGTCGCCATCTTCTACGATGGCGATGGGGCCACCGACAAAGGCTTCCGGCGTCACATGACCGACCACGAATCCATGGCTGCCACCAGAGAATCGGCCGTCTGTAATAAGTGCCACATCCTTGCCAAGGCCACGCCCCATGATGGCAGATGTGGGGCTCAACATTTCACGCATACCGGGGCCGCCACGCGGGCCTTCGTAACGAATAACAATCACATCACCTGAGACAACGCTGCCATCAAGGATGCCCTTAAGAGAGTCTTCTTCCGACTGAAACACGCGTGCTCGCCCAGTAAAGGTCAGGCCTTCCTTGCCAGTGATCTTGGCGACGGCACCTTCGGGGGCCAGGTTGCCCTTCATGACCACCAGATGGCTGTCTTTCTTGATGGGTTTGTCGAAAGAATAGATTATTTTCTGATCGTCCGGATAGGGCGCCACATCAGCCAGGTTTTCCGCCAGCGTTTTACCCGTTACCGTAAGGCAATTGCCATCCAGCATGCCGGCATCCAGCATGCGCTTCATCAATGGCTGGATGCCGCCGATCTCGATCAGCTCGGACATCAGGTACTGACCGCTGGGGCGCAGGTCGGCAAGCACTGGTGTGGTTTTTCCGATTCTGCTGAAATCATCCAGCGTGATGGTCACGCCTATCGTGTGTGCCATGGCAATCAGGTGCAACACGGCGTTAGTGGATCCGCCCAGCGCAATGACGACCTTGATGGCATTTTCAAAGGCTGCCCGTGTCATGATGTCGGAGGGTTTGATGTCCCGTTCGATCAGATTCATGATGGCCGCACCTGCCCTCAGGCAGTCGTCCTGCTTTTCTTTGGAGATGGCATTCTGGGCTGAGCTGTTAGGCAGACTCATGCCGAGAGCCTCGATTGCTGAGGCCATGGTGTTGGCTGTATACATGCCACCACAGGAGCCGGGGCCAGGGATGGCGGTTTCCTCAATCTGGCGCAGTTCGATATCGGAGACATTGCCAGCTGCATGACCGCCCACCGCTTCAAAAACCGAAACGATGTCGGTGTGGTTCTTGCCTGGCAGGATGGTGCCGCCATAAATGAACAGAGAAGGGCGGTTCAACCTTGCCAGCCCCATCAGGCAGCCAGGCATGTTTTTGTCACAGCCGCCAATAGCGATGATGCCGTCGTGCCCCATGCAGCCGGATACCGCTTCTATGGAGTCGGCAATGATTTCCCGGGACACCAGAGAATACTTCATGCCTTCGGTACCCATGGATATGCCATCGGATATTGTGATCGTGTTGTAGATGACACCCTTGCCGCTGGCACTGTCGACGCCTCGATTGACGTGCTCGGCAAGGTCGTTGATATGCATGTTGCACGGCGTCACCATGCTCCAGGTGGAGGCAATTCCGATCTGGGGTTTGCGGAAGTCTTCGCGCGTGAAACCGACGG
Source organism: Pseudohongiella sp. SYSU M77423 (assembly GCF_029911965.1). Lineage (NCBI taxonomy): Bacteria > Pseudomonadati > Pseudomonadota > Gammaproteobacteria > Pseudomonadales > Pseudohongiellaceae > Pseudohongiella > Pseudohongiella sp. SYSU M77423. The sequence continues at coordinate 412,360 of NZ_JARYTH010000002.1, read as the reverse complement.
CGTGCAACATGGCGCGGCTTGCCGCGTGCTCGACACCATCGACAACCTGGCTGGAGTATTTGCGTGTCTTATCGTTACTCATCGGCTGTCACTCCTTCAGGGCTTGCATGTGCTTGTTATGGCAGGGACTTTCTTGCCGCGAACTATACACTATCGGGCTGTCCGAGGGCCAGAAGCGTATGACTTTGCCGTATCCAGCACTCGGCAGATCGATCATGTGTTCGCTTTGATGGGCGATTGCGGTAACATCGAAGGATAAAATCAGGTGCCTTTCCGGTCGTTGTCAGGCGGGCATTACTGATTACAGTAAACCAAGAATGTTTACGCCTAATATGACGCTTTATGTTGATAGGGGAGTGGTATGTTAAAACACAGTCGGCGCTTGCTCGCATCGCTGTTCATTGGCTCATTGCTGGTTAATGCCGCATTGGTGGCTGGTGTTCAGGCTGCAGAAAATCTGGATGGTGACAGTCTCTATACCCAGTACTGTGCCATGTGTCATACCGCCCCACAGGATGACCGGACTCCACCTCGCGACTCTCTGACAACTTATACCGCAAACAGCATTTTTCGTGCTTTGACAGAAGGTATCATGCAACCGCAGGGCGCCGCGCTGACGGCTGAACAGCGTATTGCCCTGTCCGAGTATCTGGCCGGCGAACCGATGCGCGAGGAGAGCACTGAAATGTCTGTCGCATCGTCCCGCTGTGAGCTGCCCATGCCAGAATTTGACCTGTCACTGGCCAGTAACTGGAATGGCTGGGGTAACGGCTTGAGCAATCCCCGCCACCAGGCTGCGACGGGCACCGCCATCAATGCCAGCAATATTGATCAACTGGAGCTGGTCTGGGCTTACGGGCTGGAAAACGCATCCGTCGCGCGCGCTCAGCCAACCATCATCAATGATGTGATGATCCTGGGCAGCACCAGTGGTGAAGTGCGCGCCATGAATCTGGAAACCGGCTGTGACTACTGGACCTATGAGGCACCACGCGAAGTGCGGGCCGCGGTCACCATTGCTTTCTCCAGTACACATGACACCTGGCTGGCAGTGATCGCCGACGTGTCGAACCAGCTGCATGTCCTGGATGCACGGACTGGCGAGCTGAAGTGGAGTGCCGAGGTTGACCCGCATCCCTACGCGGTCAGCACAGGTTCACCCGTTGTTTATGACAACAAAATCTTTGTGCCAGTGTCTTCGGCTGAAGTCAGTGCTGCCGGTCGGCCTGACCATCACTGCTGTACGTTCCGCGGTAATGTTGCGGCGTTTGATCTCGATACCGGTATCAAGCTGTGGCATACCTATGTCATGGAAGAGGCAACACTGGCAGGTGAGAACAGTCTCGGCAACCCATTCTATGCTCCGTCGGGCGCACCTATCTGGCAGGCCCCGAGTATCGACCCCGAGCGCCGCATCGTCTATGCCGGCACCGGGCAGAACTACAGTCGCCCGGCCAGCAACAGCAGCGACTCGGTGATTGCATTTAATATGGACAGTGGTGATATCGAATGGATCCATCAGACCACGCCCGATGATGCGTTTACCATGGCCTGTGCGCTGGGGCGTGAGCACCCCAACTGCCCGGACGCTGGTCCGGATGTCGACATCGGTGCACCCATCGTGACAACAACCCTGTCCAACGGGCAGGATATCGTGGTCGCCGGCACCAAGGGTGCAGTCCTGGTCGGACTGGATCCCGACAACAATGGCGAATTGCTGTGGTCAACACGAGTGGGTCGTGGTGGCGCTCTGGGTGGCATCCACTGGGGTATGAGTTTTGATGGTGATGTGCTGTATGTGCCGGTTTCTGATCGCGGTGGTCTGAACAGCAACGGCATCACCCCGATGCCCGGCCTGCACGCTGTAGACATGAAAACCGGTGAAGTGCTCTGGTATGCACCGGCACCTGAGCGCTGTCAGGAAGGACAGCAGGGCTGCATGGAGGCCTACTCTGGCCCGGTTACCAGCAGTGACGATGTTGTGATCGCCAGCTCACTGAATGGCCATCTGTTTGCACACGATGCGCAGACCGGCGAGCTGGTCTGGGAATTCAACACAGTTCAGGACTATCAGACCATCAATAATGTGGAGACACGAGGTGGTTCCATCGATGCCACCGGTCCAGTGCTGTCTGGCGAATACATGGTAGTGAGTTCTGGTTACGCAACATTCAGCCAGATGCCCGGCAATGCGATTCTGGTCTTCAAGCTGCGATCTGAATAATAACTCGAAAAATAACAAAACAGTCTGCTGCGAGCAGGGGGAATAGATGATCAAACAAACACACTTGAGTCTGGTGGCCGCTGCCGCCTTACTGTTGGCAGCCTGCGGTCCTGCAGAGCAGACTGCTCCCACGCAAACGCAAAGCGCGCCGGTGGAGACGCCATCCTATCCGGCCTATCAGGCATCGGTGACTACTGAGCGGCTGGTTAATGCGGATAACGAACCCGGCCAGTGGATGTCCACTGGACGTTCGTACTGGGAACAACGCTACTCACCGCTGGATCAGATCAACGAAGACACTGTCTCTGACCTGGGCCTGGTGTGGTCGGCAGACCTCGATACCAGCCGTGGTCAGGAAGCAACACCCATCATGGTGGACGGTGCCCTGTACGTCACCACTGCCTGGAGCATGGTGAAAGCCTATGATGCGCGCACAGGCGAGCTGCTCTGGGAATTTGATCCGGAAGTGGATCGTGCACGAGGCGTGGACGCCTGCTGTGACGTGGTCAACCGTGGCGTTGCCGTATGGGATGGCAAAGTCTTTTTCGGCGCGCTGGATGGTCGCCTGATTGCGCTGGACGCTGATACCGGTGAACAGGTCTGGAGTGTGGTGACCACGGATCAGAGCCAGCCCTATACCATCACCGGCGCGCCGCGCATCATCGATGGCAAGGTCATTATCGGTAATGGCGGTGGTGAATACGGCGTACGTGGTTACATCACCGCCTATGATGCCAACAATGGTGACGAAATGTGGCGCTTCTTCACGGTGCCGGGCAATCCTGAGGATGGATTTGAACAGCCGGAGCTGGAGTGGGCAGCCGATACCTGGACCGGCGAGTGGTGGGTCATGGGTGGCGGTGGCACCGTCTGGGACTCCATGGCCTACGATCCCGATTCAAACCTGCTCTACATCGGCGTGGGCAACGGCTCTCCCTGGAACCAGTCACTGCGCAGCCCCGGCGGCGGTGATAACCTGTTCCTGACTTCAATTGTGGCGGTCAATCCTGATGACGGCAGTTACGTCTGGCATTATCAGACCGTACCTGGCGAGACCTGGGACTACACGGCTACCCAGCAGATCATCGTAGCTGACCTGAATATCGGCGGTGAAACACGCCGGGTTGTGATGCAGGCGCCCAAGAACGGTTTCTTCTATGTCCTGGATGCTTTGACTGGACGTCTGCTGTCTGCTGAGAACTTCGTGCCGGTGACCTGGGCCAGCCATATTGACCTGGAAACCGGCCGACCCGTCGAAATTCCTGAGGCGCGCTACAACGAAACAGGCGTTCCGGTCATCGTGTCACCCGGTGCATTGGGTGGACACAACTGGTATCCCATGTCGTTCAGCCAGAAAACCAATCTGGTGTATCTGCCTGCGACTGAAAACTACATGGGATACGTAGCCCAGCCCGAATTTGAGAGATCGGAGCGCGGCTGGAACACCGGTACCGACATGGCTGAAGGCGCACGTCTGGTAGCAGCGGCCGGCGACGCCGCGCCGCAGCGCAGTGCCTACCTGCTGGCCTGGGATCCGGTAGCGCAGCGCGAGGTGTGGCGTCAGCCTCAGCTGGTGCCGACTGCAGCAGCCGGTGTGATGTCCACTGCCGGCGGCCTGGTATTCCAGGGCAACGCGGCTGGCGAATTTGTTGCCTATCGCGATACCGATGGTGAGCGCCTGTGGTCGCACATCACGCAATCCCACACCGTGGCAGCACCGATCAGCTACATGCTGGATGGCACCCAGTATGTTGCGGTAGTGACAGGTTCACGCGCCTTGCCACAGGTTGGACCGGGTGCGATTGGATCTACCACGCGTGAATCCAGCAACAACTCCCGTGTGCTGGTCTACGCACTGCAGGGTGATCACCAGTTGCCGACCGAAATCGCGGTAGCGGAAGAGCAGGAGCTGAATCCTCCGGCGCTTGTTGCCAACAATGAGATGCTGGCTCAGGGCGAGCAGACGTACGGTCGCTTCTGCAGCGTCTGTCACGGTAACAATGCGGCCAGTGATGGCGCCGGCGTGTTCCCTGATCTGCGTTATTCCGAGCGCCTGCATGACCTGGAAGAGTGGAATGCGGTAGTGCTGGAAGGTGAACTGGCGGACGGCGGCATGGTCTCATTCTCCGGTCAGCTGGAACCGTCGGACTCTGCCGCTATCCGGCAATATGTCATTTCCCGCGCAATCGCGCTGTCAGATGAGCTGCGCTCACAACAGTGAGCACTACTTACTATAGTGTCTACGAGTCTCCGGTCGGCAGTCTGCTGCTGGCCGGAGATGGCAGTGCACTGACGCTGATTGGTTTTCCCTCTGGCAAGGCTGCGCGTCAGCCTCAACCTGACTGGATGCGTCGCAATGAAGCATTCAAACAGGTCAAGCAACAACTGCAGGCTTACTTTGCTGGGGAGTTAAAATCTTTTGATCTGAATCTGGCGCCGCAGGGCACTGATTTTCAACGCCAGGTCTGGCAGGCCCTGCAACAGATTCCCTATGGCGCTACAGCCAGTTACGGTGACATCGCCAGGCAGATAGGCAGGCCTGATGCCAGCCGTGCAGTTGGTGCAGCCAATGGGCAGAATCCCATCCCGATAGTCATTCCCTGCCACCGCGTTATTGGCAGTGACGGCTCATTAACCGGGTTTGGGGGAGGGCTGGCTTGCAAGCGGCAGTTGCTGGTGCTAGAACAGCAGCACTCGCCATTTGATTTACTGGGTTAGCTGCTCCACAGACCTTGCTTAGCTTCTGTTGGCATGTGACTGGTTGCGTCCGGCTTTCTTGGCCAGATAGAGCGCCTGGTCGCTCTTCTCTATCCACTCCTGATAGGCGTTCATGTCAGGGTTCAGCGTACTGATACCCAGGCTTATTGTGACGCGCAGGCTCTTTTCTTCCCACTCGATAACAGTATCGGAGAGTTTTTTGCGCAAGCGCTCTGCGTATACCAATGCCTGGTCGATATGGGTTTCGGGCAGAATGATGCCGAATTCTTCGCCACCGTAACGCCCGGCAGTATCCGTTGAACGTCGGAATCGCTTCAGAAGACGGCCAACCACGCGAAGAACTTCATCTCCGGCCTGATGACCATGTGTGTCATTAAATGTCTTGAAGTGATCGATGTCGAACATGATCAGGGAGGCAGGTCGCTGGCTGCGTTTACAGCGCAGAAACTCCTGCTCAAGACACTCTCCCCAGAAGCCACGGTTGAAGACATCTGTCAGCTTGTCGGTGCGGCTGACAAGTTTGAGGGTGTCATTGGCGGCCTCAAGCTCTTTTTTCCGCGTGGCTATTTCAGTCACGTCATAGATCAGCAGGCAGACCTGTGAAACCGTGTTGTTGAGGCCGTGCAGCGGGATCAGCGTGACGTTCTGGTACATCTTGTCCGAGTGGCCTGTCAGCGGGCGTGTGCTCTTGAAATCAAATAGTCTGGGATGTTCCTCCCAGGTGCAGAACGCCCGGCTCTGAAGCTTGAAAACAGAGTCAATTTTCCGGGTCAGCCAGCTGCGCGGCAGGTCAGGAAACAGCTCGAACAGATTGCGATCACGGGCGTCGCTGATGGGGATACCGCTGTGGTTCTCCATGAAGCTGTTCCACAGCTGTACATTGTAATTCTCGTCCAGCAGGATCAGGCCATTGTCCAGTGTCTGCAAAAGCTGCATCAGCAGATGCAGGCGCTGGGTGCTGTCAGGGGATTCGGATGACAATGTCTGAAGTGGCATGCAGGTGTCTCGTCAGTCAGACGCACTGATCAGCTGAACACGGCTGGTCAGTGCGGGTATGGAATCGGAAGTCAGCAACAGCAGCAGGTGACACTCCAGAACCGGATGCATCATCTGATAGGTGATGGTGACAGCGAGCACATCCTGTTCGTTGTGCTCACTGTCCAGTAATTCAGCGCATTGCAGGTTGTGGCCCAGCACAGCAGGGTAGCTGTGGTTGAAATCCAGATCGAGCTGCTGGCTGATGCCTTTTAGACAGGCCCCGACCAGAAGCTCAGAAAGATCTGTCAGAATGCCGGCATCGGTATCGGCCTTGGCTGGCAGGTCGCTGGCGACCAGTGTGCGCAGTTCGCTCATCTGGTCGGTCCTCATCAGCAGCACACCCTCGCCAGCGATGCCATTGCCACTGAAACCGTGGGATACAGCACTCATTCCGGTACCATCTGCATAGCTGAGGTGTCGCGGAAGTGTTTTATACGCGCACTCGAGCACATCAGGTACTGGCAGCCCAATAAAGGTGTCCAGCAGGTCACTAAGGTGGCTGCCAGCCTGTCCCATGGCGACGTTGATGACTTCGCGGAAAGCTTCCTTAAAGTCAGGTGATTGCAGCGCGTCACCGTCAACAATGTGGGCGTGGGCGTCTTCATTGGCAGCGGCATCATAGATGCCATAGCGCTCGAGCAATTCCTGAATCTGATCAGCGGTTACGGGCTTTTTGATAAAGTCCAGTGCCCCCTTGGACATGACGCGCCGTCGAGCCTCTGTCTGTATATCGCCGGAAACCACCAGTACCAGTGTTGGCAGGTCTTCCTGTCGGATGATTTCCAGCACTTCGTAGCCATTCATTACCGGCATGTTGAGATCCAGAAACAGCAGATCACCCTTGCCCTGGCGGATCATGTCGATGGCTTCCTGGCCGTTCTCGGCAAAGGTGATTTCAACATCCCAGTTTTCCGGGAGTGAACGCGCCATCTGGCGTCGTGCCAGTCTGGAGTCGTCACATATTAATACGGGTAAGGTCATCCGTGGGTGGTTCCGATACGTTGCTGGAGATCGCTGTCAAAAGCCCTCTACTGTAACACACTGTGACAAATTTAGGTAAAGACAAGCGACAGAATTCGGGATTATACTTCGATGAACTCTATTGAGTAACTACACAGGAGTAGATTTCCATGAAGCTGGTACGACTAAAGATAGCAGCAGCCTGGTGAGACAAGGAGTGTTGTGAATTTAATGTGATCGCTCCGCATCGACGCATTTCACTTTCTCATTAAACCCCGCCTCATTGTTTCACCTTCGGTATTAAACCCGGGTTCCACGCACCCGACCTTTTGTATTCCAGACCAGTCAGAGCTTTCAGCACATCGGAATGATGCCGGCAGCGGCTGACATGACTGCGTCCGACTACCGGATTTGAAACATGTTTGCAAAATTAAAAGCAGGTCTGAGCCTGTTCAAACAAGCGCTGGTGGGTAATGCCAGCATCAACTACACAGAAGGCTCGATCGCACGCGCCACCTTCCTGCTGTCCGTTCCGATGATTCTGGAAATGGCCATGGAGTCGGTGTTCGCGATCGTGGATATCTTTTTTGTTGCCGGGCTCGGCGCGGATGCGGTTGCTACCGTTGGCCTGACCGAAGCAGTGATTTCTCTGCTGTACGCTGTCGCGATTGGCATCAGCATGGCCGCAACCGCACTGGTGGCCCGTCGAATTGGTGAACAGAACAAACTCGCTGCTGCCCAGGCGGCCGGACAGGCACTCTGGATTGGTCTGTTTGTGTCGAGCGTGGTGGGGGTGCTCGGGTTCTTTTACGCCGATCGCATACTCGCTCTGATGGGTGCCAGTGACAATGTCATTGCGACGGGCGAAACCTATACGCGCATCATGTTCAGTGGCGCGTTTACGATCGTCTTTCTGTTCCTCAACAATGCCATCTTCCGTGGCGCAGGTGATGCCAGTATCGCCATGCGCTCGCTGGTTCTGGCCAACGGTATCAACATAGTCCTGGACCCAATGCTGATTTACGGCTGGGGTCCTTTCCCGGAAATGGGGCTGACGGGTGCTGCTGTTGCCACCAATATTGGGCGTGGCGTCGGGGTTGCCTACCAGCTGTATTATCTGTGCTCGCACAACCGCCGTATTCGGGTGGCTTTGTCAGATCTGGTACTCAGACTGGGCATTGTGCTGCAACTTTGCCGTATATCGGTAGGTGGTATTGCGCAGTACCTGATTGCGACAGCGAGCTGGGTGTTTTTGATGCGTTTGGTCTCGCTGAATAGTGCCGATGCAGTGGCAGGTTACACGATTGCCATCCGTGTCATTCTGTTTGTGATCCTGCCATCGTGGGGGCTCAGCAATGCTGTTGCGACTCTGGTGGGGCAGAACCTGGGGGCCGGCAAGCCAGATCGCGCAGAACGCACTGTCTGGCAGGTGGCACGTTACAACCTGATGTACATGGGTTCAGTGGCGCTGGTGCTGATACTGATGCCGTCCTGGGTCATGAGCTTTTTCAGCCAGGACCCCGAGGTAGTCAGAAACGGTATCCAGAGCCTGCGTATCCTCAGTTATGGTTTTGTTTTTCTGGCGATCGGCTCAGTGGTAACGCAGGCATTTAATGGCGCCGGTGACACCATGACGCCGACCTGGATGAACGTAACCGCCTTCTGGATTGTGCAGATTCCCCTTGCCTGGAGCCTTTCTCAGGGAGCCGGCTGGGGGCCAGAGGGTGTATACTGGTCTGTCTTTATTGCCGATGCCACAATGAGTGTTCTGGGTATTGTGCTGTTCATGCGGGGCAGCTGGAAGACGCGCTATGTCTGAGGAATCTGTCATTGCTGCGCTGAACGTAGTATCGCTCAAACTCAAAAAGTCAGGATAGTTATGCAAAGCAGTCAACACCACATCATCAACCGGGTCGCGGCCTGGCTTCGTCAGGATAAAGCCGTATGGTTATGTACCATCCTCAAGACCTGGGGCTCTTCACCGCGTCCTGTCGGCGCCATGATGGCCTGCACGCCCGATGGCGAGCTGGTCGGTTCGATCTCTGGTGGCTGTATTGAAGAAGACTTTTTGCAGCAGCTGCGGGATGGCAGCCTGAAGCAGCAATACCAGGAAAATCCGCGACCCTTTGTTGTTCATTATGGCGTGTCCGCTGAAGAGCAGGCGCGCCTGCGCCTTCCCTGTGGTGGACAACTGCACGTGCTGGTAGAGTTCCTGGCGCCGGACGACGCACAGCGCCAGGTTTTCGATGCGCTGGACCAGGCGCTCAACAATCATCGTCCCATCAGCCGTCGCGTTGACCTTGAATCCGGCGCAGTGACGACACTCGATGAAACCTCGGATGAGGCGGTGCTGGTTGATGATCAACAGATGATCCACAGTCTGAGTCCTCGCTATAAACTGCTTCTGCTGGGCGCCGGAGATGTCGCCCGTTATGTAGCAGAGCTGGCGCTGGTAATGGACTATGAGGTGACGCTGTGTGATCCGCGCCCCGCCTATCTGGACAACTGGCACGTCGAGGGCGTGCACCTCTCGACAGAGTTGCCGGACGATCTGGTACGTGATGGGTTCAGCGACCCCTACAGCGGCATCATTGCTCTCGCGCATGATCCGCGTGTTGATGATATGGCCTTGATGGAGGCCCTGAAGACGCCGGCGTTTTACATTGGTGCCATGGGCTCTGACCGAACCTCGGCCAATCGACGCGAGCGACTGCCGGAGCTGGGACTATCTGAGGACGAGATCAATCGCCTGCATGCACCGATTGGTTTCCAGATTGGCAGCAAAACCCCGGCTGAGATCGCAATCGCGATCCTTGCCGAGGTTACTGCGGTCAGGCATGGACTAAAAGTCTGACCGTTTGCGATCACTCCTGCTCTTGCAGGTGACCGTAGTCCTGATCGTAGTCGGCCATTGACGCTGCGATGACTTCAGCGGCGCGGTCGAAGCCGTAAGGCTCGCCGATTGTGACCTTGTTTTCTTTGCCGGGCACCATCTTGTAGGTGCGGAAGTAGTGAGCGATGCGATGAATCATGATGGGCGGCAGCTCGCTGATTTCATTGACATGGCCAAACGCAGGGTCATCTACCAGGACGGCAATAATCTTGTCGTCAGCCTCGCCACCATCGTTCATTGGCAGGCCACCAACCACTTTTGCTTTCATCAGAATTTCTGTGCGGTCTATGGCTCGTTCGCTGATCACACAGATGTCCAACGGGTCGCCATCGCCACATTCAGCGCCAGGCATCAGATCGCGTACACGATCGCCACAGTAGGTCCGCGGGATAAATCCGTACAGCGTGGGCTGTTGTGCGGAAGTCGGCTGAGGTCTGTCGACACACAGGTATCCCGAATCCTTGTCAATTTCATACTTCATCTGATCAAAGGGGCTGATTTCAATGTAGGCGGTAACAATACGCGGAACATCCGGGCCAGCAGCAATGCCGTGCCATGGGTGAGGGCGCCAGCGGGAAAACTTGGTTTTGCTCATCTTCGATCAGTATCCTGTGTCAGTAGGTGAATGGTTGACAAAAAATCGGCTTGCCGGGTACCGCATGCCGACAATAGCGCACCTTTTAAATAACAATCGGTGCCAAAAAGGCGCGCATTATAACAACAGCAGGGTCAGCTTGCAGCAACCGGCACAACGCCCTCAATTAATGTGTTGGCCAGTTGCAGCAGCGTCTGATCGCCTCCCCAGGCGGTACTGAACATCACCCCGATGGGCAAACCCTGCTGGCTCTTCCCCAGCGGCAGCGAGATGCTGGGCTGGCCGGTGCCGTTAAACAGTGCAGTAAACGGGCTGTAAGCGGCATAGCGGCTGGCGTATTCGCGCATGTCCTGACTGTTCATGTCCAGCCAGCCCAGAGGGGCCGTCGGGCGCGCCAGCACCGGAGACAGTACCAGATCATACTGCTGATGGAAGTCTGCCATTTGCCGCTCTATCTGTTTCAGTGTGTCGATTGCCTGCAGGTATTCCCGGGCTGTGGCCTTGATACCGCGCGCGACCATTCGTAGCACTGACTCGGACAACTGTGCGTCTTTGAGTTCCTGCTGTTTCTGCTCCAGCAGGGGCGCGATGATCTGGGCTGCATGAATGTTGATAAGGACCGCCATGGCACTGCCTGCGGCCGCGTAGTCCACGGGCGGTGCGATGAGCGCGATCTGATGTCCCATGGCTTCACATCGACGGGCGGTTCCCTCTACAGCGGCCTGACATTCAGGGTGAATTGCGCCGCCGCCTGGGTGTTCCAGCTGCACAGCGATGGTCAGCTTGCCTGGTGTCCGCTGGCAGGCATCAGTAAAGCTTGAAGGCTGCGGTGGCAGGGCAAACAGGTCCGGCCTGGACAGCTTCTGTATATCCAGAAACGCGGCACTGTCGCGTACCGAACGGCAGACAACATGGCTGACGCTCATGCCACTCCAGGCGTTGCCCATGTCAGGCTCCGTTACGGTCAGACCACGGCTTGGTTTGAGACCAATCAGCCCGCAACAGGCGGCTGGTACACGTATGGAACCACCACCATCGCTGGCGTCGGCGGCGGGTACAATACCGGCAGCGACGGCACTGGCAGAGCCGCCGCTGCTGCCACCTGCACTGAATTCAGGGTTATGCGGATTGCGGCACAGGTCAAACAGCGACCACTCTGTGGTTATGGTCAGGCAAAGCTCTGGCGTGTTGCTGCTGGCAAAGGGAAGCAGCCCGGCAGCGAAGTAACGTTGTGCAATCCGGCTGTGCTGGCGGGCGACATTGTCTCGAAGCAATGGAGTGCTTCGTGTGTAGGGCCAGTCCTTGACGGCATTGACCTCTTTGATCACAAATGGAACACCCGCCAGTGGTCCATCGCCTGGCTCGTGATCCTGTCGCCGGGCAAGCTCCATTGCCGATCTGTCTTCACGATGCACCAGTGCGTTCAGCTTCGGGTTGACGGCGTCTGCCCTGGCGCAGGCGATGGTCAGCAATTCCTCGGCAGTGACTTCCTTTTCCCGGCACAACTGTGCCAGGCCGGTCGCGTCGTATTTGAGATACTCGTCAATCGTCAGCATTTAATTTCCTTGGTCAGCTTATTCGTATCAATTGAATTGTATGTCAATCAAGCACAGTGACATTGCGCCCGGCCGATTTGGCTTCAGTGAGCATGTCGTCGAGCTGTCGCAACAAAGCGCTAATATCTTTATCAGCTGTCATGGTGATGATGGCAATGCTTACAGTAAGCTTCATGGACTGTTCGTCATCGTCCGGACTGACATCAGTAAGTGTCTGGTGTAAACGGTCCGCCACCGCTCCTGCCTGGTGCTTGTCTGTTGCTGGCAGCAGTATGAGAAACTCCCTATCGCCCCAACGGCAGACAACATCGTACTGGCGAAAAACGCTGTTACAGATCTCTGCGAATCTGACCAGTACCTGATCACCCATTTCGTGGCCATATTGCTCATTGATATGCCGGAAATGATCGATGTTGGCCAGCAGCAGACAGGCAGTGCGGTCGCCGCGCTGAATCCGGGCGTGTTCCTGTCGCAATCGTTCAGAAAAGCTGCGCCGATTGTTAAGTCCGGTCAAAGAATCAGTGGTCTCCAGCTTTTCCAGTCTGCTCTTCAGGTACTGAACCTCTTGCTGCAGTGCCGCAGCCTGATTGGCTTCCGTATCGGAGGTGAGAGTTCTGACCGACGGCAATTCTGCCGACCAGCGCTGCATGACGGCATCGATGTCGGTGACAGTTGGGCTTGCGCCGCAGCCGGAGGGGGTGCGGGAAAAGCGTGGTGCCGGCGCAGGTTGATATTTACCAGATTGGCCAGACAGACTGACAAAAGTCTCGCGTGCCCTGTTGTGTGGGTGCTCTGGCGCTTCCGACATGCTTAGCACAGGTGCGAAGCAGGCGTCAGTTCCCTCCAGTAATTCACACCACTGATCGCGCGAGTGCGTTGCGAATAGATGCTTTAGCTGTTCCTGCATGCGAGGCCAGCTGCTCTGATTCATTTGCTCAAACAACAGGGCATTTTCCTTGTCGGCCCTGACTCCGCAACGCAGCAGCAGCTCCTCATAGAACTGAGGTTCAATCGGCGCAATGCTGATAAATTTACCATCAGCACATTTATAGCACTGATAGAAGGGCGCACCGCCATCGAGCAGATTTTTTCCTGGTAGCTGTGTCCAGCGTCCGGAGTTATACAGCGCATAGGGTAGTGACATCAACAGCGCGGTACCGTCACTCATCGCGGCATCTATCACCTGGCCCCTGGACGATTTTGTGCGTTCATGCAGGGCAGCAAGCACACCCGACAGCAACAGCATGCCGCCACCACCATAGTCACCAACAAGGTTGAGTGGTGGGCGAGGTGGGGTCTCTCCATCTGCCATGGCATGCAGGGCGCCACTCAAGGCGATGTAATTGAGATCATGGCCAGCCGCTGCAGCCAGAGGACCCTGCTGGCCCCAGCCGGTCATGCGCCCATAAATAAGCCGCGGATTGTCCGCCATGCACGGCTCCGGCCCCAGGCCAAGCCGCTCCATCACGCCGGGGCGGAATCCCTCCAGTAATACATCCGCCTGTGCAATGAGTCGACGTGCCTGCTCAAGATCGCCAGTTTTTTTAAGGTTCAGTGTGAGATTCTGCCGACCGCGATCCATGGCATTGGGCGAGCTTTCGTCTTTGCTTTTTGAGCGGTCGATACGAACAACGTCGGCACCCATGTCGGCCAGCATCATTGCAGTAAACGGAACCGGGCCGATGGCGGCCATCTCCACAACTTTCAGACCCTGCAGCGGGCCGCCTGGTTTTTCCTGCGACTGCTGGATGCTGTTGTTGTCTGATCTTGGTGTCATTGTTGTTTTTCTCACCCGGTGTTGATCTTGTTTTAAGTGCGCTATCAATAAGCACTTGCTTCAACTGTTTGCATCTTACATGCTTGCATAATTGACTGCATGCGGAGGTTTTACCATGGAGATTCAGGAAAAAACAGCATTTGTGACAGGCGCTGCCTCAGGCCTGGGGCTTGCGGCTACCCGGGCGCTGGTCGCCAGTGGCGCGAAAGTGCTGATGTTTGACCGTGATGAAGAACGGCTGCTTGAAGCTGCAGCGAGCGTGGCGGGGGAAGTGGCCTGGCAGGCTGGCGACATTACAGACGAGCAGAGTGTGCAGGGTGCCATTGATTCTGCAATGCAGAAGTTTGGCGGGCTGCATATCAATATCAATTGTGCTGGTATCGGTGGTGCTGCCAAAACCGTGGGCCGAGATGGCCCCATGCCGCTTGATATGTTTCGCCGAATTGTCGATGTAAATCTGATTGGTACGTTCAACGTACTGCGTCTGTGTGCCGCTGCCATGTGCCAGCGAGAGCTTGAGGGTGATGCAGATCGGGGAGTGATCATCAATGTTGCTTCGGTGGCAGCCTTCGATGGGCAGCGCGGCCAGGCTGCGTACAGCGCCGCCAAGGGCGGACTGGTCGGCATGACGCTGCCAATTGCGAGAGATCTGGCTCGCGACCAGATACGGATCATGACAGTCGCCCCCGGTGTGTTTTCAACACCGATGATGCAGGCGGCTCCTGAACAGGTTCGAGACGCCCTGGTGCAGTCTATTCAGTATCCCAAACGGATGGGCCTGCCGGAAGAATTTGCCGACCTGGCGCTATCCATTGTCAGAAATCGCTACCTGAACGGCGAGGTGATCCGCCTGGACGGTGGCGTGCGAATGCCGCCATGAAGCTTCAGTCTTTGGGGCGCAGCGACAAACCGCTGTAGTCGATATTGGTGTTTTCCTTTTTGCTCTGAGCGCTGTTGTCCTGCTGGCTGACATCAGCAGATGTACTCAGCTTCCCGCCACCGGCCAGTTCAAGTCGCAGCCGCAGATTGTTCCTGGAATCGGCATTGCGCAGTGCTTCGTCTATGGAAATGCGGCCATCTCGGACCAGGCCAAACAGGGCTGAGTCAAATGTGCGCATACCCTGTTCTTCCGATTTCTCCATAACCTCTTTGATCTCGTCAACTTTCCCCTGACGAATAAGGTCGGTCACCCGCGGCGTACCGAGCAGGATTTCGAAAGCTGCCGCCCTGCGACCATCAGTTGAGGGAATAAGCCGTTGCGAGATCAGGCCGCGAAGATTCAGCGACAGGTCCATAAACAGCTGCCGATGACGCTCTTCCGGGAAAAAATTGATAATTCTGTCCAGAGCCTGATTGGCATTGTTGGCATGTAACGTTGCCAGGCAGAGATGGCCGGTTTCTGCAAACGCGATAGCATGTTCCATGGTGTCCTGGCCGCGGATTTCACCGATCAGGATCACGTCGGGTGCCTGGCGCAGGGTGTTTTTCAGGGCATTCTGATAATTGAGAGTATCTATGCCGACTTCGCGCTGACTGATCAAAGACTTCTGGTGCGGATAGATGAATTCTATGGGGTCTTCCACTGTGACGATGTGGCCACTGTCATGGGCATTTCGATGATTGATCAAGGCCGCCAGTGAGGTTGACTTGCCGGTACCCGTGCCGCCAACAAACAGGATCAGGCCGCGTTTTTCCATGACCAGCTGTTTAAGAATGTCAGGGTGTCCCAATTGCTGTGGGGTGGGAATGTCAGTCTTGATATGTCTGAAAACAAGTGCAGTCTGTCCGCGCTGGCGATAGACATTGACTCGAAAACGGCCGACGTCCGGTTCCAGCCATGCCAGATTCATTTCGGACTCGCGCCGGAACTGCTCTGCCTGTTCGCTCGACATGATGTGGCTTGCCAGCGCTTCCGTGTCGCGTTCGCTGACGGGCGAGTCTGATATCGCACTGACCTTGCCGAAAACCTTGATGCTGGCCGGCGCACCGACGGTCACAAAAAGATCCGAGGCTTCTTTGGCCACCATCGTGCTCAACAGGTTCTGAAGGTCCATGTGTGTATCTCCTGACGGCTCAGAAGCGGCGTTCTGTATACCAGTTGACGTCGCGAGCGTGTTTATCAACCTGATCTGCAACATCCAGCGTCAGTGCGAACAATGCCATACGTACCAGCACTCCATTGTCTGTCTGGCGAAAAATGGCCAGATTGGGGTGTTGGTTCAGATCATTATCGAGCTCGTTGGCATCGTCACGAGAATCACGGGGCAGTGGGTGCATGATGACCGTGTTGGGCTGACAGTAACGTGTGTAGATTGCCTGGTTAAGGCGGAAGCGTCCCCGGTAGAGATCGGCTTCCATCTTGCTGGCGAAACGTTCTTCCTGGATCCGTGTCAGGTACACGATGTCATTGGCGGTCAGGCCTGACTCCATGTCTTCGGTTTCCACCACTTCGTGACCACGCTGACGGAGTTCTTCAACGATCTCTTCCGGCATGCGTAATTCCCTGGGTGAAATCAGGGTAAAGCGAATATTGCTGTACAGGCTGACCAGCTGGGACAGCGAGTGGACCGTGCGGCCGTGTTTAAGGTCGCCGACCATTGCCAGATGCATGCCGTCGATACCCTGCTGGCGTGACATCAGTTCGCGCTTGATGGTGTAAAGATCCAGCAGGGCCTGACTGGGGTGTTCATTGGGGCCATCGCCGGCGTTCAGTACCGGTACCCGGCTGGCTCTTGAAAACTCAGCGACCGAGCCAGCCTGGGGGTGGCGCATGACAATGATGTCGCTATAGCCGCTCATTACACGTCCAGTGTCGTAGAGAGACTCGCCTTTGGTCAGCGAGCTGGCTTTGATATCGGTTGTCTCTCGCACTTCACCGCCCAGCAGATTAAAGGCGCAACCGAAGCTGACGCGCGTGCGGGTACTCGGTTCGAAAAACATATTGCCGAGAATGGCGCCATCAAGCACTTTGGTTACCCGTTCACGGTGCGCGTAGGGGCGCATGGCGCTGGCAACGTCGAAGATGCGCTCGACATCGCTGCGTTCGAACTGGGACACACTGATGATGTGGGCTCCTGGAAAATGCATAGCTGGTTTCCCTGCAAAGATGGTGACACGACGCCCTGAACAAATCCGGGCGAATGATTTCTGTCGCCAAGTTTACACCACTTGAGGCACTTCAATAACCGGCCTTCGTGCTATATTCCGGAGCCATGACTTCGAATCAGCACCCCCGACACCCAGGCAATGGCTCAGGGCCCAGTCTTTACTGGCATGACTATGAGGCTTTTGGCGCGGACGCACGCCGCGACCGTGCCTGCCAGTTTGCCGGTATTCGCACTGACATGGATCTGAATGAGGTTGGTGAACCTCTGATTATCTACTGTCAGCCGGCCCTCGATTATCTGCCTCACCCTCAGGCTTGCCTGATTACCGGGATTACGCCGCAACTCGCGCAGCGAGAAGGCCTGCCAGAAGCGGAGTTCATCCGACAGATTCACGCGCAGTTTAGCCAGCCACAAACCTGTGGCGTGGGTTACAACAGTATTCGTTACGATGACGAGATGACGCGTCAGCTGCTGTATCGCAACCTTTACGACCCCTACGAACGTGAGTGGAAGAATGGCAATTCCCGGTGGGATCTGATGGATGTGATGCGCCTTTGTCATGCCCTGCGTCCCGCGGGCCTGCAGTGGCCGCAACGAAGCGACGGAGGTGTTTCATTCCGTCTTGAGGACCTGAGCCAGGCCAACGGGATTGATCATGCCAACGCACACGATGCGCTGGCTGATGTGCGTGCCACTATCGGTCTTGCTCGCTGTGTCAGACAGTCGCAACCGAAACTTTATGATTTCGCATTTGAGCTGCGGCGCAAACACAGTGTCAGTGCACAGCTGGATCTGGCCTCACATCGGCCAGTGTTGCACGTCAGTGGCATGTACCCCGTTGCACAGGGCTGCCTGACAATTGCCATGCCACTGGCTGCGCACCCAAGCGACGCAAACGGTGTCTTGCTTTACGACCTGATGATCGATCCCGGGCCCTGGCTTGACTGCGATGAGGCGGCACTCCGGCAGGCGATGTTCACGCCTGCGTCGGAGCGGTCGGAAGGGGAGCGACGCCTGCCGGTGACCACGGTCCACCTCAATCGCAGCCCGATGCTGGCACCAATGGCGACACTGGACCAGAAGCGCATGCAGGAACTGGGCATTGACATGTCAGTTGCTCGCCAACACTGGGAGAAAATTCATTCTCAGCCGGACTTCATGCGCCGGATTGCCAGTGCCATGGTCAGTGAGCAGGTGCCATCTGTGCAGATTGATCCAGACTTCATGATCTACAGTGGTGGTTTTTTCAGCGACGCTGATAAACGCCTGCTACAGAAGGTCAGGCAGCTCGACGTGCAGACCTTGAAACAACAGTTTTCTGCAATAACGGCTCAGTTTCGCGATGGGCGATTGCCGGAAATGCTGTTTCGCTATCGTGCGCGCAATTTCCCGTCCACGCTTGATGTAACTGAGCAGCAGCGCTGGCAGGAATTCTGCAGGCAGCGGCTGCAGCTGGCAGAACCTGATGATACCGACACCCTGGCTGGTCTCAGTGTGCAACAGTGCCGCCGGGAGATTTCTTTGTTGCGTCAAGAGCTTGGCAGCGAGTCAGATAAGCTGCAGATACTGGATGCACTGGAGCAATGGATCGAGTCAGTTTGCCTGAAACTGGCAAAATGAGTAGAATCGCGCGCACTCGCA
Organism: Pseudohongiella sp. SYSU M77423; assembly: GCF_029911965.1. Taxonomy (NCBI): domain Bacteria; kingdom Pseudomonadati; phylum Pseudomonadota; class Gammaproteobacteria; order Pseudomonadales; family Pseudohongiellaceae; genus Pseudohongiella; species Pseudohongiella sp. SYSU M77423. Next base: position 393,851 of record NZ_JARYTH010000002.1, on the reverse strand, counting down.
TCGCCATGGCTGAATAACTAATGACAGAGTCTTTAGCAGACACACAGCAACAGGATCCATTTCACGATATTCGTCCTTATCACGATGACGAGATCAGGCCAGTTCTGGACCAGTTACTGTCCGACAAAGACTTTATCCGCAGTATTGCTCATTTTAATTACCCGCGGGCGCATCGCATGCTGCCAGCAGTGCTGGAATTTCTGGCACGACGCAAGTTGCGTGAGCAACTGCAAAGCGTTCACAACGTGGCAACGATGCAGGATGTCATTGCGGGTTATATGGATCGCATGATCGAGCGAACCACAACCGCGCTGACCCACAGCGGTCTCGACCAGTTATCGAAGGACAAATCCTATCTCTTTATCAGCAACCATCGCGACATCGCAATGGACCCGGCATTTGTCAATTACATGCTGTATCACGCGGGTTTTGACACACTCTATATTGCGATTGGCGACAACCTGCTCAAGCGACCATTTGTTACAGATCTGATGCGGTTGAACAAAAGCTTTATTGTTAAACGCTCCCTGAAAGGACGCGAGCTGCTGAAATCGAGCAAGCAGCTATCGGCCTATATTCATCATTGCGTGGAAATCAATCGCAATGTCTGGATTGCCCAGCGAGAAGGTCGCGCCAAAGATGGCATTGACAGGACCGAAACGGCGCTGTTGAAAATGCTCGCCATGCATAAGCGCAGCGCGGGTCTGGCGCAGTCACTTAATGAGCTGCACATTGTTCCGGTTTCCATCTCTTACCAGTTTGATCCCTGTGACGCGATGAAAGCCGATGAGCTATATCAGAAACAGACAACCGGCACGTATATCAAAACCGAAAAGAGTGATATCGACAGTATCGTAACGGGTATGGTTGGATTCAAGGGTGATGTGCATGTTGCGTTCGGATCAGAGCTGAAGCTTGAAACCGACGATGATGAACAGGTCGCGGCAATGATTGATCAGCAGGTCGTGAATAACTACCGTCTGCAACAGACCAATCTGATGGCCTATCGACAATTGCGTGAACAGGGCGATAGTGATCTGCCGGCATTAAACGAGGAAGGTGAGCAACAGCTTGCCAGCCTGCCACAGGATGCAGCGGTGACCGAACGGTTTCAGCAGCGCATAGCGGCCATGCCGAAAGAAATTCAGCCGCTGGCTCTGCGTATGTATGCCAACCCGGTGGTCAGCCGCTTCCGGCGTTAAAAGTTGTTTCAGGCACGTTGACGGACGCGTTGCAGTCGCTCTGAAAACGAGGCACGATCCATCTCGGTTAGCGGACCACTGCAGATAAGATGCATCTCAGCCTGCTGTACATTCTCCAGACGCTCTTTCTGGGTCGCTGGCATTCTTCCCAGACCTTTCTGAAGCTGGTTCAGCTGCTGCTGCATGCGCAGTGCTTTATCGCTGGCAGGGGAATCCACCCCGCACATGATCTCGGCATCCACGCAGAGTAATCGCATCGCGTCTGCCTGTTGCCGTGCGGCTGCCTTGATAGTCTTGCCGTCGTCCGGGGCTGCGGCGACGTGAGCAAGCAGTTGTTGAAGTCGCTGTTCGAGCAGATTGCCAAGTGCCGGGTCACCCACTGAGTCAAAGGCCTGCCACTGAGTAGTGATTTCATCGGCAGTCTCGGTGACCGCTTTTTTGCCCAGCAGCTTTGCTTCGAGTTTCTGACAGTACTCCGCACGTGCCGTAATCAACTGCATCAGCTGCATGGTTTTTCTGTCGGGCAGCGTTTTCATTCTCGCATCAAACCGTCTGGCCAGTTTATTGAACTGATCCTGGAGGTTCTTGCGCTGCGCCTTCATGTCGGGGCTAAGTGCTGCCCTGAAAGCTTTGCTGAGGTCGTTGTACTGAGCTCTGGCGTCAGCGAACTGCTCGTCGTCCAGGGCCATCAGTGCATTCAGCTGTCCAATGATCTTGCGCGCTTCATTCTCAGCTTTATTACCCTGATTGCGCTGCTCGCGTGACACCTGGTCACGGCGTGCGAACAAGGCATCGCAGGCACCTCTGAACTCGGTCCAGAGTTTGCGGTCATCCTGGTAGGAGCCCGGGCCCAGAGCTTTCCAGTCTGCCTGCAACTTTTTTGCCTGATTGATGGCCGCCGCCAGGTCAGCCTCTTCAACCAGCGCTTTGGCCTGGTCGATCAGCGCCTGCTTCTGCGCGTTGTGTAATTGCAGAGCAGAGCGCTTCTGTTGTTTGAGGGCATTCAGGACGTTATTGAATCGTTGCTGCAGGCTTTTGATCTTGTTCTGGGCAACTGGCGCAAACTTTTTCCAGTCGGTGCGTGCCTGCTGTTCCAGTTTGACCGCTTCCTGAAGATCAATTGCCTGTTCAGGCTTGTCAGCGAGGGTGGCGACGTATGCCTCAAGCTGTTCGCAGATATTGGTGCGGGCTATCAGGTTGGCTGCCTGCTTCTCTTTACGTTCTTTGAAATAGACTTTACAGGGCTCAAATGCAGTTTTGCCCAGCTCACTGAATTGCAGCCAAAGCTCATCGTTGTCATCTGAATGGCCCAGCAGTTTCCATTCGTCCTGTAGTTCACGGATCAGTTTGGCCTTGGCAGCGGGGGCTGATTCGTCAGTTGTCAGCGCTCGCATTTTTTCGATCAGTTCGCGTTTCTTTTCTGATGCCGCGAACTTCTTCCAGTCCAGTAATTTGGTCAGCTCGGCTTTCAGCGGGGCGAGCAGTTCCTGCAGGCGCAGCTGTTCAGTTTCTGTAAGCTTCTTTAATGTATTCTGATTGCGATCCCAAAGACTCTGTGCTTCACGCAAACGTCCATCAGTCAGCAACTGTTGCAGTGTTGCCTGGGACTTTTCGACCTCCGACACCATGGATGCCTGCCAGTCGTGGTGCTGGGCAATTCGCTCGGCAACTGTACTGGCCAGTGCCTGCAGGGCGGGGTCGTCTGCACGAGACTCTTCGCTCATCAGGGCTGCAAGGCGGGTCTGCAACACTAGCAATGTCGGCAGGTCTTTATATGATGTATTGGGAATCGCGTTTTGCAGCTTTTCCTGTTCGGACACAGATGGCCGCGCCGGACGACTTTCGGTGGCGTCTGCGGTGGGCGTATCAGGCTGGCTGGTTGCCTCCTGCTGGGTTACTGCGTCATCATGTGGTGTCGAAGAAGTCATAAAGGCTGCTCTCCCTGATCGGCCCCGTATCATACCAGACAGGTGCTATAATCACAGCACAGTCTTATCAAGTTGCCAGTTAATGCTCCCCACCGAAGTCAAGGATGAAATCCAGCGCGCCTATAAACAGATTGTCTCAGCCAAGTCGCTGCGACCGCGCTATGGCCAACGGCTGATGATCGCCGAGATTGCCCGCGCACTGAGCGAAGTGGAAGTGGACGATGAACCGGATGAAGACGGTAAAGTGCATACGCCGCCCATTTGTGTGGTCGAAGCCGGGACCGGCACCGGCAAAACCCTGGCCTATGTCCTTGCCGCATTGCCACTGGCCAGACATCTGAATAAAAAGGTGGTCCTGGCTACCGCAACCGTTGCGCTGCAGGAGCAGGTGACGCAGCGCGATCTCCCCGACATTCTCAAACACAGTGGCTTAAGCTTCAGTTTTACGCTGGCAAAGGGCCGGGGGCGCTATGTCTGCCTGTCGCGTCTTGACCAGGTTCTCAAGGGTAACGCCAGTGAGAACGCGCTGTTCGAACTTTTTGGTGAGGTGGTGGGTGATATGGGCGCCGACGGGCGCGAAAACCAGGCTCTGTACCAGCGTATGCTGGACAAAATTGCTGACGGTAGCTGGCAGGGCGACCGGGACGACTGGGAAGGCGTGTTGCGGGAAGACGAGTGGCGACCGGTGACGGTCGAGGCAGGGCAATGTGCTGGCCAGAAGTGCAGCAACTATAGTCGTTGCTGTTTCTATCAGGCACGCGATCAGGTGCAAAGCGCAGACTGTGTGGTTGCCAACCACGATCTGGTGCTGGTCGATCTGGCCTTTGGCGGGGGCGCAATTCTGCCAGCGCCGGAAGACACCATCTATATATTTGATGAAGCGCACCATTTACCGGTCAAGGCTAACCAGCATTTTGCGGCCAGCACCAGGCTGAACGGTTCGCTGCAATGGCTGGAGACAGTCAGTAAAACATTGAGCAAGCTGGTGGCCGACACTCGCCTTCCCGACAATGATACCCTGCGCCGCGAATCACGTGAACTTGATCCGGTTGTCCAGCAGTTGCGGCAATTGCTGGTGGATGCGCGCTTGATGCTGGAGCCGCTTTGCCCGGAAGAAGGCGAGGGCACCTTCAGTTTTGAACTGGGGCGAGTGCCGGATGAGGTGCGCGAGCAGGCTGTGCAGATGGCGGCCGGGCATTTTCGCCTGACACGAGGTCTGAAGGAGATAGTGACTCACCTGCGCCGTTTGATTGAGGATGCCCAGACGCTTCCAGAGCGTCAGCAGGCAGAACAATGGTTTCCGGTTCTCGGTGGTATGGCCAGCCGCGCCGAGGCCGCAGAAAAACTCTGGCAGACCTTTGCGGCCCAGGATCGGCAGGAAAGTGCGCCAGCCGCGCGTTGGATGGCCTGGCTGGACGCCGGCGAAAATAAAGACCTGTCGCTGAACAGCAGTCCTGTGCTGGCTGACCGCACCTTGACGGAACATTTGTGGTCGCGCTGTGCCGGTGCCGTGCTGACTTCGGCAACACTGTCGGCATTGGGCAAGTTTGACGTGCTGACGATGCGCAGCGGTTTGCCGGCCCATACGGTCTATCACCATATCGACAGTCCTTTCGACTACGCAGCTGCGGCACGGCTGACCATCCCTAAAATGAACTGTGATCCGGGCAATGCGGCGGCTCACACCGACGCCATCATTAGCTGGCTGCCTAAGCTGATAGATCCTGCCGAGGCAACGCTGGTGCTTTTCAGTTCACGCAGGCAGTTGCAGGATGTGTTGGATGGCTTGAAAGCGCCCTGGCGTGAACACGTGCTTAATCAGGATGATTATCAAAAAGCCCAACTGTTGACTTACCATCGTCAGCGAATCGACAAGGGGCAGCCCAGTATCATTTTTGGACTGGCCAGCTTTGCTGAGGGGGTAGATTTGCCCGGCGATTACTGTCGCCATGTTGTCATCGCCAAAATACCGTTTGCGGTCCCTAACGACCCAATTGAGGCGACGCTGTCGCAATGGCTGCAACAGCAGGGTAAAAATCCATTCATGACCCTGTCGGTGCCGGAAGCAGCGTTTCGACTGGTTCAGGCGACCGGTCGACTGTTGCGCAGCGAAACTGACAGTGGACGTATCACCATCCTTGATGAGCGACTGGTGAACAAGTTCTATGGCAAGGCCATTCTGGATTCATTGCCGCCTTATCGACGCGAGATCTTTCCACGCGTGTAGGCAATACCATTGCGCTTGTCGACTTGATAACCAATGGCAGCGCCCACCGCCAGACCGGCAAGCGTCATCCACAAAACGCTACTGGCGAGGGCGCCCAGACCGAAGCCCAGGAAAAGCCCGGCTGTCAGGCTCATTGGCATTAGTGCAGTGCTTGCTTTTACAGCTCGGGCTTTGCTTTTTCTACGGGGTGGTTTGGCCATTATTGATTGTGTCCTCCGCGGGAGTAGCGCTAACGGGTCTGACCTGATACACACGTACACTGGCATTCGGATAACGACCAATCTGCTCGACAACGTCCATGCCTGAGGCTACTCGACCCACCACCGTGTGGGTGCCTGTGAGCCAGGGCGCATCTCTTAGCAGGATGACCAGTTCGCCATCATTGGTATTGGGACCATAGTTCGCCATCACGACACTGCCTGCCAGCGGCCGGCGGGATGCCAGCGTGCCATCATAGCGATAGCCCATTTGCTCATAAGCCTGCAACAGATTCATGCTGCGCAACTGCCCAAGCACTTCATCCTGGCGTTGTATCAGCTGCGACTCATTTCTGATATTCAGTCGACGATAAAGTGGCATCAACAGCTTGCCCTGAAAATCCATCTGGTCCCGGATATTCAGCCAGGCATGGGGCCTGCCGCCCGGGTCAAGCACCTGTTGCTGTTCCAGGCCCAGACCACGGGCGTTAATTTCATCAGGTACCGTGGTTGCTGGACGCTCGCGTCCCGCCCGCTCTGGTGCACCGAGCTGAATCAGTGTGTTGTTGACTGAGCGATGGAAGGTCAGATTGTCATAGTAGGCGCGCTCTGGCGCAGCTAGCTGCCGGACCCGCTCGACGTTCTGTGGTGCAGCATCGGGAAACAATTCGAGCTGAATATCGCCCAGCGAGCTGTTTATTTCCAGCACTGGATTGCGGAGATTGTTCAGCGTCGGTTCGTTGAACGATTGAGCTGGCACCATCGAACTGAAGCCGGCAGCGATTAAGCAAAGCACCGTCAGCGCACAGAGACGACGTAGATTAATCTGGTTGGTCTGTAAGATCGCAGTCATGGCGCCATTCTAGGCCAGATCGTCCGGCTGGTCGATATCCTGAAGAATGCCAGGATCGTTAACGGGCAGGGGACGTATTGCTTCGGGTCGGGAGCTAAGCAGGTTTCGCGCGCCGGTGTCACCGTGGCAGTTCTGCAGTTCCTCAAAAAACGTTTGTCCAAAACCGATAGGATGGCCGCGGCGTCCCTGAAAACTGGGGATTACAATATTGTCCGGGGCGCAGTGTCGCAGTATCTGACGGTAGGTTTCGGTAGCGATGTAGGGCATGTCAGCAAGACAGATCAGGCAACTGGGCCAGTGGGCCGGAATATGCGATGCCCCGGTCGCCAGCGTTCTGCCCATGCCTTCCTCGGCCTGGGAGCACATGACCAGTTTCACCCGGCGCGGGTCAGCGGATTGCACGTCTTCATAGACGCCCTGTTGTGCCAATTCAGCTCTGCCAACCACAATCACTTCCGGAGCTGCTGCCAACAAATTGTGAAGTGTTCTTGCGAACAGGGTATCTCCGTCAGGCAGCCTGGCTGCCAACTTGACACTACCGAATCGTCGGCTAAAGCCTGCTGCCAGCAGAACGGCGCCGCCTGCGCTGGAGAGCCCGGTGAGCTGGGAGGAGGTAGCGGACATGTCGCCGTCAGACAGGTGTGTGCCAGACATAGATATAGACTCATTTGGACAGGGTTGTTCAAGACACAGCGGTATCCGGCCTGGATGGTATGGCGAAAGACCACCCAGGCCGGACCCGATGTGTTAACTCTGCCCGATCAATCCCAGCTCAGTGCACCACCAGTCTGGTATTCGATGACACGTGTTTCGAAGAAGTTCTTCTCTTTGCGCAGATCCATGATTTCCGACATCCATGGGAAGGGGTTCTTCACACCCTTGAACTGCTCGGGCAGTCCAATCTGGACCAGACGACGATTGGCAATGAACTGCAGATACTCTTCCATCATGACAGCGTTCATACCCAATACACCGCGTGGCATGGTGTCGCGCGCGTATTCAATTTCCAGCTGGGTAGCCTGCAGTATCATTCGAGTTGCATCACGCTTCATGGCATCGTCCCACAGTTGCGGGTTTTCGATCTTGATCTGGTTGATCATGTCGATGCCGAAGTTCAGGTGCATGGACTCGTCACGCAGAATGTACTGGAACTGCTCGGAAGTACCCGTCATCTTGTTGCGGCGACCCATGGACAGAATCTGGGTAAACCCGCAATAAAAGAAAATACCTTCCAGGCAGCAATAGAAGGCAATCAGGTTCTTCAAAAGTGCCTTGTCGGTTTCTGGTGTGCCCGTCGTAAAGTTGGGATCACTCAGTTCCTGAGTGTACTTCAGACCCCAGGAAGCCTTTTTTGCGACCGAAGGGATCTCGTGGTACATGTTGAAGATTTCACCTTCGTCCATACCCAGTGACTCGATGCAGTACTGGTAGGCATGGGTGTGGATGGCTTCCTCAAATGCCTGACGCAGAATGTACTGACGGCATTCCGGATTGGTGATCAGGCGATAGATGGCCAGCACCAGGTTATTGGCAACCAGCGAATCGGCGGTGGAGAAGAAACCCAGGTTACGCTTGACGATAAGTCTTTCGTCCGGCGTCAGCCCATTGGCGCTTTTCCAGAGCGCGATATCCGCGTTCATGTTGATTTCCTGCGGCATCCAGTGGTTGGCGCAGCCATCAAGGTATTTTTGCCAGGCCCAGTCATACTTGAACGGCACCAGCTGGTTCAGGTCAGCGCGACAGTTGATCATGCGCTTGTCGTCAACGGATACGCGTTCCGTCCACTCTTCGAGCTCCTGCTGACCGGCGCTGATGTCCAGCTTCTCCAGCTCGGCGTGAGCCTGTGCCAGAACGCGCTGGTTATTGGCTTCAGCCTTGGCATCTGAAGATGCGTTGGCAGGCAGTTCCGTCTGGGCTGGCTCTGGCGCAAGTGCCTCGTCCATGGCCTGCATGGTTCGAGCGGCTGCCAGCGCTTCATTGTAGCTGGACGCTGTCTGTTCGGAGACACGTGGTGCCACCGATGAGGCGACACTGTTGTGGCTGGCCTGCGCCGCAGCAGTTGCTGCCGTCTGACCGGCAGCAGCATTTGCCGACTGTGAGGTGGCGCGAGCGGGTTGGGCTGGTTTTGCCGCCGCCTTGCCGTCGTCCACTGAAGTCGGATCGTCGTAGAACTCATCCCAAGAAATCATGTTAACCCCCTGATTTTGAAATTTATTATCACTGACATGCTTCGCAGTCAGGGTCATCGATAGAGCAGGCCTGAGGTACCGGTGCTGGCTCTGGTGTACTGGAAACGGCATTCAATTTGCTGCCCGCGACCGTCGACTTCTCGGTGCTGGTTGCCGCCAGGGAGCGCAAGTAATAGGTAGTCTTGAGACCGCGCAGCCAGGCCATGCGATACGTGATATCCAGCTTCTTGCCGTTGGCACCCGAGATATAAAGGTTCAGCGACTGTGCCTGATCGATCCACTTCTGGCGGCGACTGGCGGCATCCACCAGCCAGCGGGGCTCGACTTCGAACGCAGTGGCGTACAGATCTTTAAGGTGCTGCGGGATACGATCGATCTGCTGCACGCTGCCATCGTAGTACTTCAGGTCGTTAACCATGACGTTGTCCCACAGATCCAGTGCCTTCAGGTCGCGGATCAGGTAGGGGTTAACCACGGTGAATTCGCCCGACAGGTTCGATTTGACGTACAGGTTCTGATAGGTCGGTTCGATTGACTGTGATACACCCGAGATATTGGCGATGGTCGCAGTCGGTGCAATTGCCAGGACGTTTGAGTTACGCATGCCAGTCTGGGCAATGCGCTGTCGCAGTGCTTCCCAGTCCTGGGTCTGACCCATATCGACTTCCAGGTACTTCTCGCCCCGCACTTCCTGCAGCAGCTTCAGCGAGTCGATTGGCAGGATACCCTGATCCCACAGTGAGCCCTTGTAGGACTGGTAGGGACCACGCTCTTCGGCCAGATCAGTGGACGCCTGAATGGCGTAGTAGCTGATGACTTCCATCGAGCGGTCAGCAAACTCAACCGCCTGGTCGGAACCGTAAGCTATGCGCTGGGCGTACAGCGCGTCCTGGAAACCCATCACACCCATGCCCACCGGACGGTGCTTGAGGTTGGAGTTTTCCGCCTGTGGCACCGAGTAGTAGTTGATGTCGATAACGTTATCCAGCATGCGCACAGCAGTTTTGATGGTGCGCTGCAGTTTCTCTGTGTCCAGACCCTGTTCGGTGACATGGTTGACCAGGTTGACCGAGCCCAGGTTACAGACCGCGATTTCGTCAGCACTGGTATTCAGTGTGATTTCCGTACACAGGTTTGATGAATGAATGGTGCCGACATGCTGCTGTGGTGAGCGCACGTTACACGCATCCTTGAAAGTGATCCACGGGTGTCCGGTCTCGAACAGCATGGACAGCATCTTGCGCCACAGATCCTTGGCACGCACAGTTTTGTAGATTTCCATTTCGCCAGCAGCTGCTTTGCGCTCGTACTCTTCGTAGGCGCGCTCGAATGCTTCGCCATGCAGGTCGTGCAGTTCAGGTACATTGTTGGGCGAGAACAGTGTCCACTCGCCGTCATCAAACACGCGCTTCATGAACAGGTCGGGAATCCAGTTGGCCGTATTCATGTCGTGAGTACGACGACGGTCATCACCGGTGTTCTTGCGCAGCTCCAGGAACTCCTCGATGTCCAGGTGCCAGGTTTCCAGATAGGCACAGACCGCTCCTTTGCGCTTGCCACCCTGGTTGACCGCGACAGCCGTATCGTTGACGACCTTCAGGAATGGAACGATGCCCTGGGATTTGCCGTTGGTGCCTTTGATGTTGGCGCCCAGTGCACGCACGGGAGTCCAGTCATTGCCCAGACCGCCAGCCCATTTGGAGAGCATGGCGTTGTCTTTGATGGCGCTGTAGATGCCATGCAGATCGTCTGGCACGGTGGTCAGGAAGCAGGAAGACAACTGCGGGCGCAGGGTGCCGGAATTGAACAGCTGCGGTGTTGATACCATGTAGTCGAAGCTGGAAATCAGATTGTAGAACTCGATGGCACGTGCTTCACGGTCGGTTTCGTTGCTGGCCAGACCCATAGCGACCCGCATGAAGAAAATCTGCGGCAACTCGAAACGCACGCCTTCGCTGTGGATGAAATAGCGATCGTACAGAGTCTGCAGGCCCAGGTAAGTGAACTGCGTGTCACGCTCGGCTTTCAGGGCTTCACCCAGCACATCCAGGTCAAACTCCAGCAGGTGAGGTGACAGCAGGCCAAGTTCCACACCTTTTTCAATATAGGGGCGCAGCACGGTTGGATAGCGATAGTTCATTTCGCTCTGAGTTGCACTGTCAGTCAGACCGAGGAAACCCAGCGCTTCACTGCGCAGTGTGTCTAGCAGCAGACGTGCAGTGACGTAGGAATAATTTGGATCCTGTTCAACCAGCGTACGTGCCGTCATCACCGCAGAGGTGCGAACGTCTTCAAGCTTGACCCCAGGGTAAAGGTTGCGCAGCGTTTCTTCGTAGATGGCATCTGCAGAGACGCCTTCCAGTCCGACACAGGCTTCATCAATGACAGTGCGCAGTCGAACGGTGTCGAGAGGCGCCTGGCTGCCGTCAGGGTAGGTGACCTGAACACTGGTTTCCTGCTGTTGTTCGCGGCTGCGCTGCTGTTCACGCAGGCGTGTGTGTTCCGCGCGGTACAGTACGTATGCGCGAGCCACCTTGTGTTCACCAGTGCGCATCAGTGCCAGCTCGACCTGATCCTGTATCTCTTCAATATGGATGGAGCCACCGGACGGCATACGACGCTTGAAGATGGTGCTGATCTGTGCAGCCATCTTGCTGACAGTTTCACGGACTCGTGCCGAGGCAGCAGCCGTGCCACCTTCGATGGCCAGATAGGCCTTGGTGATGGCCACCACGATTTTTGACTCATCGTAGGTCACAACGGCGCCATTGCGCTTGATGACCCGCAGTTGGCCAGGCGCAGTCGCCGGCAGGTCTTGTTCTGCCCGCGGCGCGGCGCGTTGAGCGGTGGGTGTGCTGCCGTAGCTGGGGGTATTGGTCTGCATTGGATTCTCCATGAACGCAATGATGTTATTGTTAAGGTAGAAGCAAATTTCTGAATATCGTTGTGCTGTTTTTTGGTACAGGTCTTGTGTCAAAAATCGTCATTTCCGGGCGACAGGCTGTCGACACAGCAGTAATGACGGATGCCAAACAGGAAAACTACTATATATAGTCGGTTTTTGCGGACAACACACAAGATAGTGCGCTATTGGTCTTATTGCAAGTGCTTTTTCTGTGAATATCTTGTGGATAAGGTGTGATTTTTTGTGTAATCGAACACTATATATAGTGGTGGGATTTCAGATCTGGCAATACAAAGGGTTCAGGCGGGGCAGCGGGCAGTTCCTGTTTCCAGCATCAGCCCAAGCTGAGTAAGCGTCTGATCCAGGGATTCGGGATTGACCGGTGGTGAGAACAGAAATCCCTGCAGGATGTTGCATTGGTTGTCGAGCAGGAAATTCGCCTGTGATGCCGTTTCCACGCCTTCGGCGACGACCTGCAGTTTAAGGCGCTGCGCCATTGCGATGATGGCAGTCGTGATGGCGGTGTGGCGGGCGCTTTCAGGCAGGTTGCTGACAAAAGAGCGGTCAACTTTCAGTTTATCCACAGGCAACTGTGTCAGATAGCTGAGTGATGAATATCCGGTGCCAAAGTCGTCGATGGTCACCGTAACACCGAGTTTCTTGAGCTCGGTCAGAATCTCGATGGCCTGTTCGATATTGTCCATTAGCATGCTTTCGGTGATTTCCAGCTCCAGCCAGCGTGGTTCAAGCTGGGTTTCGGTCAGTACTTCACGAACCAGGCTGACCAGGTTGGAGTCGCGAAACTGGCGAGCTGACAGATTGACAGCAACGGTATAGCCGTGCAGGCCGGCCACTTGCAGAGCCTTTATCTGCGCACAGGCCTGGCGCAGAACAATTTCTCCAACCTGGATAATCAGGCCCGTTTCTTCGGCTACCGGTATGAATCGATCTGGCGGAATCAGGTCAACCTGTTCATGTCGCCAGCGTACCAGCGCCTCGAAGCCACAGATCTTATTGTTGGCAAGATTGATCTGTGGCTGGAAAAACACCACAAAATCGCGATTCGATACTGCCAGCCGCAGTTCATTCTCAAGCGACATGCGCGCCTGCGACTCGATGTTCATGTCATCGGTGAAAAACTGAAAATTGTTGCGGCCCTGATCCTTGGCACGGTACATGGCCAGATCGGCATTGCGCATCAATACGCTGGCGTTCATGCTGTCTTCAGGTGCAATGGTGATACCGATACTGCCACTGACAGTCACTTCCTGGGCACCCAGCTGAATCGGCTCGGTCAGTGACTGAAGTATCTTGCGGGCAACCAGACCTGCGTCGTCGGCGTGACTGATGTCCGCCAGTAGTATCGTGAACTCATCGCCACCCAGGCGTGCCACGATGTCTTCTTCGCGCACGCACTCACGCAGTCGCCTGGCGACGGTGGTCAGCAATTCATCGCCGGCATCATGCCCCAGCGTGTCATTGATGCGCTTGAACTGATCCAGGTCGATAAACAGCAGTGCCGTGCTCTTTTTGCTTCGACGCACATGCTTGAGGCTCTGTTCCAGACGGTCCTTAAACAGACGGCGATTCTCGAGGCCAGTCAACGGGTCATAAAAAGCAAGCTGTTCCATCTGCGCCTGGGTTTCCACGCGCTCGCTGATGTCTTCAATGTTCAGCACGATATGGCTTAGCGCGCCCAGGTCGTCATGAATGGGGGAGGCAGTTACCTGTTGCCAGAAGCGTTCGCCATTCTTGCGGGAGCTGACCATGAAGGTTTCCCAGCTACTGCCAAGCTGCATGGCTTCCTGCATGGTCAGGTTGTTGGGGTCTGTCAGCTGTTCGTTGTTCATCAGCTCGGCGATGCGCCCGACAGCTTCTGCATTGCTGTAGCCGGTGATCTGCGTGTAGCGGGGATTCACGTATTCGATGATGCCTGAGCAGTCGGCAATGACCACGCCGCTCTGGCTCTGTTCCACAGCGCTGGAGAGGATGCGCATGGACTGTTCATTGAGCTGGTCACGGCGTGAACGACTGCTGGCCTGGCTTGGCTGCCAGCGCCTGAAAACGTAAAAAAGCGGGGCTAACAAAAGCAGGCAGAACAATAAGGTTGTGATGGTCGCGTTGCTCATGTTGGATTTGAAATTAGTTCCACGGTTGTTGTCAGTTACACATCCTTGTCATTTTCCAGCATTAGCCTGCAAGCCTCTGGCCATCAAGTCCTACCTGGCGTTACAGAGAAACTCCAGCAGCGCTTTTTGAGCGTGAAGTCTGTTTTCTGCTTCGTCCCAGACCACACTGTCTGGATCGTCCAGCACTTCAGCACTGACTTCCTCGCCACGGTGGGCGGGCAGGCAATGCATGAACAGCGCGTCGGAGGCGGCATGTGCCATTAATTCACGCGTCACCTGAAAGCCGTGGAATTTTTCCAGCCGCTGGCGGCGTTCTTCTTCCTGGCCCATTGATGCCCATACATCGGTGGCAACCAGTGACGCCCCGGCGACTGCCTCTGCCGGATTGCGCACGATGCTGACCCGGTTGCTGTTCGCGTCAAGCATGTCCTGATTGGGTTCAAACCCCTCAGGACAGGCGATTCGCAGTTCAAAATCGAACTGTCGCGCAGCGTTGATGTAGGACTGGCACATATTATGGCCGTCACCGACCCAGGCCACGGTTTTGCCGGCGATGTCGCCGCGGTGCTCAAAATACGTCTGCATGTCTGCCAGTAACTGGCAGGGGTGAAAATCGTCAGTCAATGAGTTGATCACAGGTACAGACGAGTTTCGGGCAAAGCGCTCCAGCTTGGCATGTTCGAATGTACGGATGGTGATTACATCGACCATTCGGGACAGAACTTTAGCGCTGTCCTCTATGCTCTCGCCACGGCCCAGCTGGGTATCCGAGGGTGACAGAAACAGTGAGGAGCCGCCCAGCTGGGTCATGGCCACCTCGAAGGATACACGTGTACGTGTGGATGATTTCTCAAAAATCATCGCCAGCGTTTTGTTCTTCAGCGTTTCATCGCGCAGGGTAGGGCTTTTTTTCAGTGCGATGGCCCGGTGAATGATGTTGTGCAATTCCTGTGGCGTAAGATCCAGCAGTGTCAGAAAATGTCGAGTCGTCATGGTGATACCAGCTTTAAAACTAAAAAGGGCAGCGAGCGCTACCCTCCGACCAAGCGTCGTATATTAGCATTTTTTGTCATGGGGGCAATTATCGATTGCCAGTCATTTCATGTAGAATGACGCAACTTCAGTCAATGTACCAACAGGTAAGGGTTTTATGAGTGTAGAACAGACCATTCGTGATCAGATCAGCGGCAACAATATCCTGCTTTATATGAAGGGGTCGCCGGACCAGCCGCAGTGCGGGTTTTCTGCTCAGGCGGTACAGTGTCTGATGTCCTGCGGCAAGCGTTTCGCCTACGTCGACGTACTTGCCAATCCTGAGATACGCGCAACATTGCCAGGTATCGCAAACTGGCCGACTTTTCCCCAGCTATGGGTTGCCGGCGAGCTGGTTGGCGGCTGTGACATCATCACTGATATGTTCCAGAATGGCGAACTGCAGACACTGGTCGATCAGGCGAGTGCGGACGCGCCAGGCGCCTGATCTGGCAGCGCATTAGCCGGCACTGCGTGGTTCAGTGCTTCGTCGGCTTGTTGCCCCAGTTCAGCTTGATGTCCGGCAGTTCTGGGGCCTTGCCATTTGCCTTCTCTAGTTGCTCACGTTTTCTCCGCTCTTCGGCCAATTCCGCGGATTTTTCCTGCAGGGCCTTTTTAAATGCATCAGACATGATGGCTGTATCCTCCGTCCGAATAAAAGTGTCTGTTCACCGCCAGTATAACGATGGTGTCAGCCGGGGGCTACATGAGCCCGGGTAAATTGCACGCTGCCATCGCTCTGTTGCTGGTGATGCTGTTTCTCAGCCTGCCAGGCAATACGCTTGAGGCAATTCAATCTGGTATCGCAGAGATTCTTGGCTGGCAATCTGAGCTCGACAACACGTCGGGACTGCCCACCGACAAACTGGTCCACATGCTGTTATTTGCCTGGCTGGCCTGGAGTCTGTTGCTCGGTTGGCCGCAAAGACGCTTTTATGTGCGAACAGCGGCCTTTCTATTATTTATTGCCCTGCTTAGCGAGGGTATCCAGTTGTTTGTGCCGGGGCGCTCTGCCGACTGGCTGGATGTAGCGGCGGATATTGTGGGGGCCGGATTCGGTCTGTCTGCGCAACACTTCCTGCGTGAATGGCGCGGCAAAAAAAAGCCCGGCTGAGGAGCCGGGCTTGGAGTCATACTACTATCAAGGGAGAGATAAATGAAACAAAACCCACAATTTTGTCTGCAATCTACCTACACTTACTCAGACTGGAACCGTTTTTAAAAGTTCCATCCTGACCAAAAAAAATTTCACATACCGTTTTACAGCGCTTTAATCGTTAAGCTCAGTTGTTCGGCGACTTTGCGCTGAGAGCTGCTGCTGACAACACCAGTGCTGGCGTTGCCCGGTATCAGGTAGCGGCGTGCGACGCGGACCAGATCCTCCATGGTGACCGCAAGCACGGCTTTTCTGAATGCCATGCGGGTTTCTCGTGTGCGACCAAACTCATTATTGTAATAGTCCTGCTTGGCCGCCCCCGCCGGTGACGTGGATCTGTCCATGCCGCTGATCACGCCCAGAATCGCTTCTTCCACCAGTTGATGCTGGTGTGTCTCGTTAAGCAGCCAGCTGACAGACTGGTCAAAGTCAGTCAGCGTGTCTGCCAGACGCGGGTCGCGGTAGGAGAAGAACCGGAACGAGGCCGATCCTGAATCCTGCTCCGCACCCGCCCCATAGGCGCCACCCTGTTCGCGGATGGCACGGTGCAGGTAGGCATTGCGCAGTACACCGGCCAGCACACACAGGGCAGGGTGGTCAGGATGACCTCCTGGTACCGTTGGATAGGCTTTGGCGCAGAAATTGACCTGGCTGTTGGTGGTCCACAATTCAGCAGTACTGTCGCGCAGCTCTGGTAATACCAGTGGCTTGTGCGAGCTTTCCACTTGCGGCGCATCACGCCAGCATTGATCCAGCTGCTGCACCAGGGTCTGCTGGTGCGCTTCCTCACCAATCAGCAGGAATCGCCGTGGTGCTGCTGTCAGACGCTGCTGTATACGCTGGAATTTTTCAGTCAGCTCATCGACATAAGCATCGGACTTGATCATTTCTTTGAGGTTTTTTATTGCCGCCAGGCCAGTGAATCGATGGTTCAACGCGGCCGTTGGGCTCATGCGGCTGGCGGCCAGCGAGACGGCCAGGCTGTGTCCGCGACCGGTGACACTGGACTGCTGCCGGGCACTGATCTGGGATAGCAGTTCCTGGATACGCCTGGTTTCATCGAAGCGGGCATTAAAAAACGTCTCATAAAGCAGCGTTGTCATGTCAGCGTGCCGATCAAGCAGCGACTTCGATGACAGTATCAGAATGGCTTTGGATTTTTGTTCGCTTTCCAGAGAACTGCGGATACTGGCGTAGCAGTTCAGGCCGCCACTGACACTGGCCTGCCAGGTCTGTACAGAGCTGTAGTCGCGTGATCCCACGCCGAGCTCGGTATAAATGCTGGTGTACAAGGGCAGAACATCCAGCAGCTCGGGTTCGAGTTCGGGCAGATCGACAACAATCTGCTGGTACGCAAGGCCATTGGTGCCCTGGGCATACCAGGTCAATGGTGTACCCTGAGCTGTCTTGAGCTGTCGGGACTCGATGACCGGCAGTTCCGGAGGCACATCTTCAAGGCCAACCTTGGGCAGAATTCCCGGATCATCCTGCTGCGCCTGGCGTTCCGCCAGCCGGCGGTTCAACTCAATGATGGCCTTTTTCTCATCATCGTCGAGCTGCTCTTTGATGGCCTGCAGCCGCGCCGTTTCGGCGTCAATTTCACGCTGTGCAAGCCCTGCATCGGGTGTGAGAGTCAATGTGACGCGGTGCGGATTGTTCAGCAGCAGCTGTTTGATCAGGCCCTGGATGAACCCTGGTTGTGCGACATCTTCCCGCAGTTGTGTGAGGGCGGTTTCAATATCCAGTACCTGTATAGGATCACCGCGATGCACGGCGGTCGACAGTGCTGACATCATCAACTGAAGTCCGTAAGGCCAGGAATCACCCGATATTTCTCGCTGGTGCAGTTCGAGCTGATGCAGGGCTGCGTCTACCTGTTCACTGTCCACGCCCGTTTCCGCGAGTCGCTCCAGCGTTTCGACGATCAATGATTCAACGTCACTGGTGGCATCCTCAGAGCAGCCTTCAAGGCCGCAGATAAAGCTCATCTCACGATTGCTGTCCTCCAGGCCACACAGAGGTGAGGGCGACTGACCAAGCTCTGATGTCTCCAATGCAGACATCAGCGGGCTTGCACTGTTGTCCAGCAGGACTGAGCTCAGCAATTGAGCGCGAAATAATTCAGTCAGGTTGGTGCTCTTGCCAAGCAGCCAGGCCGTGACCACATGGGTTTTGTCACTTGTACCTTCTTCAGCGTCTACCGCGTAGGACTCCTGCACCCGGATCGGCGCCAGATAGCGTTTTTCGTCAGTGGCCGCAAATTTTATGGACAGGCGTTCAAAGCGCTTCAGGGCGAGGTCCTCGAACTGCTCCTGGAGCTCGTGGGCCGGGATATCCCCGTAAGTCATGAAGATGGCGTTACTGGGGTGGTAGTGTGTCTCGTAGAAACGCTTGAGCTGAGCATAACTGAGATCCGGGATATGAGTCGGCTCACCACCGCTGTTGTAGTGGTAGGTGCTGGTCGGGAACAGATAGCTGGTGACGGTCTGCCACAGGCGAGCCGTGGCAGAGCTCATGGCACCTTTCATTTCATTAAATACAACGCCCTTGTATTGCAGATCACTATCCGGGTTGCTGTCTTCTGCAAATGCCAGTCGATGGCCTTCCTGGGCAAAGTCCAGTTCGTCAAGATTCGAGAAAAACACTGCATCCATATAAACCTGCAGCAGGTTGTTAAAGTCTTTTCTGTTTTTGCTTGCAAATGGGTAGGCGGTGCAGTCACTGCTGGTGAAGGCGTTCATGAAGGTATTGAGTGAACGCCTGATCATCATGAAGAAGGGGTCGCGAACCGGATATTTCTCACTGCCACACAGTGCTGTGTGTTCAAGGATATGGGCGACACCGGTCGAGTCCATTGGCAGGGTGCGCAGCGCCACCATAAAAACATTCTCCGGGTTGTCAGACGCCAGGTGATAGTGGCGCGCTCCGGTTTTTATATGTTCAAACTCCTGGACCTCCAGCTGCAAAGAGGGGATGGCATGGCTGCGCAGCCACTGAAAGCTGGGGTGAGTCTGCGATGGCATTTGCTGACTGGAGGTTTGACTCATTACGGGCGATGTCCTCTTTTAATTCATGATTACCAGGTGGAGGGCTGTCAGTTCGGCTTTTGCGCCAGACAGGCAGGTGTGCAATGCCAGGGTCTGGTCCTTCAGGAACTGAATTTCCTCGTCTCGTATATTGGGATTGCGCTGCTTTAATGCAAGCAGTCGTTTAATTTCCTGCATCTGGGCCTCAAGCATGGTCTTGCTTGTCTGGCTGGTTAGCTGTTTGCACTGTTCGCTTGCCAGCTGATTGCCCGTTTGCAGCAGGTCCAGCAGGGACTGTCGGTTTTCCTCAAGGAACTGTGTCGCAGCGGAACGCTCAACGGCCTGTTGTGTGCTGCCGGGGTAAGCAGATGTCAATGTGACCGGCTCACCTTCCTCATTCAGTGTCAGTGTGACATTGATTGCGCTGTCAGTGAGGTATTTTTGCAACTGCAGCTGCGCCGGCGCGTCGACCCTGATCCGGTACAGTAGTTGTAGCACGAACTCACCGGTTCTCGGCTGATTCGGGTTCGTGGTCCGGTCGCTGCTCGATGTGCTGATACAGGCATTGCCATGCGTGGTAGCCAGGACCAGGTCCAATGCACCAATTACCATGGGATGCTGCCAGGTCAGGTGGGCCAGGTCGTCCCGGACCAGCGCCAGCTGGCGGTCGAAACAGGCGTCAATGCCGGCGTCCGGCAGCCCGGGAAATGCAGGTATCAGCATGTCTTCGCTGGGGACGATGGTGATGCTGCCGTCGCTGTGGCGCTCATTAAAGACGCCATAGTGATCGAGAACGTCTATAAGCCAGCTGTCCAGTGAGCTGTTGGCTTCAAACTGCTGGATGGCTGAGATGATTGTCTGCGCTGCGGCGGCGTCAAACGAGTTCATATCCAGCAGCTGGTCTCGTCCGTGCTCCAACGATTGGCACACGCCCTCGTGATGCGCTCTGGCGGCGTCCAGAAAGCCCTCAATTCCAGCAGTCTGAACATCCTGCCCGCTATCGGCGAGGTGAATGCAGCGCTGAAGCTGCTCACGGAACGCAGCCCAGGTTTGCCAGGCTCCCGGTGCAATCTGGCAAAAGGCGTTCAGTGCCCGGTGATACCAGTTGAACAGTACCTCCTGAGAGGTATTGCGCTGGTAGGGCACATGAATCTGGATGGTGTGGGTCTGTCCGATTCGATCCAGTCTGCCGATGCGCTGCTCCAGCACATCGGGACTGCCGGGCAAATCATATAGAATCAGGTTGCGACAGAACTGGAAGTTGCGGCCTTCACTGCCTATCTCTGAACAGATCAGTATGCGCGCCGCGTCAGGCTCATCGCTGGCGAAGTAGGCGGCAGCCCGGTCACGCTCCAGCAGGCTCATGCCGCGGTGAAAGACACTGCAGCGTACGCCAGCCAGCCGGAGCTGTTCTTCCAGCGTCATGACAGTGGCATCATCAGAGCATATCAGCAGTGTCTTGCTGCGATGGTCGTCCAGCCACTGTCGCAGCCAGGCAAGACGAGGATCAGTGTCAGAGTTTGCCGACTTGCCCGTCCTGGGTTGCGCCGACTCAGCCGAGGCTGGCAAAGGCCAGGCGTGCAGTTCGCGCTCGGGCATGTTGCCGAGGGCACGCCGAGTATTCCTGAACAGGATTCGCCCTGTGCCATGCTGGTCCAGCAATCGACGGATTTCGTCGCTATCCACTGGCGAGGTATTCCTGATTTTTTCTATTCGTTCGGCGATTTCCTGATAGCGGTGCTGTTCAGCCTGAAACTGCTCAAAATCGTTAAACCGGGCGGGGTCGATCAGCCTTAGCAGCGCGAAAAAATTCGACTGACCCATTTGTTCAGGCGTTGCCGACAGCAGTAACAGTCCTTTTGTGGTGGCAGCCAGACTCGCCAGTGCCTGATAGGCTTCGGTATCGGGCAAGGCCTGTGCAGGCGAACTTTCCAGTTGTAGTTGCAGGTGATGTGCCTCATCAACAATGCACAGATCCCACTCTACCGACCGGGCACTCGCCAGATGTGCGGGGGAGTTGAGTAATAGCGACAGGGGGCATAACACCAGCTGACTGGTGGCGAAGGGATTGTCCTCGCCGCTTTCGATTAACGCCTGGTAGCGCGGCTCATCAATGATGGTGAACAGCAGATTAAAGCGTCGCAGCATTTCCACCAGCCACTGGTGCAGTAGCGGCTCTGGAACCACTATCAGAACGCGGCTTGCCAGTCCCAGAGTCAACTGCTGCTGCAGAATCAGGCCTGCCTCTATCGTTTTGCCCAGTCCCACTTCGTCAGCCAGCATAACGCGCGGTGCGTAGCGGTTGGCGACTTCGCTGGCAATATAATACTGGTGTGGAATCAGGTCGGCGCGCGCGCTGCACAGGCCCATCAGGCCGCTGCTCTGGGCGCGCTGAAGCAGGTCGCTGGTTCGTCGCCGCAGCTCAAACCATGTCGCCGACTCGTACTGGCCAGCCAGTAAACGATCCAGTGGCCGGTTCATACTCAGTGCGTCAGGTAAGGCCTGCTCTGGCAAAGGCTGGGGCGGCCCGTCATTGACACTGACCATGTAAACGAAGGTGTGGTGACTACCTTCGTGGCGGGCTTCAATGACTGCGTCAAGCGGCGGCTCGTCGCCGGAGCCGGGAAGGCTGACGGGGTCCCCCGAAGCGAGTCGTAAGCGGGTCAGAGGCGCCTGGGCCTGAGCATAACGACGGGTTTGCTGGCATGAGCGAAAGGCGACTGTCACTGTGCGGTGATCGAGATCGGTTACTATGCCAAGCCCTAATTCTGGCTCTGTGTCGCTGATCCATCTCTGTCCCAGTGCGAAAATACGTGCTTCAGGCATGAGTTTCGGGTGTTCCTGCGGGTGGTTCGCCATTTAATGTTTGATTGGGAGACTCTTCAGGAGGCAGTTCCAGTGTCAGCCGGCCAAGTTTACCTTCCCGAAAGTCATGCAGGAGTATTTCCGATACTCTGTGCCAGTCGGTGTCACCGCGCTGGGTCCGACAGGCACGACGCTCGGCCAGTATGCTCATGAACTCTTCTGCTGAGTCGGGAAGCGGCTGTATGCGGTATCGCTCTATAAGTGCCTCCGGAAAATCCCGGAGCAGAAACTCGGCAGCTTCCATGGCAACATCCTCAAACACTATGGCGGTGTTGCGGATCGCGCCAGCGGCCGCCAGTCGGTAGGCCGCGTCCTGATCTTCCAGGCGGGGCCAGAGAACGCCCGGCGTGTCGAACAGGAACCACTGATCATTGAGTTTGATGCGTTGCTGGTTCTTGGTCACGGCGGGTTCGTTGCCGGTTTTAGCCAGTTTGCGACCGCTTATCTGATTCAACAAAGTGGATTTGCCAACATTGGGGATGCCAATAATCGCAGCGCTGTAGCGGCGTTTCTGGTGTTGGGCCAGGCGCTGGCAGTGCGTCACAATGGTGGCCGGAAACAGGAGCTGGCCAGTGCCATTGGGAAGTGCTGAGCTCTCACCGGCGCGCGTCAGGTGTTTCACCCAGGCGCGTGTCGCGTCCGGATTGGCGAGGTCAGCCTTGTTCAGTATATGGAGGCAGGGTTTGTGATGCTGTCGGCGCATCTTGTGCAGCAGAGGGTTGCTGCTTGCTGCAGGCATGCGGGCATCGAGTACTTCAATGACTACATCGACCTGTTCTATCAGTTTGGCCAGTTCCTTGTTGGCCTTGAACATATGTCCGGGATACCAGGATATCGTCATAGTGCGGGAGGTTCAGGATGTCAGTGCGGGGGCGCATGATAACACGTTGGAATAATCTGTCGTGCTCGACGTTACATCGGGGGTAAGACTTGCGTCGTGTTATACTCTGGCTTTAACAGTAAAACGCATCATCAGACAGTTTGCGGGTCTTTTGCCGCAAATGTCGATAGATAGTAGGTGACAGAAAAGATCGGGAGGGTGTATAGCAGATGACATCAGGACCTATGCAGCAACGTATACACCGGAGGGTGATTGCCGATTTGTCGCCCGAACATTTTGAGCTGATTAATGAAAGTCATCGGCACAGCGGACCAGCCACAGAGTCTCATTTCAAGTTGATTCTGGCGTCACCGCAGTTCATTGGCCTGAACGCGGTAAAGCGACACCAGTTGGTCTATCAGGTGCTGGCCAGCGAATTAAAAGATGGTGTGCACGCGTTGGCGATGCATCTGTATACCCCTGAGGAGTGGTCAGAAAAGGGGGGGGCGGTTGCTGCTTCACCGGATTGTCGAGGTGGCAGTCTGAGTGGATGAAGCTTGCCAGGAAAGGCAAATTCCGTTAATGTGCCGCCCATTCGTGTTCGCAGGATGTGTCGTGAATGCTAGCTAAAGCAAGAGTAAAACAATAATTATCAATACCTTATAGTGAGATTAACCGGTCCTCAGACAAGCGAGAGAAAAAGCGAAGTTTAAAGCGCTGCTGAGTGACACAACGATAGAGGAATGATAATCGTGTTTGATTTACTCCGACATCCCCGTTTGCCTGCTATTGCGCGCACCGCGTGTGTCAGCGCACTTGCCGTGTTTACCTTTACCGCTTTCGCCCAGTACCGACAGACCGATCCTGTGGTGGACGAGCGCATCATTTTCGATCACACGCAAAACGAAGCAACCGGGGAGGCCACCGTGGTCAGCCCGGAAATGCCTGATTTTGAATCGCTCGGTGATGTTGATACGCGCAAAGAAGCATTTTTTGAGTTTCTCAGCAGTTATGTAGAGAACGAAAACCGACGTATCGCCGCCACCCGTGCGGAACTGATGCCGATGTGGGAAGTGGTTCGTGACGGTATGCCCCTGTCAGCAGTCGAACAGGAGCGTTTTGCCGAGATAGCGGCGGAATACCGTCTTGATGATGCTGACCTGAGTAGTGCTGAAGGGCGCCTGAGTGTGGGTCGCGAGCTGGTGCGCCGCGTTGATGTTCTGCCTAAATCACTGGTGCTCGCTCAGGCCGCGAACGAATCAGGCTGGGGTACGTCCCGCTTCGCCCGTGAGGGTAATAACATCTTTGGTCAGTGGTGCTTCGATGAAGGCTGCGGGCTGGTTCCCAGACGTCGCGGCGAGTCACGGTCGCATGAAGTACGTGCGTTTGCCAGCGTGCAGGCCTCTGTGCGTGCTTATTTCCGCAACCTTAATACTCACCGCAGTTATGAAGATCTTCGAGTGCTGCGCGAAGCCATGCGCATGCGTGATATGCCGCTGGACTCGCTGGTTCTGGCTCGTGGTCTGACACGTTATTCTGAGCGTGGTCAGGCTTATGTGTCAGAGTTGCAGGACATCATTCGCATCAATCAGTTGCGTCATCGCGACAAGTCCTGAGTACTCAATCGGCATTATCAGGGGTGCTTCGCGTCCAGAACTTGCTGAACCAGTAGTAGCGATTGGTCCCACGCTTCGGTGCTGTGCAGATATAGTTGAAGCGCCGCAT
Organism: Pseudohongiella sp. SYSU M77423; assembly: GCF_029911965.1. Lineage (NCBI taxonomy): Bacteria > Pseudomonadati > Pseudomonadota > Gammaproteobacteria > Pseudomonadales > Pseudohongiellaceae > Pseudohongiella > Pseudohongiella sp. SYSU M77423. The sequence goes on along the minus strand of NZ_JARYTH010000002.1, from coordinate 369,597 downwards.
CGCGAACTCCTGGCCTTCGGCTGGCTGAATACGGAAATGCACCGCTTCTCGATCCAGCCACTCCAGCTCCATGGGCTGACCATTGGCGTAACATCCCAGTTGACTGACGTTAAAATCCCCTGCCAGCTGCATGGTCACTGCCGGGCGGCGGCTGTCAGTCACTGGCGAGACCGGATCGATGTGTCGTACCTCAAAGGCCAGTGAATTCAGTTTGGTTGAAGCAGACTCAATATCGGCGAACGAGGCAGCCAATGGGTAGCGTGGCAGAGCCCGGAAATCCGAATGATAACCAACAGCGCCAGAGTTTTGAGCTAGTGCCGTAAACCCCAGCGACTCGATCATGTCGAGGATTTCCAGATCGTACTCACCGTACGGGTAGGCCAGTATCTTGTGTGACTGTCCGGTCTGTTCTTCGATGCGCGATTCCGCTGTCAACAATTCCTCTCGCAATCTTTGCAGTCTTCCTGCGTCGCTCTCGCCCGGCTGGGCGTCCACCATGTGCGGGTGATAAACCATGTGATTAGCGATAATCACGCCTTCGTCAGCCATCTTGCGTATCTGTGGCCAGGTCAGATATCCAGACTGTTCGTCATCAACTGGTTGAGTGCTGACAAACAGTGTCATGGGGTAGCCAAATTCCTTCAGCATGGGCCAGCCTGTGGTGTAGATCGACTCGTAGGCGTCATCAAAGGTCAGCGCCGCAACCTTGTCTGGCATCGGCTCCTGATTTTTGAGGGCCTCAATGACACGGTCCAGTGGCCAGACCGCGAAATCATTATCACGCAGGTATTCCAGTTGCGTGCGCAGTTCCTGGGCTGTCAGGCTGGTAGAGCGCGGTGTGCTGTCAGATACGTGGTGGTAGATCGTAATCACAGCGTGCTGGGCAATGGCGGGAGATGCCAGTGCGGTGCTTAGCGACACGGCGCAGGCGGCTAGCTTGATGGCGTTTCTGAGGGGGCTGATTTTTGACGGCTTCTTTGAGTTCATGGCGCTCTTTTGAAATCGGACTGGTGCTGGATGTATTGAGGAATTGACTGTCCTGACCATTCTGTCCCATATCCTGCAATGAGTTCAATTTAAATCAGTTTTTCTTTATGCGCGGTAGCTTTTGTGGTATAAAAGCGCGCGCTGAAAAACTGGCCCTCACCGCAGGGTGGTCAACAGCGTAATCTAAATAATGTCACACATGCACCGTCACATGTTTCCTGGGTGCCCGACGATCATATCGGTACGGGTTGGAGCATGGGGTGTGTGGAGGCCTAACCCTAAGTAAAAAGGTAATTATCATGACTGCAGTATCCATGAAGGACATGCTGAAGGCTGGCGTTCATTTCGGCCACCAGACCCGCTACTGGAACCCGAAGATGAAGCCGTACATTTTCGGCGCCCGTAACAAGATTCACATTATCAACCTGGAGCACACTGTTCCTGCATTCACCGACGCGCTGATGGCCATTCAGAGCCTTGCGTCGCGCAACAAGAAAATCCTGTTTGTTGGCACCAAGCGTGCGGCAGGCAAGATCATCAAGGAACAGGCAGAGCGTGCTGGCATGCCTTATGTTGACCACCGCTGGCTGGGTGGCATGTTGACCAACTACAAGACCATTCGTGGTTCTATCAAGCGTCTGCGTGATCTGGAAGCCCAGGAAACTGACGGCACACTCGAGCGTCTGACCAAGAAAGAAGCGCTGATGCGTCGTCGCGACAAAGACAAGCTGGAGCGCAGTATCGGTGGTATCAAGGATATGGCTGGACTGCCAGACGCATTGTTCGTGATTGACGTTGATCACGAGCGCATTGCAATCACTGAAGCCAACAGCCTGCGAATCCCTGTGATTGGTGTTGTGGACACTAACAGCAATCCAGATGGTATCGACTACCCAATCCCCGGCAACGACGACGCAATTCGCGCCATCGAACTGTACGCGCGGGCTGTGGCTGACGCCTGTCTGGCTGGCCGTAACCAGGGGAACCAACTGGGTGACAGCGATTTTGTGGAAGTAGACGAAGCAGCACAGGCCAGCGCGCCTGAAGCGGCAGCTGACGAGAACAGCGCGTCTGCCTGATGGCTGCGTGAATGCTGCCGGCAAACGGCAGCATTCATCATCGGTTGAGTAACTCCATTTTTCGAAGAAAAGGGGCTAGGCCCCTTTTTTTCAAAGTATTCAAAGTATTTAGACATTAATATAGAGATAATTTGAGGCGTTTATTATGGCTAACATTACAGCAGGTATGGTCAAGGAGCTGCGTGAGCGCACCGGTCTGGGCATGATGGATTGCAAAAAGGCTCTGGTTGAAGCCGAAGGCGACATGGAAAAAGCGATTGAAGACCTGCGTAAGTCAAGCGGTCTGAAAGCAGCCAAGAAAGCCGGTCGTACTGCTGCTGAAGGCGTTGTGATCACGCGTGTGGCGGACGATGGCAGCTACGCAGTTGTGGTCGAAGTGAACAGCGAAACAGACTTCGTGGCACGTGATGACAACTTCCTGGGCTTTGCCAACAAAATTACTGACCAGGCATTTGCTGGCAAGGAAAGTGACGTCGAGAAGCTGCTGGCTTCCGGCATTGAAGACGAGCGTCAGGCGCTGGTACAGAAGATCGGTGAGAACATCAATCTGCGTCGTATTCAGGTTGTTGAAGCGCCTGCAGGTGGTGTAGTTGACGCATACGTGCACAGCAATAACCGTATTGCCGTGCTGGTCGCCCTGTCCGGTGGCAATGCTGAACTGGCGCGAGATGTAGCGATGCATGTTGCGGCCGTTAACCCAATGGTTGTGCGTGCTGATGACGTTCCCCAGGAAGTTCTGGATAAAGAGCGGGAGATTTTCACGGCCCAGGCGGCAGAGAGTGGCAAGCCTGCAGAGATCATTGCCAAGATGATCGAAGGCCGCATTCGCAAATACGTGTCAGAAATTACACTGCTGGAACAGGCATTCGTTAAGGATCCTGATCAGACTGTCGGCGCGTTGCTGAAAGCAGCCGGTGCTGATGTGGTCGGATTTGTCCGCTACGAAGTCGGTGAAGGTATCGAGAAAGAAGTTGTCGATTTTGCTGAAGAAGTTGCTGCGCAGGCAGCAGCTGCCAAAAAGCAGTAAAATCTGGCTCACTGGCTCTGCAGCCGGCAATCGCCGGTTGCAGACCACAGCAGCTGACTGGAGATGCGTCCTTAAATCTAACCCTTGACTGGAGTAAACCATGGCAAAAGCGGATAAAAAGTATAAACGCATACTCCTGAAACTGAGCGGCGAAGCGCTGACGGGCGAGGCCGACTTCGGTATCGATCCCAAAGTGCTTGACCGTATGGCAGTCGAGGTTGGACAGCTGATAGGCCTTGGCATTGAGGTTGGCATGGTTATCGGTGGCGGCAACCTGTTCCGCGGCGCCGCGTTGCACTCGGCAGGTATGGAGCGCGTTACCGGCGACCATATGGGTATGCTGGCAACCGTCATGAATGCGCTGGCGATGCGTGATGCGCTTGAAAGGGCTGGTATCTCAACCCGTGTCATGTCTGCGATACCCATGAGTGGCGTGGTGGAGCATTATGATCGTCGTGCCGCCATTCGTCATCTGCGTAATGGCGATGTTGTCATCTTCGCTGCTGGCACCGGCAATCCATTTTTTACCACCGACTCGGCAGCCTGCCTGCGTGGCATCGAAATTGATGCACAACTGGTGCTCAAAGCCACAAAAGTTGATGGCGTTTACTCTGCGGATCCAATGCGAGTGCCAGATGCCGTCAAATACGACTACCTGACTTATGATGAAGTACTCGACAAGAAGCTGGGGGTCATGGACCTCACAGCAATCTGTCTGGTGCGCGATCACGATATTCCGGTCTGCGTGTTCAACATGCAGAAGCCCGGGTCGCTGTTGAATAATGTAATGGGAACAACCGATGGCACGCTGATTGGCGTCGTCCGACCAGAAGTCTGACAGGGGAACGTAATGATTGAAGAGATCATCAAAGATGCCGGCGAGCGCATGGACAAATCCATCCAGTCGCTGGAGCTGGCGTTTAATAAAATTCGGACCGGGCGCGCCCATCCGGGCATCCTGGACAGTGTAAACGTGCCGTACTACGGGGCAGACACACCGCTTAACCAGCTGGCCAATATTACCGTTGAAGAAGGCCGTCTGCTGGTTGTGACTCCTTGGGAGCGCCCCCTGATTGGTGATATCGAAAAAGCCATCATGAAATCAGATCTGGGCCTGAATCCATCCAACAATGGTGAGTCCATCCGTGTACCGATGCCAGCCCTGACGGAAGAAACCCGTCGCGAATATACCAAACAGGCCAAGGCCGAAGCGGAAAACGCGCGAGTCGCAATCCGCAATATTCGCCGCGATGCCAACAGCACGCTCAAAGATCTGCTTAAGGACAAGGAGATCAGTGAAGACGAGCAGCGCCGTGCAGAAGAGCGCATCCAGAAGTTGACTGATAAACACATTGCGGCTGTTGAAGCCACATACAGCGAGAAAGAGAAAGACTTGCTGTCAATCTGAAACCCTGGGTGGAACCGGATATGCAGAACAAGGACGGTGACGCGCAGACAGACGCTCGCAGCTTGCCACAGCATGTTGCCATCATCATGGATGGTAATAACAGGTGGGCCCGCAGTCGCGGCGAGCGTGGTGCAGTAGGGCATCGAGTGGGTGCGCAGATTGCCCGGGACGTGGTGTTTGGATGTGTGGATCGTGGAATTCCCTATCTGACCCTGTTTGCCTTCAGCAGCGAAAACTGGCTGCGGCCACGCAAGGAAGTACAGGGCCTGATGGCGCTGTTTCTGAATGTCCTGCAGCGCCATGAAATCGGCATGATGCATGAGCGTAATGTGCGACTGCAGTTCATTGGCAATCGTAGTTCCTTTGCACCCCGACTGCAGAGGCATATGAATGACGTTGAAAAACTGACGCGCAATAATACCGGGACGGTTGTGACTGTTGCTGCTGACTATGGTGGGCGCTGGGATATCGCACAGGCTGCCAGAGTTATGGCTGAGAAAGTTCAGCAAGGGGAGATTGCGGCATCTGATATCACCCCTGAGCTGCTTCAGCAACACATCTGTCTGGGTGATGTCCCGGAGCCGGATTTGTGCATACGAACTGGTGGCGAGCAACGCATCAGCAATTTTTTGCTGTGGCAGTTCGCCTATACTGAGTTCTATTTTACAGAGTGCTTCTGGCCTGACTTCAATGATCAGGTTTTTCAGCTGGCATTGGATGATTACAGTCGTCGACAGCGCCGTTTTGGCAGACAATCTGGTAGCGACGACGAATTGAACAATAATTAGAGGTTTGAATTGCTCAGGCAGAGAGTTCTGACAGCCATCGTCATGTTGCTCGGGTTGTACCTTGGCACCGCCTGGCTACCAGCGCCATATTTTGCAGTGTTTCTTGGCCTGGTTCTGCTGCCGGCGCTCTGGGAGTGGGGGCAACTGATGGGCCTGCGGCGCGCTGCTGAGCAGGCGGTCTGGACGCTGGGGTTTGCTGCAATTCTGATGCTTACCTTATTCCTGGTGTCACGCTCATCAGTACCCGGTGCAGATCTCGATGTAGCTGGTCAGTCACTGGGTACGGCAGTTTCCTCAATCAACGAAATGGCCCTCACTATGCTGATGGCTTTCGCGACACTGTTCTGGTTCTGGGTTTTCTGGACTATCAGACAGTACCCCAGTGGGCAGCATCGCTGGCAACAGCGCTGGAAAATCGGCGCACTCGGTGTGCTTTGTCTGCTGCCTACCTGGCTGGGACTGTACTACCTCAAGATGATTGAATCCTCGGGCGTGCTGGTTTTTGTGCTGGTGGCACTGGTCAGTGTTGTCGACATCGGAGCATATTTCAGCGGTCGAAAATGGGGTAACAGACGCCTGGCTCCAGCCTTGAGCCCGAAAAAATCCTGGGCCGGGTTCTGGGGCGGTCTGGCAAGTTGTGTTGCCCTGAGTGCGCTCCTGCTCGCCTGGCTGCACAGTCGTCAGCCCCTGAGTATTGATTTATGGGCGCTGTTGATGTGCCTGGCGGTGCTGCTGGCCGTTCTGTCGGTGGTCGGAGACCTTTTCGAGAGCATGCTCAAACGACATCGCGGTATTAAAGACAGTGGCCGCAGTCTGCCGGGTCATGGTGGTGTGCTTGATCGTATCGATAGCCTGATGGCTGCTACACCCGTATTTGTGCTTGCCCTGATCCTGCTCCGCGCCATGCCGGAGGTCCTGTGAACGTAACTGAAAAGCGATTGACGGTACTCGGGTCTACCGGCTCGGTTGGCGTCAGCACGCTGGATGTGGTCCGCAAAAATCCGCAGTTCTCTATTTATGCCCTGACGGCAAACACCAATCACCAGTTGATGACGCAGCAATGTCTTGAGTTCGCACCTGCTTATGCCGTCATGACTGATGCTGATGCCGCGCAGCAGCTTCGACAGGCCTTGCAGTCTGCTGGGAGCGAAACAGTGGTCCTCGGCGGTGTGGAAGCCCAGTCGCAGGTAGCCAGCGCCGCGGAAGTTGACGCCGTCATGGCTGCCATTGTCGGCGCGGTCGGAATGCTTCCGGCATTGGCTGCGGCATCAAGCGGCAAGCTGGTGTTGCTCGCAAACAAGGAAGCTCTGGTCATGGCCGGTGAGCTGTTTATGCAGGCTGCCCGGGAAAGCCAGGCGACAATCCTGCCAATAGACAGTGAGCACAATGCAATCTTTCAGTGTCTGCCTGCCTCAGCTCAGCAGGGGGAAGCCAAGCTGTTGAAGGCCGGTATCCGCAAAGTGATACTGACAGCCAGCGGTGGGCCATTCCTGAGCGCCGACACCAGTCAGCTTGACCGGGTAACCCCGGAACAGGCCTGCAAGCACCCGAACTGGTCAATGGGGCGCAAAATTTCAGTCGATTCGGCAACCATGATGAATAAGGGACTGGAGTTTATCGAGGCCTGCTACCTGTTCGACCTTGCCCCGGACCGTGTTGATGTCCTCGTTCATCCGCAGAGTATCGTCCATTCCATGGTTGAGTACGAAGACGGGTCGGTGCTGGCCCAGCTGGGCAGCCCTGATATGCGTGTGCCCATTGCTCATGCACTGGGCTGGCCGTCCCGGATCAGCTCCGGCGCGAGCTTTCTTGACCTTGCGGCAGGTCCGGATCTTCAGTTTATGCGGCCTGACATGACACGCTTTCCCTGTCTTGAACTGGGAATCGAAGCGGCCAAGCGCGGTGGCGCCTCGCCGGCAGTGCTTAATGCTGCCAATGAAGTGGCGGTGGCTGCATTCCTGGGCAGACGGGTGGCGTTTACTGACATATCACGTATCATCGCCGCCACACTTGAGCAAATAACTTGTCGCGGGCCGGTCTCACTGGCTATGATTCAAGAGATGGATACGCAGGCGAGGTCGGTGGCAGGCGAATTGGTTGCCACCTTGCAAAGGCGCTCACGCACTGCATAACAATCCGGTGGAGTTTATGCTGCAAACCCTGATAGTCAATATATTGGCCCTGATTGTCACCCTGGGCATTCTCGTTACCATTCACGAGTTTGGACACTTCTGGGTGGCCAGGCGCTGTGGCGTCAAAGTGCTGCGCTTCTCCATTGGGTTCGGCAAGGCGGTAAAAACCTGGGTAGGCAAGGATGGCACTGAGTACGTCATAGCCCCGATTCCGCTGGGTGGTTATGTGAAGATGCTTGGCCAGGAAGACACCAATGCGGAAGCCGGCAGCTCGGTTCCCGAATCGCAGCGCCACATGGCTTTTAACTACAAACCCATCTGGCAGCGATTTGCCATTGTAGCGGCGGGGCCACTGGCCAACTTCCTGCTCGCGATTCTGGTGTTCTGGGTAATCAATGTTGCCTACGGCCAGCGTGGTATTGCGCCGGTGATTGCCAACGTGGAAACTGAATCACCGGCATGGCAGGCCGGTCTGCGCCCGGGTGACGAAATACTGGCCGTCGATGGTCAACCCGTGGACATCTGGCAGCAGGTGGTCATGGCGCTGCTCGATAGAATGGGCGAGAGCGGCGCCGTGAGTATTTCGGCATCACCAGGCAACAGCGATGCCGTCAACGAGTACAGTCTGTCTATCAACAGCTGGTTGTCGGACACCACCGAACCCAACCCGCTTGTTGAACTGGGCATCGTGCAGTATGAGATTCCTCCGATTATCGACATGGTTGTGCCGGGTGGAGCTGCCGAGACAGGAGGCCTGCAATCCGGGGATCGGATAGTTGCGGCTGATGGCGAGACAGTGACCGACTGGATGCAATGGGTCAATATCGTTCGAGGCTCTGCGGAACTGCCTCTGGAAGTTGTTGTCCAACGCGGAGCGTCCGAGGTGGCGTTGACTTTGGTGCCAGACGTCGGGCAGGCGCAGGATGGCAGTCGAATTGGTGTGATCGGGGCTGGTGTGCAGGCATTTGATCTGTACGGAAGCCTGCCACCGGAGCATCGCCGCGAGGTGTCTTACAACCCGCTGACTGCGATTGTCCCGGCGGTAGTGGAAACCTGGGACAAGTCGGTGTTCGTGCTCGACTCAATCAAAAAGATGGTTGTCGGGCTGATTTCCGTCAAGAATATTAATGGTCCAATTACCATTGCGCAGGTTGCTGGTGAAACGGCGACATATGGTCTGGAAGTATATCTCGGCTTTTTGGCAATCCTCAGCATAAGTCTGGGCGTGCTTAATCTGCTGCCCATACCGGTGCTCGATGGAGGTCATTTGTTGTATTACACCATAGAAGCTATCATACGCCGTCCCGTGCCAGAGCGCGTTCAGGCGATGGGCTTGCAACTGGGATTGCTGATGATCGGGGGTATCATGATGTTGGCCCTGTATAACGATGTGACTCGACTGCTGTAAATGACGGCAGGGCACGGCTGACATCAAAAAATTTACCAAGAATAAGTCCGGACTCGTTAGAACTTCATGATTAGAATTTGCCGTAGTGTATTGCTGACGAGTGCCTTATTGGGCACTACCGTCATGACCACCAGTGTTCCAACAGTCGCCCAGAATCAGCAACAGGGCTTCGAAATCACCGATATCCGAATTGACGGGCTGCAACGCATCTCTCCGGGGGTGATGTTCAGCCTGCTGCCAGTCAGCATTGGTGACTACTTTGAACCCGGCATGGCTGCTCAGGTCATTCGGGCTATTACCGAATCACAGTATTTTGAAGAGGTCGAAGTCGCCCGCGAAGACGGCGTCCTTCTGATAACGGTCCTCGAACGTCCGTCAGTCAGTGAAATCAATATTTCGGGTAACCGTGTTCTGCAGACAGAAGATATTCTGCGCAATATGGAATCCGCTGAAATCGTTGAGGGTGGTATCTTCACCCGTTCTACGCTGGAAGCGATCCGTCAGGGTATCCAGGAAGTGTATTCGTCTCGTGGGCGATATGGCACTACCGTTGATATTGAAGTAACCGATCTGCCACGTAATCGTGTTGCTATTGACATGACGGTGAACGAGGGTGAAGAAAGTCGCATTCGTGGCGTCAATGTTGTTGGCAATAACGTCTATGAGAATGACGAACTGCTGGAGCTGATGGACCTTGGGGTGAAGCCCTGGTACCTGCCTTTCAGTGGTCGTGACAATTATTCGCGAGAGCAGTTTGAAGGTGACCTCGAACGTATCACGTCGCACTATCTGGACAACGGTTTTGCCCGGTTCAATATCGATTCGACACCGGTTTCAGTTACCCCGGATAACGAAGACATCTATATCACCATCAATGTCAGTGAAGGGCAGGCCTACACGGTCAGCAACGTGGACCTGGTGGGTGACCTGGTTAATGCCGAAGCGATTCTGCGCGCCTACACACTGGTGGGTCCCGGTCAGACTTATTCCCAGGCGCTGATCACGGCCAGCGAAGAATACATGACGCAGATTCTTGGCAATCTGGGTTATGCCTTTGCTGAAGTTGAAGGTGTGCCAGAGGTAAACGACGAAGATCAGACAGTTGAAGTGATATTTTATGTTGAACCTGGTGCGCGGACCTACGTCAATCGCATCAACTACCGGGGCAACATTGCGACAGCGGACGATGTCCTGCGCCGCGAAATGCGACAGCTTGAAAGTGCACCGGCCTCTAGTCAACAGATCGAGTTTTCCAAAGTGCGCCTGGAGCGCCTAGGTTACTTCTCTACGGTAGAAGTGGAAACCGTTGAAGTCCCGGGCATGACCGACCAGATCGATGTCGAATTCGACGTTGAAGAACAGAACTTCGGCAGCATTTCATTCAGTGTTGGCTCTGGTGGTGGAGGTGACTGGTTCATTTCCACAGACCTGCAGGCCGAAAATTTTCTGGGGACAGGTCGAACAGTTTCTGTAGGTCTGAACCGAAGCTATTACAGCTCCAGTGCCCGCTTCAGTTACGTGGACCCTTATTACACGCCTGATGGTGTCAGCCGCGGCTTCAGTCTGTTTGCCCAGAAGCAGGACTCTTTCCTGAACGTTGCCAGTTTCTCGACGACGTCCTATGGCGGCTCAGTCAGCTTCAGCTATCCTATAGATGAATTCCAGCAGATTGGTTATAACCTGGGTTACAGCCATACAGAATTGACTTCCGGCACCGGCTTCTCCGTGCAGGAAATCGAATCTACACCCAAACTGAATCCGAATATCAATCGCTACATAATCAGTCCGGCCAATATCAATCCCTGGGAAGGTCCCGTGCGTGATGCCATTTTTGGCAACATCAGTGACCTGTCGGAGGAATATCTTAATCAGGGCGTAGAACCAGGTTTCATTGATAAGTATGGTCGCTCTTTCGACAATTTTACCATCACAACTAACTGGATCCGCAATACGCTGAATAGAGGCCAGCTGGCTACCCGAGGCTTCTTCCAGCAGGCGTCGGCAGAAATAACCCTGCCAGGCAGCGATCTGGAATATTACCGCCTGAGTTACAACACTGACTATTACAAGCCGGTGTTTGGCGAAGACTGGGTATTCCGACTGCGAACCAATTTTGGTTACGGTGACGGTTATGGCGATACCGGTGAGCTGCCGTTTTTCCAGAACTATTTTGCGGGTGGTCTTGCCTACAACGGTTCTGTTCGCGGCTTTGAGGAAAACAGCCTTGGACCGCGCAGTACACCGCCGGCCATATACAGCACAGACTTCACCGAGCTGGCAAAAGATGAAAATGGCGACATCATCATCAACCAGGCAGGCAGTCCGCAAGGTTTTGATCGCAACTCACAGGGCTACGTAACGGCGCCGGTGCTTGATGAGAACAACCAGCCCTTACTGGACGAAAATGGCAACCAGTTGCGTCAGTTAGTCACCAGTACGCGGGATATCTATGGCGATCGTAACAATTTTGGTGGCAACCTGCTGACAACAGCTTCATTCGAGCTGCTGTTCCCGCTACCGTTTGTTGATGATCGCAGCCGTGTCCGTTCAAGCCTGTTTGTTGACGTAGGCAGTGTGTTCTCAACGGATTGCACCCTGCGTCAGACGCGTAACAATAACTGCTCCGATTTCGACACTGGCGAGCTGCGCTACTCGGTTGGTGTTGGCGTGACCTATCTGTCGCCATTTGGACCTTTGACTTTCTACCTGGCCAAACCGTTCACCAAAGACGACAACGACCGTACCAAGAGTTTCGACTTTACGATTGGAGCAGGTTTCTGATCACAGTGCTATAATGCGCCTCCCTGATCGACTGGTCAGGGCCAAATTCATGTAAGTTTCTAATTATTTAGAATAGGGTGATGATGATGAGAAAGATGATGATACTGGTTGCTGCCTGGCTGCTGGTTGGCAACACGGCAATGGCGCAGTCGCAACCGGTTATAGGTATCATTAACCTCGAACAGGCACTGTTTAACACAGATGCTGCCCGTGAGCTGGAAGCGAACACCCGTAGTCAATTTGCTTCTGATGAGCAGCGTCTGGAGCGATTGAACACTGAATTGCGTGAGATCATCGAGCGCGCCCAGCGTGATGAATCCATCCTGAGCGAGCAGGAACTGCAGCAGCTTAACTCCGACGCCGAAGAGCGTCAGGTACAGATGCAGGTTATTGCCGAGCGCCTGCAGAATGCCTGGAATCAGCGTCAGCAGCAGTTCATTGAAAGCCAGCGTCAGTTCCTCGGACAGGCAATTGAGGCGGTGGTTGAAGAAGGTAATTACGATCTGGTTCTCAATGCAGAGTCTGTTGCATACTTCAATAACAGCTATGACATCACTGCGCTGGTGACGGCGAAACTCAACGAGCTGGCACGATAAGCGCCCTGAAGTTGCGGTAAAGACGATGGGATCTGTCACGCTGGGTGAGTTGGCACAGCATCTTGGCACTGAGCTGAATGATGCTGGCCAGCGGGTGACAGATCTTCCCATCACAGGTCTTGCGACCCTGGCCACAGCTACATCCGGTCAACTCAGTTTTCTCAGTAATCCCAAGTATATCAAGCAGCTGGCGAAGTCAGATGCCTCAGCATTTATTGTGCACCCGGATATGCTCGAGCTGGTTGACAAACCCTGCCTGGTGACCCGCAAGCCCTACGTCGCTTACGCGCATGCGTCACAACTGTTCGCCAGCATGGAAGCACAGGAATCCGGGGCAGATCACGACGGGTCGGGTATCGATGCCAGTGCGCGGGTCAGTCCCCAGGCAGTGATCGGCGAAAGAGTCGTCATCGGGCCCGGCGCCGTCATAGATGCAGCTGTTGTTATTGGTGACGGCACCCGGATAGGCGCCAATGTCAGCATAGGTCGCGGTTCCCGCCTCGGCAGCGACTGTGTTATCCACGCCAATGTCAGTATTTATCAGCGGGTACACATCGGTAGCCGTGTTATTTTGCACTCTTCAGTCGTTATCGGCGCCGATGGATTCGGGTTTGCCTTCGATGGTGAGCGTTCGGTAAAGATCGCCCAGCTTGGGTCTGTAAGATTGGGAGACGACGTCGAAGTAGGGGCGGGCAGTACCATTGATCGCGGAGCTCTGGACGACACCGTGATTGGTAACGGCGTAAAGATAGACAATCAGGTCCAGATTGGGCATAACTGCACAGTAGGGGATCACACGGTCATCTGCGGATGTACCGCATTGGCCGGCAGCACGCACATTGGTCGCTACTGCCTCATCGGCGGTGGTGTAGGGATAACCGGACATCTGACAATTGCCGACAAAGTAAGCATTGGGGCGATGTCCATGGTCAGTCGTTCTGTGGACAAGCCAGGTGTTTATGCATCGGGCGCGATACTGCAGGAAAGCAGTCAATGGCGCCGTAATGCGGTGGCGCAGACCAAGTTGGCAGACCTGTCCAAAGCGCTGCGAACTATTGAAAAGCAACTGGGCAAACGCCAGTTGTGACACTCAGGAATAAAACTATGATGAATGTGGAAGAAATCAAGGAGTACCTGCCCCAGCGATACCCGTTTTTGCTGGTGGATCGTGTGGTCAGCATGGAGCTGGGCAAATCAATCGTGGCGTACAAAAATGTCACTGTGAATGAACCCTTTTTTAACGGGCATTTCCCAGATTATCCGATTATGCCAGGCGTTCTCATTATCGAAGCGCTGGCTCAGGCTGCTGGTGTGCTGGGCTTCAAAAGCCAGGAGAAAAAACCCAAGGACGGTTATCTGTACTACTTTGTAGGTGCGGATGAAGTCCGACTGAAACGGCCAGTGGTGCCAGGCGATCGACTGACGCTGGAAGCCACTATCCTGACCAGTAAGCGCGGGATCTACAAATTCCAGTGCCGCGCTTCCGTCGACAATGAACTTGTCGGTGAAGCGACAATCATGTGCGCAGAGAGGAAGCGAGAACAGTGATAGACCCGCGCGCGATCATTGACCCTTCTGCCAAAATAGCTGACAACGTCAGTATTGGACCCTGGAGTATTATCGGTCCCAATGTTGAAATTGGTGAAGGAACGACCATAGCGTCTCATGTCGTTATCAAATCGAACACCCGGTTGGGTAAAGGTAATCAGGTGTACCAGTTTGCATCTGTTGGTGAGGATCCGGCTGACAAGAAATTTGCTGGAGAAGATACCTGGCTGGAAGTAGGCGACAACAATATCATCAGAGAAGGCTGTACGCTGCACAGAGGTACCGGTGCGGGCGGGTCGTATACGCGTATTGGCAGTAACAACCTGCTGATGGCGTACGTACACGTTGCACATGACTGTATCGTCGGGAACAACACGGTATTCGCCAACAACGCAGGTTTGTCCGGACACGCCGAGGTTGATGACTGGGCGATTCTGGGCGGTTTTGCCGGGGTCAACCAGTTTCTACGTATTGGTGCGCATGCCATGGTTGGTGGTATGACACATATTTCACATGACGTGCCTGCCTACGTAATTGTCAGCGGCTCTCCTGCAGCCGTTCGCAGCGTCAACACAGTAGGGCTTGAACGTCGCGGCTTTGACGCAGAAACCGTCAAACTAATTCGGGATGCGTTTAAAACTGTCTATAAGCGGGGCCTGAGCCTGGAAGAGGCGCGTGAAAGTCTGACACCAGTTGCAGAAACAAACCCCGCATTGGCAGTTTTTCTGAAATCCATCACCGGATCGACAAAAGGCATTCACCGCTAGGCGGCCCCGGTTCCAGTCACAACGTTAGTTGATGAGGCAGGTATGCTGATAGGGATCGTTGCCGGAGAAGAGTCTGGCGATATTCTGGGAGCGGGGCTGATGCAGCAGTTGCGCCAGCGTTATCCTGAGGCCCGGTTTATGGGCGTTGGTGGCCCCCGGATGCTCGCGCAGGGATTCGTCAGCATTACCCCCATGGAACGCCTTTCGGTGATGGGGTTTGTTGAACCTCTGGGGCGGTTGCCTGAATTGCTGCGCCTGAAACGGGACTTGCTGTCGCTCTATCAGCGCGAACGTCCTGCCGTCTTTATTGGTATCGACTCACCCGGTTTTAACCTGCGGCTGGAGCAACCACTGCGTGCGTCCGGTATCAAAACAGTTCATTATGTGAGCCCCAGTGTCTGGGCTTGGGGAGAGGGACGCATCAAACGCATTGCTCAATGCGTTGACCTGATGCTGACACTGTTTCCATTCGAATCAGAAATTTATCGCAGCAATGCAATCCCGGCGCGCTGCGTTGGGCATCCACTGGCAGACGAGACCGACCCCGATGCCGATCAGCAGGCCGTAAAGCTGCATCAGCGGGAGGCCCTGGGGCTGGCCAGTGATGCCGACTGGATCTGTTTGATGCCAGGTAGCCGTCGTAACGAAGTACAGAGGCTGGCACCGGTTTTTCTTGACGCAGCGATTGCCTGTCTGCGACAGCGCAGCACAGTTCGGTTTGTCATACCCTGTGCCAACGATTCACGCTACCATCAGCTTGTGCAGATGATGGATCAGCACGCGGCGTTGAGCCCGGAAATCAGAAATCACTTTGTATTATTGAACGGCCAGTCGCATGAGGCCATGCAGGCCTGTGATCTGGTTGTACAGGCATCAGGCACCGCGACGCTGGAAGCCATGTTGCTGCAGCGTCCCATGGTGGTCTGCTACAAACTTGCGCCAATCACCTGGATGCTGGCGTCGCGCATGTTGCGGGTGCCGTGGGTTGCATTGCCCAATCTGCTTGCCGGCAGGCAGCTGGTGCCGGAGTACCTTCAGCACGCAGCCACACCAGAGGCAGTCACGCAGTGTCTGCTGACCTGGCTGAACGAACCGGAGCGGACCGAGAATCTGGCTGAAGAGTTTGCCCGGATTCACCGCACTCTGAAACGCGATGCCAACCGTCAGGCTGCTGAGGCTGTAGCAGAGCTGATCGAGACTGAAGCTGGCAGCTGACACCCTGGCGGAACGGAAAGACATGAAGTGCTGCGCCAGCTGTGCTTTCTGTTATCAAAAAACAATAACACCAGAAGGAAAGTAGCTTGGTGGATACTTATCTGCAATCTGGATTCGAATTTGCTTCTGACATCTCTGGCCCGATAGCAGGAGTTGATGAAGCTGGCCGTGGGCCTTTGGCCGGCGCTGTTTACGCGGCGGCTGTTATTCTGCCAGAAAAGTATGATCTGCCCTTCCTGAATGACTCAAAAAAACTGACCGAGAAGCGACGACTGAATCTATTTCGCCAGATTCAGGAGCAGGCGGTATGTTACGCCATAGCCTGTGCCGAGCCCGAAGAGATTGATCAGCTGAACATACTGCAGGCCAGCCTGTTGGCCATGCACCGCGCGGTAGATGCTCTGTCTGAGACCCCCGAATTTGTCTTTGTAGATGGCAATCGCTGTCCTGTCTGGTCCTATCGATCGACAGCTGTTGTGCAGGGTGACAGCCGTGTTGATTGCATTGCGGCAGCATCGATTCTTGCCAAGGTTGCGCGCGACAATGTTATGCTCGAACTGCACGAGCAGTACCCTGACTACGGCTTTGCAAAGCACAAGGGATATCCAACAGCCGAGCATCTGGCTGCCCTGGAACGACTGGGCCCCTGCAACGCCCACCGCCGAAGTTTTGCACCAGTCAAAGCCCGCCTGGCACAGGCACCAAATCTGAGGCAGGTGGGCAGGAATTGATACATCGATGGAGACACACTGACAGATGAGCGGCCTAGACTTTGTCCACCTTCGGGTTCACACAGAATATTCTATTGTCGACGGACTGGTTCGTGTCAAACCGCTGATCAACACCGTCGCCGAAGCGGGTATGCCGGCGGTCGCAGTAACAGACCAGAGCAACCTGTTTGCCATGATCAAGTTCTACAGCGGCGCCATGGCGGCAGGTGTAAAACCCATTTGTGGCTGCGATATTCTGGTTGAGAACACGGACAACCGGGAACGCCCGTTTCCCCTGGTGTTGCTGGTCCGTAATCTCAATGGTTACCGCAATCTGACGCGCCTGATTTCCATGTCGTATACGCAGAAAGAAGGGCACGGCAGTCCGACCATAAAGCGTGAATGGCTGGAGGCACATGCTGACGGGCTGATTGCTTTGTCAGGCGGTCCGGAAGGTGAGGTCGGGCGACTGTTGAATGAACGCGATACCGCCGGTGCGCGCAGCGCCCTTGACTGGTGGATGAGACTTTTTCCGGAAAGTTTTTTCCTTGAAATACAGCGCTGTGGTCGTGCTGGCGAAGAGGCCTATATTCAGGCCGCGGTGAACCTCGCCTCGGAAGCCGGCTGCCCATTGGTTGCTACCAACGATGTGCGCTTTCTCAAGCCGGAAGATTTTGAAGCACATGAAGTGAGAGTGTGCATTCATGAACGTCGCACGCTCGATGATCCGCGCCGCCCGCGTCACTACACAGAGTCGCAGTACCTGAAGACCCCGGATGAGATGCGAGAGCTGTTTGCTGATATCCCGGAGGCGCTGAGTAATACCGTCAGTATTGCCATGCGCTGCAATCTTGATATCGAGCTGGGTAAACCCTTCCTGCCCAATTATCCTGTGCCACCGGGTATGAGTATGGACGAATATTTTCGTCAGCTCAGTCGCGAAGGCCTGGAGCAGCGCCTCCCGAGACTGTTTTATGAATCTCACGGGCGCAGCTATGAAGCACAGGATGCCGATTGCATGGCTTTCAGTGAGCCGTACTACAAGCGCCTCGATTTCGAGCTGGATGTCATCATACAGATGGGATTTCCTGGTTATTTTCTTATCGTGATGGAGTTCATCCAGTGGGCCAAGAACAATGGTGTGCCGGTTGGGCCGGGGCGAGGCTCGGGCGCAGGGTCAATTGTAGCTTATGCGCTAGGCATCACGGATCTGGATCCACTTAAATATGACCTGCTGTTTGAGCGCTTCCTGAACCCGGAAAGGGTTTCCATGCCTGATTTCGACGTCGACTTCTGCATGGAGGGGCGTGACCGTGTGATTCAGCACGTTGCTGAACTATACGGGAAGGACGCAGTGTCCCAGATTATCACTTTCGGAACCATGGCTGCCAAAGCTGTAGTACGAGACGTGGCACGTGTGCAAGGTAAATCCTATGGTCTGGCGGACAAGTTATCCAAACTGATTCCATTTGAAGTCGGTATGACGCTTACCAAGGCTATGGAACAGGAAGAAGCCCTGCGCGAATTTGTCGAAGGTGACGAAGACGCCCAGGAAATTATGGAGATGGCGTTTAAACTCGAAGGTATCACGCGCAATGTTGGCAAACATGCCGGTGGCGTGGTGATTGCGCCAACGGTGCTGACTGACTTCTCACCGCTTTACTGTGACGAGAACGGCGACGGTCTGGTCACTCAGTTCGACAAGAACGATGTGGAAACCGCCGGGCTGGTCAAGTTTGACTTTCTTGGTCTTCGAACGCTGACCATTATTGACTGGGCAATCAAGATGATTAACGCCCAGGAGCCTGACCGTCACAACAATCCTCTCGATATTACAGCCATCCCACTGGATGATGCCCGGGTGTATCAGCTGCTGCAGCGGGGCGATACCACTGCAGTTTTTCAGCTGGAATCCAGAGGGATGAAGGAGTTGATTCGTCGCCAGTTGCCCAGCTGTTTTGAAGATATCGTGGCATTGGTGGCCTTGTTCCGTCCTGGCCCGCTGCAGTCGGGAATGGTGGATGATTTTATCAACCGTAAACATGGTCGTGCGGATGTTGCTTATCCACACCCTGACCTGGAGCCGGTATTGAAGAACACCTATGGTGTGATTCTTTATCAGGAACAGGTGATGCAGATTGCCCAGGTGCTTGCCAATTACAGCCTGGGTGAAGCGGATATGCTGCGCCGCGCGATGGGCAAAAAGAAACCAGAAGAAATGGAGAAACAACGCTCCATTTTTCTTGAGGGTGCGGCTGCCAATGGGCTGGATGCGGATCTGGCTGGATCCATTTTCGACCTGATGGAAAAATTTGCCGGCTACGGTTTTAACAAGTCACACTCGGCGGCTTACGCGCTGGTATCCTATCAGACTGCCTGGCTGAAGCAGCATTACCCGGCCTATTTCATGGCCGCGGTGTTGTCGGCCGATATGCAGAACACCGACAAGGTGGTTACCCTGATTGAAGAATGCCGGTCAATGGAACTGCCACTTGTCGAGCCCAGCGTGAATATTGGCGCCTACAATTTTACCGTCAATGACAAGGGCGAAGTGGTTTATGGCCTTGGTGCGATCAAAGGCCTTGGGGAGGGCCCGATCAACGCCATTATTGAAGCGCGTACTGCAGGGGGTGCGTTCACGTCATTGCTCGACTTCTGCCAGCGGGTGGACCTAAAGACGGTCAATAAACGTGCTTTGGAGGCCATGGTTAAAGCAGGCGCCATGGATTGCCTGGTGGATGCCGATGCAGATACAGCGCGTGCACGGTTGTTTGCCTCAATCGCCGACACTGTTCAGGCAGCAGAGCAGAGCAGCCGCAATCAGGCCGCCGGCGTGATGGATATGTTTGGTGATATTGCACCTGTCACTGAATCCTCTGATGCAGCGGCGCTCAAACCGGCCCGGCCGTGGAGTCAGCAGCAACGTCTTCGCGAGGAGAAGGAAACCCTGGGCCTGTATCTGAGCGGTCACCCCATCGATGAATATCTGCCCGAATTGTCACGTCTGACCAGGGACCGGATCGCCAATCTTCGGCCGGAACGGGAAGCTCAGTGGGTTGCTGGCCTGGTAGTCGGTATGCGCACAATGCGCAGTCAACGCGGCGACCTGATTGCATTTATCACGCTTGACGACCGAAGCGGGCGATTCGAAGTGTCACTGTTTGCAAAAGAGTACGAGCAATATCGTGATCTTCTGCAGAAAGACGCCATCCTGCTGGTTGAGTGCCAGGTGTCCATGGACGATTTCAGTGGTGGCATGCGTGGCCGCACACGGCAGGTACTGAGTCTGACACAGGCCCGGCAGAAGTTTGCCCGTGCGCTTGAGCTGACACTGAGCGCCGACCGGCTGCACCCCGACTTCAGCAAGCGGCTGGCGGCGTGCCTTGATCCTTATCGCCGGCCATTACCGGTCGCCGGGACGGATCCTGACGAGAACGCAGAACCAGTGCTGAAGCCTTGCCGGGTGCGCATATGCTATCGGCGACCGGACGTGGATGGGTGGTTACAGCTGGGTGATGACTGGTGTGTGCTGCCAGAGCAGGATCTGCTGCAGGAGCTGGGTGAAATGTTTGGTCGTGAGTCAGTTGCTGTCGCTTACGGGCACTGATGCCAGTGCGGCTGGACAGGCCGAAAGCTGGCTGTCAGAAAGGAGATATGGGTCTGAATGACAGGACGGGACAGGGTGGCGTGATATTTGTTATCATCCGATCCTATAATGTCTTACAAAGGCTGATTTAACGCGACTATGAATCCCAATTATCTAGATTTTGAGCAACCGATTGCCGATCTTGAAGTCAAGATCAATGAACTGCGCCTTGTCAGTGATGACAATGAGTTGAATATCGGTGAAGAAATTCAGAAGCTGCAGGAAAAAAGCACCAAGCTGACAGAGAAAATCTACGCAAACCTGACGCCCTGGCAGATTTCCCAGGTTGCTCGTCACCCTCTGCGCCCTTATACACTGGACTACATCCAGCATATATTCACTGACTTTGATGAGCTGCATGGTGATCGGCTGTTTGCTGATGACCAGGCATTAGTGGGCGGTGTGGCGCGACTGGATGGCAAGCCTGTCATGGTTATTGGGCACCAGAAAGGCCGCGGGACCAAGGAGAAGGTGCGGCACAATTTTGGTATGCCGCGCCCCGAGGGCTACCGCAAGGCGCGACGATTGATAGAAATGGCAGAGCGTTTCAGGCTGCCGGTGCTCAGCTTTATCGATACGCCCGGGGCTTATCCCGGTATTGATGCTGAGGAGCGCGGCATTAATGAGGCGATTGCTGAAAACATGGCGATGATGTCGCGTGTCAGAACGCCGTTGATTGCCACCGTCACTGGTGAAGCGAATTCCGGGGGTGCGATCGCTATTGGCATCGCTGACCACCTGAATATGCTGCAGTACTCAACCTACACCGTCATTACCCCGGAAGGCTGCGCCACGATTCTCTGGAAGTCAGCTGAACACGCACCTGATGCCGCTGAGGCAATGGGTGTGACATCCAAACGACTTGAGGAACTGGGCATCGTCGACAGCACAATTCCGGAACCGCTGGGTGGTGCTCACCGGGACATAAAAACCATGGCTGAGAACATCAAGGCATCATTGGTGGATCAGGTTGAACGTCTGCAGAACATGGAGATAGACAACCTCATCGAGCGCCGCTATCGACGTCTGATGAGTTACGGAATCACTCGCTGAGCCCCGGCTCTGATTGCTGTTTTTGCGGTCCGCAGGAGCGCGTCACGTGAATTTGCAGCAAAGACTTCTCGACTCTATCGATGAATTACAGCGCCAGTTGCCGCGTAAGCGGCAGCTGGTGCTTGCTTTTAGTGGTGGACGGGACTCTACCGTATTGCTGCATCTGCTCTGGCAGTTGGGGGCTCAACTGCCTCTAGGGCTGCGTGCCGTCCATGCTAACCATGGACTGTCGCCCAATGCTGACGACTGGCAGCGGCATTGCGAAACGCAGTGCAGGGATCGGGCGATACCATTGCAGGTCTGCAGACTGGAACTGGGCCCCGATGATACCGGCAGTATTGAGATGCGTGCGCGTCAGGCCCGGTATCAGGCCTTTTCGGAGATTCTGGGCAGTGATGAGGTTCTTTTAACGGCGCATCATCTGGACGACCAGGCAGAAACCGTTCTTTTGCAATTGATGCGAGGCAGTGGTCCGCGAGGTCTGGCGGGTATACCCAGGTGTCGTGAATTGGGTGACGGGCATATCTGGCGACCACTGCTGGACCTGGGCGCAGAGCAGCTGGCCGAATTTGCCAGCGACCAGTCACTCAACTGGGTGACCGACGAGAGCAACCAGGATCTGGATATCCGGCGCAATCACTTGCGTCTGGAAGTAGCGCCGAAACTCGCGGAGAAGTGGCCAGCCTGGCGGCAGCGGCTTGGTGCCGCAGCAGAGGTTCAGCGCGAAGCTGATGAGTTGCTGCAGGAACTGGCTGAAACCTTGCTGGAAGAGGTTCGTGGTCCGGACCCGAATTTACTGAGACTGGAATCCTTGTTGAGCCTGTCGTCGCACCGGCAACGGCTGGTTCTGCGTCAGTGGTTATGGTCGCAGACAGGCGACTGGCCGTCCCGGGCATTGCTGCTGACATTGCAGGCAGAGTTGCTGCTGGTGGCCGAAGACGCGCAGCCTGTGGTGCGCTGGCAGGGCTTTGAATTGCGTCGTTACGACGGGCTTTTGTACCTGATCAGACAGAGCCTTGTACCATCTGCGCTACCCGCAGCTGGTCAGTCCTGGCCAACTGAGCAGGACAGTGTGCAACTGCCTGGTAATGGTGTGCTGATAAAGGTGCCCGTTTTGCGGGGTGGTCTGTACTGGCCGGCTCAGGCATCAGTGCAGATTACTTACCGACAGGGAGGTGAGCAGGCCAAATTGCCGGGCAGGCCACGCAAGTCGTTAAAAAAGGTGCTGAATGAGGCACGTATCCAGCCATGGCTGCGTGACCGGACACCGCTACTGTGGATAGACGGGCAGCTTGCATGGGTTGCTGGCGTAGGCCCCTGCGAGGGCTTTCAGGCCGACAACAGTGGTGCAGGGTTTCTCCCGCAATGGATTGGTGGCACGTCATAAGCCAATCGGAACAATTGTAATGAAGCAGAGAATTCGTTTGTCGATGGGGGGCGGTTCTGGTAATCTGTAGCCCCATCAATGATTAAGGATGGGGCGTTAATGACGCGATATATTTTCATTACCGGCGGGGTGGTTTCCTCGCTCGGCAAAGGCATCACCTCGGCATCTCTTGGCGCGATTCTCGAAGCGCGCGGACTCAAAGTGACCATGCTCAAACTCGATCCCTATATCAATGTGGATCCGGGGACCATGAGCCCTTTCCAGCATGGCGAAGTATTTGTAACCGAAGATGGCGCGGAGACCGACCTCGATCTCGGACATTACGAACGCTTCATTCGTACGACCATGTCTGCGCGCAACAACTTCACCACAGGTCGCGTTTACGAAGAAGTCATTCGACGTGAGCGCCGCGGAGATTATCTGGGTGCCACGATTCAGGTTATTCCGCATATAACCGATGAGATCAAACGGCGGGTCGTTGAAGGTGCAGCAGGTGCCGACATCGCTCTGGTAGAGATTGGTGGCACCGTCGGTGACATCGAATCGCAGCCATTTCTGGAAGCCGTACGACAGATGCGCGTCGAACTCGGTTCCCAGCATGCATTGTTCATGCATTTGACGCTGGTACCCTATATTGCGACGGCCGGTGAAACCAAAACCAAACCGACACAACACTCTGTAAAAGAGTTGCGCTCGATAGGTATTCAGCCCGATGTTCTGATCTGTCGCTCTGAACAGGAAATCGCAGAGTCGGCGCGCCGCAAGATTGCGCTGTTCACCAACGTTGATCTGCCTGCGGTGGTTTCCCTGCCGGATACCGATACCATTTACCGTGTTCCTTCTCTGCTCAGAAACGCTGAACTTGATGACATCATTGTTGGCAAGTTCGGGCTGGATTGCCCGCCGGCAGATCTGCGTGAGTGGGATCGTGTTGTGGACGCCAAGCTGAACCCGGACCAGGA
Source organism: Pseudohongiella sp. SYSU M77423 (assembly GCF_029911965.1). Taxonomy (NCBI): domain Bacteria; kingdom Pseudomonadati; phylum Pseudomonadota; class Gammaproteobacteria; order Pseudomonadales; family Pseudohongiellaceae; genus Pseudohongiella; species Pseudohongiella sp. SYSU M77423. The sequence goes on along the minus strand of NZ_JARYTH010000002.1, from coordinate 346,103 downwards.
AGTGACCATTGCCATCGTCGGCAAGTACATGGAATTACTGGACGCCTACAAGTCCCTGATCGAAGCGATCAGTCACGCAGGCATACAGACCCGCACCAAGGTCAACATTCGTTATATTGATTCCAGTGACATCAAAGTCCACGGCACAGGGATGCTGGAAGGCGCACATGCGATCCTGGTACCCGGCGGGTTTGGCCTGCGCGGTGTAGAAGGGAAAATTGCTACGGTACAGTACGCACGCGAGAACAAGATTCCCTATCTGGGGATCTGTCTGGGCATGCAGGTGGCCGTGATCGAGTATGCCCGCAACAAGGCGGGTCTGACTGATGCGCACAGCACCGAGTTCAAGACCGATTGTAAAGACCCGGTGGTTGCACTGATCAGTGAGTGGACAACAGCAGAAGGTGACGTTGAAAAACGTGATGAGAATTCTGATCTTGGTGGCACCATGCGACTGGGTGGCCAGCAGTGTCGCCTGCAGGAAACCTCGACGGCATATGGCTGTTACAACAAGGATGTCATTGTTGAGCGTCACCGTCACCGTTATGAATTCAACAACAACTATGCTGACGTACTGCAGCAGAATGGCCTGATTATCGCAGGTCGCTCCATGGATGGTGAACTGGTTGAGGTTATTGAGGTCCCAGATCACCCGTGGTTCGTTGCCTGCCAGTTCCATCCCGAGTTCACCTCTACACCTAGAGATGGTCACCCATTGTTTACTGGCTTCATAAAAGCCGCCCTGGTCCATCAGGCGAGCCAGCAATGACAGCAGAGACCAGCAATATTCATCTCAGGCTCAGCGACAGTATTGTGTTCGGCAATGATCTGCCGTTTGTACTCGTTGGTGGTATGAACGTGCTGGAGTCGCATGCTTTAGCGATGGAAGTGGCAGAGCAGTATGTTGATGTCTGCTCGCGCCTCAATATTCCCTATGTGTTCAAGGCATCCTTTGACAAGGCGAATCGCTCATCAATTCATTCCTATCGAGGTCCTGGTCTGGAGAACGGCTTGAAAATTCTTCAGGACATCAAGACCCGATTCAAGGTACCAGTTCTCACTGATGTGCATGAGCCTGGTCAGGCCGCCCCTGTGGCCATGGTTGCGGATATCATTCAATTGCCAGCGTTTCTCTCACGGCAGACAGACCTGGTAATGGCAATGGCGCGTACCGATGCTGTCATCAATATCAAGAAAGCTCAGTTTCTGGCACCTCAGGAGATGCGCCACATTCTGACGAAGTTTGAAGAAGCGGGTAATCGTAAATTGATGTTGTGTGAAAGGGGCTCCAGTTTCGGATACAACAACCTCGTCGTCGATATGCTGGGTTTCTCGGTAATGAAGAAATTTCGCTATCCGGTCATGTTCGACGTTACCCATTCGCTGCAGCGCCCAGGTGGACTCAGCGCCAGCGCGGATGGTCGTCGTGCTGATGTTACACAACTGGCGCGTGCTGGCTTGAGCCAGGGTCTGTCCGCTCTGTTTCTGGAGGCGCACCCGGATCCGGACAAGGCATTATGTGACGGCCCCTGTGCACTGCCGCTCGACAAGCTGGAACCCTTCCTGCGTCAGATGAAGGCAGTGGATGACCTGGTCAAACAGTTCCCGGAAATTGATACAAACTAACGGAAATACCGAATACCTTACCTATAGAATGGACAGGAAATAATATGGCAATTATTAAAGACATCTGCGCACGTGAAGTGCTGGATTCACGTGGCAACCCTACAGTGGAAGCCGATGTAACACTGGACAATGGCATTGTCGGTACAGCCTGCGCGCCATCAGGTGCCTCAACCGGTTCACGTGAGGCACTGGAACTGCGTGACAAGGATGCTGGTCGATACCTTGGCAAGGGCGTGCTAAAGGCGGTAGGAAACGTCAACAAGCAGATTCGGGATGCGCTGCTGGGACACGATGCCCAGGATCAGGCTGCCATCGACAAGATCATGATCGACCTGGACGGCACGCCGAACAAAGCCAATCTAGGTGCCAATGCCATTCTTGCGGTCTCGCTGGCTGCTGCCAAAGCGGCCGCACAAGCCAACAAAATGCCGCTTTACGCCTGGATCGCACAACTCAATGGCTCAAGCGACAGCATGAGTCTGCCGGTGCCAATGATGAATATCATCAACGGTGGCGAGCACGCAGACAATAACGTGGACATCCAGGAGTTCATGGTTCAGCCTGTTGGTGCACCAAGTTTTGCTGAGGCACTGCGTTATGGTGCCGAGATTTTTCACAGCCTCAAGTCGGTGCTGAAGTCTCAGGGGCTTAATACAGCCGTGGGCGACGAGGGCGGTTTTGCGCCAAACCTGCCATCCAATGCAGCGGCACTGGATGCCATCATGCAGGCGGTGGAAAAGACCGGTCTGAAGATGGGTTCTGATATCCGACTGGCACTGGACTGCGCCTCATCCGAGTTCTATCGTGACGGTAAATACGTCCTGAAAGGCGAGAATGCCAGTTTTGATGCGACCGGATTTGCCGACTATCTTGCCAAACTTGCCAGGGACTACAACATTCTGTCGATTGAAGACGGTATGGACGAAAGTGACTGGGACGGCTGGGCCGTGCTGACCCGCAAGGTTGGGGACAAGGTACAACTGGTCGGTGACGACCTGTTTGTAACCAACACCGAAATTCTGTCACGTGGTATTGAGCAGGGTATTGCCAACTCAATCCTGATCAAGTTCAATCAGATCGGCAGTCTGACTGAAACACTGGCAGCGATTCGGATGGCCCGCAAGGCCGGCTATACTGCCGTGATTTCCCACCGTTCAGGTGAAACAGAAGACACCACCATTGCGGACCTGGCAGTAGCCACAGGCGCAGGGCAGATCAAGACTGGTTCTCTGTGTCGCTCCGACCGTGTGGCGAAGTACAACCAGTTGCTGCGCATTGAACAGCAACTCGGTAGCAAGGCGATTTATCGGGGTATTCAGGAGTTCGATCACGTAAATTGATGAGGTCGATATGAAGGTCATCGTTTCCGGCCTGGTTGTGGTATTGCTGCTGCTTCAGTGGCGATTATGGATAGGAGAAGGCGGGGTGCGCGATTTGCGCCTGCTGGAGGAACAGCTTGCTGCCCAGCAGGCTGAGAACTCGGCTCTTCGTCAACGCAACCAGCTGCTGGAACGTGAAGTTCTTGACCTTAAAAATGGCCTGGATGCAATCGAAGAGCGTGCCCGGAGTGATCTGGGCATGGTCGGTGAAGACGAAACTTTTTACATGTTGATTGAATAAACCATGTCGATCCATGCCCTGGTAGCAGCGGCAGGCCTGGGAAGTCGGATGGGGGCGCAGATCCCCAAACAATATCTCCTCCTCCAGGGTAAAACCGTTCTTGAACACAGTCTCTTGCGCATGGCTTCGACCGAAGGCCTGTCGAGCCTGCAGCTGGTGCTGTCATCAGACGATGCTACGGGGCGCAGCATAGCCTATTCCCTCGCATCGAGAATTAAAACCCCTATTCATATCAGCCAGGGTGGCAGCGAGCGCTGGCAAAGCGTTCTGTCAGGTCTGTGCGATATCGCGGCGCGTTCCAGTGGGGATGACTGGGTGCTGGTCCATGACGCTGCACGGCCTTGCGTCCGGACAACGGATGTCAATCGTCTGATTGAAGCCTGCCTGACAGATCACGCGCCAGGCGGACTGCTGGCAACGGTCGTCTCTGACACATTGAAGAAAGCTCAGGATACTGTCGGAGGCGCCGGAGAGAAGATTGCCTGTGTTGCCAATACGGTCGATCGGCGTGAAATGTGGGCAGCATGTACACCACAATTGTTTCGGGTAGCGGATTTGATAGCGGCACTGCAGCAGAGTGAGTCCCGCGGTGAGCTTATCACTGATGAATCATCTGCCATGGAGCTTGCAGGCCTTAAGCCGGTTCTTGTTCCCTGCAGTAAAGACAATATCAAAATTACCTACCCCGAAGACCTGGCGTTGGCCGAGCTGATTCTGCAGGCGCAGGCCATTACAGCTGGTCAAAAGACAGTCAAAGGCAGGAATTGATGAATGTCGGTATTTAGCAATATACGAGTCGGTCACGGCTACGATGCACACAGGTTTGCCGAACCACATGACGGAAGACCCTTAATGATTGGTGGCGTACAGGTGCCGCATGACAGGGGCCTGCTGGCACACTCTGATGGTGACGTACTGTTGCACGCTGTCTGTGATGCCATTCTTGGCGCTATTGGCAAAGGTGATATTGGTCGACATTTTCCGGACAATGATGAGTCGTTCCGCAACGCCGATAGTCGACGGCTGCTATCATCTGTTTTCCAGATGGCGCGCGAGGATGGCTGGCAACTGGTCAACCTCGACTCTACAATTCTTGCGCAGACGCCCAGAATGGCCGCGTCCATACCCCGCATGTGTGAGGTCATTGCCGGGCTGCTGGAATTGCCTGTCAGTGCGGTCAATGTCAAGGCCTCAACTACTGAGGGTATGGGGTTTGTAGGTCGCCGAGAGGGTATCGAGGCATACGCAGTGGTTTTGCTTGCCCGTGACTGATCTTCACAACGAACAGGCCGAGGGCGTTGTTACTGAGGCGGAACAGGCAGATCTCATTGCATTGATGGCGCGGTTGCCTCATGCGCTGGGCGCAACAGAGGTAACAGGTGTCTTTAAAAAGACACCAGGCGATTTTGTTGTCGATGAAGTGCTTGGATTCAATTGCACCGGGCAGGGCGAACATGTCTGGGTGCAGGTACAAAAAACGATGCTGACAACCCTTGATGTTGCCCAGCGCATAACCGAAGTTACCGGTGTGCCGTTAAAGCGAATCAGCTACTCCGGGCTAAAAGACAAACAAGGAGTGTGCAGCCAGTGGTTCAGCATTCACGATAAATCCTTGTCCGAGTCGAGTATTCAAGAACTGGACAGCGATAACCTGAAAATTCTTGCTGTCAGCCGCAATAGCCGCAAACTGCGCCGCGGTAGTCATGGGGCGAATCATTTTCGGCTGCGACTGACAGGCCTCCGGTCAAAATGCGGAACAGATTCTTCGCCCGAGTTGTTATTGTCCAGCCGCCTGCAAAGCATTGCCAGTCAGGGTGTTCCCAACTATTTTGGTGAACAGCGTTTTGGTTTCGACAATATAGAAAATGCATTTGCCTATCTTGATACTTTGGCAAAGCGTTCTGAAGAAAATCGGGTTCCCCGGGCTTCACGAACACAACGCAGCATGTGGCTTTCCGCTGCAAGATCCTCTCTGTTCAACGCGGTATTGGCCGCGCGCGTCCAGCAGGGCAACTGGGATTCGCTGCTCGATGGTGATGTGATGAATCTCGACGGGACCGGCAGCGTTTTCCTGGCTGATAGCGAAGATCCGGCCTTGCCTGAACGACTGTCTCGCATGGATATCCATCCCACCGGACCACTGTGGGGAAAGGGAGCATTGCGCAGCCTGGGTGGAACCAGGGCTCTGGAGCAGGCATGCTGTCTGCGCTGGCCGACACTGTGCCATGGTCTCGAGAGAGCAGGCCTGGAACAGCAAAGGCGTAGCTTGCGCTTGCCGGTCAAGCGTTTACACTATCGCTTTTTTGACAGCGACCAGCTGGAGCTGAGTTTTGAACTTCCCGCGGGTTGTTTTGCCACAGCGGTGCTGCACGAACTGCTCGACTATAGTCAGGCGTAAAGAACCAACAACATTTTTGCAGGTAAGCAGTGAATACCATAAATCTCGCCGGCATTGGCATGACATCACAACGTACCAGGGAACGCATGATTGCGTCTCTGCTGGATCGCGGTATCAAGAACTGGGCGGTACTGGATGTCATGCGAACGACGCCGCGACATATATTTCTGGATGAAGCACTGGCTCACCGGGCCTACGAAGATACTGCACTGCCAATTGGTTACAACCAGACCATATCGCAACCTTACGTAGTGGCCAGAATGACCGAAGCCGTATTGGCTGGCCGCGCCAGTGATGGCAGTAAATTGCCGCGTGTACTGGAGGTCGGAACAGGCTGTGGGTATCAGACAGCCATCCTTGCGCAACTGGCAGATCGTGTCTGGACAGTCGAGAGAATTCAGCCGCTGCTGGATAAAGCCAGAAAAAATCTTGGCTTGCTGAAGATCAGGAATGTACGCAGCAAGCATGATGATGGCAGCCTGGGCTGGCCTGAGCATGGCCCCTTTGATGCTATCGTAGCTGCCGCTGCCCCTCAGCATGTACCTACCGAGCTGCTTGAGCAACTGGCTGACGGTGGACGACTGGTGATACCAGTAGGGCGTGAAAAAGGCAGCCAGGAGCTGCGTCTGATTCAGCGACAGGGTGATGAGTTCCACACTCAGGTGCTGGAAACCGTTAATTTCGTCCCGCTTTATATTGGACAGGTTCAGTACTGAATGTCTTTCCCCAGAGAAACCAGTGCCAGGGCCAGATTGTCGGTATTTCTGAAAGGAATGGCGATGGGAGTTGCCGACGCTGTACCGGGCGTGTCGGGTGGCACCATCGCGGTAATCACCGGGATCTATGAGCAGCTGGTAAACGCCCTGCGTCGCTGCAATCCGGTGGCGCTCAGCCTGCTCTGGAAGCAGGGGCCGCGAGCACTTTGGACTCACATCGATGGTGCGTTTCTGTTGTCGCTGGGACTGGGCATTCTTGGCAGTCTGCTGTTGATGGCAAATCTGGTGCTTTATCTGCTGGAACATCACTTTATGTTGGTGATGGCTTTTTTCATGGGACTGGTCCTGGCCTCATCCTGGCTGCTGAACAAGCAGGTGGGTATGTGGTCGATGATAAAAGTCCTGTTGTTCTGTCTGGGTTTCGCAGTGACAGGGCTGACGGCGCTGCTTAATCCAGCAGCGGGCAGCGATTCGCTGGTATATATTTTTTTCAGTGGTCTGATTGCCATCTGTGCCATGATACTGCCGGGCATCTCGGGTGCCTTTATTCTGCTGTTGCTGGGCGTTTATGAGTATGTGCTGGATGCACTGCGTGACTTCAACCTGCCGGTAATCGCTGTTTTTGCTGCCGGCTGTGCAATTGGACTATTGTCCTTCTCGCACGTGCTGTCTTTGACTTTCTACTATTATCGCGAACAGACTTATGCAGTACTGACGGGTATGCTGGCAGCTTCGCTGATCGTTTTGTGGCCTGGCAATGAGCTTGTTGCGAGCGCTGGCGTAAGCGGGCAGCTGCTTGCTGTGGCCCTGTCAGGGCTTGGCGCGGCTGTCATTGTGCTGTTTGCCCGCTACACTCAACGCGCATAAACAATAACTCGCGCGCTTAATAAAATACCGTCAAAATACACACAGTGCCGTAAACAGACGGCTTCAACAGCTTCCATCGCAGTGAGTCTGCAGGAGAGTGGTATGTCGTACATCGGAGTTGCCCAGGGGGCGCGCCAGCGTGGCTGGTTGCAGTGGAGCCTGGCGGGAGCACTTTCATTCCTGGTGGCATGCAGCAGCAGCTATGAAGCGCCTGTCGATGACAGAAGTAACAACCTTGAGCGTCAGCGCGCGGAAATCCTCAGCAGCGGCCAGAGTGGCAGCGGCGTTGCACGGAATCCCGCAACGGCTTCGCCAGCCCCGCAGAGCGCCAGCACCAGTCAGGGGCAGGTGGGCTCGGCTGCCACTGTGGTTCGCCCGGTTGCCATTGGCGGTGGTGTAAGGAGGGTTTCAAGCGATACTTCGACGGCGGGCAGTTCATCTTCTCAGAGCCCTTCAGCCCCATCGCCGGCGCCACTGTCCTCATCGAATGTGCAGAGTTCCACGCCGGTTCAGCAGCAGTCAGTTAGCTCAGCTGCCGACCGAGTGGCAGCTGCAAATCAGAGCCCGACTCCTGGCGCAGTGCATGTTGTAGCGCGTGGCGACACTCTTTACTCTATAGCCTGGACCCATAATCTCGATGTCAGAACCGTTGCCCTGGTAAATAACCTTAATCCGCCCTATACCATTTTTCCTGGTCAGCGGCTGATCGTCAGTGACCAGGCAATAGCCAGCTCTGCTTTGTCGAACATGCCAGACATTCCAGCATCACCTGCTGGTGAGAATATTGCCAGCTCGGAAGGTCAGCGCCCCAGCGAATCTGTTGCGGCCAGGCGCACCGGAAGCATCAACACCAGAACTCTGGATGGGGTTCAATGGCAATGGCCTGCAGATGGTCGTCTGTTAAGTACCTTCTCTGACACCCAGGCGCGCCGTGGTATCAACATCGCTGGTGCCCGGGGTAATCCAGTATACGCCGCTGCTGATGGTGATGTTGTGTATGCCGGGCAGGGTATCCAGGGTGCCGGTAATCTGGTCATCCTGCGTCACAGTGCGCGTCACCTGAGCGCCTATATGTACAACAGTCGCGTTCTGGTGGGTGAGGGCGACAGTGTGCGTGGTGGCGATAAAATAGCAGAGATTGGCACTGGCCCGGATGGACGCGATCTGCTGCATTTCGAGGTTCGTGTCGATGGTAAACCCAGTGACCCCACCGGTTTTCTGCCTTCGCGATAGAAGAAGCAGCGTATTCGTTGTTTTGTGAGATTGCGCACAATTTAAACCGGCTGATCCAGTATTGTGTCGATCCGGTCTTGCGCCGATCCTCCCATGTGATAGCTTAACGATCGTTCGTTTGACAATCGATCGTTTAAGAATGCGGTCTTGTAAAGATGCTATCGGGGGGAAAACAAGGTAATGGAATATCGTTCTGCGGCATTGGATGCCGAATCCGCTTACATTCGTGAAGTCACTCCAATCAATCTGCTTAGCTACGACGATGAGGTCAAACTGGCGCGTGCTGCACGTCAGGGGGACATGTTCAGTCGCGGGGAAATGATCCGCCACAATCTCAGGCTGGTGCTGAGTGTTGCGCGCAAATACCGCAGCCGCGGCCTGGCGTTCCTGGATCTGGTGGAAGAGGGTAATCTTGGCCTGATTCGGGCTGTCGACAAATATGATCCTGAGCGAGGCTACCGTTTCTCTACTTATGCAACCTGGTGGATCAAGCAGAACGTGGAGAGAGGGATCATGAACTACGCGCGCAATGTGCGTCTGCCTGTGCATATCATCAAGGAAATCAGTCTGTGTCTCAGGACAGAGCGCGAACTTGGCGCAGAGCTTGGGCGTCAGCCACGTCGCGCCGAGTTGGCTGAGGCGCTAAGCAAACCGCTGGCACAGTTGGATGCACTGCTTGACTGTCATGAATCGAGCTTCGACTCAACAGAGTGTCCCCCAGATCCTGACGAAGTGGCGAGCGATGATATTGATGCGGCAAATTCCGCTGATCCGATGGAAAGACTGCATGCCAGTACCCGTCAGCTGACCCTGCATCGTTGGCTGGCGGCGCTAGCTGAGCGACAACGTGAGGTGATCATCCGCCGTTTCGGTTTGCTGGGCCATCAGGCAGATACGCTTGAGAACGTCGGCAGGGAAGTGGGTTTGACGCGCGAACGTGTCAGGCAGCTGCAGCTGGAGGCGATCCGACGCCTGCGTAGCATGGCGAGTTCGGAAGGATGTGATATTTCGGTATTTTTTTGATGTTGCGGCGGCTGTTCAGCGCCTGTTGATCCAGGCGCTGGAAAGCCGGCAGTCAGGCGGATTTACTTGACCAGGTGCTCAATCTTTCCTGGGACGCCATTCCACTTTTCGGCTTCTTCCATCGGTGGCTTCATCTGGGTGATGTTGGGCCATTTTTCTGCCAGTTCCGCATTCAGTTCCAGAAACTGCTTCTGGTCGTCTGGTAGCTCGTCTTCAGCGAATATGGCATCTACTGGACATTCTGGCTCGCACAGCGCGCAATCGATGCACTCATCCGGGTGAATGACCAGGAAATTAGGGCCTTCATAGAAGCAGTCCACTGGGCAGACTTCCACGCAATCTGTGTGTTTGCAGTTAATGCAGTTTTCGCCGACTACAAATGTCATGTTGTATTCCAGTCCTGTTGAATCGGTGCAGCGTCAAAAGTGAAGCGGCATTATAAGTCACCTGGGGCGTCCGGGCCAAGGAGGGTTTTCATGTTCCCGGCAGCTGCTTCTTCAGACGATAGATCAGCTCCAGTGCCTGCCTCGGTGTCAGCGCGTCCGGATCTGCGGCCGACAGCAGTTCCAGGGCCGGGTGATGCTGCGGTGCAAAAAGATCATTCTGTGCCGGGTTTTTGCTGGCGGCAGCCTGTGTTTGGCGCTTCCCACTGGGAGGGCTGTTGTCGGCTGCGTCCATGACGGCATCCTTGGAACGCAGCGCCTGCTGTTCGAGCTCATGCAGCTTGTGGTGGGCCCGCTGGATCACGTCTGCGGGAATACCTGCCAGTTGCGCCACCTGCAGACCGTAACTCTGATTGGCTGGTCCCGGTTTGACACTGTGCATGAAGACGATGCCGTTGGCGTGTTCGGTAGCGTCCAGGTGAACGTTACCGATGGCCGGGTACTGATCAGCCAGCACAGTCAGCTCAAAATAGTGCGTCGCGAACAGTGTCATTGCCCGTAACTGTTCAGCGATGTATACGGCGCTGGCCCAGGCCAGCGACAGCCCGTCAAAGGTGCTGGTGCCGCGTCCCACCTCGTCCATCAACACCAGGCTCTGCGCTGTGGCGTTGTGCAGAATGTTTGCGGTCTCTGTCATTTCCACCATGAAGGTGGAGCGCCCGCCCGCCAGGTCGTCAGACGAACCAATGCGCGTAAAGATGCGATCAACGGGTCCAATGCGCGCTGCTCTGGCTGGCACATGACTGCCGCAATATGCCAGCAGCACGATCAGTGCTGTCTGGCGCATATAGGTCGATTTACCACCCATGTTAGGTCCGGTAATGATGAGCATGTCGTGCGATTCACCCAGTGAGGTGTCATTGGCGACAAATTGGGTTTCAAGTACCTGTTCAACAACCGGGTGGCGTCCCTGTTCGATCGCAATCCCGCTTTCTTCGGTCAGTTGCGGTTGCGCCCAATCCAGATTCAGGGCGCGTTCGGCAAAATTGCACAGCACATCCAGCTCGGCCAGAGCCTGCGCGCTGTCCTGAAGTTCAGACAATTGCGTCGCTACCCGCTCAAGCAATTCGTCATAAAGTGCCTTCTCTCTCGCCAGGGCTTTGCTGTTGGCGCTCAGAACCTTGTCCTCAAAGGTTTTCAGCTCGGGTGTGATGAAACGCTCCGCATTCTTGAGCGTCTGTCTGCGCTGGAATTCAGCAGGCATTTCCGCTGCCTGGGATTTACTGACTTCAATGTAGTAACCGTGTACCCGGTTGTAACCGACTTTGAGGGTGCTGAGCCCGGTTCTTTGTTTTTCACGTACCTCCAGATCAACCAGGTACTGTCCGGCATTACTGCTAAGAGCCCGCAGCTCATCAAGTTCGGCGTCATAGCCCTCGGCGATGACGCCACCTTCGCGGATGACAACAGGGGGGTTATCAATGACTGCGCGCGTCAACAGTTCCGCCAGTTCGGGGAACTCCGCGATTGTTGTTTGCAGGTTTACCAACTGAGGCGTCTCTCGCTGCGCGAGGATCGGCCGCAGCTGTGCCTGCAGTTCTGGCAGTGCCGACAGTGCGTCACGCAGTCTGGCCAGGTCGCGGGGACGTGCTGATCGCAAAGCTACCCTGGCCAGGATTCGCTCAGTGTCGCCAATCTGCTTGAGAATCGGCTGCAGTGTCTCAAATCGATAGTCCGCCAGCAGCTCCGCGACCGCCTGTTGACGTAGCTGAAGGCCATGCCGATCTCGGAGCGGCCTGTTGAGCCAGCGATTCAGCAATCGGCTTGCCATCGGTGACATGGTGCGATCCACAACCGACATCAGTGTGTTGGTGCTGCCGCCGCCGAGATTGCGATCGATTTCCAGGTTTCTGCGGCTTGCAGCGTCCAGTATCAGTGCATCGTCGGGCTGTTCAACGCTCAGACGCTGCATATGCGGCAGGCTGGATCGTTGCGTGTCTTTTGCATAGCCGAGCAGGGCGCCCGCCGCCTGAATGGCCAGTGGCAGGTGTTCACAGCCAAAGCCACGCAAGTCACGAGTCTGAAAATGGCTGGTCAGCAGCCGGTGACAGCTGTCGGCATCAAACTCCCAGACAGGGCGTCGGCGGGCGCCGGAACGCTGGGTCACAGCTGTCGGGAATTCGATAGCATCGTTGTAGAGGATTTCAGCTGGCCGGATTCGCTCAAGTTCCGCCAACAGGGACTCCTGGCTGCCAGCTTCGCAGACATGAAAGCGCCCGGCACTGATATCCATCCATGCCAGGCCGAAGTGCTCTGCACCGCCATGATCCTGAACGCCTGTCACTGCCAGCAGCACGCAGTCGCTGCGTTCCTTCAACAATGCTTCGTCGCTGACGGTACCCGGTGTGACAATTCTGACGACCTGGCGCTCAACCGGGCCCTTTGAGGTGGCCGGGTCACCGATCTGCTCGCAGATAGCGACGGAGCGACCCAGTTCCACGAGTCTTGCCAGGTAGCGCTCTGCCGAATGATAGGGCACGCCGCACATCGGGATGGGTTTTCCGTTGGAATTGCCCCGGGCTGTCAGTGTGATGTCCAGAAGCTCCGCAGCCTGAGTGGCGTCATCGTAGAAAAGTTCGTAAAAATCGCCCATACGGTAGAACAGCAAATGATCTGGCTGCTGTGCCTTGATCCGCAAAAACTGCTGCATCATCGGCGTATGGGACTGTAGGTCTTTTTCTGAAATCACAGGAGCTGTTTGCTTGGGTTTGAGAGTCACGGGTACTGGTGCCAAAATTCTTTCAATCGGTATCTGCAGGCGTCGCTGTCGAATCACTGCATTCGCAAGCGGCACAGATTAGCAGACCTGAGAGGCATCGAACAGCGTTGGCTGCGGGCACTGCAAAGTGATGCGGCAGACCGCTTTATTGATGTTAGACTTCGGCGCATGGATAACGAAATCTACATGCTGGCTGAATCTATAGGCCGACAACTTTCCCGACGTGGCCAGTCAGTTACCGTTGCCGAGTCCTGCACCGGTGGTGGCCTTGCTCACGCGCTGACGGATGTGCCCGGAAGTTCCGGCTGGTTTGGTCTTGGGCTGGTTACCTATGCCAACTCTGCCAAGCATCGTCTGCTGGAAGTGCCCCTGGAGTGCCTGGAAGGCGAACACGCGCCGGGAGCTGTGAGCGAACCGACCGTGCGTCATATGGCGACGGGCGCCCTCAAGGCTTCTGCCGCAGATTTCGCGATCGCCACCAGTGGTATTGCCGGTCCCGGTGGTGGATCGGAGCGAAAACCAGTCGGCACTGTCTGGATAGCCTGGGCCTGCCGGGGCAGCAGAGACAATGTCGAGATGCGCACATCCTGCCAGGTCTATGATGGAGATCGTGAACAGATACGGCGACAGGCTGTGATTTCGGCACTGGGTGGGCTGCTGGAATGGCTGCAGGAAGCTTAATTTTTAATACTACTGGTTGAATATACAGTATATGTCTGCTTTAATACCTGACAAGTCCGGTATTTAATTCTCAACAACTGATTTTAACAACAGGATACAAGCAATGGCTGATGCACAGAATCGAGATCCCAATAAGGAAAAAGCGCTGAGCGCCGCATTATCGCAAATCGAGCGGCAATTCGGCAAAGGCTCAATGATGCGTCTGGGGGACAAGGGACGTGAAGCAATACCGGCCATTTCCACTGGTTCGCTGGGACTCGATGTGGCGCTGGGTATTGGCGGTCTTCCCAGAGGACGCATCGTCGAGATTTACGGCCCGGAATCTTCGGGTAAGACGACACTGACGCTGCAGGTTATTGCTGAGTGTCAAAAGGCCGGAGGAACCTGTGCATTTATCGACGCTGAGCACGCACTGGACCCGATTTATGCGGGCAATCTGGGCGTTGATGTGGAGAATCTGCTGGTCAGCCAGCCCGACACTGGTGAACAGGCACTGGAAATCTGTGACATGGTTGTACGTTCCGGTGCGGTTGACGTTGTTGTTGTGGACTCGGTTGCGGCCCTGACGCCCAAGGCCGAGATTGAGGGTGAGATGGGTGACAGTCATATGGGACTGCAGGCGCGTCTGATGTCGCAGGCCCTTCGCAAAATGACTGCCAACATTAAGAATTCAAACACGCTGGTCATATTCATCAACCAGATCCGAATGAAAATTGGTGTCATGTTTGGTTCGCCTGAAACAACCACTGGTGGTAACGCTCTCAAATTCTATGCCTCGGTGCGCCTCGATATCCGCCGCATCGGCTCCATCAAGGAAGGCGATGAGGTTGTTGGTAACGAGACACGCGTGAAAGTGGTCAAAAACAAAGTGGCGCCGCCATTCCGTCAGACAGAGTTTCAGATCATGTACGGCAAGGGCATCTATCGTATGGGAGAGATTATCGACCTGGGTGTCAAACTCAACCTGCTCGACAAGTCAGGTGCGTGGTACGCTTACAATGGCGACAAGATCGGTCAGGGCAAGAAAAATGTCGCGGTCTATCTTGAAGAAAATCCTGCTTTGGCCACTGAGTTGGAAACCAAAATTCGCGCCCAGCTTCTTGGCGGAAATGCCCTGTTGAGCGGCAGCGATCAGGAGGAGTTGCAGGAAGCTGATGTCGACTGACGATCAGACCCGCAAGATTGCTGTGTCTTTACGCCGTCGCGCCATGGATTATCTGGCGCGACGGGAACACAGTGTAAGTGAACTTCGGCGCAAGCTTACTGAAAAATTCCCCGAGACAGAAACGCAGCTGCTGGAGTCAGTGTTGTCCACTCTTCAGGACGATGGTTTGCTTTCTGACCAACGATTCGCTGAGTCCTACGTGCGTGCCCGATTCAATAAAGGTTATGGGCCGCAGTATATTTTCTTGCATCTCAAAAATGCAGGAGTGCCGGATGAAATTAGTTCGCAGGAGCTGAGCATCGATGAAAATGAATGGGTAAAAAATCTGCAAAAAACAGTCAATAAACGGTTCGGTAGCCCCTTACCGCAACCTGGCACCCTGGCCTGGGCAAAACTCGAGCGCTTTGCGCAGGCACGTGGCTTTCGCGGCAACCATCTACAGAAACTCAGATACCAGCAATCTGAGGGCGAAGTGTAGCAAGTCTGGCTAGCAGACGGTTCTGGGTGCCAATGTTGACACCTACAGTATCCATGGCAGCAATAAGATCCTCCACGACCGCATTGAACTCAGCTTCACTTATATTCATGCCAGTGTGAGTCTGCACCATTGAGTCCCCGGTGTAGACACAGGGGCCATTTGCAATCATGCAAAAATGTTCGATGATTTTCTCGCGGAATCTTTGCACGTTTGAATCGGCAAAGCGCGGAAATACGCGATCGTCGTATGCTATTTCCATGATGAACTCATCAGCAATCCGATCAATTGTCGGCTGGCCTCCCAGATCGTCATAGAGGGTTGCGTCAGATTGATTGCTGGCACACGCGGCCAGCGCTAATGCCGCCAGCAAAGTTGTCAGAAGCCGTGCATTGCGAGCCGCCCTGATACCGGTCGTCAGCAGTGACTGTGTGAATCGTCTCATAAGGTTGCCTGTACTGAAATGTAATACCCGCGTTGATCAGTAGCGCCAGCTATATCACCCAGATCGATCCAGGCTCCAGTCACCGACAGATGTTTATTGGGGAACCAGGCGATGAACAGGTCGCGCGCATGATCCTCCTTCAATGCAGACAGGTAGTCGCCTTTTTGCCTGAACTCGCCACCGATGGCGATACTGCGAGTGAGAAACATGGCGGCGGCAACTTCAGTTGTAAATTTGTTACCGCTGGCATCACCACCATAGCCCAGAATGCCAAACTGATTCGACTCACCGTAACGGACATTCACGTTGAGCAGTGTGCTGCGGTTGGCAATACCGTCCAGCCAGACCTTACCGGCGCTGACAATGAAATCGGTGCCAGCCGTATGTTCGGCCCCAACAGCTCGCGCCACCGCCTTGTCGCGAAGTTGGCCATGTTCAACGCCGATGGTAATCTGTGGGGCGTTGCCGTAAATGATGTCGCCGTGCAACTTGTATCTTGCAGATATCTTATCCTGGCGGATGTGGAGTCCGGCGGCTTCTATCTCGAAGTCGTGTTTGGCGTAAGCAATCTCAACTCTGTCGTCGTAGTTGAAGGCACCACCGACCACATCCAGTGAATAGTCATCGACCGATGCCCGTGATTGAAAAATGTTGACTCCCTGCTGCCCGTCGCTCGCGTAGGTGCCCAGTGTAGCCCAAGGAGTAAGACCACCTCCCGAGGCGCCTGAAATGCTGCTCACGGCCCCAGTGCCTTTAATTTTTCCCTGCCTGCCAGCTGTTTCCAGTAACTGTGCCGAGGCTGTCATCGCAAAGCCAGCGCTCATGATGCCAAGCAGGGGCAGAAGCAGCCAGCGACCGGCGCTCTCTGAACGACCCGTTCGCAAATTGCGTTCTTTGTACAACACTGGCATCAGCTATTCTCCTCGCGAATGGCCCGGAAGCCGAATACCCGAGATGGATCTCTTACATCCAGTTCTATGGTCAATTGCTTATTGGAAGCGCCTGTGAGTGGAATCTCCTGCCGGTTTTCGGGTGTCTGCAGCCAGGGGTGCCATACATGGATGACATCGGCCCCGCTGTTATCCAGACTGATTCTGCCCAGCTCATCACTCTGGTAACGGTGCTGCCACTCAGAGACATAAACATAGGCGACCATGCTGTCGTGAATATTGCAGCCAAGCGTCGCAACTCCAGCCTGGTCAAACAGGATGGGATCTACCTCTTCGTCGGCGTACAGAGGTGTCGAGAATTGTCTTACATCCGAAAAAGAATAAACGTGGTGCCTTACGTTATCGCTGTTCGGAAATCTAACCAGTTGTCCACGCGCAATCAGCAAAACATTCGGCACAAAGGCACGGTTGACCTGGTCCATCACGCCAATCTCCTGCGGGACCGTCTCTATTCGGGAAACCTGCAGTTCGGCGATGACATCTTTGACGGGGTTGCCGTCGGTATCGATAAACACGATATTGAGTTGTGCATGGCTATAGGGGACGGCGGCCATCCAGAAGGAGATAACGAGTGCCAGAGGGCTTATGAGATTGCGTGCGTCGGGGCAAAATGCGGCGAAACAAGCCAGATACCGTCTTGTCATGATTAATTCCAGTTTGATTTCGTTCACAAAACGTGACTCCCCTACGATATAACAGGATAATGCTTCGGGTAAATGCCCATAAGCCTTCCAAGTGGCAGTTCATGAGCCTGACCAGTATTCGTTCGCGATTGATATTGTTTCTCCTGGTACTGATACTGCCGGTTCTTGCCCTTATCTACTGGTTTGTCGAGCAGGAGAATCTTCGCTACACAGATAGAACCATCAACTCATACCTGAATATCGGCACTCAGGTGTTTGACTACAGTGTCGAATCCCATAAAAACACGCTGCTGACCATCAGTAATGCGCTCACGCGTGACTGGGGCTTCCGGAACGCCTTTGGTGCCGCAGACCCAATGACCATTCGTGATGCGGCCACCAATCTTCTTGCCCGCTCTCAGGGGGCCGCTGATCTCATGCTCATCAGTGATATGCAGGGGCGAGTCATTATTGATACGCATGATCAGGGTTTTTCGACTTTGCCGGCTGACTGGCGAGCGGTTGTGGACAATGCGGTCACTCATCCAGAGGGGCAGGGCGACCGGATTCTCATCGTCGGAGAGACCCCTTATCAGATCACTGTTGTACCTCTAATGCTGCCGCAACCTGTTGCCTGGATATTCGCCGGGTTTCCGCTGGACGAGAGTTTTGTCAGAGAGATACGACGCAGCACCGCTTCCGAGATATCGATACTGCGCCATCGTCCTGACCAGGTAAATGCAACTGCACTGGAGGTGGTTGCTTCCAGTCTTGAAGGCGAAAACCGCCGGCTGCTGGCGGAACGCCTGGAACCGTCGCTGATGAACGAGACTCAGCGTGTAAGCCTGGCTACGGAAAGTTTTGGCACCCAGGTCCGGCAACTGGCAAGTGGGGATAATGAGACGCCAGCCATTCTCGCAGTCGTTCAGCGATCTTACCGGGAGAATCAGGAGAACCTGCAGGTATTGCAGCAACGCCTGCTGGACTTTTCGATTGCCATTGTCAGCATAAGTCTTCTGGCAGTGTTTGTGCTGGCCAGAGGTTTTACCCGGCCGGTTTTGCGGCTCGCCACGCGCGTGGAACAGATTGAACGTGGACAGTACCAACTGGCCGACGGCAACAGGGTGGTGACCGGTAAAGATGAAGTAGGCGAGCTGGAGCGCGCCGTTGAGCGCATGGCCAACGGGCTGGCAGAAAAAGAGAAGGTCAGGGATCTGCTCGGCAAAGTAGTTTCTAAAGGGGTCGCGGATGAACTTCTCAGCCGGCAGATTGAACTTGGCGGCGAGGATAGAGAAGTAAGCATCCTGTTCGCGGACATCGCAGGTTTTACTGCTCTTGGCGAGCGTGTTCCCCCGCAGCAACTAATTTCAATACTTAATACCTGTCTCGAGGGGCTATGCCGTGTTGTTGATCAGCACGGTGGTATCGTTGACAAATTTATCGGGGATGCTTTGATGGCGGTGTTCGGTGCTCCTGTTTCTCACGCCGACGACCACCAGCGGGCTCTTGAGTGTGCGATGGCAATGCAGGCTGAGCTGCCTGCTATCAACGAAATGCTGCGTGCCTATGAGTTTCCGGTCTCCATTTCTGTACGAATTGGTGTTCACACAGGGCATGTCGTTGCCGGCAACATAGGCTCATCAGATCGACTCAACTACACCGTGATCGGGGATGCAGTCAATCTTGCTGCACGCCTGGAAGGCCTGACACGCTTCTACAATCTTGCGGCGCTAATCAGTGAGCAGACACGTGTTGCTGCAGATCCTGACAACCGGATAGTCTGGCGTGATATTGATCTGGTTACGGTGTCTGGCCGCGAAAAGCCGGTCAAGCTGTTTGAACCCGTAGCGCACAGGGACACATTGTCTCAGGGTGAGATCGATCAGGTAGAACAGTTCAACAAAGCACTGGATTATTATCGTCAGGGACAGGGCGAGGAGGCGGCTGGTATAATCGCCATGCTGGTGGAGAAGGCTCTCCCAGCATCCAACATTCAGCTCTACGAGCTTTACCTTGAGCGTATCCGCACGCAGGCAGACATGGCCGATGAGCACTGGGATCCCGTTTTTAGACATACCGGTAAATGAGCTGAGACAGTGGGCGATGTTGATTTGACCGCAGATACAAACAAGATAATGAACCCTGTCTGGATGCAGCGTGGTCGAAGAATAGCGCTGATCAATCCCACCAAGTTCTTAGGCAATCTGCTGCTGTCAGGTCAGCATATTCAACATCTGGTTTCATATTGCGCCGATGAGGGAATCGAGCTGCTGCTGGTGCTGGATAGCGGTTTTCGGGAGCTTTTCGAGCCAGCCTTTCAGGCACCCGGTGTGCACTTTGTATATTATCCTCGACAGTTGCTCAAGGCTCGCCGGCAGCGCCTGAAAGCTGCCAGGGCATGGCTCGCGTGTGTGCGTTCTATCAGAAGATTTCAGGCGGATCTCGCCTTCACAATTGAAGAAGACTCAGTCAGTCACCGTCTTGCTCATCTTTCGGCCGCCAGGTTCAGGGTCAGCAGTACTGACGCGCGTTACCAGTTTGGTTTTCACAAATATCTGCAGGTTGAACGTGCCAATCGAGCTGCCGGAGAAAGGTCGATCTGGTACGCCTACCGGGAAATCTTCAGCCAGCTTGCGCTGCCAGTTCCCAGTGACAAGGCCTATCCAGTATTATCAAGCGTCACCGCTCAAGTACCTGCCCTGGAATCCGTACAATCTGATCGACCTCTGTTCATCATTCACGCCGGCGCAAGTAAACACTATAAGAGATGGCCAGTTGCCAGCTTTATTGAACTGGCTTTGCGTGTCATTGAACGTGGTTACCATGTCGTTTTGATCGGTGCCGGCGCCGGTGACGCAGCGCTCAATACAGCCGTGCTGGCGGGTTTGGGAGAGAGCCACAGGCAGTGTACAGACCTTTGTGACCGCCTTGATCTCAAATCACTGGCCGAATTGTTTGCCGCTGCCGCCTTTATTGTCGGAAACGATAGTGGCCCTTCGCATCTGGCCTCTGCGCTGGGCTTGCCGGGTGTGGTAATCTTCGGTCCCACAATCGAGGCCATATGGCGGCCGCTCGGTCCACAGACCAGGGTCATTCAGCACCGGCATGTTTGTCTTAGCGACTGTACACGCCACCATTGTCGTCAGGCATATGCCTGCCTATCGACCATCCAGAGTGATGAAGTTCTGGAGAGTGTTCCTGAGGTGAACGCAGCTGTTGAATCAGCGGCTGTCGGCAGCGTGTCCGAGATCAGGTCTCAAGACGTCCGAATCAAGCAGAAAGGGTAGGGAGCGAACAAACAACATGGAAAAATCGTTACGCATACTGGTCACAGGCGGGGCGGGATTTATCGGCTCAGCCGTCGTGCGGCAGATCATACAGCACAGCTCGGACATCGTCCTGAATGTCGACAAGCTGACCTATGCAGGCAACCTGGAGTCACTGGCCGCTGTCAGCGCCGATCCCCGCTACCAGTTTGCACAGCAGGACATCTGTGACCGGCAGGCCATGGATCAGTTGATTGCAGACTTCCAGCCCGATGCAGTGATGCATCTGGCGGCCGAGAGTCATGTGGACAGATCGATAGATGGTCCGGCAGCCTTTATTGAAACCAACATTGTGGGGACGTATACCCTGCTTGAAGCTGTGCGGTCGTACTGGAATCAGCTACCTGAGGACCGGCAATCACAGTTCCGTTTTCATCACATCTCGACCGATGAGGTCTACGGCGACCTTGAGGGGCCTGATGAGCTGTTTACCGAGTCGACACCGTATGCGCCGAGCTCCCCTTACTCCGCCAGCAAGGCAAGTTCAGATCATCTGGTCAGAGCCTGGCGTCGAACCTATGGCTTACCTGTCATTGTCACCAACTGTTCGAATAATTACGGTCCCTATCATTTTCCAGAGAAGCTGATTCCCCACATCATTCTGAATGCCATACACGGCAAACCCCTGCCAGTTTACGGTGACGGAAAACAGGTGCGTGACTGGCTGCATGTTGAGGATCATGCCAGGGCTCTGCATCTGGTCGTGCGGCAGGGCATACCCGGTGAGACCTATAATATCGGCGGTCACAACGAGAAACAGAACATCGATGTTGTTAAAGCGATCTGCGAACTGCTGGATGAGTTTCACCCACAGTCGCCAGTCACGCCGCATGCCAGTCTGATTACTTTTGTAAAGGACAGGCCAGGCCACGATCTGCGTTATGCGATAGACGCGTCCAAAATCCAGCGGGAATTGGGCTGGGTGCCAAGAGAAACCTTTGAGAGCGGATTACGCAGTACGGTGAAGTGGTACCTTGAAAATGCCACCTGGTGGGGGCGTGTGCTGTCAGGCGATTATCAGCTTGACCGCCTGGGCGACAGTAACTGACAAGCCGGAAGCACTGCGGCGGGCGCTGAATTGGCTTATAATTGCGCCGCGTAATTCAGTGTATGGGCAAGATTTTAAAACAGCATTTAAAACAAATATTTGCAGGAGAAGTCTAATGATTTATCAAGGCAAGGGCATAGAGGTCAGTAAACTCGAGTCGGGGATTGCGAGACTCTGTTTTGATCTGCCTGACTCCTCCGTCAATGTTTTTAATGCACTGATGCTTTCGGAGCTGGACGCCGCCATAAAAGCCATTGCAGCCAGTGATGCCACCGGTGTCATTTGTGTCAGTGGCAAAAGCAGCTACATTGTCGGTGCCGATATCAAGGAGTTCACTGACAAATTCAAGTTGTCTGAGTCCGAACTGCTTGAATGGGTTGCAGGCGCGAACGCCGTTTTTGATGCGCTGGAAGATCTGCCCATCCCAACGGTTGCTGCGATCAACGGCATGGCTCTGGGCGGTGGCTTTGAGCTCTGTCTGGCGGCCGATTATCGTGTCGGCAGCGAGGCAGCCGTGCTAGGCTTTCCGGAAGTCAATCTGGGGATCTGCCCCGGTTTTGGCGGCACTGTCAGAGCCTTGCGTCTGCTGGGCGCTGATCCGGCAATTGACATGGTACGCAGCGGCCGCCACGTAAAGGCGGAGCAGGCGCTCAGCGATGGCGCGCTGGACGTGCTGGTAACATCAGATGCGCTTGAAGATGCAGCCATCGAAGTGATCGAGCAGGCACTGTCTGGAGAGCTGGATATCTGGGAGCGCCGCAAACAGAAAACCTCTCCCGTGACGCTTAGCCCGGCGAGTCTTGAAAAGGTTTTTTCGGCCGGCATGGCGCGAACGCGCAAAGACGCTGGCAGCAACTATCCAGCAGCGGAAACGGCCGTGCAGTCAATGTGGGATGGCGCTACCAAACAGCGTGACGATGCGCTGCGCCATGAGAACCAGGCCTTTGTAAGACTGGCGCGCAGTGAGGTGGCTGGCAATCTGGTTCAGCTGTTCCTGAGTGACCAGTTCCTGAAATCGCGTGCCAAAAAGCTCTCCCGCGACGTCAGCCCTGTGAAAAAGGCAGCTGTGCTGGGTGCTGGCATTATGGGTGGTGGTATCGCCTATCAATCGGCTTTACGTGGCACTCCCATCATAATGAAAGATATCGCCCAGCAGGGATTGGATCTCGGTTTGAAAGAGGCAGACAAATTGTTGGCCAAAATGGTCGACAGGGGCCGCATGGACAGCGCCAAGGCAAAAAAGGTTCTGTCTGCGATAAGTCCTACGCTGGATTATGCAGGTTTCGAACAGGTAGACCTGGTGGTTGAGGCCGTCGTTGAAAACCCCAAAGTCAAACAGGCGGTGTTGGCCGAAGTCGAGAGCAGTACGCCGGATAACAGCGTGCTGACCTCCAACACCTCAACGATTTCAATCACTCGTCTGGCCCAGGCATTGAAGCGTCCTGAGAACTTCTGCGGCATGCACTTCTTCAATCCGGTCCCATTGATGCCGCTGGTTGAAGTCATTCGCGGAGAGAAAACCGGGGACGCTGCGATTGCCAAAACTGTTGGCTACGCGCTGTCCCTGGGCAAGATGCCCATCGTTGTGAACGACTGCCCTGGATTTCTGGTAAACCGTATCCTGTTTCCCTATTTCGGTGCCTTCTGTCAGCTGCTGCGGGACGGGGCAGACCTGCGCGAAGTAGATCGTGTCATGGAAGCCTTCGGCTGGCCTATGGGGCCGGCGTACCTGCTGGATGTTGTAGGTATCGACACCGCTTCGCACTGCATGAAAGTCATGGAGGAGGGGTTCCCGGATCGGATGAGCTATGACTTCACAACGGCAATCGATCACCTTTACGAGCTGGGACATTATGGTCAGAAAAACGGTCTGGGCTTCTATAAATACGAAACCGGCGGCGGTGGGCGACCCACCAAGGTCTTCGATGAGCAGATATTGAAGACGCTGCAGCCACTGCAGACAGGTCAGCAATCGCTTTCGGATGCGGAGATCCAGGAGCGTATGATGGTCGCTCTGTGTCTTGAGGCTGTACGCTGCCTTGAAGACAATATTGTCAGCTCTGCGGTTGAGGTGGACATGGGCCTGCTGCTGGGTCTGGGCTTTCCGAAGTTTCGGGGCGGGGCATTGCGGTTTATTGATAATATGGGTGTTGCCGCGTTCTGCCAGATGGCAGACAAGTATGCAGAGCTGGGACCGCTTTATCATCCCACCAGTGGGTTGAGAGAGATGGCTGCTGCCGGCAAAACGTTTTACTGAGGGTGAAAGCTGTGGAATACATTGAGGCCAGTCAGAGTCACACATTGGCGTGTGCATCAGAGGCGCCTGGCATCGCACAAAAAACGGACGAAAAACGTCTCAATCGCTGCCGTAAGAGTCTGCGACGGGACGTTGGCCGCGCCATCGCTGATTTTAATATGATCGAGGATGGCGATTTTGTCATGGTCTGCCTCAGCGGTGGTAAAGACTCCTACACCATGCTGGATGTTCTGCTGCACCTGCAGAAACATGCTCCCATTGATTTCAAAATCAAGGCTGTGAATCTCGATCAAAAGCAGCCGGGTTTCCCCGAGCATGTACTGCCTGAATATCTGGAGTCTATTGGCGTCGACTACCATATCATTGAGCAGGACACATTCTCGATTGTGAAAGAGAAAACACCCGAGGGCAAAACCTATTGTGGCCTTTGCTCCCGCTTGCGGCGCGGCAACCTGTATACCTACGCCCGTCAGATTGGTGCGACCAAAATTGCGCTGGGTCATCACCGGGACGACATCGTTGAAACGCTGTTTCTGAATATGTTTTTTGGTGGCAAACTGAAAGCCATGCCTCCGAAACTGTTGAGTGATGACAAGCAGAACATTGTGATCCGTCCGCTGGCTTATGTTGCCGAGAAAGATATTGCGCGTTATGCGAAATTGCGTGGTTTTCCTATCATCCCGTGCAATCTGTGTGGCACGCAGGACAACATGCAGCGGCAGGAAATGAAAGCCATGCTGCAGGCATGGGAAAAGCAGTGGCCAGGCCGAATTGATAACATTTTCCGCAGCATTGCCAATGTGGAACCGTCGCAGCTCGCCGATACGGACTTGTTTCCATTCCGCGACCTGAAGCTGGATCGGGAATCGTTCAACCGGATCCAGGCGATCAATGTTGCCTGATTATGGATATACCCTGGCAGACATTGCCTGAAGACACACTGACTGCATTGATCGAAGAGTTCGTTTCGCGTGAGGGTACCGAGTACGGCTGGCACGACTATTCGCTGGCTGACAAGGTTGCTCAGGTTCGCCTGCAGTTGAAACGGGGTGAGGCCAGAATCGACTTCGATCCCGATAGCGAAACATGCAATATCGTGGCGGCGGATGGACGGCGGCCATGAGCCGAAACAGAAAGATACAGCTTATATGAGCAAGGAAATACCCATCAATCATCACCTCGACGCTTCGGGACTTTTTTGTCCCGAGCCTGTGATGATGCTTCACAACCGTATTCGTGATATGCAATCCGGAGACGTGCTTGAATTGCTGGCCACCGATCCGTCCACGACAAGGGATGTTCCAAAATTCTGCATGTTCCTGGGACACGAGCTGCTTGATCAAACTGAAGCCGAAGGTCGTTATCGCTATCTGATCAGGAAAAGCGAATGAACGCGCCGCTGTATCTGGTTGACGCGTCGATTTATATCTTTCAGGCACACTTCTCTCCGGCAACAGTTGCCTACGCTACAGATGGCAGTGATCGCAGTGCATTTGTCGGTTTCGCCCGTTTTCTTATACGTTTTCTGCGACAGCTCAGGCGTCGCCACGATGAGGTTCTGGTCGCTGTGGCGTTTGATCAGAGCCTGTTCTCTGGTTTTCGACACCAGCTGTATCCAGCCTACAAATCCAATCGCGTGTTACCTGACGACAATCTTGCGCTTCAGCTTGATGCGTGTTTCCACTTGTGTGAGACCCTGGGTGTAAGTGCATTTGGCAGTCGCCAGTTTGAAGCCGACGATATTATCGGCACACTATGTATAAAGGCAGCTGATGAGCAGCCAGTTACCATAGTCAGCCGGGACAAGGATCTGTCGCAACTGCTGCTTCGACAGCAGGACAGGATCTGGGATTTTCAGTCCCAGACCTTTCGCAACCGTGATGACATACAGTTGCGCTTTGGCATCTGGCCGGAGCAGTTCCCCTGTTATCTGGGGCTGGTGGGTGACAGTATTGACTGCATACCGGGCGTACCAGGTCTGGGGCCAGTTGCAGCGCGTCATTTGCTGCAGGCTTACAGTGACCTTGATGTGCTGTACAACGAGCTCGACTCAGTTGCGAGCCTTGGTTTTCGCGGTGCCAGAAGCTGCCAACAGAAGCTGGAAACGCACCATGAGCAGGCACAATTGAGCAGACAGCTGGCACGAATAGTCTGTTGTCATTCTGAAGACTGCGCTGAGCCATTTGCAGCCGTTAAGCCAGAAGCACTGCTCGCGCGTGGTTTTGATCAGTCGGGCTTTACCGATCTGTTAAGGTCTCTCGCGATTGACGAGAAAGAGACACAACGATTGATTCGACAGCTGGACGGCGGCGTTGTCTGACGTAGTACGTAGTTTGAAAATTTGGCTTGTTTAATTACTAAGGGGCTGCGATGAAAATAGTTGCTGACCAGAACATACTGGCACTGGATAAGTGGCGGGCCAAAGACATCGAACTGGTCATGAAGTCGGGCAGAGATATCGTCAGTGCTGATCTGCGTGATGCGGATGCTTTGCTGGTTCGTTCTATTACGACAGTCGATGCCGAACTACTGGCCGGAAGTCGAGTCCGTTTTGTCGGAACCGCCACCAGTGGTACTAATCATATTGATATAGACTGGCTAACTTCCAATGATATTCACCTGGCTGATGCCGCCGGTGCAAATGCCGGTGCAGTCACTGACTATGTACTGGCCTGTCTTGCCGAGCAGATTCGTGGTGCCGGTTTCGATCCGTGGGCTGCGAGTATTGCGATTGTTGGTGTTGGTCATGTGGGGGGGCTGCTGGCAAGGCGCCTGAAAGCGCTGGGCATCAGCTGCGTGGGTTGCGACCCATTTCAACAGAATGTCGACGGACTTGAGTACGTCTCGTTCGAGCAGGCCCTGCAGGCCAATGTTGTCTGTCTCCACACTCCGTTGACACATGATGGCCCTCATGCGACCCGCAGCATGATGAATGCCGAAGCGTTCTCAAAGATGAGACCTGACGCTATCTTAATCAATGCCGGCCGGGGAGAGGTTGTCGACGACGAGGCATTGCTGACTCACTTGACGAAACAACGTCACTTTGTCGCGATCCTTGATGTCTGGCACAACGAACCGAACCCGTCCCGTGATGTTGTCAATGCCGCAAGTCTTGCGACACCACATATTGCAGGTTACAGCGTTGAAGCAAAACTGGCCGCGACACAACGCATTCTGAAAGCACTGGTGAACCATTTTGACCTGCCGGCATCCCTGGCTTCAGTCAGCAGATTGCCCTGCGTCGTTCATGACTCGCGTTACGAAACGGCTGCAGGGTCGGGCAGACAGCCAGGGCAGGGTAGTGACTCGGCCGTATTTGCAGATTACCTGCTGCGCGCATTTTCACCAGCACGTGTCGCTGCTACTTTCAGGCTCCAGTACAATAAAGCTTCCCACGATGAGGGCGCGATAGTCTTTGACAGGCTGCGCAGTCAGCTGGTCGGCAGACGTGAGTTTTCCGCCAGCCATGTTCATGCCGCCGGACTAAGCCCGCAGGTAGCGGGCTGGTTACATGCCGCAGGTTTTGTACTACAGGCTTAGCACTAGTGTGATTGCGCCCACTTGCTCAGGAAACGCTCTATTTTGTCCATCGCCTGCTGCAGAACATCTTTAGTGGGCAGGAAAACGATGCGCAGGTGTTGTGTGTCCTCTATGTTGAACGCGCTACCCTGCACCAGCAGAATTTTCTCTTTCTCCAACAGCTCCAGGATGAATTGCTGGTCATCAATAATCGAGTAAGTTGACGGGTCCAGTTTGGGGAACATGTAAATAGCCCCCTTGGGTTTCACACAGCTGACGCCCGGAATGCTGATCAGGGCATTGTAAGCTGCGTCACGCTGATCCCTGAGACGGCCACCTGGAATGATCAGTTCGTTAATGCTCTGGTAGCCTCCCAGTGCTGTCTGCACAGCAAATTGAGCAGGTACGTTGGCACATAAACGCATGTTGGAAAGTATTTCCAGTCCTTCTATATAACCTGTTGCCTGCTCTCTGGCGCCGCTAAGTATCATCCAACCAGAACGGAAGCCAGCCAGTCGGTATGACTTGGAGAGGCCGTTGAATGTCACTATGAACAAATCGTCACAGAGAGATGCAATGGGTGTGTGCACTGCATCGTCGTACAGAATCTTGCTGTAAATCTCGTCAGAAAAAATAATCAGCTTGTGCTTACGGGCAACTCGTATCAGATCGAGCAGCAATTCAGGGCTGTAGACGGCACCTGTGGGGTTATTCGGGTTAATAATGACCATCGCACGCGTTTTGGGCGTGATTTTCTTTTCGATGTCCGCGATGTCAGGAAACCAGTCGGCCTGCTCGTCACAGATGTAGTGCACTGGGTTGCCCCCTGCGAGGCTGACCGCTGCCGTCCACAATGGATAGTCCGGTGCGGGCACCAGAACCTCGTCACCATTGTTAAGCAGTGCCTGCATGGCCATGACTATCAGTTCGCTGACGCCGTTACCGAGATAGATGTCATCAATGTCGACGCCGTCAATGCCAAGCTGCTGGCACTCCTGCATGATCGCTTTACGCGCTGAAAACAGCCCTTTTGAATCACTGTATCCTTGTGCATTGGACAGATTTCGAATCACGTCCTGCAGGATTTCGTCGGGTGCCTCGAAGCCGAAAGGAGCCGGGTTACCGATATTCAGCTTCAGAATTCGGTTGCCTTCTTCCTCAAGTTGCTTGGCAACTTCGAGTACCGGGCCTCTGATGTCATAGCAGACTTTGGCGAGTTTGTCCGATTGGCCTATCTTGATCATATCTCCGTTTCCAGGATGTGCCTTGAGGCCGGATATTGTAAACTGACGTCAAAAAAATGATAGAGGCACGTATTTTATAAATTTCCGAATTACACCACCCTGAGGTGACAGAACATGAGTGACAAGGTGACTGACAACAAGGCAGCACTGAAAGAAAAACTGGATGCTGATACCTACAGAATCGTCTGCGACTGCGGAACCGAGCCAGCATTCACCGGAAAGTACTGGGATTGCAAAACGCCCGGTGTCTATCATTGCGTCGTCTGTGATGCTGCGTTGTTTGATTCTGAAACCAAGTATGATTCTGGTTCCGGCTGGCCAAGCTACTACCAGCCAGTTGACAGCAGCTCGGTTACAGAGCGTGCTGACCATTCGCTGGGCATGGCGCGTACAGAGATCCTGTGTGCCAACTGCGATGCTCATCTGGGACACGTTTTCCCTGACGGTCCACCGCCGACTGGGCTGCGCTACTGCATCAACTCCGCTGCGCTGAACCTGCGACCACGATAAGGAAGATCAAGGCTGCCAATGTTGTCACATGCAAAATCGCAATGTGCTGTCCTGATGGTATTGGCAGTCGCAGTTGCCGGAACATCCGATGCCGTGGCGCAGGCCGCCGATGAAGCAGCGGCATCGTTGATTGAGTCAGACTCGCCTGCGTCGATAGGGCATACTACGGCTATAGCCCTGTATTACAGTCGCGGGAAATACGGCGAAGATTCCTCCACCCGCATACGCTATATGCCTGTTTCTCACGAGATTGATGGTTCCAACTGGCGTCTGAAAGCCACTGCTCCGATGGTGGAAATCAGCGGCCCCGGCAACATTCTGGTCAATGTAGGCCGGGTAGGGGACGACAGTGGAGGGCGCGTATCAGAACGTGGCGTTGGCGATGTGCTGGTTTCTTACACCTACGAGCTGCCTGCAGTTTCTGAGAGCCTGCCTTTTTTTGATATCGGCTTTGAGCTAAAGCTGCCCACAGCAGACGAAAAGCGTGGTCTGGGCACCGGTAAACTTGACGGCACACTGCAGCTGGATGCGTATCAGGTCGCAGGTCCGATGACCTTGTTCGCGACACTGGCATGGAAGTATCGACAAGCCAGCCCGGTATTCCAGGACTTGCGCAATAGCTGGGTGGTCTCAGTCGGACTTTCCTACCCCTTGGCTGAAAACTGGCAGGGTGGTCTCATATACGACTTCAGAGGGGCTGTCTCAGAGTTTACAGGTGACACGCACGAGCTCATTCCGCATCTGAGCTGGAGCCCGGACCCACGCTGGTCAGTCATGATGTATCTGGTTGAGGGTTTCACGAACGACAGTGCCGATCTGGCGATCGGCACTCAATTGAGCGTTCGCTGGTAACCAGGATCTTAATTCCAGGACTAGATTCGCATCGGCTGCGGACGTGGTGCTGTTACTGCGGCGCGATCGATGGCTGGCCTGATGCGCTGGAATGGTGGCAGCTCGGGGCGCTGTATGCGCTCAGGAGATGCGCGCCGGTCAATTTCACCGTCCGCTGCTTGCTGCTCATCCGGCAACTCTGAATTGTCAGACAGATGATCCACTACCTGGTACAGCTCAGGCCGCTCAGTAGAGTCAGCCTCGTCCAGATTTTCGGGCGCAGTTTGTCTGGCAGGTGTGATGACAGTTTCCTGTGCCAGCGCCTCAGTATCGATGACAT
The DNA here is from genome assembly GCF_029911965.1 of Pseudohongiella sp. SYSU M77423. Classification (NCBI taxonomy): domain Bacteria; kingdom Pseudomonadati; phylum Pseudomonadota; class Gammaproteobacteria; order Pseudomonadales; family Pseudohongiellaceae; genus Pseudohongiella; species Pseudohongiella sp. SYSU M77423. The sequence goes on along the minus strand of NZ_JARYTH010000002.1, from coordinate 316,044 downwards.
CAGGCAGCTCGGGAACAGTCAGATTGATTTCCAGCGGTGCCTGCTCAACAGTAGTCTGCTCCGCAAGATCCAGCATGCGACGGGTGTGCGGAGGCAGCTCCGCTGAATCGGGATCGAAAATCCGCAATGCATCGGGATCAACCTGTTCAGTGTCTGGCTGGCGGAACGGATCCTGCGGTAATGGAGTGCGTTGCAGATCTATCGCGGGCGCCATCGCATCGGGTGCGCCAACTGCGAGCTGATCCTGGCGCTGCATCCATGGAGCCGGCCACGCCTCCCGGCTTTGCAGTGGCTCTGTCGTTTCTGGCTGAGACTCAATGGGAGATCTGGATTCCGGCTCAGAGCTGTCAGGCTCGGTGTCATCTGTATCAATTCCACCCAGAAATGGGTTTGGCGAGCCCGTGCCGCCCAGGCCACTATCGCCGAACTGGCCGGTTTTACCGGTACCGCCCATGCCGCTTCCCTGATCGTCACCACCCGGGATGGCACGCAGTACACCGACGCTCTGGGTAGCGATAATCAGGCTGCAGGCGAACAGCAGCAGGGCTGCCAGCAGGGCAACCGGGTAATGACGCAGCGCTAGTATGGCTTTAGCCATGGTCGGGATCCTTGACCTGATCTTCTTGCAGATCATTGTAATGAAAAATACCGAAATTCATACGGTAGCTGCGATGACTTTTTGTCGAGTTTGTGACGTGGGACGCTTTATCACGCTGCTGCAGCGCCAGCGCACGCTGGTTGACAGCAATCAGGGCCTGCATACCAAGCTGTTCAGCCAGCGCCTGAAGCTCTTCGACTGACGCTTCGCTGAGTTGATCGTAGTACACGGTACGATCCATCATCGGTGGTTTTCTGTTCAAAAGGTTGTGGGTGCCTGCACTGATATGATCATGCAGTGACTTGCCAAAAAAGAATGCCTTCTCGTCAAAGCCCAGATGGGGGGTAAATGCCCCGGTATCCAGTATCACTTTGTCTGTTTCATCAAGCGTCGCCACACCCAGGCGCAGCCATTCGTCGAGTATGACGCGTGGGCGAATGTCCTTGCGGCAGACGCGTTCCACCAGCTCTTCGAAACTTGGTTCTTCGCCAGTGGCGGCCAGAGGCAGCGGCAGGGGATGACCCTCACTGTCGCAGAATCGCGCGTCGCCCATCCAATGACCGATCATTTGCGCGCCAGTGGAGACAGTGCGTGACAGTGGGGCGTTGTCGGTGTGCTCGGAACGCAGGCGTTTGACGTCTTTTCGGTGAACTCCCGTAAGAAGTGTGATCCGGCTGTCTGACGGGCGTTTCCCGGCAACCGGAAATTCCGTTTCGGCCACTTCTACGTACACGGTTTTCAGCAGATTTATCAGATAAGGGTAGGTGATCTGGAATGACAACAGCAATTTGACCAGTGGTCGAACCAGTTTGCGAATGGCATTGACCAGCGTTTCCGGCGGTTGTCCTGGAGGCGTCGGGCTATTGGGCGTTGTTGAATTTCCACTCATGCGCTGGAGTATAACGCTGGGTGGGAATAAATCCCACATAAAATTCGTCCTACTCAGACAGTATAGCCATTGGTAGTATTGACGTGGGAAAAATTCCCACTTAATATTCAGTCGTACCCAGACACAGGTGAAGTATGTTAGTTCCAGTCCGAGAAGAGCGCCGCACGCTGGGAAATCCCGGCGAGCAAGTCGACACGCCTGCCAACAGCGCGGTAAATGGTCGCACGCGTTGTCTGTCGCTGGCGGCTGGCGGACAGCTGGCCTGGTCTGAATTTGGACGCCGTCACGGATATCCCGTGCTGTATTTTCATAGCCAGGGCGGTTCGCGCCTGGAAGGGCAATTGCTACATGAGGCTGCAGTTGCCGCAGGTTTCAGACTGATCGCCGTAGATCGTCCGGGCATCGGTCTCTCAAGTTTCCGGCCTCTCACGGGGCATTCCCAATTTAATACTGATCTGATTGCTCTGATTGACCATCTCGACCTGGAGTCAGTCGCTCTGCTGTCCTGGGCTGGGGGCGGGCCATTCGCTCTGGCATTTGCACAACGGTACCCGAATCGGGTCAGTTCAGTGAATATGATGTCACCCTTTCCGGTGATGCCGGATTCGGAGTCCGCCCTGTCTCGCATTCTACTTGCCGGCTTGAGAGGCGCCATTTATCTACGTCACTCACTGCTGTCAAGACGGGTGGAGCACTATATGGATCGTGCTCGCGAGCGGCTCTGTTATTCCGACCGTAAGCAGTTCGATAACCCTGGTGTGCGACGAATTCTCAGGCAGGATGCTCTGGAAGCCTCGCGTCAGGGTGGGCGTGGCGTGGCCTTCGACAGTGCGATGAGTTTTCGCAAGTGGGATTTTGATCCGGCAGGCGTCGTTGCGCCGGTGCATTTATGGCAGGGTGGGGCGGATACACTGTCTGTGCCATGTTCAGCACTGCGGCTGCATGCCGTTCTGTCCGGCGCCGTGTTACACACGGTGGCCAGACAGGGTCATCTGTTCTTTACGACGAGTGCTGATGATATCTTTCGGGCCTGCCGGCAGGCATTGTGTCAGCGGGATTGACGTCCAAGCTGTGCGCTTATTCGAAAATGTGGTTTGGTGCTGACCGGTTGCTGCTGGGCAGCCAGGTCCTGAATGAAGCGTGTCAACATCAGCTCTGCCTCGGTTCGGTAGCGGAACGGGCCCACATCTTTTCCTTCACGCGTTCGGAAGTACCAGAGTCCTGACTTGCTGAATAGCCGATCGGTGCGTGCGTGCTCTACCGAGACACGGTCACCTGCGCGTACGGAGCTGGTTGTTCCGCTGGCCGCGGATTCAGTTTTATCGGTTGCGAGACTGCCGTTATTCAGGGTGACGGGCGTGTACATGTTGATCACCAGTTTGTTGTTGTGTTTTTGTTTAGTACTGACTTGGATAGTAGACCAGATGTTCAGGCAAAAATATCCCTCTTCTGAAAATAATTTGTAAAACGTCGCGAATGCCCGCCATCCCTGACTGTCAGCGATTATTTATTGAATAAACAGCGGTGATATGGGACAATCGCGCTCTTCAAATTTACCCGGTTTTCACTTAAGCCATTGAAATGTTTGATGGAAATCGGAATAGTAAGCCCATAAACACCGTTGATACTACGCTGGCGTGGTGGGCACGCCGGTTTGCGAGGACATTTCATGCAAGTTTCGATCGAAACCACGACTGGATTAGAACGCCGGATGACCGTTACCGTACCGGCGACAGAAATTGACAGTGCTGTTGACGCGCGCTTGAGCGAGGCAGCCAAAACGGTCCGCATCAACGGTTTCCGCAAGGGCAAGGTCCCCATGAAGGTCATCCGCAACCGTTTCGGTGCCGGCGTACGTCAGGAAGTCCTGGGCGATGTGATGAATCGCAGCTATTACGCCGCCCTGAATGAACAGGGTGTCAAACCTGCGGGTCAGCCGAAAATTGAGCCAAAAACTCTTGAAGAAGGCAAGGATCTTGAGTTTGTAGCCGTATTTGAGGTTTATCCGGAGATTGAATTGTCTGACTTCAGCAAAATCAAGGCTGAGAAGCAGGTCGCTGAGGTGACAGACAAAGATATCGACACAATGATCGAAAATCTGCGTCAGCAGCGCCAGGGCTGGAAAGAAGTCAAACGTCAGGCGCGCAATGACGATCGCGTGAACATTGACTTCGTTGGCACCATTGATGGAGAAGAGTTTCAGGGTGGCTCTGCCAAGGGTACCAATCTGGTTCTTGGCTCAGGCCGTATGATAGAGGGCTTTGAAAAGGGTTTGCTGAAGTCCAAGGCTGGTGACGAAGTCACGCTGAACCTGAACTTCCCGGAAGATTATCGTAACAAGGATCTCGCCGGTAAGCCGGTAGAGTTCAAAGTGACGGTTAACAGCGTGGAAGCACCTGAACTGCCGGAACTTAATGATGAATTTTTTGCCGCATTTGGTGTGACCGAGGGCGGTGAGGAAGGCTTCCGCAAAGAAGTCAAAGAGAACATGGAGCGTGAGCTGAAGAAAGCCAGCAAAAATCGCCTGAAGTCTGAAGTCATGGATACCCTGCTTGACCAGAATGATGTAGACGTACCGTCTGCGCTGGTAGCGGCAGAAATCAACGTATTGCGTCAGCAGGCCCTGCAGCAGTTCGGTGCGGGAGCGAAAAACCTCGACGCCAGTCTGCTGCCAGATGACCTGTTCCGTGAGCAGGCAGAAAAGCGCGTAAAACTGGGTCTGATTCTGGGGGAAGTGATCAAGCAGCAGTCAATGCGTGCTGATCCGGCCAAGGTGCGTGAAGCGATTGAAGATATCGCCGCCACCTATGAACAGCCAGAAGAAGTCATCAACTGGTACTACGGCAACAAGGAGCAGCTGGAAACCGTTGAATCCGCTGTGCTGGAAGATCAGGTATTTGACGTAATTCTTGAGCAGGCGACCGTGAAAGAGAAAAAAGTCAGCTATGATGAGCTGACCAAACCTCAGCAGGAAGCAGCCGAGGACGACAAGAAAAGCACCGCCAAGGCCAAAAAACCGGCTAAGAAAAAAGCCGCTGCCGCCAAAGACAAGGACAGCGAATAAACAGCGTTAAGTAGAGAAGGCCCGATTGATGCCATACAGAACCACAGTTAGCAGTGAATCGATGTTGTCCATGATCGAGGCCAATCTGGTGCCGATGGTGGTCGAGCAGAGCGCCCGCGGTGAGCGGGCCTATGACATATACTCACGCCTGCTAAAAGATCGCGTGATCTTTCTGGTGGGACCCGTGGAAGATCATATGGCCAATCTGGTCGTTGCACAGCTGCTGTTCCTGGAATCAGAGAACCCGGACAAAGATATACACCTGTATATCAACTCTCCGGGTGGTGCTGTTACGGCGGGTCTGTCTATTTACGACACAATGCAGTTCATCAAGCCGGATGTCAGCACGATGTGCATGGGTCAGGCAGCCAGCATGGGGGCGTTTCTGCTGACTGGTGGCGCCAAAGGCAAACGTTTCGCATTGCCGAATTCGCGCATGATGATCCACCAGCCAAGCGGTGGAGCGCATGGTCAGGCATCAGATATCGAGATCCAGGCGACCGAAATTCTCAAGATGCGTCAACAGCTTAATGAGATTATGGCGCACCACACTGGCCGTCCTCTGGACGAGATTGCACGTGATACCGAGCGAGATAACTTCATGAACCCCGAGCAGGCAGTGGCCTACGGCCTGATTGACAAAGTCATCTCTCGCAGGGCAGTCTAAAAGGCCAGAACAGTAGTTATACAAGGGTTAATGCATGGCAGATGATCGCTACAATAAGGGTGATGACAACGGCAAGCTGCTTTATTGTTCATTCTGTGGCAAAAGTCAGCACGAAGTCCGCAAGTTGATCGCAGGCCCTTCGGTGTTTGTGTGCGATGAGTGCGTGGATCTGTGTAACGATATTATTCGTGAAGAGATCCAGGAGAAGGAAGCCGAATCGGGACGCAAGAAATTGCCCGTTCCCGAAGAAATCAAGGCGACGCTTGATGAGTATGTTATCGGTCAGGACCAGGCTAAAAAGGTTCTGTCGGTGGCCGTCTACAACCATTACAAGCGCCTCGGTTACGATAACAAAGGCACTGACGTCGAACTCGGCAAAAGTAATATCCTGATGATCGGCCCGACCGGTACGGGCAAGACATTGCTGGCCGAGACGCTTGCCCGATTGTTGGATGTGCCGTTCACCATTGCCGATGCTACCACTCTGACAGAAGCTGGTTATGTGGGTGAGGATGTCGAGAACATCATCCAGAAGCTGTTGCAGAAATGCGACTATGATGTTGAAAAGGCTCAAATTGGTATTGTCTACATCGACGAAATCGACAAGATTTCACGTAAGTCCGACAATCCTTCAATCACCCGCGATGTGTCAGGCGAGGGTGTGCAGCAGGCGTTGCTGAAGCTCATCGAAGGCACTGTGGCTTCAGTTCCGCCGCAGGGTGGTCGTAAGCATCCGCAACAGGAATTCCTGCAGGTTGATACCTCCAATATTCTATTTATCTGTGGTGGCGCGTTTGCCGGCCTGGACAAGATAATCCGCGATCGCTCTGAAAAAAGTGGTATCGGTTTCACCGCAGAGGTTCGCAGCAAAGACGAAGACAAGCTGCTGGGCGATGCCTTCCGCAAGGTTGAGCCAGAAGATCTGGTCAAGTTTGGCCTGATACCAGAGTTTGTCGGCCGTCTGCCAATGATTGCCACGCTGGACGAGCTGGACCTGGATGCGCTGGTGAGAATTCTTAAAGAGCCCAAGAACTCACTGGTTAAGCAATATGCCAAACTGTTTGATATGGAAGGCGTAGAAATTCAGTTCCGCGACGACGCACTGCAGGCGGTTGCCCGCAAGGCGAAAGAGCGCAAAACTGGCGCGCGTGGCCTGCGGTCAATCATGGAAAGTGTACTGCTGGACAGTATGTACCAGATTCCCTCAATGGGTAATGTCACCAAAGTGGTCATCGACGAGGCAGTCATAAAAGGTGAGTCTGAACCGCTGTTGATGTACGAAGCTGATCAGCAGAGCTCTTCTCGCAAGGCGGACTGATTTTAGTTCGCCCGCACGACTGCATACCCTGTAATACTGATTGAAGGCCACCACTGGTGGCCTAAATCGCTCCCCGGATCGTACTCTTCGTAAAATCATACTTGAAATCAGTCGGCTCTGGCCTCACATTAAAGGTCAACAGTCACTGAGAATTTGACGAGAGTATTTATGGGCGATGTATCCGATAATCCCACCAATGTAAATTCTAGCCTGCCGCTGCTGCCGCTTCGCGACGTTGTGGTCTACCCGCAGATCGTGCAGCCACTGTTTGTCGGTCGCCCCAGATCCATCAAGGCGCTTGAAGTTGCCATGCACAGTCATAAGCAGGTGCTGCTGGTCGCCCAAAAGAACGCCTCCGACGATGATCCTGGGATCAAGGATATATTTGCCGTCGGCACGGTCGCTACCATTCTGCAACTGATACGCCTGCCTGATGGCACCGTCAAGGTGCTGGTGGAAGGTGTCACACGAGCTCGCATCAAGTCCGTTGAGCTTGAAGACGACTATTTCCAGAGCCAGGTCATGCCGCTGCACACGGACCCGCTGCCAGACAAGCAGGGCCAGCTGCTGCTGAGATCCCTGATGTCGCAGTTTGACCAGTATGTGCAGCTCAGCCGCAAGATACCGCCGGAAGTCATGAGCTCCATATCTGGTATCGACGAACCTGGGCGCATGGTGGATACCATCGCTTCACATATGTCTCTGCAGCTGCAGGAAAAACAGAATCTGCTTGAGCTGGTGAATCTGCAGTCGCGAATTGAGCATCTGATGGGGCTTATCGAGGCTGAAATCGACCTGTTCCAGGTTGAAAAGCGTATTCGTGGTCGTGTCAAAAAGCAGATGGAGAAAAGCCAGCGCGAGTACTACCTGAATGAGCAAATGAAAGCCATCCAGAAGGAAATGGGTGAGCTGGAAGATGCTCCCAATGAGGCAGAAGAGCTCAAGAACAAGATCGACAAGGCCGGCATGCCGAAAGAGGCAAAAGACAAGGCACTGGCAGAATGGAACAAGCTGAAGATGATGTCGCCGATGTCATCCGAGGCGTCGGTGGTTCGCACCTATCTGGACTGGATGGTGAACGTGCCCTGGAAAAAGCGCAGCAAAATCAGTCTGCAGCTGGATAAGGCCGAAGAAATCCTGAATGCTGACCATTACGGACTGGAAGAGGTCAAGGAGCGCATTCTTGAGTATCTCGCGGTTCAGAAACGGGTTCGTAAACTCAAAGGACCGATTTTGTGTCTGGTGGGTCCGCCCGGCGTGGGTAAAACCTCTCTGGGTGAATCGATCGCGCGGTCCACGAACCGAAAATTTGTTCGCATGGCACTTGGCGGCGTTCGCGATGAGGCTGAGATTCGCGGCCACCGTCGAACCTATATCGGATCGCTGCCCGGTAAACTGCTGCAGAAGCTGTCGAAAACCGGTGTGAAAAATCCATTGTTCCTGCTGGATGAAATCGACAAGATGGGCATGGATCATCGTGGTGACCCTGCATCGGCGCTGCTGGAGGTGCTGGATCCGGAGCAGAACAAGTCATTTAACGACCACTATCTGGAAGTTGATTTTGACCTGTCCGAGGTGATGTTCGTCTGTACCTCCAATACCATGAATATTCCTGGCCCATTGCTGGACCGAATGGAAGTTATTCGCCTGCCAGGTTACACCGAGGCTGAAAAAATCAATATCGCATCACGTTACCTGTTGCCCAAGCAGCTTGAGGCCAATGGCCTGAAGAAGGGCGAGCTGACGGTGCCAGATGAGACTGTGCGCGACCTCATCCGTTATTACACACGCGAGGCTGGTGTCCGTGGGCTAGAGCGCGAGATAGCCAAGCTGTGCCGCAAAGTTGTCAAAAAAGCGGCGCTGGAAGAGGGTAGAGGCGGTAAGAAACCCGCGGGCATCGTCCTGTCTCCAGACCTGCTGGAAGAGTATTCCGGTGTTCGAAAATTCGATTACGGCCGGGCAGAAGAAGACAATCGGGTCGGCCAGGTTAATGGTCTGGCCTGGACTCAGGTTGGCGGCGAGCTTCTGACCATCGAGTCGGTTGCCGTAGAGGGCAAAGGCAAAACTGTCAAGACGGGTTCGCTCGGTGATGTCATGCAGGAGTCCATCCAGGCTGCGCTGACTGTTGTGCGCAGCCGGTCAGCGATGCTAGGACTGAAATCCAACTTTCATGAATCAGTTGATCTGCATATTCACGTACCTGAAGGTGCAACTCCCAAGGACGGCCCGAGTGCCGGTATTGGAATGTGTACTGCACTGGTGTCTGTTCTGACAGGCATACCTGTGCGAGCCGACGTGGCAATGACGGGCGAAATTACACTACGGGGTCAGGTGTTGCGAATTGGTGGTTTGAAGGAGAAGCTGCTTGCTGCGCTTCGTGGCAATATCAAAACAGTCATTATTCCTGCTGATAATGAAAGGGACCTGAAAGAGATTCCGGATAACATCAAAGCTGAGCTCTCAATACACCCGGTCAAGTGGATAGACGAGGTTCTGGAGATTGCGCTTGAAAGAATGCCAACCCCCATTCCTCCGCAGGAAGGTGTGTTGCCAGAGCATAGCCAGGAGGGTGATAAAAAAGCCGTCAGCACGCACTGATTATCAGTGTTTTATGTTGACAGGCATTTCTGACGCTTGGTATAAAGTCACGGTTGTAGCGGCCGCAGGCCGCGCGCCGCTTGAGATTCAGGCGATTTCGAGAGAATCGACATCGGACATTGAATGGCGTAGGTCAGCTACATTTTGCTGACGGCAAACAAGTAACAAGTATTTAAGGAGTGGCAGGAAGAAACCGCTTCTAAAACCTAACTCAAATTAACATAACAGGTACCAAAACAAGGGGTTATCGTGAATAAATCAGAACTGATCGAAGCTGTAGCAGCAAGCGCGGATTTACCAAAGGCGGCCGCAGCCCGCGTGATTGACGCAATGATTGATACCATTACTGAATCTCTGCAAAAAAGTGAGCCGGTTGTTCTGGTTGGCTTTGGTACGTTCGGCACTAAAGAGCGTGCAGCGCGCACAGGTCGCAATCCCCAGACTGGCGCTACAATCCAGATCAGCGCAGCCAAAGTTCCAAACTTCAAGCCTGGCAAAGCATTGAAAGACGCTGTTAACGGCTGATCAGTTTTTGATCGGCAGGCTCTGGCCGCTGTCCTAGTCAGAGCGTTATCCGGAGTCAGATCTGGCTCCAACTGGGGCGCATCTTGGATGCGCCCTTTTAGTTTACATGTATGACATTCAGGAAGCGCTATGCTGCAGACTATTCGTGACAATTCCCAGGGCGTTGTAGCCAAGATCATTATTGGTTTCATCATTGGCATTTTTGCGCTGTTTGGTGCCGAGTCCATTGTTGGCGGGTTTCTTGGCAGCAACAATGTAGTCTCGGTCAATGGTGAAGACATTACTGAACAGGAGCTTGCTGTCAGTATTCAGAACCTGATGGCCTCGATGGGCGCCAATGTAGCGGACTTCGATGAAGAGCTGATCCGCGAGGTCGCGTTGAATCAGTTGATTGAGGATAAATTGTTGATGCAGGCCGCGCAGGAGTCCGGGATGGCAATCTCTGATGACTCGGTGGATCGACAGATTCTGCGTACCCCCCAGTTCCAGATTGGCGGCGTATTCGACAACGAGATGGCGCGTCGTACCATGGCTGCACAGGGCTATACGCCCCAGGCTTATCGACAGTTACTGGCAGAGAGCATGATGATGGGACAGCTGGCTAACGCCTATGCTGCGACGTCGTTTGTGACGGATGCCGACCTGCAACGCATTGCCGAGCTGCAGACTCAGACCAGAGATTTTCGATATCTTTCAATTCCATTAGGTAACAGAACCCTGGGCCAGGCGGTTGAGCCAGAGGCGATCGAAGCCTATTACGAACAGAACCCCGAGCAGTTCACAAGCCCCGAACAGGTTTCTGTGGCTTATGTGATGCTGGATAAAGACGCCATCTTCGATGAGGTCGAAGTCGATGAGGCCACCGTTATGGAGCGCTACGAGGCAGACCGTGATGCTGCCGTCGCTGACGTCGAACGAAGAGCTGCGCATATACTCTTTGACCTCGGTTCTGGAAGCGAAGAGGACGTGATTGCGCGCGCAAACGAAGTAAAAGCGCGGATAGATGCGGGCGAGGATTTTGGTGAGCTGGCCCGGGAGTTCTCCGTAGACGAAGCATCCGCAGCGGAAGATGGTGATATCGGTTTCACAGATGGCAGCGTGTTTCCCCAGGAGATGGAAAGCGCACTGGCAGCCCTGGAAGTGGGTGAGGTATCTGACCCGGTAGTATCAGAGTTTGGTGTGCACCTGCTTAAGCTGACTGAATATGATGCGCAGGATTACCCTCCCTTTGAGGAGGTTGAGGAGCGGCTGAGACGAGAACTCAGCCAGGCGCGCGTTGACGAATTGTACTTCAGTCGACTCGAATCGATGGCCAACCTTGCGTTTGAGAACTTTGATCTGCAGGCCATCAACGAAGAGCTGGGCCTTGAGATTCAACAGTCAGCGTTCTTTGGCCGTGAAGGTGGTAGCAGCGCGGTGACATCTGATCCTGCCGTTATCGAAGCAGCGTTTTCACCAGAAGTACTGGAAGAAGATCTTAACAGTGATCTTATTGAACTTGGCGAGACACGGGCCGTTGTCATTCATCTGGCGGAACATCGACCATCAGCGCTTCAGCCGCTGGAAGACGTTCGCGCCGATATCGCTGTCGAACTTCGTACACAGATGGAGCAGGAGCAGGCGAGAGCAGTAGGTGAACAAATTCTCGCAGCGCTTCAGGCTGGCGAAAGTATCGATTCATTTGTGCAGCAGGAGTCCCTGGAGTGGTCAGAGAGAGAGGGTGTTCGTCGCGGTCAATTTGATATCAATACCGAAATAGTGGCCAATGTATTCTCAATGCCGGCGCCAGCGGAGAACGATTCCGAGCTTGCCGGTTTTCAACTCAATAATGGTGCCTATGTCGTTATTGAACTGCAGTCGGTCAATGCTGGCAGCCTGGATGAGCTGGGCGAAGACCAGCGTCAGCAGCTGGCAGCCGCCATGCTGGAGAATCGTGGGCGAAGTGTGTTTTCTGCACTGTTGAGCAATCTGCAGGAAGAGGCTTCCATCAGGTAGTTTACAGTGATGTTACGCGCACCTGCCTAGCTGCTGGCAGGTACTAAAGCGCCGTCGTCAGGGCCGGAATTTCTTGCCAAGGCGACGGCGTTTTGCTAGTTTTCTCCTGCAATTATTTTGGTTGTCGGGCGGTACGGCTACTTTGACAACACATTGGCGCTATTGCCAAAAAAATAGGTTGTTGACACAAATTGATGTAATTTGTCATCACAAATTTGCAGTCAGACAATCACATCAGGGGTTAAAATCCCATTCATAACAAATGGTCTTGGCAGGTGCAGATTGGTGCGTCTGCTCTGGGGCGCTAAATAATGAAGCACATGTCAGCTCTACTGGTCATTCTGGCCGTTCTTTGGTGGATACTCTCCGGTTACACCAAGGTTCTTCTCATCTCACTCGGTGTTGTTTCTGTTATTTTCACCACTTTTCTTGCTCACCGCATGAACGTGGTTGACGACGAAAGCCACCCTCTGCACCTGAGCTTCAAACTCGTGCGTTACTGGGGCTATCTGCTTGGTCAGATCGTCATCTCAAATTTTCAGGTCATCAAGGTCATTCTCAGCCCGAACCCCGATATCGATCCATCAGTTGTGCAAACGCGCATCTCCCGACACTCAGAGTTGGGTAAGGTGGTTCTGGGCAACTCAGTCACACTGACGCCGGGTACTGTTACTCTGGAAGTTAAAGGCGACCTGATCGAAGCCCATGCGCTGAATCGGGCTGCGGCTCAGGGCGTGCTGAGCGGAGATATGGATGCCCGTGTACCTTCTGAAGTTGAGGTGAAATCATGATACTGGCCGCTGCTGCCATCGCTATTCTGGTGACAATGTTGCTGGCTATCGTTCGGGCATTGCTGGGTCCCAGCATTTTTGATCGCATGCTGGCTGTCAACATGTTCGGAACCAAAACGGTGATGTTGATATCCCTGATCGCCGCCCTGGCAGGACGGGCCGATTATCTCGACATTGCTCTGGTCTACGCCATGATCAACTTCATCGCCATGATTGCGGTGATGAAGTATTTCGAATACGGCACACTTGGCCACGACGGCGAAACTACCGAGGAGTAAGTCATGGATCTGTTGCAATGGCTTTCGGCCATCCTGCTGTTGTCCGGCTGTGCGCTGGGAGTAATAGGTGGTATCGGTATAAACCGGTTTCCAGATTTTTACACCCGGATGCACGCCGCTGGTGTAACCGATACGCTTTGCGCTGGGCTGTTCTTCGGCGGATTGATGATTCATTTCGGCCTGACTCTGGCGAGCGCTAAACTGTTTCTGATATTCCTTTTTATGTTGTTCACCTGTCCAACATCAACGCACGCCCTGGCTAAAGCGGCCCGCCATAGCGGACTGGTACCCTGGACTAAAACCAGTGGTGTAGAACAAGGAGCCAGCAAGTGATACTGGAACAATTGATTGACATTTTCCTGCTGGTATTTCTCGCCATCATTTCCATCGCAGTACTGCGGATCCGGGATCTGTTTACGGCAGTCATGCTGTTTGGTATCTACAGCCTAACCTCGGCATCACTGTTTATGGTGCTTGACGCGGCGGACGTAGGATTTACGGAGGCAGCTGTTGGCGCAGGTATTTCGACGATCCTGATGCTGGCAACCATTTCCATGACCGGCAGAGAAGAAAAGCCTCTAAAAAAGAAGGGCACCATTCTTCCCCTGGCGATAGTTGTGATAACTGGCGCGACGCTGGTGTATGGCATAATGGACCTGCCTCCTTTCGGAGAGCCTGATAACCCGGTTCATACTCATGTTGCTCCGCGCTACATCGAACAGTCCCCGCAGGAGATTGACGTACCCAATTTTGTGACTGCAGTGCTAGCCAGCTATCGAGGTTACGACACACTGGGTGAAGTGGTTGTTATTTTTACTGCGGGTGTTGGCGTCATGTTATTGATAGGCCGACGGCGCAAGCGCAAAGAGGGTATATCCAATGAGTGACCATCTGATCCTCAGGATCGTCGGCAAGTTTCTCATACCTTATATTCTGCTGTTTGGCCTGTATGTCCAGTTTCATGGCGATTTCGGCCCAGGTGGCGGCTTTCAGGCGGGTGTGATTTTTGCCTCAGCATTTGTCATCCATACACTTTTGTTTGGCCTGGAGTCAGCTGAACGTATTGCGCCGCAATGGGTGTTGAAGATTGTGGCCGCCTCCGGCGTATTGATCTATGCCCTGGTCGGTGTTGCTGCAATGCTGATGGGTGGCAATTATCTGGACTATGATTTTCTAGCTGCAGACCCAATAGCTGGTCAGCACATTGGTATTATTCTTGTTGAGTTCGGTGTGGGGCTGACCGTGGCATCAGTGATGATGCTGCTGTTCTTCACCTTCGCAGGTCGGGGAGAGGCATCATGAGTGGACTTGGAGTGTGGAACTACGTCATCATCATTTTTCTGATGATGATCGGTTTGTACATGGTCATGTCGAGCAGCAATCTGGTCAAGAAGCTGATTGGTCTGAACGTTTTTCAGACATCGGTCTTTTTCCTTTATATCAGTTTTGGTTACATCGAAGGTGCCACCGGTCCCGTCATGCAGGAAGGCGCATCGCTTTATTCCAACCCTCTGCCTCACGTACTAATCCTGACAGCGATTGTTGTCGGTGTGGCGACGACTGCAGTCGGGCTCGCATTGTCAGTACGCATCAAAGAGTCGTTTGGCACGATTGAAGAAGACGAATTACATACAATGGACTCCTCACTCTAATGTTAGCGCATCTTCCTGTACTTGTTATTCTGGCGCCCTTGCTTGGCGCGCCGGTCGCGTCGCTGCTGCGCGGCCCAAACTGGCCCTGGCTGCTGGCGACGCTGCTTTCCTGGTTCGCACTGTTGTGCAGCGTTCTGCTGCTGATTCAGGTCAATGCCCAGGGCACTTTCATCTATACCATGGGCGGCTGGGAAGCACCCTGGGGTATCGAATACAGAATTGATTTTGCCAATGCCCTGCTGCTGGTATTGATCACTGGTCTGGCTAGTGTGGTTTTACCCTATGCCCGGCTGAGTGTTGAACACGAAATCGGTGCTGATCGCTGCCCACTGTTCTACACAGCGTTGCTGCTGTTAATTCTTGGCCTTTGCGGTATCACAGTAACCGGCGATGCTTTCAACGTGTTTGTGTTCCTGGAAGTTTCATCTCTGGCGACCTATACACTGATTGCCATGGGCAGGGATCGGCGTGCTCTGACGGCGTCTTTCTCCTACCTGATCATGGGCACAATTGGTGCCACGTTCTACCTGATTGGTGTCGGCTTCCTCTACGTGATGACGGGTACACTGAATATGGCGGATCTGGCAGAACGCCTGCCTGCCATAAGCGATTCCAGCACCGTTCGCACGGCTTTTGCCTTCATCGTGACTGGTATCTGTCTGAAACTGGCTCTGTTCCCGCTGCATCTATGGCTGCCGAATGCGTACACCTATTCGCCATCGGCCGTCACGGCGTTTCTCGGCGCTACCGCAACCAAGGTGGCAGTTTATGTTCTGATTCGCTTCGTATTTACGATTTTTGGTGTGGAGTTCAGCTTTGGTGCGGAACCACTTGCGGAGGTTCTGGTTCCACTGGCGATTATCGGTCTGTTGAGTGCATCCACAGTCAGCATCATGCAGCCGAATATCAAACGCATGCTGGCCTACTCGAGCGTGGCGCAGATTGGCTATATCGTCCTTGGCCTTGCGATGGGCACGGCCATGGGTCTGACTGCATCGCTGCTGCATGTATTTAACCATGGCCTGATGAAGGGCGCGCTGTTTATGGTGATGGGTGCCGTGGCTTACAGGATGGGTGGTACCAGCATTGACGATATGCGTGGTCTGGCCAAAACCATGCCTTTGACATTCTGGGCCTTTGTTCTTGGTGGCCTCAGCCTGATAGGTGTGCCATTGACTGTTGGTTTTGTCAGCAAGTGGCACTTGATCCTGGCTGCCCTGGAGCTGGGCTGGTGGCCTGTTGTGGTTGCCATTCTGGCAGGTTCAATGCTGGCTGTTGTGTATGTTGGTCGTGTTGTGGAAGCTGGTTTCTTTGGTGAGCCCAAAGATGCCACCAAGCGTGAAGCACCCTGGGGTCTGCTGGTTCCATTGTGGGTACTCGTCATTGCCAATATCTGGTTTGGAATTGATACGCGTCTGACTGTGGATATAGCCGAAGCGGCTGCCGCTCAGTTGATGGCGGGAGGTGTTGTACGGTGACTGCCAATACTGCATTGTTGTTAACGCTGGTTGTACCGCTGCTCGGAGCGGTGCTGATTGCATTGGCAGGTCGCTGGCCGAACCTTCGCGAAACTGTAACCATGGTGACAGCCCTGACGCTGTTCGGTTTGGTCATTCGTGTACTGATGGGGCTGAACGCTGGTGAGGAAATAGGCGTTGAACTGGTCACGCTGTTCTCCGGGGTGCCAATTGCCTTCAATACCGAACCACTGTCGATACTGTTCGCAATGATCGCCAGCGGCCTCTGGATTGTTACCTCGATTTACGCCATCGGCTATATGCGCGGCACCAATGAAAAACAGCAGACACGCTTTTATGTATGCTTTGCCATCGCGCTGTTTGGTGCCATGGGTGTGGCGTTCTCTGCAAACCTGCTGACACTCTTCATTTTTTATGAAGTCCTGACAATCTCGACATATCCTCTTGTCACACATAAAGGTGACGACAAGGCCAAGGCGGGCGGGCGTACTTATCTCGGCATCCTGATGACAACGTCCATCGTGTTCCTGCTGCCGGCAATCATCTGGACCTATGCGGCCGCAGGTACGCTGGATTTTGTTCCAGGCGGAATCCTCGAGGGTCAGTTGGCGGCTGGCTCCGCGACGCTGTTGTTGATGTTGTTCCTGTTTGGTGTAGCCAAGGCTGCAGTGATGCCGGTTCATCGCTGGCTGCCGGCTGCGATGGTCGCGCCGACGCCAGTCTCCGCATTGCTGCACGCGGTCGCCGTTGTAAAGGCGGGTGTATTCACCTTGATCAAGGTGGTCATCTATATTTTTGGTACCGACTATCTGGCCGAAGTTCCGTATGAACAGTTCGCTGTTTATATCGCCGGTTTCACAGTCGTGGCAGCGTCCTGCATCGCCTTGCGGCAGACCAATATCAAACGACTGTTGGCATACTCAACCATTGGCCAGTTGAGTTACATCATCATGGCGACAATGGCACTCGCACCATTCTCTGAAATAGGCGCGGCCATACATATCGCTGCTCACGCTTTTGGCAAGATCACACTGTTCTTTACCGCCGGTGCCATCTATGTGGCGTCCAAGAAGACCGAGATCACCCAGTTGAACGGCATAGGCTGGCGGATGCCTTACACGATGACGGCCTTTGCGATCGGTGCTTTGTCCATGATCGGTGTGCCGCCAACGGCAGGGTTTGTCTCCAAGTGGTTCATCATTGCGGGTGCCTTCCAGCTTGATAATTATTTCGTGCTGGTTGTGTTGATTCTGTCCACGGCGCTGAATGCGGCTTATTTCCTGCCAATCATCTTTAATGCATTCTTCAAGCCCGAGGATGTGACACCCGTCAAGGATCACGCCGAAGCGCCCACCAATATGGTTATTGCGTTGAGCGTCACAGCGACCCTGACGCTGTTGTTCTTCTTCTTTAACGGTCCGGTACTGGATCTTGAGACTCAGATTGTAGGAGGGATGCCGTAATGAGCGAGCAGCCTGGTGAAATCAAGGCCGTACCCGGCAAGGCAGGCAAGGGCCTGGTGGCCAATGAATATGGCGCCGACTGTCCACGTGTAGAAACACCTGATCTGGTTGATGGCAAGCCCCATTGGCTGGTCAGGGCTTCCACTATCAAGATTCTGTGGTGGGTGTTTTCAGTCATCCTCGCATTGACGGTACTGGCACAGATATTCGTGCATGTGCATGCCTATTTTGCACTGGATGGTTATTTTGGCTTTTATGCCATCTACGGTTTTGTCAGCTGCCTGGGCATGGTGGTATTCGCCAAGCTCCTGGGAGTATTTTTGAAGCGTCCGGATACGTACTATGACGATCTCTGAGTTAATGTTCCCACCTGCCTTCATCATGATCATCGGCGCCATGCTGCTGCCGGTGGTCCGCGATAGTTTCCGTCCAGTTCTTCTGGTGCTGGTACCGCTACTGACACTCCTGATGATATGGAATCTGGATGACGGTGTGCTGTTGAGCGCCCGGTTTCTCGGTTATGAAGTCGAACTGGTTGAGGCCAGCAATGTCCGACGCCTGTTCGCGACGATATTCGCCCTGATGGCCATGATCGGCGGATTTTTCGCCTTCAGGCACGCAAAAGTAGCTGAACTCTCAGCGGCCATGGCATATGCCGCCGGCGCTGTCGGTGTTTCTTTTGCCGGTGATCTGATTACGCTGTTCCTGTTCTGGGAATTCATGGCACTGTTCTCGACGATCGTGGTCTGGTGTGGAGGCACTGAGGAGGCGCGCCGTGCCGGTATTCGTTACGGCATCATGCACCTGATCGGCGGCATCATTCTCAAGATCGGTATTGAAGGTGTGGCAATCCAGACAGGCTCAATCGAGATTCAGGCACTGCAGCTGGAAAGTTTTGCCACCTGGATGATTCTGATTGGTATCCTGATCAATGCAGCGGCGCCCCCGGTCTCTGCATGGCTGTCAGATGCCTATCCTGAAGCAAGCCCGACAGGTTCTGTGTTCCTCTCGGCGTTCACAACCAAAACGGCCGTACTGGCACTATGGTTGCTGTTCCCGGGTCAGTCTGTGCTGATCTGGATCGGTCTGTACATGATTTTCTACGGAATTATTTACGCGCTGATGGAAAACGACATGCGGCGTATTCTGGCTTACTCAATCGTAAACCAGGTGGGTTTCATGGTTGTAGGTGTTGGTATTGGTACCGAGATGGCGCTTAACGGTGTGGCCGCACATGCCTTCTCGCATATCATCTACAAAGCGTTGCTGCTGATGAGCGCAGGTGCGGTCATGGTCCAGACTGGCAAGCGCAAGTGTACTGATCTTGGCGGTCTGTACCGAACCATGCCGGTGACGGCTGTCTGCGGCATCATTGGCGCGCTTGCCATCTCGGCGTTCCCGTACACCTCTGGATTCATTTCCAAGTCAATGATCAGCTCAGGTGCTGCCTATGAGCAGTACGCCTTTGTCTGGTACTGCCTGGTAGCTGCATCGGCAGGTGTATTCCTGCATGCCGGCATCAAATTCCCTTGGTTTGTGTTTTTCCAGAAGGATTCTGGCCTGCGACCGAAGGATCCGTCCTGGAACATGCAGGCGGCGATGATTTTCTTTGCTGCGGCCTGCGTGCTGATCGGTGTTTTCCCGCAAATTCTGTATGACTTCCTGCCATTTGAGGCGACATACGAGCCTTATACGGCGGACCACCTGGTGACCCAGTTGCAGCTATTGCTGTTTGCTGGTCTGGCGTTCTTCGTTACCCTGCCTTTGATGAAACGCACGCTGACCATCAGCCTTGATGTAGACTTTTTCTACCGACGGCTTGGGCCGATACTATGGCGTGCATTCGAACGCCTGGTGAAAGGTCTGGGGGATTTGCTGCAGTCACTGGTCGTCAAACCCAGTAAATCAATCCCGGCAATGCTGCTGCGTTATCATGGTCCGGAAGGCCCGCTGGCCCGAACCTGGCCGACTGGCAGTATGCTGTTGTGGGTAACGGTGCTGCTGGTTATCATTCTGATAGGGGCCCGGTTGCTTTAACAGCAACCGGACCTGTTGTCCGGCGAAGCAGCCGGACTTACTCCACGTGCAAAATCAGCTCCTGGCCAGGATGGATAAGAGCACGTTGGCTGATGCCATTCCACTCAGTAATATCCTCTACACTCACACCATGCCGTCTGGCGATTCCCGCAAGGGTGTCGCCCGATTTGACTTCGTAACGCTGGGTCAGGGTAGCTTGGGTGCTGCCTGACAGGTCTGCAGCTGCGGTCAGGTTTCCGGCCTGCAGAACCAGTCGCTGACCCGGTTGCAACACAGTGCTCTCGCTCAAACTGTTCCAGCGCCTCAGTTCATTGACAGTCAGGCTGTAGCGATTAGCGATGCTCCAGAGGCTGTCTCCGCTTTTGACTATGTAATTGCCCGCGGGTATCGGCTGATTATTGTTTGCTGCCAGAATACTGGCCATACCGGGAATGCCATCACCGGCACCATAGGCGCGCGGAATCAACAGATCATCACCTGCCCGAATCGAGCTACCGGTAAGATTGTTGGCCTGCTGCAGGGCGGCGACCGTCGTTCGCTGTGAGCGCGCGATGCCGCTCAGCGTATCGCCTGGTTTTATCTGATAACGTTCCCAGGTAACACGGTTATCGCCCAGATCAGCAAGATTGGCAGAAAATCGCTCGGCAGCGTCCAGCGGCAGATTGATCAGGTGAGGGCCCTGCGGACGTGTAGCCCACTGCAGATAACCGGGGTTGAGTTGATACAGCAGTTCCGGCTCTATGCCAGCCAGCTGTGCTGCCAGATTCAGATCGATCTGCGAGCCTGCGTCGACACGGGCCAGCCAGGTGGTATCGGGCACTGGCTCTAACGCGAGTTCGTTTGATAATGGGTCTGCCATCAGATACGCCAGTGCGAGGAGTCGCGGTACATGACGCTGTGTCTCTCCTGGCAGTGACAAGGACCAGAAATCTGTGCCCCGGCCATTACGCTCGTTGCGTTCAATGGCTCTGGAAACGGTTCCCTGGCCGGCGTTGTAGGCCGCCAGTGTCAGTAACCAGTCCTCATTAAACAGAGCGTGCAGTCGCTGCAGGTAATCGAGTGCTGCACTGGTTGACGCGATCGGGTCGTGACGGCCGTCATACCACCAATCTCGCTGCAGGCCCAGGCTGGCTGCGGTGGGTGCCATGAATTGCCACAGGCCTGCTGCATTGACAGGTGAGCGGGCGCTGGGTTCAAAGGCGCTCTCAATAAAGGGCAGCAGTGCGAGCTCGGTCGGCAGATTGCGCTGCTGGATCTCTGATACGATTTCGTAAATGAACGGAGCAGCACGCGCACTTATCTCGCTAATAAAGCTGCTGTTACTCAAAAACCAGTCAATTTCTTCCTGAATGCTGTCGTTGTAATGCTGGTGGTAGAACTGCATGCCTTCGCTGACCCGGAACCACACACTGTTCTGAAATTCGATCTCGGCCTGGGTCAGTTCCAGTTCCGGCTGTGTTTCACGTTGGGTCCGTATCTGTTGTGCACGATTGCGTGTCTGGGCAACGCTTCGTGTTTGTGTGGAGAGTGGGCCGGCCTGTTCGGTATCTTCGGCCGGCGGTGGCAGAGTGCTGCAGGCGTTGATGAGTAGAGTCAGGGAAATCAGGGCCGACAGTCGCCGGCGCTTGAAGCGGGGTTTGGATGATTCTGGAGTCATGTTTCCTGCAGTATTCCTGTTAGTCGTTTCCTGCCGGCCATCTTCCTGTCCGGCCTGGCGTTTGTCTATGCGTTGTCCTTCCAACGACGCAGGGCAGCGAATGTGCCGCAGTCATCATTGATCTCAGCGGGAGAATGTTCGATTACACGCTGTTTGAGGCTGTCATTGTGACAACGCAAAAACGGATTGGTTCGCAATTCTAACTCAATTGTTGATGGGAGCGTCGGCAAATGTTTAGAGCGCTTTGTTTTCTCAGCGTCAATCCGCTGTTGCAGATCGATGTTCTGTGGTTCGGCAAGCGATGCAAATTCAAGGTTCTTGAGTGTGTATTCGTGCGCGCAGTAGACCCGCGTGTTACCGGGAAGACTGCTCAGACGCTGCAGCGACTGGTACATCATTTCTGGCGTACCTTCAAATATACGGCCGCAGCCGCCCGCGAAGAGTGTGTCGCCACAGAACAGAGCAGGGGAGTCATCGTCCGGTTGTTTGCCGAAATACGCGATATGGTCCAGTGTGTGACCAGGTACCGTAATAACCTGTAGTCTGAATCCACCGACAACCTCAAGCTGATCGGCCTCACCTACAGCTGTGCTTATGCCATCAATATGACCGCCTTTTGGACCATAAACCGGCACGAAATAGCGTGACAGCAGCGTTTTCAGGCCACCGACATGATCTGCGTGGTGATGAGTTATCAGTATTGAGTGCAGCTGCAGACCTTTTTCCTGAAGAAACGCGATCACGGGCTCGGCGTCACCCGGATCGACTACAGTGCATGCACTGCCATGACAGATAGCCCAAATGTAGTTGTCATTAAACGCCGGTATGGGAACCATACTGAACTGCGCCTGATCGCTCATGGTGTTCTCCTTTTGCTGCTTTTCTCAATGATATCAGATCAGGTTTGGTGAGTTTCCGTTGCGGTGCTAGAATCCAGACTCGAGGAGAATGCCAATGTCATCCCACAACCGCAAACCCGAGTTACCCGATCCCGTGACGCTGGAGCCAGAACTGTCTGAGTGGCTGCAATCACCGCTGGGTCAGGCCTTGCTGGATGCTCAGCGCCAGGCGCTATACCCGGTGCTCAGTCGTGTGTTTGGCTATCATGTCCTGCAGTTGTCCTGTGCACCGCAAGTGGACATGTTGCAGGACTGCCTGGTCGGGCACAAGATTTGTTTTGCACCGGCCTGGCGACCAGGTATCAACCAGCCTGTGGCCAGCATCGAGTCTCTGCCGCTGGAAACCGACAGCGTTGACGCAGTTCTTCTGCACCATGCGCTGGATTACACTAATGACAGTCACCGGCTATTGCGGGAAGCGACCCGGGTATTGCGGCCAGGCGGACGTTTGCTGATTGTTGGCTTCAATCCAGTTAGTCTCTGGGGGCTCAGCAAGTTGCTGCGCTGGCGACCACGCACACCATGGAATGCCCGCTTTCTGTCGCGACGTCGCTTGTCGGACTGGTTGAGCCTGCTGGATTTTAGCGTTGATAAAGTCACCTACGGTGGGTTTCTGCCACCGCTCAAGCACCCACGGATTCTTGCTAAAGCCGCCGATTTTGAGCGCTGGCTGGATAAACTGGGCAATCCGACAGGCGCGTTCTATATGGTGGTTGCCAGCAAGCAGCGCGTGCCACTGATTCCGGTAGCACCGCGCTGGCGAAAAATGCAGCGGCCGGCGCTCGGCGTACCATTGCCTGAAACGGGTCGTGTTGCCAGCCAGCCAGGCAGAGCGGCTGGCAGGGCACGCAAAGTCGTACCGCTGCGCCCCTACAGACGCCATACTCCCGATCACGAATAAGTTACAAATAAGGCTAGATGATTGAAAGAAGTTGTTGAAATTTATACCGATGGTGCCTGTCGTGGCAACCCGGGGCCGGGTGGTTGGGGGGCTGTTCTGCGTTACCGTGGGGTGGAGAAGCAACTGTATGGCGGCAGCTTCCACACTACCAATAATAAGATGGAGCTGCTTGCCGTCATCAAGGCGCTTGAGGCACTCAAACGTTCGGGCTGTCAGGTTTCATTATATAGCGACTCACGTTACGTCCTGACAGGCATCAGTGAATGGTTGCCCAACTGGAAGCGTAGAGGCTGGAAAACCGCCAATCGCAAGCCGGTACTGAATCAGGAGCTGTGGCAGGCGCTCGATGAGCTAAGTCAGCAGCACGATATTGACTGGCACTGGGTCAAGGGACACAGTGGCCACCCGGGCAATGAGCTGGCGGATGAATTGGCGAATCGTGGGATTGATGAGTTGCCGGCACAAGCAGATACGGGAGTGCATCAGTAGTGCGTCAGATTGTACTGGATACAGAAACGACCGGCCTGGAAGCCTCCCAGGGACACCGGATCATCGAAATAGGTTGCGTTGAAGTTGAACATCGCAGGCTTACTGGCAATCACTATCACCAGTATGTCAGACCCGAGCGGGAAATTGACGAAGGTGCCCAGGAAGTGCACGGCATCAGCAACGAATTTCTGGCTGACAAACCGGTGTTCTCCGAAATTGCTGATGAGTTTCTTGAATTTGTCCGTGGGGCAGAACTGCTGATACACAATGCCCCGTTCGATATTGGGTTCCTTGACGCGGAACTGGAGCGACTCGGCTCATCCTATGGGCGGATGGCAGATTATTGTCGCATTACCGATACATTGCAGCTGGCCCGGCGCAAACACCCCGGTCAGCGCAACAGTCTGGATGCCCTTTGTAAGCGCTACGAGGTCGATAACTCCCATCGTGAACTGCACGGCGCCTTGCTTGACTCCGAGATACTGGCCGACGTTTATCTACTGATGACCGGTGGTCAGACTGATCTGAGTCTGGCTGAAGAAGCCGCGTCAGAGAATGAAAGCGGCGCTACACAAGCTGTTCGCGTCAGCCGCGAAGGTCTGGCGCTGGCAGTTTCGCAGCCAACAGAGGCAGAGTGGCAGGCGCACCAGAAGCTTCTGGAACGCATCCAAAAGGCCAGTGGCGAGAATTGTGTGTGGCTTAGAGGCAAGTCCGACTGATGCCTGCTGCCGTCATCCTTTTTCACGAAGGCAGTGTTCTGCTGAACAATGGGCGTCCTCTCTGGAATCCAGATGTACTTAACCGCCCTGATGTTGTGCTTCGCGCCCTGTTGCCGGTGGCCGATGAGACCGGAGGCGCAGGTGTTTACCAGGTTGCGGTGCTTGACTCCCTCAAACCATTCCCCAGTATTGAACCGGTCGGCGTGCGCCAGTTTTTGCTGGAGTCAGGCTTTGATTCATTTTCGGTTGTGGGTCGTGCCAGTCAACTTGTAAATTGGTACATCATGCACCGCTACTGTGGCGCCTGCGGACATCAGACAGAATTGGCGGAAGCTGCCAACCGGGTGTTGTGCACTGCCTGTGGCAAGGAATACTACCCCCGCATTAATCCCTGCATTATTGTTCTGATTACCCGTGGCGACAATATTCTGCTGGCCAGAAGCAGTCGGCGCGGCACTGATTTTTACAGCTGTCTGGCCGGTTTTATCGAGCCAGGGGAGAGTGCAGAGCAGGCGGTAAGGCGGGAAGTCTTCGAAGAGGTCGGCCTGCAGGTTACCAATATTCGATACACCGGCAGTCAGCCGTGGCCGTTTCCGTCTCAGTTAATGCTTGGCTTTTACGCTGATTACCTGGATGGCGAAATTAACCCCGATCCGGACGAAATTGCTGATGCCGATTGGTATGCTGTTGATCAGCTACCGAAGGTACCTTCCCCGCGCATAAGCATTGCCGGGCAATTGATAGAGACGTATGTGGAATCGGCGCTGAACAACAGCGCTCGTTGAAAGGAGAGTGTAAATCTTGGAATACTTTGTTGAATACCTGATGTTTCTTGCGAGGGCGGTAACCATCGTCGTGGCCATTTTTGCGGTGGTAAGCATTCTTGTCGCTGCCGGTCAGCGCAACCGTCGCCAGGTGAACCGCGGCAGTATTTCTGTGATTCACCTGAACAAAGAAATTGAAGACCTGAAAGAGAGTCTGCAGCGCGTGATTCTGGACAAGTTCATGCTTAAAAAGCTGTTGAAGGCGCAGAAGAAAAAAGACAAAGAAGAGGCGCGCAGACTGAAGGGTGAGCAATCCAGTGAGCAGCGAAAAAAACGCATTTATGTTCTGAGTTTTAACGGTGACATGGAAGCAAACGAGGTGGAATCCCTGCGGCAGGAAGTGACGGCTGTGTTGACCATGGCAGAGTCAAATGACGAAGTCATGTTGCGACTGGAGAGCCCGGGTGGCATGGTGCATGCCTACGGACTGGCGGCGTCGCAGTTGCTCAGACTTAAGCAGAGCAATATCCCGCTCACCATCTGCGTAGACAAAGTTGCCGCTAGCGGCGGTTACATGATGGCGTGTCTGGCAGATCGGCTGCTGGCAGCGCCGTTTGCCATCATTGGCTCGATAGGCGTGCTGGTGCAGATGCCGAACATCCACAGGCTGTTGAAGAAAAACGATGTTGATTTCGAGATGATCACGGCTGGTGAATACAAGCGGACTCTGACTCCGTTCACTGAGGTGACTGAAAAAGGGCGCGAAAAGGTCAAGCAGGATGTTGAAGAGATGCATGGCCTGTTCAAGGACTGGGTTCAACGCTACCGTCCCGTCGTAGACATTGATCAAATCTCCACGGGAGAGACCTGGGTAGGCATGCAGGCTCATGACCGCAAAATGGTTGATGACATCGGAACCAGCGATGACTTTATTGTCCAGTCCTGCGAGGCTGCTGATGTCTACGAGGTCTGTTATGAGATACGTGTGCCGCTGGGCGAAAAAATTGGTGGGGTGCTGCAGCGGGCCATGGACAAGACTTTACTGAACTGGTGGCAACGCCTGCGCACGCCGCAGCAATTCTGACTTTCATGCAACACAAACTTCACGCGATACAGGATAGTTTATGAAACTTGACCAGGAATCATTCAAAGCATTGCTTGTTACCGAACATGCCGGTGATGACGGCAAAAACCGATACGAGTCGGCATTGGTTGATCGCAAGGTTGCGGAACTGCCTGCAGGTGATGTGCTGATTCGCGTGGCCTATTCGTCACTCAATTACAAAGACGCATTGTCGGCAGCAGGCAATAAAGGCGTGACGCGTAATTACCCTCATACACCGGGTATTGACGCGGCAGGCGTTGTGGCAGAGTCGGAGAACGAACACTTCAAGCCGGGTGATGAAGTGATTGTTATTGGATACGACCTGGGCATGAATACCGCGGGAGGATTTGGGCAATACATTCGTGTGCCAGCTGACTGGGTTGTGCCCAGACCGGCGGGTTTGAGCCTTCAGGAAAGCATGATCATCGGCACAGCTGGCTTTACCGCAGCTCTGTGCGTGGAAAAGCTGCTCCTCAACGGCGTAGATGCCGACTCCGGTCCCGTTCTTGTAACGGGTGCCAGTGGCGGGGTAGGCAGTTTTGCGGTGGCTCTGCTTGCCCAGCTGGGCTTTTCTGTTACAGCCATGACCGGCTCCGGCCAGGCTGCTGATTTCCTGAAGGGTCTTGGCGCTACTGAAATTATAGGTCGGGAAGACTACGCCAGCCCCAACCCGCGGCCTTTGTTGAAGGAACAATGGGGTGGGGCAGTCGATGCCGTTGGTGGTGACATCCTTTTTAATGTCGTTAAATCCCTGCGCTATGGTGGCAGTGTGGCCTGTTGTGGATTGGTCGCGTCACCCACATTTGATGCATCGGTATTTCCGTTTATTCTGCGAGGAGTGAACCTGCTGGGCATCGATTCGGTGAACCTGCCAATTTCTCACAAGCGACAGCTATGGAACAAGCTGGCTGCAAACTGGAAACCGGCGCAGCTGGCATCACTGCAAACCACGTTATCACTGGCGCAACTGTCCGATGCGCTCAAACAGGTTCTGGCGGGCAAGTCGACTGGTCGACTGGTTCTGGATCTGCAAGCCTAACGGCGACGAAACAGGGGTTCAGGCTGGTCAATGCTGGCCTGATATCCGGTTTTGAAGTCGGCAAAGGCAGTCAGCATGATCTCGGCATCCTGATCAGCGCGTGGCATGAGGATGTTGAAACCACAGCGTTTCAGGAAGAAAACCTGGTCGCGCAGCACATCGCCTACCGCCATCAGGTCGCCTTTGTAACCCAGATTCTGACGGAGTGCGCGTGCAGTGCTGTAGCCGCGACCATCGCTGAAAACTGGAAAATTGACAGCAATCAGCGGGATATCATTAATATCAAATGCGGAGTCGACGATAAGCGAACCCGGCTTTTCATTACTGTCCAGCCATACCCCAGTCTGTCCCTTTCTGGCCTGCAGTGTGCTGCGTTCGGCCAGCCAGAAATCGAGTGGCACTATGATGGCTTGCTGCTCCATGTCCGCCAGCTCATCGACGCCAACCTCGGCCTCCAGAATTCTCCAGGAATTACTTACAACAGTCTGGTCTTTGATGATCCATTCAGATGATGCTGGCATGTTTTCAGTGTCCAATGATTAAGCCTGGCGCGGCGCGCGTGAGTTGGATTTGTCGCCGTATAGTGCGGCCTTGAACGGATCCAGACCGATACGATTAAAGGTTTCGACAAATTCCTCACCACCACTTCGCTGCTGTTTATAGACCGATACGATCTTTTCTATCACATCCGGTATTTCATCCTGCGAGAAAGCCGGGCCGACAATCTTTCCCAGTGCAGTGTCGTTGCTGGCAGAACCACCGAGAGAAACCTGATAGAACTCCTCACCTTTTTTGTCTACACCCAGAATGCCAATGTTGCCGACATGGTGATGACCGCAGGCATTCATGCAGCCAGATATGTTCAGAGACAATTTGCCAATCTCGCGCAGTTCGGCATGGCTGAATCGACGCTGGATCGACTCCGCTATCGGAATCGATTTGGCATTGGCGAGTGCGCAGAAGTCACCGCCCGGGCAGCAGATCATGTCACTGAGCAGGCCAAGATTATCCGCCTGCAGGTCGTGAGTTTTCAGTGCCTGCCACAGGTCGTACAGCTTGTCCTGCTCAACATCGGCGAGTACCACGTTTTGCGTATGCGTGATGCGCATTTCACCAAAACTGTACTGATCAGCCAGATCGGCAATGAACTGCATCTGTGCGGCGTCCAGATCCCCGGGGGCATAACCGGTCTTCTTCGCACAAATGGTGACAATGGCATAGCCGGGTCGTTTGTGCGCGCTGACATTCTGGTCGTGCCACGCTGCAAACATCACGTCGCCGCCAAGTGCCCGCTTCAGCAGCTCACTGCTGGCAGGCAGATCTTTGTAATCCGGGTCGTGGAAAAATCCGCGGCAACGTTCCACTTCATCCTGAGTCAATGTCATAGGACCGTCCTTGACGGTCAGCCATTCAGCTTCGACCTTGTCCCGGAACTGCTCTACACCGGTTTCCCTGACCAGAATCTTGATGCGCGCTTTGTATTTGTTGTCACGGCGTCCTTCCTGGTTATAGACGCGCAGGATGGCATCGAGGTAACTCAGCAGATGTTGCTCCGGCAGGAAACTACGAATCTCACTGCCGATGACCGGGGTGCGACCCAGCCCGCCCCCAACCAGTACCCGAAAGCCCAGCTCGCCAGCTGCATTTCTGACCATGTACAGACCAATATCATGGACTTGCGTAGCCGCCTGGTCTTGCCTGGTGCCACAGACTGCAATTTTGAACTTGCGCGGCAGGTAGGCAAACTCGGGGTGGAAGGTCGACCATTGTCTGATTATCTCGCAGTACGGGCGGGCATCAGTTATTTCGTCTGCCGATACACCTGCGAACTGGTCGGTGGTGGTATTGCGGATGCAGTTACCACTGGTCTGGATCGCGTGCATTTCCACTTCAGCCAGATGTTCGAGTATGTCCGGTACTTCCTCAAGATGAGGCCAGTTAAACTGAATATTCTGACGGGTTGTCAGGTGGCCGTAACCTTTATCGTAGTGATCGGCGATATAGGCCAGCTTGCGCATTTGTCGCGATGACAGCATGCCGTAAGGGATTGCGATCCGCAGCATCGGTGCCAGGCGCTGAATGTATAGCCCGTTTTGAAGGCGTAATGGCAGGAATTCGGCATCCGACAACTGGCCAGCCAGGTATCTCTGCGTCTGGTCCCTGAATTGTGCTACACGATCAGCCAGCATCTGGTGATCATATTGGTCGTATCGATACATAATTCGAAACTGCTACGGAAAATTTGGGAGGGCATTGTAATAAAAACAGGTATTGATTACCACCAGACGGAATATGGCGGTTTGTCATAACCGTATAACCAGAAGTGATTTTCGTGCAGATTACTTGATTATCCGGGTAGATGAATTAAAATGCGCTCGCGATTTTTACTGCGTAATTCACAGACAGCCCCTATACAAGCAGGTGAGGCCCCATGACTGATCAAGCCAACAACAGCCATTACACTGAAGAAGAGTTGCAAGCCAACAGCCAGGTCGACGCAGTCGCCATTTTTGCCGCTGTTATCGTTATGGTCAGCCTGGTGATTTTCTTTGTAGCCAGCTGATTCAGGCGTAATTCACGCCAGCACCACCCGTACAACGACCACCAGAGTCAGCACAAACACTACGGTAAAAATGAGCGCGGCAGCGACAAAGCCCGAAATGGAGCCTTGTTCGAAGTCGCGCTCTTTGTTTTTGCGGCTTTGCACGCCAAAGCTGGCGGCGATCACACTGCTCATGGTCTGCCAGAAGCCAAGCTTCTTTCTGGCTGGCTGGGGCGCCTGGTTCTGTTCAGTGGTTCCTGGGCCTGAATGCTCATCAGAGCTGTAATCATCTGCAGTTTTATCAATCATGGTTGCCTCCGATAACACCCCGCTTAATCCAGCAGATTGGGTGTCAGTAACTTACGGGCTGCTTCAACGGTAATTCCGCGGCGCTCAGCAAAATCCTCTACCTGGTCTTCATTGATCTTGCCCACGGAGAAATAGCGCGAATCCGGATGGGCAAAATAAAATCCACTGACCGCTGCTGCTGGTAGCATAGCGAAACTCTCGGTCAGAGACATCTCAATTGAATTGTTTATATCGAGCAGATCAAAGATGGCAACTTTGTCTGAGTGTTCAGGGCAGGCCGGATAACCTGGCGCGGGTCTGATACCACGATACTTCTCGCGAATCAGGGCTTCGTTATCAAGGGTTTCGTCAGGGGCGTAGGCCCAGAATTCACGCCGCACTCGTTCATGCAGGTGTTCAGCGAAGGCCTCGGCCAGGCGATCGGCCAGGGCCTTGACCATAAGGGCGTTGTAGTCGTTATTTTCGGCCTGGTATTTGTCAGCCAGTTCCTGAGCGCCAAGTCCTGCCGTCACGGCAAACGCACCGATATAGTCTGTGTCTGCCTCTGAACTGTCGGCAACAAAATCAGCGAGTGAGAGGTTGGGGATGCCCTCAGCCTTGGACGCCTGCTGCCGAAGAAAGTTGAATTCGTGCAGTGGTTTAATGTGTGCGTCATCAGCAAATACCTTGACATCGTTGCGCCCACTGCGCTGGGCTGGCCAGAAGCCGATCACGCCCTGTGCACGCAGTTTTTTGTTGCTGACAAGATCATCCAGCATCTGTTGGGCATCCGCGAACAGGTCACGGGCTGCCTGCCCAACCACATCGTCCTCAAGAATGGCGGGATACTTGCCTGACAGGCTCCAGGTGATGAAAAAAGGTGTCCAGTCGATGTATGGCACCAGCTTTTCCAGAGGGTAGTCCTCAAACACTTTTGTCCCCAGGAAGGAGGGCCTGGTAATGGTGTCCGCGCGCCATTCAAACTGACCTGCGTTACTGTTGGCCTCGTCGAAACTCAGCAGGCTGCTGCGCTGGTCACGACCTGCGGTGCGCGTGCGTATTGTGTCGTACTCAGCTTTGACCTTGGCGACAAATTCGGGGTGGGTCTCTTTGCCGAGCAGGTTGCTGACGACGGTTACGCTGCGCGATGCATCTGGCACGTACACAGTCGCGTTATTCCTGTAATGCTGCTCGATCTTGACCGCGGTATGAGCCTTTGACGTCGTCGCTCCGCCGATCAGCAGAGGTACCTTAAAGTCCAGGCGCTGCATTTCCTTGGCGACATGGACCATTTCATCAAGCGATGGTGTGATCAGGCCGCTCAGGCCAATAATATCCACATCGTGTTCACGTGCCTGTTGCAGTATTTTCTCGCAGGGAACCATGACGCCGAGATCGATGATGTCGTAGTTATTGCAGCCCAGCACGACGCCGACAATGTTTTTGCCAATGTCGTGGACATCGCCTTTGACTGTGGCGAGCAGGACTTTGCCTTTGGATTTGCTGGCATCGCCCGACTTGAGCTTCTCGGCCTCGATATACGGCAGCAGGTAGGCAACCGCCTGTTTCATGACCCGGGCACTTTTTACGACCTGTGGCAGGAACATTTTGCCACTGCCAAACAGATCGCCGACAACATTCATGCCGTCCATCAATGGGCCTTCGATCACTTCGATCGGTTTGTCGTATTGCTGCCGCGCCTCTTCGGTGTCGGCGTCAATATAGCGAGTAATGCCTTTGACAAGCGCGTGGGTGATGCGCTGTTGGACAGGCGCGTCACGCCAGGCGACATCCTCATTGGACTCGGTGCTGCCAGTGCCGCTGTACTTGCCGGCGATTTCCATCAGGCGGTCAGTGCCGTCGCTGCGCCGGTTCAACACGATGTCGCTGACGCGCTCTTTGAGATCCGCGGGTATGTCATCGTAAACCGTCAACTGGCCGGCATTGACGATACCCATATTCAGTCCGGCCTTGATGGCGTGATAAAGGAAAACCGAGTGAATCGCTTCGCGCACAGGGTCGTTGCCGCGGAAGGAAAACGACACGTTACTGACACCGCCTGAAATCAATGCGTGTGGCAGATTCTTGCGGATGTAACGACAGCTTTCGATAAAATCCACGGCGTAGTTGTTATGCTCATCGATACCGGTGGCAATCGCGAAGATGTTGGGATCAAAAATGATGTCCTCCGGAGCAAAACCAGCCTCGGAGATAAGCAGATCGTAGCTGCGCTTACAGATCGACTGCTTCTTCTCCAGCGTGTCCGCCTGTCCGGTTTCGTCAAAGGCCATCACCACGACAGCAGCACCATAGCGACGACAGAGTCGGGCTTTCTCCAGAAAGTCTGCTTCGCCTTCCTTCAGGCTGATCGAGTTGACGATGCCCTTGCCCTGGATATTCTTCAGGCCACATTCAAGCACCTCCCATTTGGAAGAGTCGATCATGATAGGGACGCGGCTGATGTCAGGCTCCGACGCGATCAGACGCAGAAATTTCTGCATCGCCGCCAGAGAGTCCAGCATGCCTTCGTCCATATTGATGTCGATGATCTGCGCACCGTTTTCCACCTGCTGCAGCGCAACATCCAGTGCCTCGTTGTAATTGTTCTCGCGAATCAAGCGCGCGAACTTGCGAGACCCGGTTATGTTGGTGCGTTCGCCGACATTCACGAACAGGCTGTCAGGGCCGATGTTGAACGCTTCCAGTCCACTGAGTCGGCATTTGACCGGGACCTGGGGAATCTTGCGCGGCTTGTGAGCAGCGACTGCTTTGGCGATGGCACTGATATGCACAGGCGTCGTGCCACAGCAGCCGCCAATAATGTTTACGAAGCCGCTGGCAGCAAACTCTTCAACAATCGCAGCCATTTCGGCAGCGCTCTGATCATATTCGCCGAACGCATTGGGCAGGCCGGCGTTGGGGTGTGCCGATACAAACGACGAGGCCAGGCCCGAAATCTCTTCGATGTGTGGCCGCAACTGATCGGCACCCAGAGCGCAGTTAAAACCTATCGAAAGCGGCTTACTGTGCCGGACAGAGTTCCAGAAGGCTTCTACGGTCTGACCGGAAAGCGTACGGCCACTGGCATCCGTAATGGTGCCAGAGATCATGATCGGCAGCTCGATGGCCATGTCGTCAAACACTTCCTGAATGGCGAAGAGCGCGGCTTTGGCATTCAGTGTGTCAAAGATTGTTTCAACCAGCAGCAGATCAGCGCCGCCACT
Organism: Pseudohongiella sp. SYSU M77423; assembly: GCF_029911965.1. Classification (NCBI taxonomy): domain Bacteria; kingdom Pseudomonadati; phylum Pseudomonadota; class Gammaproteobacteria; order Pseudomonadales; family Pseudohongiellaceae; genus Pseudohongiella; species Pseudohongiella sp. SYSU M77423. The sequence goes on along the minus strand of NZ_JARYTH010000002.1, from coordinate 283,064 downwards.
GATCAAACCCTCGACGGCGACTTTATAGTCCACCACCAGGCTGTCAAAGTCAGTGTTGCGGTACCCCGGGTCGTTCACATCGGGCGACAGAGAAGCAGTGCGGCTGGTTGGGCCGATGACACCCGCCACAAACCGGGGCCTGTCCGGTGTCTTCAGATTGATCTCTTCACAGCATTCGCGCGCCAGTTTTGCACCCTGGTAGTTCAGCTCTCTGACAATAGGTTGCAGGTTGTAATCTGACTGGGAGACTGCCGTAGAGTTAAAGGTGTTGGTCTCGACGATATCCGCGCCAGCTTCCAGATAAGCCAGATGGATTTTGCGGATGATATCCGGTCGCGTCAGTGTCAGCAGGTCGTTGTTACCGGTCAGGTCCGATTCATGATCCCTGAACTGTTCACCACGATAGTCTGCTTCAGTCAGCTTTTCGGCCTGAATCATGGTTCCCATTGCCCCATCCAGAATCAGGATGCGCTGGCTGAGGGCTTGCTTCAGAAGTTCAAAGGCCGGGTGTTGTTTCATCAGTCTGTCCATTGGGTCATCGCATTGGAAAAGCCGCAATTCTAGCAGAAGCAGGGCGGTGTACCGAGGGTTTTGTCATATCGCAGTGGGACGGGGGGATGTAAATCGGCTAATAACCTAGTAAAATACTCGGCTATTGGAGATAGAGGATTGCTATGATCACGATTACCGAACCAGCCCAGGAATACCTGGCGCAGTTACTGAAGAAACAGGATACCGAAGGGGTCGGCATACGGGTGTTCATCCTGGATCCGGGGACTCCGAAAGCCGAAACCTGCATATCCTTCTGTCGCCCTGGCGAGCAGAAAGACGAAGATGAGCTGAAAGAGTTCGCTGAATTTAATGCCTGGCTTGAAAAGCGCAGCATTCCTTTTCTGGAGGAAGCTGTTGTCGACTATGCCAAAGACAGCATGGGTGGTCAGCTTACAATCAAGGCGCCTAACTCACGCCTGCCTAAAATCCGCGACGACAGCCCGCTGGAAGATCGTATTAACTACGTGCTTTATAATGAGATCAATCCCTCACTGGCCTCGCATGGCGGTGTTGTCAGCCTGGAAGACATCGTTGATGACTCGATTGCGATACTTCGCTTTGGTGGTGGCTGTCAGGGTTGTGGCATGGTAGATGTGACGCTGAAGGAAGGTGTGGAAAAGACGCTGATGGACCAGATTCCCGGCCTGACCGGCGTGCGCGACGTTACCGACCATACCAACCGGGAAAACGCTTACTTCAAGTAGGCCGTAAACCGTCTGGCTGTGCCGCGGGTTTTAGTCGCGGCACTCGCTGTTTTTCATCCTGCCAGTTAAATCAATCGAGCATTGAAAATATAATAATATCAGTGACGTGGCGGATATCTCTCAAGCAGTGCCTGATATAGTCGAGTAGGGTAGTCGTCCGTTTCGGCAGGCAGGCCCGCCATGACCTCTACCAGGTGTTCGTTGTCTTCCCGCCCATGCCACAGCTTTTGATAGCTTCCTTCCTTGTAACCATGGTCCTGGCGGAAGAAATTAAGAACATTTTTACCCACGTACTGGCGAAACAGCTCGTTCCATGACATCTCGCAATCACGCATGATGTGTTCAAACAGGGGCAGCTCGATACGCCTGGCAGCCGCTGTTGCCGTCAATAGCTCCAGCTTTTCAAGCAGAGTTAAACCTCCCAGCTGCCATTCCCGGCCATCAAAGAGCATAGAATCACTGTTGGTGGGCTGTATAATCTGATTCAGGGATGTTTCCAGATCGCCTCTGGCTCGCAACAGCACTTCTGACATAAGAAAGTGCCATATATCGATCACTTCCATTTGAAGCTGCGGCAAGTCCAGCGTCTGTTTTTTCCACCATTTCCAGCCATGGTGCTCGATCGCTTCGGAAGCTTCGACAAGCACTGCGCGCAGGTAGGGGTATCCAGCGTTTAGCCAGTCAGGGTCGACTTTAGAGTTCATGGCAGTCTGAAGTTCCAGCATGGTGCGAGCCTGCCGGGGAGAGAGCGTGTCGTGCATGGTGAGGTCCGGTCGATTTCTGATCAGTGATTTGCAGTGTTGCTCAGATTGGCCTTTTGTTGCTGCAGTGCCGCAAGCATCTCCCGGCGACTTCGCAGCATATCTTCATAGGAGCGGCGGGGTTCTGCATCGTCAGAATCGATATCGGCTATCCAGTCCTGCAATGTCTTGATTTCCAGGCTCAATTGAGTAATACCCTGATCGAGCAGATCTGGCTCAACCTGGGGGAGCGATGGGGCGCGCTTTCGCTTTTCTGTCAAGCTCATGCCGGAATTCTCTGACAAACTGCAACCGCCGTTACCTTACCATGACAACGGTTATCGGCCACTAAGCCAATAGCATTAGTCATCGCTCGGATTGGATTTGTAAATTTTCTGGAGATTGGCACATTTGCGCTTAGAACTCAATAGTTTGCTTGCGTTTCAAGCCGGTTCGGAAGGTTCAAACAGACTTCGATGGTAGGCTTTGGCACTCTGTTGTCGTTCGGGCTCGCCCCACAGGTCTACCATCTGGCGACTATCGGTCTTGTTGAGTAGTCGCATGTGCTCGTGGCCAAGGTCCCGCCAGGGCAACTCAATTTGTGCGATTTGTTCGGCGGTGAAACGCTGTGACAGTGATTGCCATTTAAGATCGGGGACTCCAGGAACTTTATCGTGCAACAGGCTGGCCTCTGCAGCCAGACGGTAAAGCGTCTGCAGCCAGTCGGCCCTTGACTCCTCTTTGGCTGCACGGGCCGCAGCGCGGGCAATGATCGCAGCCTGTTGGTATCCCTGTAGCTGTGGCCAGGCGACATTGCAGGCAGAGAGCGCGGCATCATAGTCCCCCTGGTTCCTTAATGATTGCGCCACCTGCTTCCAGTCGCCGGGCGATGCGGCTGGAGAGGGACTGGCTTCCTGTTCGGGCTTATTGGTGAGGTTTTGTTCCTTGGTCTCTTTTGCTACCTCAGGAGCAGGCTCGGAACCTGTTGTTGCTGTTTCCTTTACACACTGTTCCGGTTCCGCTGTTGATGTCTCAAACTCATCAGGCGCCGCTTTCTCCGCTTCCGGTGCCAGTTCGGGAACTTCGACGTCCAGAGGAGGTAAACCGCGCTCACGCTCAACTGCATCAACACGGGCTCTTTGCTGGTGACGGTGGAGTACATAAGCGATTGCGCAGACCAGCGCCAGCGATAAGACTAGACTGAAGAATACTAACATTGTGCGAATCAGGCCCTGTTTGCAGAGTGTGGGTAGTCAACTATAACACTGTTGATCCGGTGTGAAGGAAATGCCGTATAGACTGGCACGATGGGTGAAGACTTCAGCATCAGTGCATATATGGTGCTGAAGTGAAAAAAACAAATAATTTGAAAATAGTTCTATCAGCTGCCGAATCTATTTGCTATTATGCGCGCGCTGCATCGGTAGGGCATTCAGTGTTCTCGAGTCACCGGTTTCGACTGGTGGTAGCAGCAAGAAACTGCGATACAACTCTGAGTAAGCTAATGTACAAAATCAGAGTGAAAAAAAGTTGTCCAGTTTGACAGAATTTACTTGACGGCGACGTGTTAGCTTCTTAAAATTCGCGCCGCTTTCTGCAACAAGGCAGGAAACAAAGTTTTCTGTCCCCTTCGTCTAGAGGCCTAGGACACCGGGTTTTCATCCCGGCAACAGGGGTTCGAAACCCCTAGGGGACGCCATATTTTAAGCCTGGCTTTTGCCAGGCTTTTTTTTTGGCCATAATTCGGAAATCGACGTCATCAGGTTCCGCCATGCAAACAGAAAATCACCACGCCATCTCGATTCGAAACCTGAAGAAAACCTACGACAATGGCCACCAGGCGCTTAAGGGAATCGATCTCGATGTTCGCGAGAACGACTTCTTTGCTCTGCTGGGACCCAACGGGGCAGGAAAGTCGACAATCATCGGCATTATCTCCACGCTGGTTCGTGCAACGTCTGGCCAGATCCAGATTTTCGGGCGGGATGTGGCGACCGACGTTTATCAGACAAAACTGTCACTGGGCGTGGTTCCGCAGGAAGTAAACTTCAGTCAGTTCGAGAAAGTTGGTGATATTGTCATGACCCAGGCCGGGTACTATGGCCTCAAGGGACAGCTGGCAAAGGAACGCACAGAAAAATACCTCAAGAAGCTTGACCTGTGGGACAAGCGCGACAACCGCTCAAGAATGCTTTCTGGCGGGATGAAACGTCGCTTGATGATCGCCAGGGCTTTGGTTCACGAACCCAGACTGCTGATACTGGACGAACCAACGGCAGGTGTTGATATCGAACTGCGTCGCTCAATGTGGGATTTCCTGCAGGAAATCAATAGAAGTGGCACAACCATCATTCTGACCACCCATTATCTGGAAGAGGCAGAACATCTGTGTCGCAACATTGCCATCATCAATCATGGCGAAATTGTTGAAAACACCAGTATGCGAAGTCTGTTGGGCAAACTGGCGCGTCAGACACTGGTATTCGACACGTTCAGTGAGCTCACTGCTGCGCCAGTATTCGAAGACCCGGATATCCATAGCCACCTGATTGATTCGCACAGTTTTGAGGTCAGTATGAGCACCAGTCGTGATATCAACGCGCTTTTCAACGTTCTGTCGCAGCAGAATGTATTAATCAAAAGCATGCGCAACAAGACCAATCGGTTGGAGGAACTGTTCCTGTCCAGCCTGAGCACCCAGAAGTAACGGGGCAGGGGGCACATTATGTTCAACGGACACAAATACATAGCCTTCGAGACGATTCTTATCAAAGAGGTGCGGCGCTTTACCCGTATATGGATGCAGACGCTGTTGCCACCTGCGATAACAATCGGCCTTTATTACCTCATTTTTGGCAACCTGATTGGTCGCCGTATTGGGGACATGGGGGGCTACGATTACATTGATTTTATCGTGCCTGGCCTGATCATGATGGCGGTCATCCAGAACGCCTACTCAAATGTGTCATCTTCGTTCTTCAGCAACAAGTTCCAACGCTGTATCGAAGAGATACTGGTGTCACCGGTTCCAAACTACATCATCCTGCTGGGGTTTGTAGCCGGCGGGATGGCCCGCGGATTGCTGGTGGGCATCATCGTAACCATCATGTCATTTGTCTTCACATCATTGAGCATTGCGCATCTCGGGCTGACCGTTCTGGTGGTGCTTTTGACGGCCATGGTTTTTTCCCTGGCAGGGTTTATCAATGCACTGTTTGCCAACACCTTTGACGACATTTCCATCATTCCCACTTTTGTTCTGACGCCGCTGATTTATCTGGGTGGTGTGTTCTACTCAATCGAATTGCTACCCGCGGCCGGGCAGTGGGTGTCTGCTCTGAATCCTGTGCTGTATATGGTCAATACATTCAGATACGGCATTCTGGGCACCAGTGACGTGAACGTTTACTGGGCGCTGTCCATGCTGGTCTTCTTCAGTGCTCTGCTTTTTGGTGTGGCGCTCTATCTGCTGCGACGTGGCACGGGGTTGCGACATTGATGGGACACTCGGACATTCCGCTGGGGAAACAGACCAGTTACCCGCAGCAATATGATCCTGCACAACTGTATCGTGTTGCACGAAGCGACAATCGCGCGCTTCTGCCGTTTGCTGCCGCCGGGACCGGTTCTGCCGATTTTTCAGACAAGGACCTGCCGTTCTTCGGCTTTGACCATTGGAGAGCCTATGAACTTTCCTGGCTGCAGCCTTCAGGTAAGCCCGTTGTGGCAACCGCAGACATCATCGTTCCCTGTGACTCGCCAAACCTGATTGAGTCCAAGTCAATGAAGTTGTACTTCAACTCATTGAACCAGCACAAACTGGCTGGCATGCAGGAAGCGAGCGAGCTGATAGCTCGTGACCTCAGTCTGGCTGCCGGCAAGCCAGTTCAGGTGCGACTGCATCCCCTGACGGCGGGCGAGCATCACACGTCGATTGATACAAGCGCTGTTCTGTTGGATGAGCTGCAGATAGCGACCGAAGCCTTCTCACCTGATGCTGCTCTATTGGGCGTTCGGGAAGACAGCTCTGGCCCGGTTTCCGAAAGGCTGCGTTCGGAGCTGTTTCGATCCAACTGCCCGATTACCAGTCAACCTGACTGGGGCAGTGTTACGATAGAGTACACCGGTCAGCCAATAAACCACGAGAGCCTTTTGCGCTACATTATTTCCTATAGGCAACATGAAGGCTTTCACGAACACTGTGTGGAAATGATTTTCTGTGACCTGATGAAGATCTGCCGACCCCAGTCTTTGACCGTAAGCATCAATTTCCTCAGGCGTGGCGGCCTGGAAATCAATCCGCTGCGCACCACACGCGCCGGGCTTACCCCACAAAGCCTGCCGCGGGAACTACGCCAGTAATTCCTGCGGATTCGCTTGTATTTGCCACTGCCATGTTATAGAGTTACGCGCCTTAAAACGGTGAGGTGTCCGAGTGGTTGAAGGAGCACGCCTGGAAAGTGTGTATACGGAAACGTATCGAGGGTTCGAATCCCTCCCTCACCGCCATTTTAAGAATCCCCGCAGTAAACCTATCATAGCTGACCCCGAACAAAGCGCTGCCCTCGAGGAGGGATGAGAACCCGAAAAGAGGGTTCGACCGATTGCATCGCAATCGGAGACGAGCGCGTCAGCGCGAAGCCCAACGGGTCAAACAGCCCTAAGGCTGTTTGATCAATCCCTCCCTCACCGCCAGTTTTAAAGTCCCCGCAGTAAAACGTCCATAGCTGACTCCGAAATAAACGCTAATGCTGCGGAGGGATGAGAACCCGACCAGAGGGTTCGACAAGCATCGCTTTGCGATGCGCAGCACGTCACCGCCAGGTGACGCCCCGACGGGGTGAGCCGCGCAGCGGCGAATGAAATCCCTCCCTCACCGCCAGTTTTAAAGTCCCCGCAGTAAAACATCCATAGCTGGCTCCGATAGGAGCGCTAATGCAGCGGAGGGATGAGAACCCGAAAAGAGCCTTCGATCACGCCTCGCCACCGCCTGTTGCGCCCCAACAGCATTGGTGTACTATCCCTCTCGACCAACAAAATAAAAAAACAAAGAGAGATCACCATGCAGCCATCCTGTAACCGCGGGCAAAGTGTACCTCCAGCTGACTCACCAAGAAAACGTAGCCTATTACTGGCCCACATCATCACGGCAGCATTTGTCACACTGTCTAGCGGCAGCCTGGCCAATGACTGGGTTCACTACGGTTCCGATCAGGCATCCAGCAAATATGTGCCTTTTGATCAGATCAGTGAAGACAATGTGGCTCAACTGCAAATGGCCTGGAGTTGGGATTCCCCAGACAACGCCACGGTCGCTGCCAACCACGAAGCCGGCAATTTCGCGGCCACCCCTAGTGCCTACAAAGCCACGCCTATAGCCATAGACGGCGTGCTGTACATTAACTCTTCTTTCGGCCGTGTTTCCGCCATTGACGGTGGAAGTGGGGAAACGCTGTGGACCTTTGACACGCGTGCATGGGAAGCTGGTCGCCCGGCTAATCTCGGCTACAACACGCGTGGCGTAAGCTACTGGAGTGATGGCGATGCGCAGCGCATCATTGTGCTGACCAATGACTCATGGATGTGGTCAATCGATGCTGAGACTGGCTTACCGGATCCCGCTTTTGGGGAGGAAGGCAAAGTCGATCTGGCGCAGGGACTGGGGCGTGAGATCGATCGTCGAGCATACTCCATGGTCAGCACCGCATTGATCCATGGCGATCTGGCAGTGGTTGGTTCAGTTGTAAACGACGTGCCGAATTATCAACTCGCGCCGCCCGGTCACGTTCGAGCCTTTGACGTTCGCACTGGCGAACAACGCTGGATATTCCGGACCATCCCGCAGCCTGGCGAGTTCGGCAATGAAACCTGGGAGAACGGTGCCTGGCAAACGGTGGGTAATACCAATGTATGGACACAGATGAGCTCGGATCCCGAGCTTGACCTGATCTATATGCCTACCGGCACGCCGACCAATGACTGGTATGGCGGCCACCGACTGGGCAGCAATCTGTTTGCAGAAACGATTATTGCGGTCGATGCTCAGACGGGGGCCAGAAGATGGCACTTCCAGACCGTTCATCACGGGCTCTGGGACTATGATTTGCCTGCCGCTCCGAATCTTATGGATATCACGGTCGACGGCGAGCCCGTCAAGGCGCTTGCGCAGATTTCCAAGCAGGGCTTTGTGTATGTCCTGAACCGCGAGACCGGTGAACCCATCTGGCCAATAGAAGAACGCTCGGTGCCGGCATCCACCGTGCCCGGAGAACGCGCTTCACCAACTCAGCCACATCCGACACGACCTGCACCGTTCGAGCCCCAGGGTATATCAGACGCTACGCTGATCGACTTCACTCCAGAACTGCGCGCTCAGGCAGAAGAGGCACTCGCACCGTTTGATTACGGCCCGCTGTTTACACCTCCGTCTTTGCGGGGCACGGTGTTGTTGCCAGGCTGGTCTGGTGGGGGTGGCTGGCAGGGCGCGGCAGCTGATCCAGAAACCGGCATGCTGTATATCCCTTCCGGCAGTGCACCAATTGTTGCGCAACTGGTTGAACCTGAGGCTGGCAGCTCTGACTTTCGTTATGTCCGTGGTGGCATCACTTCGGTATCTGGCCCGCAGGGGCTCCCGTTAACCAAACCGCCTTACGGACGGATTACCGCCATTGACTTGAACACTGGTGAGCATGCCTGGGTTGTTCCGCACGGAGAGGGGATTCGTCAACGTATCATCGATCTCGGTCTGGAAGACCCAGGTCCGGTTGGCTCAACGTCCAGAACTGGGCCTGTATTGACTAAAACGCTGTTGTTTGTCGCCCAGCAGGACGGCGGGCGTGCGGTGATGCGGGCATTTGACAAATCAAGCGGTGAGGTTGTTCACGAACTGGACCTTCCATCGTCGCCAGCGGCGACGCCCATGAGTTACATGGTCGGGGACAAGCAATACATCGCCATCGCCCTCGGTGGTGGTACGGACGCAAGAGTTGTCAGTTATGCATTGCCTTAACTTGCCGCGAGCAGGTGTTGCCTTACTTGCGCTGGGCCTGATCCTGATTTCTCCAGATCAGGCAGGGGCGCAGCATCAGGAATGGACCAGTTACGGTTCGGATCTGGCATCCAGCAAATATGTGCCATTGCAGCAGATCAACGCGGAGAATGTCGGGGATCTTGAAATCGCCTGGATGTGGGAAACTCCGGATAACGAACTGTTCCGGAGTCGCGCTGATGTCAGCGCCGCAGAGTACAAGTCTACGCCGCTTATGGTAAACGGCGCGCTCTACGTCAGCACGTCGCTGGGGCAGGTGGGCGCCGTTGATGCCCTGACCGGAGAAGAGCTCTGGACCTTTGATACCGGGTCCTGGCAACGTGGTCGTCATCCCAACTTCAATAACAACCATCGTGGAGTGGCCTGGTGGGATGATGGCGGTGATGGCCGTATTTTGATGGCCGCCAATGATGGCGTCCTATGGTCTCTGAATGCACGTACCGGACAGCCAGACCCGAATTTTGCCAATAATGGTCAACTGGACCTGAAACAGGGGCTGGGATCCAGCGCGACGATCGGACAGTACGGTGCCATCTCACCGCCGCTTGTAATCAACGGCGTAATCGTCGTTGGATCCTCCATCAACGACGTACCGTATTTCTCTGACCAGGTTCCGCCCGGGCATGTGCGTGGTTTTGATGCTCAAACAGGCGAGCAACTTTGGATATTCCACACTGTCCCGCAGGGTGATGAGCCCGGGACCGAAACGTGGGAAAACGATGCCTGGCAATCGGCAGGTGCAACCAACGTCTGGACCCTGATGAGTGCCGACCCTGAAACCGGCTATGTGTATCTGCCCGTGAGTACTCCCAACAACGACTGGTATGGCGGGCACCGCCTGGGTGACAACTTGTATGCCGAAAGTCTGGTCTGTCTCGATGCCGAGACTGGTGAGCTGATCTGGCATTTTCAGGCCGTCCGGCATGGCCTTTGGGACTACGATTTGCCGGCTGCCCCTAACCTGGTGGATATCTCGGTTGATGGTGAAGCCATCAAAGCAGTGGCCCAGGTCAGCAAGCAGGGTTTTGTCTATGTTCTGGATCGAATGACCGGTGATCCTGTCTGGCCAATCGAAGAGCGGCCAGTACCCCAGTCAACTGTACCGGGTGAGCGCACGTCGCCAACGCAGCCATTTCCGACCAGGCCAGCACCGTTTGAACCACAGGGGATATCGGATGCGACGCTGATCGATTTTACACCCGAGCTACGTGCCGAGGCACTGGATCTGATCAGCGAAGTCGACTACGGACCATTGTACACGCCGCCCTCCGAACGCGGTGTGATCCTATTTCCCGGTTATAGCGGCGGCGCAACATGGACCGGGGCAGCCGTAGATCCGGAAGAGGGGGTCATGTATGTGCCATCATTCTCGGCGCCACGTTTTGTGCGCCTGCGCAGACCTGATCCTGGCGAGTCAGATTTTGGGTTTATCCGGGACAGAGGCTTTGATATTCAGGGTCCTCAGGGTCTGCCACTGATCAAACCTCCCTACGCCAGAATTACCGCCATCGACCTGAATACCGGCGAGCACTTGTGGATGGTGCCGCATGGTGAAGGTATACGCCAACGGCTGATCGACATGGGAATCGATGATCCCGGCCCGGTTGGCAGCTTCGGACGCAATGGGCCCTTGCTGACTGAGTCGCTGCTCTTTGTGGCGCAGCTGGATGGCGCAAGACCCGTGTTCAGGAGTTACAACAAGCAGACGGGCAAGGTGGTCAGTGAGCTGGATCTTCCGTTGCCACCGATGGGCACACCAATGAGCTACATGGTCGACAGCAGGCAATTTATTGTCATGGCTGTTGGTGCCGGTCCCGATACGCGACTGCTTGCCTTGAGCCTGCCAGCCGAAGCTCAGGGCAACGAACTCTGATCGCAGCGCTTGATTAGCCCGTTGAATTTGACCATAATGCCGCCCCTGATGTGACATCACGTGTGCCGCATCAGGCGTTATGGTACCTCCTGTCGGTCCCCGCGCAATGATACGCTGTAAACCCCGCCAGGCCCGGAAGGGAGCAACGGTAGCAGCGAACTCATGTGCCGTGGTGTGGCTGGCGGGAGGTGCCCCCAAATTCTTGCAAACTCCCCATTCAGACCGTCTGCATCCAGGCATCCTCGCTCTGCTCACATTTTTGTTTTTTGACACACACTGGAGCTGCTTCAGCCCTGTCCCTGACCGGACGATTGCAATACAATAGCTGTTTAACCACAGAGCTTGCAGCTGACGCATGAGTTATCAGGTACTTGCCAGGAAATGGCGACCGAAAAATTTCAGTGAAATGGCCGGGCAGACACATGTGCTGCAGACCCTCACTCATGCTCTCGAACAGCAGCGCCTTCACCATGCGTATCTGTTTACTGGTACTCGCGGAGTCGGCAAAACAACGGTTGCGCGTATTCTGGCCCGCTGTCTGAACTGTGAGACCGGCATCACTGCCACGCCCTGTGGTACATGCGATGCCTGTCGTGAAATATCTGAAGGGCGCTTCATAGATCTGATCGAAGTGGATGCCGCCTCCCGAACGCGCGTTGAAGATACCCGCGAGCTCCTTGAAAACGTTCAGTACGCGCCATCGCGTGGCCGTTACAAGGTCTACCTGATCGACGAAGTACACATGCTGTCGACGCACAGCTTCAATGCCCTGCTGAAAACCCTTGAAGAGCCACCACCCCACGTCAAGTTCCTGCTGGCAACAACAGATCCACAGAAACTGCCAGTGACTGTGCTGTCGCGCTGTTTGCAGTTCCATCTAAAGAATCTGGCGCCGCGACAGATAGTCAGCTACCTGGAGTCTGTCCTGACCGCAGAGCAGATTGAGTATGAGGAAGATGCGCTCTGGCAACTCGCGCGAGCCGCGGCAGGCAGCATGCGGGACGCCCTGACCTTGCTGGATCAGAGCATCTCCTTTGGCGAGGGCCGTGTTCATACTGGCGCTGTCACCGATCTGCTGGGAACACCGGACCACGGTCTGATTTTTGCTTTGCTGGAGGCATTGGCCGGCCGCGATGGCGCAGCCATAACGACGCTGGTGGCTAACGCCGCAGAGAATAATCCGGATTTTGAGCGTCTGCTTTCTCATTTTACATCCGTGCTCCATCGCCTGGCGGTTGCACAGACTCTTCCGGACGCTGTGGACAACAGCGAAGGCGACAAGGAGCAGATAACGTCACTGGCAGGCAAGCTGTCGGGTGAAGACGTGCAGCTCTATTACCAGTTTGCCATGCAGGCAATGCAGGAAATGCACTTCTCTCCAGATCGCCGTATCAGTTTTGAGATGGCGATGTTGCGCATGCTGGCATTCAGCCCCGATGTCTTTTCCCGTGCTCAGGCCGACCTCGTGCCCGAGGGTGAAAAAAAAAAGCCTGAACTGACCATTTCAGAGACGTCGCCGTCAGACAATGACGCCGTCAGCGAACCTGCCACCAGACACGATGTTCCCCCGCAGATTGAGCAGGCTCCGGCTGACGATGACGCAATGAATCAGATTCCTGTTCAGTCAGTCGCCCCTGCGCCAGACTTCCCTGCGGAGACGCCTGAGCCTGCGCTGGACATGGCGGCTGAGGCAGATGTGAGTGTCGGTGAGGGGCCTGCTCCAGTAAACCCTGAAGGGGGTTCCCAGCCCGGCAAAATCGAGTCCAGTGATTGGGACTGGTATGACCTGGTGCAACGCAGCGGGCTTGCGGGCATCAGTGGCAATATTCTCTGGAACTGTGTGCTTAGCGACAGGCAAAATGATCAGCTAAGCCTGACTCTGGATCAACAGCAAAGCGCCCTGTATTCGACAGATCATGCAGAACATATCGCACATGCGCTGTCAGATTCACTGGGGTATCCGGTCACTGTAAACATCAGTATTGGAGAGCTGAATCAGGAGTCGCCTGCCCAGCGCCGCGCACGGGAAAAACAGGAAGCGATCGCTGCGCTCCACCAACGATTTCACAATGACCCCGGTGTCAAAGCACTGGTTCAAACCTTCGATGCAAGTATTGAGCAATTGAGGACAGAATATGAGCGATTTTAATATTAACGAGTTGATGCAACAGGCTAAAAAAATGCAGGAGCAGATGCAGAAGGCTCAGGAAGAAGCCGCTAAACGCACTGTTACTGGCGAATCGGGTGCCGGCATGGTCAAAGTTCAGCTGGGCGGACGTTACGATGCCAGACGCGTTGAACTCAGTGATGAATTGATGACTGAGGACAAAGAAATCATTGAAGATCTGATCGTCGCGGCGATAAACGACGCAGTTAAAAAACTCGATGACGGTAACAAGGACTCAATGAGTCAAATGGCCGCCGGCATGAAGCTGCCGGATGGTTTCAAATTCCCATTCTGAGCCCTGAGCATGCACAGTAAACTGCTGGAACAACTCATTCAGTCATTGCGATGCCTGCCCGGTGTCGGGCCAAAATCCGCACAGCGTATGGCGCTTCACCTGATGGAACGTAATCGCAATGGCGCTGCGCAGTTAAGTGAGGTCCTCAAAGAAGCGCTGGATCGACTGGGAAGATGCAGTCAGTGCAGAGCTCTGACCGAGGAGCCGGTATGCAGGCTTTGCAGTAATCCCGCCCGAGATCAGTCGCTGCTATGTGTCGTGGGTTCGCCTGCTGATATGTTTGCCATTGAGCAGGCTGGCAGCTACCGCGGGTTGTATTTTCTTTTATCGGGTCACCTGTCACCCATTGATGGCATAGGCCCTCAGGAAATTGGTGTCGATGAGCTTATGGCTTTGCTCGACAGTCGTCCTGTACAGGAGATCATACTGGCCAACAACCCGACCGTTGAGGGTGAAGCGACTGCCTGCTACATCTCGGGTTTGCTGGAAAACAGGCAAGTCGCGGTATCTCGCATTGCTCATGGCGTGCCGGTTGGCGGTGAACTCGAATACGTTGATGGCGGAACATTAAGCCATGCTTTTAATGGCCGGTTGCGACTTCGATGAGCATTGACTACGAGATAATCAGCAGTAATGAACGACTGGCAGAGCTGTGTGAGAAACTGCAGTCGCAGACTGTACTGGCTCTGGACACAGAGTTCATCCGGGTTAATACGTTTTATCCCAAGCCTGGGTTGATACAACTTTCTGACGGTGTTTCTGCGTTCCTGCTCGACCCTTTGAGCATAGACCAGTGGCAGCCGTTGCTGAACCTGCTGACTGCGCCCGATATCGTCAAAGTACTGCACGCTGGCTCTGAAGACCTGATTCTTTTCCTGGACTTTTTCGGTTGCCTGCCACAGCCATTTTTTGACACCCAGAAAGCAGCCGCTTTCCTTGGACATGGTCCAAGTATCAGCTACCTGAACCTGGTCAAAACACTCATTGGCGTTGAACTTGACAAGGGTGAGACCCGTTCCGACTGGTTACAGCGCCCGTTGACCAGTCAACAGCTTCACTATGCGGCCCTGGACGTAAAATACCTCCCTTCACTTTATCAGCAACTCGTCGCTGAGCTGGTCAGCAAAAGCCGACTGAAAATGGTAGAGGAGGAGTGCGAGTTGATGCGCCAATTAGCGCTCGCAACCGAACAGCAGGATAACTGGGAAGATCTGTATCGGCAGATGGGAGCCGCCTGGCGCCTCGATGCCAGACAGTTGGGCGCTCTCAAATCGCTATGTCTGTGGCGCGAGCAACAGGCGCGGCTGCGCAACAAGCCTAGGACCTGGATCGCCAGAGACCCGGATCTGATAACCCTGGCCCAGCGGATGCCTTCTTCTGTCGAGGCTCTCAAAAAGATTCCGGACCTGACCCGTAGTCTCTACAACCGGGATGCTGAGGCTGTTATTGACTTGATCCTGCAAAGCACTGCTGTTGATCCGGATATCCCCGCTTCACTGGAGGGCGCACCCCTCGATAACCTTCAGCGAGGATTGTTAAAGAGCATGCAGCGCGCAGTTCGGGATGTCGCCAGCCAGACAGAGATTGCAGAGGAAATTCTGGCCAGGAAAAAAGTCCTCATTCAGATTCTGCGTCTGAACCAGCAGGATGCTGGCAGTCAGTGTGCCAAGGAGCAGCTGGTTTGGCCTGAAGACTTCCAGCCGTGGCGGCAGAGTCTGCTGCAGGCGCCTTTGCAAAGGGCGCTTGGCAAAGCAGTAGGTCCTGTCGGGTCTGCTGATGACCAGGAGGGTCGGCGCCATGACTGACAACAAGGATGTACCTTTTTGGGAGCGTCCCCTCGAGACTCTGAACAGGGCAGAGTGGGAGGCATTGTGCGACGGTTGCGCGCGCTGTTGCCAGAAGAAGCTGCAGGACGAAGATGGTGAGTTGTGGTACACACGCGTCGTGTGCCGATTGCTGGACCAGCAGGCCTGCAGCTGCACGGCATATGGCAACCGCCAGGTTCTGGTGCCAGACTGCCTGGTACTGGATATGGACGTTCTGGCAAAGTCTCTCGACTGGATTCCGGGTACTTGTGCCTATAAACTCAGATATCAGGGTAAACCGCTACCGTCCTGGCACCCTTTGTTGACGGGCTCTAGTGAAGCCATGCTGGAGCAGGGAATCAAAGTGACGGGCCGCGTGCTGTCCGAAGAATACGTGCATGAGGACGGTCTGGAAGAACACGTCATTCGCTGGGTGACACCCTGATGCGTACAACGGCCATAACCGCCATTGGCGCTGGTGCCAAAAGCACAAATGCGCAAGACAACAAGAAAGGAGTCTGCTGCCGATGTTGAATATTTATGGCTATCTGACCGCCTGGGCCATTTACCTTAGCGCCGGCACGCTTTGTTATATTCTGTTCTACAAGGCCACTGGTTTCATCCGCCCCAAGGCACTGGCCAATGTCTTGCGCGGCATCATGATTGCACTGATTTACACACCGTGGACAATTGCCCCAGATGAAGATCTGATGGCGCCTGCGGTAATTGTCATCCTGCTTGACCTTATCACAGTCGGCGGCGAGTCATTCATCAGGGCACTGGTGCCCCTGACTCTGGCCTTGATGCTGGCTATAGTTGTAGGGTTGTTTTGGAATCTGATTCGCAGAAAAAGAAACTGACGAGGACACTATGCGCTTTACTGGCACAAAAGAATACGTGGCGACTGACGAACTGCAGATGGCAGTTAATGCCGCCATCAGCCTGAAGAAGCCACTATTGATCAAAGGTGAGCCTGGCACAGGTAAGACCATGCTGGCTGAGCAGATCGCACAGTCACTTGGGCTTGAACTTATTCAGTGGCATATCAAGTCGACCACACGGGCGCAACAGGGCCTGTATGAATATGATGCGGTTTCTCGTCTTCGCGATTCTCAGCTGGGTGATCCCAAAGTACATGACATTGCCAACTACATCGTTAAAGGCAAGCTTTGGGAAGCCTTTGATGCTGACAAGCAGGTTGTCCTGCTGATCGACGAGATTGACAAGGCAGACATCGAATTCCCCAATGATCTGCTGCTTGAAATCGACAAAATGGAGTTTTATGTTTATGAAACTCGTCAGCGTATCAAGGCCAAACATCGCCCGATTGTTATCATTACCAGCAACAATGAAAAGGAATTACCTGACGCGTTCCTGCGCCGCTGCTTCTTCCATTTCATCAAGTTTCCTGACCCGGTCACGATGGAAAAGATCGTTGCAGTACATTATCCGGACATCAAGAAAGAACTGGTCTCCCAGGCCATGGACGTATTTTTTGATGTGCGCAAGGTACCTGGTCTGAAAAAGAAACCTTCTACATCCGAGCTTATAGACTGGCTGAAGCTGCTGATGGCCGACGATATCCCGGAGGAGATTCTCCGCAACCAGGACAACACCAGTGCCATACCGCCGCTTTATGGTGCGCTGCTCAAGAATGAACAGGACGTCCATTTGCTGGAGAAACTGGCCTTTATGCACAGAGCAAAACGCTGATCGCCTATGTTGATCCGCTTTTTCTACACATTGCGCCGCGAAAAAGTACCAGTCACTGTTGGTGAACTGTTCACACTCTTTGATTGTCTTGAGCGCGACTATGCGTTTGCAGATATGGATCAGTTCTATCTGCTGGCCCGGATGTGCATGGTCAAGGATGAAAAATACTATGACCGTTTTGATCGCGCCTTCTCCAGTTACTTCAAGGAACTGACTGTCCTGGATGATCTGCTGCGCGAGATGATTCCAGACGATTGGCTGCGCAGACAGCTGGATAGTGTTCTGACACCTGAAGAGCGGCGTCAGATACAGGCTCTGGGCGGCCTGGAAGAATTAATGAAGGCATTCCGGGAACGACTCGCGGAACAGAAGGAACGACACCAGGGTGGCAACAAATGGATCGGCACGGGCGGGACTTCACCGTTTGGTGCGTTCGGCTACAATCCGGAGGGAATCCGGATCGGGCAGGATGAAGGCAAAGAAGGCCGTGCCGCCAAAGTCTGGGACAAACGCGAATATCGCGACCTGGACGACACAGCTGAGATAGGCGCCCGAAATATGAAACTGGCATTAAGGCGCTTGCGTAAATTCGCCCGCACTGGTGCACAGGAAGAACTGGATATCGACGATACAATTTCATCGACGGCCCGTAATGCAGGGCTGTTGGATATCAAGATGGTTCCAGAGCGACACAACGCCGTCAAAGTACTGATCTTTTTTGACGTCGGCGGCTCGATGGATCCCTATGTCCAGATGTGTGAAGAGTTATTCTCTGCCGCGAGATCTGAATTCAAACATCTGGAGTATTACTATTTTCACAACTTCATCTATGAATCCGTGTGGCGCAAGAACCGGCGCCGCCATGGCGAAACAACATCGCTGCATGATCTGATGAACAAATACGGCAAAGACTACAAAGTGATCTTTGTCGGCGATGCGACAATGGCACCCTATGAAATAACCCATACGGGTGGAAGCATTGAGCACTACAATGAAGAGCCTGGTGCAGTCTGGATGGAGCGGATGACAGACCATTACGAGCATCTGGCGTGGATCAACCCGGTGCCAGAGCAGCACTGGGAGCATGGCTACTCTATTGCCATAGTCAGGCAGTTGATAGGGGATCGTATGTACCCGATGTCTGTCAAAGGTCTGGAGCAGGCAATGCAGAGGCTAAGCAAATAAAAGATGAGTAAATAACAGAAGAAAAACCTGAGCCAGCAGTGATTTTATCTGACTGGTTATCGGAAACTCGGACGACATCACACGTAAAAGGGGAAATCATAATGTTCACGGCACCAGCGCTTGATACAAGCGGCGACATGAATGCCTCACGTTTTTCAACGATTACCGATGTTTTTGAATATGCATTTTCTAATCATGCGGGCAAGCAGGCGTTTCAGTGTCTGGGTCATACACTGACCTACGCGGACCTCGACAGATACAGCGCCAGGCTGGCGGGCTGGCTTCAACAGCATAGCGGCCTCAAGCCAGGTGATCGTATTGCCATACAGTTGCCAAACCTGCTGCAGTTTCCCGTTGCCGTGATGGCTGCTGCTCGAGCGGGTCTGGTTATCGTGAACACCAACCCACTCTACACAGCACGTGAGATGAAACACCAGTTCACTGACTCCGGTGTCAAGGGGATCATCATCCTTGAAAATTTCTGTCATAACCTGGAAAAGATTCTCCCGGAAACCGACATCAGCTGTGTCATCACTACCCGCCTGGCAGATATGCTGCCGCAACCTAAAAAGACCATCGTTAATTTTGTGGTCAAGCGTGTTAAGCGCATGGTGCCAGCCTGGAACATTGCATCAGCCAGAAGTTGGGACCAGGTCATGAAAGAGAGTTCAGGCAGCTTCTCAAGCGTATCAAGTGGAACCGATGTCGCTATCGTGCTCTACACAGGCGGCACAACTGGTCTGGCAAAAGGCGCCATGTTGACGCACCAGAATCTGATCGTGAATATGATGCAGCTGCGTCAGGTGAGCAAGGCGCTGATCAAGGATGGCAGAGATACTATTGTTGCACCGCTGCCGCTGTATCATACCTACGCTTTCATGTTTCACTGCATGGCTGCCGTCTACGCCGGAAATCTTAATGTCTTGATTCCCAATCCCCGTGACATCAATGAGTTAATAAAGACGCTGCAGGCGCTGCCCGAGATTAACGGTTTTGTTGGTCTGAACACACTGTTCCTGGCCATGTGCCGGCACAAAGATATTGCGCAGGTTGATTTCAGTAAGATGCGCTTCACCGGATCGGGCGGTATGGCATTGACCATAAGCGTCGCAGAAGAGTGGGCTAAAGTAACCGGATGTCAGATCTATGAGGGATATGGCCTGACAGAGTGTTCTCCAGTGGTCAGCGTAAACCCCCACGACAAGGTCAAAATTGGCACCGTAGGGCCACCCGTCCCAGGCACCGACGTCATGACAGTAGATGAGGAGGGTAACGATACCGGATTTAATGAAAAAGGCGAACTCTGGATACGCGGCCCGCAGGTCATGAAAGGGTACTGGCAGAACGAGAAGGCAACTGCCGAGTCGATCACTGCCGAAGGCTGGTTTAAAACCGGCGATTTTGCCCAGATTGATGAGGAGGGATACATCCGGATTGTTGACCGCAAAAAGGACCTCATTATCGTCTCTGGATTTAATGTGTTCCCGAGCGAGGTCGAGGAAGTTGTCAACGCACATCCAGGCGTCGCAGAAAGTGCAGCCATTGGTGTGCCCAGTGACAAAAGTGGCGAAACCATCAAACTGTTTGTTGTACGCCGCGACTCTGTGCTCAACATTAAGGATGTGGAGAGTTATTGCCGCGAAAATCTGACCGCGTACAAGGTGCCCAAACAGATTGAATTTGTCGACGATCTGCCCAAATCTAATGTTGGTAAAATTCTGCGTCGCGAGCTTCGCGAGCAGGAACTGAATAAATCTGGTTGAATTCAGCAGGCAGGCTTGTGCAGATATCGTATCCACCGGAATTACCGGTATCGGAAAAGCGCGGAGAAATAGCGCAGGCCATTACAGAGAATCAGGTTGTGGTTATTGCCGGTGAAACCGGCTCCGGCAAAACCACCCAGATTCCCAAGATCTGTCTTGAGCTTGGCTTCGGCCAGGATCGCATGATTGGACACACCCAGCCACGCCGACTGGCGGCTCGCTCGGTCGCGGCCCGTATAGCAGAAGAGCTTGGTATGGCGCTGGGTTCTGGCGTCGGGTATCAGGTGCGCTTCAATGACGTCACCAGCCCCGAGACACACATCAAGCTGATGACCGATGGCATCCTGCTAGCTGAGATTCAGCAGGACCGTCTGTTGTCTCGCTACGATGTCATCATCGTGGACGAAGCTCACGAGCGCAGCCTGAACATCGATTTCCTGTTGGGTTACCTCAAGCAGCTGACTAAAAAGCGTCCTGATCTCAAAATCATCATCACCTCAGCAACCATTGATGTTGAGCGATTCGCACAACACTTCTCTGGGGCGCCAATAGTCAGCGTATCGGGCCGCACCTATCCGGTAGAAATTGTTTACCAGGATCCAGCCGATGGCGAGGATACACAAGCAGCTGAGCTTGCTGATGACTGGGTTCTTAATGGCGTTCTCAGATCCCTGAAACTGTTCAGGCAGCACGAAAGCAAACTGGGGCAGGGGCCTGGGGACGTACTGGTATTTCTTAGCGGCGAGCGCGACATTCGCGAGCTCGCGATTGAACTGCGTAAACAGTCACTAGCCGATACAGAAATCGTACCCCTCTATGCCCGGCTGTCTCAATCGGAGCAACAACGCATATTCAGCCCGCATCGTGGCAGGCGCATTATTCTGTCCACAAACGTCGCTGAAACCTCGCTTACCGTGCCAGGTATACGCTATGTGATAGATACGGGTCTTGCCCGTATCAGTCGATACAGTGTGCAGAGCAAGGTACAACGCCTGCCAATAGAGCCCGTGTCTCAGGCCAGTGCCAATCAGCGGGCAGGTCGGTGTGGTCGAGTGGCCAGTGGTATCTGCGTCAGGCTGTATAGCGAGAGTGATTTTCTGGGGCGCCCTGAATTTACCGATCCTGAGATTCAGCGGACCAATCTGAGTGCGGTAATTCTCCAGATGCTGGCTCTGAGGCTGGGAGACATTGAATCTTTCCCGTTTGTTGAGCCACCCGACCAGCGGGCCATAAATGATGGATTCAGGCTGCTGGACGAACTGGATGCTATTGATCGTGATCGTCAACTGACGCCTGTCGGCCGGGCCATGGCAAGGGTGCCAGCGGATCCACGACTCAGTCGCATGCTTATTGAAGCAGCCAATCGTCACTGTCTGGCAGAACTGCTTATCATCGTCAGCGCATTAAGCATTCAGGATCCTCGCGACACCCCCGCTGAAAAGCGCCAGGCGGCACGCGAGCGTCACGCTGCATTCGCACACCCGGAGTCGGATTTCCTGTCCTGGGTTCTGTTGTGGAACGCGGTAGAGCAACAGCGCCAGGACATGTCGCAGTCGCAGTTCAAAAAGTACTGCAAGGAGAATTTTCTATCCTGGCTGCGCCTTCGCGAATGGCGTGAAACACATCGTCAGTTGCTGCTTGCCTGTCAGCAGGCCGCCTTTGCGCGCAAGGCAAAAGGCAAGGTGCAGGATGATACCGAGATCGATTATGAAAGTGTGCATAGGGCCATGCTGCCAGGATCGCTCAGCCAATTCGGACAGAAAGGGCAGGATGGTTTGTATGTCGCGCCGCGCGGTCGCAAATTCTCGATATTTCCCTCTTCGACTCTGAGTAGAAAGCAGCCACGCTGGATCCTGACATCCGAATTGATGGAAACCAGTCGTCTATTCGCGACCCAGGCAGCACGTATCGAGCCCGACTGGCTGATTAATGCTGCAGAACACCTGGTTAGACGGGAGTATTTCGAGGCACACTGGGAGAAGAAGCGTGGAGAAGTGGTCGCTTTTGAACGTGTGTCTCTTTTTGGTCTGGTGTTGATTGAAAAGCGTCGAGTCTCGTTTGGCAGGATCGATCCCGCGTTGGCTCGCGAAATTTTTATCCGGGAAGCCCTGGTCACCGGCGAGATCAATTCTCGCGCGGCATTTCTGCGCCACAACCAAAAACTGATTGAAAAATACCGCAAGCAGGAAGAGAAGGAACGTCGTCCGGATATTGTTGTACCCGATGAGGATCTTGCAGCGTTTTATGCCAACAGGTTGCCAGAACACGTGAACACCCTGGCGGCACTGCAACGCTGGCTAAGAAAGCAGGACAATGCTGGCGCTACATTGCAAATGTCAGCCGAGGACGTGCTGGCACGTCAGATTGACGAAACCAGCGCGCGTGCGTTTCCGGATCGCACAGTTGTCCAACAGAACCGACTCGCGATTGACTACCGATTCACACCGGGCAAAGCCGACGATGGCGCAAGCATTACCGTCCCTCGCACACTACTTGCGCAGATGTCACAACAGGACCTGGACTGGGCAGTGCCTGGATTGCTGCACGAGCGCTGTGTAGGTCTCGTCAAAAGCCTGCCCAAAATGATCCGTAAACATCTGGTACCCGTACCTGAATTCGTAAACAGAGCACTTGAACGTGTAGGTACGCAGGCCAGACCTGCTCTCGATAGTATGCTTGCCGAACAGGCCTGGCGCGAAAAGCAGCTGCAGATCCCGGTGGATGCCTGGGATGAATCCAGCCTTGCTGCGCATCTGCGTGCCACCGTCAAAGTAGTCGACGAACGCGGTAAGCTGCTGGGCTCAGGTCAGGATCTTGAGGATCTGAAACGGCGGTTTACTGCTCAGATGCCAGCTCCCGCTCAGCATCCACTGGAACAAGCTGGACTGACCAGCTGGACCCTGGACGAGTTTCCAGTGCAGATCGAAATCATGCAGGGTGGTGTCAGGCTGCAGCGATATCCCGCGCTGCGTGATGATGGCAACAGTGTCAGCAGCGTACTGACTGAGGACCCGGACAGGGCACAACAGTTGACTGAACGCGGGCTGGCTCGGTTGTATATGCTTAGAACCCCGCAACAACGGCAGATGTTGCAGGATCGTTTTGCGCATCTCAAGAAATCCCTGGGCCTGAAGCAGGCCATGCTGCCTGCCGACTGGCAGGAGGCAACCCTGCTTGCAGCGTACAGACTGGCATTTGAGACGGGCAGTGTCAGACCGACCAGTCAGCCTGCGTTCGAAAAACAGCTGACGCGCGGTAAAGCTGAGGTTGTGGCTTTGGGGGAAAAATTAAGTCGCTTGATGACAGGCATTTATGAGGACGTGTTTGCACTGCAGCAGCCATTGAAAGCACTGGAAAGCCGGTTCAAACGCAATGCTGCCGATATCAGAGCGCAGCTTGAACAGTTGTTTGCTGACAATTTTCCAGACTCAGTGCCGGGCGACTGGTTGTGGGAATACCCTCGGTATATCAAAGCCTTGAGGGCACGAATTGAGAAGCTTCCTGGCAATCCGGAGCGGGATCTGAGTGATGCGACGCAGATCCAGAACCTGTACCAGCAATGGCAGAGCCTGCGGGAAAGAAACAGCTCGGTGCTGCCCCAGTTTCCCTGGCAACTGCAGGAGCTGCGCGTGTCTATGTTTGCGCAAAACCTGGGTACACGCCAGCCGGTATCGATTAAGCGACTGCAGAAACAAATTGATGCTGCCCGTTTGGGGGATATCAAGTCATCCACGAATTTGCGATAATTATGCCCCTGATTTTTTAGGTGTCCCTGATGAAGAAGTTCACGCCTGCGAGTGTTGTGTTGACTGTTGTACTGGTGAGCTCGCCCACTTTTTCCGGTCAAGTGCTGGCACAGCAGTTTGTCTCCGACCCACTGGAACCTGTCAACACCAAGGTCCATGCATTCAACCAGTTCATGGACAAACACTTTTTGTTGCCAGTTGCTCGCGGCTACCGTAAATACATCCCGGGGCCTGCGCGCCAGGGCGTCAGTAACTTCTTCTCGAATATCGGCGACATCAGCGTCCTGGCCAATAACCTGCTGCAAATGAAACTCGAAGCGGCTGCCAATGACACCGGGCGCATCATGATCAACACCACCATCGGTATCGGTGGCCTGCTGGATGTGGCAACTGCCATAGGTTTCACGCCCAACGACGAAGACTTTGGTCAGACATTGGGCTACTGGGGAATAGGCACAGGACCTTATATCGTGCTGCCGCTGTTTGGACCAAGCACCTTGCGTGATGCCATCGGGTTTTCGGTTGATACGGCTACCAATCCCATCAGTCATCAGGACAATGTCAGGATCAGAAACAGTGCATTTGCCCTGGAACAACTGGACAAGCGTGTTGATGCGATGTCGGTGGAATCGCTGATTACTGGTGATCCCTACATCTTCATGCGCGAGGCCTACCTGCAGCAGCGAGAGTATCTGGTGAATGATGGTCAGGCCAATCAGGACTGGGATCAGGAGTGGGACTGGGACTAGGCTACTGATCCCTGACCTGCAGTTTGGTCTTTATAAAATCGCTGTGTGAAACATAAATCAAGTCAGCGGTTTTTCTGATCATCTGCTCCTCGTACTTGTCCAGAACCTCATCTGCCATCGCCAGTTCCCACAAGGTTCTGATCAGTTCAACCTTCTCCTCGTACTGGTAGTGCTCATTCACAAGACTGGTGAATTCGTAGAGTGAAACAGCCTGCTCGGCTTCCTGCTCAGCCAACTCGATGATCTCATCCAGGCGGGCGCTGTCCAGCTTGAACTGAGTTGCCACAATGTCCCTTAGTTTGGCGGTTTCTCGCGCGTCGATGTGCCGGTCTGTTTTTAGCAACTCAAACATGAGTGCTGCACTGGCCAGTTGCAGTCGACAGACTCGCTCTGAATCAGTCTCTGTGGCAGCAGTGGAAAGTTGAGCCTCAAAAAAACGTTTTACAGCAGCTAGCATTCAGGCTGACTCCCTTTGCAATGATCGTGACCTGGCCTGTTCAGCCAGCGCAGTAGCATCCTCAAGCACTTCAATTCCTGCATCTTTACGAAAAGCGTGCTGGCTCAGATGACGTCTGAACAGTTTGCCACCCGGCTCGCCCTTGTAAAGACCGAGAATATGGCGGGTCATGTGCTGGAGCGGTGTGCCGGCCTTCAGTTCCTCACGCACATAAGGTAGATAACGCTCGATAATCACGGATCGCTCCGCAACCGGCGCCGCGCTGCCAAACAGATTCCGGTCGACACCGGCCAGCAGGTAGGGGTTCTGATAAGCCTCACGCCCCAGCATCACGCCATCAACCGTTTTCAGCAGCGATCTGGAAGCCTCAAGACTGTTTATGCCACCATTAATGACAATCTCGAGCTCTGGATAGCGCTGCTTCATACGGAATACGCGATCGTATTGCAGTGGCGGTATTTCCCGGTTCTGCTTGGGGCTCAGCCCCTGCAACCACGCGGTTCTGGCGTGCAGTATAAAAGTCTGGCAGCCTGCGCCGGCGACTTTCTCGATAAAATCCTGCACAAATTCGTCACTGTCGTGCTCATCAATGCCGATTCGGGTTTTTACTGTGACGGGAAGAGGGCATGATTTACGCATCTCCCGCACGCAACTGGCCACCAGCTCAGGTTCTGCCATCAGACAGGCGCCAAAACGTCCCGACTGAACGCGATCACTGGGGCAGCCAACATTAATATTTACTTCATCGTAGCCATAATCTGCTGCCAGCGCAGCGCATTGCGCCATGGCCTGTGGGTCGCTGCCTCCCAGCTGCAGTGCAACTGGGTGTTCGGCGGCATCAAAGCGAAGATGACGATCGGCGTCACCATGTATCAGTGCTCCAGTGGTCACCATCTCAGTGTACAGCCAGGCATGCTGGCTGATCAGGCGCAGAAAGTAACGCTCGTGACGATCTGTCCAATCCAGCATAGGCGCGACACAAAAACGGCGTGTCGCAACCGGATCTGACGGACCGGCAGAGGAAACGAAAGGTTCAGTAGAGTTCATCAAAGAAGTCACATTGGAAGGTGTTTGCTGCATGGTAGTCAGTATAACATGCTGACAGCCAGGTGCCTGCGGGCGTAGAGCTTGCAGACCCCATCGCGTATAATTTGCAGCCATATTTGGCAATCTATGACTCTAGGGAGAAACATGTCCAACACTACGGCGTCCAGTAACTCCGCCACCCCTGTCAGAACCAGGATCGCACCATCGCCGACAGGCGACCCTCACGTTGGCACCGCGTATATCGCGCTGTTTAACCGCTGTTTTGCGAACCAGCATAAAGGTGAGTTCATCCTGCGCATCGAGGATACTGACCAGACGCGCAGCACGGCACGATCAGAGCAGGATATCCTGCGTGCGCTTCGCTGGCTTGGACTCGACTGGGCGGAAGGTCCGGACATCGGTGGACCACACGGCCCTTATCGTCAAAGCCAGCGCAGCGATATCTATCGCAAACACATTAACCAGTTGCTGGATAGCGGACACGCATTCCGCTGCTTCTGCACAAGTGAACGCCTTGATGCGCTACGCGCTGAACAGACCGCCAACAAGCAGACGCCGGGCTATGATGGACACTGCATGCATTTGAGCAATGCTGAAGTCAGCAGCAAGATGGCCGCCGGTGAGCCCTATGTGGTTCGTATGAAAGTTCCGCAGGAAGGCGAGTGCGTATTTACCGATCGCCTGAGAGGTGAAATCCGCATCAACTGGCAGCAGATCGACATGCAGGTGCTGATGAAATCAGACAATCTGCCAACCTATCACTTTGCCAATGTGGTGGATGATCACTTGATGGGCATTACTCACGTCATTCGTGGTGAGGAGTGGATCAACTCAACGCCCAAGCACCTCTTGCTGTATCAGCACTTCGGTTGGGAGCCACCGCAGTTCTGTCATATGCCACTGCTGCGCAATCCGGACAAAAGCAAGCTGAGTAAACGCAAGAACCCCACCAGTATCAATTACTACCGTGACATGGGTTATCTGCCCGAGGCCATGGTGAATTATCTGGGCATGATGGGCTGGACCATGCCAGATGGTCGCGAGAAATTTTCCCTGCCAGAAATGGAGCAGTCGTTTGATATTGACCGCGTCTCCCTGGGTGGGCCGGTATTTGATATCGACAAACTCAACTGGTTGAACGGCAAATACATTCGTGAAGATCTCGACACCGAGACCTTCGCGGAGCTTTACGCCGAATGGGCATTTGACGCAGAGCGCCTGAAACAGGTAATTCCGCTGGTCAAAGAGCGTGTTGAACGGTTCAGCGATGTCATACCACTGGCTGGCTTTTTCCTGAGCGGTCTGCTGCCAGTGACCGAGGGTGATTTCGCGCACAAGCAGCTGGATACGGAGCAGAGCAGGGAGCTTCTGCAGTTGATGGCGTGGCAGCTGGAGCAGTTACCGCAATGGGATAAACCGGCCATCGAACAGGCCTGTCGCAGGCTGTCGGCATTCAAGGGGCTGAAGATTCGCGAGACCCTGTTTCCATTGTTCGTGGCCGTCACCGGCCGTGCGGTATCGGTTTCGGTAATCGACTCGATGGTCATACTTGGGTTGGATGTCACCCGGGCCCGCTTGCGGTACGCAGTGGAAGTGCTGGGCGGCGTCTCCAAGAAACAGGCCAAGGCACTGGAAAAAACCTTCAGGGACCTGCAGGATTTTGAGCTGCCTGAGTCTGAATAGTTTATCCGGCAAATAAGCTAAATCGGGCATTGACACAACAGAGTCCGATGCCTAAAATGCGCGGTCTCTGCAGGAAGCAGGTGTCACTTGGAAGTCCAGACACAGCTGATTCCGTTCAGAGATACCAGTAGATTTGGGGCTATAGCTCAGCTGGGAGAGCGCAACACTGGCAGTGTTGAGGTCAGCGGTTCGATCCCGCTTAGCTCCACCAAATTGAAAAGGCCGCCGTGATTTCACGGCGGCCTTTTTTTATGGGATTGCGATCTAAAAAAACGGGGCCGAAGCCCCGTTTGATTTACTGCGGATAGTCGCGCTGTGGCGAGCCCTTGTACAGCTGCCGTGGACGTCCGATCTTGTAGGCGCTGCTCAGCATCTCGTTCCAGTGTGAAATCCAGCCAGGGGTGCGGCCTAGGGCAAAAATGACTGTGAACATGCTGGTGGGTATACCAATCGCCTTGAGAATGATGCCGGAGTAGAAGTCGACGTTGGGATACAGCTTGCGATCGATGAAATACTGATCTTCCAGAGCAATCTTCTCCAGACGACGCGCAATCTTGAACAGCGGGTCGTTCTCGACACCGAGATCCGCCAGCACTTCGTCGCAGATCTTGCGCATGACACGCGAGCGCGGATCGAAATTCTTGTAAACACGGTGACCAAAGCCCATCAGGCGGAAGGGGTCATCCTTGTCTTTGGCGCGAGCGATGAACTCTTCGATACGCGACTCGTCACCAATTTCGTTCAGCATATTCAGAACGGCCTCGTTGGCACCACCATGGGCAGGGCCCCACAGCGCCGCGATGCCTGAGGAAATACAGGCATAGGGGTTGGCACCGGTAGAACCAGCCAGACGTACTGTTGAAGTGGAGGCGTTCTGTTCGTGATCGGCGTGCAGCAGGAAAATGACATCCATCGCCTTGGCCAGTACCGGGCTGACATTGGGCTTGTCGGCGGGGACGCCGTACATCATATGGAGGAAATTTTCTGCGTAGGACAGGGAGTTAAGCGGAGACATGTAAGGCTGGCCAATCGAATGCTTGTAAACCATGGCCGCCAGCGTCGGCATCTTGGCAATCAGGCGTATCGCTGCCAGGTGACGGTGTTCTGCATTATCTACATCCAGTCCGTCGTGATACAGGGCTGCCAGCGCACCGGTCAGGGACACCATCACAGCCATAGGATGCGCATCGCGCTGGAAGCCATCCAGAATCTTGGCGATCTGCGCGTCTACCATGGTGTGCTGAGTCACTTCAGCGACGAAGGCTTTCTTCTGCTCGTCATTGGGAAGCTCACCTTTCAACAGCAGATAACAGGTTTCCAGATAGTCAGAGTGTTCGGCCAGCTGATCGATCGGGTAGCCTCGATGGAGAAGAACTCCCGCATCACCATCAATGTAAGTAATCGAAGACTCGGTTGAGGCGGTCGACATGAACCCGGGGTCGTAGGTGAACACACCTTTGGAGACCAGACTGCGGACGTCGATCACATCGGGACCGATATTGCCTTCCAATACGGGCAGCTCAATCGCATCCTGGCTGTTTGCCAGTGTCAAGCGGGCTTTTTTTTCACTCATATTGTACTCCTGACTGATAAACTTCCAGTTGCCGGCATCATAGGGCGGCCCGGGCCGCTCTACGGTCCGATCCGATCATGGAATCCTGAATTCGTATATTGAGTCGAGCAGGGGGCCAGCGATAAAGCCGCTACTGTACCACAAAATATCTGCTGTTTGCCTCACCGGAAATGTAAAAATATCAAGTTGACAAAATGCTGTCACATTCATGCGTGCTACTGAGGTGATTGGCTGCCAATTTATTGTATTCGCAACACTATAGGACTATACTCAGCGGCCGAATCTCCGATACCGACCCATCGTATCGAGATCGAACGAAGCGCCTGAACAAGCTCAACTTTTAGTGTGTCTTGTCCAGACTCTCCGGAGGTTGATCAGTGCAGCATCGTAACATCAGGCACTGATTGTTCTAACTAACGTGCCCTTTGTATGGGCCCAACTAGAATTGGCTACCAGTGAAAGACAACAGACCTGTAAATCTCGACCTGACCAAATTCCGTTTTCCTCTTCCGGCTATTACGTCGATCCTGCAT
The DNA here is from genome assembly GCF_029911965.1 of Pseudohongiella sp. SYSU M77423. Taxonomy (NCBI): domain Bacteria; kingdom Pseudomonadati; phylum Pseudomonadota; class Gammaproteobacteria; order Pseudomonadales; family Pseudohongiellaceae; genus Pseudohongiella; species Pseudohongiella sp. SYSU M77423. The sequence goes on along the minus strand of NZ_JARYTH010000002.1, from coordinate 253,431 downwards.
CGTATCTCGGGCGTACTGATTTTTGTTGGTACAGCTGTGCTGCTTTGGATGCTCTCTGAATCACTTGCCTCGGCGCAGGGATTCGGGCGTATCGCTGAATTGCTGACGGCCCCTCACGCCAAATTCATTGTATGGGTGATCCTCTCGGGGCTGCTGTACCACCTGATCGCCGGTATCCGCCACCTGCTGATGGATGTCGGCATCGGTGAAACACTGCAGGGTGGACGCCAGGGTGCCGTGATGATCGTTGTGTTCTCGGTAATCAGTATTGTGTTGGCAGGAGTCTGGGTATGGTAAAGCGAGTCAACAGTGCGACCAATGTGGGTCGCAACGGCCTTCATGACTGGGTCATTCAACGTTTCAGCGCAATCATTCTGGCGGCATATACAATAGTGTTGCTGGGCTGGATGATCATGACGCCTGACATCGATTACGCCGCGTGGTCAGCGCTGTTTCAGACGACCTGGATGCGCATTTTCAGTCTGCTGGCCCTGATTTCACTCTGCGCTCACGCGTGGGTTGGTATGTGGACCATTGCGACAGACTACCTGACGTCAATGACTTTTGGTGGCGCGGCAACCGCAGTACGCCTGTTGTTTCAGGCCGGCTGCGTGATCCTGATATTCATTTACCTCGTTTGGGGTATCCAGATTCTGTGGGGACTATAAATGAGCGGTATGCGTACAATTTCATTTGATGCTGTCATTGTGGGCGGTGGTGGTGCCGGTATGCGTGCTGCACTGCAGCTGTCCCAGTCCGGCTACAAAACTGCCGTGATCAGCAAAGTCTTCCCGACGCGCTCTCACACTGTTTCGGCGCAGGGCGGTATCACCTGTGCAATTGCCAGTGCAGACCCGAACGACGATTGGCGCTGGCACATGTATGACACGGTCAAGGGTTCCGACTATATCGGCGACCAGGAAGCCATTGAGTACATGTGCAGTGAAGGCCCCCAGACCGTGTTCGAACTTGAGCATATGGGGCTGCCCTTTTCCCGAACAGAAAATGGCCGTATCTATCAGCGGCCGTTCGGTGGTCAGTCCAAGGATTTTGGCAAGGGCGGACAGGCTGCCCGTACCTGTGCAGCTGCTGACCGTACCGGTCACGCGCTGCTGCACGCTCTGTATCAGGGCAACCTGAAGAACAAAACGGTGTTCTTCAATGAGTGGTACGCGGTAGATCTGGTGCGCAATCAGGATGGCGTCATTGTTGGCGTTATCGCGATCTGTATCGAAACAGGTGAGACAGTCTACGTCGCTTCCAAAGCAACCGTGCTGGCAACAGGTGGTGCAGGCCGTATTTACGCGTCGACCACTAACGCCCTGATCAATACCGGTGATGGTATCGGTATGGCGCTGCGTGCCGGTTATCCGGTACAGGATATGGAAATGTGGCAATTCCACCCGACGGGTATTCATGGTGCCGGCACGCTGGTAACCGAAGGCTGTCGTGGTGAGGGTGGATACCTGATCAACAAGGACGGCGAACGCTTTATGGAGCGTTACGCACCGAACGCCAAAGACCTGGCGGGACGCGACGTAGTGGCGCGCTCCATGATACAGGAAATCATTGCTGGCAAAGGTTGTGGCCCCAATGGTGACCACGTACTGCTGAAGCTGGATCACCTGGGCGAAAAGGTGTTGAACGAGAAGCTGCCAGGCATCCTGGAACTGTCCAGAACCTTTGCGCACGTCGATCCGGTCAAGGAACCGATTCCGGTTATCCCGACCTGCCATTACATGATGGGTGGTATCGCTACCAATATTCATGGTCAGGCGATCGCACAGAACGAAGCTGGCGAAGATGTCCAGATCCCAGGTCTGTTCGCGGTGGGCGAAGTAGCCTGCGTTTCCGTACACGGCGCCAACCGTCTGGGCGGCAACTCATTGCTGGACCTGGTGGTATTCGGTCGTGCAGCAGGCAAGCACATTGAATCCATGCTGGGGCAGGGTATTGAGTACCGACGCGCGTCAGAATCAGATATTGAACAGTCCATGGCGCGTCTGAATCGTCTTAATAACAGCACCGATGGCGAAAGCGTGTCCAAGCTCCGAGGCGAACTGCAGAGCATCATGCAGAACCACTTTGGCGTGTTCCGCACGGGCGACTTCATGAAGGAAGGCGTGCAGAAGCTGGAAGGACTGCGCGGACGAATTGCCAATGTAAAACTCGAAGACAAAAGCAACGCCTTCAATACAGCACGAATTGAAGCGCTTGAGCTGGAAAACCTGTTCGAAGTTGCTGAAGCGACCGCGCTGGCAGCCGAAGCTCGAACAGAAAGTCGCGGCGCACATGCTCGCGAAGATTTCCAGGAGCGAGATGACGATAACTGGCTGTGTCACTCGATGTACCACCCGACACAACGCAGTGTGACAAAACGCGCTGTGAATTTTGCGCCCAAGACGGTGGAAAAATTCGAGCCCAAGGTCCGTACTTATTAAATCCGTTAATCTAGAGAAGGTGATTTAACGTGTTAGTCAGTGTTTATCGCTACAACCCGGAAACTGATGATAAGCCATCCATGCGCGAGTATCAGATCGAGCTGCCGGAAGGTCGTGACCTGATGGTGCTCGACGTACTGTCGATGATCAAAGAGCAGGATCCTTCAATTGCTTACCGACGTTCCTGTCGCGAAGGCGTCTGCGGTTCTGACGGTATGAACATCAACGGCACCAATGGCCTGGCATGTATCACACCGGTATCGGCAGTGGCTAAAGGCGGCAAGCTGGTGCTGCGTCCTCTGCCTGGTCTGCCCGTAGTTCGCGATCTGGTTGTTGACATGACCATCTTCTACAAGCAGTTTGAGAAGGTTCAGCCCTTCCTGATCAACGATACGCCGGCGCCTGCCATTGAACGTCTGCAAAGCCCGGAAGACCGTGCCAAACTCGACGGCCTGTACGAATGTATCCTGTGCGCCTGCTGCAGCACCAGCTGTCCTTCTTTCTGGTGGAACCCCGACAAATTCATCGGGCCTGCCGGACTGCTGCAAGCGTACCGATTCCTGGCCGATAGCCGTGACACTGCCACCGAAGAACGTCTGGCTGGACTGGAAGACCCATTCAGCGTGTTCCGCTGTCGAGGCATCATGAATTGTGTGGCTGTCTGCCCCAAGGGTCTTAACCCGACCAAGGCGATCGGTCACATTCGTCACATGCTGTTGCAGCGGGCAAGCTAAGACCAAGGAAATTTTTGTGAGGCGACTGGCAACGCCGCTCACGAGGCGGTGATTGATTGCGGTGGCCCTGTAACCCCGGGAAGAATAATATGCATGACAGCATAATGGAGTTGATGTGGAGCACTGGCCATTTATCCGGTGGCAATGCTGAGTATGTCGAACAGCTTTATGATCAATACCTGAAAGATCCTGAACAGGTCCCTGCCGAGTGGCGCAGTTATTTCGACTCGCTGCCCCGGATAGCAGAGCAGTCGCCTGCCGATGTATCACATCGTGAGATTCAGGCCTACTTCAAACGGCTGGGCAAAACCAGTCGCTTCATGCCGGTACTGAGCAACGATGTTGTTGTAAATTCCGAACATGAAAACAAACAGGTTCAGGTACTGCACCTGATCAGCTCCTACCGCGTCCGTGGTCACCAGAAAGCGGCGCTTGACCCCCTGTCACTGATGCATCGCGAACGCGTGCCAGACCTGGAGCTCGACTTTCACAATCTTTCACCCGCTGATTACTCCACAGTCTTTCAGACCGGCTCTCTGCATATCAATCGCGACACCGCCTCACTGCGCGAAATTGTTGAAGCGCTGGAGAATATTTACTGCGGGTCTATCGGCTATGAGTTCATGCATATTGTCGATCTTGCGCAGAAGCAGTGGATTCAAAAGCGCATTGAACCCAAACTCGGCAATCCGGGTTTCCCCAATGAAGTAAAGCGACACCTGTTGGAGCGACTCAGCGCAGCTGAGGGCCTTGAAAAGCATCTGGACTCCAAGTACCCGGGCACGAAACGCTTTGGCCTTGAAGGCGGCGAAAGCCTGATTCCGCTGGTCGATGAACTGATTCAGCGTGCCGGCAGCTACGGCGTCAAGGAAGTTGTCATCGGCATGGCTCACCGTGGCCGCCTGAATATGCTGGTGAACATTCTCGGCAAGAACCCGGCTGACCTGTTCAGCGAGTTCGAAGGCCGCGCCAAGTACAAGAGCTCAGGCGATGTAAAATACCATCAGGGCTTTTCGTCCAACATCATGACGCCTGGCGGCGAAGTGCATCTGGCAATGGCATTTAACCCTTCGCACCTGGAAATTGTTTCTCCGGTTATCGAAGGCTCCGTTCGTGCCCGTCAGGACCGACGCAAAGACAATCTGGGCCACGCTGTAATTCCGCTCAGCATCCACGGTGATGCAGCTTTTGCAGGCCAGGGTGTGGTCATGGAAACTTTCCAGATGTCCAAGACCCGGGCATATGGTACAGGTGGCACGGTACATATCATCATCAACAACCAGGTGGGCTTCACCACAAGTCGCCAGGACGATGCCCGCTCAACAGAGTATTGTACCGATGTAGCCAAAATGGTTCAGGCGCCAATCTTCCACGTGAATGCGGATGATCCTGAGGCGGTGCTGTTCGTCACTCAGCTGGCACTTGATTTCCGTTATGAGTTCAAAAAAGATGTGGTCATCGATCTGGTCTGTTATCGCCGTCGCGGCCATAACGAAACAGACGAGCCCTCGTCAACTCAGCCACTGATGTATCACAAGATTCGCAAGCACCAGACTACGCGCGCTCTGTATGCAGAACGTCTTATCAGTGACAAGCTGGTGACCGAGAAAGAAGTCGACGAGCTCAATGCATCGTACCGTAATGCACTGGACACCGGCGAACACGTAGTGAAGAGCCTTGTAAAAGAGCCCAACGTCGAAATGTTCGTCGACTGGAACCCTTACCTGGGTCACACTTGGACGCCGCATTTTAATACCAGCATCAAGCTTGAGTCGCTGGAAGCACTGGCACGCAAGATTACCAGTCTGCCTGAAAATCTGAATCTGCACCGTCAGGTACAGAAAATCGTCGACGACCGCAGCAAGATGGCTTCCGGCGAGATCCCGGTTGACTGGGGTTTTGCCGAGACACTGGCATACGCCAGCATTCTCACGACCGGCAATCGGGTCCGAATTACCGGGCAGGATGTTGGACGTGGCACCTTCTCGCATCGCCATGCGGTACTGCGTGATCAGAACACCGAAGAAGAGTACATTCCGCTTCGCAGCCTGGTTGCAGACCCCAAGATGTTCTGTATCTACGACTCACTGCTGTCCGAAGAAGCTGTGCTGGCTTTTGAGTACGGTTACGCGACGACCACCCCTAATGCGCTGGTTGTCTGGGAAGCCCAGTTTGGCGACTTTGCGAACTCGGCGCAGGTTGTTATCGACCAGTTCATTACCAGTGGCGAGCACAAGTGGCAGCGCCTGTGCGGCCTGACCATGCTGTTGCCGCACGGCTACGAAGGACAGGGCCCTGAGCATTCATCAGCTCGTCTGGAACGCTTCCTGCAACTTTGTGCGGAACACAATATCCAGGTCTGCCTGCCGACCACCTCAGCCCAGGTCTTCCACATGCTGAGACGTCAGGTCCTGTGTCCGCTGCGCAAGCCATTGATTGTGATGTCACCCAAGAGTCTGTTGCGTCACAAAGAAACCACAGCAACGCTTGAAGAGCTGGCAAACGGCAGCTTCCAGGTAGTCATCGGTGAAACCGACGAAGATATCAAGCCTGACAACGTTGAGCGCGTAATACTCTGCTCTGGCAAAGTTTACTACGACCTGCGAGCAGAGCGTCGCAAGCGTGAATTGACCAATATCGCAATCATCCGTCTCGAACAGCTTTACCCGTTCCCGGAAGATGATCTGCGCGCCGAAATGAAAAAGTACGAGAACGTTAGCGATGTTGTCTGGTGTCAGGAGGAGCCCATGAACCAGGGAGCCTGGTACTCCAGCCAGCACCACATGCGTAATGTCATACAGTCTCTTGGCTCGTCTGTGTCATTGCGCTATGCAGGCCGTGAGGCATCGGCAGCGGCTGCAGCCGGTTATCCAGAATTGCACATGCAACAGCTCAATGCATTTCTGGAGCAAGCACTGGGACCAAAGGAATAACTTTTAAACAAATAGTGATGACACCGAACAGTGTAAGGAATCAACATGTCTATTGAGATCAAAGCACCGCAACTGCCCGAATCCGTGCCAGACGGCACCATTGCAAGCTGGCACAAGAAAGTCGGTGATGCTGTCAAACGTGACGAGCTGCTGGTCGACATCGAGACTGACAAAGTCGTAATCGAAGTCGTGGCACCAGCTGATGGCGTCCTGGAAAAAATCATCAAGGACTCTGGCGATACTATCGTCAGCAATGAAATCATCGCCACGATCAAGGAAGGCGCGGCTGCTGATGACAAGTCCTCAAGTGCAGACAGCAAGTCATCAGACAAGTCGTCTGACAAAAAATCAGAATCGGCATCTGAGGCCAAATCTGACGATAAACAGGATGGCGAAACGCCTGCCCTGAGCCCGGCTGCCAAGAAACTTGCCGAAGAGCACGGCCTGAAAGCTGGTCAGATCAGCGGTACTGGCAAAGATGGTCGAATTACCAAAGAAGATGTGCTGAACGCGATCGAGAAGGGCGACAAACAGTCGAGCTCCAGTTCCGAGTCAAGCAGCAAGGCTGCTGCACCGACTACCGATGGCTCATCTGGCCGCGTTGAAGAGCGTGTACCCATGAGCCGCCTGCGCGCCAAAGTGGCGGAGCGTCTGCTACAGGCATCGCAGTCCACTGCCATGTTGACCACCTTCAATGAGGTCAATATGAAGCCGGTTATGGACCTGCGCTCGCGCTACAAAGACCAGTTTGAGAAAGCGCATGATGGTGTGCGTCTCGGCTTCATGTCCTTCTTCGTGCGTGCCAGTGTGGAAGCGCTGAAGCGTTACCCCGCCGTCAATGCCTCCATCGATGGCAACGACATCGTATATCACGGTTACCAGGACATCGGCGTTGCAGTTTCGTCTCCGCGCGGACTGGTAGTTCCGGTGCTGCGCAACGCAGACCACATGGGTCTGGCACAAGTCGAGGCAAAAATCCGTGAGTTTGGTAACAAGGCGCAGGACGGCAAGCTGTCCATCGACGAAATGACTGGCGGTACATTCACCATCTCCAACGGTGGTGTTTTTGGTTCGCTGCTGTCGACTCCGATCCTGAACCCACCACAAACTGCGATTCTGGGCATGCACAAGATCCAGGAGCGCCCGATGGCTGTGAACGGCAAGGTCGAGATTCTGCCGATGATGTACCTGGCACTTTCTTACGACCACCGAATGATAGATGGTAAAGAAGCAGTGCAGTTCCTGGTGACCATCAAGGAATTGCTCGAAGATCCAGCACGCATTTTGCTGGAGATCTGATAGCCAGGTTTAAACGGAGCAATGACTCCAGACCGTACCAAGATGAGCCACAGCCACAACTACGCTGTGGCTCATGCTTTTAACGAGACTGTAATCGAGAGTGACTCTGGGCAGGGAATATTATGAGTAAAAAATATGATGTAGTGGTTATCGGAGCGGGACCTGCAGGGTACGTTGCGGCCATCCGAAGCGCGCAGCTTGGTTTAAAAACCGCGTGCGTGGAAAAATGGCACGATGACAAAAACGATGCCGTTTATGGCGGTACCTGCCTGAACGTAGGCTGTATCCCATCCAAGGCATTGCTTGACTCATCACACAAATATGCCGAAGCCAAAAAAGACTTTGAAGTACATGGCATCAAGGTCAGCAAAGTGGACATTGACGTGCCCGCCATGATCGAGCGCAAAGCCAAAATCGTGAAACAGCTGACTCAGGGCGTTCGTGGCCTGTTCATGGCCAACAAGGTCGATGGTATACAGGGCACGGGCAAACTGCTGAAAGGCAAAAAGGTAGAAGTGACCGCTGCTGACGGCAGCACTCAGACACTGGAGGCTGACAACGTAATTCTGGCGGCCGGTTCACAGCCAATTGACATCCCGCCAGCGCCGGTTGATGACGAAGTCATTGTGAACTCTACGGGTGCCCTGGAGTTTCAGTCCGTACCAAAACGCCTTGGTGTCATTGGCGCTGGTGTGATCGGCCTGGAACTGGGTAGTGTCTGGTCTCGACTGGGTTCCGAGGTGGTTGTTTTCGAAGCACTCGAAACCTTTTTGCCAGCCGTTGACGAACAGGTTGCCAAGGAAGCCAAAAAGGTTTTCGAGAAGCAGGGCCTGGATATCAAGCTCGGTGCCAAAGTGGCCAGCACCAAAGTATCTGGCAAAGGCAAGAACAAGACGGTCAAGGTTACCTACAACAATGCTGATGGCGAACAGGAAGCCGAGTTCGACAAACTGATTGTTGCAGTCGGCCGCAAACCTTACAGCAAAGGCCTGCTGGCTGACGATTGTGGCGTTGAAATTGACGACCGCGGATTTGTCAAAGTTGACGAGACCTGTGCGACATCTGTACCCGGTGTTTATGCCACTGGTGACCTGGTGCGTGGCCCAATGCTGGCACACAAAGGTTCTGAAGAAGGCGTGATGGTTGCAGAGCGTATCGCCGGCAAGAAAACCCAGGTGAACTACGACCTGGTGCCATTTGTCATTTATACCCACCCTGAAATTGCGTGGGTAGGTAAAACCGAACAGCAGCTGAAGGAAGAGGGCGTCGAATACAATGTCGGTACATTCCCGTTCAGCATCAACGGCCGTGCCATGGCTGCCAATGAGTCTGCGGGTCTGGTCAAGCTGATTGCCCACGCCAAAACGGATCGCGTTCTCGGTGCCCATATCATCGGCCCAAGCGCCGCTGATCTGGTACAGCAGGTTGCCATCGCAATGGAGTTCAGTGCCAGTGCGGAAGACCTTGGCCTGACCATGTTTTCACACCCGACCCTGTCGGAAGCAGTACACGAAGCAGCGCTGGCTGTCGCCGGACACGCCATTCATGCTGCCAACAAACGCAAGCGCAGTTGATTCATGCGCGTTTGACTATAGAGGACCAATAGAATGAATCTACACGAATATCAGGGAAAGCAGCTTTTTGCGGAATACGGTCTGCCTGTTTCCAAGGGTTTCGCCGTTGACACAGCAGACGCTGCCGCAGAAGCCTGCGACAAAATCGGCGGTGACATGTGGGTGGTCAAGGCTCAGGTGCACGCGGGCGGCCGTGGTAAGGCCGGTGGCGTAAAACTGGTCAAGAGCCGTGATGACGCCAAAGCATTTGCCGAGCAGTGGCTGGGCAAACGCCTGGTGACATACCAGACAGATGCAAATGGTCAGCCTGTCAGCAAGATTCTGGTTGAATCCTGCACCGACATCGACAAAGAACTGTATCTCGGGGCTGTCGTCGACAGAGCGTCACGTCGCATTGTATTTATGGCATCCACCGAAGGTGGTGTTGAAATCGAGAAGGTTGCGCACGAAACTCCAGAGAAGATCATCAAGGCGACAATCGACCCGCTGGTTGGACCCATGCCTTTCCAGGGTCGCGAACTTGCGTTCAAACTGGGTCTGACAGGCGACCAGATCAAACAGTTCACCAAGATCTTCATGGGCCTCGGCAAACTGTTCAAGGACTACGACCTGGCACTGCTTGAGATCAACCCGCTGGTCATCAAAACTGACGGCAATCTGCACTGCCTGGACGCCAAGATCAACATCGATGGCAATGCCATGTATCGTCAGCCAAAACTGCGCGAAATGCATGACCCGTCGCAGGACGATCCACGCGAAGCGCATGCTGCCAGTCACGAACTGAACTATGTTGCACTGGACGGCAACATCGGCTGCATGGTCAACGGTGCTGGCCTGGCGATGGGCACCATGGACATCGTGAATCTGCACGGCGGCAAGCCTGCCAACTTCCTGGATGTAGGCGGTGGCGCAACTAAAGAGCGTGTTTCCGAAGCATTCAAGATCATCCTGTCCGACGACAACGTCAAAGCTGTTCTGGTGAACATTTTTGGCGGCATTGTGCGTTGCGACATGATCGCAGAAGGCATCATCGGTGCAGTCAAGGAAGTAGGCGTCAAGGTACCGGTTGTAGTTCGACTGGAGGGTAATAATGCAGACGTCGGCGCCAAGGTGCTGAAGGATAGCGGACTGAATATTATCGCGGCGAAAAGTCTGACTGATGCTGCCCAACAGGTAGTCAAGGCCGCGGAGGGTAAATAATGAGCATTCTGATCAATAAAGATACCAAAGTAATCTGCCAGGGCTTTACTGGTTCACAGGGTACTTTCCATTCCGAGCAGGCGATTGCCTACGGCACCAAAATGGTAGGTGGTGTAACACCGGGCAAGGGCGGCAGCACTCACCTGGGCCTGCCCGTATTCAATACTGTGCAGGAAGCAATTGATGCAACTGGCGCCGATGCCAGCGTGATCTACGTTCCGGCTCCGTTCTGTAAGGATTCCATCCTTGAAGCCGCTAACGCGGGTATCAAGCTGATCGTATGTATCACTGAAGGCATTCCCACTCTGGACATGCTTGACGTTAAAGTACGCTGCGATGAACTGGGTGTGCGTCTGATCGGGCCGAACTGCCCCGGCGTGATTACCCCCGGCGAATGCAAGATTGGCATCATGCCTGGTCACATCCACAAGCCAGGCAAGGTCGGTATCGTGTCGCGTTCCGGTACGTTGACCTATGAAGCCGTCAAGCAGACTACCGACCATGGCTTTGGTCAGTCTTCCTGTGTGGGCATCGGTGGTGACCCGATCCCGGGCTCCAACTTTATCGACATCCTGGCTATGTTCGAAAAAGATCCAGCGACCGAAGCTATTGTGATGATCGGCGAAATTGGTGGTAGTGCGGAAGAAGAAGCCGCAGCTTACATCAAGGCCAACGTCACCAAGCCAGTGGTTTCCTATATTGCGGGTGTGACTGCACCGCCCGGAAAGCGTATGGGCCATGCCGGCGCCATCATCTCTGGCGGCAAGGGAACGGCTGATGAAAAGTTTGCTGCCCTGCAGGACGCAGGTGTCAAGACTGTACGCAGTCTGGCCGATATTGGTGATGCACTGAAAGAAGTAACAGGCTGGTAAGCGCCTTGTGCACGGTTCATGTGCGTATTTCACGCGCATGAACCATCACGGCGCACAAGCGGGCCCTGAACCTAAAAAATTCTCATTTGAGAGGTTCAAAAATTCAAACGGGTTGTGTTAGTCTTGACGACATAATTCGGCAGGGAGCCCTGAATTTACGGTAAGTTGCAGGATCTGGATCACTTCTGTTACGCATTTCTACAATCATTTGATGAGTGTGTAGTTTCGTAACTGTCTGGCCCGATAATTGCTCGTTTTTACCGGCTAAAAGGAATGCTGTTTTAGAAGATCGTTGTTTGGATGGTAAACACTTACCCGGAAAAGCACGATAGATAAGAAGTCACATCCGGTGTTACACCCGGAGTGTTTAATACAATAACAGGATGGCACATGAAAAACCGTCGATTATATTCAAAGGTTCTGGCACCACTGGCCTCGCTACTGGTGATCGGAACAGCCCTCGCTCAGGACGTTGACACCAGCGCCATTGAGCAGGCTCAGAGTGTTGTAGGTGAGACTAACAGGGAAGCTGCTGAGTCTCAGGAGCGAATCAACCGTCTGTCGAACTCGTCCAGTTCTCTGTTCGAAGAATTCAAAACGGAAAGTGATAACCTGGAAGCTCTGCTAGTCTTGAATGCCAACTGGCGTCGACAGATAGCGATCCAGGAAGACCAACTGGAGACAATCTCCGAGTCCATCGCCGAAGTGCGAAACGTGACCCAGGAACTGCCTCTGCTGATGAGCCGTATGATCGCCAGTATCGAGCAGTTCATCGAGTTGGACATCCCCTTCCACCTGGAACAGCGCCGCGCCCGGATCCAGTTCGTCCGCGATGCAATCGATGATCCAAACGTTTCCACCGCCGAGCGCTTCCGTCAGATCCTGGTGCTGTATCAGACAGAAAACGCCTATGGACGTACCCACGAAACCTATTCAGCCACACTCAACCTGGATGGCGTCCCGACCGACGTCGACATGTTGCGTGTTGGTCGAATTGCACTGACCTATCAGACCAAGGACCGCACCCGCACCGGGGCGTGGGACTCAGAGTCACGTCAGTGGGTAACGCTGGAAGATGGCGCGTACCGCAATGCCATCCGTGACGCAATCAACGTCTCTAGCGGCCTGATTGCGCCAGAAATTTTTGAATTACCAATCGTTGCGCCGGAGTAAGCACAGTGAAGAAGAATATAATTAAATTAGCAGGCATTTCTCTTACGGGCATGTTCCTTGCCGTATCTACTCAGGCGTTCGCACAGGAAACGGCAGGCAGCTTGACAGAACTTCTCCGTAATGTAGAAGAAAATCGAGTACTGGAATCCCAGGAAGCCCGTCAGCGCGAGCAGCGATTCCAGCAGGAAGTTAACCAGCAGCAGCAGATTCTTGAAGAAACACGTCAGCGTATTTCTGAAGAAGAAGCTGAAAACACGCGTCTGGAAGGTGTTTTCGACGAAAACCGTACACTGCTGGCCGAGCGTCGTTCACAGCTGAACGAAGTGCGCGCCAACCTGAACGAACTGCTGGGTACCATCCAGGGCGTTGCAGGTGACTTCCGCAGTGTATTCGAAACCTCTCTGGTAAGCGCCCAGTATCCTGGCCGTACCGAGTTCCTTGATTCATTCATCGAGCGCGTAGCGAGTGACACTGAACAGGTTCGTGTTGATGAGATCGAGCGTTTCTGGTTCTACATGCAGCAAGAGCTGGTTGAATCCGGCCGTGTTGTACAGTACGAAGGCCAGGTAGGTCTGCCTTCTGGCGACCAGGAAAGCCGTGTTGTAACTCGTATCGGTACCTTCAACTCCATCGCCAACGGTGACTACCTGTCTTACAACGCCGACGTAGACCACCTGCAGGTGCTGCCACGTCAGCCAGGTGGTGACATCGTCGCCAACGCCCAGGCTCTGGAAAATGCTGATAGCGGCATCCACAAAGTCGGTATCGACCCGACTGGTGCGCAGGGCGGCAGTCTGATGGCCAACCTGATCAACTTCCCGACAGTCACCGAACAGGTTCGTCAGAACTCCGGTACTATCGGTTTTGCGATCATCGGTATTGGTATCATCGCCATTCTGGTTGGTCTGATCCGCTCCTTCCAGCTGACTCTGGTCGCTGCCAAGGTGAATTCTCAGGTCAAGTCTGACAAGGCCAACAAGAACAACCCGCTGGGTCGTGTTCTGATGGTTGCCGAGTCCAACCCGAACGTTGACACCGAAACTCTGGAACTGAAACTGGGTGAAGCAATCCTGCAGGAAACTCCGGCACTGGAACGCTTCCTGACATTCATCAAGATCATCTCGGCCATCGCGCCTCTGATGGGTCTGTTGGGTACAGTTACCGGTATGATTCAGGTGTTCCAGCAGATCACCGTTTACGGTGCTGGTGACCCGACCATCATGGCTGGTGGTATCTCCATGGCCCTGATGACAACTGTACTGGGTATCACGGTCGCCATCCCGACCATCCTGATGCACACCTGGGTTAAGAGTAAGAGTGACCGTATCATCCACATTCTGGAAGAACAGGCCACTGGTATCATCGCTCGTAAGGCCGAAGCTTCTGGCAACAAAGCTCAGGCTTAAGGGGAGACAGCATGTATTTTGCACTGCTCGACTTATCTGATGCGATCTCGGACTTCATGGCCAGAGGAGGCGGTGTTCTCTGGATCATCGGCGTACTTCTGCTGGTCATGTGGAGCCTGATCTTCGAGCGGCTATGGTACCTGCATTCCACTCACGCCAAGAGGGTGAAACACACCCTCGCAGCCTGGGCGGGTCGCTCTGATACCAAATCCTGGAAAGCCCAGCAGATTCGGAACATGATGGTGTCGCAGATTTCTCTGGATCTGCGCTCCACCATGCCAATCATCGAAACCCTGGTAGTGGTGTGTCCGCTGCTCGGGCTGCTCGGCACGGTTACAGGTATGATCGAAGTATTCTACGTAATGGCTCTGACCGGCGGCGGCGACGCCAAATCAATGGCGGGTGGTGTCTCCAAGGCAACCATTCCGACCATGGCAGGCATGGTGGGAGCACTTTCAGGGATCTTTGCCAGCAACTGGCTGAAGTCCCGAATCGATCGTGACCTGGAACTTCTCGAAGACCATATGGCCTAATTATCACTAGATACTGAATAAAGGCACAATAATGAAAACAGGTTTGATGAAGAAAAGGGATGATGAGAACACCGGGGAGATTGACCTTACCCCGATGCTCGACGTGGTATTCATCCTGCTCATCTTCTTTATTGTCACCTCGGTGTTTATCACTGAGGCTGGCATTGAGGTGGTGAAGCCGGAGGGGTCTACCGCCGAGCCCCGATCCAAGGACCTGATCCTGATTGCAATCAGCAATGATGGTCAGATCTGGATTGATGGCGAGCAAATAGATCCGCGGTTTATCCGGTCTCGTTTTGAGAGACGTCTGGCGGAGACGCCAAACGCTTCGGTCGTGATACAGGGCGACCGAACTGCTCAAAACGAGCATGTCATGACCATTATGCGAGCGGCACGCGATGCGCAGATTGCATCCGTTGCCATATCTACGGAGAACTAGAAGATGAGTATACTTCGATGGGTAGTCTCTCTTGGACTGGCGGGTCTTGTGACACTGGGGCTGTTCTATTTCATGCAGGCGCTGATTGCTACTGGCGGTGAGCTGGAGCAGAACACCAACATCATCCGTATCGTTGATGCGACCATGCCAGAAATTGAAATGGAAGTGATCCGGGATGTAGAGCCACCGGAAGAGATTGAACAACCGCCGGAAGACACACCACCACCACCGGATCGTAATATCGATATGGATGGCGGCGGCGATCTGAACATTGCCCGCGAAAACGTGAATGTTGATATCGGCCTTGATATTGGTGCGGCCGGCCTCAGCGCTACAGACGGTGAAATGCTGCCGCTGGTAAACATTCAGCCCCAGTATCCAACACGTGCCGCTCAGCGTGGTATCGAAGGCTGGTGTCAGGTTTCGTTTACGGTAACTGAAACCGGTGGCGTACGTGATGTTGTTGTGGTCGATGCAGAGCCACGTGGCATGTTCGACTCAGCTTCCATCCGAGCTGCTGAACGTTTCCGCTTTCAGCCACGTGTTGTGAACGGTGAAGCGGTAGAAGTACCGAACGTTCAGTACGTGTTCCGCTTTGAACTGGAGGAGTAAGAGAATGAGTGCTGTAAATACAATTCTCCGATCCGCCATGATGGCTGCCTTCCTGGCGACCAGCGCGTCAGTTGGCACCATGATGCTGGCCACGCCTGCCTACGCTCAGGAAGAGGATGATGGTCCGCGTGAACCACCACCCACACGACGTTCAGACACACTGAGCGACCGTGTCTATCGTGTCATCGCGGAAGTTCAGGAGCTGATGAACCCGTCCGAAGAAGGGCAGGAGCCGGATCTGGCCGCTGCCAAGCGTGAACTGGACTCCTTGAACGAGCGCTACGACACGCTGAACGACTTCGAAAAGGCCACGATGCTGAACTTCTACACCAACTACTATCTAGGTGTGGACGACATTCCGAATGCGTTGGCGACTTTTGAACGTATCCTGACGATTGAGGACCTGCGTCCCGAACAGCGTCTGCGTTCACTGCAGTCGCTGGGTCAGCTTTACGCCAGTGAAGAGCGCTATGAAGACGCGATTCGCACGCTGGAAGAGTGGCGCAATCTGTCAGCCGATGAAAACGCAACTGTTTATAACGTGCTGGCACTGGCTCACTACAACCTGCAGCAGTTCACGCCTGCAATTGACTATCTGCTCAGCTACATGGATCTGCTGCGTGCAGAGGGTCGTGAGATTGCGCGTAACGTCTACACGCTGCTCAATGTCATGTACATTGAACTGGAAGACTATGAGTCAGCGCTGGACGTCACCAAGACTCTGGTAGCCCTGTTTGATGAAGGCGCTGACTGGCGTAACCTGGCAGCCATTTATGGCTTCCTGGATCGCGAGCAGCAGCGTATTCAGACCATGGAACTGGCCTACGTCAAAGGTTACCTGCAAAGCGAAGGCGAGTACATGAACCTGGCTCAGTCGCTTGCTGGTCTGGATGCTCCGATTCGGGGCATCGAGATCCTCGAAGATGGTATCGAACAGGGTATTGTCGAAGAGAATGGCGACAACCTGCGTCGACTGACTCAGATGTATATCATTGCATCCGAGTTTCAGGCTGCAGTTGAACCTGCAGAGCGTCTGGTTGAAATCGTTGATGATGGCGAAGCCTGGGACTACCTCGGCTACATTCATCTGATGAACCGTGACTACGCCAGCGCTGTTGAAGCAATGCAGACTGCGCTGGACCGCGGCGGCCTGGAGAACACTGGCGATGTCCAGCTGTCTCTGGCGCGAGCCCTGGTAGAACTGGATCGTTATGACGAAGCCCTGACCGCCGCGCAACGTGCGCAGCAAATGGGTGCCAACAACGCTGGTCAGTTTGTATCGTTCGTTGAAAGCTCCAAGGCGCGTTACGAAGCGCTGCAGGAGCAGAAAGAACGCGCAATCGAATACTACCAGTCTTGAAATCGGGGCCACTGGCCCCCATAAAAAGCCCGGACACCGAAAGGTCTCCGGGCTTTTTTGTTTCTGGGCTCTACTTGCTTCACGCGGGCATTTGCCAAGATGGCCAGGCGCGAGGCGACCAGAGACCAGACACTGATTAATAGAATTCAAGACAGCAGAGGTTTGTTGCATGACAACAGATATGAAAAAGGAAACGCGTGGATTTGAAACCGAAGCCAAGCAGCTACTGAAGCTGATGATCCACTCGCTGTACAGCAATAAGGAAGTATTCCTGCGCGAGTTGATTTCAAATGCATCGGATGCTGCAGACAAGCTCCGCTTCCAGGCTTTGTCCAACCCCGATATTTACGAGGGTGATACCGACCTCAGGGTTTTGATCGACTTTGACAAGGATGCCGGTACCATCACCATCAGCGACAACGGCATAGGCATGGATCGCGAAGACGTGATCAGCAACCTGGGTACAATTGCCCGGTCTGGCACCGCCCAGTTTCTACAGTCTCTCAGTGGTGACCAGAAAAAAGACTCCCAGTTGATAGGCCAGTTTGGTGTCGGTTTCTATTCAGCATTCATTGTTGCCAACGAAGTTGAGGTCATAACCCGCAAGGCCGGCACAGCCGCCAGCGACGCGGTGCGCTGGGTCTCAGCAGGGGAGTCTGACTACTCCATAGAGGCAACCGAGAAGGCGGGTCGCGGCACCACAGTTATTCTGAAGCTGCGTGATGACTCCAAAGACTTTGCGGATGCCTATCGAATCCGTCAGGTCGTCAAGAAATACGCGGATCATATTGCCATACCGGTATTGCTGCCAAAGCAGAACTTCGACGATAAAGATGAAGGTAAGTCTGCTGAAGCACCTGAATACGAGGCAGTCAACGACGCCAAGGCTCTGTGGACACGCCCAAGGACGCAGGTAAGCGACGACGAATACGTCGAGTTCTATAAGCATGTCTCTCACGACTACGAGAAACCACTTAGCTGGAGCCACAACAAGGTAGAAGGCAAGCTGGAATACACCAGCCTGCTGTATCTTCCTGCTCGAGCCCCGTTCGATTTGTGGAATCGTGATGGCGCCCGTGGTCTGAAACTCTACGTGCAACGCGTCTTTATCATGGATCAGGCTGAGCAGTTTCTACCTCTGTACCTGCGCTTCATCAAAGGTGTCGTGGATTCCAACGATATCTCCCTGAACGTATCACGCGAGATTCTGCAGAAAGACCCAGCTGTAGATTCAATGCGCAGTGCACTGACCAAACGTGCGCTGGATATGTTGGCAAAGCTCAAAAAAGACGAGCCTGAGAAATACGCCACTTTCTGGAAAGAGTTTGGTCAGGTGCTCAAGGAAGGTCCAGGTGAGGATTACAGCAACCGCGAGGCTATCGCCAAGCTGTTGATGTTTGCCAGCACCCACGAGCAGAGCACTGGGCAGGATCAGAGCCTGGAAGATTATATTTCACGCATGAAGTCTGATCAGGAGAAGATCTACTACCTGATTGCTGATTCCGCCAAAGCCGCCAAAGGCAGCCCGCACCTGGAAATTTTCCGCAAGAAAGGCATAGAAGTCCTGCTGTTGTCCGACCGGATTGATGAATGGCTGATGAGCCATCTGCATGAATTCGATGGCAAACCGCTGCAGGATGTTGCCCGCGGCGAACTTGATCTGGGCAAGCTGGATGACGAGGAAGAGAAAAAGGCGCAGGAAAAGCTCGAAGAAGAGCTGAAACCTCTGCTCGAGCGCGTCCAGAATGCACTGGGAGAGCGCGTTAAGGAAGTCAGAATCAGTCACCGCCTGACTGACTCAGCGGCTTGCCTGGCGATTGATGAGGACGATATGGGCGCGCAGATGCGACGCATCATGCAGGCATCCGGACAGGCAGTGCCTGACACCAAGCCGATCTTCGAGCTGAATCCGACACACCCATTGGTCGACAAGCTGGAACATGAGCAAAACGAAGAGCGCTTCGGCGATCTGATTTCAATATTGTTCGATCAGGCGAGTCTGGCTGATGGCAATGAACTGGAAGATCCAGCCCGGTTCAGCCAGCAGCTCAACAAGTTGCTGCTTGAGTTGTGCAACTGATTTGAGGTCTGTGTTTGCGGGGCAGGGAGGCCCCGCAAACAAAAGAAGTCAGAAACTTTCTCACATCTGCTGCAGCGGTTCTATACCAAGCAGATTCATACCTTCACGCAATGTCTGCGCAGTCAGGCTGGCCAGCGCAAGACGACTGGCCTGTATCTCCGGCTCGGATTTAAGAATCGGGCAGCTCTCGTAAAACTTCATGAACAAGCCGGCCAGCTCAAACAGATACTGACACAGCTGGTTCGCATAACAATCCTGACCAACCTGACGGACAGCCTCGGACAGTTGCAGAATCTTCAGCAACAAGGCTCGTTCTTCTGCGGCAATCGCCTGAATCTGTGAGCCCGGTTTAACACCTTCTGCTTCCAGGCGGCGGACCACGCTCTGAATTCGCGCGTAGGCGTACAGCATGTAGGGTGCCGTATTGCCATCAAAAGACAGCATGGTAGACCAGTCAAATATGTAATCGCTGGTGCGATTCTTGGACAACTCAGCATACTTTACCGCCGCGACACCCACCGTATCCGAGATTTCCCGGCGCTGTGCTTCTGGCAGATCCGGGTTCTTGTCGGACACCAGCGCAAATGCCCGCTGGACAGCCTCATCCAGCAGCGCCTTGAGTTTGACAGTATCACCACTGCGCGTTTTGAATGGTTTGCCGTCTTCACCCATCATCGTGCCGTAGGCAACATGTTCCAGGCTGCAATCACTACGAACCAGACCTGCGGCGCGTGCTACTGCAAATACCTGCTGAAAATGCAGGCTCTGTCTGGCATCAACGACATACAGCACCCGGTCAGCGCCGAGCTGACCAGAGCGATAGCGGACGGCGGCCAGATCGGTCGTGGCATAAAGATAACCGCCATCCCGCTTTTGAATGATCACGGGCAGGGGAGTGCCGTCTTTACCTGTGAACTCTTCCAGGAAGACACACTGCGCACCATCTGACTCGGTCAGCAGCTTTCTGGCAGAAAGCTCATTAACTATCTTCGGCAAGTCATTGTTATAGAAACTTTCCGCACAGAGATCGCTGGGCTTAAGTTTGACCTGAAGCTGATCGTAAACTTCCTGACAATGGCGCAGGGACTCTTCGATAAAACGCTGCCATGCCGCCAGACACTCGGCGTCACCCTGCTGCAGCCGCACAACATAACTGCGCGCCAGATCAGCAAATCCGGGTTCATCGTCGAAACGCTGCTTGGCAGCCCGGTAAAAACTCTCAAGATCCGCAAGGCTGCCAGACACTGATTCACCCTGTTCAATCAGTGATGTCATGTGTGCGATCAGCATGCCGAACTGAGTTCCCCAGTCGCCCACATGGTTCTGTCGTATGACGCAGTGTCCCAGGGCTTCGAGAACGCGGACGATCGTGTCGCCGATGATGGTGCCTCGCAAATGCCCGACATGCATTTCCTTGGCAAGGTTCGGGCTGGAGTAATCCACCACAATGGTCTGTGTAGTGTTATCGGGCAGTATCAACGGTGCCTTCGACTGCAGAATCGCGGTAGCACGCGTATTTAGCGCTGAGTCATCCAGAAACAGATTGATAAATCCCGGTCCGGCGACCTCGGCTCGACTGACCAGTCCCGCCACATCCAGAGCAGCCAGTACTTCCTGGGCAACCTCTCGGGGATTGCGACGCAGCTGTTTCGCGACTGACATCACGCCATTGGCCTGGTAATCACCAAACTCGGGGCGGGAGGCGTAGATGACCTGCGCTCTGGCATCAGTGATGCCGGTCACCTTGACCAGTGCTTTGGTTACGGCAGCATCAAGCGTCTCTTTGAGGGTCTGCATGCGGGACTTCCTGTATATAACTCGAGAGGTGGAATCAAATAGCGGCTAAATTTCAAGCAGCGCGGATTTTACACTATTCAGGGCTGGGCTGCCGGATCAATCTGTCCGTCAGCTGAACTGCAACACTGATATAATGCCGGCTTTGCCGCACAGCGATCAGGCCGCAGCCATGAATGATCAAAAACACTCACCGCAAGCTGACAGGAATTACCAGGGGGCAGCCACAACTGGGGTCCAGTATATCTCAGTGGGTGAACACGCTACCGGTCAGCGACTGGACAACTTTCTCATGTCGCGGCTACGTGGATTACCCAAGTCGCACCTTTACCGACTTATTCGCAAAGGCGAGATTCGCATCAATAAAAAACGCTGTAAGCCCGACAGTCGAGTCACGGAAGGCGATGTCGTTCGTGTTGCGCCATTGCGACTCAGTGTGCGGGACGCGCCAGTACCACCAGGTGCTGAGCTGCAGCGCGCCCTGCAGCAGTCGATCCTGTACGAAGACGATCATCTGCTACTGCTCAACAAACCCGCCGGAATGCCCGTGCATGCGGGAACCGGCACGGCAGCCGGCGTGATTGAGGCCTTGCGCTATATGGCAGGCGAGGGTGGCTATCGGGAACTGGCACACCGACTTGATAAAGAGACCTCTGGTTGTCTGCTGGTGGCGAAATCGGCGATTGCGCTCAAAACCCTGCAAGTGGCCTTCAAAAAGCGGCAGGTCAGCAAGATCTACCAGGCCATCGTGCATGGCAGCTGGTCAGCAGACCTGACGCAAGTGGATGCGCCCCTGCTGAGGGTTCAGCCCCAGCAGGGAGAACGGATCGTCAAGACTGACAATAGCGGAAAATCTGCGCAGACTGAGTTTCGTCTGTTAAAGGACTACGGCACGGCCAGCCTGATCGAGGCCAGGCCGCTGACCGGGCGTACTCATCAGATCCGCGTGCATTGCCAACAGGCAGGTCATCCTATTCTGGGGGACGACAAGTATACCTACCATCGCCCGCACTCATTCGGCAAACTGCGCTTTTTATGCCTGCATGCCAGCGCTCTGTCTCTGGACCATCCTGTATCAGGCCAGACACTGGCAGTCTCAGCGCCACTGCGATCAGCCATGCAGGAATTACTGACACAACTTGACGAAAGCCGGGCGTAAAGCCGAAACTGGCAGTAACAACCCGTAAAATATGCAAAAAAGCGCATATTTTTTTGACAGCGAACGCCGTTGCCCCTATTATTGCGCGCCTATGGCTGACACCCTCGATTTTGCCTCCCCAGTACCTGCAATTCTGGACTCCCGAAAGGTCTTCAGACAGGGGCTGTTGATAGAGGGAAGTATTGCGGTTGCTGAGCTGAAGCAGCTTTGCAGCATGCTCAGCAGTGCCGAAGGGCGAGTCAGTGCCAGACTGGAATTTGGGTTTGACGACGCTCGCAGACGCAAAATCGAAGGTCGCGTATACGGTGAATTATCGTTGCAGTGCCAGCGCTGCCTCGACACAGTCAGGGTCGCGGTGAGTGAACCGATTAACCTTGCGGTGGTAAGAAGCGAAGACAGCGCTCGCCAGTTACCGGCGGACATCGACCCCTTGCTGGATGTCGATGAGGAAATCAGACCGCCAGAGCTGATAGAAGAACAGATGATACTGGGTTTGCCGATTGTGGCAACGCATCAACATTGCGAACCACACACGGCTTCGGTGACGCCGCCAGCAAAGGCTTCGGAGAAACAGTCCGCGTCATCAGCCAGCAACCCATTTGCGGTGCTGGCAGCACTTAAGAACAACAGCGAAAAAAACAGCGACACACACTGATTTAGTTATCGTTTTTATAAACAGGAGTACCTGAAATGGCCGTTCAACAGAACAAAAAATCCCGCGCTCGTCGCGACCAGCGTCGTAGCCACGATGCTCTGACTGGCGCAACTCTGTCTGTGGACAAAACCACAGGTGAAGTACATCGCCGTCACCACGTGACTGCAGATGGCTTTTACAAAGGCAAAAAAGTACTGAATCTGGGCGACGAGTAAGTTTGACGAAAGTCAGACGTATTGCAGTGGATGTAATGGGGGGCGATCATGGCCCCCATGTCACGGTGTCGGCCTCGCTCAAAGCGCTGCGCCGACATCATGACCTGCATCTAATACTGGTGGGCCCTGAGCAGGAGATAAATCCCTCATTGGACTCACTGTCTCCCGCTCTGCGTGCCCGTACCAGTGTCCTGCATACTGATGATGTGATCAGTAACCATGACAGACCCGACCGAATTCTTCGTTCCAGCCGCAACAGCTCCATGTTCATCGCCATCGACCAGGTGAAACAGGGCCTTGCTGATGCCTGTGTCAGCGCCGGAAACACCGGAGCCCTGCTGATGGCGGGTCGCCATCTGTTAAAGACCATCCCCGGTATCGACAAACCCGCCATTATGGCCATGATCCCAGTGACGCGTGCCGGTGGATACAGCTATCTTCTGGATGTTGGCGCGAATGTGCGCAATTCTGCGCGAGAACTCTATCAATTTGCCTGCATGGGTGCCGTTCTGGCCAGCTCATTATCCGGGCGCAAATCTGCTCGAGTCGCTCTGCTGAATATTGGCGAGGAGTCCATCAAGGGCACGCCCGTCATCCAGGATGCCGCGCAACTGCTGGCCGATAACCCGGATTTTGAATACCTGGGATACATCGAAGGCAATCAGCTGTTTTCAGGGCATGCCGATGTCATCGTCTGTGACGGTTTCACCGGCAATATAACCATCAAGACCAGCGCGGGAGCAGTCAAGGCACTTCAGGCCCTGATGCGACGCAGTATCGCCAGACGCTGGTACTACAAGACGTTCAGCTGGATACTCAAACCACTGCTGCGGGATCTGCGCCGAGAAATAGATCCTGCCCGTTATAACGGCGCCACGTTGGTGGGACTGCAGGGTATCATCGTAAAAAGCCATGGCAATGCCAACGAGAAGGGCTTTCTCAAAGCAATAGAGCATGCCCTGAGACAGATCAACGATAACGTTCCGGCACTGATTGCCGGTAAAATGGTGTAAACAGCGAGAAACAGATATGCCTAAGATTGGATTCGTATTTCCTGGCCAGGGCTCCCAGCGCAGCGGGATGCTTGCGGACATGATTGAACAGCACCCAGTCATCAGCACCACATTCGCCGAAGCCTCGGCTGTGATTGGTCAGGACCTGTGGCAGATAGTCGTCGACAACCCTGACGGTCTGCTGGATCAAACCTACATCACTCAACCGGCTCTGTTGACGGCCTCGGTGGCGTTATGGCGTGCCTGGATGCAGGAAAAGGGCCCTTTGCCGGAAATGCTGGCAGGTCACAGCCTCGGTGAATACTCTGCTCTGGTCTGCGCCGGTGTATTGAGCTTTACCGACGCCGTATCACTGGTCCATAAACGCGGCCAGTATATGCAGGACGCCGTTCCGGCGGGTACCGGCGGCATGGCCGCGATCATTGGCATGGACGACAATCGCATTGATGATATCTGTGCCGGCGTCGCCGATGGTGACACTGTTTCAGCGGCAAATTTCAACTCTCCCGGCCAGACCGTGATTGCAGGCAGCAAGGCCGCTGTCGAGCGCGCGATGGAGGCATGTAAAGCCGCCGGCGCCAAGCGGGCTCTGCCCCTTAATGTCAGTGTTCCGTCTCACTGCGCCCTGATGAAGCCGGCTGCTGACCGGCTGGCCGACGACCTGGCGAAGGTAGACTTCCGCCGCCCGGAAATCCCCGTGGTACAGAATATCAATGGACGCGCGACGCGTGAGCCCGGCGAGATCAAGGATAATCTGCTTAAACAGCTTTATATGCCCGTGCAGTGGGTGGACACAATTTACTGTATGCGCGACTTTGGCATCGCCAAGGTTGTAGAATGCGGCCCCGGCAAGGTGCTCAGTGGTCTGGTGAAACGCATTCACCCGGAACTCGAGTGTTTTGCGGCTGATTCATCAGAAGCGCTGGCGACAGCGCTGCAGAACGTCAAATAGCACAACGTTGCGAACAAGGAGTCAATGCTGATGAGCATTTCAGGAAAAGTTGCACTGGTCACTGGCGCGAGCCGCGGAATTGGTCGTGCCATTGCGGCAGAGCTGGGCGCCCAGGGAGTTATCGTGGCTGGTACTGCAACCACCGAGAACGGCGCTCAGGCAATTACGGAATTTTTTGCCGAAAATGGCATCAAAGGCAAAGGATTTTGCCTAGACGTATCGTCAATGGAAGCAGTAGACAATGTCATGCAGGCCATCAGTAATGAGCTGGGTGAGCCGCCTCTGATTCTTGTCAACAACGCGGGGATCACGCGTGACAATCTGTTGATGCGCATGAAAGAGGATGAGTGGGACAGTGTCATCAACACCAACCTCAACTCACTCTATCGCGTGTGTCGGTCCGCGCTTAAGGCAATGACCAAGGCCCGTTGGGGAAGAATCATCAATATCAGCTCGGTGGTCGCTTCAAGCGGCAATCCCGGGCAGAGCAATTATGCTGCCAGCAAGGCAGCAGCAGAGGGATTCACGCGCTCTCTGGCCCGTGAAATTGGTTCACGCGGCATTACCGTGAATGCCATCGCCCCCGGATTTATCGATACCGATATGACCCGGGCGCTTAACGAAAAACAGATTGAAACGCTGCTGGCCCAGATTCCGTTGGCCCGTTTCGGCAAACCAGAGGAAATCGCTTCGGTTGCCAGTTTCCTGGCTTCCGATGCCGGCGCCTACATCACAGGTGAAACCATTCAGGTCAATGGTGGTATGTACATGGCCTGAACCAACACTGACGAGGGTTCGATTATAGGATAAGCAATTAGTGAAAAAGAAATAATAAGATGCTGAAATTTATGAAAAATAATTCGAAGCATTCAATTATTTTCGAGTTTGAGATTACAAGCGCATTAAAATAGATGTAAACTTGCGATTCGGATTATGTCAGTTGGTCAAATAATAACCAATTTAATCGGAATGCATGACAAACCTTAAGGTACTAGGAGCTAATAAGAGTTATGAGCAGCATTGAAGAACGCGTGAAAAAAATTGTCTGCGAGCAGCTTGGCGTGAAAGAAGAAGATGTCAAAGCCTCCTCTTCTTTTGTTGAAGATCTGGGCGCCGATTCTTTGGACACCGTGGAATTGGTTATGGCTCTCGAAGAAGAGTTTGAGACTGAAATTCCGGACGAAGAAGCCGAGAAGATCACAACTGTCCAGCTGGCAATCGACTACATCAACCAGCACCTGTAATAGCATTCCGCATATCGGATTGACTCTAATAGAAGCTACTCCGGGGACAGACTTGGAGTAGCTTTTGTTTATTACGTGGAGAACTACGCTTTGAACGGCAGACGAGTAGTAGTTACCGGCCTGGGGATGGTCACGCCACTTGGCAACGATGTGACAAGCACCTGGGATGGACTTAAAGCAGGGAACAGCGGCATCAACCTGATCGAGCATTTTGACGTGTCTGCATTCAGCACACGTTTCGGTGGTTCGATCAAAGCATTTGACAGCGAACCCTATATTGCTCCCAAAGACGCCAAACGCATGGATGTCTTTCTGGTCTACGGCGTCAGCGCCGGCGTCCAGGCGATGCGGGATGCCGGTCTGGAAGGCGACGAAGCAGCATTCGATCCTGCCAGATTTGGTGCGGCGATTGGCTCGGGCATTGGCGGCATCAGTGCTATCGAAGATACCGCTGAACTGATTCGCAACTCTGGTCCCCGCAAGGTTTCCCCATTTTTTGTACCGGGCTCGATCATCAACATGATCGGCGGCTCGCTGTCCATACGTTACAACCTGCAGGGACCCAATATTGCAATAACCACCGCCTGTACAACCGGCACACACAATATTGGCCTCGCCGCCCAGATGATTGCTCTTGGTCAGGCTGATCTCATGTTGGCTGGCGGTGCAGAGATGGCAACATCACCAGTGGGTCTGGGCGGTTTCTGTGCCGCTCGTGCGCTTTCGACCCGCAATGACGACCCGCAGTCCGCAAGCCGCCCCTGGGACAGATCCCGCGACGGCTTTGTGCTCAGCGATGGCGCCGGCATTATGGTTCTTGAAGAATACGAACATGCAGTGAAACGCGGTGCAAAAATATACGCCGAACTGACCGGGTTTGGCATGAGCGCCGACGCCTTCCACATGACCTCACCTTCAGAGAACGGACGCGGCGCGGCGACCTGCATGCAAAATGCATTGAACAGTGCCGGACTTGACGCCAGCGACATTGATTACATCAATGCACACGGCACGTCCACGCTGGCTGGCGACATTGCAGAAACCCAGGCCATCAAGACTGTGTTCGGTGAGCATGCCAGCAAACTGGCAGTCAGCTCCAGCAAATCCATGATTGGTCACCTGCTGGGTGCGGCCGGTGCGGTCGAAGCCATCATCAGTGTGCTGTCGCTGCACGATCAGGTCGTTACACCAACAATCAATCTTGATGAACCGGATGACGGCTGCGATCTGGACTACGTGCCAAATACAGCACGTGATGCCGCGTTAAGGGCCGTACTGACCAACTCCTTTGGATTTGGTGGCACTAATGGTTCACTGATTTTCACCAAAGCACCCTGAGTCCGTCACCGAGGCGGATGTCATGCAGATGCCGAAGCAGCTTACTCAGGTAGACGGCATGATGACTGACCAGTTGCCGACATCAGACCGTGGTCTGATGTACGGCGATGGTCTGTTCGAAACCATGCGCCTGCAGGCAGGACAGTATTCTCACCTCGAGCAGCACCTGCAACGACTGCTTGCTGGCTGCAGGCAACTCTCCATTACGGTATCGCCTGAAACTATCGAGAGCCAGCTGCAGAGTTTCCTGTCTGAGCTGCAGCATCAGGCCCTGGATAACGCCGTAATCAAATTGATCATTACTCGCGGCAGTGGTGGCCGTGGATACCAGCCGCCAGCCGACGCGAAGCCCCGCATCATTCTGCAATCGCATCCATTGCCCGCCAGGCTGTCCCATTACCAGCAACACGGAATCACCTGCATCACGGCCAGGCAAACGGTTGCCAGTCCCGCCGTTCTGCCCGGTGTAAAGCACCTCAATCGTCTGGAGCAGGTTCTTGCCAGTATTGAGCTGCAGCAGGCATCACAAAGGCATGAGGACACGCAGGAAGCATTGATGGTGGATACCGCCGGCAGGTTGCTGGAAGGTACCCGAAGCAATGTCTTTCTGGCCAATGAGGACAGCCTGTTTACGCCCTCAATTGCTGAGGCGGGCATCGCAGGAATCATGCGCCAGTTGGTGCTGACGCTGGCAGAGCAGCGTGGCTGGTCATTGGTCGTGGGGCAGCTGCCTGTTACGCAAATACAGGGTTTTCAGGAAATGTTTGTCTGTAACTCCATCATCGGCATATGGCCGGTGAACTGTGTCTCAGTTGGCGGACAGGAGATCCTGTTTCCTCAGCACCGTTTTGCCAGAGAAATTCAGCAAGTTCTGGCATAATGCCGCCATGCTTTCTCTTTCCCGGCTTATCAAGTTCTTCTGCGTCATGGTGGCACTGTGCATCAGTGCGGCACTGCTTGGCTGGTTGAGCCTAAACCGCTATCTTGAATCACCGATAGGAGAGGGCGGCTCCTCCGCTGAAAGCATTGTGATCGACATCCCGGCGGGATTTGGGGTCAATCAGGTGGCCTCATTGTTACAACGCGAGGCCGGCCTCAAGTGGCCTCGCATATTCGCGGCCTGGACTCGTGCGCAGGGCCAGGATCGTTCCATCCGCAGTGGTGAGTTTGCAATAGAGCCCTCAATGACACCGCCAGAGATTCTTGCCTTGCTGGTCTCCGGGCGGAATGTGCAATATCCGGTCACGCTGGTTGAGGGTTGGACCATCGATCAGGCTCTGAGTCAGTTATGGGCCATTGACACGATTTCCAGCACGCTTCAGGGCCTGACGCACGAGGAGATACTTGCACAACTGCAATCTCCCTATCCCGCTCTGGAAGGCAGCCTATTTCCTGATACCTATTTCCACACACGTGGCACAACCGATATTGATATTCTGCGACGCGCTAATCAGCGACTGCAGCAGACCATGAATGAGCTCTGGCCAGCGCGGGATGCGGCGCTACCATACGAGACCCCGTGGGAAGCGCTGATCATGGCCTCAATCATCGAGCGCGAGTCAGGGTACAATGCCGAAAAGAATGCAATCGCAGGCGTCTTTGTGCGCCGCCTGCAGCGAGGCATGCGCCTGCAATCGGACCCAACGGTAATTTACGGGATGGGTGCCGAGTATCAGGGAAATATCAGGCGCCGCGATCTTGAAACGACCACGCCCTGGAACACATACCGGATTAACGGGCTTCCGCCTACACCGATTGCCCTCAGCGGTCGGGCGTCGATAGAGGCAAGTCTGCACCCGGCAGAGGGAACGGCACTGTATTTCGTTTCCAGAGGCGATGGCAGTCATCAGTTTTCCGACACACTGGAAGAGCACAACGCTGCTGTGCGTCAATACATTCTCAACCGCACGAGTGACTAGACAATGATGGATGGGTCAGGGAAGGGGATGGGTAAATTCATCACCGTAGAAGGCATTGAAGGCGTCGGCAAAACAACCAACCTCGCCTGGCTGGTGGAGTGCCTGGAGGCAGCCGGGATCGACTACATCCAGACCCGTGAGCCCGGTGGAACGGCGCTGGCCGAGCAGATCCGCGAACTGTTACTGACGCCCCGTGAAGAAAACATGCACGCGCTGACCGAATTATTGCTGGTCTTTGCGGCTCGCGCGCAACATCTTGAGCAGCGCATCAAACCGGCCCTGCAGCGAGGCCAGTGGGTGGTCTGTGATCGCTTCACGGACGCTACCTATGCCTATCAGGGGGGCGGTCGCAATCTCGACAAGCAGGCGATCGCCACGCTGGAGACGCTGGTCCAGGGCTCTCTGCGCCCAGACCTTGTTCTGTTGCTGGATATTGAACCGGCAGTCGGCCTGGCCCGCGCCCGCAAACGCGGTGAACCTGACCGGTTTGAACAGGAGGCCATCAGTTTCTTTGCGGCTGTCCGTGACGAGTACCTGCGGCGAGCTGCGGCTGACCCCTCACGATACCTGATCATTGATGCCGGGCAGGAGCTGTCTGATGTTCAGGCATGTCTCAAACGGGAGCTCTCGAAATTCATCCTTAAGGCCAGACCACCGGTAACGCAGAACCCATGAGCGATCTGACACACCAACAAACTGGCAACCCGGTAGCTGCTGTCGGTAGCTATTATCCGTGGCATCACTCTGCCTGGCAGCAGATAGTCAGCCAGCAGCGTCGCGACCGTCTGGCTCATGCCTATCTGTTCACAGGTCTGCCTGACACCGGTCGTCACCAATTCGTTCTTGGTGTGGCTCATTACGTATTGTGTGAGGCTGATAAAATCACCCACAGTAAAGCCTGCGGTCGGTGCCGGCAATGTCTGCTGTTCGCCAAGGGTTATCATCCAGATGTCCTGCAGGTAAAGCCGGAAGAGGGCAGTCGCGCCATCAAAATTGACCAGGTTCGCCAGATTGCCGATCACGTGCAGCAAACCAGTAATCAGGCAAGTGCCACCAAGGTCATTATAATCCAGCCAGCCGAGGCACTCGGCACGGCTGCGGCCAACTCTCTGCTCAAGAGCCTTGAAGAACCGCCCGGTAAGGCTTTGTTTTTATTGATAGCAGATAGTGGTGATAGCCTGCTTGCGACCATCCGAAGTCGTTGTCAGAACGTCGCTCTGCCTTCCCCGACATTCTCGGACACACAAGCCTGGCTTGCCACGATGTCTGCTGCTGACAGCGACACCCTCGCATCAGCGGCGGCACTGGCTCCGCGGCAGCCATTTGCTGCCTTGCGCATGCTGGAAGAGGGTGTCCCGGCCTGGCGCGAGATTCTTACTGATAAACTGATATCGCTCAGAAACGGAGAGGAATCCGTGACCGAAGTCGCGCGATTCTGTGAGAAACAGCCAGTCGCTCATGCTATAAACCTGATGACCGATTTGTGTACTGAGCAAGTGCGCTCGCTTGCTGTTGAGCCGCAAAGCCGAACATCTGCACGTATCAGACAACTGCTCAAACTGCAGCGTGAAATTTACAGAGTTTCAGCTCAGCAGGAATCCACCAGCAATCCTAATTTGTTGATGAGTCTGGAGTATCTGTTGAGTCAATGGCAGGAACTGTCACCCGGTCGCTGACTGCATCCGTTTCAGGTGACCGATCAAGGCATACAGCCTGCATGGAAGACAATAATGACGCATGGAGAATGGACTCTTGCAAACACTACTCGCCACGCCGGCTTATAAGCCACCGCGCGTTTTGAAGATCTACTTTGACGATCCGGCCATACTCGCCGCCTGCTACTTGCCGTTTCTCAAACAGGGTGGCCTGTTTATACCAGGAGACTATGACGAACTCAGCAGCGACGCGGTGATGCTGCTGTTGCGACTGCCGGGCGAATCCCAGGCCGAAATGCTGCGTCTTGACGTTGTCTGCAGCACACCGCTGGGTGTGCAGGGCAAACAGCCAGCCGGAATAGGGCTGGGCTTCAACGCCGAGACCGCCGGAGCGGCCGCACGAATTCGCGAGATAATTTCGCCATTCAGCGCAATGCAAGGCAACGCCTTCCTGGGATCATGGTAGACTGTTTGCAGGATTTACCTTTCTCGAATCAACGAAGCGGTCAACAGTTCAGACATGT
The DNA here is from genome assembly GCF_029911965.1 of Pseudohongiella sp. SYSU M77423. Classification (NCBI taxonomy): domain Bacteria; kingdom Pseudomonadati; phylum Pseudomonadota; class Gammaproteobacteria; order Pseudomonadales; family Pseudohongiellaceae; genus Pseudohongiella; species Pseudohongiella sp. SYSU M77423. The sequence continues at coordinate 222,307 of NZ_JARYTH010000002.1, read as the reverse complement.
CAGATCATCATCCTGAACCTGTAGTCCGCTCCCAGGAGAATACGCCATGCCATTGAACTCAATTATAAAACTTGCAAGTCTGTGTATGCTGATCTGGCTTGTCAGCTGTTCACCAGACAGTAATCCTGGCGTTGCCAGCGCAGCCGAGCATCCCATTGCACTGGAGGTCTACAAAAGCCCGACCTGTGGGTGCTGCGGCATGTGGGTAGATCACGCCTCTGCGCGGGGTTTTGCCTTCACTGTCCAGCATCTTGATAATGACGAATTGACACTTGAAAAACTGCGCCGCGGCATTGGCCTGCGCTATCACTCCTGCCATACCGCTGTGGCTGAAGACGGGTCTGTCTTTGAAGGTCATGTTCCAGCCTATCTGATCCATCAGTTCCTGGCAGACAAACCGGAAAATGCTATCGGTCTGGCAGTACCTGGCATGCCCATCGGTAGCCCTGGAATGGAAGTCGGCGACCGCTTTCAGCCTTACGATGTTTATCTGCTAAACGCCGATGGTACCGCTGAGGTCTATACCCATGTTGGAGACTTCGACTCACAGTTCCAGACGGCATCAGCCGAGTAACTGCTGTTGCGAAATGCGCTCTGCGAGGTGATTCGCGAGCGCAAGACTGGCCGTCAGCCCGGGCGATTCAATTCCCAGCAAATGGATCGCCGCACAGCCTTCCAGCTGCTGCTCCACAATCTGGAAATCCTGGAAACCATCACCTGTGACGCGTGTGCGAATACCTGCATAATCGGGCACCAGACGTGATTCATCCAGGGCAGGGAAGTAGCGCCGGATCTGTCTGGCAAACATGTCGCGACGCGACGCATTCACACTCAAATCAAGCACATCTTCACTGTTCATGTCGTGCGCCAGTTGCTCTACATCCGGCCCGAACCGGCAGTTTCCAGCCATGTCCAGTGTAGCGTGGATCCCCAGACCATTGCCCGTCGGGTCCGGCACCGGATAGATCAGATGACTGAACGGGGTGCGCCCCTGATAGGCAAAATAATTGCCTTTTACCCACTTGATCTTCGGAAGTGCCTGATTCGTTGCGACACCTGCCTGGTGCAGGCGCTCCGCAATATCAAGGGCCCCCAGTCCAGCGCAGTTGATCAGTAACCGACAAGCGACTCTTGAAGTTTCCGCACCGTTGCGACGCCAGTTGCTGGTCATTTCAAGTTCCAGCCTTTTGCCACTGTCCTCTGGCCTCACCTCGTTGAGCCGCGTCGCCAGCGCCAACATGACGCCGTTGGCCTGTGCCTGTTTCAGCAGGGACTGCATGTACTCATGGCTATCGATGATACCCGTACTGGGCGACCATAAGCCGGCATCTGCTCTTACTGCCGGCGCGAGACTGGCGATCCGGGAAGCATTCAGGCTCTGCAGATTCTCAACTCCGCTGGCGCGCGCATTATCTGCGATCCTGTTCAGCGTATCTTCCTCGCCTGACTGTGCCACAATCAGTTTGCCGATCTGACGGACAGGTACCTGATACTGTCGACAGTATTCATAAAGCAGATGCCGGCCCGCCACACAAAGGCGCGCTTTCAGGCTGTCAGGCGCATAGTAGATTCCCGCATGGATCACCTCACTATTACGACTGCTGATGCCCTGACCAACGCTTTCGGCCTGCTCGATCAGCGCAACGCTTGAACTGGGCAGTGACTGGCTGAGCTGTCGGGCGATCGCCAGCCCGCAGACGCCGGCGCCTACAATGCAAATATCAACTTCGAAGTTCAAAAATCCCTGCCAAATGATACGTTTTGTATCTGAATATTATGAAAAAAAAACCTCAGAACATGTACAATGCCGTCTGTTTGCCGCGGAATAGACTATAACGTTATGTCTGGATTCGACTACGACTTTTTTGTGATTGGCGCCGGTTCCGGTGGTGTAAGAGCCGCCAGAATTGCTGCAGGGCTGGGCGCCCGCACGGCAATTGCCGAAGCGCGATTTATGGGAGGCACCTGCGTCAATGTTGGCTGTATACCCAAAAAACTTTATGCCTACGCTGCACATTTTGCCGCGGACTTCCAGGAAAGTGCTGCCTTTGGCTGGCAGGAGTTTACAAAGCCAGGTTTTGACTGGTCATCCTTAAAATCGAATAAAGATAATGAAATCAAACGACTGAATGGCATATACGAGAACCTACTGAAAAACGCAGGTGTCACACTCATGCGTGGTTTTGCCACGTTCGAAGCGGCAAACACCATTCGAGTCGGCGAGCAGACGGTGACCGCAGAGCACATTCTGATTGCGACCGGTGGTCAACCCTGGATGCCAGACATTCCCGGCATCGAGCACGCCATCAATTCCGATGATTTTTTCGAACTTACGGAGCAACCGCGCAGCGTGGCGATTGTCGGCGGCGGGTTTATTGCCACCGAGCTGGCCGGGATATTCAAGGGACTTGGCACCCATGTTCACCTGATTCACCGTGGCGGCCAATTGCTGAGTGGCTTTGATCAGGATATACGCAGTTTTTACACCAGCTGTGCTGAGCGTGATTTTGATCTGCATTTGAATTCAGAAGTCAGCCAGATCGGCAAAACCAGTGCTGGCACCTCTCGTGTCGGCCTGTCTGACGGCAGTGAAATTGAGGTTGAGAAAGTGCTGTTTGCCACCGGGCGGCGACCTGCAACCTCTGGACTGGGTCTGGAGCGAGTAGGGGTGTCTACAGAAAGAAACGGCTCCATCATCGTTGACAGCGTTTTTGAGAGCAGTGCCAAAGGTGTCTATGCCGTTGGCGACGTCATCAATCGTGTCAACCTGACACCTGTTGCCCTGGGGCAGGGCCAGGTTCTGGCGCGCCGCCTTTTTGGCAGATCCGTCACTGATTACGCCTGGGACAATATTCCGTCAGCAGTTTTCAGCGACCCACAAATCGCGACAGTCGGCTTAACCGAAGCACAGGCACGCGCAGATTATTCAGAGATCGACATTTATCGCAGTCAGTTCAGACCACTAAAATACACGCTGAGCCGCAAAGAAAAATACAGTATGATGAAGCTCATCGTGGACAGAAAGAGCGATCGCGTTCTCGGACTACACATGGTCGGAGACGACGCAGCAGAAATCGTGCAGGGGATGGCTGTGGCCATCAAATGTGGCGCCACCAAGGCGGATTTTGATGCCACAGTCGGCATTCATCCCACTGCAGCTGAGGAATTTGTAACCATGCGGGAGCCAGTGGCTAGTAACCAATAATGCCGATTCATCAAAATACTGATCACCAGATTTACTACCGGGATGTCGTTTTTTACCGACAGGTGCTAATAGCCGTTGCGCTTTGTGGCGTCACCGTCGCCATGCCTTTCGCTGCATGGCATTTCATCTGGGGCAACTCGATGATCACCTACCTGCTGCTACCTGTCATCGCACTTCAGATAGTGTCTCTGGTTTTGCTTATCCGACATGGTTTCAATCAATGGATTGCGCTTTTTCTGGCTTCTGTTCAGATGGGCGTGACCGTCATTATCAACATCCAGATGGGCGTTCTTGGCAGCTACTGGGTTATCGCCAGTGCTGTTGCCAACTACTATATTGTCAGCCGCAACAGAGCGTTGGCCATCAATGTCATAGCCTGTATCGCCGTTCTTCCACTGGCCTTCGAATCAAGTGATATCATGGTCAGATTCGCTATGGCCAACGCCATGATCAATGTCTTCCTGTATGCCTATGCCAGACAGCTCGAAACTAAAAATCGTGAACTTGAAGAGTTGCTCACCAAGGACCCGTTGACCCGAGCTGGCAATCGAACGGCGCTTGAGAACGCATTGATCCGCGTTAAAAACCAGCATTTGCGCCACAACACCCCAGTGACCGTGTTGATGCTTGATCTGGATCACTTCAAAAAAATCAATGACACCGAAGGTCATACAGCAGGTGACAAAGTCTTGAAACGTCTTGCCGATCTGCTACGGGCCAGACTGCGAGCAACCGATTCGCTGTTCCGATATGGAGGCGAAGAGTTCGTCATTATCGCCGACAACACAACACTCGACCAGGCAGCCTACCTGGCGGAAGACATTCGACGCCGGGTAGAGAAAGCCAATGAGTTGACTGTCTCCATTGGCCTTGCTGAACTGCAGGCGGGCGAATCCACAGAGGCCGTTGTGGCCCGGGCTGATCAGGCTTTATATAAAGCCAAACAGATGGGCCGCAACTGGGTCTGCTTTGATCCGGTTTAAGTCGGCAGATCGTCTGGTGGACCCTCGACACGGCGCGCCTGGGTCCCCTCGGGAATACTGAACCAGCCGGCCGGATCCAGATCCTCGCCCTGATCACGAACCTTGATCAGGGTAAACATGCCACCCATCTCCATCGACCCGAATGGGCCCATACCGCCCATCATTGGCAGGGTATTCTCAGGCCCCTGCATATGCCCCATGTCGATATGCATCTGATGTTCTGACATCCCGTGTTCGCCCATCGGCATATAGCCGGGGACCAGTTGTCTGATACGCCTTGCTACCTCTCTCTGGTTAACACCGATGGTATTGGTGATGTCATGGCCCATGGCATTCATGGTGTGGTGCGCCATATGGCAATGCAGAGGCCAGTCGCCAGCGACCGCAACAAATTCAAGGTCTCTCGTCTGACCGACACCAACAAGCTCTGTCACCTCCTTACGCCACTGCTCGCGGGGCCAGCGGCCGCCGTCAGAACCGGTTACATCGAACTGCACGCCATGCATGTGCATAGGGTGGTTCCACATCGACAGATTACCAATCCTCACCCGAACTCGCTCACCGGTTCGTGCCATTAATGGAGCGATGGCAGGGAAGACTTTACTGTTCATCGTCCACAGGTCGAAGTCAACCATGACACTGGGGTCCGGACGGTAGGTGCCAGGACGAACAGCCCAGTTGTGCAACAGCAGGGCGTAGTCCCGATCAACAGGCGGATTGTTGCCAGCTCGCGGGTGAATAATGAACATGCCCATCATGCCCATGGCCATCTGCACCATTTCATCGGAATGTGGGTGGTACATATGCGTACCATGCTGTTTTAACTCGAACTCATAAACCCAGGTCTCGCCCGGATCAATCGCGCGCTGCGTCAAACCTGCCACGCCATCCATACCAAATGGCAGGATCAATCCATGCCAGTGAATGGTGGTGGGTTCCAGCAGTCTGTTAGTGACATATATGCGGACAAAATCACCTTCGACAGCTTCTATGGTAGGACCTGGCGTAGAGCCGTTATAGCCCCAGGCCTTGATTTTTGTTCCCGGTGCAAACTCGTGTTCCACCTGCTCAGCGATCAGGTGAAACTCCTTGACGCCGTCACGCATGCGCCAGGGCAGGGTGCGACCGTTGGGTGTAATAACAGGCGTGTAGGGAAGCGCATCTGCCGAAGGCAGACTGGATTGTGCGAGTTCCTCGATTGCCGTCGAAGGCTGCGCACCCGCCCGGGAAACCAGGCCAGCGCCAAGCAGAGAGGCCGCACCGGCAATCATTTGTCGTCTGTTCATTGGAATTCTCCTGTCTCGGTTATCCCGAGTGCTTCAGTGCCCGTCACGCTCAGCAGCAGGCTTTGTGCCTTCCAGAAGGCCAGCGTGTGGTCTATGTATTCGAGCTGTGCGTCAAACACCTGTTCTCTAAGTGTCAGCAGGGAAAAGGTATCTCGCAGCATGAAGTTGTATTCCTGCAGAGCCAGCTCAAGCATGCGCTGATGGCGGGGCAGATCCTCATTATTGACCTGTTGGGCCAGCTCAATTGCCGATTGCTGCGACATCAGCGCCTGGGAGATTATGTGCCGGGTCTCGCTTCGGGCCTGCTCAATCTCGGCCGTCAGCGAGGATGTCGCCGCCGCAATTTCTGCCAGGTGCGCCTGTCCACGATCAAACAGGGGCAGCTCGATAGAACCACCCAGTGCCAGCCTGCGTTCACCATTCGACTCACGCTCAGCGCCAATCTGCACCGCACCATCAAGCAGGCCGTATTCACGCCGTATCAGGCGTTCTGAGGCAAGTTGCTGATTCAGGGCTTCATCCAGCAGGCGCAGGCGGGGTTGAAACTGTTCGGCCTGGTTCATGGCCTGTTCCGCGTCCATCAGCGACTGACTGTCAGGGGCGGGCACTTCCGGGAGCGCATCCGGCAACACGGGTAACTGATCGGGCATCAGACCCAGCAGCGATTGCAGTTCGCTGATCGCGATATCCGCCTCCAGTCTCGCTGCCTGCAGAGCGCGCTGCTGTCGCGCGTGCTCAGTCTCATAAACGAGAAAATCAAGCTCATTCAGGTTCCCCGCTGCCTGAACCTGCTGCGCAAACTCCAGCATGGCAAACGCCGTCTGATAAAGACCATCGTGAACCGCCAGCTGCTGTCTGCTCGCAACCGCGTTCAGCCAGGTATGCCTGATCTGATGAAGGTACTCGGTCAGGTCATCCAGTACATCCAACTGATTAACCAGATGGACGGCACGTGCCCGGTCCAGACGGACCGAACGCGTCAACCAATCGGCCAATCCCAGCTCCAGTCCTGCTTCCAACTGCCATCTGCCTGAGTCGGCCTCAGGTTCGAGGAAGCTTAGCTCAAATCCGGGATTTTCCAGCATTGATGCATTCCAGATTTCAGCCTGACTGCTTTGAAGTTCGGCAATCATGTGACTAACTCGAGGCGCGTTAGCGATTGCCCAGCGCTGCGCCTGACGCGGGTCCGGCCATTCCAACCCGACATTGGCTCCATCATTCGACGCGGGCTCTGTAGCCTGCTCTGACGAAACAATGAATCCAGGATCTGCGTTGATACCTGCAACAATAGCGGCCAATGGCGGCATCAGAGCAGCATCACTGGGAGGCTCCAGACTGCTGCAGCCTGCGAGAAACAAAATTAGTAATAGCGCGTAGCCGCGAGACTGTGAATTAATCATCATCTAACCCTTTATACGTCCGGCGCTCGCAAGGAAGCACCAGCACGTCACAGATTCCAGAAACAGGCCCGCAGCGCATAATCACAGCGTGATTGGCGGGCGACGTATCAAAAAAGCTTTAAAGGATTAAAGGCAAGGAGGGCGTTGTGGCAGGTTTGTGTATCCAGGCAGCGTGACAGACACGCCGGCATTGAGTGTTGCATCCGCATGGTCAGCTGTCAGTCGACCAGCACCATGTTCATCAAAGCCAGGTTTGCTCTGGCATGAATTGATGCAGTGGCGGCACTCCAGCTCCAAGGCGGCATGATCACTGCTTTCATCGCCAGCTGATTTAATGATCGGGGGCTGCCCGTGACAGTCGGGACTGGCAGCTGATGACAGGTGCGAATCATGCGGTGCCGCGGCGTGTGACTGGAGCACTGCTACGTCCCGATGCTGCTCGCAGGCCAGCAGCCCACTGGCAAGCGCCTGGGATGGCAATACAAGCATCAAGATAAGGCTTATTGTCTTGATCAGTGATCGGGTTATCAATTGGATGTCCACGGTCGAAATGACAGACCTTGTGATTGAATCCCCTCAATATTACCGGTAAACGACATCCTGTTCCAGTCGGGCACGCCCCCTGCGATGCCTGGCTGACGCTTTGTTATCCCAGCGCGCTGATTTTCCGAGTTTCCAATTTGAACCGCGATTAAGGCATAATCAATGTTCGTTCATGTCCTAAGAGAAGACTGACGGGGATCCTGACAACATTCAAGACAAAAGCTAGAAGAATGCTGTATGTCTATGAACAACAGTTATATTTGTTTAAACTTGCCCCAAGTTACCGCAAGGAGTGCGTGAATGAACTCTCAGTTCGATGATGAACTCGCCATTTTACGTGAACGCTATCGGCGCAACCTTTTAAACTATCGATCAGAGATCGAACAACACTGGTCATCTCTCCAACAGGATCGACGTTCCGTTCACCTGGAACAGCTTGCCATGCTTGCCCACAGGCTTGCTGGTTCAGGTCGAGCGTATGGTTTTGAAAAGTTGTCCCAGTTAGCCCGCTCGCTTGAACACACGATTGATCATCAGGAAAAACCGGCGTCGGACGACCTGTTGACCCAACTGACCGAGCCGGTCAATCAGCTGCTTGCCCGCCTCCGCCTTGACGAGTCAGACCAGGATTCTGCCGCGGGGCCACATACTTCGACTTCGGACCTCACCAGCCCGGATTACAATCCAGACGAGGTCAGAATACTGGTTGTTGATGACGACACGGATTTTTGCCTTAAGCTGTGCCACTTTTTAAGAAATCACGGCTACACCGTATTCAGTCTGAACGACATAGCCGGATTTGAAGACGCGGTCGCACGCATCTCTCCTCAAGCCGTAATCGTCGACATGGATTTCTATGGCCAACGCAAGGCCGGTGCGCAAACTGTGTTGAGCTGGCATGAACGGAGTGGCAAGCCCGTGCCGGTGATTTTCGTATCTGCCTTTGATTCAATGGATCTCAGGTTGGCGGCAGTGCGGGCAGGTGGAAATTTTTTCTTGAGTAAACCTCTAGACCAGCATCGTCTGCTGTTCATACTGGGCTCGGAACTCGATCTGCAACCAGCAGATGCATTTCGTGTGTTACTGGTTGATGATGATGCAGATCTTCTCATTCTTTACGAATCAATCTTGACTCGGTCAGGCTACGCAGTTCATACCGCAAGCTCTGCGACAGAAGCCATAAACCTGCTTGAGCAGGAATCCGTGGACCTTGTACTGATTGACGTTTACATGCCGGAGTTTAACGGCATTGAGCTAGGACAACTGATTCGTCAACACGAGCGCTTTGCTCACATTTCGCTTCTATTCATGTCTGCCTCTGCTGACACGGACGTCAGACTGGCCTGTGCCAGATTAACCAGCGATGAATTTATTAACAAACCCATCGAACCCTGGCGCCTGAACATGGTGATCAAGGCCCGCTCGACGCGCAAACACAATCACCTGACTCGTACTTATATCAATTACGATCAACACTGGCAGCAATATGACCAGTTGACGGCACTCCCATCACTTAAGACGTTTCGCAAAGCACTTCAACTCCGGCTGGAGACTTTAAATCCCAGTGAACATTTTGCAGTACTGAAAATCGATATCAGGCATTTTCATACCGTGAATAATCTTTATGGGTATTTCACTGGCAATCAGGTATTGCAACGCCTCGCATGGGAGTTGTCGCAGAGTCTGACATTGGATGATCTGCTGTGTCGTGAAAGCGGCGATGAATTTTTAGTCATGACGGCTGTGACGACTGACCCATCAACCATTGACACGCTCGCGAAAACACTAGCCGTCGAAACGAGTAAGCCCATGCAGTTCGATGACCAGCGAACCGTTTTGCTATCGGCAGACATCGGCGTTGTTGTAGCACCAAAAGATACCAACAACGCTGATGAACTTCTGCAGTACCTGGATACAGCTTTGTTCGCCGCCCGACGCTCGACAGAAACCAGCATCTGTTACTTTGATACCTCCATGAGACAGCGAGAGGTACTGACCTTTGACCTGGCGCAGGAAGTCAGGCGTGGGTTGAAGGATGGGCAATTCATTGCGGTGTATCAGCCCATTTTTTCCGTCGCAGATGGGAAGTTGACCGGTTTTGAAGCACTAGCCCGATGGCAACACCCAGTACGAGGTCTTGTTCCACCACTTGAGTTCATACCTGTCCTGGAAGAGCACGGTTTGATAACTCAGCTGACCAAATCCATGCTGGAACTGGCGCTAGCACAGTTGGCGACCTGGCGTGCGAAGCATCCAGACCTTTATGTGTCTGTTAACCTCTCGGCCCGAGACATTCAGGAGCCGGACTTTATTCGTGTCCTGGAACACTTACTGCACCACTATCAGGTGCCATCAAACCGCGTATTACTTGAAATTACTGAAACTGTTTTGCTGGCGGACTGGCATAATGCATCCAAGTCAATCAACGATTTAAAAGCATTGGGCGTGAAACTGGCCCTGGATGATTTTGGCACTGGCTATAGTTCGTTGAGTTACCTGAGCAAAATACAGGCATCAACACTGAAAGTAGATCGCAGTTTTATCAACTCCTGGTCAGAATCAAGCGACGACAACCTCCTGTCCACGATGGTCCAGCTTGGACACGGAACAGGCATGAAAGTAGTGGCAGAGGGTGTGGAAACAATAGAGCAACTTAATTATCTGAAAGAAATCGGTTGCGACAATTATCAGGGATACCTGTTATCCAAACCCATGTCCAGCGATGATATCAGCGCAACTGAATGGTTTAAGACAGGAAGAGTGGTGTAAGCTGATCACAGAATTTCCTGGAAGTCTTTCAGAGAGCTAGAAAGAGACCCGCCCTGGAGGCGCTCATGCAGAAACCTGCAATACCCTGTAACGAGCCTGAGCGCTTGAAGGCATTACACAGTCTGCGATTATTGTTTACCGCCGCTGAGGCTCGATTTGACCGCATCACGCGATTGGCACAGCGCGTGTTTGGTGTTGAAATCGCCTTGATTTCTCTGGTTGCAGAAGACATTCAGTGGTTCAAATCTCGTCAGGGACTTGATGTCACTCAAACTGAACGCAGTATTTCCTTCTGTGGTCACACAATCTTGCAGGACGAATTTCTGGTTGTTTCCGATACCCACGAGGACCCAAGATTTCGGGACAACCCGCTGGTGACGGACGCACCCAATATACGGTTTTATGCCGGCGCGCCATTGAAATCCTTTGATGATCAGAATATTGGCACCTTGTGTTTAATTCATCCTCAACCTCGAACATTTACAAGCCAGGACAAGCTTTTGCTGCGCGACCTGGCAGATCTCGTTGAACAGGAATTTCAGCAGAACCATCTTCGCGACCAGCTCCTGCGCGCCGAGCGTGCTGAACAACGACTCGCATCATTTATTCAGGGCACCAATATCGGCACATGGGAGTGGAACGTTCAAACCGGAGAAACTGTTTTTAATGAGCGTTGGGCCAACATTGTCGGGTATACACTTGAGGAACTGGCACCTGTCAGCATTGAGACTTGGATGAATCTGGCTCACCCAGATGATTTGCAACACTCCGGACAGGCATTGGAAGCGCACTTTGCTGGCAAATCCGATTTCTACGATTTTGTTTGTCGAATGAAACACAAACTCGGACATTGGGTCTGGGTGCATGACAGGGGCAAGTTGATCAGCCGCAATGCAAATGGAGAGCCGCTGATGATGACAGGCACACACGCCGACATCACCAAACAGATTGAAGCACAACAGGCGCTCAGTATCAGCGAAGCACGTTTGCGCGGTCTTTTCGAGCTCTCTCCACTGGGAATTGCACTTAATGACTTTGAAACTGGGACATTTATTGATGTCAATCCGGCACTGATTGCACCCACCGGCTACTCCGAAGAGGAGTTTCGGCAGCTGAGCTACTGGGAAGTGACACCTGAGGAGTATGCTGAACAGGAGCAAATACAGTTACAAAAAATGGAGGAAACTGGGCGCTACGGACCTTATGAAAAGGAGTACATCCGTAAAGACGGTAGTCGTTACCCGGTTTTGTTGAACGGTATGGTCGTTAAAGATGCCAACGGCCAGAAACTGATCTGGTCCATCATTGAGGACATTTCCGACCGCAAGCGGCTGGATCGCATGAAAAACGAGTTTATATCGACGGTCAGCCATGAGCTTCGAACGCCCCTTACAGCGATTCACGGTGCCCTTAAGCTAATGGCGTCTGGTTCGCTAGGCTCACCTGATGGGCCGTTTAACGACATGGTGACGATTGCGGAGAAAAACAGCCAGCGTCTCCTTTTGTTGATAAATGATTTGCTTGACATGGAGCAGATGTTACTCGGCAAATTGAGCATCAACTTGCAATGGCAAGAACTCAAACCGTTGATAGAAGCGTCTATCCGGGAAAATATGCCATACGCCAGGCAGTATCAGGTTCAGTTGCGCTGTATAGATGACATCGGGGACCTCGAAGTTATGGTTGATTCGACGCGATTAATGCAGGTTATGGCTAACCTTTTATCGAACGCCATCAAATTTTCTCCGGCCCAAGGTGAGGTGCTTGTTCGCGTGGAAAACCAGGAGCATGGTATACGTATCAAGGTTATAGATGAGGGGCCAGGAATACCCGAAGAATTCAAGGAGCGAATTTTTCAAAAATTTTCTCAAGCTGATTCAACTGATTCTCGGCAAAAGGGGGGGACTGGCCTGGGCCTGGCCATCACACGAGAGCTCGTGGATAAAATGGGAGGGCAGATCGGTTTCAGCTCGTCCGTCAATCAGGGTTCCTGCTTTTACGTTGATTTACCAACGCGCACATCCGGCCGACAGGAGATTTGACTCTCTTGGCCTCTTTCTACTTCAGGAACAAAACCCATTTCTTGTTCATAGAAGTCGCATTGTTTATTGCGATGTTGTTATTAACTGAATTCGCTGTAAGAGCTTACCGTGAAGCGTCACTCCAACAGTCGCGGTTAGAAACTCTGGATCGTGGAGCCCAGCTTCGCGCATTTCTTGAGTCGGAGATTAATCAGGCCGCATTTCTGGCAACTGGTGTTGAATCCTATGTCGTTGCTCGAGAAGGTAGTATTGAAGATGAAGAAATACAACGTATTCTGGCTTTGATTTTTGAGCGCAACCAACATTTTCGTAATATTGGCCTCGCACCTGGAAACCAATTAACCTGGGTGTATCCGGAGGCAGGCAATGAGTCCGTGCTGGGCTTAAATTACGCCGACCTGCCTGAACAATGGCCAGCAATCCAAAGAGTTATCGAAACAGGGCAGGGCATACTGAGTGGTCCGCTGGAACTGGTTCAAGGCGGCAATGGATTGATTTATCGATCCCCCGTTTACATTAACGACAATTATTGGGGCCTGCTAAGTACCGTCATTGATGCTGACAGTCTCCTGAGTTTGATTAGATCAGCTGCTGGCGACCTCGCATCACGAATCTCGTTGCGCAATGTCGATGACGAAGGACAGCCAGGCAGAACTTTTTTTGGGGATAGTGAAAATTTCAACTCACCGCTGGAGCTTACGCCAGTACGCGTGCCAGGTGGTGAGTGGCAGATGGCTATCCAGCTGCCGGAAAACGTCGGTAGCCAGGTGATGTCACTGCGCATCTCAGGTGTATTTATTTCGATCTTGGTAGCTGTTTTTCTGGGCTCGATACTGCGCATGATCTGGCAACGTAACCTTCTCCAGCAACTGGATTCGGAAGTACTGACGCGGACCGCTGAACTGAGCGAGACGAATGACTTATTGGATTCAGTGTTATCGGCGGCAAGATCATTCGCAATTATCGCGACTGATTTATCAGGCACCATTATTGTATTTAACAACGGGGCAGAGCGTATGCTGGGTTACTCTGCCGATGAAATGGTCGGCAAACACCAACCTGACATTTTTTTGCTAAATGATGAACTGCGCGAAAGGGCAGCCAAAATATCCGGCGAGTTGGGTCGACGACTGATTGGCAACGAGTTACTGACATACAGAATTAGTCAGGGTGGCACCGAAGAATTAATGATCCACTATAAACATCGCGATGGTCACTTGATTCCCGTACAGGTCGTCATCAGTGCACTAACTGATCTTCAGGGCAAAGTCCGCGGTTACCTTGGTATTGCCGAAGATGTATCGGAAAGACTGCGCAACCAGACACTTAAGGACCAATTCATTTCGACGGTCAGCCATGAGCTGCGTACGCCATTGACAGCCATCACCGGCGCATTAGGCCTGATGCGGTCAGGATCTATCGGCGCCTTACCTGAAACTGTGCAATCCATGGTGGAAATTGCCCATAACAATAGCCAGCGTCTTGCATCCCTGGTTAACGATTTACTGGATGTAGAAAAATTAATGGCGGGCCGGATGGTGTTGTATCCTGACAAACAGGAGATTGCCGATCTGGTGCATTCTGCAGTCTCTGATCTACTACCGCTGGCGAAAATACAGAACGTGGAACTAAAAGAGCACGCGAACGTATCTGCCTGTATTTGGGTGGATTCGGCCCGTTTTCAGCAGGTTTTGACCAATCTCCTCAGTAACGCTATTAAGTTCTCACCACCGGGTGGGCAGGTTAGTATTACAACAGCCTTGGAATCAGGTCGGATCAGGATAATGGTGCTGGATCAGGGGTCAGGTATTCCTGAAAGTTTTCAGGATCATATTTTTCAGCGGTTTGCTCAAGCTGAGGCCGGAGACAGTCGACAAAAAGCGGGTACTGGCCTGGGTTTGGCAATCAGCAAGGAGCTGACCGAGCAGATGGGCGGCTGCATCGGGTTTGAGGCCGAGCGATCTGAAGGTTGTTGCTTTTGGGTTGAGTTCCCGCTTTATAATGACGCCAGGTCTGGTAATGAAAATACCTGACGCAGAGAGTCATTTAATTCAGCAGTAGCAGGAGCAAAGAGGTTACGGATGAGTGATTTGATTCGTGTCATGTATGTAGAAGATGAGCCAGATATCCGGGCCGTCGCCAAACTGGCGCTAGAAGTAGTGGGTGGTTTGACCGTCAGCCTGTGCGAGCGCGGAGACCTGGCCGTTTCCCAGGCAGAGCATTTTTCGCCGCAGATGATTTTGTTGGATGTAATGATGCCCGGGATGGACGGGCCGAGCACCTTAAAAGCCTTGCGCGAACACCCCCAATTGCATGCCGTGCCGGTTGCATTCATGACAGCCAAAGTACAGGCGCATGAAGTAGACCGTTTTATAAGCCTGGGGGCCATCGGTGTAATTCCCAAGCCTTTTGACCCAATGACACTGGCTCAACAGGTCAAAGATTTGTGGCGTCTCACGGAGGAGCAGCCTTGAATTTAAATGAGCAGTTACAGGCAATTCAGGATGAGTATCTAAAGAAACTGCCAGTCGTGTTGGACCAGATATCCTTGCTGGCACAGGAGTTACAGCAGACTGCACCGAGGCGAGATCAATTAATAATACTGGGACAGGAATTGCACAAACTGGCCGGATCTGCGGGCACGTTCGGTCTGACACGACTCAGTTCGCGCGCCGCTGAACTGAATAAGAACCTTGATAGCATTTTGTCTTCGAATTCGGCTGAAAGTGACCTCAGGTATGAAGGTCTACAGCTTAAAGAAGCGCTGGACTCTCTTAGCCTGTTCGCACAGCCTGGCCCGAATCCCAACCCGAGCCTCATCACTCCGGACGCAGACGCAGCACGTACAACCATTAACAAGCCATTACTCGATCAAATATGGCTTCTTGAGGGTGAACCTCAACTGGGCGCAACGCTGATGGCCCATCTGGAATCTTTTAATTTTTCAGCGCGACTGTTTACCAAGCTTAGCGAACTGGCGTCAGCCTTTGAATCAGAGCAGCCGCAAATTTTGTTGCTGGATATTCCATTGGAGAATGCGGATCCTTCTAATGATTTTCATTCTCAATGCCAATTTTTTCAGAACACATCTTCACGCGTTGTTTTTATCAGTAGTAAAGACGATTTTGCTGCACGGCTCGAGGCTGCCAGCCTCGGGGCACAAGCCTATTTTGTCAAACCCCTCGACATACCAAATTTGATAAATCGGATCGAACAAATTGTCGCCAATCTGCATTCGCCTGCAGAGAAAGTTCTGATTATCGATGATGATGAGATGCTGGCACAGTACTATCGACAAGTGCTGATCGGGGCGGGGATGCAAGCAGAAATCCTCGCCAGGCCAGAGAAAGTCATCTCAGCTTTAGAATCGAACACCCCTGATGTGATTTTGATGGACCTGCAAATGCCTGGAATCAGTGGACAGAATCTTGCCGCCGTGATCAGACAATACGGGCGATGGGTTGGTCTGCCAATTGTCTATTTGTCTGCAGAGCACGATCCCCATTTGCAATTACTCGCTCTCAAGCAAGGAGCAGACGACTTTCTGGTAAAACCCATTTCTAATGAGCACCTCGTTACTGTGGTCAAATCAAAGGTAGCCCGGTCACGGCAGCTGATTGATCTGATGACTAAAGACAGCCTGACAAGTTTGCTTAAGCATGCAGCCATCAAAGACGCCTTGCGCAGAGAACTGGATCTCGCGCGCCGTAAACGGGAAGAATTATGTGTTGCCATGATGGATATAGACCATTTTAAGCAGATTAATGACCAATTCGGCCATGCCATGGGAGATGAGGTTATTGCCTCGGTAGCGACATTACTTCGGATGCGACTGCGAAGAACGGATGTACTTGGACGCTATGGCGGTGAAGAATTCGTCGTGATTATGGGTAACTGCAGTGGTGATAAGGCATTTAAGGTTCTCGACGATTTCAGGCAACGCTTCCAGGAGCTGAAGTTTTCAGACGAAGACAAGGTATTCAGCGCGACCATATCAATAGGAATCGCACCGATTAAATCCACACTCGAGATTGATGCTGATATGTTGCTTGTGGCGGCGGACAAAGCCATGTACGCGGCCAAGTCGATGGGGCGTAACAAAGTTGTACTGCACGACGCCGGGAGTGCTGGTTAATTAGCTCGGTTTCATCATTTCCACGAAAATTAGCTTGCTCCAGCTGATATACCACTATTTCCGGTAATAAAGATTACCGGAAATAGTGGGCAGTAAGTATCAAATGCATTTACCCTGCAGCTTTAAATAAACCGCTAACAATAACTGTCAGCCACCAACCTGCGACGGCGTCCAGTCGCAGCCTTCGCAATCTGGTGAAATGCCGTGATCTGCCAGTACCTCAAAAATCAGGTCGCGCCAGGTTTCGTTGGGCTGCCAGACTGTGTTCATGTCAGCTTTGGCTTCTGCGACCGGTACATCCTCATAGACGACGCGATACATAAAACTGAATGCCGTGGCGCGCGCATTAACCTGGCAATGCAGCAGCGTTTTCTGTTCAGGGTTGCGTTGCATGGCATCGGCAAACGCATAGAAATCACGCTTGGTCGGGTTGTTCCAGTCCACCGGGATATGCAGGTAATCCATGCCAAGCCCTTTGACGACCTGATCAGCATTGGCCAGTGCGTTGTCATTCGTGGTAAACGCAATGTAGATGACACGCTCGTAGCCGGCATCGCGGATGGCCTCAAACTGCTCGGCTGTCGGCTGACCAGCGCTGGCAAAGGTGTCGCTGTACTCACGCAGGTTCAATACATCCGACAAAGTAGACTGAGCATTGACACTTGCGGCAATGAGCACCCCCAGTAGTGCACCGGCAACTTTCAATATCAACTTTCTTTTCATTTACTTACCTCGATATCTGCAAGACAGGCGTTAAACTGTGGCGGTGCCAGCAGCTTTGATGCGGAACAATATCGCATAAAATACGGGCACTGCCACCAGTGTCAATACGGTCGCAAACGCCAAACCGCCCATAATTGTGACTGCCATGCTGGCAAAAAATGCATCTGACAACAGTGGAATCATACCCAGAATGGTTGTCGCCGCCGCCAGGAACACGGGACGCAGACGACTTACCGAGGCATCAACAACCGCCTTAAAGTCATCCTTGCCCTCTTCCCGCTGTGCATCGATTTCGTCTACCAGGACAATTGCGTTTTTCATCAGCATGCCCGAAAGACTCAACAGGCCCAACAAGGCAGTGAAGCTGAAAGGCAGATTGCTGAGCAACAGTCCTGCCACCACACCGCAGACCGACATTGGCACAACCAGCCAGATGATCAGCGGCTGGCGTACCTTGCCAAAGATGAGCACGGATATGATAAGCATCGACAGGAAGCTTAATGGCAGCTGAGCACCCAGCGAAGCCTGTGCTTCGCTTGAAGCCTCAAACTCACCACCCCAGGTTAATGTGTAACCCGGCGGCAGAGGGATAGCCTCAATATGTGGCCTCACCTGTCGCAGTACCTCATCAGCCGTTTTACCCATGACCGGGTCTGCCAGGACTGAAATCGTCCTTGCCCTGTCCCGGCGGATAATCATGGTTTCTTCGGCATCTGTGGTGAACTGGTCGACTACCTGCGTGATAGGCACGTAACGCTGCTCGCCACTGCTCCATACCAGCCGCTCCTGAAATCGCTCTACGGCCAGCCGCTCCTGATCCGGCGGCCGGATGATGATAGGCACCCTTTCATCACCCTCGCGGTATGATCCTGCACGCACACCTGTGCTGGCAAACTCCAGCGTCTGCGCCAGATCGCTGCGGGCCACACCGGCAAGACGCGCTCTCTCATCGTTGAATTGCGGTGCGATGACCAGTTCGCGCTGGTACCAGTTGTGCCGCAGATCGATAACATCGGGATCCTGCGAAAGCACTGTGATTGCCTCATCTGCCAGCCGCCGCAATTCGCGCGGGTCTGGACCGCTGAAACGCGCTTCCAGTTTGGCACCGGCGCCAGGTCCGAATACCAGGCGTCGCGTACGGATATCTGCCGCTGGGTATTGTTGAGCAAGGTCAGTGCGAATCAGGGCTGTCAGATCATCTATCACATCACGGCTTTCGGTGCGGACAATCAAGTGGCCGTAAGAATCATCAGGCTGCTCGGGCTCATAGGTCAGCATGAAGCGTGAGGCACCCTGCCCCACAAAGCTGGCGACACTCTCTACCCCTTGCAGTGCCAGTACCTGTTCGTCCAGCCGTGCAGTATCACGAGCCGTGGCCCGGATATCGCTGCCCTGCGGCAGTCTGTAATCAACAAAAAAGATCGGCGTGTTGGAATCGGGGAAAAACGCCTGTTTGACTGACCCGAAACCCCAATAACTGACTACTGTGATCAGCAGCAAAGCAAGCACAGTGACAGCCCGCATGGCCAGTGTCGTATGCAGAATGCGACGGTACAGGGCGTAGAACAGGCCACGATACGGATCGGCCCCTGAATCACCACCGCCTTTGACCTTCAGCAAATAGTCCCCGAACAGAGGTGTGACGGTGACAGCCAGCAGCCAGCTCAGCAACAGTGAAATACCGATCACGGCGAACAATGAGAACAGGAACTCTCCCGTGGTGTCCTGGGACAGGCCGATACCGGAAAACGCCATGATACCGATCAGGGTCGCACCCAGAAGCGGCCACTGAGTACGTACCGCGGCTTCGCTGGCGGCCTTGTGGGCTTTCATGCCACGTTGCATATTGATCAGCATGCCTTCGGCAATAACGATGGCGTTATCAACCAGCATCCCCATAGCAATAATCAATGCGCCCAGCGAGATACGCTCCATCTCGATGTTAAAGATGCGCATGAAAAACACGGTACCAAGGACGGTCAGTAACAGTGTCAGGCCCACGACCAGCCCTACTCGCCAACCCATGAACAGGCAAAGCACGCCGACAACAATGGCAACGGACATTGCGAGATTAACGATGAAGGCGTTGATAGCCTCATCAACGACAATGTGCTGTTCATAAATTGGGTGGAGTTCAACACCCAGCGGAATCTGGGTCTGCAATTCGGACAGTTTGGCTGACACTGCCTGCCCTACTTCAACAATATTGGCATCAGCAATGCCGGCAACTGCCAGTGTAAAGGCATCCTGGCCATTAAAACGGATGGGCTGATCAGGGATTTCCTGAGCCTCGCGGCTAACCGACGCCATGTCCACCAGACTGATCTGATCGGTGCTGCCAGGTCGCCCGATCCGCAAAGATTCGATATTGGCCACGCTGTCGAACCCAGGCGAGTTGGCGATCCGAACGTTCAAGTCCCCTATTCTCGCGGCCCCAGCCGGCTGAACCGCATTCTCGGACTCGATGCTGTTGATGACCTGCGACAACGGAATACCGGAGCTGATCAGCTTGTCGTTGGGTACTTCCACGTAAATGGCTTCGTTGGGCAGGCCACGAATTTCAACCTTGGCGACACCATTGACGGTCAGTAATTCCCGTCGTAAAAATCTCGATATGTCACGTACTTCTCTGATTGTGTAACCATCAGCGGTTACGGCGTAGAAAATACCAAAAACATCACTGAAGTCATCGTTGACAATGCTCGGTCCGGCACCTTCTGGCAGGCTGCGCTGAAAATCATTCACCTTGCGGCGCAGCTCATCCCATATCTGAGGTATCTGCTCGCCGGTATAAGTATCCTGGATCTCGACAGTTATCTCAGAACGGCCGGGCGTCGATTTGGAGCGAATACGTTTCAATTGGCCGAGCTGCTGGATGGCGGACTCCAGGTGTTCGGTGACTTCCTGTTCAACTTCCCTGGCAGTCGCGCCCGGATAAGGTGTGACCACAACTGCCTGCTTCAGGGTGAAGGCAGGATCCTCGAGTCGCCCGACAGTTTCGATACCCCACCAGCCGCCCAGCAGCAGAACAATAATCAGCAGCCAGGTATTAACCGGCTTTTCAATAGCATAGCGCGCAAAGTCCATGTAATACGTCCTTCTTAGCGCACAGAAACGTAAGGAGTCACTCGCATGCCATCACGTAACAGATGCGCACCCGCGGTCACAATCTGTTCACCGATCTGTACGCCCGACTCAATCTCTACGCGCTCTGAACCCAGTGTGCCTACCGTCACAGTTCGCGGTGAGACCTGTGCTGTCTGCTGATCGTAAACCCACAGACGGAATGATCCATCTGCCGCAGTATCCAGTGCTGCGACGGGCACGGTGATCAGGTCCGGCATAGCACCCTGACGGGATGTGACAATCACAGTGGCAGTCATGCCGGGCAATGCCCCGGGCGCCTCACTGCGATCCAGTGCAAAACTGATGGGATAAGTCTGAGTCACAGGATCCGCTTCTGTAGCGTGTTCACGGTATTCCAGCTCAAATGACTGCCCCGGATATGCAGAAAGCTGGGCTACAACGCTGAAACGCTCAGGCGTCTGCAGCACACTCATGAGACTCTCCGGAACCGAGATGTTGACACGGAGCTCGGTGACATCCTGCACTCTGACAACCTCGGTGCCCGCCTGAACTTGAGTAAACGAGTCGACCAGGCGGCGCGTTACCAGCGCGTCAAATGGCACCTCGATGCTGGCATAGCCCAGGTTTCGCTCTGCGGCTGCGAGAGCCAGCCGTCGCATCTCCAGATCCGCCAGGGCCCGGTCGTAAGTTGCCTGCGGGATAGCGCCATTATTCAGCATCTGCTGATTTCGCTGATGGTCCAGCTCGGACAGCTCAAGTGCTACCTGCGCTTCGCGTACGGCCCGCTCGTAGTCCGTCTTGTCCAGTTCGGCAATCAGATTACCAGCGGGCACGATGCTGCCTTCCTGCACAGGCATGTTGACGATGCGGCCTCCCACCTGGAACGACAGATCGACGGTGCTCGACGCCGCCACACGACCAACAAAGCGGCGCTCCGCGTATGCCGGCCCTGCTGTGATTGTTTCTACCCGGGCAGTGCGCAGGGTATCACCGGGCGCCTGCTCGGCTGTCGATTCCTGACATGCCTGTAAGGTCGCCATAAGCGCTACTGCGCCCACGATTGTCATCAATCCACGTGCAGCCGGACTTCTCATAATGCTTCCTCGGATATCTGCATAAGTTTCTGAAATAATCTGTTTTTTTCGCTCTGACTGTAGGGCGCAAGACCGAGAATGGCGTGAAAGATCAAACCCTCGGCGGCCAGCCAGAGAATCGTCGCCATATCGGGATCACTGCTCTCGTTTTGCAGCCGCTGATAGTATTCAGCGAGCGTTTCCTTAACGGGTGTCATCAACTCTGGCTTGTGCGCAGAGGCTGCCAACAGCGAAAGATAGACTCCCGGGTCTGCCACCTCGTGACAGGCGTTTGCGCCAAGCATGGCTTTCAGACAGGCATTGGGTTCACCGGCCAGACTTTTTTCCTCAGAATCCATCATGGCCTTGTGCTGTTCCAACAGACGATCAAGCATGCCAGCCAGCAAGGCATCCTTATTGGGAAAGTTATAAAGCAGGCCGCCCTTGCTCATGCCACACTCGCAGGCCACCTTGTCCAGGGTCAGATTGCCCGCCCCTTCTTTGCCGGCAACACGCTGCGCGGCGTCCAATATATTGTCACGTGGGTTTGCTTTTGACTCACTCATTTCTTTACCGTCTGGATGGTACAGTAGATGAGGCGAGCTTAACAGAAATGTGTTACCTAAAGCAACACGCTACCTGATAGGTAATCAGGATCGAAGGAAGGTATTATTCAGACGAACCATCTTGCGCAGGCTGATTCCCCGGCGCAGCGTCCGCCCGCGTCGCGATTGTCAAATCCCTTTCCGACGGCATGGATTTGATGTGCAGGTCCCGCTGTGGATAGGGGATGGTGATACCGGCTTTCTTGAATGCGCGCCAGATGGCCACATTGATATCCGATCTTACCGGCATGAAGCCATTGACCGGATCAGCGATCCAGACTCTGACTTCCAGACAGATTCCATTGTCTCCAAACTCTGTCAGCCTGACCGTGGGCGGCGGGTTTTCAAGTACACGTTCAGAGGCTGTTGCACATTCCAGCATCAGCTGCATGGCCTCCTCCGGATCGTCCTCGTAACTGATCTGTACCGGCACAGACACCCGCACATTGGGATCCGCATAACTCCAGTTGATCACTTCCGAGGTAATCAGATTCTCATTGGGAATCAGGGTATCCACGCCTTCACGGTTGCGAACCACGATATAGCGGGCTTTTAATTCCTGCACCCAGCCAAACTTTTCACCCACCGTGATGACGTCGCCGGGCTTGATTGAGCGATCCAGGACCAGTATGAATCCACTGATAAAGTTTGAGGCAATCTGCTGCAGGCCAAAGCCCAGACCCACACCGAGTGCTCCGCCAAAAATGGCCAGGGAACTCAGGTTGATACCAACCGCGTTCAAGGCCAGCAGAAAGGCAAGGGTCAGCAACAGGAAACGGCTGAACTTATTGATGCCCACCTGCATGCTGAGAGACATCCCCGGCATCCGCGCCACCTGGTGGTTGATAAGCTCCGAAAGCCATATGGCGAGAATGAAGGCCAAAACCACAATGAGCAGAAGCTGTAGCGTTGACAGCAGCGTAATGCGGGTTTCTCCCATCGTGAATGCCATGCTGTCGAGCATTGACAATACCGTTGGCAACCAGCCCATCAGGTGCATGATCACAACTGACCAGACCAGCAATACCAGTAGATTCTCCGATGAATGCAGCAGTGGATTTTGCGAGAAGGACTTGCGCAGAATGTAGACACACAGGCGGATCAGAGCCAGGGCAGCCAGGATGGGTACAACGACATCCAGGATTGTGGTTGGCAGCTGATAGTTTCTAAGGATGCCGGTGCCCACCAGAATCAGGCCAAGTGCGGTCAATGGCCAGACAATGCGCTGTGCGGCACGGACTGCAATATGTCGCAGACCACTGCTTTGTGTGTTGTTCTGTTCCAGCCGCTGTTGAAGCCGGACATTTATCAGGGCAGAAAGGCAGGCCGCAATAGCCAGGATCAAAAACTGCCACCAGTATTCTGGATTCTGCAGAATCACGATAATCTGCTGGAAACGATCCTGTAGCAGCTGCAGCATGGACAGTGGCCTGTTTTTAGGTAATTAATAGTTATTGTTCACAAGCATAACTATCATCTCCCGGCAAATACAACGAAAATAGCGGACCATGAAATCACCACATCCCTTGTTTGACACGCTGGAGAGCATGCCCAACCCCTGGCGTGAACCACCAGTGCTCAGCCCGGACCTCCTGGCTTCCTGCAAAAAACCATTACCCGAAAGTGCCGCAGATGACTTCCGTTTCGCCAGCGAGTTTCTATACAGCTATCGTGGCAGTCCCGACACCTTCACCGCTTATCGCCGCGAGCTGGAGCATTTTCTGCAATGGATGTGGCTGGTTGCCGGCCTGTCTCTGCCTGAGATCCAGCGCGAACACCTGGAGTCTTATGTCGAGTTCTCTCGTCAGCCCCCGGATAACTGGATAGGCCAGAAGCAGGTGCCGCGCTTTTTAGACAGGCAGGGACAAAGAGTGGCCAATCCTGACTGGCGCCCCTATCAGACTGCAGCAGACCAGCCTTACTCCCTTTCTCAATCAGCGCTGCAGGCCAAGTTCTCGGTACTGAGCAGCTTTTTTAATTATCTGGTGCAGGAAAACCGCCTCAAGGCCAACCCGGTCGCCCGTATTCGCCAGAAAGGCAAATTTCTGCGCAAACGTCAGGGACAGGACAAGATTCGTCGCTTATCCCAGATACAGTGGGATGTGGTCATTGAATGTGCCGAAGAGATGGCACAACAGGAGCCGGAAGTTCATGAACGCACCTTATTCGTGATGAGCGCCCTGTTTGCCATGTATCTCAGGGTCTCGGAACTGGTGGAGACCGAACGCTGGATACCACAGATGGGACACTTTCAACGCGATCTGGAGGGCAACTGGTGGTTCCTGACGGTTGGCAAGGGCAACAAGGAAAGAGAAGTTTCTGTCAGTGATGATATGTTGCGCGCACTGCGTCGATATCGCGAATCACGCGGGCTGTCCTCCCTGCCGCTGCCCGGCGAGTCTACGCCACTTATTCACAAGACCCGTGGCAAGGGTGGCATCACCAGTACGCGCCAGATACGCGGCATTGTGCAAAAATGTTTTGACCGCGCTGAAGCAAAGCTCCGCGAAGAAGGGTCTGTAGAAGAAGCAGAACGATTGGCCGAGGCAACCGTGCACTGGTTACGTCATACCGGCATTTCAGAGGATGTTAAATACCGCCCCCGGGAACACGTCCGGGATGACGCCGGCCACGGTTCCAGTGCGATTACTGATCGCTACATTGATGTCGAACGCGCAGAGCGCCATGCATCAGCCCGTCACAAACGGGTGAAGCCGTGACTTTTAGTCACAGCAGCGACCTTGACAGCGCCCGGCTAAACGTAATATCAAGGATGAACAAACCGCTCCAGTATTGCGAGGTATGACGTTGAGTACTACTAACACCATAGTGAGCCAAGTGAATCGAGACTACACACCCGTTCGCAGTGCTGACACCGGAGGTGTCGGCTGGTTCGGCTCTGAGCGCATTAACCTCGCACGGGCTGTCCGCCGGGTGTTCAGCAGCGCTTTGATTGGCCTGATGGCCACTGGCGCCTGGGCGCAGGAAGAGGCACAGCCAACGGCTGAGCCCCAACCTGCTGCCGTTGAGGCGCCGTTGGAAGTTGCGACGCCCGAACCGTCAGCGCTGGACAACATTCCGCTTGATGTAGACGTGCTGTACCAGGAAATGGCGCCTGCTGTCATTTATGGCCGCACCGCCATTGAACTGCTGCGCGAACTGGAAACCAAGCATTACTCGCCGGTCGTATTTGACGACGGCTTCAGCGTTGAACTTTATGATCACTACATTGAAGCCCTCGACGGCCAGAAGCTGTACTTTAATGCCAGCGACATCCAGCAGCTCAGCGCGTACCGTGACACGCTTGATGATTCCCTCAAGAACGGTGATCTGCAGCCAGCCTACGAAATCTATAACCTATACCATCGACGCGTCCTCGAACGTCTGGTGTGGACCGTCAATTTTGTAGAGAACGAGCTGGGTTCACTGGATTACAGCGTTGAAGAGTATCTCGAGATAGATCGTGAGGACGCTGCATGGGCCTCAGACACAGCATCGCTCGATGATCTGTGGCGACAGCGTATCAAGAGCAGCGCACTCAGTCTGTCACTAACTGGCATGGAACCCGATCTGATTGAGGAACGTCTCAGCAAACGTTACAGAAACCAGCTGAATCAGGTCGCCAAAACCAACGATCGTGATGTGTTTCAGGCCTATCTGGCAACTGTGGCGCGCACCGTGGACCCTCATACCAGCTACTTCTCTCCGCGAGACTCAGAAACTTTCAACATGGGCCTGCGTGGCTCACTGCAGGGAATCGGCGCGCAGCTGACGTCAGAAGATGAGTACACCAAAGTCGCCGAACTGATCAAGGGTGGCCCGGCTGAGCGTGGCGGAGAGCTGAAGGCTGGCGATCGCATCATCGGTATCGCGCAGGGTGAAGAAGGTGAAATGCAGGACGTCATCGGTCTGCGCCTGGATGATGTAGTTGACCAGATTCGCGGTGAAGAAGGTACAACCATCCGTCTGAATGTCATTCCGGCAGCGGCAACCAGTGAAGCGGCAGCCCGCGAGATCGTGATCGTACGCGATACCGTAGAGCTTTCAGAGCAATTCGCGAAAAGCGAGGTCATTGAGGTCGAGGTTCAGGACGACATTTACCGCGTTGGCGTGATTACCCTGCCCTCGTTCTACTTTGACTTCGAAGCGGCTGCAGCCGGTCTTCCAAACTACAGAAGTTCTGCCCGCGATGTACGCGCTCTGCTCGAAGAGCTGAAAGAGGACAACGTCGAAGCCGTGGTTGTTGACCTGCGCTACAATGGCGGTGGTTCGTTGAATGAAGCCAATGAACTGGTGGGCCTGTTCATTGATTCGGGTCCGACTGTGCAGATTCGATACTCCGGTCAGCGCAACGGTTTTGTTCGCTCTTATGGCGATGCGGACCAGGAGATCGTATACGACGGTCCGCTGGCTGTGCTCGTGAACCGTGCCAGCGCATCTGCATCAGAAATTTTTGCGGGCGCCATTCAGGACTACCAGCGTGGCGTTGTACTTGGCGGCCAGACCTTCGGTAAAGGCACCGTGCAGGAAATCATTCCGATGAACTATGGTCAGGTGAAACTCACCAGATCCAAGTTCTATCGTATTTCCGGTGCCAGCACGCAGCACCGGGGTGTACTGCCGGATATCGAGTTCCCGGACCGTTATCAGGCCATCGAAACCATGGGTGAAAGCAATCTGGACGGCGCTCTGCCCTGGGACACCGTCCGCCCTGTAGAGTATCGATCTTACAATGACCTGCGCGGCATCATGCCAGAACTGCAAGCCAGACACGAAGCCCGTGCGGCCGAAGATCCTGACTTCGTTTATCTGGAGGACGCCGTTCAGCGCATGATCGACGTGCGTCAGCGCAAAACCATCCCGCTGCAGCGTGAAGAACTGAAGTCGCAGCGCGAGGCTGATCGCCGAGCAGAATTTGAAGCGAACAATCAGCGCCTGCAGGCCAAAGGACTGCCTCTGGAAGAATGGCGCGACCTCGAGTCAGATTCAGAAGCTGAAGACGAAATCGCTGCTGTTGAAGAGGAAGAGTCTGAAGAAGAGCGCGAAGAAGATGATCCACTGCTGATGGAAAGCGGCCGCATCCTGGTCGACATGGCGGAGCTGCTGGGCAACCCGATGGCTGCTGCATTCCCAGCCGACGCTACCCGCTCGGCGGCACGTGTCGATTCAGAGCAGATGGATTCACTTCCCGGCACTCTGTAAAGAAATTCAATTTGTATAATGCAATCGGCCCGGGTCAGATTCTGACCCGGGCCGATTGCATTTCAGGGAAGTTATTATGTCTCGATCAGGGACGCATTAGGGGCGTCGGTAAGCCTGGGACTGCTTGTGCACAATCGTTTCAAGATCACCCATGGCCACGTTGGCATCAATCAGGTGAAGTCCCCAACCAGCGTTCACACTGCCATCGGGATTCATTACGTCACCGGATATTTCGTCGGTTCTGGCATCATCTGGATCGGCATTAACGGTCACCTGCAGGTAGTTAAAGCCGTTGTTACTGACGCATTCTCCAGTCAGCAACCCGGGAACACTGACAAATGGCGTATGAATTACAACGCCATTATCTGTCCATGGGGACGGACCCGTCGAAGAGAATCCCTCGGCAGCATTGTTGCTCAGGTAAGCATGCAACTCGTTGCTGCCCTTGGCCAGTTGCGCCGGATTGGTGCAGGCAGCCTCTGTGCCCTGACCACCCCGGCCAAACAGAGCTGTTGCCGGTGGCGGAACTTCTTCACGGAACGACGCATAGGTAATCACACAACCGATCTGATCTCCGGTCTCACACAGCGGCAGCTCCTTGAAAGTACCGCCTACCAGTTC
The DNA here is from genome assembly GCF_029911965.1 of Pseudohongiella sp. SYSU M77423. Lineage (NCBI taxonomy): Bacteria > Pseudomonadati > Pseudomonadota > Gammaproteobacteria > Pseudomonadales > Pseudohongiellaceae > Pseudohongiella > Pseudohongiella sp. SYSU M77423. Next base: position 194,633 of record NZ_JARYTH010000002.1, on the reverse strand, counting down.
ACCCTCGGGCACCTGCACATTGCTGCCCAAAATCATCGCCGAAATGATCTGGTTCTGTACCGGCGTACCTTCGATTTCATCGGCTATCATCCGGCTCAGAACGCCAGCACCCTGTGAGTGGCCAACCAGGACTACACCACGGCCGTCGTTGTGGTTTTCAAGGTAGTAGTTCCAGGCGTTCAGTACATCGTTGTAACCCAGGTTTCTATCCGGGCGCATATCGCTGCCGCCGGACATACCAGCTCTAAGTGCGGTCAAAGTCACTTGACGATAAAGAGGTGCGAAAGTCCGACACTGCGAGCCAAGACGTGCGAACTGACTCCGCACCACGTTGTATTCCTCTGGCCCAGCAACCATATCACTGTTGGCACCGGCATCCTGGGATACAGTCGGGTAGACATAAAAACAGTCAATCGGTGCCAGTGGATCAGATGTCCACGGCTCCAGATGAATATTGCCATCTGCTTCCACGATGGTTGTACTCATGTCGACCGCACAGGCGCGTGGGTTGTCCGGTCGGCAGAGCCAGTTGGACGAATTTGAATAATCAATGGCCTCGGCGCCTGACTGAGCGTGCGCAGCTGAGACTCCCAGTACACCGCCCAGCGCCGCGCCTGCCAGCCACAGGTGCCCGGCGACGTGTTTTCTCAAAATCATTTTGTTTCCCCCAATTGTGTTTTCCAGATTGGCAAACCGGAGTCAGCATAGATGATTCGTTCATCTCGTCACAAGGCGAAACTGGTGTTAAAGTGTTTGTTTACGACAAAACGAATAACAGGCGGTAACTTTCCGGATGACTTCCCAGCAAACGCCCCCGTCCCTGATGGTTTGCGTACTCCCATTACTGTTGCTGTTCACCCTGCTCGGATATAACGTGGCTGTTTATGGCGACGATTCACTGAGCGGAGCCAACCAGGCGGCGCTGATTGCCGCTGCCGCCCTGGCCGCCGCCCTCGGCCTTTTACAGGGCACGTCCTGGCAGCGAATCCAGGACTTCATTATTGACAATATCAAGGCCGCCACGCTGGCCATCCTGATTCTGTTGATGGTGGGTGCGCTGACCGGCAGCTGGCTTGTCAGTGGCATCGTACCAGCGATGATTTATTATGGCCTGGAGATCTTCAATCCCTCATTTTTTATCGCCAGTGCCTGCCTGTTGACTGCACTGGCCGCGGTTGTGATTGGCAGTTCCTGGTCTACATCAGCCACGCTGGGTGTGGCGTTGATGAGCATCGGGCACGCCATGGGTATCAATCCGGGCCTGGTAGCCGGTGCACTGATTTCTGGTGCGTATTTCGGCGACAAAATGTCGCCACTGTCAGACACGACCAACCTGGCGTCCGGGGTTGCCGGCGTCGACTTGTTTACTCACATACGATACCTGGCACTGACGGCATTTCCTTCGATACTGCTTACCTTGCTGATATACCTTGTGGTGGGCTGGTTTGCCGGCGGCGAAGCAGCCGATACCAGCAACACAGCCATTTACCAGCAATTAATCAGCGAGAAATTTACACTGAACCCACTTCTACTGCTGGTTCCGGCAGGTGTCATATTTCTGATCATCAAAAAAGTTGCAGCCCTGCCCGCACTGTTTATGGGTGTCCTGGCAGGTCTGATCTGTGCCTTCGTGTTTCAACAGCCCTTACTTGCTGAACTGTCTGCCGCCACAGGCGGCACTTACCAGACGCTGATGCAGGCTATTTACGGCGATACAGCGATACCCACTGGCAATGCCATTCTGGATGATCTACTCAGTACCGGTGGTATGGCGGGCATGCTTTACACCATCTGGCTGATTCTCTCCGCGATGATTTTTGGTGGCGCTATGGAAGCCTCCGGTTTCCTGGCCAGAATCACGAACGCGCTTATCAGTCGCGTAAAGTCGGCAGCAGGACTTGTCACGGCGACAGGCGCAACCTGTATGGTCACCAACGTGTCGGCATCGGATCAGTACCTTTCCATCGTCGTGCCAGGCCGAATGTTCACGCAGGCCTACCAGCAAGCCAATCTGGCGCCGCAGAACCTCAGCAGAACACTTGAAGATACTGGTACCGTGACATCGGTTCTGGTTCCCTGGAATACATGTGGCGCCTATCATGCTGGCGTACTCGGCGTTGCAACCCTGTCCTATGCTCCCTGGGCTCTGTTCTGTCTGATCAGCCCATTAATGACGCTGGCGTTTGCCTGGTTCAGGATTCGTATCGTAAAAACCGAACCCGAATCCGAGCAGATGGCCGCCGCCTGAAACCGGCAAGAGTAAATGACCCTAAGGTGATTCAATGAAAACAAACTGTATCCGTCTGGCGATCTCTCGTTTTTCAGCATCACGCCCCACCCTGCATGGCTCTGCATATCTAATGCTGGCAGCACCACTCGCAGTATTGCCTTCCCTGGCATCTGCCGATGATGCGGCCCTGCATCAAATCGCAGTCAGTCCCTCAGCAGAGAGAATTGAACGTGACATCACCACACTGGCCGGCTTCGGTACACGTCATACATTATCGGAAACTGACTCAGACACGCGCGGAATTGGCGCCGCCCGCCGTTGGCTGAAAGCAGAGTTCGACAGTATTTCAGAAGCCTGTGGCGGTTGCCTTGAGGTGTTTTATGTGAGTGATGTGGTATCTGGCACTGCACGGGTACCGGATCCCGTAGAGGTCGTCAATGTTGTGGCGATTCAGCGCGGTACTCGTGATACCAACCGTTTTGTCATGATGAGTGGTGATATCGACAGTCGGGTCTCCGACATCATGAATTACACGGACGATGCCCCCGGGGCAAACGACAACGCATCGGGGCTGGCTGGAACGCTCGAAGCAGCTCGGGTGCTGACGCAGTATGAGTTCCCCGGATCGATCATCTACACCGGACTATCGGGTGAAGAACAGGGACTTAATGGCGGCGCCATTCTTGCTGAATATGCCCTTGAGCAAGGCTGGGACATCCAGGCTGTCATCAACAACGACATGATAGGCAACAGCCAGGGCATCAATGGTGTTGTCAATAACACGACAGCGCGCGTGTTTTCAGAAGGCACCCGCTACGTTGAGACCGAAGATGAAGCCCGTCAACGTCGCTTCCAGGGAGGTGAGGTCGACTCTGCGTCGCGCAATCTGGCCCGCTACATCGACCTGATGGCTGACCTGTACATACCCAATCTCGATGTCATGATGATTTACCGACTGGACAGATTCGGTCGTGGCGGCCATCACCGCCCGTTTAATGAAGTCGGCTTCCCGGCCGTCCGCATCATGGAAACCAATGAACATTACCATTGGCAGCATCAGGATATTCGTGTTGAAAATGGCATTGCCTATGGCGATGTTCTGGAGCATGTGGACTTCGACTACGCAGCCAAACTGACCGCACTTAATGCTGTGACCCTGGCTGCCATGGCCTGGGCACCGGCACCTCCTGCAGATGTAAGCATCAGTGGTCAGGTGAGTCCGGATACCACACTCAGCTGGAGCAAAGTGCCAGGAGCCGCTCAATATCGCGTACACTGGCGACTGACCACCGAACCGCAATGGACCTATTCGCGTCTGGTTGGAGATGTCTCAGAGTTTACGCTGGAGAATATTGTCATCGATAACTACTTCTTCGGCGTCTCCAGTGTGTCGGAGACTGGCGTGCAGAGTCCCGTTGTATTCCCGGGTCCCGCTGGCGCGTTCTGAGTAACTGACTGACCAGTCTTCAGCCAGTCAGTTACACAGCCGCCTTATCTAATCAGTCGTACACCACGTTGCGGATCACCGCGTAAAAATCACTCACACCGCGCCGGAAGACCGCTTCCGGTACGCGTTCATCATTGCCATGCACGCCGGTATGTTCGCCCTGGTCAGTAATCATGGGATTAAATCCGTAACTGATGATTCCCAGGTCGCGAGTGAAGTGACTGTCGGTAAATCCGGTGCTGACAGAAGGCAGCACACGCGAGCCAGGGTGCAACTCTCCTGTGACACTTTCAATAGCACGATACAGCCGCGAATTTGTTGTGGAGATGGCGGGCGTGAACGCCATGATGACCTCAACTTCCACGCCACTTTCTGACACCAGTGTCTCCAGTTCGCTGACAAACTGTGCCGCAGGTTTGTCTGGCAGGATACGGCAATCCAGCTCAGCCCAGGCCGTTGGCGGTACCACATTGATCTTGTTCGAACCTTCGAAACGGGTCATGGAGCACGTGTCCCGTGTCAGTGCATGATGGCCGGGACGCTCAGCATGCAGGCGCTGCATGAAGTCGGGATCATTAATTGCCGATGCGAGATTCGCGTAGGCCGCGCGCCACTCGGATGTCATGTTCACTGACAGGCCGGCAAAATATTCCTGTACTGGCGGAATCACCCGCGGTGGGAAGGGATTTTCCATCAGCGTATTCAGCGCCTGAACAATTCGGGTGACCGAACTGGTAACTCTGGGTGACGAGCCGTGCCCGGGCTCATCGATGGCCGTAAGGCGTAACCACACGGGTACCTTTTGCGTAACTTCCACGCCGAAGGTGACATCGTCTTCGATGCGTGATCCACCGCCGCCCTCATTGAGCAGGATGCCAACTCCTTCAAAAATCTCAGGGTGATTGTCTATCAGCCAGCCGACACCAAATTCCCCACCGGCCTCTTCATCGGCAGTCGCCAGGAAAATGACATCCCGATTCAGCGGCAGGCCGGACCGGTGAAGCTCCAGGAATGCGACCAGGTGTGCAATGCCCAGACCTTTCATGTCGCGCGTCCCGCGGCCGTAAATGTAGCCATCGCTGATATCGCCAGATAGCGGATCAAATGACCAGAATTCACGGTCTGCCGGCACAACATCGGTATGCTGCAGGAGAATCAGGCCGGGTTCGTCTCCACCCGGTATACGGGCCCAGATATTGCCTCGGCCGGGGGCGCTTTCGGCGGTCTCATACTCAATGCCCTCGGCTTCAAATATCTGCGCGTAAAAATCTACCGCACGGTATTCATTGCCTGGCGGGTTTATCGTGTCGATCCTTACAAATTCCTGCAACCATTGCACAGCCTGCGATTCAAGCGCATTTTGCGCGCTGACCGTGCCACTTAACAATAATGCACCTGCCAGTGCCAGGCTATGTTTAACCCACTTGATCTTCATCATGGCCTCCGCTTGTCAGCGTGATAGAGTGAGAGAGTCCAGAGAACAACTCTGCGTTTCATTTGTTTCATGTATTCAAGGTGATTCCGATCATGACATCTGTAACCATAAATCTCCATATCTCCAATGCATTACCTCACGGCAATCAGGCACATAGCCAGGATATCCTGTCCCTGTGGCAGGACGTCGCGGCCTTCTTTCGCGAGCGCCCCTTTCGTGCCAGTGGTGACACCGCAGATAACGAACAGGACTATCAGGTGACATTTGACGCTGGCGCAGTGGTTGATCTGATGGATCAGGCACTGCGCCACAGCGGCAGCTTTGATCGTTATCGCGAGGCCATGGGCCACGAAGTTACTCCGCCTTTTGGTGTCGATGTCAGTGTCACATTAAGCGCCCGGGACACCATTACAGAAAGGGACGGATACGGCGTAGCCACTGTCTTTCTGCAGCAACTGGTACTGGCCGCCAACATCTGTGTGCCTGGTGCCATCCAACTGCTTGGAACGTGGTTCAACGGTGATGGCGCCGCACACTACGAAGCGCAGACATACGATTCGCACCTGCTGCATGGCGCGCATCAGGCGGCGGCTCTGAATGAATGGCCGAAACTGGAAACGCTGCCCTTCAGTCAGGTGTGGGGCTGGCTTGAAAAAACCGAGTCGAGCAGCACACACACCGCCCTAAAGGATATCAACAAAGCCCTGTTCACCTTCCTGAAGGTGGCACAGCAGCGCCAGGAATACAGCGCCCGCACGGTCATGCTGGTCGCCTATTTGCTGGAAACCTTGCTGGCCTGCCGGCCATCAGGTCTTCAGAGTCGGCTCGGCGCGCGCCTGCGCACGATACTGGGATCCATTCCGGAAGGCGCAGACTGTGTTCGGGAGCTGCAGGAGATTCGTGACAACCTGTTCCTTGCCAGCCAGCCGGTTCATCGCCCCCCGCTTTTGGGCAGCAGAGGCACTGAAACGACAGCTACGCAGCCAGGGCAACACAACAGCGTTGTTGAGGGAGGCATGGCCATTACTCTGGCCCTTCTTCAGGATCTGGTGAAGCATGAGGCATTGAGCTATCAGTTCACTGAACAATGGAGTCGCAAGTGATACTGACTCTCACCATGAGCCCTGCCGTGGACATGTTTGCCGTCACTGAGCAGTTTTTTCATGACAGTAAAACACGTTGCCAGATCACCCGGCACCTACCTGGAGGTGGCGGCATCAACGTCGCTCGCAATCTCCGGCGCATGGGCATCAGCACAACGGCTGTTTTCCCGGCCGGAGGCTTCCACGGTGAGTTGCTTTCAAAACTGCTGGAGGAGGATGGCCAAAGCTGTCTGCGCGTCTCAGTAACGCATGAGACGACTCAAAACATCGTGCTCGATGAAAAAGCCACCGGCCTTGCATTGCATCTAGTGTTTCCGGGTGCCCGTCTCGAAAAGGATGAATGGCTGGCCTGCCAGAAAGCCATTCGTGACTTCAGCCCCCAGCCACAACTGCTGGTCATCAGTGGGTCCCTGCCTCCTTCTGTACCTGATTCATTTTTTGCCGAGCTTGTTGAGCAATGCCATGAGCGCAACCTCCGGGTCGTGCTCGACACCTCAGGTAATCCCTTGCGCCTGGCTCTCGCCAAAGGAGTCCATCTGGTAAAACTGAACCGCGAAGATTTCTCCGCGCTTGGATACGATGGAGGCGAGTCACCCGCTGAGAGACTGCCAGCGCTCAAGACAATGCTGGCTGAAGGAATGGCAGACCACATGGTGCTGACACTTGGCCCCAATGGCGCGATGCTGGCCAGCCGTGACGGGCTGCACCTGCATGCAAGGCCACCCAGTGTCGAGGTAGTCAGCCATGCAGGAGCTGGTGATGCTTTCGTGTCGGTCATGACCTGCAAGCTCTATCAGGGCCAGCCCGTGCGTGAGGCGTTTGCTTATGGTGTGGCCGCAGCAGCGGCAGCGATCAGCACACCTGGCAACCAGCTTGAGGATATGGATTGGCTCGAGCAGGTCCGTGAGGGTACGGTGATTACCGAACACTGACCGTGCATGACGCAAGGTGTCGAACTCTGGCGTTCAAATCTCTCCCCGCTGCTGGGCAGTGGCGAAACTAATGACGTCGGAGGATAGCATTGTGGTGCGAGGAAACTTTAAATGGCGGAGGGGGAGGATTGATTGCAAACAGCCTGTAGGCTGTTTACAACCCCTGCTTCGCAGAAGCCGGGGCTTTGCGCTGGCGCGCTCGTCGCACCTTGCTGCGCAAGGTGTCGAACTCTTACGTTCAAATCTCTCCCCGCTGCTGGGCAGTGGCGAAACTAATGACGTCGGAGGATAGCATTGTGGTGCGAGGAAACTTTA